>CAVWKP010000006.1:0-330796 GCA_963755595.1 uncultured Alphaproteobacteria bacterium | reverse complement strand
CATTCGTTACAGCCCATTCCGCTCTAGCTTGCCATCCAGCCGCCATCGACCATCAGGTTTTCACCTGTGATGAAGCTCGCTTCGTCCGAGGCGAGGAAGAGCGCCGCATTGGCGACGTCCTCCGAGCGGCCGAGCCGAGGCAGGGGCGTGCGGGCGTGGCTGTAGTCGATCCAGCGCGGCTCGATGGCGCGGCCACCCTTGCCGGTGAGGATTTTGCCCGGCGCGACGGCGTTGCAGATGATGCTGTCCCGGCCGTAGTCGGCAGCGATCTGGCGGGTCAGGTAGACCACGGCCGACTTCGAGACGCCGTAGGAGCAGTCCTCGGGCGAGGCGATCATGCCGTGCTGGGAGGAGATGTTGACGATGCGCCCGCGCGCTTCGTTGCGGATCTCCTGGCCGAGCATTTTGCGCACCGCGGCACGGCACATCAGGAAGACACCGGTGACGTTGACCGCCATCACGCGGTTCCATTCGTCGAGGCTGGTATCGGTGAGCTTCTTGCCGACCCGGATGACGGCGTCGTTGACCACGATGTCGAGTCGGCCGGTCGGCTCAGCGGCGCGGCGCACCGCCTCCTCGACGTCGGCCTCGCGCGACACGTCGCCCCGGAAGAACGGCACGTTCAGGATTTTATGTGTCGGCTCGCCGCCCTCGACCACTTGCTCGGTGACGTCCATCAGCAGGAGGGTCGCGCCCTCGTCGTGGAACCTCTTGGCGATGGCCCGGCCGATGCCCGAGGAAGCGCCGGTGATCAGCGCAGTCTTGCCTGCGAGACGCTTCATCTCTGCCTCATCAGCATGTCGCGCTCCAGCCGGGCAACCCAGCGCGCGAAGGGCAACAAGCAGCACGAAGAAGATCACGGCCGCCGCGGTGAGCGGCGTCGGATTGTAAGTCTGCTCCTGCGCGACGCGGGCCGAGCGCAGCAGCTCGGGCAGCGCCACCAGGGAGGCGATCGAGGTGGTCTTGACCAGCTCGAGCGAATTGGAGGCCAGTGGCGCCAGCCACGCGGGCGATGGCCTGCGGCAGGATGACCAGGAAGATGACGTGCAGGGGATGGAGCCCGAGCGCCCGCGCCGCCTCGCGCTGGCCGGGCGGCACCGATTCGATGCCGGCGCGGAAGATCTCGCCATAGTAGCCCGAATTGTTGAGCGTGAGCGCCAGCACGCAGGCGGCGAAGCTCGGCAAGCGTCAGGCCGAGGAACGGCAGGCCGTAGAAGATCAGGATCAGCAGCACGAGCACCGGGAAGGAGCGGAAGAGGTCGATCCAGACCAGCAGCGCGAGGTTCAGCGCACTTGTGGTGGAAGCTGTAGACCACGGCGATCAGCAGGCCGACGGCGATGGCGATGGGCACGGTGACGACGGCGAGCAGAGCGGTGAGCTGCAGGCCCTGCCACAGCAGCGGCCAGATGCGCACGAAGCGAATCCCAGTCGGCGAAATTGTCGAGGAATAGCTTGAGGGCTTCCATGTCAGTGCCTCCGCAGGTCGGGCCAGCGCGCGTTCGATCCAGCGGCTGGCGACGACCAAAGGCACGAAGAACACGAGGTAGAGCGCGGCGGCCAGGGTGAGCGGCGAGGGGTTGGCGGCGATCGCCATGGCGCTCTGCGCGCGGCCCAGCAGCTCGGGCAGCGACACGGCGGTGCCGAGCGCCGTGCCCTTGGTGATGGCGATGGCGCGGTTGGTGAGCAGCGGCATGGCGATGCGGATCGCCTGCGGCAGGATCACGAGCAATAGGATGCGGAAGAAGCCCAGCCCCAGCGAGCGCGCGGCATCCCACTGGCCTGCCGGCACGGCCTGGATGGCGGCCCAGAAGATCTCGGTGGCGAAGGCCGCCAGCACCGCGCCGAGCGCCAGCGCGGTGGCGGCGAAGGGGAGAGCTGGATGTCGGCATAGGGCAGGCCGAAATAGATGAACACGATGATGACGAGCTGCGGCAGGGTGCGGAAGATGTCGACGAAGACCATGATCGCGATGTCGGCCGGCTTCCATTGATCGCGCGCACGATCGGCGAGCACCAGGCCGCTCGCCACGCCCATCAGGATGGTGAGCAGCGCCACTTCGACGGTGACCCAGAACCCGCCCAGGATGGACGGGCCGTACTGGGCCAGGATCTGCGGATTGAAGAAATTGTCGGCCAGCGGGCCCATGGTCGACAGCGGCCAGCCCGCCTACTTGCAGGCGAGCACGTGCGGCGTGAGCTCGTAGCCCTTGAAGCCCGGCGGGCCGTAGCCGAGGAAGATGGTGTTGATCGACGAGCCCGGATCGGCCGGCGAGCCGTACCATTTCTCGTGCAGCTTCGCGAGCGTGCCGTCGAGCTTCATGCACTCGATCGCCTCTCGACCGTGTTGCGGTAGGCCGTGCTCTCGAGCCGGAAGGCGTAGCCGAAGTTGCGGCCGTTGATAGTCCTTGAAGCCGACCTTGATCGCCTTGTTCTGGCTGGCGGCATAGACGGTGGTCGGGATCTCGTTCAGCGCCGTGAAGGCGCGGCTGGTGATCACCGCCTGCACGGAGTCGGGGAAGGTGTCGTAGCGCTGCACCTCGAAGCCGTATTTCTCGGCGTTGGCGGTGGCCCAGGTGTCGGAGATGGTGCCGCGATTGACCGCGAGCTGCTTGCCCTTGAGGTCCTCGAAGCCCTTCATCTCGTCGGCGGCACGGATCAGGAAGCCGTTGCCGGTGGCGAAGAACGGCTCGGTGTAGAGCATCGTCTCGGCGCGCTCGGCGGTGATGTTGAGCGGATTGACGGTGAACTCGATGCGCTTGGAGAACAGCGCGGCGAACAGGCCGGAGAAATTGATGTCGACGATCTCCACGCCCGGCCGGCCGATGCGCTTGGCGACTTCCTTGATCATGTCGACGCCGAAGCCTTCCGGCCCCGCGGCGCCGCGCACCATCCACGGCGCCACGCCGAAGTCGGAGCCGACGACCAGCGGCTTGTCCTTGGGATGGTCGGCGTCCTGGGCGAGGGCGGCGCCCGAGATGACCAGCGCCGGCAGCGCGGCGATCGAATATCCGTCCAATCATCTGAGTCCCTTTCATACTTGTTGCTCGCGTACGCAAAGACCATGCCTCAGCCGCGCCGCACGCTCGCCCCGCCATCGACAGGCAAGGTCACGCCGGTGATGAAGTTCGCCTCGTCCGAGGCGAGGAATAGCGCGGCGTTCGCCACGTCCCAGCCGGTGCCCATCTTCTGGCGCAGCGGCACCTGGGCGTCGCGCTGGGCCTCGACCTCGGCGCGGCTCTTCTTGAACTCGCGCGCCCGCGTATCGACGGCCATCGGCGTGTTCATCAGGCCGGGCAGGATGACGTTGGCGCGGATGCCGTACTGGGCGTTCTGGTAGGCGAGCTGCTCGGTGAAGCTGACCATCGCGGCTTTCGTCGCCTTGTAGGCGACGTAGGGATAAGTCGTGATCACCGCCATAGAGGAAATGTTGATGATGGCGCCGCTCTTCTGCTGGCGCATGATCGGGATCACGTGCTTGGCCGCCAGGATGCAGCTCTTGAGGTTGATCGCCACGCAGCGGTCGAACGCCTCCTCGGTGATCTTGTCGAGCTCGGCGTCGCCGCCGGAGAGCGACACGCCGACATTGTTGTGCAGGATATCGATGCGGCCCCAGCGGCCCATCGCTTCGGCCACCATCTTCCTGATGTCGGCGTCCTTGGTGACGTCGGCCTTGAAGGCGACTGCGGTGCCCTGTTTCTTGGCGATCATGTCGGCGGTCTCCTGAGCCGACTCCAGCCGGTTGTCGACGCACAGCACCTTGGCGCCCTCGCGCCCGAAGGTCAGCGCCGTGGCGCGGCCGTTGCCGATCCCTTCGCCCGGGCTCTGGCCCGCGCCGACGACGATCGCGACTTTGTCTTTCAGGCGCATGTCAGCGACACTCCCGGGATCGGATACTGCTTCAGCACTTCCTTGTAATAGGGCTCGTTGTCGATCTTCATGGTGGCGAGCACGCGGACCACGGCACAGTAGAAGGCGATGGTCAGCACCAGGTCGGTCATGTGCTCGTTGCTGAGATGCTGCTTGATCTCGGCGAAGGTCGCCTCCGACATGCCGATGTTGCGCGTCATCTCGCGCGCGCCCTTGAGGATCGCCTTGACCAGCGGTTCGAGCTTGGAGGGTTTGCCCTCGGTCTCGGCGAACAGCCCCTGGATGTCCTCGTCGGTGACGCCGAACTCCTTGCCGATCTTCACGTGATGGGTGAATTCGTACTCCGACTTCTCCAGCCAGCCGACCTGCAGGATGGCGAGCTCGCGCAGGCGCGGATCGAGCTTGCTCTTGAAGCGGATGAAGTTGCCGACGCCGTTGAAGGCCCGGCCATGTCGGGCGAGTTGACCAGCAGCTTGTGCAGGTTGGTGTTGCGCTTCAGCATGTCGCGATACTCGGGCGCGACTTGATCGGGTTCGAGGTAGGGCAGGCGGGCCATGGATTATCCTTCTGAATCGCGTTCGGGGCCTTGCAGGGTCACGCCGCCGTCGATCACGAGCACCTGGCCGGTGATGTAGCGGGCATGGTTGCTCATCAGGAAGCGCACGCCATGGCCGATGTCCCAGCCGGTGCCCTCGATCTTCAGCACCGAGGCCTTGGCGCGCTGGGCGCGCGCGGCATCGCTCATGCGGGTGTTGCCGCGCGCATAGACCATCGGCGTGTACATCGGCCCCGGGCAGATGCAGTTGACGCGGATGTGGTCCTTGCCGTGGTCGACCGCCATCGCCTGGGTGAGCCCGATCACCGCCGCCTTGGAAACCGTGTAGGTCGTGAGGCCGCGCGGCCTGAGCGCCGAGATCGACGAGATGTTGACGATCGAGCCGCCCTTGGCCGTCTTGATCATGGCGGGAATGGCGTGCTTGGAGAGCAGGAACATCGTCTCGACATTGACCTGCATGACGCGGCGATATTCCTCGGGCTTCTCGTCGATCACGCTGCCGCGGCTGCCGATGCCGACATTGTTGTCGAGGAAATCGAGCCTGCCCCAGTGATCGACGGCGGCGTCGACCAGCCGCTTGCACTCGGCCTCCTTGGTGACGTCGCCGGCATGGGCGACGGCATGGCCGCCCTCGGCCTTGATCATCTCGACGGTGCGCTCGGCGAGCTTGAGGTCGAGATCGGCCACCACCACCCGGGTGCCGGCGCGCGCCAGCAGGATCGCCGCGGCGCGGCCGTTGCCGATACCGTCGTCCTTGGCGCCGCCGCCCGACACGATGGCGACTTTGTCCTTCAGGCCGGGATCGTCCTCAGGTCCTTTCATTTCGCGACTCCCATTCGATCTTGGGAACGGCGTTGGCTCCTGGGACCATCGCCCGTTTGATGTAGCCGGCGTTGGCACCAGGGAAGTGAGCCGGGCAGAGCAGCGCGTTACTCGCCGACGCAATCCTCGAGCAGCCGCCGCCGCGATTTCGCCGACAGGTCCTGGTCGGTGCAGAATTGGCTCGACCAGTCGGGGTGATAGACCTGGATCGGGTGATGCATGATGTCGCCCGAGAAGCAGGCCTGCGCGGCCCCGTCCCTGAGATTGATTGCGATCGAGCCCGGCGTGTGGCCGGGATAGTCTTTTATGGTGAGCATCGGGTCGGGCTGGTGATCGCTGTCGATCATCACGGCCTTGCCGGCCTCGACGATGGGCAGCACCGAATCGTCGAACGAGCCGTCATTCACCTTGCCTTCGCCCTGCTCCTTGCGCTCGCTTCTCCCAGTGCGCGTACTCGCGCTTGGCGAACAGGTACTTCGCGTTGGGGAAGGTCGGCACCCAGCGGCCGTTCTCGAGCTTGGTGTTCCAGCCGACGTGATCGACATGCAGGTGCGTGCACATCACCAGGTCGACCGAATTGGGATCGCAGCCGCAGGCCTTCAGCCGATTGAGGAACGGCGTGTCGAGATTGCGCCAGCCGGGATTGGTGCGCTGCTTGTGATTGCCGAGGCAGGTGTCGATCAGGATGGTGTGCCTGGGCGTCTTGACGATCCAGGTGTGCACGCTGCCCACCAGGCGGTCGCTGCCGGGCTCGACATGCTCGGGCACCATCCAGCCCTTCTGGGCATCGAAGGCTTCCTGGTTGAACTTCGGGAACATGCGCGTGGGCCTGAAGCCCGGCCCGCAGATCTCCTCGACTTTCTCGATCGTGGCGTTGCCGAGTTTGCGCATGGATCCTCCTAGAAGGTCACGACGCTGCGGATCGACTTGCCCTCGTGCATGAGATGGAAGGCGTCGTTGATCTTCTCGACCGGCATCACGTGCGTGATCAGCGAATCGATGTCGATCTTCTTGTCCATGTACCAGTCGACGATCTTCGGCACGTCGCGCCTCCCCTTGGCGCCGCCGAACGCCGTGCCCATCCATTGCCGGCCGGTCACCAGCTGGAACGGACGCGTCGAGATTTCCTGGCCCGCGCCGGCGACGCCGATGATCACCGACTTGCCCCAGCCGCGATGGCAGCATTCCAGCGCCTGGCGCATCAGCTGGGTGTTGCCGACGCATTCGAAGGAATAATCCGCGCCGCCGTCCGTCAGCTCGACGAGATGGGCCACCAGGTCCTTGCCGCCGATCTCCTTCGGATTGACGAAGTGGGTCATACCGAATTTGCGGCCCAGCGCCTCGCGCGCCGGATTGAGGTCGACGCCCACGATCATGTTGGCGCCCACCAGGCGCGCGCCCTGCACGACGTTCAGCCCGATGCCGCCCAGGCCGAACACCACGACGTTGGCGCCCGCTTCGACCTTGGCGGTATTGATGACCGCGCCGATGCCCGTGGTCACGCCGCAGCCGATGTAACAGACCTTGTCGAACGGCGCGTCGGGGCGAATTTTCGCCAGCGCGATCTCGGGCAGCACGGTGAAGTTCGAGAAGGTCGAACAGCCCATGTAGTGATGGATCTTCGCGCCTTTAAGCGAAAAGCGCGAGGTGCCGTCGGGCATTACGCCTTGGCCTTGCGTGCCGCGGATCGCGGTGCAGAGGTTGGTCTTGCCCGAGAGGCAGCTTTTGCAGGCGCGGCATTCGGGCGTGTAGAGCGGGATCACGTGGTCGCCCTTCTTCAGCGACACGATGCCTGGCCCGACATCGACCACGACGCCCGCGCCCTCGTGGCCGAAGATCACCGGGAAGAGGCCCTCCGGATCGCCGCCGGAGCGCGTGAACTCGTCGGTGTGGCAGACGCCGGATGCCTTGATCTCGACCAGCACCTCGCCGAACTTCGGCCCGTCGAGATCGACCGTCTCGATCTCGAGTTCCTTGCCGGCCTGGTAGCAAACGGCAGCCTTGGTCTTCACGCACCCTCCCCAGCAGCGGCGCAAAGCCTAGAGCAGGGCAGGGGAGGACGCTAGCGGACGTGCCGCACGCGCGTCGGCAACTCGTTCAATTCTTCCGCACCGCGCGACGTCACCAGGACGCCGGCGCCGATGTTGACCCGCACCATGCCGAGGCAGGCATTGGGCTCGATCTCCAGCCCCATGCCTTCCTTCAGCACCAGCTCGCCGCGGCGGATGCCGGGGCGGGCGTTGCCTTCGATTGCCTCCTCGCGTGTGCCCTTCAATTGCTCGCGATTGACCGGCGTGAAGCCGGTCGCGCCGAAGGTGAGGGTGTGCAGCAGCGGCGTCTTGCTCCAGCAGCCGGCCTTGGCGATCGGCTTCTCCATCGCCTGCACCACCGAGGCGAAGGTGACGCCGGGTCTTATGGCGGCGAGGCCAGCCTCATAGGATTCGCGCGCCACCTCCTCGAGTCGGCGCACCACGCCGTCGACCGGATCGAGGGCCACCGACATCTGCACCTGGCCTTCCTGGCCGCCATAGCAGGTGTGGATCTCGGCCTGTACCAGGTCGCCGGCCTGGAGAATGCGCGGCGGCTCGGCGCGCACGCTCCAGCGCGGCACGCCCCAGCCGATATTGTCCCTGCCCGACTGCAGGCTGAAGAAGGGATAGCGGAGATCGCAACCCCAGCGATGGATCTCGCGCACCGTCTCGGCATAGACCAGCGCCTCGCTGACGCCCGGCCGCGCCACCTCCATCATGACGCGGCAGGCTTCTTCGCTCACGCGCGCCGCGAAGCGCAGCAGCGGGATCTCCTCGGCGCTCTTCACCAGCATGAAGTCGGTGAAGGCGAGCGTGAAATCACCGATCGAAGCCTCCGGCAGCGCCTTCACGAGGTTGGTGTGGAAGCCGAGTGGCAGCAGGCCCTCCATCTCGCCCGGCGCCGTAGGACCGAAGCCGACCAGCCCGATGCAGCCGCGTGCCAGTCCCCGTTCCTTCAGCACCTCCGCGACCTTGGCGCCGCCCGCACTCATCCGCACGTCCTTGACCCACGGCGCAAAGCCACGCCGCTCGCTTTCGTGGATGCGGCTGATGCGCGAGCCGCCGAAGGCCAACAGCACGGGCTCGCTCTTGGCCGGCAGTACGACGACGGCGTCGAGGAAATCGTCGATCAGGTAGGATTCCAGCCGCTCGCGGCCCTGGAAGCTGCCGACCACGATGGCATCGAAGCCCCGCTGTTCCATGAGCGCACGCAGGCCGGCATAGCGGCGATCGCGTTCGGCGAGCGTGAGTTGCGGGCCGGGCTGCGGCGTGCGCTCGCCCTGTCTCATGTCAGTGCGCTCTCATTTCAGCGGGGCGTGCAGCGCCTTGAGCTGTTCGGCGATCTCGACATGCGGGCGCACGTCGATCACGTCGGCGACCCGGGTGGTGCCCATGCCGTCACCGCCGATGCGGGCGGGATTGCCGGCGAGGCCCCAGGCGCGCGGCACGATCGAGGCATCGCGCTTCCAGTTCTTGGTCGGCTGGCCCTTCAGGAAGGCGCCGATCTCGCGCGTCCACAGGCGGCGGATGGCGATCACGCCGATGTCGCCACGGCCAAGGTGTTCACCGTCGCGGTCGGCGATCAGCCCCTGGCCCATTTGCGCCACGTCATCCTGCAGGCGCACCAGATCGACCTTGGTCTTGTCGACCTCGGCCATGCGCGCGCGGCCTTCGAGGATGTCACGCGCCAGCGGCTGGTGGGCGATCGTGATCGCGCTGCGCCGCGCCTGGCGGCGGGCGTGCAGGCGCTCGGCCGTGGCACCCTGCGCCGGCACGCGATGCAGGCTGAACTGCATGTGCCGCAGATCGTCGATCGGCACCCACCAGAACAGCGACTCCTGCCAGCCGATGTCGGGATCGGTCGGCAGTGCCGTCAGGTAGAACATGTTGGGCATGCCGAACTGCTGCACGCGGCGGGCGCCGTCTGAGCGGGTGAAGCCGTAGGTGATGCCCCAGCTCGATTCCTCGGTATCGAGCGAACGGCCGAGGCCGACGCCCTTGAACACCGCCGCGTTGTCGGCATGCACGAAGCCGATATGGCTCATGTCGAGCGCGTTCTCGACATTCTGGAAGTAGTTGCAATCGCGGCTGTAGGAGTCGATCTCGACCATGCCGTCGAAATGCTCGAACTCAGGATGGCGCGGGAACTCCGGCGGCGTGCCTTCGCCCATGAAAGCGAAGATGAAGCCGAGATATTCGCGCACCGGATAGGCTGCGATCGCGACCTTGTCGCAGAAGGCGTTCTCCTCGGCCGGCTGCTCCACGCAACGCCCTTCGGGCGAGAACTTCCAGCCGTGATAGAAGCAGCGCAGCGCATCGCCCTCGATCCAGCCGGCCGAGAGCTGGGTGCCGCGGTGCGGGCAACGGGCATCGACCAGGTGCGCCTGGCCGGCACTGGCCGCGATAGAGCGTGAAGTCCTGGCTCATGATGCGGATGGTGACGGCGCGGCCCTGGGCGAGATCGACCGAGTGATAGACCGGCTGCCAGAACTGGCGCAGGTAGCGGCCGGCCGGCGTGCCGGGGCCGGTATGCACGCAATCGACGCCGCGCGCGGACTGACGAACGATCGAGACGGGCTCTACCATCGCGCTGCTTTCTACTTGTCGTCGACGCGCCCCAGCTTCTCGAGCGCATAGTCGAGGAAGCGACGGTCGACCATATTCTCAATGCTGGCCTTCTGCGACACAAACCCTTGCTTGGCATACCAGTCCTGCTGGTCGCGCAGGCCGTCGAACGAGATCTCAGCGTTGGGATCCATGTAGCTCCACTGGATCTTGTCGTACAACGCCTTGTCCTTGAGGCTGGTGTACTTGGCACAGATCGCGATCACCTCGGCGCGCTTGGGGCCGCCCTTCATGGCGTCGAAGTAGTCGCGCACCCCCTTGAGATAAGCCACCGTGAAGGCCTTGGCCTGATCGGGCTGCTTGTCCATCCAGGCCTTGCTGTAGAGGATCACCGAGACCTCGAGCGGCGGCTTCTTCATGAAGTCGGCGGCGCGGCGAAAGGGGAAGGCGATATTCTTCTGCGCGTACAGGGCGGCGAAGGGCTCGACCACCATGCCGCCGTCGATCGCCTTGGTCTCCAGCCCCGGACCCATGTTCGGCCAGGCCATGTTGATGGTCTGCACGTCGGCGATGCTGAGGCCGTCCGTTTCCATGAACCGCGCCGAGCATGAATTGCAGGACCGAGGCCGGCGCGTTGATGGCGATGACCTTGCCCTTGAGGTCCTTGGCCGAGGTGACGGAGGCCTTGAGATCGTTGCGCAGGATCAGCGTGTCGCTGGAATAGCCGGGCCAGTCGCGCGTGCGCGCCATGGCGATGCGCACCGGCCAGTCGCGGGCGGCGGCGTTGTAGAGCGCAGCACCGACGCCGCCGCCGATCACCTGGATCTGGTTGGTCGAAAGCGGCGCCGTCGCCTGGGCGGCCGAGGTGAAGCGCTCGAGCGTGACGTCGAGCTTCTCGGCGGCGAAGTAGCCCTTTTCAATGGCGATGTAGAACGGCGCATCGGCCACGATGCCGAGTTCGCCGATCTTGATCGGCTGGGCGGATGCAGTGGCGGCCCACAGGCCGAATATGCCGGCCAGCAGCAGTCGACGCATGAAGCACCTCTAACTCTCGCGCCAAGGTATCAGACGGCGCTCCAATTCGTGCAGCAAAAACGTCGACAGCACGCCAAGGATGGTGATGACGATGATGCCGACGAACATGTTCTCGACCACCAGCGTCTCCCACGAGGTCCAGATCAGGTAGCCGATGCCCGAGCGGGTGGCGACGAACTCGGCGCTCACCAGCACGACCAGCGACACGCCGAGGCTGATGCGCAGGCCGGCGAAGATGGTGGGCAGCGCGCCGGGCAGGATCACGCGCAGGAAAAGTTTGTACCAGGGCGTGCCGTAGTTTCGGGCGACGTCGAAATAGATGCGGTCGAGCTGCATCACGCCAACCGTGGTGTTGATGACGGTCAGGAACAAGACCGACATGGCGACCACGGCGGCCTTCGACGAATCGCCCAGGCCAAACAGCAGCATCAGGAGCGGCAGCAGGGCGATCTTGGGAATGGGATAGAACGCCGCCACCAGCGGATCGAGCGCGGCGCGCACCCATCGATTCAACCCCATGACGATGCCCAGCAGCACGCCCGGCACGGCGCCCAGAATGAAGCCTGCCACCAGGCGGCGCAGCGTGGCGTAGATGTGCAGCTCGAGCTGGCCGGAGACGGCGAGCGCCCAGCCGGCTTCGGCGATGCGCACCGGCGAGGGCACGTAGCGCTGGTTGACCAGGCCGGCATCGCTCGCCAGTTGCCAGACGACCAGCGCCGCCAGCGGCGACAGGATGGTGAGGGCGCGCTCCTGGTTGACCGGGCTCATCGCCGCTGTCCCTCCGCCTGCAGGCGTGCGGTGCGAACCTCGTCCTCGAGCATGCGCCAGATCGAGAGCTGCAGGGCGCCGAAGCGCGGATCGCCGCGCAGCTCGACGGCCGAGCGCGGCCGCGGAAAATCCACCGGAACGATCGCCTTGATGCGGCCGGGCTGGGCGGTCATCACCACGATGCGGTCGCCGAGCGCAATCGCCTCGTCGATGGCGTGGGTGATGAACAGCACGGTCTTGGCGGAGCCTTCCCAGATGCGCAGCAGCTCTTCCTGCAGGATCAGCTTGTTGTGCGCGTCGAGCGCGGCGAACGGCTCGTCCATCAGCAGGATCTCGGGATCGGCCACCAGGGCGCGCGCCAGACTGACGCGCTGGCGCATGCCGCCGGAGAGCTGCTGCGGATAGTGGTCGCGAAACCTCGTCAGCCCGATCATCTCGAGGAAGGGCGCCACGCGCTGAGCCCGCTCGGCCTTGCCGACGCCACGCATCTCGAGGCTGTAGCCGGCGTTCTCGGCCACCGTCATCCAGGGGAACAGGCCGTGCTCCTGGAACACCATGGCGTTCTGCGGCCGCTGCGAGCCGGGCTCGCGCACGATCTCGACCGTGCCGCTGCCGGGCTTCTCCAAGCCCGCCACGATGCGCAGCGCCGTGGTCTTGCCGCAGCCGCTTGGGCCCACCAGGCAGACGAACTCGCCGTCATTCACCGTAAGAGTGAAGTCCTGGAGCGCGCGCACTTGTGCTGCGTCTTCGCCGAAAGTCTTGCCCAGTCGGTCGATGCGAAATCTTGGGTACGCTCACGCGGCGACCCGCCCCAGGCTCTGCTTGGCCTCCTTGTACTGGGCGATCAGGCGGCGGCAGAGCTCGGCAGCGGCGGGGATGTCGTCGATGTTCCCCACGCCGTGGCCCGCCGTATAGATATCCTTCCAGCGCTTCTTGTTCTCGTGGGCCGACACGATCTTGCCGGGCAGCGTGGTGCGCAGCACGTCGAGGTCGATGCCGGCCGCCAGCAGGCTCGGCACCAGCCAGTTGGCCGGCGCGCCGTCGATCGAGGCGGTGAGGAAGACGTCGGTGGCGCGCGTGTCGAGGATCATCTTCTTGTGCTCGGTGGCGGCCATCGCCTCCTGGGTGGCGATGAAGCGCGTGCCGATATAGGCGAGGTCGGCGCCCATGGTCTCAGTGGCCAGCACATCGCGGCCGGTGGTCAGGCCGCCCGCCAGCACCACTGCGAAGTCCTCGCCGAGCTGGCGCACCTCGTTCATCAGCGCGAAGGGGTTGATCGTGCCGGTATGGCCGCCGGCGCCACCGGCCACGGCAATCACGCCATCGACGCCGGCCTCCAGCGCCTTCTCGGCGTGGCGGCGGTTGGCGATATCGTGCAGCGCCACGGCGCCAAAGCCATGGATGCGCTTGATGGCCTCGCCCGGCGCGCCCTTCGAGGTCAGCACCACGGGCACCTTGTATTTCTCGACCAGCTCGAGATCGCCCCGATAGCGCGGATTGGAGGCATGCACGACCAGGTTCACCGCCCAGGGCGCGAGCTTCCTGCCCTGGTCCTCGAGCCGCTTCGTGCCTTCCTGCATCTCGTCCAGCCACGCCTGGAACTGCTCGCGGCTGCGCGTGCCGTGGGCGGGGAAGCTGCCCATGATGCCTTCGGCGCAGCAGGCGAGCGTGAGCGCCGGATTGGAGACCAGGAACATCGGCGCCGCGATGGCAGGGATCGCCATGCGGTCGATCAGTCTTCTTACTTCGGCACGCGCCATGCAGTGAAAGTCCCCGACGCGACATTCTTACCACGTCGCAGGAGATATGCAGAAGCGTGCTAAAGTCGCTGCCGACGGAGGATTTCATGGCACAGACCGGCAACCACAAGGGGCTGACGTTCGGCATCTTTCTCGCGCCCTTCCATCGGGTCGGCGAGAACCCGACGCTCGGCATGGCGCGCGACATGGAGCTGGTCGAATGGATCGATGAGCTCGGCTACGACGAGGCCTGGATCGGCGAGCATCATTCGGCGGGATGGGAAACCATCGCCTCGCCGGAAGTTTTCATCGGCGCCCTGATCGAGCGTACGCGTTACATTCGCCTCGGCTCGGGCGTGACCAGCCTGCCGTACCATCACCCGCTGATGGTGGCGAACCGCTTCGTGCAGCTCGACCACATGTCACGCGGCCGCACGATGCTGGGCTGCGGTCCCGGTGCGCTGCCGTCGGACGCCTACATGATGGGCATCGACCCCTCGACCCAGCGCGATCGCATGGAGCAGTCTCTGGCCGCCATCATGGCGCTGCTCAAGTGCGAGGAGCCGGTCAACATGAAGACCGACTGGTTTGAGCTCAAGGACGCGCGCCTGCATCTTGCGCCTTATTCCTATCCGCATTTCCCGATCGCCTGTGCCAGCACCATCACGCCCTCGGGCATGATCGCGGCGGGCAAGCACGGCGTGGGCGTGCTGTCGATCGGCGCCGGCCTGCCGGGCGGGCCCGAGGCGCTCGGCAAGCAGTGGGGCATCTACGAGGAGACGGCGCTCAAGCACGGCCATACGCCCGACCGCTCGAAGTGGCGCATCGTGGTCAACGCCCACCTCGCCGAGGACGACGAGCAGGCGCTACGCGAGGTCCATGCCGGCGAGCGGCGCGAGACCGTGACCTATTTCGAGGACACGCTCGGCCGTCCGCCCGGCCGCGCCGACGATCCGCTGCGCGAAGGCGTGAAGATGGGCTCGACGCTGGTCGGCACGCCCGACACGGTGGCCAAAGGCATCGAGCGGCTGCTCGGCTATTCCAACGGCGGCTTCGGCGGCGTGCTGTTCCGCGCCCATGAGTGGGCCAACCGCGAGGCGACGCTGCGCTCCTACGAGCTATTCGCGCGCTACGTCATGCCGCGCTTCCAGGGCTCGCTCGACACCATCGTCGGCTCCAACGAATGGGCGCGGACCAACCGCAAGACCGTGTTCGGCCCGACCGTGGCGGCCGTGAAGAAGGCCTTCACCGATGCCGGCCGCGAGGTCCCCGAGGAGTTCCGCCAGCGCACGGTGGGCGCGCGTGATGTCGCCGACGACTAGTTTGTGGAACGGGAGGCGCGCGCGCTCCCAAGAAGAAGGGGTGATCGCGCGATGCGATCACCCCAAATCGGTCCGGGAGGCTGTCCTTGAGACGACGGACTAAAACGTCATCTTGTCGCCCGGCTTCGTGTCGAGAATCTTGATCGACGTCTGACCGAGCGGCCGCCTTGTATTCGGCCGGTGTGCCCTTGAGCTGTGGGATCGTGCCGTAATGCATCGGCATCGCGATCTTGGGAGAGATCATCTTGGTGGCGATGGCCGCATCCTTGGGATCCATCACGAAGTGGCCGCCGATCGGAATCAGGAGCAGGTCCGGCTTGTACTTTTCGCCATACATCTTCATGTCGCCGAACAGCGCCGTGTCGCCCATGTGATAAATCTTGAAGCCGTTCTCGAGCTCGAAGATGAAGCCGACCGGCTCGCCGGCGGGATAGCTCACATCCTTGCCGCTGGCGTCCTTCAGGATCATTTCCGACGAGTGCTCGGCGTGCACGGCGGTCACCTTGACGCCGGGGAACGGCTCGATCGTGCCGCCCTTGCCAAAGCGCGGCGCCAAATTGGCCGGCAGCACGCCGAGGGTCAGCAGTTGCTGATCCATTCCGGCAGGCCCCCAGACGGGAGCGTTGTTCTTCTTTGCCAGTTCGACGGCGTCGCCCAGATGGTCGCCATGGCCGTGCGTGACGAAGATGATGTCGATCTTGCCGAGCTTGTCGAGGTCCTTGAGCTCTGCGGGAGTCTTGGGGTTACCCATGATCCACGGATCGATCATGATCACCTTGCCGCTCGGCGTGGTGAGCTTGAAAGCCGCTTGGCCAAACCATTGCAGCTCGACCTTGCCCTGAGCGTTCGCGCTTGACGCGAACAGCAGGCACGCCGCGGCGATTGCACCCAACAAACGGAAAATCATTGCAGCCCTCCCCATCAAGATTTTTCCGACCCTAGCATGGTTCTTCAGGGCGGAAGATGTCGCTTTTCCGTGAGCGGCGAATCGCCCACGATGCAGCGCAACATTGAGGGGAGACGGCGCGCCGATGAGCATCAAGGGCAAGGCCTATATCGCCGGCATCTACGAGCATCCGACGCGGCTCGCCAAGGACATCTCGCTGGCCCAGATCCACGCCCAGGTGGCCAAGGGCGCGCTCGAGGACGCCGGCCTGACCAAGGACGATGTCGACGGCTACTTCTGCGCCGGCGATGCGCCGGGCCTGGGGCCGATGTCGATGGTCGAGTACATGGGGCTCAGGCCCCGCCACGTCGATGCGACCGACATCGGCGGCGCGTCCTACGTGTTGCATGTCGGTCACGCGGCCGAGGCGATCGCCGCGGGCAAGTGCAAGGTGGCGCTGATTACGCTCGCCGGCCGGCCGCGCGCCGAAGGCATGGCGACCGGCACGGTGCCGAGGAGCCGCGGCGGCACACCGACGCCCGACGAGCCATTCGAGTACCCCTACGGGCCGACGGTGGTGAACATGTACGCGATGTGCGCCATGCGCCACATGTACGAGTTCGGCACCACCGCCCAGCAGCTCGCCTGGATCAAGGTCGCGGCCTCGCATCACGCGCAGTACAACCCGCATGCGCTGCTGAAGGACGTCGTCACGGTCGAGGAGGTGGTGAACTCGCCGATGATCTCCGATCCGCTGCACCGGCTCGACTGCTGCGTCATCACCGACGGCGGCGGCGCCATCGTGGTGGTGGCGCCCGAGATCGCGGCCAAGCTCAAGCGCCCCAAGGTCAAGCTGATCGGCGCGTCGGAGTTCGTGAAGACCCAGATGGGCGGCAAGGTCGACCTGACCTATTCGGGCGCGCGCTTCACCGGCGCGGCGGCCTTCGCCGAAGCCGGCGTCAAGCCTGCCGACATCAAGTTCGCCGCGATCTACGACAGCTTCACCATCACCGTGCTGATCCAGCTCGAGGACCTCGGCTTCTGCGAGAAAGGCAAGGGCGGCGCCTTCGTGGCCGACGGCAACCTGATCTCCGGCACCGGCAAGCTGCCCTTCAATACCGACGGCGGCGGCCTCTGCAGCAACCATCCCGGCAATCGCGGCGGCCTCACCAAGGTGCTCGAGGCGGTGCGCCAGCTGCGTGGCGAGGCGCATCCCAAGGTGCAGGTGAAGAACTGCAATCTCGCCATCGCCCACGGCACCGGCGGCTCGCTTGGCCTCAGGCACGGCGCCGCCACCGTCATTCTGGAGAGGGAGTAGATCATGGCCGAAGCCGCCAAACCAAAAAGCGGGGAGCGCAAACTGCCGGCGCCGGCCGTCAGCCAGGAGACGCAGGCCTACTGGGATGCCGCGGCCAAGGGCAAGCTGCTGGTGCGCAAATGCACGAGCTGCGGCCAGCTCCACCACTATCCGCGCACGATCTGTCCGTTCTGCTTCTCCGACAAGACCGAGTGGATCGAGGCCTCGGGCAAGGGCACGATCTATTCCTACTCGGTGATGCGTCGCGCGCCCGTGCCCTATGCCATGGCCTATGTGACCCTGGCCGAGGGCCCGCGCATGGTGACCAACATCGTCGATTGCGACTTCGACAAGCTCAAGGTCGAGCAGGCGGTGAAGGTGGTGTTCAAGCCGACCGACGGCGGCCCGCCTTTGCCGATGTTCACGCCGGCTTAAGTCTTCCGCGACCGCGGGCCACCAGGCCTGCTCATGATCTTCCGGACCGCGGACCTCCAGGTCCTGCTCATGGGGTCTTGCGTCGAGTTGCCGAACTCCAGGGCCAATCGACCGCGCGCCCAACCAGCTTCGCGTTGACCGGGTTTTGTTCGACGTCGAGTCCACGGTGCGACGAAAATGACCCTCGTCCCGGATGTATCGATCAAAATAGTCGGCATGCCAAAAGGCACCGGAACGGCCGAGGGTGCCATTGGCCCGCCTCGCCGTGAAGGACTTCAAGCTCCGCAGGGCATCACTCAGGGAGGTATCGCCAACCATCTCCATCACGACATGGACATGGTTCGGCATGAGGCACCACGCCAAGAGCCGGTACCGCGTCCCGTCGAAATGCAGCAGTGCTTCCTCGACCATGGAAGCGGATCTCAGGTCGGCGCAGCCAACAGGCGCCGAGTCCGCCATCGAGTTCGCCATCGATCCGCGCTAGCGCGTCGTCTTTGAGCCCCAGGGCCTCGACGACGCGCCGTGGCAGGCTGTCGGCAAGGCGAAACGTCACGAATTGAATCGTCTCGGGCGAATCGAAATGAGGCAGGTAGCCTCGCGAGTGCCAGCCTCTGGGTGGGCTCATCGTCCAGAAGATCTTATGTCTTCTGGACTGCGGAGTCCCAGTTCTGCTCAAGATTTCATGAGCGGGCCTGGAGGCCCGCGGTCCGGAAAACTTACGAGTTCAGCGCCTCCCACACCCGCTCGGGCGTGGCCGGCATGTTGATGTGCTTGCCGCCCAGCGCGTCGACGATGGCGTTCATCACCGACGGCAGCGAGCCGGCGCAGCCCGCCTCGCCGCAGCCCTTGGCGCCCAGCACGTTGGTCTTGGCCGGCACCGAGTGATAGTCGATGCGGAAGGGCGGGGCGTCGGCGGCGCGCGGCAGGGCGTAGTCGGTGAAGCTGCCGGTGAGCGGCTGGCCCTCTTCGCTGTAGACGACGCGCTCGAACATCGCCTGGCCGATGCCCTGCATGACGCCGCCATGGCTCTGGCCCTCGACCATCAGCGGATTGATGACCGTGCCGAAGTCGTTGACCATGGTGTACTTCACCACCTCGACGCTGCCGGTCTCGGGATCGATCTCGACCTCCGCGACATGCGCGCCGTTGGGGAAGGCCGAGGGCGCGGCCTCGTGCACGTGGCTGACATCGAGCGTGTCGGGCACGCCCTCCGGCACTTTCATGCCCGAGCGCAGTTTGCCCGCGAGCTCCATGATACCGATGCCGCGATCCGTGCCGACGATGGTGAAGCGGCCGGCGCGGAACTCGATGTCGGCGGCCGATGCTTCGAGTGCCACGCCCGCGATCTGCTTGCCCTTGTCGATCACCTTGTCGGAGGCTTCGACGATCGCCGCCCCCGACGCCATGATCGACTTGGAGCCGCCGGTGCCGCCGCCGGCGATCAGCAGGTCGCTGTCGCCCTGGATCAGCTTGATGCGCTCGAACGGCACGCCGAGCCTCTCGGTCAGCACCTGGGCGAACGGCGACCAGTGGCCCTGGCCGTAATCGAGCGTGCCGGTGATGATGGTGACGTCGCCGTTGGGCTCGAAGCGGATGCCGCCCATCTCCTTCATCGGCGGCGCGGTCACTTCGAGATAGTCGCCGATGCCCATTCCGCGCAGCTTGCCCTGCGCTTTGCTCTCGGCTTTGCGCTTCTCGAAGCCCGCGACGTCGGCAAACTTCAGCGCCTTGTCCAGGAGCGTGGTGAACTCGCCGAAGTCGTAGGTCGTGCCTGACGCGGTCTTGAACGGCATCTCCTCGGGCTTGATGTGGTTGCGCCTGCGCATTTCGATTTGGTCGATGCCCATCTCGCGCGCCGCCGTCGCGATCAGCCGCTCCATGAAGTAGTTGGCCTCGGGTCGCCCGGCGCCGCGATAGGCGCCGATCGGCGAGGTGTGGGTGAAGGCGACCTTGGTCGCGACCTCGATCAAGGGCGTGCGGTAGATCGCGGCGAGATTGCGCGTCACGCCCATCGTGCCCATCAGCGGGCCGACATTGGCGAGATAGCCACCGACATTGGCGTAGCCGGTGAGCCGCACGGCGAGGAAGCGTCCATCCTTGTCGAGCGCCAGCTCGGCGTCGAAGTCGTGATCGCGGCCATGCTGGTCGCTACAGGAAGCTGCCGCTGCGCTCGTCGGTCCACTTCACCGGGCGGCCAAGCAGCTTGGAGGCGTGGAACAGGCCGGCGTACTCGGGAAAGGGCGAGCCCTTCATGCCGAAAGAGCCGCCGACGTTGCCGGTCAGCACGCGCATCTGGTCGGGCTTGATGTTCAGGAGGGCGGCCATCTGGTGCTTGAGCCCGAACACACCCTGGTTGCCGCACTGGAGCGTGTAGTGGTCGCGCGCCTTGTCGTAGATCGCCGTCGCCGACCGCGGCTCCATGGCGCAGACCACGATTTGGTTGCTGATCAGCCGCAGCCGCGTGACGTGGGCGGCCTTGGCGAAGGCCTCGGCGACCTTGGCCTGGTCGCCATAGAGATAGTCGACGCAGATATTGCCGGGTGCCTCGTCGAACACTTGCGGCGCGCCGGGCTTGGCGGCCTCGCGCGCGTCGGTGACGGCGGGCAGGGCCTCGATGTCGACCACAACCGCTTCAGCCGCATCCTTGGCCTGGGCGATGGTCTCAGCGACCACGAAGGCCACCGGATCGCCGACAAAGCGTACTTTGTCGGTGGCGAGCGAATGGCGCGTCGGCATCTTCATCGGCGAGCCGTCGCGGTTGGGCACGGGGATCAGGGTCCTGAGCGGGCCGTAGCCCGCGGCATTGAGATCGGCCCCGGTCCAGGCGCCGAGCACGCCCGGCATCTTCTTCGCTTCGGCGATATCGATGCCCTTGATGATGCCGTGCGCGACCTGGCTGCGGACCATCACCGCGTGCGCCACATTGGCCGGCTGGACGTCATCGCTGTAGTGGCCCTGGCCCTTGAGCAGGGTGGGGTCTTCCTGGCGCGGTACCGGCTGGCCGATGCCGAACTTGAGAAGATGTGCATTGTCGGCGGCGATGGGCGCATTCATGGGACTGTCCGTCGAAATTGGGGGTCAGGGATATGTGGTCCCTCCCTGTTACCGCTGCAAGAATGATGCCCATTCGTTCACCGGAGAGCAGATGTCCGCAATTGCATGGGAGCTACCGGAAGAAATCCGCGCAGTGCGTGACGGATTGATCGACTTTGCTCGCAAGGAAGTATTGCCCCGTCATGACAAGCACCACGACCTGTTCGAGAACCCGCGCCGGCTCTATCGGGAGGACGGCCGATTCTCCGATGAACTGAAGGGGCCTCATCGGCGAGGTGCGACGCGTGTCGGCCAAGGCCGGCTACTACAACATGTGCGTGCCCGAATCGCTGGGCGGCGGCGGATTGGCGCATCTTGCTTATTACGTGGGCTGGGAGGCGCTGTTTCATTTCTGCGGGCCGCAGAACTGGCTGATGCTGTACGTCATCAGCCACTGGGCCTTCGGGCCGAGCCGGCTGCTCGAGAAGGTCACGCCCGAGGCGCGAGAAAAGATCCTCGCGCCGATGATGGCGGGGAAGCCTCGATGTGCTTTGGCCTCAGCGAGCCGGGCGCGGGATCGGATGCGGCCGCGCTGGCCACGCGCGCGGTGCCCGACGGCAATGCCTGGCGCCTCACCGGCCGCAAGATCTGGACCTCGAATTCGCCGGTCGCCGACTACTGCATCGTCTTTGCCATCACCGACGCCGAGCGCGCGGCGGCGCGCAAGGGCGGGATCTCGGCCTTCCTGGTGCCGACCTCGTCACCGGGCTTCGAGGTCCAGCGCATCATCAAGCTGTTCGGCCATATCGGCGGCGACGAGGCGGAACTGCGGCTCGAGGACGTGCGCGTCGAGCCGTGGCAGCTCGTCGGCGAGCTTCACCAGGGCTTCGCAGCGGCGCTGTACGGCGTGTCGCTGGGGCGAATCTACAATTCGGCGCGCGCCGTGGGCTACGGCCGCTGGGCGCTGGAGAAGGCGCTCGACTACGCCCAGCAGCGCAAGGCGTTCGGCAAGGCGATCGCCGAGTACCAGGGCGTCACCTTTCCCCTCGCCGAGAGCGCGATGGAGTTGCACGGCGCGCATCTGATGGGCCTGAACGTCGCCACCCTGCTCGACCAGGGGGCGCCGGCGGTCAAGGAACTCGCCATGGCCAAGGCCTATTCCGTGCAGGTGGGCTTCCGCGCGGTCGATCGCGCCATGCAGACCCATGGCGCCATGGGCTTCACCAACGAGCTTGGTCTGCATCATGCATGGCATTCGCTGCGCATCGTCAACGTCGCCGACGGTACCAACGAGATCCTGAACCGCTCGATCGTGCAGCGCCTGCTGAAAGGCGACACCGAACTGTGATAGGCATAGGCCCATGTCGGATACCACGTCGAACCTCGACCCCGTCACCTTGACCGTCATCCAGAACGGCCTGATTCAGGTCTGCAACGAGATGGACCTGGCCTTCGTCCGCGCGGCCTTCTCGCCGGTGATCTCCGAAGGCATGGACCGGTCGGACGGCATCTACGATGCGATGGACGGCTCGCTGATCGCGCAGGGCGAGCTTGGTTTGCCCGTGTTCGTGGGCACCATGCAGTTCTCGACCCGGGCGGTGATCGATCGCGTCAAGAGCCACTACAGCGGCAAGATCGACGACGGCGACGTGTTCATCGTCAACGATCCCTATCTCGGCGGCACCCATCTGATGGATGTCCGTTTCGTGAAGCCGTTCTTCTACCAGGGCGAGCTGTTCGCCTGGCTCGCCAACACCGGCCACTGGCCGGACATCGGCGGCATGGTGCCGGGCGGCTTCTCGGCCAGCGCCACCGAGGTCGAGCAGGAAGGCCTGCGCCTGCCGCCGATCAAATTCTTCAAGAAGGGCGAGATGGACCAGGAGATCCTGTCCATCCTGATGAGCAACATGCGCATCGCCGACCAGCGCATCGGCGACATCAAGGCGCAGGCCGCGGCCCTCACCACCGGCGACCAGCGGCTGACGGCCCTGATCGACCGCTACGGCGCGGCGGTCGTGAAGCAGGCGATAAACGAGATGCGTCATCGCGCCGAGCGCCAGATGCGCGCCAAGATCGCGGCCATTCCCGACGGCGTCTACGAAGGGACGTCACAGGTCGACAGCGACGGCGTGGTCGACGAGCCGCTCACGATCAGGATGAAGATCACCAAGAAGGGCGAGGACCTCACCTTCGACATGACGGGCTCCAGCCCGCCCTGCCGCGGGCCGATGAACAGCGTCATCGCTACCACCAAATCGGCGATCTATCTCGCGATCAAGCATGTCTTCCCCGAAGTGCCGATCAATGCGGGCACCTTCGAGCCACTCAAGATCGTCGAGCCGCACGGCACGTTCCTCTACGCCAGGTATCCGCGGCCGGTGTCGGGCTGTGCGGCGGAAGTGAGCCAGCGCATCGCCGAGGCGGTGTTCGCCGCGCTCACCAAGGCGATCCCCGACTTGCTGTTCGCCGCGCCCGCCGGCACGTCGGGCAATCTCGGCGTCGGCGGCTTCGATCCCGAGCGCAATCGCAGCTACATCATGTATCTCTTCACCGGCGGCGGGTACGGCGGCTTCCAGGGCGGCGACGGGCTCTCGAACGGCTGCTCGACCATCGGCATCTCCAAGATGCCGCCGGTCGAGGTGCTGGAGCAGTTCTATCCCATCCTGTTCGAGGAGTTCTCGCTGCGCGAGGGTTCGGGCGGCGCCGGCGAGTTCCGCGGCGGCTTCGGCATCAACTACGCGATCAAGCTGCGCCGCGGCGAGGCGCGCGTCTCCATGGTGATGGACCATGGCCGCACCGGCCCGCAGGGCGCGCTGGGCGGCGAGGCCGGCGGCGTCAACACCGTCGTCGTGACCCAGGGCAACAAGACCTACCGGCCGCCGCATCTCTCCAAGGACCAGGACATCGAGATCGGCGTCGGCGACGTGGTGCGCGTGCAGACGCCGGGCGGCGGCGGCTTCGGCGACCCGGCGAAGCGCAAGCCCGAGCTGGTCGAGCGCGACATCGCCCGCGGCTACTACACGCGCGAGCAGGCCAAGGCGAAATTCGGAAACGGCCGCGCCGGCAAATGAGTGGAACGCGATCACCTCACCCGTGAGGCATCTTTCTCATTCGGAGCGCGCCACTCAGTGGCGCTCTTGTCGTTGCCCATCCTTCGAGACGCATGGCTTTGCGATGCTCCTCGATGAGGCGGGCGCGCGCCATGAATCGCGAGCACTCGCCTTGATGCCTTGACGCTGCGCCCAGCGAGCGCCCAGCAGAAACCGCTCGTCCTGCCGCTGAAATGGTACGTCGTGCAGGTCGTCGACGATGCCTTCACGGTCGAGATGCCGGGAATACCCGACCATCGCATCGTGAACGATGTCTCGGCGCGCGGCACGGCCTTTGCACTTCATTCCTACAGCCTGGAGGTGGGCGGCTATTCTTACGTCGTGCAGACGGCCCTCTATCCTGGCGATGTCGACGTGGCCCAGCCGCGCCGGCTGGTCCAGGCGGCGCTCGATGACCGCGCCAAGGTCCTCGAGACGCGGAAGTGGAGCAAGGTCGAGTGGCGCGACACCGCAGGCGGCGCGGCCGCCGACTCGACCGGTCCGCCTGAAGGGCGGCAATGCGCTGCGCCAGCTCGCGTTGTTGAAGGGCCGGCGGTTCGTGTCGCTGGCCTTCATGGGAGCAGCCGCCAGCATGACGGGCTTCGAGGCCGAACGCTTTTTCAAATCGCTGAAGATGAAGTGATGACCAAACCTCGTATCCATATACTTGCACTTGGCGGCACCATCGCCACCCGTCCCGATGCCAGCGGCGCCATGCAGATGGGCCTCGGCGCCGACGACCTGATAGCCGCCGTGCCGCTCCTGCCCAAGGTGGCCGACCTGCAGGCCGAGACGGTGTCGCGGGTCGGCAGCCATTCGCTGAGCTTCGACCAGATCCACGCGCTCGCCGCCAAGATCCGCGCGCTCAAAGTCGATGGCGTGGTGGTGACGCAAGGCACCGACACGCTGGAGGAGACATCCTTCCTGCTCGACGTGCTGCTCGACCTAGACATTCCGGTGATCGTGACCGCGGCAATGCGCAATCCCGCGCTCACCTCGCCCGACGGGCCGGGCAATCTGCTCGCGGCCGTGCGCGTCGCCGCCGATCCCTGGGTGCGCCAGCATGCGCGGGCGCTCGGCGTGATGGTCGTGATGCTGGACGAGGTCTATGCCGCGGCCGATGTCGTGAAGGCGCACGGGACCCGACTGAACGCCTTCGTCTCGCCGCAGACCGGGCCGATCGCCGCCCTGGTCGAGGACCGCATCGTGCCGCTGTCGCTGCCGGTGCGCGACGCCATGGTCGCGGCGCATGCAAGACTCGGTACCGCCGACGGCAAGGCGGCACCCGTCGCCCTGTTCTGGATGTCGCTCGACGAGGGGGGCCGGCTGATCGAGATGATGCTCGCGGCCTCCGACCGCGCCGGCTATCGCGGCGCGGTGATCGGCGCCATGGGCGGCGGCCACACGCCCGAGCGCGCCACTGCGACCGTCATTCGCCTCGCCCAGGCCATGCCCACCGTGATCGCCTCGCGCACCGGCGGCGGGCCGATGCTGCGCCAGACCTATGGCGGGCCGAGCTCGGAGATCGCGCTGCGCAAGGCGGGCCTGATCTGGGGCGGCCGGCTGCATCCGTTGAAGGCGCGCATGCTGCTCGAGACCTGCCTGCGCGCCGGCCTGGAACGCTCCGCGATCGCCGAGCTGTTCGACGCCTTTGGCTGAGGCTAAAAGTCGTTTCATATCAATGGCTTGATAGGCTAAATCGTTTATAAATCAATGGCTTGAGCCAGAGGGGGTGGGGCGGAAAATGGAAAAAAGTAGCCAAAAGCCTTGTGCCATCGGTATCGGACGTTTTCCACGCGGTGGAAAAAGTGGGAAAAGCCGGTAATTCTCAGCTCGTGCGCCGGGTCGGGCGGCAATTGTAGGCGAGTGGCTTGGCCGTGCCGGCTTCGCGCAGCGAGGCGAGGTCGTCGCGGCCGGTCCATTCGATCTTGTTGTCGACATAGCGGAAGCCCTCGCCGGTGGGCTGGAACTCGGTGCGCCAGGTCTTGTCGTGGAACGTCACCGAGGCGCGGTTCTTGGCATAGACGACGGCCACTTCCTTGCGGCCCTCGCAGAGATAGGCGATGCCGAGCGGCGACGGATCGTCGGGCGCGGGCCGCGCGATCGGTGTCCAGCCGAGTTCCGGCGCTTGCGGCACGCAGGCGGCGAGAGGCGCCGCAAGCAGGGCGGCGGCAATCGACAGACGACGCATCTTGTTGTCTTCTCCCACGCCAGTTCAGTGGCGCGAGCTTAACCACCTCGCGAGCGGGGGCAATCGGGCAAATGCCGCATCTCAAGCTGCGCGACGGTGCAGAACTCTTTTACGAAAAGCAGGGCAGCGGCCCGCCGCTGTTCCTGGTGCCCGGTCTGGGCGGCGACGGCCGCTTCTGGGACGCCAATGCCCGCGAGCTTGCCAAGAAATTCACCGTCGTCGTGCACGATCATCGCGGCACCGCGCGCAGCACGCTCTCCAAGATCAAATATTCCGTCGAGCAGATGGCCGACGACGCCCTGCAGCTGATCGACGAGCTGGGCTTCGCCAAGGTCCATTGGTGCGGCCATTCGACCGGCGGCGCCATGGGCCAGGTGCTGGCGATCTCGCAGCCCGATCGCATCGACCGGCTGGTGCTGAGCGCCACGTGGGCCAAGACCGACGCCTTCTTCCGCCGCCTGTTCGAGGTGCGGGCGCAGGTCCTGAAGGAACTGGGGCCGGCCGCCTACCTGAAGGGGAGCGCGCTTGCCCTCAACATGCCGGAGTGGGTGCGCGATCACGATCAGGATCTGGCCGCCGCCGAGGCCCGCGCGCACGAGACCATTCCCGAGCCCGAGATCGTGCTGTCGCGCATCGCCGCCATCGTGGCGCACGATCGGCGCGAGCAGCTGCAGAAGGTCCGCAGCACCACGCTTGCGATCTGTGCCCGCGACGACATGGTGACGCCTCTTTATTTCACCGAAGAACTGGTACGGTTGATCCCGCGTGCCCGGGCCTACGTCCTGCCGGACGGCGGCCACTTCTATCCCAATGTGCATGGCGGTGAATTCCGTCGTGTGCTGTCCGCTTTCCTGCTGGAGTCCTGAAATGCCCGCCAACATCGAACCCAAGATCGCCGCCGCTGCCGCCGAGCTCACCGCCATCCGGCGCGACATCCACGCCCATCCCGAGCTCGGCTTCGAGGAGGAGCGGACCTCGGCGATCGTCGCCAAGAAGCTCAAGGAATGGGGCCTCGAGGTCACGACCGGCATCGGCAAGACCGGCGTCGTGGGCACGATCCGCGTCGGCAACAATCCCCGGGCGATCGGCCTGCGCGCCGACATGGACGCGCTGCCGATGGACGAGCACAACACCTTCGACCATCGCAGCCAGCACAAGGGCCGCATGCATGCCTGCGGCCATGACGGCCACACCACCATGCTGCTGGGTGCTGCCAAGTATCTCTCGGCGACGCGCAATTTCGACGGCACCGTCCATCTCATCTTCCAGCCGGCCGAGGAAGGCCGCGGCGGCGCCGAGGCGATGGTCAAGGACGGGCTGTTCGAGAAGTTCCCGTGCGAGCAGATCTTCGGCATGCACAACAGGCCCAAGCTCGATGTCGGCAAGTTCGCCATCCGCTCCGGCCCGCAGATGGCGGGCGGCGGCCTGTTCGACATCAAGATCACCGGCAAGGGCGCGCACGGCGCGCGGCCGGAGACCGGCATCGATCCGGTGATCATCGCCACGCAGATCATCTCGGCGCTGCAGAGCGTGGTGTCGCGCAACGTGGCGCCGCTCGATTCGGCGGTGATCTCGGTCACCCAGATGCATGCCGGCGACGCCTACAACGTGATCCCGCAGGAGGCGGTCCTGCGCGGCACCATCCGCGCCTTCCGCAAGGAGACCATGGCGCTGATCAAGGAGCGCATCGAGACGATCTCGCGCGGCATCGCCAAGACGCTGGGCGGCCAGGCCGAGCCCGATGTCCGCGTCGCCTTCCCGCCGCTGGTCAACGACAAGGACTCGGTCAAGTTCATCGCCGACGTTGCCGAGACGATCGTCGGCAAGGAGAACATGAACCGCGAGGGGCCGTTCGTGATGGCGTCGGAGGATTTCTCCTACATGCTGGAGAAGGTGCCGGGCGCCTTCATCAATATCGGCAACGGCGGCGGCGAGGGCGGCTGCGAGGTGCACAATCCGGGCTACGATTTCAACGACCAGATCATCACGCTCGGCGCCACCCTGTGGTCGCGCGTGGTCGAGACCAAGCTGGCCAAAGACGCACGCTGAGGCATGGCGGCTGAAGTCATCGTCTGGATCGACTATGTCAGCCCCTATGCCTTCGTCGCCAAGGCGTCGGCCTACGAGCTGGAGAAGGACTACGACCTCGCCCTGACGTGGCGGCCCTACACGCTCGACGTCGCCTCCTACATGGGCAGCGTCGCCGAGCGTGATCCGCATCACTGGCGACGGGTTCGCTACTCCTACATGGATGCGCGCCGCTTCGCCAACAAGCAGGGCCTGACGCTGATGGGGCCGAAGAAGATCTATTATGCCCGGCCGGCGAACGCCGCCATGCTCTACGCCCAGAAGCACGGCGTGTTCCGCGCCTACAACGATCTCGCCTTCGATCGCTTCTGGCGCCGGGCCTTCGATCCCGAGAAGGTCGACGAGGTCGAGGCGCTGCTCGGCGAAGCTGGCGCGCCGGCAGGCTTTAGCGCCTTCCTGGAGGGTGAGGGCGGTGCCGAGCACGACCGCCTGCGCGACGAGGCCGAGGCCTCAGGCGTGTTCGGCGTGCCCACCTTCGTGTTCGACGGCGAATTGTTCTGGGGCGGCGACCGGATCGGCCTCTTGCGCGAGCGGCTGGACGAGAAGGGCGTGAAGCGGCGCTAGTGCGCCTCTAGGCGTCCGGCTCGTCGAGCGTGCGGTCGATCCGTTCGTGCAGCGTCTTCACGTCGCCACGCCGCTTGCTCGCGCGATCCTTCAGGAGCCGCTTGGCGCGGCGGAAGGCGTCGTTCACGGCGAACTGCGGATCGAAGAAGCGATCGTCGGCCTTGGGCGCGTGGTCGATATTGAGATCGACCCCGCCGGGCAGGGCCATGTGGATATGAACGGCAAAGGGGCCATTCAGGCGGTCGGGCACCTGCACGGTGACATGGCAGGCCGTCATGCGGCCATAGACATGCTCGAGGGTGCCGGCATGCTCGGTGATCATCTGGTTCAGCGCGTCGCTGACATCGCCGCCCTGGAAGCTGATTTTCAAGGGTGTCTTCATGGCCGGCCTCCCTTCCGCTCCACTGTTCAACTGAACGTGGGGCGCAACGGCGCGGTTGCAAGCGGTCAGTTCGCCTTGGCCGGCAGGCCGCGCTCGGCAAGGTAGGTCTCCACGGCCGCGCTCCAGAGCGACGGCACGTTCGAGATGAAATGCCCGTTCATGTTTCCGGGTGGCATATATTCGTTGAAGGAGCCCTTGCCGCCGGCCGCCTGGAATGCGGCAAAATTCTCCCGGCTATGCGACAGCGGGTAGTAGGCGTCTTTGTCGCCATAGAGCCAGATCGTGGGCTGGGCGAAAGCGGCGCCACGCACGAACAGGTTCTGGTTGATGGTTGACGCGGTCGAGCAGCCAGTGCCCATCCAGCCGCCGACGAAATTGATGGCGGCCCGCGGCTCGGTCGGATGACGGCCGCTCCAGGCGATGGTCAGTATGCCGCCGCGCGATATGCCGCCGACGGCGAAGCGCGAGCGGTCGACGAAGGGCTGGGCGAGCAGGATTGGCGTCACCGCATCGATGTCGCGAAGCGCACGTTCGGCGCCCGCCAGCGACAACGTCCGGTCGCAGCTGTAGCCCTGCGTGCGATCGAGCGCGAAACCCTCGTCGTAGCGGCCCTCCGAGCCGCCGCGGCCGCGGCGCGACGGCGCCAGAACGGCCCAGCCGCGTGCGGTGAACCATTCGGCGACAGTCTTCGGATCATAAGGCTTGGCAAAGAGCGTGGGATCGTTGCCACGGCCGGTCGAGCCGTGATGGAAGATCAGGGTCGGGAAGGGGCCGTTGCCGGCCGGCTTGTAGGTGATGACGGCGAGCTGCACCTGCTCGCCATCGACCGTGACGGGCACCATCGAGCGTTCCTGCGCCGCAGCCGGCGCGGCGGCGGGTAGCAGGCAGGCGAAGAATAGGACGGCTATTCGGCCGCGACGACGTCCGGCGCTCGCACCACGCGATGGCTCACCATGCGCTGGTGCAGACTGCGCACCGTGTCGCTGCCGCGGCTGAGGCACATCCATGGGAAAAGACCGTGCACGAAACACGCCAGCGCGCCAAGCAGCATGCGGCCGCCGAACCCGAAGGCCATGGCCATGTGCTGCAGGTAGGTCTCGTTGACGGTGGCGGGATGGTCTGTGAAGCGGCGGAACATATCGGTCGATTCTACCGGTGGCGGCGGAAAACGGCTTGCTAGCTTCGCGGCATCTGCGGCAGTCTTGAGAAATTAATTCCAAGGAAGCGCCCGTGGCCGCGAAAACATCGCTCGATTCCTTCGACCGAAAGATTTTGGATTGCCTGCAGGACGAGGCCGACATGCCGCTGGCCGAGATCGCCCGCAAGGTCGGGCTGTCGACCACGCCGTGCTGGCGGCGCATCAACCGCCTGCAGGCCGACGGCGTCATCCGCGCCCGCGTGGCGCTCCTGGACCGGCGGGCACTCAATGCCGGCGTCACGGTGTTCGTGGCCGTGCGCACCGCGCAGCACAACGCGCAATGGCTCACCCGCTTCGCCAAGGCGGTGGCGTCGTTCCCCGAGGTCATGGACTGCTATCGCATGAGCGGTGAGATCGACTATCTGATCCGGCTGGCGCTGCCCGACATCGATGCCTACGACGCCTTCTACAAGCGCCTGATCGCCAAGATCGAGCTCAGCGACGTCACCTCCATGTTCGCCATGGAGGAAATCAAGTCCACCACGCGGCTCCCGCTCAGCTACCTCCCTTGATCGCCGGCGCGGGCAATTTAGGATCGGCGGCAACCGGAGGAACCCATGAGCACGGCAACTGGCAAGAACCGCAAGAAGGTGCTGATCGTCGGCCGCCTGCCGCAGGCCGGCATCGAGGTGCTGAAGAAGCGCGACGACGTCGACTACGAGATCCTGACCGACGATCGGGCGCCCTCGCTGCATCCCAAGCTGAAGGATGCCCATGCCGTGACCCTGGGCGGCACGCCGTTCCGCCAGGCCGAGCTCGACGCCGCCCCGGGCATGATGGTGGTGGCGCGGCTGGGCGTCGGCTTCGACGCGGTCGAGGTGCCGGCGCTCAACAAGCGCAAGATCCCGCTGATGACCACCGGCATCGCCAACTCGGTCTCGGTCGCCGAGCATGCCATGTACATGCTGCTCGCGTCGGCGCGTCTCACCAAGAAGCACGACCGCTTCGTGCGCGAGAACGCCTGGGGCCAGCGGCTGAGCGATCTGCCGGCCGACCTCGCCGGCAAGTCGATCGTGGTGGTCGGCATGGGCCGCATCGGCTCGCGCACGGTGAAGCGCTGTGTCGCCTTCGAGATGCACGTCTACGTGCTCGATCCGAACATTTCCGAAGCCGAGATCAAGAAGGCGGGCGCCACCAAGGTGAGCGACCTCAAGGCCATCCTGCCCAAGGTCGACTTCGTCTCGATCCACTGCCCCAAGGCGCCCGAGACGGTGAACATGTTCAACGCCGAGACGCTGGCTCTCATGAAGCCCGACGCCTTCCTGGTGAACACCGCGCGCGGCGGCATCGTGAACGAGGACGCGCTCTACACCGCGCTGACCGCCGGCAAGCTGCGCGGCGCGGGCCTCGACGTGCTCGACAAGGAACCGCCCGACCCGAAGAACAAGCTGTTTGGCCTCGAGAACGTGATCTTCAGCCCGCACATGGCGGGCGTCACCAAGGAGGCGAGCGATCGCATGGCCGTGACCGCCGTCGAGAACATTCTCAGCGTGTTCGACGGCCGGCCCAACGCCGCGCACTGCGTGAACAAGGAAGTGCTGGGCTGATCAGCCCACCAGATCCTCGATCTCGTCGTCGGTCGGGAAGCGGCCGGTCTTGCTGCGGGTGTACTTGAGCGTGCCGTCGACGGTGACGTCGAACTGGCCGGACTTGCCGGCGCGCAGCTCGATGTCGGCGGCACCCTTCTTCTGGAGGCTATCCCTCACACGGAGGGCCTGCGGCTTGTAGCCTCAAGCGCCGCAATATTCGATCAGCACTTTCATGCCGATAAGGTGGGGGCGTAGGCTGCCGCCAACAAGGGGGATTTTTCGATGAAGTACGGACCGCTGGGCCGCTCGGGCCTGATCGTGAGCCGCGTCTGTCTGGGCGGCAATTCGTGGGGCGCCAAGGGCCGCCGCGGCTGGGGCAAGTTCGACGAGGCCGAGGCGCCGGCCTATTTCAAGCGCGCGCTCGATGTCGGCATCACTTTCTTCGACACCGCCGACAACTACAATGCCGGCCGCTCCGAGGAGATCATGGGCGCCACGCTCATGAAGATGGTGAAGCGCGAGGACATCGTACTGTCGACCAAGGTCGGCATCCGCCAGAGCCCGGTGCAGAACGACGTCGGCACCGGCCGCAAGCATCTGATGGCGTCGATCGACCAGCAGCTGAAGCGCCTGCAGACCGACTACATCGACGTCTACCAGGTCCATCGCCTCGACCCCTACACGCCGATGGAAGAGACGATGTACTCGCTCGACCAGATCGTGCGCTCGGGCAAGGTGCGCTACATCGGCGGCTCGACCATGCCGGCCTACAAGTTCGCGCAGATGATCATGCTGGCCGACTGGAAGGGCTATGCCCGGCCGATTGCCATGCAGAACCTGTACAATCTCGTCCAGCGCGAGGAAGAGCGCGAGATGAACCGGCTCTGCCACGAGCAGGGCGTCGGGCTCATTCCCTATTCGCCGCTGGCGCGCGGCTTCCTCGCCGGCAACCGCGCCAAGGAAGGCGGCGGCGCGACCGAGCGCTCCAAGAACGACGTCCAGGTCCAGGCCGGCACCTATCGCGATTGCGACTGGGAGGTGGTCGACCGGCTGAAGAAGGTCGCCGTCGGCAAGAACGTCTCGCCGGCGCAGGCGGCGCTGGCCTGGATGCTGAGCAAGCCCTACATGGCCTCGCCCATCATCGGTGCCACCAGCCTCGACCAGCTCACCTCCGCAGCCCAGGCGACCGAGGTCGCGATCACGGCAGACGAGGCGAAGATGCTGGAGGAGCCCTACCAGTTCCGCGTGTCGCCGCCGAACTGATCCTGCGCTAGCGCGGGTTCCGGTCAACTGGAACCGCCCTGCGGTTCCAGTTGACCGGAAACGCGTTGCTCGAGGCGCCGCGACCTCAAAGGCATATTCCGTCCGGCTGATTCCAGCCGGACGGAATATGCTCTAGGCTCGCGCCATGAAGCTCCAGGATCGGGTCGCCATCGTGACGGGAGCCGCGTCGGGCATTGGCGCTGCGTCGGCCAGGCTGTTCGCCGCCGAAGGAGCGAAGCTTGCCCTGGTCGACCAGAACGAAGTGGGACTGAAGAAGGTCGCATCGGAGATCAAGGCCAAGGGCGGGTCGGCGATCACCATCACGGCCGATGTCAGCAACAATGCCAAGGCGCGGACGGGCGTAGCGCGGGTGATCAAGCGGTGGGGGCGCGTCGACGTGCTGCTGACGGCGGCCGGCGCCTCGACCGGCGGCACGGTCGACGCGATCGACGAAGCCGCGTGGGACCGCACCTTCGCCATCAACGTCAAAGGCACCTATCTCTGGATCCACTACGCCATCCCCCACATGATCGCCGCCAAGAAGGGCGCCATCGTGACGATCGGCTCGCAGCTCGCCCAGTCGAGCCCGGGCAAGAATGCCGCCTACGTGGCATCGAAGGGCGCCATTGCCTCTTTCACCAAGACCATCGCCGTCGATCACGCCCTGCAAGGCATCCGCGTCAACGCGCTGATGCCGGGCGTCATCGACACGCCGATGCCGGCCCGGTCGCTGAAGCGCTATGCCGATCCGGAGGCGATGAAGGCCTACTGGAAAGAGCGCCATCCGATGGGTCGCATCGGGCAGCCGGAAGAGGTGGCCCGCGCGGCGCTTTTCCTGGCGAGCGACGACTCGTCATTCGTGACGGGAACGCTGCTGTTCGTCGACGGCGGCTGGACGGCGCACTGACATGGCAAAGAAGCTGACCTCGGACCAGATCGCCGCGTATGAGCGCGACGGCTTCATCTGCCCGGTCGATGCCTTTTCGCCGGAGCAGGCGCGGGGCTGGCGCGACAGGCTCGAAGCCTTCGAGCGCGCCGAAGGCCAGAAGATGACGCGCGGCCACAACTTCAAGCCGCATCTGCTGTTCCCCTGGGTCGACGAGATCGTTCACTCGCCGCAGGTGCTCGACGCGGTCGAGGACCTGATCGGGCCCGACATCCGGCTGTTCCATCTCACTGTGTGGCCCAAGGATGCCGGCAGTGGCGCCTATGTGAGCTGGCACCAGGACGCGACCTATTTCGCGCTCGAGCCGGTTTGCCATGTCACGGCCTGGGTGGCGCTGACCGACGCATCGGTCGAGGCGGGCTGCATGGAGGTCGTGCCGGGCTCGCACAAGCTCGGGCAGTTGCGCCATGCCGATATGCAGGATCCCGAGAACCTGTTGTCGCGCGGCCAGACTCTTGCGGTCGACGTCGATCGATCGAAAACGGCCTACATGCCGGTGAAAGCCGGGCAGTTCTCGCTGCACCACACCCACCTGGTGCACAATTCGCGGCCCAATCGATCGAACGACCGGCGCATCGGGCTCGGCATCAGCTACATCCCGACCCATGCGCGCTGCACGGCTCGCCGGCGCGTCAGCGCCATGCTGGTGCGCGGTCGCGACACCTACGGGCACTTCGACGACGAGCGCCGGCCTCTCGTTGAAGCGGGTCCCGAGGAGCGCGCCTTCCACGCCGGCGCCGTCGCCACCTTCCGCGCCATGAATGCCGACCTCGCCGGAGCCCCGAGATGACCCACACCGTCCGCCTGCCGTACCACGACCGCTACGTCTATTCGCCGATCACCGAGCGCAAGGACTATTCCTGGCCGGGCGGCAAACGGCTGGCGGTCTATCTCGGGCTGAACATCGAGCATTTCGCCTTCGGCGCGGGCGAGGGCCATCTGCTCACCGTCGCCAACCCGCCGCCCGATCCACGCACCTTCGCCTGGCGCGATTACGGCAACCGGGTCGGCGTGTGGCGCTGCCTGGAATTGTTCGACGAGCTCAACCTGCCGGCAGCTCACCTGATCAACACCACGGTGTTCGAGTATGCGCCGCAGATCGTGGCGGCCCTGAAGGCGAGAGGCGACGAGTTCATCGGCCATGGCCGCACCAACGCCGAGCGCCATGGCCATATGTGGGAAGCCGACGAGAAGCGCTTTCTCGAAGAGGTGCGCGACGCCATCGAGAAGGCCTCGGGCAAGCGGCCGCGCGGCTGGATGGCGCCGTGGATGGCGTCGACGCGCTGGACGCCCGACCTCCTGAAGGAGGTCGGCTTCGACTTCCTGATGGACTGGCCCAACGACGACCAGCCGCTCTGGATGAAGACGCGCTCGGGCCCGCTGATGAGCGTGCCCTATCCGATCGAGATCAACGACAGCCCGCAGATCCTGGTGCGTCACCATTCACCCGACGATTTCCGCGACTTCATCATTGGCCAGTTCGAGGAGCTGTTGCGCCAATCGGCCAAGCAGCCGTTGGTCTGTGGCATTGCCTTGCACACCATGATCGTGGGCCAGCCCTATCGCCTGCGCGCGCTGCGCGAGGCGCTGCAGCACATCGCCAACCATCCGCAGAAAGACAAGGTCTGGTTCACCCGGCCGGGCGCGATCTACGACCATTGCGCGGCGCTGCCCAAGGGCACCATGGTGCCGCCGCCGGCCTGAGGCTGGCAGGCGTTTTGCACGATCCTGCGCATGGCAACGCGTCCGTTCCATCTCGCCTGGTTCCTCTCGCAGGGCTACGGCCCCAAGAGCTGGCGCTCGGATTTCCCAGGCTCCGACGTCTCGCGCTGGATGATGCCCGACCTGTTCGTCGACCTGGCGCAGGGCATGGAGCGTGCCTGCTTCGACTACATGATCATCGAGGATTCCTCGAACATCCCCTACACCTACAAGGGCAGCCACGACACATATCTGCAATACGCCGCGTCGACGCCCAAGCTCGACCCGGCGGTGCTGGTGCCGTATCTCGCCGCGGCGACCAAGAATTTGGGTCTCGTGCCGACACTCTCGGTCTCGGAATATCCGCCCTACCTGCTGGCGCGGCTGGTCAATTCGCTCGACCACACGACCGAGGGACGCGATGGGCTGGAACTGCGTCACGGGTTCGAACGACGGCGCGGCGCAGAATTACGGCCATGACAAGCACCGTCCGCACGATGAGCGCTACGACGTAGCCGACGAGTTCGCCGACATCGTTACACGGCTGTGGGAGGCGTGGGAGCCCGACGCCGTCGTGCTCGACCGCGAGACGCCGATGTTCGCCGACGGCTCGAAGGTCCATCCCATCAACCACGTCGGCAAATACTTCAGGGTGCGGGGGCCGCTCAATGCGCCGCGCTCGCCGCAGGGGCGCGTGCCGATCTGCCAGGCCGGCGGCTCGCCGCGCGGGCTGGAGTTCGCCTCACGCTGGGCCGACACCATCATCACCGAGGGCGGCGGCAGTGCCGCCTCCATGAAGGCCTATCGCAAGAAGATCCGCACGCGCGCCCACGCGCTCGGCCGCAATCCCGACGATATCAAGGTGCTGTTCCTGGCCCATCCCATTGTCGACACCACGATGGAGGCGGCCCGCGCCCGCGCGAAGATGGAGGCCGACGCCGCCGAGAAGAGCGTCGACAGCCTGCTCTCCAGCATGTCGCGGCTGACCGGCATCGATTTCGCCCAGTTCGATCTCGACAAGCCGCTGCCCAGCCATCTCACGACCAACGGGCATCAGTCCGCGCTTGCCAAATGGATCGGCAAGACGCCGCGTGAGTTGGTGCGCTCCTACGCGCGCAAGGACGGCATCGACTTCACCGGCACGCCCGACTACATCGCCGGCATGATGCAGGAGCTGATGGAGGAGGTGGGCGGCGACGGCTTCCTGATCTTCAACAGCTTCTTCGACCGGCGCTACGTCATGGAAGTCTGCGAGGGGCTGGTGCCCGAGCTGCAGCGCCGCGGCCTGACGCGCAAGGCCTACGCCCACAAGCACTTGCGCGACAACCTGCTGGAGTTCTGAGGGGGCCGTGGCAAAGGATCGTTTCCACCTCGCCTGGTTCCTCAGCCAAGGCTACGGCCCCAAGAGCTGGCGCTCGCGCTGGCCGGGCAGCGATCTCAATCGCTGGATGATGCCCGACATCTTCGTCGACCTCGCCAAGGGCCTGGAACGGGCATGCATGGACTACATGATCATCGAGGATTCCTCGATGGTGCCCTACACCTACAAGGGCACGCATGACGCCTATCTCAAGTACGCCGCCTCCACGCCCAAGCTCGATCCGGCGGTTCTGGTGCCCCATCTCGCCATGGCGACGAAGCATCTGGGGCTGGTGCCGACGCTCTCGACCAGCGAATACCCGCCCTATCTGCTGGCCCGGCTCGTGAACTCGCTCGACCACACGACCGAGGGCAGGATCGGCTGGAACTGCGTCACCGGCAGCAACGATGGCGCGGCGCAGAATTACGGCCACGAGGGGCAGCAGCCGCACGACGATCGCTACGAGGTAGCCGAGGAATTCACCGACGTGGTCACGCGTCTCTGGGAGGCGTGGGAGCCGGACGCCATGGTGCTCGACCGCGACAAGCCGATGTTCGCCGACGGCAGTAAGGTCCATCCGATCAACCACGTCGGCAAATATTTCAAGGTGCGCGGACCGATCAACGCGCCGCGCTCGCCGCAGGGCCGCGTGCCGATCTGCCAGGCCGGCGGCTCGCCGCGCGGCCAGGCCTTCGCCGTCCAAATGGGCCGACACGATCATCACCAATGCCGTCACTGTGGAGGGCATGAAGAGCTTCCGCGAGGACGTGCGCCGGCTGGCGGCCTCGTTCGGGCGCGATCCCGACAAGGTCAAGGTGCTGTTCCTCGCCTATCCGATCATCGACACGCACGATGGAGGCCGCGCGCGAGCGGCGCCGGCTGGAGCAGGAGGAGTTCGGCCGCCATCTCGACCTGCAGCTCTCGGGCATGTCGCGCCTGACCAACATCGACTTCTCCAAGTTCGATCTCGACGAGCCGCTGCCCGGCAGCCTCACGCACCAACGGCCACCAATCCTCGCTCGCCAAGTGGATCGGCAAGACGCCGCGCTCGCTGGCCATCGGGACTCAACAGCCGCCAGGGCGTCGACATGGTCGGCACGGCCGATCATGTGGCGGGCCTGATGCAGGAGATCATGCAGGAGGTGGGCGGCGACGGCTTCCTGCTGTTCAACGCCGCACTTCGACCGCCGCTACATCATGGAAGTGTGCGACGGGCTGGTGCCCGAGCTGCAGCGCCGCGGCCTGACGCGCAAGGCCTACGCGCACCGCCACCTCAAGGACAACCTCCTGGAATTCTAGGCGCCAATCGGTTGCAAAGTGCGGGTCCGTGGGATTTGCCACAGAAGCAAGCGGCAGGATTGATGGATAATGGGCCATCGGTTCGTGCGCGTCATATGCGCAAAGTGTGTTACAGATTGCTTGACAAGCAAAGGTTGTAGGAATGAACTGGCAAGTATACGTGGAGGGCGGCCATGGCCGCCGGCCCCACCAAAGGGGAGAAGACGATGACCGACGCCACGCCGGCCCTCTCGGCCACTGCCTCTGACACAGCGGCCGCCGACTTGGCTGCCCCGCGCAACCCAGAGGCCAAGACTCTCCTCGGCAAGCTCTCGGCCGCCTTGACTGGGATTGCGGACCCCACCGAACAGGGTATCGGCTGCTGGTCCGACGAACCGCTGAGAACTCGCCGACTTCATCGCCTAGAGAGCCATCCCGGCACCGGGCCGGGTCCTGTTGCAAACAACTGCCGGCGGCTTACGGTTCGCCGCCATGACCATAAAGCCTCTCGCCGGTTGGCTCGCCGACTCAGGCCTGCGCAACCTGCCTCTCGAGGAGCTGGTCGACGGTTTCGCGCGTCGTGCAAACGATGCCGGCGTGCCGGTTGCGCGCCTCTTCGTCGGCACGAACACGCTTCATCCCTTGGTGCTGACGCGCAGCCTGATCTGGGATCGCGCCACGGGCCCGGCGACGCGCTTCGAGTTCCAGCACGCCGACGTCGATCGGCCGATCATCCAGCAGAGCCCGTTTGTCGACATGCTGCGGCGAGGGGCGGCCGAGCAGCGTCTTGATCTCAGCACGCCCGGCCCGGCCGACGAGGCGCCGGTGTTCGAGGAACTTCGCGGGCTTGGCATGACGGATTGGCTGGGCTGCATCTTTCCCTTTGGCGAGCTGACGCCGAGCCTGGCTGGGCCGCGGCCGAACGAGGGATTGGGCCAACTTTGGCTTGCGTGCTCGGTGACCACCGACCGTGCGGGCGGTTTCGACGAAAGGCACTTGGCGCTGTTGCGGGAAGTTCTGCCGCTGTTCGCCTTGGCGGCGAAGGCCACGACCATGCGCTCGATCAGCCAGGGATTGCTGGAGTCCTATCTCGGCAGTGATCCCGCTCGGCGCGTGCTGGCAGGCACGGTGCGGCGCGGCGAGGTGCTGGGCGTCGAGGCCGTGCTGTTGTATGCCGACCTGCGTTCCTTCACGCCGCTGGCCGACACGTTGCCCGGGGCTGAGCTGATTGCCTTGCTCGACGACTGCTTCGATTGCATGGCGCGGCCGTTGACGCGGCTGGGCGGCGAGATCCTGAAGTTCATGGGCGACGGGCTTTTGGCCATATTTCGCACCGACGAGCGCCGTCGCTCCGAGACCTGCACGGCAGCCCTTGCCGCGGCGAGCGAGGCGCTCGACCTGATGGACCTGCTGGCGGCCAAGCGCCGCGAGGCCGGCCAGCCGACGCTCGGCCTCGACATCGCGCTCCATGTCGGCACGGTGCAGTACGGCAATGTCGGCACCGACGCGCGGCTCGATTTCACCGTGATCGGCCCCGCCGTCAACGAGGCCGCCCGCATCGAGGCGCTGTGCGGCCCGCTCGGCCAGCCGCTGCTGGTGAGCCAGGCCTTTGCTGCGGCGGCGAGCGCCAGTCAGAAGCATCTGGTGTCGCTCGGCCGCCATCGCCTGCGCGGCGTGCGCGAGGAAACCGAGCTTTTCACCTTGGCCGGTCCGAACGTTTGTTGAGCTTCTGGCCCTGACCGGCCTTCACGCCGCTAGCCGTCGTAAACCGCCTTCTCGAAGGCGTAGAAGAGCGGCAGCGACTTCACATCGGCAAAGGGCAGGACCTGCGTGGCATAGACGCCGCCCACGCCCTTGCTTTGGTCGATCCAGTAATAGGTGTTGGCCAGCCCCGCCCAGGCGAGGCTGCCGGGCGAGCGGCCGGTCGGCGCCTTTTCGTTGTTGATCATGAAGGTGAGGCCCCAACGCTTGTCCATGCCGGGGAAGAACTCGGCGTCGTTGGAGAAGGGCGGCGCCGCGGTCTTGAGCATGGTGACGCGCGAGTTGCCCATGGCGTTCTTCGACATCTGCGACACCGTCTCGGGCTTCAGCACGGCCTCACCTTTGTCGGACTTGCCCTGGTTCAGCATCATGCGCACGAACTTCAGGTAATCGCCCGCCGTGCTGTAGAGCCCGCCGCCACCCATCTCGAACTCGGGTTCTTGCGGCAACTCGAGCGCCGGGTCGGGCGTCAGTCCGCCGTCGGGGCCGCGGTGATGGATCTTGGCCATGCGCTTGCGCATGTCGTCGGTGATGTGGAAGGCCGTGCTGGTCATGCCGAGCGGGCCGAAAATATGCTCGGCCATGTATTGCCCGAGCTTCTTGCCGCTGGCCGCCTCGACCATCTTGCCGGCCCAGTCGATGTTGATGCCGTAGAACCAGCGCTCGCCGGGATCGAACAGCAGTGGCGTGGTCAGCGCCTTGTTCTGGCAGCTGATGATGCCGGGCACGCCCATCACCTCCTGGTATTTCCCGAGTTCCGGACTCCAGATGTCGTAGCCGAAGCCCGCGGTGTGGGTGAGCAGATGGCGCAGCGTGATGTCGCGCTTGGCCTTGCGCGTCTTGGGTTTGCCCGCGGCGTCGAAGCCTTCCAGCACCACGACGTCGCCCAAGCTCGGGATCACCGACTTGGCGGGCGCGTCGAGGCTCAATTTGCCGCGCTCGACCTGCTGCATCGCGGCGGCGCCGGTGATCGCCTTGGTCATCGAGGCGATCCACACCACGGTGTCGGGCGTCATCTCGGCCGGTTGTCCCAGCACCCGCTTGCCGAAGCCGCCTTCGTAAGTCGTGCCCTTGGCGTCGGTCGCTGCTGCAACCACGCCCGGCACGTCGCCCTTGTTCACCGCCTCCTTCAACACCTTGTCCGCTTGGGCTTTCATGGCGTTCCTCCTGGTTGGGGTGATCAGGCCAGTCCTGTCGTCTGCAGCGCAAAGGCATAGGCGATCGCCACCTCCTCCAGGCGATTGAACCGGCCCGAGGCGCCACCATGACCCGCGCCCATGTTGGTGCGCAACAGCACCGGTCCGCCGCCGGTCATGGTGGCGCGCAGCCGGGCGACCCATTTGGCAGGCTCCCAATAGGTGACGCGGGGATCGGTGAGGCCGGCCATCGCCAGGATCGCGGGATAGTCCTTGGCGGAGACGTTCTCGTATGGCGAGTAGGTGAGGATGGTGCGGAACGCGTCGGGGTCGATGATTGGGTTACCCCATTCCGGCCATTCCGGCGGAGTGAGCGGCAGGGTGTCGTCGAGCATGGTGCTGAGCACGTCGACGAACGGCACCTCCGCCACGATGCCCGCGAACAGCTCGCCCGCCCGGTTGGCGACGGCGCCCATCAGCATGCCGCCGGCGCTGCCGCCGTGCCCGACGATGCGCTTGGCCGACGTATAGTTCGCGGCGATCAAGGCGCGGGCCGAGGCGGCAAAATCGTCGAACGTATTGGTCTTCTTCTCGCGCTTGCCGTCGAGATACCAGCCCCAACCCTTGTCGGAGCCGCCGCGGATATGGGCGATGGCATAGACGAAGCCGCGATCGACCAGCGACAGGCGGTTGGCCGAGAATGACGCCGGCATCGCCGCGCCATAGGAGCCGTAACCGTAGAGCAGCAGCGGCGCCCGCCCATCGAGCGCCAGGCCGCGCTTATGCAGCAACGACACCGGCACTTGGGCGCCGTCATGCGACGTCGCGATGATGCGCGTGGTGACGTAGTTCGCCGGATCGTGCCCCGAGGGCACCACCTGACGCTTGCGCAGAGTGCGCTGGCGGCTCGTCATGTCGTAGTCGTAGATCTCGATCGGCGTCGTCATCGAGGAATAGGCAAAGCGCAGGGTCGTGGTGTCGAATTCGAAGCCGTCGAAGATGTCGAGCGAATACGCCGCTTCGTCGAACTTGATGACGTGCTCCTCGCCGGAGCCAAGCTCGCGGATCACGATCGACGCCAGCGCGTTGGCCCGCTCCAGCCGTACCAGGTGGCCGGCCAACAGGGACATCTCGAGGACATAGATACCCGGGCGGTGCGGGATCAGCGGCCGCCAATGGACGCGGTCGGGCGTGCCGAGCGGCGCGGTGTCGATGCGAAAATCGATCGCGCCGCCCTGGTTGGTGCGGATGAACAGCTCCTCGCCGCGATCATCGACGCTGTAGCGCACACCGGTCTCGCGCGCCGCGACCAGGCGGGGCATCGCCGCGGCGTGCGAGAGGTCGATCAGCCATTGCTCTGACGTTTCCTGGTTGCCGCTGGCGATGATGCAAAAGCGGCCGCTGGCGCTTTCCTCGATGGAGGTGAACCAGCCGGTGTCCTTTTCCTCGTAGACCAGGACGTCATCGCTCTGCTTCGTGCCCAGGCGATGGCGGAAGACGTGCAGCGGGCGGTGGTTCTCGTCGCGCTTGACGTAGAAGAAGAATGTCGAGTCCGCGCCCCACACGACGCCACCGCTGGTCTGCTCCAGGATGTCGGGCAGGTCTTCACCGGTTTTCCAGTCGCGCACCCGGATGGTGAAGTACTCCGAGCCGCGCACATCGGCGCTCCAGGCGACCAGGCGATGATCGGGCGAATGGCGCGTCTCGCCGAAGTCGAAATACTCCGATGTGGCGGCGAGCGCGTCGCCGTCGAGCACGAGCTCGACCTCGCCGCCGTCGCGTGGCGAGCGGCCGATCAGCTCGTGCTGGCCGCCCTGGCGGTACTTCCAGAGATAGGCGAAGGGTCCATCCGGGGTGGGCACGCCGGAATCGTCCTCCTTGATGCGCCCCCGCATCTCGCGCACCAGCGCCTCCTGCAGCGGCTTGGTCGAGCCCAGGATCGACTCGGTGTAGCGGTTCTCCGCTTCGAGATAGGCCTTGATGTCCGGCGCGAGCAGCTCGGGCTTGCGAAGGACCTCTTGCCAGTTCGGGTCCTTCAGCCAGGCATAGTCATCCGTCAGCGTCACGCCATGCAGCGTCCGCGTGGACGGGCGACGTGGCGCGAGCGGTGGCCCGGCCACCGGGCTATCAGGCGTAGTTGCCGCGTATAGGCGCTCGGCCATTGGTCTTGCGATTGGTGGGGCGTGCGGGTGCCTCTTTGGCCGGTGCCTGCTTGGCCGGTGCGGCCTTGCGAGGCTTGGCGCGCAAGAGCTTGCGCATCTCCGCGCCCTTGGTGTCCCACCAGTCGGCGAGGATGCGCACGTCCCAGCCGATGCAGAAGTGCTTCACGCCCATCTCGAGATACCTGCCGGCCTGGCCCGGATCGCGCAGCTCGACGCGCGGATGCTTGCCCTTCTTGAGTGCGGTCTTGATGGTCTTGAGCTCGGCCTCCAGCACCTCGGGATGGCTGTACTGGCCGGTCTTGCCGATGCTCATGGAGAAGTCCGAGGCGTCCGAACTGCACCATGTCGATGCCCGGCACCGAGAGGATGCGGTCGAGATCGTCGACGCAGCGACTTCTTCTCGACCATGACGGCGATCACCACCTCATTCAGCGCATCGACATAGTCGGGCGTGCCGCCGTGACGCACGGTCCCGACATCGCGGCGCATGCCGACGCCCAGGCGGCCGCGGCCGCGCGCGCCCTTGGCCATGGTCGTCTCGGCACGCACCGCGTCGACCGCGAGCTTGGCGTCCTCGACGGTTCGTATGTCGGCGAACAACACGCTCTGGAAGCCCGCGCCGATGGCGCGCATGGCCTGGTGCGTGTACTGCGTCTGCTCGATCTTGATCATGCCGGCCATGTTCATGAGCTCGAACGAGCGGCCGAGATTGTCGAGGTCGTGCATGGTGAAGGGCGCGTACTCGGCGGTGAACTCGACATAGTCGTACTGCTTGGAATGCCCGATCAGCTCGACCAGGGTCGGCCACGCCGAGAGGATGTGCGTGCCGACGGTCGGCTTGCCGGCGTTGAGTTTCTCGCGGAGCAGGTTGCGGCGCATGGCCATTTTGGTTCCTCCGAATTGTCGGCGGCATAGTGCGCGGGCTCACGCGTGAGCGAAAGTTCTAATGACCAAATTAGGTGGCGGCGCGTGTCCAAGGGTAAGATGCGCGTATCGAAATATTCGCCATGGGAGCGTAGCGTATGCCCAGCGTTGTCTATCCGTCGTCGAGGGACTTTCCGGTATTTCCGCCGGTTCGCCGGAGGTCCCGGAGAAATTCCGCAATTAGCGCTACCCCGCTACCCCCTCGCCACGACTTTCACGCCCTTGGCGATACGACGGCAGACGGCCGAAAGTCCTTGTTCCACCGTTTTTCGACCGTTTTTCACCGTTTTCGACCGTTTTCCCGATCGCCGCGAATCGAAAATCATTCGACGATTTCAAGGGTCCGACCGTTTTCGGGCTCGCCGCTGACCGATTAAAAACGGTGAAAACGGTGTAAACGGCATGGCGGGTGTCCGGGCAGCGGGGAGGGGTTCGTCTTGAAGCAGATCAAGGTCACGGCGATGACGGTGTTCGTCACCGACATCCCGGTGCGATTGATGCGCCGGCACGGCTCGGGCGATGTTGCGGGTTCGGTCAAGAACGCCATTCTCAAGCTCGAAACCGACGCCGGCATCACGGGGTGGGGTGATGCCGCGCCCTGGGCGGTGTTCACCGGCACGATCGAAGCCAATGTCGCGGCCCTGCACGTCTATCTGAGGCCGGTGCTGATCGGCGCCGATCCATTTCGCATCGAGGCACTGATGGCCGAGGCCGATCATGCCGTGGTCGGCCATCCCGAAGCCAAGGCCGCGATGGAGATGGCGTTGTTCGACATCGTGGGCCAGGCCAGTGGCCTGCCGGTGGCCGAGCTTCTAGGCGGCCGATGCCGCGACGACATTCCGCTCTCCTTCTCGGTTGCTGACCCCGACTTCGATCGCGACATGGAGATGGTCAAACGCCTCTACGGCGAAGGCCTCCGTCTGTTCAAGATGAAGACCGGTTTCGCCGGACACGCCGCGGACTTGAAACGCATGGAACGCTTCCGCAAGGAGCTGCCGGCCGATGCCGAACTCCGCATCGACTACAACCAGGGCATGGTGACCCACAACGCCATCCGCGAGCTGCGCGACGTCGAGGCTTTCAAGCCGACCTTCATCGAGCAGCCGGTGCCGGGCCACCATCGCGCCGCCCTGGCCGAGATCACCCGCGCGCTCGACACGCCCGTGCTGGCCGATGAGAGCGTGTTCACGCCGACCGACGCGCTGCATGTCGCGGCCAACCGCGTCGCCGACCTGGTGAGCATCAAGATCATGAAGCACGGCGGTATGCTGGCCGCCCGCAAGGTCTCGGCGATCTGCGAGGCCGCGGGCATAGCCTGCTATGGCGGCGACATGTTCGAGACCGGCATCGCCCACCTTGCGGGCACACATGTGATCGCTGCCACGCCCAACATCTCGCTGGGTTGCGAATTCTACCAGGCCAAGTACTTCCTCGAGCGCGATCTGCTGGCCGAGCCTTTCCCGATCGTGAACGGTCGTGTTGTCGTGCCGAAAACCCCCGGTCTCGGCATCAAGGTCGACGAGGCGCGGGTGAAGCATTACGCTGCGGACACCTTGAAATAGCGAATTGGCGTGTATCTTGCTGCAGTCTGCTTGACGGCTGCGGGGGCCGGCACCAGACTTTTTCAGGGGAAAAAGGGAGGGCACAACATGAAGCTAAGTCGCCGTGATATGGCGGTGGTTGGTATTGCCACCGCAGGTCTTGCCGCCGCCGTGAGCGCCGTGCCGGTGCGCGCACAGCCCAAGACGAGCGATTCGACCTGGGAGCTGATCAAGAAGAACGGCCAAGTGCGCATGGGCGTGTTCGAGTACCCGCCCTATTTCGTGCGCAACAAGTCGAGCGGCGAGTGGGAAGGCGCCATGGTCGACATGGGCAAGGACATCGCCAATGAGTTGAAGGTGAAGTTCGTGCCGGTCGAGGTCGGCGGCTTCGCCGAGGCCGTGCTGTCGCTGCAGGCCGGCAAGGTCGACATGAACTTCGGCCTTCAGGCCACGCCGATCCGCGCCACCGCGATCGACTTCGCCGGCCCGATCTACTGGATCGAGTGGGTGACGGTGAACAACCCCAACTTCCACGGCAAGGACTGGGCCGACTACGACAAGGAGAGCGTCAAGGTCGCGGTCATGACCGGGACATCGGACGAGCTGTTGCTGCGCAAGATGGCGCCGAAGGCCACACGCGTGGAATTCAAGCTCATCGCCGACGTGGCGCTGGCGGTCTCTTCGGGCCGTGCCGATGCCTTCACCACGACGGTGCTGGCCAGCATGGTGATGAAGCAGAAGAACCCGGCGCTCGGCGATTTCATGAATCCCAAGCCGCGCGTGGCGCTGCCGGGTTACATCGGGCTTCGCCTCGACGACGATCAGCGGTGGCAGAAATTCCTCAACCGCTGGGCCGAATGGAACATCCTGCTTGGCCACAACGAGCGGCGCATGCGTGAGGCGCTGGCCAAGGACGGGCTTGAGGTTCCATCGACAGTCTCGTTCTCGCCCAACTGATGGGCAGATCCGTCACCGTGATAGGCGCCGGCTTCGTCGGCGTCTGTTGCGCGCTTTACCTGCAGCGCGAAGGCTTCAAGGTCCGGTTGATCGAGAAGGGCGAGCCGGGCAAGGCGGCGTCCTTCGGGAACTCGGGCAGCTTCGGCACGGCCTCGTGCGTGCCTTTCGCCCTGCCGGGCGTGCTGAAGAAGGTGCCGAGGATGCTGTTCGATTCCACCTCGCCGCTGAAGCTGCGATGGAGTCACGTGCCCAGCGCGCTGCCTTGGTTCCTGCGCTTCATCGAGTCGGCGCGGCCTTCGCGCGTCGAGGCGATCGCTGCGGCGCGCAACAGCCTGTTGGTCCACACGCACGCGGGCTACGCGCCGTTGGTCGAGGGTGCCGGTGCCGGCAAGTGGATCAGCGATCAAGGCCTGCTGATGACCTTCGAGAGCGAGGAGGCATTCCGCAACGCCGCTTACGCGCTCGATCTCAGGCGTCGCAACGGCGTGCACATGGACATCCTCGACGGCAACGAGGCGCGCCAGATGGAGCCGGCCCTGTCGTCCAAGGTGATCAAGGCGGTGTCGCTGCCAGATGTGCATCGCACCATCGATCCCTGGAGGCTGTGCGATGCGCTGGCCAAGGATTTCGTGCGCCGTGGTGGAGAGATCCTGAATGCCGAGGTCCGCGGCTTCGAGATCGGCGGAGAAGGGCCGACGAAGATCGTCACCGACGGCGGCCCGATCGACGTCGACATGGTCGTGATCGCGGCCGGTGTCTGGTCGCGGCCCCTTGCCAAGCAACTCGGCACATCGGTGCCGCTGGAAGCCGAGCGCGGCTACCACGTGATGTTCGGTCCGCAGGATTTCGGCTTGAAGCGGGCGCTCGTCTCGGCCGATCGCAGCGTGTCTCTCGCCCATATGCATGAGGGCATCCGGGCGACCGGTGTCGCCGAGTTCGCCGCGCCCGATGCGCCGGCTGACATGCGGATCGCCGACATGGTCATGCGGCACGCCAAGGAGTTGGTGCCCGGCCTCAAGGGAGAGCCGGCGTCGAGATGGATGGGCCCCAGGCCCTCGCATCCCGAATTCCAAGCCGGTGATCGGCCGATCGCCGCGCCACAGGAACGTGCTGTTCGCCTTCGGCCACGATCATCTGGGGCTCACCATGGCCGGCATCACCGGCAAGCTCATCGCCGAGCTGGCGACCGGCAAGCCGACGACGGTCGATCTCGCGCCCTTCCGGCCGGACCGGTTCTGACATGGTCCTCGCCGCCTACAGTTGGGACTTCAGCCTCGTTCCCAACTATGCCCAATTCTGGATGAAGGGCCTCGGCGTCACCCTGGCCTATTCGCTCGGCACGATCGTGGGCGGGATGATCATCGGCGTGATCTGCGGCATGCTGCTCCTGGCGCGTACCAAGTGGATCACGATTCCCGTCCACTACTACGTCGAGATCTTCCGCTGCACGCCGCTGCTCGTGCAGATCGTCTGGTTCTACTTCGCGCTGCCCATCGTCCTGCAAGTCGAGCTGCCCGACTGGCTCGCAGCCGGGCTCGGTCTCACGCTCTACATGGGCGCCTTTGCGACGGAAATCTTCCGCGGCGGCATCATCTCCATCGACAAGGGGCAGTGGCAAGCCTCGCGCGCGCTCGGCATGACCTGGCCCGAGCTGATGCGGAACATCATCCTGCCCCAGGCGATCAAGCGCATGGTCCCGCCCTTCGTGAACCAGTCGATCATCCAGCTGAAGAACACCTCGCTGCTCTATGTCGTGGCGATCCCTGATCTGATGTACACGGGCTCGATCATCGTCTCGGACACCTTCCGGCCGCTCGAGGTCTACACGGTCGTCGCCATCTCCTATTTCATCATCCTCTATCCGCTCACCCTGTGGGCGGCCCGCCTGGAGGCCCGTGTTGACCAGTAGCGGCGAGGTAATGGTGCGGGTCGACGGCTTGCGCAAGAGCTACGGCACCGTCGAGGCCGTGCGCGGCGTCTCGCTCGAGGTGCATCGCGGCCAGGTCGTGGTGGTCATCGGCCCGTCCGGCTGCGGCAAGTCGACCTTCCTGCGCTGCCTCAATCTTCTCGAGGAACCGTCGGCCGGCACCCTTCAGGTCCGCGACCGGCGCATCGAGTTCGGCGCGGGCCACACCAGGCCGCGCGGCCGCGACCTGGCGCGCTTTCGCTCCCGCATCGGCATGGTGTTCCAGCAATTCGACCTTTTCCCCCACATGACGGTGCTGGGCAACGTCATGTCCGGCCCGACCATCGTGAAGAAGATGCCGGCGCCCGAGGCCGAACGCATCGCGCGCGACCTCCTGGCCAAAGTCGGCCTGGCCGCTTTCACCGAGCGCTATCCGCGCGAACTGTCGGGCGGCCAGCAGCAGCGCGTGGCGATCGCGCGCGCCATGGCGATGGAGCCGGAGATCATGCTGTTCGACGAGGTGACGTCGGCGCTCGATCCCGAGCTGGTGGGCGAGGTGCTCGACGTCATGAAACAGCTCGCGGCCGACGGCACGACCATGATCGTTGTCACGCATGAAATGGCCTTCGCCCACGATGTCGCCGACCATGTCCTCGTCATGGATGCGGGCCAGGTGGTCGAGCAGGGCGTTGCCGACGAGGTCTTGCTGCGCCCCAAGAACGCGCGTACGGCGTCGTTCCTGGCGCGCTTCCACAGCTCGATCGGCGAGCGCAAGGCATAGGGGAGTTCCGCAATGTTTCCGTCAAAGCAAGACGTGACGATCTGTTTCGCTCACGCGGCGTACCAGATGAAAGCGCGCTTTGATTTGCGCAAGACGGGCATCAAGAGCTTTCAGGTATGGGCCTATGACGAGCTGCAGAAGCGGGTGGGTGAGGCGGACGTGGTGGTGGTCTCGGGCATGTGGAAGAACGAGCTGATCCCGGCCGCCACCAAGCTCAAGTTCATCCAGTCCATCAGCTCGGGCATGGATCAGTATTCCAGGGACCAGCTCGCGGCCAAGAGCGTGCGGCTCTGCAGCGCCGCCGGCGTCAATGCCCGCGCCGTGGCCGAGCACGCGATCTCGCTCATCCTGGCGGTGGCGCGGCGGCTGCCCGAGGCGCGCGACAATCAGCACAAGAAGATGTGGCGCGGCATGATCGGCGATCTCACCCAGCGCGAGGACGAGCTGGGCGGCAAGACGCTGCTGGTCGTCGGCATGGGTCGCATCGGCGCCCATCTCGCCAAGCTTGCCAAGGCGTTCGACATGAAGGTGATCGGCATCCGCCGCGACCCCAAGCAGGGAGCCAATGGTGCGCGACTCGATCCACGGCATGGCCGAACTGGTGAAGCTGGTGCCGCAGGCCGACATCGTGGCACTGACCTGCGCGCTTACGCCCGAGACCACCGGCCTGATGAGCGCGGCGGCCTTCGCCGCCATGAAGCCGTCCTCGATGTTCGTGAACGTGGCGCGCGGCAAGGTGGCCGACGAAGCCGCCCTGATCGAGACCATGAAAGCCGGGAAGATCTGGGCCGCGGCGCTTGACGTCACTGCCGAGGAGCCGCTGCCGGCGGCATCGCCCCTGTGGACGATGCCCAATGTCTTCATCACCCCGCACACCGCGGGCGAGACACGCGCCTACGAGGACAACGTGCTCGACATCTTGATCGAAAACCTAGAGCACCTGTGGCGAGGCGAGAGCTCGCTGCGCAACCAGGTGCTCTAGCGTGGGTTCCGATCAGATGGAACCGCTCGCGGTTCCATCTGATCGGAAACACGTTGCCCCAAGCATCTCAACCTCAAGAGCATATGCCGTCCGGCTGATTCCAGCCGGACGGCATATGCCTCAGGCTTCGGCTACTTCTTCTCTTCTTCCTTCTTCTGCGGAGCAGGCTGCGGCGCGGGAGCGTGAGCCTGTTGCGGCGGCTGAGGCGCCGGCGCCGGATGAGCCGCTTGCGGCGGCGGCGGCGCAGGCGCGTGAGCCTGCGGCTGCGGCGGCGGTGCCGGAGCGTGAGCCTGTGCAGGCGGCGGAGCCTGAGGCTGAGGCGGCGGCGTCGGAGCGTGGGCCTGCGCCTGCGGCGGTGGCGCCTGAGGCTGCGGTGCAGGCGCGGCCTGGCGCTGAGGCTGCGGCAGCGGACGGCGCCCTTGAGGCTTCGGCGGCTCGGCCTGCTGCTGAGGCGTGTGCCGGAGTTGCGACAGGCTGCTGCGCCTGTTGCGGCTTGGGCGGCTCAGCCGGATGCGGTCGGCTGCGGCGCCGGACGGGCCTGGTGTTGGGGCGCGGCGGCCGGGTGCGGCGCCTGGGCTCGGCGGCTGGCCGGATGCGGCGGCTGTGCCGGGTGCTGTTGCTGGGCTTGCTGAGGCTGGGCGGCTGACCCGGTTTGGGCGGCTCAACCGGCCGATTGGCGTTGGGCGGCTGGACCGGCGGCAGGTTGGCCTGGCCCGGAGGATGCGGCGGCTGGCCGGGCTGGCCGGCAGGCGGCTGCGCACCGGTCGGCGGCGGCGTGGTCACGGCGCGGTTGTCGCCGGGCTTGGGCGGCGTGCCGGGCTGCGCCGGCTGGCCGGGTTGACCCGGCGCAGGCGTGCGTTCGCCCTGAAGCTGCGGCGGCGCGGCACCTGTGCGTGGGGCGAGCGGCGGCAGGCCAGGATGGGTGGCGTTCGGGGTCGCGTTCGCGTTGGCTGCCGCGTTCGGCTCATTGGGTCGCGTCGTGGCGATCTGCGGACCCGGCGCCTTGGGCCGATCAGCCGTCGTCGGCGCGGGGCGGCCGATCGCCTGCATGTTGGAGAGACGAGTCCCGGTCGTCGGCACGTTTGCCGTGGCCTGCGCCTGGCCTTGCGGCGGCCGCGCGTTGGGATCGTTCGGCCGAGTGGCCGGCGGAGTGCCCGGCGCGGTGCCGGTGGTGGGCGCCTGGACGGCGCGGATCGACTGTGTCGGGGACGGCGGTGCGGCGACCGGCGCCACCGGAGCGGCGGCGAGCCGGTCCGGCGCGACCTGCAGAGCCACCCGGGCCACCGGCCGCGACTGCGCGAAGTCCGAGGCCGCCACCACAGTGGCGAAGCGGCGGTTCATGTACACCGGCTGCTGCTGATTGGCCGGGGTCGCCTCGCGACGCTGGGCGCGCTGCCAGTTCTGTTCCATCACCTGGTCCTGCACATGCGCGCTGGCGTTGAGGCGGCGATAGTAGTCGCGGTCGTTGGAGTAGGGCGGCACGTAGGCCTCGCGCGGCCCGAGCGGGAACCAGCCGACCGGCGCGCGGCTCTGCTGGCCGATCGCGATGCCGAGCTCGGTACCGCCGACGAAGGCCACCAGGGCCGGTGCATAGACCGAACGCTGGTCGCGCTGCGGCGGCACCCAGACCCAGCCGCGGTCGCGATGGGCCCAACGGCCGTAGTGGTAGGGCGCGAAGCCCCAGGGCTGCTCGTCGACCCAGGTCCAGCCGTACGGCTGCACATAGGACCATTGGCCGGTATGGTAGGGCTCCCAGCCGGCGACCACGGCGCGCGGCGCCCAGACCTCGCCGTAGTCGGGGTCGTTGCTCCAGCTGCCGTAGGAGCCGAGGTCCTCGTAGCCGGTCACGTCGGCGCTGAGATACTGCGGCGGCTGGTCGTAGACGACGACGCGGTCGCGCTCGGCCCAGTAGGCCGGCATCGGCGGCGGCGCGGTCTGGACGGTTACGAGCTGAAGCGTGTCACCGTCGCCGGAGATCTCGCCCACTTCACCCGCACGCACGGCCAGAACCCGGCCGTCCCGCGCCTGAATCTGGGCGGCGCCGGCGCGCACGCCGAGCCGGGTGGGGTCCTGCGTCGTGCCCGCCTCGACATAGTAGTCGCCCTGCTGCTGCAGGGTGACGGTGCCGCGCGGGGTCAGGACCTCGTAGGGCTGATGGGTATCGTAGGTGAAGGTCTTGATATCGAGCCGGCCTTGGTCGAGCTGCATGCGGGTGTCAGTGTCATCGATCACCAGCATGTCGAGTTGGGTGGCGCTATCCAGGCGCACCCGGGTGCCGGCGATCGAGATCTCGCTGCGGGCACTGGGCTCGGTCCAGATCGCGTCGCCCGAGGTCAGCGGCCTGTTGGCCACCGCCGGCGCCCAGTCTGTCTGGTCTCGGTCATGGAAGGACACGGTGCCCTGGATGAAGGCGAGGCGGCCGACGCGGCCCGGCGGATCGCCTGAAGCCGCTGGTTGTGCGCTCGCGACGCCGGCGAATCCCACGATGCCGGCGAACATTATGGCGACACTGCGACGAATGAGTTCGATCATGGACAGGCTCCTGATACCCTTAGCCGACACAATCAACGCGGGAACTGGATGCCGAGTTCCTGAAGGGAGGACGAAATGAGCGTCGCCGATTCCAACCGCACCATCCTCACGGGCGAGAACCCGTTCATCCGTCTCAGCGCCAAGGACGGCGATCCCAATTCGACCGATGCGAGCTTCTGGCGGATCATCTTCTGCCCGGCCGGTCCGGGGCATGTGCTCTATCTCAAGAGCGAGCTCACCGACGGCCGCTGGCGCATCTATTCCGACAACATCGCGATGGCGCGTTGGCTGCAGAAGACCGTGCAGGGCATGCTCAATCCCGAGCTCAAGGACCTTGCCATTCCCGTCACGGATGCTGCCTTCGACAAATCGGGCGACGCGCGCGATTTCTGGACCGAGCATGTCTCGGCGACCGACGCGGAGATCGCGCTCACCTGGCACGAGATCGGCGAGCCGCTCCTGATCCATACCCAGCCCAACCAGCCTCCCAACCCCAGGCCTTACGGCGTCTGCACGCTGCTCATCCCCGCACTGGGGGCGCGGCTGACGGTGAACGGCCAGCAGGCAAAGGGTCAGCCATGGAAGCGCGAGCGCGAGGGCCGGCCTTTCAGCACCTGCGCCTTGGCTTTTTCCGAGAGCTGGACGGAGCCGCGCTAGTCACGGTCATCTTCCGTACATTCGAGGCGGCTGGGCTGGCTTAGAACTGCTTGGCGAGCTCCTCATAGCTCTGCCGCCGCACGTCTTCGTCGTGGGTCCAAGTGACGATGGCCATCTCGTCGACGCCGACGCGCTCCTTCAGCTCGACGATGCGCGCCATGACCTCAGGCCCGGTGCCAGCGAAGGTGTTGCGGCGGAATTTGGCGATCCGCTCCTGGTCGTGACCCGCGAGTTCCTTCGCCGCTTCCTCGGGCGAGATCAGCGGGCCTAGAAGCCCGAGGTCGCGGTTGATGCGCGAGAGCACGCGTGAGGTGAGATGGTACTGAGCCTCCTCCATGGTGGGCGCCGCGAGCGCCCAGACGCATAAGCCCGAATGCGGCGTTGGATGGCGTGCGCTTGGCCGGTAGGTGCGCTTGTAGAGATCGATGGCGCGCTCGCCGCCCGCGCCGTCGCTGAAGAACCAGGCGTAGCAATAGGGCAGGCCGAACAGGGCGGCGACCTGCGCGCCATAGTCGGAGCTGCCGAGGATCCAGATCTCGGGCGCGGTCGGTCCCTGCGGGAAGGCCTGCACCGCCGCGAAAGGATGGCGATCGACCAGCGGCTCGTTGTGCACCCAGGCGATCAGGTCGCGCACATCGGCCGGAAAATGCTCTGGCCGCTCGTTGGCCATCGGGTTCAAGGCAAAGGCCGTGCGGCCGTCGGAGCCCGGCGCGCGGCCCAGCCCCATGTCGATGCGGCCGGGAGCCAGGGCATCGAGCACGCGGAACACCTCGGCCACTTTGAACGGCGAATAGTGCGGCAGCATGATGCCGGCGCTGCCGATGCGGATGCGCTCGGTGGTGGCGGCGATCGCCGCCATGATGATCTCCGGCGCGGTGCCGACGATGGTCGGATGGTTGTGGTGCTCGGAGACCCAGAAGCGCTCGTAGCCCAGCGCCTCGCAGTGTCGTGCCAACGCCACGGTGTTGCGGATCGATTCTTCGTGCGGACGGCCGGCAACCGCGATTGACTGGTCGAGGACGGAAAGACGCATCGCCGGGAACTTAAGGAGTCTTGCCCGGTTCTCCAACTACCGACAGAAGGAGACTGCCATGCCTACATCCAAGGTCGTCGGCATTGACCACATCTCCATCAGGGTCAGCGACTATAAGAAATCGAAGGCCTTCTATTCGAAGTTGTTCACGTTCCTGGGTTTCGAGATCTCGGAGGACTACGGCAGTACGATCGGCTGGACCAACGGCAAGACCCGCTACTGGATCGCCCCGGCCGAGGGCCGCAAGTCGCACAAGATCGGCGATGTCGGCTTTCATCACTACGCCTTCGAGTTGCGCAATCGCCGCGACGTCGATGCCCTGCAGGGCTTCCTGGAGAAGGAGAAAGTGAAGATCGTCGATCCGGCCGGCGAATACTACGAGGACTACTATGCCGTGTTCTTCCTCGACCCCGATGGCCTCAAGCTCGAAGGCATGAAGTACGGCGAGTTGACGGCCAAACGGAAGAAGGGCAGGGCATTGAAGAGCACGAAGTGAGCTGACGCCAGCGCTGGCGGCACTCGGCAAAGAGGCGTAACGACGACCGGGCGGAACGGTGCTGTTCCGCCTCCTTGGTCTGGTGGAGCTTGGTTGATTGCCCTCAGAATCCGTCACAAGACGACCTATCGCTACCGTGAGCCGGTCCGCCTGGGGCCGCATCGGTTGATCTTGCGTCCGCGCGAGAGCCGCGATCTTCGCCTGACATCGAGTGTCGTGACGACGACGCCCGCCGCGACCATCACCTGGGCGCACGACGTCTTTGGCAACGCCGTCGCCACGGCGACTTTCGCTGCGATGACCGATCATCTAGTGATCGACAGCACCACCGAGCTTCAGCTCGATGCCACCGACTGGCCCGTCTTCGCCATCGCGGCCACCGCCGCCTCGTATCCCTTCGCCTATTCGGCCAGCGAATGGATCGACCTCGGCGCGCTCGCTACCCCGCAATATCCCGATCGGCAGGGGCGGCTGCGCGCCTGGGCGGAGGGCTTCGTGCGCAGCCGGCCGACCGACACGCTGTCGCTGCTCAAGGACCTGAGCCTCGGAGTCTCGAGCTGGATCCTCTATCAGAGCCGCGAGGACGAAGGCACCCAGTCGCCCATCGAGACGCTCGACCGCGGCTGGGGCTCGTGCCGCGACCTCGCCGTGCTGTTCATCGAAGCGGCGCGCACGCTGGGCTTCGGCGCCCGCATCGTCTCGGGCTACCTCTATAATCCGGGGCGGGCGCATGAAGTGGGAACGACCCACGCCTGGGCCGAGATCTTCGTCCCCGGCGCCGGCTGGATCACCTTCGATCCGACCAATCGCGGCGTGGGCGGCTCCAACCTGATCCCCGTGGCGGTGGCGCGCGACATCGCTCAGGCCATGCCGGTCGCCGGCAGTTTCGTCGGCATGACCGATGCCTTCCAGGGCCTTTCGGTAGAGGTCGTCGTCGGCCCGTCTTGAAATCCCATGTCGCCGGCCATACCGCCCGGCGTTGCAGATTGCGGGGTCTTCTCCGGCTTCTCGGCCACCATTGCTTCCGTCGTGATGAGCAATCCGGCCACGGAAACGGCGCCCTGCAGGGCCGCACGAACGACCTTTGTCGGGTCGATGACGCCGGCCTTGATCATGTTGACGTACTCCGCCTTCTGGGCATTGAAGCCGTAATTGACATCCTTCTGGTCGAGCATGTGTCCGGCGACCACCGCGCCATCGAAGCCGGCATTCTCCGCAATCTGGCGGACCGGCGCCTGCAGGGCACGACGCACGATGTCGATGCCGACTTGCTGGTCGTGGTTGGCGCCCTTCTTGCCTTCGAGAATGCGCGTGGCATAGAGGAGCGCAGCACCACCGCCGGCGACAACGCCTTCCTCGACCGCGGCCTTGGTCGCGTGCATGGCGTCCTCGACGCGATCCCGGCGCTCCTTGACCTCTGTCTCGGTGGCGCCGCCCACCCTGATGATCGCCACGCCGCCGGCCAGCTTGGCCAGCCGCTCCTGCAGCTTCTCGCGGTCATAGTCCGAGGTCGTCTCCTCGACTTGCGCCTTGAGCTGAGCCACGCGGGCCTGGATGTCCTTCTTCTTGCCGGCGCCGTCGATGATCGTGGTGTTTTCCTTGTCGATCCGCACGCGCTTGGCATTGCCCAGCATGTCCAGCGTCACGTTCTCGAGCTTGATGCCGAGATCCTCGCTGATCGTCTGGCCGGCGGTCAGGATCGCGATATCCTCGAGCATCTCCTTGCGGCGATCGCCGAAGCCCGGCGCCTTGACGGCGGCGACCTTCAGGCCGCCGCGCAGCTTGTTGACCACCAGGGTGGCGAGCGCCTCGCCTTCGATCTCCTCGGCGATGATGAGCAGCGGCCGGCTCGACTGGGCGACCAGTTCCAGCAGCGGCAGCAGCGTCTGCAGGCTCGACAGCTTCTTTTCATGGATCAGGATGTAGGGATTTTCGAGTTCGCAGATCATCTTGTCGGCGTTGGTGATGAAATACGGCGAGAGGTAGCCGCGGTCGAACTGCATGCCCTCGACGACGTCGAGCTCGGTCTCGAGGCTCTTGGCCTCCTCGATGGTGATCACGCCTTCCTTGCCGACCTTGTCCATCGCCTTGGCGATCATGTCGCCGATCGCCTTGTCACCATTCGCCGACACCGTGCCGACCTGCGCGATCTCCTCGCCGGTCGAGACCTTGCGGGAGCGGCTCTTGAGCTCCTCCATGACCCATTCGGCGGCCAGTTCGATGCCGCGCTTGAGATCCATGGGGTTCATGCCGGCGGCCACCGACTTGGCGCCCTCGCGCACGATCGCCTGGGCCAGCACGGTCGCCGTCGTGGTCCCGTCGCCCGCCGTCTCCGACGTCCTGGTCGCGACCTCGCGCACGAGCTGCGCGCCCATGTTCTCGAACTTGTCGGCGAGCTCGATCTCCTTGGCGACGGTGACGCCGTCCTTGGTGATGCGCGGCGCGCCGTACGACTTTTCGAGCAACACGTTGCGGCCCTTGGGACCGAGCGTGACCTTCACCGAGTTCGGCCAGGATGTCGACGCCGCGCAGCATGCGGGCGCGGGCATCGCCGGCGAAACGTACTTCTTTAGCTGCCATGTTCGTTGTTCCTTAATTTTGGGGTCGGGAGGCGGCGCTGCGTGTCACGCAGCTTTCTTGCGGACGGCGGCGGCGCCGTCGATCACGCCCATCACATCGGATTCGTTCATGATCAGGAGGTCTTCGCCCTCGATCTTGACCTCACTGCCGGACCACTTGCCGAACAGGATGCGGTCGCCCTTCTTGACGTCGAGCGGAACCAGAACGCCCTTCTCGTCGCGCGCGCCCGGGCCGACGGCGACGATCTCGCCTTCCATCGGCTTTTCCTTGGCGGTGTCGGGAATGATGATCCCGCCCTGGGTCTTGCCCATCTCGTCGATCCGGCGAATCACGACGCGAGCGTGCAGTGGCCTGAATTTCATGGCGTTTCCTTGCGAATTTTTGAGTTTTTGGTCGAGCGCTGAACGCCCGTTACGCAACAATAGATGGTGGTTTTATGAGAAAAATCAACCCGCGCGTCGACTTATATCGCGATGCCGACGCGGTAGAGGCCGGCTGGCTATTTGCGCTTGCCGGCGGCGACGTGCTTGGCGGGATTGGTGTGAGCCGCGGCGAAGGGCGAAGTCGAGATCACGACCTTGGGCTTGTTCTGCTTGGGCTTCTTGGCTTCGCGGTTGCTGCGCCGGTTTTTCTGGGACATCGGGGGTCCTTTCAGCCGGACACGCCGGCACGCGGGATATCCGCGTTGCGCGGGACCCTAGGCCCTTTTCGCCGCCGTGTACGATTTGTCTTGCTGCTACGGCGCTTTACTTGGCGTCGAGACGGTCGGCGAAGAGTTAAAAACCGGATTGGCTGTCAGATGCGACACGACGAAATACCATCCGACTGCGACGGCCAGCCAGAACAGCCATCTCGTGGGCCGCATCGCGAGCCACGACGTCGCCCTTCCGGCGGGCTGCCCTCTGGCAACGATGGCGATGGGCGAGGCACCGGGGCGGGGGAGGCAATCGACCAGCCGGGCGGCGAGGGTGGCCATCTGCGGGATCTTCCAGTCGCCTTCGGGAAGCAGGGCAAATGCCGAGGCCAACGTCCGAGCCGCGGTTTCCCGGGGCAATTCCGACAACCGGGCGGCCTCTTGCCAGGGATCGAAGCCGAGCCGCGTCAGCGCCGACAGGACGGTGAGCTCGACCCCGCTCTTGTCCTCGCCGACGGAAGCGAAAAGAAAGGCATTGAACTCGACGCGGCCGAACGACGATGACACGGTCATTGGAATCTCGATTCCGGAAGGCGGCGCTTCGGCTGCACCTTGGTCAGCCTGACCCTGATCTCATGAAGAGGGGCCCACAAGCCTGATAACGAGAAGTGGGGCCGAAATGCGCGAATGTTAGAGGCAACGGCTGAACTATTTGTTCGGGCGTGCGCATTCCCCGTCCGAAGGCCTGCCCGGTCGGGCTTGTCGCCTCGCGCCGTGCGCGCCAAACTTCGCGCCTCCCCGAAAACCGCGTGGAAGCACAACATGCCGACGACCTCCCTACAGACCAAGCCGCAGGCCCACGCCGTCAGCCCGAAGGGCATGCTGATCGGCGGCAAGTGGGTCGACGCCAAGTCGGGCAACCGCATCGCCATCGAGAACCCTGCGAAGAAAGTCACGATCGCCGAAGTGCCACGCGCCGCCGCGGCCGACGTCGATGCCGCTGTCGAAGCCGCGGCCAAGGCCTTCCCGGCCTGGAGCAAGGTGGCGCCGCGCGACCGCGGCCGGCTGCTGCTCAGGATCGCCGATGTCCTGGAGGCGCGCGCCGAGGAGATCGCGCGCACCATCGCGCTCGAGACCGGCAATGCGCTGCGCACGCAGGCGCGCGGCGAGGCCAAGACCACGGCCGACATCTTCCGCTATTTCGGCGGCCTCGGGTCCGAGCTGAAAGGTGAGACCATCCCGCTCGGCGAGCACGTGCTTTCCTACACCCGTCGCGAGCCGCTGGGCATCGTGGGCGCCATCATCCCGTGGAACGCGCCGGTCATGCTGGGGGCGCTGAAGATCGCGCCGGCGCTCTGCGCCGGCAACGTCATGGTGATGAAGGCGGCGGAAGATGCGCCGCTTGGCGTGCTGCTGATGGCCGAGATCTGCCAGGAGTTCCTGCCGCCTGGCGTGCTGAACGTGCTGACCGGCTATGGCGAGGAGTGCGGCGGACCTTTGGCCAACCACCCGAAGATCCGCAAGCTCTCCTTCACGGGCTCAACCGAGGTCGGCAAGGTCATCATGCGCGCCGCCGCCGAGCGCATCGTGCCGGTGTCGCTGGAGCTCGGCGGCAAGAGCCCGTCGATCGTCTATCCCGACGCCGACGAGGACTGGGCGGTCGATGGCATCATCGCCGCCATGCGCTTCACCCGGCAGAGCCAGAGCTGCACGGCCGGCTCGCGCATGTTCCTGCATGAGGACATCTTCGACAGCTTCCTGGCGAAGCTCGAGAAGAAGACGACCGCGCTCAAGATCGGCGATCCGCTCGACGAGACCTCCGACATCGGCACCATCATCAACAACAAGCAGTTCACCAAGGTCTGCAAGTATGTCGACGAGGGCCTGAAGCGCCCCGACGCCAAGCTGGTGTTCGGCGGCCTGCCGCCCAAGACCGGGCCGCTGAGCGAAGGCTACTTTGCCATCCCGACGGTGTTCGCCGACCGCTCCAACGACTGGCGGCTGGCCCGCGAGGAGATCTTCGGCCCGGTGCTGGTGGCGATCCGCTGGAGCGACGAGGCCGAGGCGATCCGCATGGCCAACGACAGTCATTACGGCCTCGCCGCCTATGTCTGGACGCACAATATCGGCACGGGACTGCGCGCCGCGCATGCCATCGAATTCGGGCTGGGTACAGGTCAACCAGGGCCTCGGCCAGTTTCCCGGCATGTCCTATGGCGGCTACAAGCAGAGCGGCATCGGCCGCGAATTCTCGCTCGAGGGCATGCTCGACAGCTTCACCCAGCGCAAGAACGTGACGGTCAATCTGGCCGTGTGAGTACAATCATAAAGATTGTAGTGTTCCATGATACTACCTGAGAGGGTGTTGGCTGATCGCCAAATCCTACCCCTCTGCCGCTTCGAGGCACCTCCCCTGCTGCGCTGGGAAGGAAGGCCCGGTGCGCTCGGGTTGCGCTTTCAACTGTGGATGGCCGGCTCAAAACGCCTAAAAAGCCCCAGAAATCGACATTTTTGGCGCATTGGGGACTTGCGGGACCGCGATTTGTGGCTAACCTTGGGCCGGTCAGCGCTGTCCTGGGGCGTCAGGGAGACGTTGGCGAACGAAAAAACTTAAGGGACCCCTCCATCATGGCAATGCCACCAACTGCACCTGCGAAGCCAACCAAACCATCCGTTCCAACCGTTCCGCTGTCCAAGGTCGCGGCCGAACTGGCCGAGAAGACGGGCATGACCAAGAAGGACGCGACCGGCTGCCTCGACGATTTCGTCGGCTTGGTCGTGAAGCATCTCAAGAAGGGCAACAAGGTCCGCATCACGGGCCTCGGCATCCTTCAGGTCCGCAATCGTCCGGCGCGCATGGGCCGCAACCCGGCCACCGGCGAGGCGATCAAGATCAAGGCGTCGAAGAAGGTCGCCTTCCGCGTCGCGAAGGATCTCAAGGAAGCCATCTAAGCCGCTTCCGACGGAAGATTCGGGCGGGCATCGGCGTGACAGCCGATCCCGCCCTTTTCTTTGTCTCGGCCCATTCTTTGTCTCAGCTCAATGCTTTTGTCGGTGGCCGCGCACGCTAGTATGGCCGTGCGCGCATGGGCACCTTCGTCCTTCTCAAGACCCTGTACTCGTTGGCCATGCCGCCGGCTTCGCTCGCGGTCGCGCTCGCGTTGGGCATGGCGCTGGCATTGTTCGGCTGGCGGCGGTTCGCGCGCTGGCTCGTCGCGCTCGCGATCGTCGAGCTCCTGCTCATGTCCTTTCCGCCGCTCGCCGACGCCATGATCAAGTACCTCGAGGACCAGGCGCGCGCGGCCGAGCTCGCGACCCCTCGTTGCTGCTTCGAGGCCATCGTCGTGCTGGGCGGAGGGATCGCGCCCGCCTCGCCGCCGGAGCGGGAGTTTCCCCGTCTCGTCAACGGTGCCGATCGAGTCTGGCTGGCCGCGCGCCTCTATCATGCCAAGGTGGCGCCGCGCATCATCGTGTCGGGTGGCGGCTACATGGCGGACCCCGGCAATCCGGCGACGACCGAGGCCGCCGGCATGCGCCAGTTCCTGCTCGGTCTCGGCGTTCCCGCCGAGGCGATCGTCGATGAAGGCAGCTCGGTCAACACCATCGAGAACATCCGCAACGTCCGCGCCATGGTCGGCAATGGCCGCGTCGCGCTCATCACCTCGGCCTATCACATGCCGCGCGCGCTCCAGCTGGCGGCGTTGGCCAAGCTCGATGTCGCAGCCTTTCCCACCGATTTCCGCTCGGGACGCGAGGCGCGTCCGATATGGGAGAACTGGATCTTCTCCGGCGACGCGCTGGATCTCTCGGCCATCGCGTTGCGCGAGATCATCGCCATGAAGCTCGACATCCGCGCCAGGGCGCTCGGCGAATGAGCGGCGTGTGGCGTCTCAACCGGCGTTCAGCGTTGGCGCTCAGTCCTCGCATCGCCTTTGCTCGTGCCGCTCGCACGCCGGCCGCGCGCGCAGGTGCTCGACAAGCTCTCATTCCACACCGACTGGCGCGCCCAGGCCGAGCATGGCGGCTACTACCAGGCCGTCGCTGCCGGCATTTACCGGAAGCACGGCATCGAGTGCGACCTGCGCCAAGGCGGGCCGAGCCTCAATATCAGTCAGCTGCTGCTCTCCGGCCGCGTCGACATGGTCATGTCGAACAGCTTCGAAGCCTTCACCTATGTGCGCGAGCAGGCGCCGTTCTTCACCATCGCCGCCATCTTCCAGAAGGATCCGCAGGTGCTGATCGGCCATCCCGGATCCGGCTTCACGAGCTTCGACAAGCTCAAGGGCCGCACGCTCCTGATCTCCAACGGGGGCCGCGTTACCTACTGGCCTTACCTGCGCAAGAAGTACGGCCTCTCCGACGCCCAGGTCCGGCCCTATAACTTCAACATGGCGCCGTTCCTGGCCGACCCCAATTCGGTGCAGCAGGGCTTCCTGTCGTCGGAGCCCTATTCGATCCAGCAGGCGCTCGGCAAGCCGCCCGAGGTGATGCTGATTGCCGACGCGGGCTTCAGTGCCTATCAGACCACCATCGCGATCTCGCGCAAGCTCGCCGGCGAGAAGAAGGAGCTGATCCAGCGCTTCGTCGACGCCTCGCTCGAGGGCTGGGCCCAGTATCTCAAGGGTGGGCCGGCGGTCGAGGCTGCCAATGCCCTGATCAAGCAGGCCAATCCCGAGCAGACCGACGATCGCATCGCCTATGCCATCAAGGTGCTGAACGAGCGCGGCATCGTGCTGTCGGGCGAAGCGCTCGACGGCGGCATCGGGGCCATGAGCGATGCACGCTGGCAGGGCTTCTATGACTCGATGGTCGATGTCGATGTGCTGGCCAAGGGGCTAAAAGCGAGTGACGCCTATACGCTCGAATTCGTGAACAAGGGCATCGGCAAGCCTGCGTAGCCGCTGCGGACTCAATACGGCGCGCAACCGTGAGCCAGCAGGAACGCCCGCGTCTTGCCGCCGGACACCGCGTCATACATGCGATTGAAGCGCGCCAGGCGGGAGGGCATGTCCTTGGCGGGGCTTGGTCCCGCCTTGCGATAGAGCTCGTAGATGGTGCTGTTGTCCCCGAGGTAAAGCATCTCCTCGGTCTGGACCTCTGCTGAAACACACCTGTCGGTCGCAGGCCGCGACGCCTCCTTCTGGTAGGCCGTCTCCCATGCTGCCGTTTCCTTCTTCATCTCCGCGGCATTGCGCTCGAAGCCCGCATTGTCGCCCACGAGCTTCATCGCTTCGGCCTGGCTCGGTCCGAACAGGATGTGCTGGTAGGGGATGGCGCCCAGGATCTGTTGGTAGACGTGCAGGATTTCGTGCGTGTCGTAGGGACCCGACGCCATCTTGAAGTTGCCGTCGACTGAGTACTGCGCCTCGTAGTCCGCGCCGCATTTCAGGGCGATGCCACCCGCGTCGCCTTCCTTGTGAGGCCAGTTGTCCTTGTCGTAGATCGTGTAGGTGAAGGTCTTGCAGAGTTGTTCGAGGTTGATTTCGGTAATCTTGCGGTAGGCCGGAAAGACCTTGCACGCCTGGTTCATGACGAACGGCACGCAACGCTCCTTCGACTGCGGGTTCTTGAGATGTGAACAGTCTATCTCGAACGTCACCGCGGTCTTGGGCTCACCCGGGCAGGACGAGACCGTGATCTTGTCCTGAGCAGATACGCCTGGCGAAAGCACCGCCGCCGCGACCGCGATAGAGCACAACAAGGATTGGTTCATAATGCCTTGCTCCCCGGAAGAGGGACGACTATGCCACGCACGCTGCCGCTCGATCCGGTGGCTGGAACGAACGAACCTCGGAGGACGGCCATGCACAAGGTGAGCGAAGAGCATCAGATGTTGCGCGACCTCGTCAAGAAGTTCGTGGCCAACGAGCTGGTGCCGCTTGAGAAGAACGTGCTGGAGCGCTTCGCCAGCGGCCAGCCGGCGGCCCTCTCCGACGAGGAAAACCGACGGCTCTTCAAGCAGTGCAAGGAGCTTGGCCTGTGGGCTCTCGACGTGCCCGAGGAGGTGGGCGGCGCCAACCTGCCCAACGTGGCGCTGGTCGGCGTCAACGAGGAGCTGGGCTATACCTGCGTGCCGTTCACCTTCCCGCCCGACTCGCCCAACCTGCACATGATGCTGGCGACGGTGAACCCCGAGCAGCGCAAGAAATATCTCGAACCCTATGCCGCGGGCGAGACGACCTCGGCCATCGCCATCTCCGAGCCCGGCGCGGGCGGCGACCCGGCCGGCATGAAGACCAAGGCGGTGAAGGACGGCGATCATTGGGTGATCAACGGCCGCAAGATCTGGATCAGCCGAATCGCCAAGGCCGATTTCACCATCGTCATGGCGGTGACCGACGCCAATCTCGGCTCGCGCGGCGGCATTACCGCTTTCCTGGTCGACAAGGGCACGCCGGGACTGGTGGTGGCGCGCGCCATCCCAATGCTGGCCGGCCAGCGCACCTACGAAGTCGTGTTCGAGGATTGCCGCGTGCATGAGCGCCAGGTGCTGGGCCGCCTCGGCGCCGGTTTCGCGCCCATGCAGCTGCGCCTCACCGTGCGCCGCCTGCAGATGGGATCCTGGTGCATCGGCATGACCCAGCGCGCGCTCGACATGCTGTGCAGCCACGCCAATCAGCGCGTGACCTTCGGCCAGAAACTGGCCGACCGCCAGGCGATCCAGTGGTGGGTGGCCGACGCCGCCACCAAGCTGCATGCCTGCCGGCTGATGGTGATGGATGCCGCGCTGAAGCAGGACGAGGGCCGCGACGTGCGCATGGAAGCCTCGATGATCAAGGTGTTCGCCACCGAGATGGCTACCGAGGTGATCGACCACGCTCAACAGGCGTTCGGCGCCATGGGCGTGACGCAGGAGCTGCCGCTCGCGCTGATGGCGCAGAAGGTGCGCACCATGCGGGTCTACGAGGGTCCGTCGGAGGTGCACCGCATGGTGATCGCGCGGCGACTCCTGGGGGCAGCTCGCTGACCGGCCGTTGACACGTCCCGCGGCAGCAACGGATCATTGCTGACCTGGTTCACGGAGTTTTCGATGACCTACACGCTCGATGCTTTCATCAAGGATTCAAAGGCCGCTCTCGAGAAAGAGGCGGGCCCCGCCGGCCGCGAGAAAGTTCGCGTGCTGCTGGAGAAACTGCTCACCAACAAGGGGTTCGTCGACGAGGCGGTGGGACCGGCGGCACCGATGGGCACGCGCAAGCTCTACGAGGACAAGGAGCTGGGCTTCGTCGTGCTGGCGCATTGCAATGCCAAGCCCCACAAGAGCCCGCCGCACGACCATGGCAGCTCGTGGGCGGTCTATGGCCAGGCGATCAAGCACACCGACATGAGCGAGTACAAGCGCCTCGACGGCGGCGACGGCGCGGGCGAGGCCAGGCTCGAGAAGGTGAAGGCCTATCGGCTGGAGCCGGGCCATGCCGGCATCTACGACGTCGGCGCCATCCACGCCATCGACTATCCCGAAGGCAGCCGCTTCGTGCGCGTCACCGGCCGCGATCTCGACTATGTGCAGCGGCTGAAGTTCGACATGACCGCCGGCAAGGCCATCACCATCGAAAGCGCCTCGGCGAGCTAACGCTACTTCGCGAAGTCTTCCGCGGCGATCGCGAAGTTCAGGCTCTGGCCGACTTTCAGGTAGAAGGTCGTGATGCCGAGCAAATGGCCCTGCGCATCGAACAGCCCGCCGCCGGAAGAGCCTTGGCTGATCGGCGCCGTTGTCTGGATCAGGCGGCGGCCCTCATGGCTGCGCTTGGACGAGACCAGACCGTCGGCCACCGTCAATTCCAGTCCCTGCGGCGTGCCGACCGTGAGCGCCGGCTCGCCCACCTTGATGTCGTCGTAGGCGCGAATCGCCACCCATTTCTCGAGCTTTTTCTCGGTCCTGAGGATACAGCGGTCGGCTTTCTCGTTGACCGAGATCACGTCGGCCGATTGCTTGGCTTTGTCGCGCATCAGAGTTACGCGCGCCACTTCCTTGACGACGTGGCAGTTGGTGAGGAGCTCACGCTCGCTGATCGCCACCGCCGATCCCATGCGTTCGCCGGCCGTCACCACGTAGACGGCCGGCGACACCTTGTCGAATACCTGCTCGGGCGTAAGCGTTGTCCCGTCGCGCGCCTCGCGCTTGATCGCGGCGGTCTTGCCGTCGGTGTCGAGGTTGGTGGCGGGTTTGTCGGCCGCCTTCGGAGACGTCGAGGAGGCGGCGACGAGGTCGCCCGCCGTCGGCGTCGGCTGGTCGAGCTTGGGGCGCGGTATCGCCGTCGGATTGAAGTGGCGGCTGACCGACAGACTGTCCGCCATGGCCGAGATCAGCACGCCGAGCTTGTCGGCATTGCTCTTGCTGATGTCGATGCTGGCAAAGACCACGCCGGAGGTGCGGCACACCACGCGCAGATAGCTCTTGAGAGAATCGGTTTCTGCACCGACGGCATAGCCGTCGCCATACTTCACCTTGAACGTCGGGCGAGCGGCCCTGAGGATCACGGCGAGTTGCTGGTTGACGTTGCCGCAGTTCAGGTCGCCGTAACGCACATTGATCCCGTAGCTGACGCCGCCCTCGAAATCGTAGGTGAGGCCGCCGTTGTTCGGGCGCGCGCCAAGGAACTTCACCAGCTTGGTCGGCACGCCGACCGAAAACCCGATCGAGTTATCCTCGAATTTGGCCCAGCCGAAGGAGTCGCGCTGTTTGTCGCCCTCCGCCAGCAGCTCTATCTCCTGTTCGTCGGCGAGATTGTCGGTCACCTTGTACTTCTTCGATGCCTGCCAGCTCTGGACGGCGGCGCGGAAGAGGGTGTTCGGATCGCCCGTGTTCATGACGCTGTAATGGCCGGTCCAGATCAACGCTCGCCTCAAATCGGCGCCGGTGATCCTGGGCGTCGCGAGATCCTGCGCGGCCGCAGGCAGCGCCAGGAGCGCGAAAACCAGCGCGCCGGCGACGTGACGGAGCAGGGCGGGAAAAGTCGGCATCACGGCGGATCTCCCGCGCCATCATCGCCGCCGCTGCCGGCGCAGCCAATTGCGCTCTTGTATCTAACGTTTCTGCGGTGTTGGCGCTTCACCCTTTTGGGAGGTGGAACATGAGCGTGCCGTATTCCTTGGACCTTCGCAGGCGGATCATTGGCTTTGTGACAAGAGGCCGGTCTCGCCGTGGCGCGGCGTGCCGTTTCGGGGTGAGCGCGAGCTGCGCGGTCAAGCAGGTCGAGCGTTTCAAGCGCACTGGATCCGCATCACCCGGCAAACGCGGCGGCAGCGTCGGCAAGCTGTCGGCGCACAAGGACTTCCTGCTCGGCCGGGTGGCGGCCAAGCGCGATATCACCATGCCCGAGCTGGCAGCAGCCCTCGAGGCGGAGAGGGGGACAAAAGCCGCCCCAGCCAGCCTGTCGAGGTTGCTGATCCGGCACGGGCTGCGGTTCAAAAAAAACATTGCGGGCCGCCGAGCAGAGCCGCCCCGACGTAGCCGAACGGCGTGACGAATGGATCCAGCGGCGCCTGCCTCGGATGTGCCAGGAGCCGCACCGCCTGATCTTCCTCGACGAGACCCGCACGACAACAAACATGACGCAGAAGGTGCACGCGTAGCTGCAGATGCGGGCTTCCAGGGAGGCGGGCGGCAGCGCCTTGTTGCGGTGCTCGCAGCTCGGTCGAAGCTCCAGCTCAGTGCAGGCGTGCCACTGCTTCGGCGTTGGCCTTGGCGCGGCTCTGCAGCAGCGGCGCCAGCCGCTCGCGCAGGCGCTTGACGCGCTCGGGGCCGGCTTTTTCCGGCGAGCCCGTGTCGAAGGGCGGCTGCGGGTCGTATTCGAGGACGAGCTGGATCGATTTGGCGACCTCCTCGCCGGCCAACTCGGCGGCGACGGTGAGACCGAAATCGATGCCCGCCGTCACGCCGCCGCCGGAGATGCGGTTGCGATCGCGCACCACGCGCTCGGCCACCGGCATGGCCCCGAAATCCTTCAGCATGTCGCGCCATGCCCAGTGGCAGGCCGAGCGGTAACCCTTGAGCAGTCCGGCCGCCCCCAGGATCAGCGAGCCGGTGCAGACCGAGGTGACATAGCGCGCGGTCGCCGCCTGCTGGCGCAGGAAGTCGAGCGTCTCGGGGTCGGTCATCAGCTCCACCTGGCCGCCGCCGCCCGGCACGCAGATCACGTCGAGCTTGGGGCAATCGGCGAAGGTGGTATTGGGCACGATCGAGAAGCCGGCGTCGGTCGGGATGGGATCGCGCGTCTTCCAGATCATGTGCAGCACCGCACCGGGCACGCGCGCCAGCACCTGCGCCGGGCCGGTGGCGTCGAGCTGGGTGACGTTGGGATAGATCAGGATGCCGATATGCAGCGGCTCAGCCATGGGACCCTCCGGGGATTGCCGCGGATAATAGGCCGACAATAGGCTTGGCAGAAATGACAAACACGGTCTATTTTCTGCCAATGCCCCGACCGTACAAACTCGTGCTCCTCGCCTACGAGGGCTGCCAGCTCCTCGACGTCACCGGGCCGGCCGCGGTGTTCGGCGCCGCCAACGACGCCGCCGGCCGCAAGGTCTACGACCTGCAGATCGTCTCGCCCGATGGCGGCCTGGTGACGACCAATTGCGGCGTGGCAATCAGCAGCCGCAAGATCGGCGGCCAGCCCGACACGTTCCTGGTGGCCGGCGGCTCGCGCGGGCTCAAGCTCGCGATGGCGCGCGAGGACGTGGCGCGCTGGCTGCGGCGCGTGGCGCCGAGGACCAGGCGCTTCGGCTCGGTCTGCACCGGCGCCTTCATGCTGGCAGGCCGCAGGCTGCTCGACGGCAAGCGGGTCGCCACGCACTGGGCGAGCTGCGCGCGGCTCGCCGAGCGCTTCCCCGCGCTCACCGTCGATGCCGAGGCGCTCTATGTCGTGGATGGCAAGGTCTGGACGTCGGCCGGCGTCACCACCGGCATCGACATGGCGCTGGCGCTGGTCGAGGCCGACCTGGGTGCGGCAACCGCCAACCTGATCGCGCGCCACTTCGTGCTCTATGCCCGCCGCCCGGGCTACCAGTCGCAGTTCAGCCCGCTCCTGCAGGCGCAGACTGCGGCCGAAGCGCCGTTCGCCGAACTGATCGACTGGATGCAGGCCCATCTCGACGAGCCGCTCGACGTGCCGACGCTCGCCCGCCACGCCGGCCTCACCGAGCGCAGCTTCTACCGCAAGTTCACCGACGCCACCGGCAAGACGCCGGCGCACTTCGTCGAGGCCCTGCGGCTCGATGCGGCGCGCACGCTGCTCGCCAAGGGCCTGCCGCTGAAGGCGATCGCGGGCCGCGTCGGGCTCACCTCGTCGGCACGGCTCGGCGCCGCCTTCGAGCGCCGCTTCGGCATGGCGCCCTCGCTGTTCCGCGAGATGCATCGGCGCGGCGTAGGGTCATCGACCCGGCAGGGGGTAGCGGGGTAGCGCTAATTGCGGAGTTTCGCCGGTGGGGGTAGCGCACTAGCGGAAATTGCGGAAAGTCCTTCGCCAAGTCTGGCGAAGATGTTGGGGTAGTTACCGCGCAGTACTCGTTAAAATAACGGAAAAATAACGGGGGGTCTCCCCGAGCTCTACCAGATGCAGGATCTTGGACTGTGGGCATACACTACACTCCCAACGCGGTCCTTTTACCACGCCCCGGCCCTGCTCCCCAACTTTGGTCATTAGAAGTCGGCCGAATTGCGGGGACGGCTGCCGGCGGTGTCTGGGGCTCGGACCCGCTGGCGGCGCGATGACCGTCCACAACAGTACATTCCCGGTGGACGGGTCCGATGCCGGTGGCGTCGGCCTTTCTGCCCTCTCAGTCCACAAATCCGGGAACCCCCCTGCACGGGCAACAACTCCGAACTGGCCTCCGACCAGATGTCAAATTGGCCAAGAGTGGGCCAACGCTTCGCTTCCAGAACACCCGATCTCGAAGGGTCTGATTTTACCACGGCAGGGCCTTGGCCCCTATTTTGGTCATTAGAAGTTCGGGTAACGCGCCTGCGGAGCTGATGCGAACAGCTCTATTTCACGACTTGTTCGCTCGCGACTTGGATGCGGCCGCTGCGCCTCGCCTTTTGCAGCGCCTCATGATCCTGGATAGTCTGTCTTGCGTAGGCCAGCGCGAACTTGGCGACGGCGTCATCGAGTTCGTCGCTGTTGCCGCAGTAGCCGGCGATCAGGGCGGCGTTACCCGACTTGGCGTGCGCCAGCGCCAGCGCCCAGCCGCACAGGCCGCAATACTCCGCGAAGGCCGGAAGCTGGTCGCGGTTGCCTTGCTCGAAGTCCATGCCGCCCTTCATGTCGGCGAGCTGGCGGATGTAGAGGTGCTTGCCCTCGACCTCGCACCAGCCGAGGAAAATATCCGGTGAGCCCTGGGTCATACGCTGGCCGACCACCACGCGCCGGCCCTGGTTCTCGAACGGCAGCTTGTAGTCGACGTAGGGCGCCAGCACCGAAGGCTGGGCTTCCTTGACCTGGAGGAACAGCGGATCGTCGTCATCGACGCCTTGGAGCAGGATCACCCAGCACGCGGTGCCGACGCTGCCGACGCCCACGACCTTGCGGGCGACGTCGACGATGCGGTAGCGCGACAGCAGCCGCCGCCGGTCGTCTGACAGCGAGTCGAGATAGGGCCGCAGCAGCTCGGTCGAGGGCCGACGTTGATCGGCGTGCCGGCCACGGTATGCGTCTCGCGCACGATCAGCGGCAATTCCTCGATGATGCGAGGCTCGCCGTCGACCTGCTCGGTCAGCTTCTCGAGCACCTGCACGTGCCCCTTGGCGCGCGCCTTGGCCATGATGCCTTCTGCCCGCCGTCGGACCTTAGGCGACAGCGCAGTCGAGAATCCGTCCTGTCGTCGATGCGGTCGTACCAGACTTCGAGATAGCCCATCTCGGCATAGCGGCGCATGCGCTTGCGGTAGGAGCGGACGATCGCGCGGGCGGCGTCCGCGGCGGCGTCCTTGTCGCCACCCATGAAGCGGGCGGCGACGGCGGCACTGGCCGCCAAGCGCTTGATGTCCCATTCCCAGGGCGCCGGATGGACCTCGTCGAAGTCGTTTATGGCGAACACGAGGTTGCGCTCGGCCGAGGCGTAGACGCCGAAATTGGCGACATGCATGTCCCCGCAGGCGCTCACCATGAGGCCGCTCACCGGCGTGGTCGAAAGATCGGACGCCATGACGGCAGCCGAGCCCCGCAGGAAGGCGAAGGGAGACGCCAGCATGCGGGCAAAGCGGACGGGCACCAGCTTCTGCACGCGCGTGGTATTCTGCTTTTCGAGAATGGCGACGGGATCGGGGCGGCCGGGATTGATTCGAAGCGGGCATGCTCGGCGCGCGGCACCTTCTCGCGCAGCGCCTTGCCCGCCGCGAGGCGCTCTTCCACTGAGGCGCGACGGGCGGTGAAGTCCTCGAGCACCGCCATGTCCCCGCCGCTTGCCGCGGTTCTTGCAAGGCGCCCGAGGTCACCTGCACGGTCCCGGTCGTTCCTCATGGTCTTGCCATCGTGTCGCTACACGGAATGGGTCTGATCTCGGTGCCTATCTCGGTGGTGCCGCCGCTGAGCTATCCGACGCCGAACCTCGACCGGATCGCCAGGAAAGACACCCTGTTCACCAATTTGGGGGGCTGACTGTGAGGGCACTCGATCGTCGAGCGCCCTCAGCCCTACCCGCGCGATGGCAGTGTGACCTTTTGGTCCTTGAGAGCCTTCTCGAGAACCGGAATCCCCGCAGCCGTATTTCCGGCCTTGCAGTTCGCCATGGCATCGGCTGCCGCGCCGGAATCCGAAGCGGTGTTGAGTTTTCGGTATGCCACGCTCAGCGCTTCGCAGTACTTGGCGTCGGCCGACTGGGCGAAGGCGGCCATCGGCAGGGCAATCGCCGAGCCAATGACCAGGTAGATCAACGCTGTCTTCATCTTTATCTCCTCTCGTTTGGAACGGCGGCGGGTCGCCTTTCCCCGTGCCGGCGCCCGATCGGGATGATCGGGTGGCTAATCGACGCAACTCTGGATGGCGTTCACTTTTGGGGCGGCGGGTGCCGTCCTATTCGTTGGGCGCCCACCCTCGTCACACAGCATCAGCCGCCGCCGGCCCCGACGGTCTTCGGCTGCTTCATCGGATCGTAGGGCAACGGGTTTTTCGGGTTCTGGAAATTCGGGATCATGTCGTTCGAGGCTCCGCCCGGGAAGCGTTTGATGTTCGGATATTTGATGATCGACTGATTGAACTCCGAGAGCGGAATATCGATCAGCGAAAGGGCCCAACCATTGTCCATGCCGGAGTAGCGACCCGGCGACGAGGGCGGGTTGCGGGTCGCGACCGCGCCGTTGAACATCATGTCGTATTTCTCGTAGGGGTCCATGGTCAGGTTGTAGATCGAAGGGACGGCGCCCATGTTCAGCGTCGGGCCCATCCAGGTGTCTTTCGAGGAGTAAAGCGCCTTCCACGCGATCTTTACGTCGGGCGCCTCCGGGTCGAGAGTGACGTCCGCGCGAACGCCTGAGAAGTTCTCGCCGTCGATATAGATCCACCCGTCGCGCGCCGAATGTTTAGCCTTGCCCGTGACGTAGGCAGCTGTTGTCGATGCCGTCGAAGTAGATCGGCTTGCCGTTGTTGTCCATCATCTCGCCTTTGGGCGGCGGCTTGAGACCGACCATCGCGGCGGTCGTCGGCCACACGTCCATGTGCGACATCATTTCGTGGAGGACCAGCCCTGCCGGAATCTTGCCCGGCGCCCACATGATGCCGGGAACGCGCCAGCCGGCCTCGAACGGCGAACCCTTTTCGCCGCGGAACGGATGAGTCCCGGCGTCGGGCCAGGCGTCCTGCCAGGCGCCATTGTCGGCGGTGAAGATGACGATGGTGTCCGGCGCTTCGGCGCGGATGATGTCCATGATCCGGCCGACGTTGTAGTCGAGCTCCAGCATCGAGTCCGAGTAATTGCCAAGGTGCGACTTGCCCGCGAACATCTTGTTCGGGCTGGTGGGCTGGTGCATCTTCATGAAGTTGACGTCCATGAAGAACGGCTTGCTATCCTTCGCGTGCTTCTTGATGTATTCGATCGCCGAATCCGTCTGCCGCATGTCGAAATCGGCAGGTTTTCCAGCGTGATCACTGCGCCGTTGTTGCCCTTGACTGCCGGCTTGCCCGCCGTGCCTTCCCATTCGTAGAGGTTCACGACGCTCTGATACATCTTCCAGAATTCGGCGTTACCTTTCGGGAACCACGGGTGCGCGTTGGGAGCTATGTCGCTGTAGCCGTAGACGCCTGGATAGTAGGCGGCGAATTCCTTCATCTCGTCGAAGCCATGCTCGATCGGGTAGAACTTCTCCACGTCGCCGAGATGCCACTTGCCGGAGAAGTAAGTCGAGTAGCCGTTCTTCTGGTAGAATTCGGCGATGGTCGGCGTCTCCTTCCTGAGGCCATTCGGGTCGCCGGGAACGACGACGACCGACAGGGCCGAACGGATCGGGATGCGCCCGGTGATGAACGAGGCGCGGCCCGCCGTGCAACTGGCCTGGCCATACCAATTGGTGAACAGCGCGCCTTCCTTGGCGATCCGGTCGAGGTTCGGCGTCGGATGGCCAAGCGCGGCGCCACCGAGATAGGCACCGAGATCGGCCCATCCCGTGTCGTCGGACATCAGCATGACGACGTTCGGCTTCTTCGGCGCCTGGGCTTGAGCCGCTGATGCGAACGTGAGCAATGCGGCGGCAGACGCTGCGGCTAAAAGCACACGCCGCAGGCGCGCTTGATTTGGTCGGATAGCCATCGGTTTCGCCCTCCTCAACAATCTCGCAAGCAAGCGTACGAGCTGACCTGGCCTGGCCCCGCCAGGCTTTGCTCACCTGCTTCGGGGGAAATAGTGAGCCAGCGTGCGCTTTCGTACTATGCAGTTTCCGCCACGGGGCGAGCCTGCGTCAGGGGGTCACTTCGTGGGAGCTGGAATGGCGCAGCGTTGCCGAAGGCAATTTGCCGAATTGCGCGCGATAGGCGACCGAGAACCGGCCGAGTTCCCAAAATCCGAAATCTCACGGCGATATCGGTGACACTTTCATGACCAAGGATGGAATGCAGCAGCGCATGCCGGGCCATGTTCATGCGGCGCAGCCAGAGATAGCGGTGCGGGCTTACGCCAAGCTGTTCGGAGCAGCATCGCAGCAAGCTGCGACTCGACACGCCCAGTGCGACGCAGATCTCGTGAACGTAGAGCGGCAGCGGTCCCCGTTCTTCGACCACGGCATGGAACCGCTTCATGATGTCGTGGTTCCTGAGTGACGAGGCATTGTCCGCCTCGCCCGTGCCGCTTGTCGCGCAATCGACCATCGCCTGGGTCAATTCCTGCTCGAGGCTGTACGCGCTCTCGGTATTTTCGAAGACCCTCGGGCGCATGCTCTGCGAGACGACTCGCCGCTGAATGAAGATACTGCAGTCGCGCGAACGCCGCCTGCGGGGGAGTAAGGACCGTTCCATGGCTGGCCGGTCCCGCCTCGCGTGCGCCGATCGCCGAGGCCAGTGACAGGTAGTCATCGAGCGGCAGCGACATGGCTGCCCATTCCGTGTCGCCCTCGGCGCGCTGCAGGATTTCCTGCTCGGTTCCGAATCGATAGAGGGATCCCCACGGCACTTGATTGCCGCACCACGTGAGCGCCGATTTGGGCTTGGTCTGAAAGCAAATGATTGCGCGCGACGGCGCCGGCTGGGCGCGCGCGAGCCGTGGCAGATTGTCGTTGAACCGCTGCATCCAGAGGCGGTCCAATCGGATCCGGGTCAACTTCGCCGCGAACTGGCCCTTGCCCACCGCCAGCATCTCGGTCTCGGCGCCTTGCATAGCGGCGCCATAGGCAATCGGGTCGTCGAAAGTGTCGGTGTTGGTCCACGACATGCCGGCCCCGTGACCTAGTTGGTGCAATTGATTCACCGTCGCATCCTGATATCCGCGGGCTTTGATCTGGATCAATAGCTCGGCCTGTCGTGGACACGTGAGCCTAATCTTTGTCCGATTCCGCATAGGCAACTGGCGTGCGCTGATGACAATTAGAAGACGACGGCGCGCGTCTGCCGACACTGCGTCCTCTTGTGCGGCAAACTGCAGGTGCAATTGCTTTGGCAACTCGCGGAATGCCCGCAGCGGAGAAGCCCGGCAAACGTCGCCCGGGCGAACTTGACTGGCGCATCTTCATGACGCGGCATGCGCATGCCCATCTGCTGACGGGCGAGTACGGCTTGGAGGATAAGCTGCGGGAGGAACGACGCGGCCGGCTGATGTTGCTGAAAGGCCTGGCAAGCGCCTTTTGCCGGAGCGGCGACTATGCGGTGACCGTCGTTCGTGATCGCGGCGCGGGCGATTTCGCCATGATCGGCATCGAGGATCGCCAAGACTTCAACCGTATTTCCCAGGCGGTCCGAGCGCGCAGGGGACCTCCGATCGGCTCGTGGCACACTCATCGATCCTTCGACTTCGATGCGGCCGCCTATCGCAGGATCGCCCTCGTGCTGGTTTCCGAGGCACGGAGGGATGGTCCTTGAGGCGGGTTGGTCTTGTCCTGTGCATGATCGCTGCGTGACAGGACCGATTTCCTCAACGATGGCTCGCCCAGGCTGATTGTTGCCCCTTTACATGCTCCCGCCGCCGCCTCCGCCGCCCATGCGCTGCATGTCCTCGGTGTGGCGTCGATCCATTTCATCGATCGCCGCCTTCTTGTTCGGATCGTTGGCGCAGGAGCAGACCAGCAGGACCGCGAGGGCCAGGATAAGTCGTAGCGACATCGTCCACCTCTCCTGCACGCATGATAGCGCACGCCGCCAGTTGCGGGATCACATTGCGGATAGGGAGCCGTGAGCGCCTCAGCGCTGCAGCCGCATGCGCATGCTGCCGACCACCAGCGCGGTCGCGGCGAAGGCGGCGCCCAGCCAGATCGCCGCCTGTGACGCCGTGGCGGCCTCACCGCCGCCGCTGGAGAAATCGAACAGGCCAAAGACCAGCGCCACCAGCGCCGAGCCCACGGTTTGGCCGAGCGTGCGCGCCGAGGCGATGATGCCGCCGGCGCTGCCGCTCCGGTCGCGCGGCACGGAATTCATCATCAGCCGGTTGTTGGGCGCGGCGAAGATGCCGAAGCCCGCCCCGCACAGCACCAGGCGCCACATGATGTCGGGCGTCGAGGGGTTGGCCGGCAGCAGCGCCGTCAGGACCAGGCCGGTGGTCATGCTGGTGAGGCCGATGGCGCCTAAAAAGCCGGCGTGATGGCGGTCGGCCAGCCGGCCCGCAATCGGCGCGACGCCGGCCAGCGCCAAGGGCCAGGCGGTGAGCAGGATGCCGGTGTCGGTGGCGCTGCGGCCCAGCACCGTATGGAAGAAGAAGGGCAGGCTGACGAAGGCGAGGCCCTGGGCGGTGAAGGTGCAGGTCGCCGAGCTGATCGAGAGCGCGAACAGCGGCCGCTTGAAGACGTCGATCGGCATCATCGGGTCGGCGAGCCGCGTCTGGCGCCAGATGAACAGCGTGCCCAGCAGCACGGCAGTGCCGAGCTCGCCCAGGATCAGCGCCTTGGAATGGCCGTGGGCGATGCCGTCGATGCCGAAGATCAGCAGCCCGAAGGTGATGCCCGACATGCCCGCGGACAGGATATCGAACGGGCGGTGCACATGCGTGGTGTGCGGCAGGTAACGCTCAGCGAGGATGAACGAGATGAAGCCGAGCGGGACGTAGACGCCGAACAGCACCGGCCACGACCAGATCGACAGCAGCGCGGCGCCGATCGAGGGACCGGCGGCGAGCGAGGTGGCGACCACCGTCGTGTTCATGCCGAGGCCGCGGCCCAGCATGTTGCGCGGATAGATCGAGCGCACCAGCGCGGGCTGGATCGCCATGATCCCCGCCCCGCCCAGCCCCTGCACGACGCGCGCGGCGATCAGCCAGCTGAGCGATGGCGCGAGCGCGCAGGCGAGCGACGCCAGGCTGAACAGCAGCAGGCCGGCGCGATAGACGTGACGGTAGCCCACGATGTCGGCCAGCGCGGCGATCGGCAGCAGCGTGATCATGAGCGCGATCTGGCTGGCATTGACGATCCAGATCGAGCTTTCCGCTGAGATCTTCAAATCGTGCGCGATGTAGGGCAGCGCGAGGTTGGTCATCGAATTGGCCAGCACCGACATGGTGAGGCCGATGGTGATGGTTGCGACCGCCAGGATGCGCGGCAGTCCGGCAGGCATTCCGTCGGGAGGGGCCGGAGGTTTGGGCGGCTCCGCCATCTCCTACTGCGGCACCGTCATCACATCGCCGCCGATGGTGGTGCGCTGCATGAAGCGCTTGTACTTCACCGGATCGTAGTAGGTGGCGCGGTGCAGGACGGCGCGATTGTCCCACACGATCGCGTCACCCTCGCGCCAGGCGTGGGACAGGCGGAACTCGGGCCGGTCGGCGCGTTGGCTGAGCTCATAGAGCAGCGCCTCGCCGGTCGCCTTGGGCCAGCCGACGATGAAGCCGGCATGCGCGCCGATATAGAGCGCGCGGCGGCCGTTGATCGGGTTGTCGCGATAGAGCCGCTGCTTCACCGGCGGCAGCTCCTTCAGCGTCTTGTCGTTCAGGATGCCCTTCTGCACGCGATCGCGCGAATACTGCAGCGAGTGCTCGGCGATCAGCGGCTGGATGGTCGCCTGCAAGGCCGGCGGCAAAGACTCCCAGGCCGCCCGCATGCACAAAAACTCGGTGTTGCCGCCCTCGGGCGGGCAGATGCGCGCGGTCAGCATCGAGCAGAGCGAGGGAATGCGCTTGAACGAGGAGTCCGAGTGCCAGAAGTAGTTGGCCTTCTGGTAGATCATGCGCATGTCGTCCGGCGGGATCGGCTCGCCGGTCATGATGTCGAGGTTGGACTGGCGCTGGAACTTGGTGCCGGCGGCGGGATTGGCGCTGCCGGTGGTCTCGAGCGGCCCGAAATTCTCGCTGAACTGGACCTGCTTCTCGTCGTCCATCTCCTGGTCGCGGAACAGCAGGACCGAATGCTCCTCGAAGGCGGCGCGAATCGGGCCGAACTCGCGCGCCGACAGCGGCCGCGAGATGTCGATGCCCGAGACCTCCGCGCCGAACAGCGGATGGAGCTTCCTGACGGTGATCGGTCCGGTGTTGCGCATTCGCCTTCGCTCCGCTCGGCTTAGTCAGTCCACGATCGCCTGGTAGGAGAGCACGCGCAGCTCGCGGCGGACCGGGTAGGTCGAGGAGGGCATGAGCTGGGTCAGCAGCACCACCGCCATGTCCTCGACCGGATCGCACCAGAAGGCGGTCGAGGCGGCGCCGCCCCAGGCATATTCGCCGGGCGAGCCCAGGATTTGCGCCTTGGCCGGATCGATCATGACCGAGAAGCCGAGCCCGAAGCCGATGCCGAGATAGCTCAATTCCGAGAAACGCGGCGCGCCCATGTCGCCCATGTCGCCCTTGAGGTGGTTCGTGGTCATCAGCTCGACGGTCTTGCGGCCGAGCAGGCGCACGCCGTCCAGCTCGCCCTTGTTCAGCATGAACTTGCAGAAGCGCAGGTAGTCCGACGCGGTCGACACCAGGCCGCCGCCGCCCGATGCGACCTTGCGAGGGGCGAGGTAGCGGCTCTTGGCGGGATCGTCGAGCAGCACCAGCTTGCCGCCCGGCCCTGCGTTGTAGTTGGCGGCAAATCGGTCGTGCTTGGCCGCCGGCACGTGGAAGTCAGTGTCCGTCATGCCGAGCGGCTTGATCACCTTCTCGAGCAGGAACTTCTCGAACGGCTGGCCCGAGATCACCTCGACCAGGCAGCCCAGCACGTCGGTCGAGACCGAGTAGTTCCATGCCTTGCCGGGTTGGGCGATCAGCGGGAAGGTGGCGAGCTTCTCCGTCACTTCCTTGAGGCTCGTCTCGGCCGTGCCGTAATCGACGCCGTCCGCGCCCTTGGCACGGTACAGCGCGTCGACCGGGTTGCTCTCCATGAAGCCGTAGGTCAGGCCGGAGGTGTGCGAGAGCAGGTCGCGGAAGCAGATGTCGCGTTCCGCCGGCACCGAATCGATCTTGCCGCGGCTGCCGCCGGCATAGACGCGCGGGTTCCTGAAGCCCGGGATGAATTTCGAGATCGGGTCGTCGAGCTGAAAGCGGCCCTCCTCGTAGAGCATCATGATCGCCGTCGAGGTGAGCGGCTTGGTCATGGAATAGATGCGCACGATGGTGTCGGGCCGCATCGGCTTGTTGCGCTCGATGTCGGCCTTGCCGTGGGTATGCGCATAGGCGAGCTCGCCCTTGCGCATGATCGCCACCGTCATGCCCGGCAGGCGGCCGCTGTCGACCCAGTCGTGCATCCACTTGGTGACGCGGTCGAGCCGCGCTGCGGAAAGCCCAACCTGGTCCGGAGCCGTAAGCGTCAGGGTGTCCATGGCAAACCTCCTCGATGGACCGCTACAGTAGCCCAGGAAAGCCGCGTTCAGACACGCAAAAGACGGGAGGGAGCAATGGCGAGATTGTGCGAGGGCCGGGTGGCAATTGTCACCGGCGGCGCGCGCGGCGTGGGCCGCGAGCATTGCCTGATGCTGGCCGAGCATGGCGCCAAGGTGGTGGTGAACGACCTGGGCGGCGACCGGGCGGGCAAGGGCCATGACGTGGGGCCCGCCCAGCAGGTGGTCAACGAGATCAAGGCCAAGGGCGGCGAGGCGGTGGCCAACGGCGACGACGTGTCGGACTGGAACGGCGCCAAGCGCATGATCGACCAGGCGGTGTCGGCGTTCGGCAAGCTCGATGCCGTCGTGTTGAATGCCGGCATCCTGCGCGACCGCATGCTGGTCAACATGACCGAGGACGAATGGGACGCCGTGATCAAGGTGCACCTGAAGGGCACCTTCGCGCCGGCGCGCCATGCCGCGGCCTACTGGCGCGACCAGGCCAAGGCCAAAGGCGGCCCGGTCGATGCGCGCATCATCACCACCACCTCGGTGTCGGGCATCTACGGCAATATCGGCCAGACCAACTACGGCGCCGCCAAGGCCGCGATCGCCGCCTTCACCATCATCTCCGCGCGCGAGCTCGGCCGCTACGGCGTCACGGTGAACTCGATCTCGCCCTCGGCCTTCACGCGCATGACCGATGACCTGCGCACCTACACCGAGGAAGACAAGAAGACGCGCAGCCCGCAATGGGTCGCCCCGGTCGCCACCTGGCTGGTGAGCGCTGAGAGCCGCGAGATCACCGGCCGCGTCTTCCAGGCAGGCAACGGCCAGTTCGCCGTCGCCGAGGGCTGGCACAAGGGCCCGGAGGCCAAGCCGGTGCTCGATCCCTACCAGGCCGGCAAGATCCTCACCGAGCTCGCCAAGAAGGCGCGCAAGAATGCCGGCATGAACGGGCTGGACCTCGATTGATGGATGCCTTCCTGCAGGCCGCGATCGACGAAGCGCGGCGCGGCCTGGCGGAGGGCGGCATCCCGATCGGCTCGGTGCTGGTGCATGACGGCCGGATCATCGGCCGCGGCCACAACCGGCGCGTCCAGAAGGGCAGCGCCATCCTGCACGGCGAGATGGACGCCATCGAGAACGCCGGCCGCCAGCCCGCCGCGGTGTATCGCGCTTCGACCGTCTACACGACGCTTGTCGCCCTGCGCGATGTGCAGCGGCACCATCCTGCTCTACGGCATCCCCAAGGTGGTGGTGGGCGAGAACCAGACCTTCATGGGCGAGGAGGCGCTGCTGCGCTCGCGCGGCGTCGAGGTCGTGGTGCTGCAGGACGCGACCTGCCGCGAGCTGATGCGCCAGTTCATCGCCGCCAAGCCGGCGCTGTGGAACGAGGACATCGGCGTCTAGTACGCTAACGGGCGGTCGCGTCGCCTTCGTGCTCGGTGGCGGCGGTCCACAGCGCGAGGCCACCGACCACGACGCCGGTGATGATCTGGTTCCACAGTGCTTCTGAGTGGGCGACGTAGTGCAGCATGAACGGCGAGACGATCAGCCAGGCGGCGAGCGCCACGTTGATCCATTCCTCCCACTTGTGGAAGGTCATCAACGCTGCCGCGGCCATCACGGCGATGGCGATGCCCACCACCGTCGCGTTCAATGCCGCCGAGTCGTCCTGGATGTAGGACAGGATCGTCGGCGACAGCGCGAGCCAGAGGCCCAAGATCAGATTGGCCGCATCGCGCCACTGATGCTGGGCAATCCTGCCGAGGAATTTGGTCACAAGCACCTCCAGTCGCGGCTCGCGTCGTCGACAGGAGTGAGACGGCACCGAGCCGCGCAACGGGCTGCGCCATAACGCTGCCCTATGTCATGAATTAGTAAGGTGGACGCGATTTTCAAGTCCCTCGCTGCCGAGCTAGCGCCCGAACGCCGCGCGCAGCGCCGCGACCGTCTCGCTCCAGGCGGCGCGGTCCGCCGCCTCGTTGTATTCGAGATGGTGGCCGTAGTGGCTGCGCGGCGGGAGCTTGAGGTTGAACGAGTGATGCGCGTCGGGCAGCACCACCAGCCGCATCGGCGCGCCGAGGCCCTTGCGACGGGCCATGATGTCCCGGCAGTCGCGCGCGAAGTTCCAGTCGTCGAGCTCGCCGATCAGGATCAGCGTCGGCACCGAGACGGCAACGTCTTCCTGCCTCTGGCAGAACGGGTAGTAGGCGATGGCGGCGCGGAACGTGGCGATCGAACAGGCGCTCGACGCCGTCGAAGCCGACGGCGGAAAGAGCCGTGTCGGCGCCCTTCGAATATCCAACGATGGCGATCCGCTCGGGATCGATGGACGGCAGCTCGGCGAGATAGAGCAAGGCGCCGTAGGCATCCATCACCAGGTCGACGGAGGAGCCGACACCGGAGCATCCTTCCTCGAAGCCGCGCGGGCCAAAACTGTCGACCGCGAGCAGGGCATAGCCCAGCGCGTTGTAGCGCGCGCCGTCGGCCTGCTCGACCCGAAGGGGCAGGCGGCCGGTGCAGGGCGGCATCAGGACGACCGCGGGAAACGGCCCGTTGCCCGGCGGCAGGTAGAGCTCGCCCCGAATGGTTGTGCTGGCCTGCTCGGCGATGGTCTGGCCGGCGGTCTTGGCGAGCCGCTGCTGCAGCGGCGTCGGCGGCCAGGTAGTGCTGCGGAAGTAACGGTCTCCGCAGCCGCCGAAGATGTGAGAAGCAGCGTCGCGAGGAGGGTGGTGAGCCACGACCTCATGACGCCAACCGGTCAGTCGCTGGCGAAGCAGTAGAGCAGGCCCGCGCCGCCGGTCGACACCAGCGACGGCAGATCGCAACCACGCGACGGATGCGAGGTGTTCCACGACTTGGAGGCGTCGTCGTCGCGCAGGCCCGAGCGGTCGGCATGGCCCAGCATAGCATTACCTTCGCCGCTCTTCGTCCAGTTGCCGCAGGTCATGTCCTTGTCCGGCGGGAACGCCGTGCCGTCGGCCTGCGAGCCGGTGAGGATGTCGTGCTGGTTGACGGTGTTGACCCGGCTCGGGACCAGGCGGCCATTCTCGGCGACCATGGTCTCGGCACCGATCTTGTTGTTGGGCGAGTGCAGGTCGGCGACGCTGGCGGCGATCTGCACGCCCTTGGCGTTGACCCACGGCCCCTTGCCGATGCGATCGCGCGCGTTGACGGCGGTGGCGCCGTTGATCGCCTGGGTGCTGAGATAGGCGTGCCAGGTCTTGGCCCCGGCACCGGCCTTGGTCGCCAGTGCCTGGCAGTGCTTGTCGGCGCCCTCGAGGCCGCCGAAGTTCGCGCCGGCCGATCCGCCGACGCTGGTGACGAAGAACGTCATGTTGGGAAACTGCGGCGGCGGCTGTTGTGCCTGTGATCCGCCGATCAACGCATACACTATGACTGTGGCGACCAATGCCGCCGTGACCTTCGTTCGCATGGCATCCCCCGTGGATGTTGGCGATGCATTGTGGGGCGCTTAGCGAGCACGCCCCAGTCACAGCTTCGCGAGGGTCTCCAGAACCTTGGGTTGCGGCCACGTCCAGCCGGCGGCACTTTCGTAGGCCCGCATGGCCCGCAGCACGCGATGATCGGCGCGCGGCGGACCGATCAACTGGATGCCGACGGGGAGGCCCGCCTTGGTGAGGCCGGCCGGCATCGAAGCTGCGGGCTGCCCGGTGAGGTTGCACGGCAGCGTGTAGGGCGCGCCCTTGGTCCAGCGCGGGAAGGCCTCGGAATTGTAGAGCGTCTCGATCGGCGGGGCGGCGGTCGGCGTCACCGGTGCCAGCAGCAGGTCGTACTTCTGATGCCAGAGGGCCAGCTCGCGGGCGAGCTTGGACTTGGCTTCGTAGGATCTGGCGTAGTCCGCGAGCGTGATCGCCATGCCTTTTTCCGCGGCGGCGCAGAAGCCGGGATCGAGCTTGGCGTGGAGTTGGGTCGGAATCAGCTTGAGGCGGGTGGCGAAGCTACCGATCCACAGCGGCTCGAACGACTGCTGCAGCGGATCGATCAGTGGTCCCACATCCTCGACATGCGCGCCCAAGTCCTCGAAGCGATTGGCAGCCGCTGCGACCAACTCGCGGACTTCCGGATCGGCCTTCACGTGACCGAAGTCCAGGCTCAAGCCGATACGCCAGCCGCGCACTCCGTCCTCGAGGCCGACCGTGTGGTCGCGCGGGTCGGCCGGCAGCGAGCGCCAGTCGCGCGGATCGGGGCCGGCGGAGATGTTCAGCGCCAGCGCCGTGTCGAGCACCGAGCGCGCCAGCACGCCCTGGCTCACCACGTCGGAGAACGGCGACTCGGCGGGATATTGCGCGATGCGCCCGTAGGACGGCTTTAGCCCGACGAGGCCCGTATGAGCCGCGGGAATGCGGATCGAGCCGCCACCGTCATTGCCGTGGTTGAAGGGCGCAACGCCGGCGGCCGTCATCGCGGACGCGCCGCCCGACGAGCCGCCAGGCGTGTGCTCGAGGTTCCACGGGTTGCGAGTGATGCCCTGCAACGGCGAATTGGTCAGCGCCTTCCAGCCGAACTCCGGCGTCGTGGTCTTGCCCAGGATCACCATGCCGGCGGCGCGGAAGCGGCCGACGATCGGCGCGTCGTCCGCAACCGGCGTCTCGTCGGTGGCATGCGAGCCCAGCCGTGTCGGCCAGCCCTTGACGTTGGTGGTGTCCTTGATCGAGGTCGGCACGCCGTCCAACGGCGATAGCGGCTCGCCCTTTTGCCAACGCGCCTCCGAGGCGCGGGCCGCGGCCCGGGCGCCGTCGGCGTCGAGCAGCACCAGGAAATTGAGGTGTGGTTGCAGTCGCTTGGCGCGCTGCAGCGTGCTGTCGACAACCTCGACGGGGGAGAGCTCCTTGCGGGAGTAGCGACGGGAGAGCTCGGTTGCAGATGCCCAAACAAGTTCGTCAGTCATGCGTGTTTGCTCATTTCCCCGAGTGTGCGTTTGATCCAGAATTTCGTCCATCGTGGAAATCTTCATCGCCATCGTGACCTGCGTCGCGGCATTAGCGGCCGGCTTCTATGTCGGCAACCACTGGGCGCCGGATGCGATCTGGTCGGCGGTCTTTGGTGCCGTCGCCGGCGCAACATGCGCTGCCGTGTTCTGGGGCATCGCGCTGTTCCTGGCGACGCTGGTTCCGAGCGCCGCCGTCAGCGGGCACGTGAGTCGGCTTCGACTTCGAGATTCTGTTGATCGCAACGCCGGTTTGCGGTGCGATAGCAGGCGTGATGGGCTATCGACGGGCGCTGCCGCCGCGCTAAGCTCCTCGGCCCGAAGAGGGGGCCAAAGAGGGGAAACGCATGGTCGAAGTGAAGCTCGGCGCCGCCACGGCCACGCGCATCGAAGAAAGCTACGAGCCCAATTTCGAAGCCCAGAAGTTCTTCGCCGACTGGACCCCCGATGTCGTGCGCGAGCATCGCGATTGGCTGGTCTCCAACCACTACGACGCGGGCTCGGGCTTCCTGAAGCTCAGCATCCATAGCTGGCTGCTCAAGATCGGCGGCAAGACGATCCTGATCGACACCTGCGTCGGCAACCACAAGTCGCGCAAGCACCGGCCGAAATGGGACATGATGAACACGCCGTATCTCGCCCGCCTAAAAGCGGCCGGCGTAACGCCCGACCAGATCGACATGGTGATGTGCACCCATCTGCATGTCGATCACGTCGGCTGGAACACCCAGCTCGAGAACGGCCGGTGGGTGCCGACCTTCAAGAATGCCAAGTACGTCTGGAGCCAGGAAGACTTCGACTTCTACGCCAAGCTCGACAAGGATGCCGAGAAAGGCCCGGCCAATGGCGGCTCGTTCCGCGATTCGGTGTTGCCGGTGGTCGAGGCCGGCATGGCGCAGATGGTGAAGGGCGGCTCGCAGCTCGACGAGAATCTCAAGATCACACCAGCGCCCGGCCACACGCCGGGCACCATCCGCATCGAGTTCGAATCGCGCGGCGAGAAGGCGCTGTTCTGCGGCGATATCCTGCATCACGCCGTGCAGGTCTATCACCCCGAGTGGAACAGCTTCGCCTGCCTCGACCAGGACAATGCCCGCAAGTCGCGGCGCGCCGCGATCGAGCATTGCGCGGGGTCGGGCGCGCTGCTGATGCCGTGCCATTTCGGTGCGCCCTTCACCTGCCATATCGACCATAAAGGGGCGGGCTTCGCTCCGCGTTTCAACGGAAGTTTCTAAAAGGAGAAAACAGATGATCTACGAAGTTCGCATCTATCGCTGCGTGCCGGGCCGCCTGCCGGCTCTGCTCAACCGCTTCGCCACCATCACGCTCAAGATCTGGGAAAGACACGGCATCAAGCAGGCCGGCTTCTGGACGACGCTGGTCGGCGAGTCCAACCAGGACCTGCACTACCTGCTCGCCTGGGAATCGCTCGCCGACCGCGACAAGAAGTGGGCGGCCTTCCAGGCCGATCCGGAATGGATCGCCAAACGCGCCGAGACGGAAAAGGATGGCGCGATCGTGAACAACGTCTCGAACCAGCTGCTCGTCCCGACGGCCTTCTCGTCGGTCAAATAGCTATTCGATCTTGAGGTTCGCCTCTTTGGCGAGCCGGGTCCATTTGGCGAGGTCGGCCGTGACATAAGCCGCGAATTCGGCGCCAAGCGCGGCGCGGCGAGTGAGGAGGGACGTCGCAAACAGTATGGTGCCTGCCATGCCTCCGCCGCAAATGGTGCCGCATCATGCTGAGTTGCATCGCAGGTGTGCGATTGATAATGCGTCCCGCCATCAAACAACGTCACGAGGAAGCGATGAGACGCGTATTGGCCGGTGTCGTTGCCGGTTCGGCCGCTTTGGCGATTGCCTTGTCGGCGGCCCCGGGCTTTGCGCAGGAGAAGCTCGCCGTGTGGTGGGTGAAGGGCTTCTACAAGTCCGAAGACGACGCGCTTTATGCCGCGATCAAGAAGTACGAGCAGAAGAGCGGCGTGAAGGTCGAGCTGTCGCAGTACGCGGTCCAGGACATGAACGCGAAGTCGGTGGCGGCGCTCGACGCCGGCACGGTGCCCGACATCGCCTATTCCGACACCTATGACGTGCAGACCGCCGGCAGGTGGGCCTTCGACGGCAAGCTCGAAGACCTCTACCGATGTGCTGGCGCCGATGAAGGATCGCTTCGAGGCGGTCGCGCTGTCGACGGCGTTCCTCTACAGCGACAAGGCCAAGAAGAAGGCCTACTACGTCTTCCCGATCAAGCAGCAGACCCTCCACATCCAGTACTGGAAAGACATGCTGGGCCAGGCGGGCTTCAAGGAAAGCGACATTCCCGGCACCTGGAATGAGTATTGGTCCTTCTGGTGCGACAAGGTGCAGCCCGGCATCCGCAAGGCGACCGGCCAACGGGTCTACGGCACGGGCTTCCCGATGGGCGTGGAATTGACCGACTCCTTCCAGTCGTTCCTGAGCTGGGTCGACGCCTACAACGTCAAGTTGGTCGACGACAACGGCAAGCTGCTGGTCGACGATCCGAAGGTGAAGCAGGGTCTGGTCGCCGCGCTCGACCGACTACACCCAGCCCTATATCAAAGGCTGCACGCCGCCGTCGTCGACGACGTGGAAAGACCCCGACAACAACGTCGCCTTCCACAACAAGACGATCGTGATGACGCACGACTACACGATCTCGATCGCCGTCAAGTGGCTGGACGACGCCAACAACGAGACCCTGACCGCCGAGCAGCGCGCCGCCGGCCGCAAGGCCTATGACGAGCTGATTGCCACCGCGGGTCTCCCGAAGAAGCCGGATGGCTCGCCGATGGTCTATCGCACCGCCGTGAAGGTCGGCGTGATCTTCGAGGCCTCGAAGAACAAGGCGACGCGCCAAGGAGTTCCTGAAGTTCATGCTGGAAGAGGACAATCTCCGCCCCTACGTCGAAGGCGCGCTCGGCCGCTGGTTCCCCGTGACCAAGGTCGGCCAGGAGAGCCCGTTCTGGCAGGCCGACAAGCATCGCAAGGCGGTGTACGAGCAGTTCAAGGCCGGCACGACCCCGTTCGAATTCACCAAGAACTACAAGTTCACCATCCTGAACAACGAGAACGCCTGGGCCAAGGCGATGAACCGGGTGGTGAACGATAAGGTGCCGGTCGACAAGGCGGTCGACGAGCTGATCGCCCGCATCAAGGAAGTGGCCGGCTGATCCTCCGTTGCCCTTGAGTATCGCGTAGTGGCCACGACAGCCATCGAACCAGCGGCTCGCCGGGACCCTCCCAGTGGGCCGTGTTTGGCTTCGACTTGTCGGAAAAGCAGGTCTGTCGGGAAGCCTGTCCGCCGGCGCCACCGAGAAGGTCCAGCCGACGGCCGGCCGGATGGTGATCTTCCCCGCCTGGCTACTGCATCAGGTGCGACCCTATCGCGGCAACGCCGAGCGCATCTCCATCGCGTTCAATCTCACGGTGTGAGCGGCGCCGATCGGCTGCGGCCGATCTTGGCCAACCAGGGCGTCCAGCCATTTGCGCGCGTCATGCTGCTCGTGGAACACCTTGATCGGCCGATGCCGTTGCGCCTGCTTGGCGAAGAGGATCGCCTGACGATGGGCGTCGGGGGAGCCCGCGACGACGCCGATCGGCCCGACGTCGCTGTCTTCTTCACGCTGGCGGATCACCCGGGCGAAGCGGCGGATCCTGTCGGCGCTGAACCGGGTCGTGACGCCGGTGACGTCGATCATCTTGCGGTAGGGCCGGGCGTTGGCGGCGTCGACGCGGAGCACGAACTCCGCCATATCCTGCGGGTCGAACTCACCCTTGGCGACGGCAATCACCAGGCGAATGGGATGGGAAATGCACCAGGACAAAGGCATGTCCCGGTTCTCTCATCGGCCGTGCCGCGGAGCAACCGCCAACGCAATCACAGGGGTTGCAGTTGCGCCCTTTGGCTGTAACCTTTTTGTGGCCGCGGCCTACATGCAATTGGCTTGAGCCAGCACAACGGCCTGGAGCCCCTGCATCTCGGCCGGCGGCAGCGTCGATGGATCGAGCGGGTTGCCGCCCTCGCTCATCGCCGCGTTTGACTTGCGCATGGCGGCAATCGCGGCAGGCATCTTGTCGGCCGGGATCTGGCCCTGCATGCAGACGCAGGTCTTCTCCGTACTGGTGGTCCGGCAGACCGACATGAAATCGCTCTGGGCACGCGACTCCTCGGATACGCCGATGGCCAAGAAGGCGACGCTGAAAGCCAAAACTGTCTGACGCATGGCACTCTCCCCCTAGGTTCGGGAGCATATACTAGGTCGCAGTGGCAGGGGGAGCCTCATCATGTCTTCGATGCGAACGGGCGCCGACTATCGAAAAAGCCTGTGCGACGGGCGGCGCGTCTGGGTGCTGGGGGAGGGTTGGGTCGACGATGTCACGACGCATCCGGCGACGCGGGCTATGGTCGACGAGTACGTCGCCTGGTACGACCGGCACTTCGATCCGGCGTGGCAGGACACTGTGCTTGCGCCTCCCGGCGAGAACGGCGGCCGCGAGCCACTTGGTTATCTCGTTCCCAGGAACGCCGCCGATCTGACGCGGATGGGTCGCTGCTTTTCCGCAACGACTTTCCTCAGTGCCGGCAACATCACGCATACGCCGGCCTACGGCCACCTGATCGCTCTCGGAGTCCTGCACGCGGTCGGCCTGGGCAAGGCGTCGCCGGCACAGGTCAAGAATGCCGAGGCCTATCGCGCCGAGATCGCACGCACCGGGCGATTTCTGACCTTCGCCGCAGGCGCCGCGCCGATCGGCCATCGGCTGCGCGAGGATCCCGCCGAACGCGGTGCGATCAGGATCGTCAAGCAGACGAGCGCAGGCCTGGTGATTCGCGGCAAGATCGGCATGCACACCAGCCCTGCCTATGCCGAGGACGTCTATATCGGCGCTGTGAACGGTGCCGACTTCGATGGCCAGCGCGCGACCTTCGTCGTCGCGGTGAACGCGCCCGGCGTCACCGTGATCTGCCGCAAACCGGCACCACGCGATGCCAACTCGTTCTCGGCACCCCTCAGCAGCCGCTTCGACGAGCTCGACGGGCAGATGTGGCTCGACGACGTGCTGGTGCCGTGGAACCGCGTCTTCCTCACCGAGCCCTCGCCCGAGCCGGTGGCGCAATGGCTGTTCTGGCACCAGCTCTATTGCTGGCTTTCGAAGGCCGAGTTCACCCTGGGGCTGGCGCTCGCCTCGGCGCATGCGATGGGGCTTGCCACACACGACGCCACCATCGATTACCTGCTCGACCTGATCAGCGACGTGCAGACCGTGCGGAGCTGCCTGACGGCGGCCGAGCTCGATCCGGAATTCACTCCGCAAGGTCACTGCTCGCCGAATCACAGTCATGTTGCGGCGGGTTCGCTGGCGATGCTGAAAGCCCGCCGGAGGATGGGCGAGATCCTGCGCATCCTGCCCGGCTCCTCGTTGGTCGTGGCGCCGAGCGACAAGGATCTGGCTGAACCGGCCCTGGCCAAGGGCCTGGAGGAGTTGTTCGGCGGCGGCGGCTACAGTGCCGCGCAGCGCGCGGCGCTGCTGCAGATGGCCTGGGATCACGTCGGCTCCGCCCTCGATCAGCGCGAGCACGTCTTCGAGCTGCACGCCAATGGCGGCGTGCCGGCCTGGCGTGGCCGCCTGCGCCGCAGCTTCAACCGCTACAACGAGCTCGCCAACGCCGTCGTGCGGCACCTCGAGCTGCCAATGCCTGAGATCAACCTCGATTCGATCCGCAATGCGCCACTCGCTCAGCGGCGCCCGGTGAGCCCGGGCGCACCGCCGGCCAAGTCGGCGGGCTAGCGCCTCGCGCGGCCTGCCTCAGCTGCGCTTGCTGAGCTCTGCCATGAAGGCCTTGAGCCGGGGCGCCCATTTGGTGGCGTCGAGGCCCGACGCCGAATGGCCATAGTCGCTGTCGATCTCGAAATAGTCGGCGCTGACGCCGACTGCCTTGAGCTTGGCCATGACGTCAGGCGCGATGGTGGGCGGGAAGACCTTGTCGGTCCGCGACAGCACGTAGAGCAGCTTGGCCTTGATCTTCGCGAAATCCTTCTCGGCATCGAAGCGAACGCTCGCCTTGCGCAGCACGATCAGCGAGTTGCCATCGAACGATTTGGCCCAGGCTGAGCGCCCGGCGGACGATCTCGGTCTCGCGCGCCGTCTTGTCGGGATATTTCGCGGCCAGTTGCTCGTCGATGCCGTAGCGCCGGAGTGTCGCTACCCGCATCTCCGTCAGCGTGCCGGTGATGCCGCCGTTGTCGTAGTACCAGCCCTCGTTCCAGTGCGGGTCCTTGGCGAGGGTGGCAACGAGCGACTTCACTGCCGCTTCGCCGCCTGAGCCTTTGGGCGCGCTCACCACGGGCACCAGGCCGTCCATGAATTCCGGATAGCTGACGGCCCACTGGAACGTCTGGTAGCCGCCGATACGACGGGCCGGCGACCGCCACCAGGTGCTTGACGCCGATGCCGTCGAGCAGCGCCTTCTGCGCATTGACGATGTCGCCCAGCGTGATGTCGGGAAAATCCGGTCCCCATTGATGGCCGGTGGCGGGATTGAGGTGCGCCGGGCTGGTCGAGCCGTAGGACGAGCCCAGCATGTTCGACGCCACGACGAAAAGCTTGTCGGTATCGATCGCCTTGCCGGGACCGACCAGGCCGTTCCACGAGCCTTCCGCGCCATTCTCGCTGTAGCGGCCGGCCATGTGCTGGCTGGAGGTGAAGCCGTGCGTCAGCAACACGGCGTTGCGGCCATCCGCGGCCAGCGTGCCATAGGTCTCGTAGACGATGGTGATCTCCGGCATCACCACGCCGCTCTCGAGCCGGAAGCGCTTGGTCGTGAAGGCGCGCTTCTGCACGTCCACGAGCGCACCTTCGGCGCGCGCGCTGCCGGCCAAGAGCATCGGTGCGAACGGCAGGGCAGCGAGCAGCGGACGTCGGCGCATGGCGCTCTCCCCTAGGCCCGGGCAGGACTGAGCGGCAAAACGGGGACGGCGCGCGCCGCCAGCCGCTTGCGGTCGGCCTCCGGGCGGATGAACAGCAGGCCGATCACGCCGCCGGCGATCATGAAGGCACCCAGGATGACGTAACCCCGCTCGTATCCGGCCACCGGGTTCGCCGCGCTCTGGATGATCGAGCCCATGACCAGGGGGGCCAGCACGCCTGCCACGGTCACCACCGAATTGACGATGGCGAGCATGCCGGCGCGTTGCGGCTGGGGCGTGAGTTCGCTGACGATCATCGGGATCACGACGTAGATCGTGCTGCCGATCGCGGCGCCGAACACCAGCACGGCGATCTTGAGCGCGGGTGTGGGCATGAGGCCGACCAAGGGCAGGGTGCAGCCGCCGAGGACCACGGCGGCGCAGGCGAAGACGCCCCGGCAGAGCCGGCTCGACATGCCTTTCGACTTCAAGCGTTGCGAGATGTAGCCGCCGCTGAGGACGACGGCAGCGCCGAAGACCCACGGCAGGACCGTGAGATCGCCGCCGACCTGCTGGCTGAAGCCCAGCCCCTTCACCAGGTAGGAGGTGAACCAGGTGAGCCCGAGCGCCAGTCCCCAATAGCTGGCGAAGCCCGCGCAGCACACGGCGACGATGCTCGGGCAGGTGAGCAGGTAGCGATAGGGCACGCGCTCGCCGCCGCCATTCTGCCCGACCGGCGCGTCGACCAGGGTGCCTTCGCGGCCGAAGATCAGCCACAGCACGGTCCAGATCAGGCCGGCGATGCCCAGCGCCCCGAAGGCCCAGTGCCAGGAATAGTTGACGATGATCCGGTTGAGCAGCGGGACCGCCACGATGACGCCGAAGGCAGAGCCTTGGGCGATGATCGCGGTCGGCAGCCCGCGCAGCGAATCGGGAAACCACTTGTAGATGGCGTGGGTGGCGACCGGCGCAGCCGGTCCTTCGCCCGCGCCCAGAATGATGCGGCAGGCGATCAGCGCCTCGACGCTCACGGCGCCGACCATGGGAAACTGCACCAGCGACCAGATGATCGCCATGATCAGGAGCGTGCGCCGGGCCTGCACCCGGTTGGTGACGAAGCCCACCACCACCGCCGAAATCGCGAACAGGAAGAAGAACGACGAGCCGATGAGGCCGAACAGCTCGGGCTTGATCTTCAGCTCGGCCATGATTGGCTCGGCCGCAAGCCCGACCACGACCTTGTCGGCGAAATTGACCAACATGAAGAAGAAGAGAAGGGCGGTCATGCCCCAGGCCCCCTTGAGGGCCCGAACCTGTGTCGTCACTCGGCGTTTACTCCTTGTGCCCGATTGCCGGGTCTTGTGCGGCGGCCATTAAGACAGGTGCCCCCGCCAATGAAAAGGGCGCCTCGCGGCGCCCTTTTCGACTTATGCGTGAATCTTCACTTGATGAATGGGCACTTGCCTTCGTTCAGCGGACGGTAGGCCTGATCGCCCGGCACGGTGGCGACCAGCTTGTAGATGTCGTCCTTGCCCTTGGACTCGTCCGGCGACTTGACCTGGAAGAGATACATGTCGCGCACCAGGCGGCCGTCGGGACGCAGCTTGCCGTTCTTGGTCATGACATCGTTGACCGGCATCTCGCGCATCTTGGCCATCACCGCCTTGGCGTCGTCGGTGCCTGCCGCCTGTACAGCCTTGAGGTAGTGCAGCGTCGAGCTGTAGACGCCGGCGGTCAGCATGCTGGGCAGCCGGTCCTTCTTGGCGCGGTAGCGCTTGGTCCAGGCGCGGGTCTCATCGTTGAGATCCCAATAGAAGGACTCGGTCAGCACCAGGCCCTGCGCGACCGGCAGAGTCAGCGACTGCACATCGGTGGCGAAGACCAGCAGGCCCGCGAGTTTCTGGCCGCCCTTGACGATGCCGAACTCGCCCGCCTGCTTGATCGAGTTGATGGTGTCTTGGCCGGCATTGGCGAGGCCGATGACCTTGGCCTTGGACGCTTGGGCCTGCAGCAGGAACGACGAGAAGTCCTGCGTGCTGAGCGGGTGCTTGACGCTGCCCAGCACCTTGCCGCCTGCCGCCTTCACGACCTCGGTGACGTCGCGCTCGAGCGCATGGCCGAAGGCATAGTCGGCAGTGAGGAAGTACCAGCTGTCGCCGCCGGCCTTGACCATGGCGCTGCCCGTCACATGGGCCAGCGAATAGGTGTCATAGACCCAGTGCGCCCCGGTCTCCGAGCAGGCGGGCCCGGTGAGGTCGCTCGAGGCGGCGCCGGTGTTGATGTCGATCAGGCCCTTTTCCTGCGAGATCTTGCGCACGGCCAGCGCCACCGACGAGGTGCCGAGCCCGGTAATCATCTTCACGTTCTCGGTGTCGTACCAGCGGCGCGCGATCGCGGCGCCGACGTCGGGCTTGGTCTGGTGGTCGGCCGACAGGATCTCGACCGAGCGGCCCAGCACCTTGCCGCCGACGTCGTCGATGGCGAGCTGCATGGCTTCGACTTCGCCCGCGGTGAGGTCGCCATAGACACCGGAGAAGCCGTCCATCACGCCGATCTTGAGCGGCCCCGGCGTCTGAGCCTGGGCAATGGCGATGGCGCCGACGGCGGCGAGGCCGGCCGTGGCCGCAACCACCCCGGCAAACCGGACAGCGTTTGCAACTTTCATACTCTTCTTCCTCCCATACGCGCGGCCCAAGCCGCAGTGGCCGGAACTTAGCTCTGCTGGACAGCCGCGCAAAGCTTCGATTAAGTCGCGGCATCGCGAGGGAGGCGATGGCGGAACAACAAACAATCCTCGAGGCCCCCATTCTTGAAGCCCACGGGTTGACGAAGGAGTTCAAGGGGTTCGTAGCAGTCAAGAACGTCAGCCTTAGTGTGCGCCGCCATACCATCCATGCCCTGATCGGGCCCAATGGCGCGGGCAAGACGACCTGCTTCAACCTGCTCACTCACTTCCTCACGCCGACGGCGGGTCGCATCAGTTTCAACGGGCGAGACATCACCGGCAGTTCTCCTGCGGCAATCGCCCGCATGGGATTGGCGCGTTCATTCCAGATTTCGGCGGTATTTCCCCATCTCTCGGTACGCGAAAACGTGCGCGTCGCGCTCCAGCGCAAGCTCGGCACATCTTTCCACTTCTGGCGCTCCGAGCGCGTGCTGAGCGCGCTTGATCAGCGCGCGCTCGAACTCGTCGAGGCGGTCGGACTCACGGCGTTCGCCGAGGTGGCCGCTGTCGAGCTGCCCTACGGCCGCAAGCGCGCACTCGAGATCGCGACCACGCTGGCGCTCGAGCCGGAGATGATGCTGCTCGACGAGCCGATGGCGGGGCTGGGCCAGGAGGACATCAAGCGCATCGCCGCGCTCATCCGCACGGTGGCGCGCGACCGCACGGTGCTGATGGTCGAGCACAACATGTCCGTGGTCGCCGATCTCTCCGACACCATCACGGTGCTGGCGCGCGGCGAGGTGCTGGCCGAGGGACCGTACGCCACGGTGTCGAAGAACCCGCTGGTCGTCGAAGCCTATGTCGGGACCGGGCATGCCTGACGCGCTTCTGAGAGTCGAAGGGCTGCAGGCCTGGTACGGCGAATCGCACATCCTGCATGGCGTGAGCTTCGAGATCGGCCGCGGCGAGCTGGTGACGCTGCTCGGTCGCAACGGCGCCGGCAAGACCACGACCTTGAAATCGATCATGGGCATCGTCGGCAAGCGCTCGGGCTCGGTGCGCTTCGAGGATGGCGAGACGCTCGGCAAGTCGTCGGACGCCATCGCGCGGCTCGGCCTCGCCTATTGCCCCGAGGAGCGCGGCATCTTCGCCAGCCTCAATGTCGAGGAGAACCTGCTGCTGCCGCCCGAGGTCAAGACCGGCGGCATGAGCCTAAAGGAGATCTACCAGCTCTTCCCCAACCTCGCGGAGCGGCGGCGCAGCCAGGGCACCAAGCTGTCGGGCGGCGAGCAGCAGATGCTGGCGATCGGCCGCATCCTGCGCACCGGCGCCAACCTCTTGCTGCTCGACGAGCCGACCGAGGGCCTGGCGCCGGTGATCGTCCAGCGCATCGGCGAGGTCATCCGCCAGCTGAAAGCCCGCGGCTTCACCATCCTGCTGGTCGAGCAGAACTTCCATTTCGCCGCCACCGTCTCCGACCGCCACTACGTGATGGAGGACGGCCGTGTGGTCGACATGATCGCAGCCGCTGAGGTGCAGCAGAGCATCGGCAAGCTGCAGGCCTATCTCGGGGTTTGAGTTATGGCACAGGTCGCTCTCGGACTGGTCAACGGTGCGTTCTACGCGATGCTGAGCCTCGGGCTTGCCGTGATCTTCGGCATGCTGAACGTGATCAACTTCACGCACGGCGCGCAGTTCATGATGGGCGCCTTCGCAGCATGGTTGCTGCTGACCCAGCTCGACGTGCCGTTCTGGGCCTCGCTGATCCTGTCGCCGCTGATCATCGGCCTGTTCGGCGTGCTGATCGAGCGGCTGATGCTGAAGCGCATCTACCATCTCGACCATCTCTACGGCTTCCTGCTGACCTTCGGCCTCGCCTTGATCATCGAAGGCCTGTTCCAGTGGAAATGGGGCTCCGGCGGCGCGCCCTATCCGACACCGATCCGGGGCGGAACCGACTTGGGCTTCATGGTCATGCCGACCTATCGACTGTTCGTCGTGGTGGCAGCCCTCGTGATCTGTCTCGCCACCTGGTACGCCATCGAGCGCACCCGGCTCGGCGCCTATCTGCGGGCGGCGACGGAGAATCCGACCCTGGTGCGCGCCTTCGGCATCAACGTGCCGCGGCTGATCACGCTGACCTATGGCCTGGGCGTAGGCCTCGCCGCACTCGCGGGTGTGCTGGCGGCGCCGGTCCAGCAGGTCTCGGCCTTGATGGGCACCAACCTGGTGCTGGTCGTGTTCGCCGTGGTGGTGATCGGCGGCATGGGCTCGATCATGGGCTCGATCGTGACCGGTTTCGGCCTCGGCCTGATCGAGGGCCTGACCAAGTTGGTTTATCCGCCGGCCTCCAACACCGTGATCTTCGTGGTCATGGCGATCGTGCTGCTGGTCAAGCCCGCCGGCCTGTTCGGGCAGACAAGATGAACGGCCGCGCGCTGGGCTACGCCCTGGCGATCGTGGCGGCGCTGATCGCGCCGTGGGTCGCCTATCCGGTGTTCCTGATGACGGCGCTTTGCTTTGCGCTGTTCGCCTGCGCCTTCAACCTGCTGCTGGGCTACGCCGGCCTGATGAGCTTCGGCCATGCCATGTTCTTCGGCATGGCCGGCTACTTCTTCGGCCATGTCGTCAAGGTCTGGAACATGCCGCCGGAAATCGGCCTGCTGGCGGGCGTGGCGGGGGCGGCGTTGCTCGGCCTTGTCACGGGGGCGCTGGCGATCCGCCGCCAGGGCATCTACTTCGCCATGATCACGCTCGCCTTCGCGCAGATGATCTATTTCCTCTGCGTGCAGCTGCCCTTCACCGGCGGCGAGGACGGCCTGCAGGGCATCGCGCGCAAGGCGCTGCTCGGCGGCCTGCTGCCGATCAAGAACGACCGCGTGCTCTATTATGTCGTGCTGGCGATCTTCCTCTTCGGCTACGGCGCGATCTACCGCTTCATCCACTCGCCGTTCGGCCAGGTGCTGAAGGCGATCCGCGACAACGAGCAGCGCGCCGTCTCGCTGGGCTACGAGGCCGACCGCTACAAGCTGCTGGCTTTCGTGCTGTCGGCGGCGCTGGCCGGGCTCGCCGGCGCCACCAAGGCGATGGTGCTGCAGTTCGCCACCCTCACCGACGTCAGCGCCGGCATGTCGGGCGAGGTCGTGCTGGCGGCACTGGTCGGCGGGCTCGGCACCATCGTCGGCCCCGTGGTCGGCGCCTTCATCATCGTCACCATGCAGAACTACCTCGCCTCGTTCGGCGAGTTCGTGCTGGTGATCCAGGGCGTGATCTTCGTGGTGATCGTCATGGCCTTCCGCAAAGGCCTGGTCGGCGAGATCGCCGACTGGTGGAAGAGGCGCCGCGCCGCCGGCTCGCGACCCAATAGACCTGCCTAACGGACGCCGGCAGGCTTGGGCGGCTCGACGAGGTCGTTGCAGTGGCTGCCGTGCGCCAGCAGGCAGTCCTCGACCTTCGATACGGTGTGCAGCTTATTGACGAGAACGATTCCCGCGGCCACCAGGACGATCACGAGCAGGAGTGCCACCACACTCTTGCGATGGCCGGCATTCTCGGCCTCGTCCTCGTCCTGCTCCAGGTACTCCTCCTTCTCGTACTGGCTTTGCGTCATCGCTGGCTCGCTCTAGTCGGCCGCCCGCGTTCCGGCATCGGCGGGCTTGGGTTCCCTCGAGGGCACCGACGCGGGTATCTCGCCAGTCGGTCGCCGCTTCTTGCCGGCCAACCAGTGACCGAAGCGGTCAAAGTAGAGGTAGATGACCGGCGTCGTGTAGAGGGTCAGCCACTGCGAGATCAGCAGCCCGCCGACGATGGCGATGCCGAGCGGCCGGCGCAGCTCGGAGCCCGCACCATGGCCGATCGCCAGCGGCAGGCCGCCGCCGATCGCAGCGAAGGTCGTCATCATGATCGGCCGGAAGCGCAGCAGGCAGGCCTCATGGATCGCCTCCAGCGGGCTCTTGCCCTGCTCGCGCTCGGCCTCGAGTGCAAAGTCGATCATCATGATGGCGTTCTTCTTCACGATGCCGATCAGCAGGATGATGCCGATCAGGGCGATGACGCTGAGATCGTAGCCGCAGATCATCAGCGCCAGCAGCGCGCCGACGCCGGCCGAAGGCAGGGCCGACAGGATGGTGATAGGATGCACGTAGCTCTCGTAGAGCATGCCCAGCACGATGTAGACGGCGAGGATGGCGGCGGTGATCAGCAGCGGCGTCGACTTGAGCGACGACTGGAAGGCCTGCGCCGTGCCCTGGAAGGAGCCGTCGAGCGTGATCGGCGTCTTGAGGTCGACTTCCATCTTCTGGATCGCCTCAACCGCCTGGCCAAGCGCCACGCCCGGCGCCAGGTTGAAGGACAGCGTGACGGCCGGAAACTGGCCCTGGTGGCTGAGCGTCAGCGGCGCGATGCGGTTGGCGAAGCGGGCCACGGTGCTGAGCGGCACCTGCCGACCGTTGGTCCCGGTGACGTAGATGCGTGACAACGCGCTCGGATCGGTCTGGAATTTAGGCTGGACCTCCAGCACCACCTTGTACTGGGTGCTCGAGGCGTAGATGGTCGCGACCTGGCGCTGGCCGAACGCGTCGTACAGGGTCTGGTCGATCTGGGCCAGCGACAGCCCCAGCCGGGACGCGGTGTCGCGGTCGATATTCACGGCGATGTGCGGCGAGGCGATTTGCTGGTCCGACGTCACGTCCTGCAGGCCGGGCAGCTTGGCCATGTGCTCTTCGATGATCGGCGCCCAGTGGTTGAGTTCCTCCGAATCGGTCGAGGTGATGACGTACTGGAACTCGGTCTTGGTGAGTTTTCCGCCGACATTGATGTCCTGGCCGGCCTGCATGAAGTACTTCACGCCCGGAATCACCGCGACCTTGGGCCGAAGCCGCTGGATGATCTTCTGTGCCGAATCGGTGCGCTGCGAGAACGGCTTGAGCTGGATGAACATGCGCGCCACGTTCTCGGCCCCGCTGAAGCCGGTCGACCCGACGAAGCCGACCACGCCGGAGACGCCGGGATCCTGACTGATAATGGCGGCCAACTCGTTCTGTATGTTGGCCATGCCGTAGAACGAGATGTCCTGGCGCGCTTCGGCCTGGCCGAAGATGAAGCCGGTATCCTGCTCGGGGAAGAAACCCTTGGGAATGGTGATGTAGAGGTAGCCGGTGACGAAGATGAGCGCGATCGTCGACATCAGGGTGATGAACTGGTGGCGGAACACCCATTGCAGGCCGCGATCGTAGAAGCGGACCGACGCGTTGAAGGCATCCTCGCACATCTGGTTCAACCGGCCGCGCTTCTCGTGGCTGTGGCGCTTGAGGAACTGAGCGCACATCACCGGCGTGAGCGTGAGCGACACGAACGCCGACATACAGACTGCGACCGTCACCACGACGGCGAACTCGCGGAAAATGCGCCCGACGATGCCGCCCATGAACAGGAGCGGAATGAACACCGCGATCAGCGAGAATGTGATGGAGATGATCGTGAAGCCGATCTGACCCGCGCCCTTGATCGCTGCGTCGAACGGCTTTTCGCCCTCCTCGATGTAGCGCACGATGTTCTCGATCATGACGATGGCGTCGTCGACCACGAAGCCGGTTGCGATGGTGAGACCCATCAGCGACAGGTTGTCTATGCTGTAGTCGCACAGCCACATGATGCCGAACGTGCCGATCAGCGCCAGCGGCACGGTGATGCTCGGAATGATGGTCGCCCAGAGGTGGCGCAGGAAGACGAAGATCGCCAGCACCACCAGCCCGATGGTCAGGAGCATGGTGTACTGCACGTCGTCGACGGAGTCCCGGATCGACTGGGAGCGGTCGGACATCAGGTCGACATGCACGGTCTGCGGGATCGAGGCCAGCAGACGGGGCATCATCGCCTTGATCTTTTCGACGATCTCCACCGTGTTGGCGCCGGGCTGGCGGAAGATCAGCAGCAATTCGGCGCGCTTGCCGTTGTACCAGGCGCCGGTGCGCGGCGCCCGGGTGCCATCGATGACGTCGCCGATATCCTGCAGCTTGACCGGTGCGCCGTTCTTGTAGGCGACGATGATATTCTTGTAGGAGTCAGCCTTGAACAGCTGGTCGTTGGTGTCGATCATCACGGAGAGATTGTCGTTCTCCAGGTTACCCTTGGCCTGATTGACCGTGGCGCTGGCGATCGCCGCCCGCACGTCCTCGAAGCCGATGCCGCGCGTGGCCAGCGCCGCCGGGTTGACCTGCACGCGGACCGCGTAGTCCTGCTGGCCCGCCACCAGGACCTGCGACACGCCGTCGACCGCCGAGAGCTTCTGAGCCAGGATCACGAAGGCGTAATCGTCGACCTTGTAGAGCGGCAATTCATCGGACCACACGGCGTAGATCAGCACCGCACGATCGGCTGGGTTGACCTTGCGATAGGTCGGCGGGTTGGGCAGGTCCTTGGGCAGCAGCCCGCTCGCCGCATTGATCGCCGTCTGAACGTCGGTGGCGGCGCCGTCGATCTTGCGGTTGAGCTCGAACTGCAAGGTGATCTGCGTGCTGCTGAGCCCGCTCGTCGAGCTCATCGAAGCGAGGCCCGGAATGGCGGCGAACTGCTGTTCCAGCGGCGTGGCCACTGACGAGGCCATGGTTTCCGGGCTGGCACCCGGCAAGGTCGCCGACACGGAGATGGTCGGGAAGTCGACGTTGGGCAGCGCCGAGACCGGCAGCAGCCCGTAGGTGGCCACGCCGAACACCAGCAGGCCAAGCATCATCAGCGACGTCGCGATCGGTCGGCGGATGTATGTTTCGGAGACATTCATCGCAGTGGCCGTCAGCCGCTTTTGCCCGGCGGCGCGCTGGGGGACCCGGCGGCCGGCGCATTGGGGGCCGGCTGGTCGATACGCACCCGGCTCCCATTGGTCAGGCGATATTGGCCGTCGACCACGACCTTGTCGCCGACCGCGATGCCCTTGCCGATCACCGCGACGCCGTCCTCCGTCGCCTCGACCTCGATCGGCCGGCGCTCGGCTGTGCCGTCGGGCTTGATGACGAAGGCGTAGTTGCCCTGGGCGCCTTGCATGACGGCGCCCTGCGGCACCGTGATGGCGCCGTTGCGCATCGCCAGCTGCAGCCGGACGTTGACGAATTCGCCCGGCCACAGCTGCTCGTTGGCGTTGTCGAAGACGCCCTTGAGCCGGAGTGTGCCCGTGGCCGTGTCGATCTGGTTGTCGACCAGCGTGATCTTGCCTTCGGCGAGCTTGTAGGTGTCGTCAGCACTGTAGGCGTAGACGGTGAGCGGTGCCTTCGCCTGGTTCTTGCGCAGGTTGTGGTTGGCTAGCTGTGGAATGGTGAAGTTGACGAAGATCGGCTTGATCTGCGTGATGGTGACGAGATTGGTTCCCTGGCTGGTCTGCACCAGGTTCCCGAGGTCGACCAGCCGCTGGCCGGTGCGGCCGTCGATCGGGGCGCGGATGTCGGCGTAGGCGAGGTTGAGCTGGGCGGTGTCGATCTGGGCCTGGTCGGCTGCGATCGAGCCCTTGAGCGCGTCCACCGTCGCCTTCTGCTGGTCATAACTCTGTCGCGATTGGAAGCCGGAGCCGATCAACTTGCCATAGCGCTCGAGGTCGAGCTGGGCGCCTTCCAGTTGCGCCTCGTCGCGCTGCTTTGCCGCCTTGGCCTGTTCGAGCAGTGCCTGGAACGGCCGCGGGTCGATCTGGAACAAGGGATCGCCCGCTTTCACGTCGTGGCCTTCCTCGAACGAGATTTTGACGATCTGGCCGTCGACGCGGGTTTTCACCGTGACGGTCTTGTACGCCTGCACCGTGCCAGGGCCGCGCACGAAAACCGGCACATCCTTCGGCGCGGCCAGTGCGACCGCGACCGGAATGGCGGGCCTTGGCGCTGAGGCCGCCGCGGCCGCTTGCGCCTTGTCCTTCTCCAGCCGGTCGAGGAGGAAGTAACCTCCGCCTGCCGCCAGCAAGACCAAGATCACGATAGTGATGCCGGACGACTTCTTGACGATAGCCATAAAACTCCGGTTCCCCTCCCACCCCGGGACGGCAACGTAGCCGCATCATGCGGCCTAGCAAATATCGGCCCAGTTTATACCCTATTTTCATGCCCATTTTGTCGTCGCTATGGCTATGCCGTGAGGCAGAACGCCACCGGCTCGTCAAATGCGCGTGAGAACGGCAGAGGGTCGTCGGCAGCGGCTTCGCATAGGCGCTGCAGCAGTGCGGTCAGTTTCCGGGCCCGCGTCCGCCCCCGCCGGCCGGCGGCGTCGGCGTCGGCGGCAGCGTCGGCCGCTGCAGCGACGTATTGGCGTTGTTGACGGCGTTGGTCGCGGCACCATTGATCGTCGTGTCGTTGCCGCCCAGTGTGGTGCCCGCGGGACCGAGGCCGGAATTCTGGTCGGCGAAACCCGAGTTCTTCGCCGCGTCGTCGGCGTTGCTTGGCTGGCCGCCGATCGCCTCGAGCTGCTTGAGCTCGGCGGCGAGGCTGCCGGGCGGAGTTTGCGCCGGCTGCCCAGGCGCGACGCCGGCATAGGTCGTCACCTGCCAGCCCGGCCGCGTCACTGTCGTGGTGTGGCCGCCCGCCGTGACCGTCATCTCGTTGCCAAACACGAACATCGCCACGGTGTGATTGGCGTCGGTGCTTACAATCATGATGCCGCCGCGGATGGTGAGCGTGGCCGAGGGCGTGGTGACGGTGACCGGCGCGGTCTTGCTGATCTTGCCGCCGACGAAGCGGAACACACCCTGGCTGGCATTGATCGCCAGTGCGCCCGACTTGCTGTTGGGATCGTATACGAACTTGTCGATGCTGAGCCTGGCCTGCGGCCCGACGGTGAGCGAGGAGCCGTCGAGGAAAAGCAGGTGGGCGCGATCGTTGGAACCGGTGGTGACGATCTCGTTGGCCTGCACGTCGACGCCGACATGCAGCACGCGCTCGGCCTGGGCCGGTGGCTTGCCGGTGGGACCGCCGGTGGTCGCCGACGTGACGCCGACGCGCGGCTCGGCGAGCGCCGGCAAGGTGAGCACGGCAACGCCGAATGCTCCGACGCAGAGTGCCAGCGACGACAGGGCGACGACGCAAACCGCAGCGTTCTTCATGGCGAACTCCCGCTCAGAGCCAGCGAGTATAACGTGGCGCCGCGAAAATGGTTCAATTGCGGCGTCTTCCGCCAGAGTCCGTTCAGTGGCAGGGAAAAAGACCGCGAATTCAGCCCGTTAGCGATTCGACCGTGACAAGCGGAGCGAGCACTTCGGCGCATTTCAGCCGGTATGCGGGATCCGAGCCCTCGTCGAGGTGCCAGCTCGCCGCCAGGCCGGCATGGGCGAGGGCAAAGGCGAGCACCCGCCGTCCGTCCATGCCGAGCCGGTTGGCGTAGAGCTCTGCCATCCGTTGCATGCGCTCGGTGCTGTGCACGATCTCGCCGTGCGGCCACGGATTGCCCAGGAGGTTGGCGACGTCGTAGGTCCGCTCGCCGACCAGCCCCTTGGGATCGACCGCGAGCCAGCCGCGGGCGCCGCCGTCGAGAACGTTGGAATGGTGAAGGTCGCCGTGTAGCGGGATCACGTCGCCTGGCGTATCGAGCAGCACTCTAACGATGGCGGCGCTCCGTCCAAGCAACGGGTGTTCGCTCGCCTGCTCGAACAGGCTGGCAAAGTGCCGCTCGAGCGGTACCAGCGCTGGCGGCAGCGCTGTGGCGCGAGGCCGGTGCAACCTCGCCACCGTGCCGGCCAGGATTTCGCCGGCGCGGGCATCGCCGCCGTTGACTGCCATGTCGAGGAGCGACCGCAATCCCGTGGCGCGCTCCATCAACAGCGCCTCCGCGTCCGAGGCCATCGCGCGAACCGCGCCATCGCCCTCGACGTAGCGCAAATAGTCCGTGCCGTGGCGCTCGTCGCTGCCCGGTTTGTAGACCTTGAGCATCGCGGGAAGCGCGGATTGCCGCACCGGCAGAAGCCAGCTCGATGGCGTCTCGATCTCGGAGCCGTCGGGCGCGAGGCGCCATTTCGCAATGTGCGCAGCGAACGCGTTCACTGGCCGCGGGTAGAGATCAGCGGCAGGCGGAAAGTGGCGCTGGCGCCCTGGATGGTGTCGGGCAGCGGCGTGTAGGGCGAGCCCTGCCGGACGCCCTCCACGACGCCGCGATCTATTTCGGGATAGCCGCTCGAGCTGAGGATGACGGCATTGAGCAGCCGGCCGTCGCGCGCGATGGTCACGCTCAGCACGGTGACGCCTTCGTTAGCCTGCACGTTGGCCTGGAACCGGTAGCCCTGCAGCTTGCGCACGATCTCCCACAGGTAATTGTCGCCGGCGCGCGCCTTGTTGTAGGTGTCCGCCGGATTGACGAACGGCGAGCTCTGCGGCGCCTCCTGTCCGCGTGCCACCGCCGACGCCCGCTGCTGCTGGGGAATGCGGCTGAGCGGCGAGGGCGCGATCTGCGGCGGCGCGGGGCGCGGCTGGGGTGGTGGTGGCGGCCGCGGACTCGGATTGGCCGGCGGAATCGCCAGCGCCTGCTGCTGCGGCTTTGGGGCAGGCGCGGGCGTGGGCTTGGGCAGCGGCGGTGTCGCCTTTTCGAACGCCTTTTCGAGCGCCGTCTCCTGCGGCGGCGTGGGCTGCAGGCTTGGGCGGCTCAAACGCCGCCGACGAAGGCGGCGGCGGCTCGGGGTCCGGTGTCGGGATCGCCTTCTCGAGCGACTGCTGAGGCGACAGCGGAATATTCTGGTTGGTCGGGTTCTCCGACGTCGGGCGCACCTGCGTGGGCTTGTCCGAGGTGATCTCGGCCGGCGGGCGTATGCCTTCGATGGGAGGGGCTGGCGCCGGTGTGGGCGTGGGTGCCGGCGTCGGCGCGGGCGGTGGAGGCTCCGGCGGCTTGGGCAGCTCGAACGAGACCTCGACTACGTCCTCGTTGAGCGGGATGGGCGGCCGGTTCTGCGACATCCACCACAGGAGGAAGGCGGCCAGCGCGTGCAGCAGCAGCGCCAGCGCCATGCCCTGCGGCGACATATGCTCGGAACGCTGATAAGAGGCGCTGACTGCGTGCGCCACGGAACCCCCATTGCCGCAAAACGCCGGCGAACGCCGCCGGCCGACCTACTCTAGCGGTCGAGCAAGAGGCTCACAAATGGACCGTTGCGCACAGTTTTTCGACGCCTGAAGACGCCATTTGTGGCGATTGACCGCAATGCGGTGCGCACATCATATTTGATGCCGCCCCTTCAAGAGGGCTTGCAAGATCGGCGCGTGGGGAATCGACCTGTGAGGAAAGCGGTCGCACTGTCGTCCGTCTAGGCACTAACAGGAGGAAACATGACACGCACAGCTTTTGCGGCGCTGATCGGCGCCGTCATCCTGACCGGCATTGTAGCGGCAGGCGCCTTCAGTCCGGTGCAGGCGCAGGCGATCGGCGTCAGCTGGTCGAACTTCCAGGAGGAGCGCTGGAAGACGGACGAGGCGGCGATCAAGGCGGCGATCGCGGCGGCAGGCGGCACCTACATCTCGGCCGACGCGCAAAGCTCGGCTTCGAAGCAGCTCGCCGATATCGAAGGGCTGATTGCGCGCGGCGCCAAGGCGCTGATCGTGCTGGCGCAGGATGCCAACGCCATTCGTCCCGCGATCGACAAGGCGCTGAACGAGGGCATCCCGGTGATCGGCTACGACCGCCTCATCGAGATGAAGGACGTTCTCTACATCACGTTCGACAACAAAGAGGTCGGCCGCATCCAGGCACGCGAGGTGTTCAAGGTGAAGCCGGAGGGCAACTACGTCTTCATCAAGGGATCGTCGGCCGATCCCAACGCCGACTTCCTGTATTCCGGCCAGCGCGAAGTGCTGGATGCCGCGATCAAGGGCGGCAAGATCAAGGTGGTCGGCGAGGCCTATACCGACGGCTGGCTGCCGGCCAACGCGCAGCGCAACATGGAGCAGTTCCTGACAGCGAACCGCAACAAGGTCGACGCGGTGGTGGCGTCGAATGACGGCACGGCGGGCGGCGCCATCGCGGCGCTGGCGGCGCAGGGCCTGGCGGGCTCGGTGCCGGTGTCCGGCCAGGACGGCGATCATGCGGCTTTGAACCGCGTCGCGCTTGGCACCCAGACGGTGAGCGTGTGGAAGGATGCGCGCGTGCTCGGCAAGACGGCGGGTGAGCAGGCGATGAAGCTCGCCAAGGGCACCAAGCTCGCGGCGCTGCCGGGCACGGTCAAATGGGCCGACGGCCCGAAGAAGGTGCCCATGACCTCGATCCTGCTCACGCCGGTTCCGATCACCAAGGACAACCTCGATGTCGTCATCCAGGGCGGCTGGGTGAGCAAAGACGTGGTCTGCCGCGGCGTGAAGCCGGGCACCGCCAAGGTGTGCGGTTGATCCGCGCTTGCTAGCCGAAGGCGGCGCATCGCCAAGGGTCGCGGCGCCCGCGCGCCGCGACCCCGGTCGCGTGCTCGCTGGGCTATTGCGCGCCACCGAGATCGACGCCCGCCTGGTCGGCATGCTGGGCGCTTTGGCGTTGATCTGGATCGGCGTCGATCTGCTGTCCGGCGGCGCCTTCCTGACGCCGCGCAACCTGTGGAACCTCTCCGTCCAGACCGCGTCGGTGATGGTCATGGCCTCGGGCATGGTGCTGGTGATCGTGGCGCGGCACATCGACCTTTCGGTCGGGTCGATCCTCGGCGTCGTCGGCATGATCATGGGGGTGACGCAGGCCGAATTCCTGCCGCCTCTGCTGGGCTACGAGAGCCCCTTCATCTGGGTTCTTGCCCTGGCAGCCGGACTGATCGTCGGCGCCGCGATCGGCCTGTTGCATGGCGTCATCATCGCCTATCTCGGCGTGCCGGCCTTCATCGTGACGCTGGGCGGCCTTCTGGTGTGGCGCGGCTGCGCCTGGTGGATCACCTCCGGCCGCACGGTGGCGCCGATGGACGATGCGTTCCGCCGCATGGGTGGCGGGGTCGAGGGCGCCATCGGCTCGACCTGGACGTGGCTGGTGGCCGTGCTGGCCTTCGCCGCCATCATCTGGCGCACGCTCTATGCACGCAGGCAGCGCCGGCGGGTCGGCTTCGCGCTGCGCCCGGTGTGGGCGGAGGTGGCAGTGGCCGGGCTCGCCTGCCTGGGCGTGCTCGCCGTCGTGCTCGTTGCCAACGGCTACGACCTGCCGCCGCGCGTCGCCGAGCGGATCGCTGCGGCGCGCGGCATCGCCGTGCCGCCCGAGGGCTTGTCGATCGCGCATGGCCTCGCCGTGCCGGTTCTGATCGCGATGGGAGTGGGCATCGTCGTCAGCTTCCTTGCCCAGCGCACGCGCTTTGGCCGCTACGTGTTCGCGCTCGGTGGCAATCCGGAAGCGGCCGAACTGTCGGGCGTCGACACCAAGCGCGTCACGGTGCTGGTCTTCGTCCTGATGGGCGTGCTGTGCGCCATCGCGGCCGCCATATCGACCGCGCGCCTCGACGCCGCGACGAACGCGCAGGGTACGCTCGACGAACTTTATGTCATCGCAGCGACGGTGATCGGCGGCACATCGTTGGGCGGCGGGCTGGGCACCGTCGCCGGCGCAATGCTGGGCGCGCTGGTGATGCAGAGCCTGCAATCGGGCATGGTGCTGATGGGTCTCGACACGCCGCTGCAGAATATCGTCGTCGGACTCGTGCTGGTGATCGCCGTATGGCTCGACCGGCTCTATCGCTCGCGCACGTTGAAGGGGAGCGCAGCGTGAACGACGCTCAGCCCCCGCTGGTCGAGATGAGCGGCATGAGCATCAGCTTCGGTGGCGTGCGCGCGGTCGACGACGTGTCGCTCGATCTTCGCCGCGGCGAGGTCGTCGGCCTGCTGGGCCACAACGGTGCCGGCAAGTCGACGCTGATCAAGATGCTCTCGGGCGCCTATCGGCCCGACTCGGGCGAGATCCGCATCGACGGCCGGCCGGCTGCGATCCACAGCCCCCGCGACGCCAGGCGCTACGGCATCGAGACGATCTATCAGACCCTGGCGCTCGCCGAGAATCTCGACGCCGCGGCCAACCTGTTCCTGGGGCGCGAGCTCAGGAGCGCCTGGGGCACGCTCGACGACGTCGCCATGGAAGCCGAGACGCGCCGGGTGATGGCCCGCCTCAATCCGCATTTCGCCAAATTCAAGGAGCCGGTGCGCGCGCTCTCGGGCGGGCAGCGTCAGGCCGTTGCCATCGCGCGGGCGATCCACTTCAACGCCCACGTGCTGATCATGGATGAGCCGACGGCCGCGCTCGGGCCGCAGGAGACGCAACAGGTCGCCGAACTCATCGTCCAGCTCAAGAAGGAGGGGATCGGCATCTTCCTCATCAGCCACGACATCCACGACGTGTTCGACCTCGCCGACCGAGTGGCGGTGATGAAAAACGGCCGGCTCGTCGGCACCGCGCCATACGCGCGACGTGACCAAGGACGAGGTGCTCGGCATGATCATCCTCGGCACCTGCCCGCCGGGCGCCACGCCCGGCGCCGGCGCGACCGTCGCGGGCCACGCCTGATCCGCCGCGCCACGCGCTCGAGGATGTCGCCCGTACTGCCGGCGCCAGTCCCGCGATCGAGTTGCGTCTCCAGCAATTTCAAGGACTTGATGGCGGACCCGGCGAGATTCGAACTCACGACCTCTGCCTTCGGAGGGCAGCGCTCTATCCAGCTGAGCTACGGGTCCACGATCGGCCGGACCATACCGGACGGGGTCTTGGCCTGCAACGGAGGCAGGTTACACCCGCCGCGCGCTCTCACGGCTGAAATTGGCGGCGGCGCGCTCGACCAGCGTCTTGCGATCGATCTTGTTGGTGCCGGCCAGCGGCAGTTCGGGCACGAACCACACGGCGCGCGGATGGGCGTAGGCTGGGCCGTTGTCGAGCGCGAAGCGGCGCAGCGTATCCTCGCTCGGCTGGGCGCCGGGCTTGGGCACCACGAAGGCCACGGGGAGCTGGTACTTGATCTCGTCGGCCACTGGCACGACGCAGACCTGGGCCACGTCGGGATGCTGGCCTAGCAGCTTCTCGACCTCGCCGGGATAGACGTTCTCGCCGCCGCACTGGAACATGTCGTCGGCGCGGCCGACGAAGAACACGAAGCCGTTCTGGTCGCGGCGCATCACGTCGCCGGTGTCGTACCAGCCGTCGATCAGGCGCTTCCTGGTGTCGGCCTCGCGGTTGAGATAGCCCGTCATCAAGGCCGGCGTTCTGATGTGCAGCACGCCCTGGTTGGCATCGCCGCCGACAAACTTCATTTCGATGCCCTGGCGTGGATAGCCGAGCGCGCCCAGCGGCTTTGGCAGGCCGTTCGGGTGAGCGCCGAAGGCGATCGGCCCGGACTTCGTCGTGCCCCAGCTGTTGGCGGTCTCGGCCTTGGGGAACAGGCGATGCATGTCGGCGAAGAACTCCGGCGTCGAGGGCGCCGAGCCGGTGACGGCCGTGGTAACGCAGCTCAGATCAGCCCTGGCGAGCTCCTCGGTCTCGCGCATCACCAGCGCCAGCATGGTCGGCACCGAGGTGATCATGGCGACCCGCTGGCGGTCGATGGCGCGGATATAGCCCTTGGCGGTGAAGGCCGTCATCAGCACGATGGTGCCGCCGTTCAGCATCACCAATTTCGCGCTGAACAGGCCGTTCATGTGAAAGAGCGGCGCGGCGATCAGCACCTTCTGGCCCTCCATCGCCGGCCGCTGCTCGGGCGTGGCGCAGGTCGCCCAGACATAGCCGCCGTGGCTGAGCGGCACGCCCTTGGGCAGGCCGGTCGAGCCCGAGGTGTAGAGCACCATCGCCACTTCTTCCGGCCGCATGTCGATCGCGGTGAACGGGCCGGGATCGAGCAGCGAGTTGAGCTGCTCGATGGCGAGCGTCGGTACCAGCTCGCGCACCAAGGGCGCGCGCTCGGCATCGGCCACGGCGAACTTCACCGCGGAGTCCTTCATGACGTGGGCCACCGTCTCGCGCGGCAGCTTGTGGTTGACGCAGACCGAGACCAGGCCCGCCGCCATGGTCGCCATGTAGAGCAGGAGGTAGTCGGCGCTGTTGGCCGCCACGATCGCCACCGCCTCGCCGCGCTTGAGCCCGCGCTTCAAGAGGCCGCGTGCCAGGCCTGCAATACGCCTGCGGGCTTTGCCGTAGCTCAGGCGGAATTCCTCGTCGCCCTCGGGCGAAAGCTGGATGAGGAAATCGCGATCGTCCGGCGCGGCGGGATCGAGGATGGCGGCGAGGTTCTTGAGCTCCATGGACGATCCGAGGATAGTGCGGCCCGTCCAAGGAGGGGAGTCTTTCATGGCCAAGCAGGTTTTTCGCGACGGCACCGAGGTGGTGGGCTTTTACGCGCGCACCATCAAAAGCGGGCCGTTCGTCTTCGTCTCAGGCACGACCTCGCTCGATGCCAAGGGGCGCGTGCAGGGCAGGGACGCCGGCGAGCAGACGCTGGTCACCATGCGCAAGATCGCGGCGGGCCTGAAGTCGGCCGGCGCCACGCTCAAGGACCTGACGCGGCTCACCATCTTCGTCACCGACATCCGCGACATGGGCGCCGTCTCGAAGGCGCTGGCCAAGGCACTCAAGGGGTCGGTGGTGAGTTCGACGCTGGTGGCCGTGAGCGCGCTTGCCGTGCCCGGCCTGCTGGTCGAGATCGAATTGACGGCGGTGGTGAAAGGCTAGGAATGTTCCGGTTCAGATCTTCTTGAAACTCGCCGGGCCGCGGAGCGTCGTCCGCGCAAGTCGTCCGCGCGAATAGGTGCCGCTGAGCTGCGTGCCGTTCAGCATAAGGCAGCCTGTCGCCAAAGGACGCGTCTCGGTAGCACGTTTGTCTCCCCGTAGGCGTCGAGCACCTATTTCTGCCGCCACTGTTGCGATGGCAAGCGGCCGCGACTTGTGGTCAAATCGCAGGTCGTTCCCGGGGGAGGCGCCATGCGAGCCAAAGACGTGATGTCGGATGGCGTGATGTCGATCAACGCGTCGGCCACCGTGCTCGAAGCGGCGCGGCTGCTGATCAATGCCCGCGTCAGCGCCATGCCGGTGGTCGACGACCAGGGCTTCATGGTCGGCATCCTGAGCGAGGCCGACGTGATCCGGCATCTCGGCGGGATGGCGCCGGCCGAGTCGTCGGACTCGGAGCGGGCCGCCAAGGCGATTGCCGAGGCCAAGTCGCGGGGCGTCGTCGAGGTCATGACCAGGGACGTGGTGACGGCCGCCGAGGACACCAGCCTGCGCGACATCGCCGATCTGTTCCTGAAGCACCGCATCAAGCGCGTGCCGGTCATTCACGACCGTTCGGTGGTCGGCATCGTGAGCCGCGTCGACCTGCTGCAGGCCCTGATCTCGGTCGGCCCGGATGCCTATGCGCAAAAGCCGGCCGTAGCGCACACCGCGGACGAGAGCCTGCGCCCGGCAGTGATGGCAGCCCTTCAGCAGCGGGATTGGTCGCAGGCCCGGCGCTCCGACGTCGTCATTTCGCACGGCGTCGTCCATCTGTGGGGCATGGTGGCGAACGATTTGATGCGCAGCGCCTATGCCGAGGCGGTGCACAAGGTGCCGGGCGTAAAATCGGTCGAGAACCACATGCATGTCGGGCGTCCTCCGACGCGCCCCGATCGTTGAGGGCAGACGCTCATGAACATCGACCGATTGACCCTGGTGGCGGCGTTGCTGGCGGCGCTCGGCTTGGGTGCCTGCCACGATCAGCAGTCGATCGAGGGCACGCAGTCGCAATACATGAACGTCGCCGGCAAGCGCATGAAAGTTGACCTCAAACCCACCGGCGTGCCGGGAGAGTTCGACATCCTGGTCGTGCGCGACGCCATGGTGGTCAATCCCGATCCCGAGAGCGAGACCGAGCGTGGCCAAGAGGCGGCGACGCGCGTCATGCGCGAGGTGTGCGGCGTCAAAGGGCTCAATCCGCAGGTGCTGGATCACCGGCTTGTCCGGCAGATCAACTACTACGTCCGCTTCAAGTGCGTCTGAGGCGGAAGTCCCTCAGCCCCAGCTCAGGAAGACAGCGACGTCGCCGCGCAGCCCGCCCGGGCGATCGATGATTTCGTATTTGATGTGATAGCCGTTCGGCTTCAGCTGCCGTTCCCAGAACGAGAAAAGTTCCTTGGGGATGCCGGTCAGCGACTTCTCCCAGCCCGGCTCCCCCTGGTCGATGGCGCGGCCATTGTCGGTGCAGATGTGGTTGGGAAAGCGGAATATCTGCACCGATGTCAGGCCGTTCTCGACGGCGCGTGTGATGATATGCGCGGCTTTTTCGAGCACCTGCTCGTCGGTCAGGCCCGACGGCTTGCTGAGGCGGTCGAGGAAGGCCTTCTTCTCGGCTTCCGCCGCGGCGTGCGCCTTCATCGCCACCGAGGCTTTCTCGCTTTCGGCCAGTGCGATCTTGGCCTGCAGATCCTTCGCAGTCGGTATCTTCATGCAGCCCCTCCCTTGCGCAGGCAGTCTTCGATGGTCCGATGGGACGATATTGGACCGAGGTCGCCTTCGACGCCAGCAGCCCTCAGGCTGTCGGCGACATCGTCCCGCAGTTCGGCCAGCTCCAGCCCTGAACAGCTGGCAGCTGGATCGACGCGTGATGCGGCGCTCATCTTGAAGCCGGTCACGACGGTGTTCGACAGGCAATTCAATTCAGGCGATACTTTCAATCCATTCTAAAGGACCGCGACGCGACCTGCACGGCCATCGATACGTGGTTACAAATGAAGGTTGAACAGCCGGGCGGGAGAATAGAATGAGCGCTCCTGGCCCTTCATTGCGGCCGCGCTCCCAGGCGGACTTGGCCGGGCCAAATCGCTGGATACCCGGAATCGCAATGTTGCGCCAATACCAAGCGGGTTGGCTGCAACACGACGTAATCGCCGGGCTCGTGCTGACCACGATGCTCGTTCCGGTCGGTGTCGCATATGCGGTGGCCTCCGGCGTGCCCGGCATCTACGGGCTCTATGCGACTGTCGTGCCGTTGCTTGCCTATGCGCTATTCGGGCCGAGTCCCATTCTCGTGCTCGGCCCGGACTCCTCGCTGGCGCCGATCATCCTGGCCGTCGTGCTGGCGCTGTCGGGTGGCGATGCGATGCGCGCCGTGGCGCTGGCGAGTGCAATGGCGGTGGTGTCCGGCGCCGTCTGCATCATTGCCGGCTTGGCACGGCTGGGGTTCATCACCGAGCTCCTGTCGAAGCCGATCCGCTACGGTTACATGAACGGTATCGCGCTCACGGTCATCGTCAGCCAGATCCCGAAGCTGCTGGGCTTCTCGATCGACGCCGAAGGCCCCTTGCGCAGCCTGTGGGCGATCGGTCAGGCGGTGTGGGCCGGCAAAACCAACTGGACCGCTCTCCTCATCGGCGCCGCGACGCTCCTTACCATCCTGCTCCTGCGGGGAAAGCGCATACCCAGCGTCCTCATCGCCGTCGTCGGCGCAACGGTCGTCGTGGGCGCGCTCGATCTTTCCGCCAAGGGCGGCGTGGCAGTGCTGGGGCCCCTGCCTCAGGGGCTGCCCAGCTTCACCCTTCCCTGGATCAGCGCGGCGGACATCGTATCCGTCTTGCTGGGAGGCTGCGCGGTGGCGCTGGTGTCGTTCGCCGACACCAGCGTGCTGTCGCGGACCTACAGCGCGCGCACGGGCAAATACGTCGATCCCAACCAGGAGATGATAGGGCTGGGCGCTGCCAACCTCGCCGCCGGCCTGTTCCAGGGCTTCCCTATCAGCTCCAGCAGCTCCAGGACTCCGGTCGCCGAAGCGGCCGGGGCCAGGACCCAACTCACGGGCGTGGTAGGTGCCGTCGCCGTCGCGTTGCTGCTGGCGCTGGCTCCGAACCTGCTCAAGCACCTTCCATCGACCGCTCTGGCCGCCGTGGTGATCGCGGCCGCGATTGGCCTGTTCGAGATCGATGATTTGCGCCGCATCTGGCGCATCCAGCGCTGGGAATTCTGGTTGTCCATCGTCTGCTTCGCGGGCGTGGCGGTGCTGGGCGCCATTCCCGGCATCGGGCTAGCCATCGTGATCGCGGTGATCGAGTTCCTGTGGGACGGCTGGCGGCCGCACTCGGCCGTGCTCGGACGGGCCGAGGGCGTCCGCGGCTATCACGACATCACGCGCTATCCTGATGCTCGTCTCGTGCCGGGTCTGGTGCTGTTCCGCTGGGATGCGCCGCTGTTCTTCGCCAACGCCGAGTTCTTCCAGGAACGGGCGCTCGACGCCGTGGCCGCAGCGCCTACGCCGACACGGCGGCTGGTGGTCGCCGCCGAGCCCGTCACGAGTGTCGACGTCACTTCGGCCGACGCGCTGGCCGAACTGGAAGAGACGTTGAACAAGGCCGGCGTGGAGCTGTGCTTCGCCGAGCTCAAGGATCCGGTCAAGGACAAGCTCCGGCGCTTCGAGCTATTCCAGCGGTTCGGCGAGGAGCGCTTTTTCGCGACCATCGGCGAGGCGGTGGACGACTATGTGAGGCGCTACGGCATCGACTGGGAGGAGCGGCGTTGAACTGGTTGATCATCTTCGTGCCGATCGCGATCGCGCTCGAGCACTACGCGCCGCACTTCCACCTCGGCATATTCATCGCCTCCGGGTTGGCGGTCCTGCCGCTGGCGGGCTGGATGGGGCGGGCGACCGAGCATCTGGCCGAGCGGGTGGGCGAAGGAGCCGGTGGCCTTCTGAACGCGACGTTTGGCAATGCAGCAGAACTCATCATCGCGTTGGTGTCCTTGCGCGCCGGTCTTTACGACGTCGTGGAAGCCTCGATCATCGGCTCGATCGTCGGCAATGTGCTGTTGGTGCTGGGCGGGGCGATGCTTGCGGGTGGCCTCCGCCACAAGGAACAGAAGTTCAATGCGGAAGGTGCTCGCGCTCAGGCCACCATGCTGACCCTGGCGGCCATCGCCCTCGTCACGCCAGCCGCCTATCAGGGCGCACTCGGCTCGCAGGCGCAGCTCGGGCTAGGCCGGCTTAGCGTCTCGATCGCGGTGATTTTGCTGGCGGTGTACGGGCTCTACCTCGTCTACAGCCTGATCACTCACTCCTCGCTGTTCGCCGGCTCCGCTCACGAGGAGGAGGACAAAGACCCCGGCGCCGCGTGGTCGACCGGCCGGGCCACCGCCGTCCTGGCCGGCGCCACGGTGCTGATTGCCTGGATGAGTGAGATCCTGGTGGGCTCGATCCGCCCGGCGGCGGAGTTGCTTGGCCTCAGCGGCGTCTTCGTGGGCGTCTTCGTGGTGGCCATCCTCGGCAACGCCGCCGAACATGCGACCGCGATCACGGTGGCCATGAAGAACCGCATGGATCTCTCGCTCTCCATCGCCATCGGGTCCAGCGTGCAGGTGGCGCTGTTCGTGGCGCCCGTGCTGGTGCTGGCAAGCTACTTCATCGGCCCGGCACCGATGGACCTCGCCTTCCCGCGCGGACTGGTGCTCACGGTCTTCCTGTCGATCATTATCACGGGACAGGTTACCTCCACCGGACGGTCGGACTGGCTCAAGGGCGTCCAGCTTCTGGCGGTCTATGTCGTGCTCGGCCTGACGTTTTTCTTCGTGCCGAGCGCACTGTCGCCCTAGCCACACGCGACCAGCCGTCATACAAGGAAGAAGGCCGTGCAGGCCAACGATTGCTATGAGCGCCACCTGCGGCGGGACGACTATAGCTCGGCATTCTTTCAGTATTTCTGTTCCACGAACTTGCGGCCCTCGAGCGTGGCAGAGTCGTCGTACTTGCCCTTGTCGGAGCGGCCCGGCAGCTTCACCTTGTCGTGCTTCACCCGCTTGTACTGAAGCTGCGCCAGGATGTGCCTGATGACGTTCAACCGCGCCCGCTTCTTGTCATTGGAATCGACGAGGTACCATGGCGCGAAGTCGGTGTCAGTGTGCTCGAGCATCAGGTCGCGGGCCTTGGAGTAGGTGTACCAGCGGGAATAGGACTCGATGTCCATCGGGCTCAACTTCCATTGGCGCAGTGGATCTTCAACGCGAGCGCGGAAGCGCTTGTCCTGCTCCTGCTGGCCGACCTCCAGCCAGATCTTGAGCAGGCGCACACCGCCATCAACCACGAACTTCTCGACGATCGGGCAGAGGCTCAGGAACCGCTTGTGCTCGTCGGGTGTGCAGAAGCCCATGACATATTCGACGCCGGCGCGGTTGTACCAGCTGCGGTCGAAGATCACGATCTCGCCGGCGGCGGGGAAGTGCTCGACGTAGCGCTGCATGTACATCTGGCTCTTCTGGCGGTCCGACGGCGCCGGCAGCGCCACGACGCGGAACACCCGCGGGCTGACGCGCTCGGTGATCGCCTTGATGGTGCCGCCCTTGCCGGCGGCGTCGCGCCCCTCGAGGACGATGATGATCCGCTCGCCCTTTTCTTTCACCCACGCCTGGAGGTGGGCGAGCTCCTCCTGCAACCGACTCAATTCCTTCTCATAGGTCTTGCGGTCGAGCTTTTCGTTGTCCTGCTTCTTCGACATGGCGCGTCCCTCCCGGCGATCCGTCCAACGACTATCCGCCCAACGCCACCGACACGGCAACCAGCCCGATGCAGAGGCCGGCGATGGCAAATCCAGTGAACCATGGGTTGCCGCCCGTATGGCGGGCCCAGCGGAAGCCGACCAGGAAGAGCAAGCAGATCTGGATGAGGTTGGCGAACCGCAGCGCCGAGTAGCCATCGCCGAGCACGAGGAACGGCAGGACGCCCGGCAGGGCGGTGAGGGCCACGATGAGGCCGATGACGGCGGCAGCCTGGTAATCCTGCGCCCGCAGTCGGGCGCGCCGGGTGCTGGCGTGTCGCATGATGTCGAGGACCACCCGGTGAAAGGCCGCGCGGTCTTCGGCCGGCAGTTCGGGCTCGTCCTCGAGCCCGAACTCCTCGCGGATCGCCGCCATGGCCTCTGCCTCGTCGGTGGTACGACGCAGCTTGCGCACGAAGTTGACCCGCTGGTTGCGGCTGAAAACCGATCCGATCAGATAGAGCGCGCCGTCGATCATGCCCCAGGCAACGTTGCAACCGATCATCGCAACTACGAGCTCGCGCACCTCGATCGGTTCGCGCTGTGACAGCAGGCCGGCACCGAGCGTGAAGGTCAGCGCCATGATCAGGCCGAACAGCACTTCGCCCAAGCTCTCGGCGGGGTCGAGGTAGCGGTGCACGAAGCTTGCGACCATGGTTCCTACTTGCCGCTCCCGTGCGTCCTCGAGAACGACAGGCCGACCCAGAAATTCCAGCCCTCCGGCCGGTTCTCCGCGGCGAATTCCTTGTAGCCGCGCAGCATGAGCTCGACGTTGCGGCCGCCGATCGTGAAAGAGTACCCGGCCTGCGGGCCCGCTCCCATCACCCGGGACATGAAGGCCCCGAGCTGCGCGCCCGGTCCGCTGTCGGCACCCACTTGATTATAGAAGTAGCCGGCCGCGCCGAAGTAGAAGTTCTCGGAGGGCGAGTAGGACGCGCCCCAATCGACATGGCTGTCCATGCCGCTCTGGTAGAGCGTGTAGGGATTGACAAAATTGTGAGTGAGGCCGGCGGTCACCGAGAATTCGAAATCCGGATGCGCCCATGTAGGTGTAGGCGAGCCCGCCGTCGAGCGACCAATGGCCGATGCCGAGGCCGGCAAGGCGGTTGGGATCGTAGTCGCCCGCCGGAATGCTGGGCATCAGGTACGCCATGAAATTGTGCACGCCGACGTTCCACTTCAGCGTCGCCAGCGGATAGATGTCGCCCATGCCGGTCATCGTGTCGCCGCTGAAGCCGCTCACCGAATTGCCGCGCGGTCCCGTCAAGGTCGCTGAAATCGACGAGTCCATGCGGCCGGGCGCGAAGGTGACGCCAAGCGACAGTTGTCCATGCAGGACCGGGTCGGCGAAGGTGTAGCTCGGCGTCAGGAAGATGTACTGCTCGGTGATGTCGAGCCCGGCCGCCAGTCGCCCGCCGATGGTGAAGGACCGGCCAGCCGAGGCGCTGGCGTTGCGATGATAGTAGATCGTCTCGAGGGAGAAGCCCGGGTCGCCCGGCTCCGCGGCAAAGCTTGCGTACTGGCCGGGCAGCCAGGCGCTCGCGCCGCTTTCGTCCGCGCGGGAGAGGGTCGGCAGGCCGCATATGGATGCTTGAACCGCGATCACCGCGGCGACGATGGACGCCGCTCGCATGGTCCCCCTTTGACGTGCCTCCAGAGTGACTGCGACGTGCCGGGAGGGAAGTCAACTTCCGCCCCTAGGGCGCCCAGCGACCGTCACCGGCGCGGTAGTAGTTGCCGTGCGCATAGCGGCCGTCGGCCCCGGGGGCATCCTTGCAACTCGCCACGAGGAGGGCGATGACGACCGCAAGCCACACGGTCTTGAGCGAATTCATGAACATGCCGAAGGATAGCCGTCGCGCTATAATCGGGAAATACAGGGGAGAGCAGGCATGATCACACGATCGTCACTTGGCTTGGCACTCACGACGGCTGCCTTGGCGTTGGCCACGGCCTGCATGCAGAGCGGACCGATGAACCAGCCGGCGAGCGGCACGACCGAAATCCGCAGTTCCGTCGAGACCGTGACCTGGGGCGACGGCAAGGCCGCCTATGCCATCAGGTGCGACGCGCCCGGCGGCTGCATGCAGCGCGCCATCCAGATGTGCAACAGCACCATGGGCAACTACCAGGTCCTGAAGAGCGAGAACATGCCGACCGCGGGCGACCAGCGCGACGTGCGCGGCCCGGCGTCGGTCGTCATTCGCTGCGGCTGACATCCTCGCGTGAGTCGCTTGGTGCCCCAGGCGGCGGCGAGCTTGGGCGCGATACCGGGCGCGTCGGCGCCCGACGGCAGCGCGGCTTCGTGGTCGGCGATCCAGGCCACGATGTCGGCCGAGACCTTTGGCCCGTCCTTGTCGCGCATCAGCAGGTGATAGCCGTTCTTGTAGAAGGCGAGCTTGGAATCGGCGCGCGGCGGCAGGACTTCGATGATGGCCTTGAGCGGGCCTTCGGGCACCAGCCGGTCGCCGACGCCGTGCAGGATCATGTAGGGCTGCTTCACGCGCGGAGCGGCATCGCAGGCGGCATCCATCAGATCGACCAGCCCGTAGCCCAGGTCGACGCGCGGCTGGCGCAGCATCAAGGGGTCGGTCTGCAGCTTCTTGATGGTCTTCGGGTTATCGGTCGGCTTGAAGTCGATCGAGGTCGGACCGGCCGGCAGCCAGGGAATGGTGTGGGCGAAGAACCACAGGCCGGCGCTGGCGAGCGGCCCGAAGCTCTCGCGCGAACGCACGGCGGGCGCGCTCAGGATCAGCCCGTCGACCTCGAGCCCGCGATCGGCCGCGACCAGGGCGAGCGCGCCGCCCATGCTTTCGCCCACGACATAGATCGGCAGGTCGGGATAGCGCTCATGCAGCAGCGCCGCGACCGCCTTGGCGTCCTCGACCAGTGTCTCGGTGCCGGGCCAGCGGCCGCGGGTCGGGCTCTGGCCGAAGCCTCGCTGGTCATAGGCGTAGGTCACGATGCCGGCCTTGGACCACACTTCGGCCGGTTCCTCGAAGGCGTCGCGGTAGTCGCCGAAGCCGTGCAGGCCCAGGATGACGGCCTTCGGCCGGCTGCCTGCCGCCGGCCAGACTGCCAGCGGCAGCGCCGTGCCGTCGGCTGCGACATATCGGTCGGCCTCGAGCTTGGGCCGAGCCGCCTTCTCGCCGGCCGGAATGACCGTGGGCGCGCAGCCGGCGAGCATCACCGCGAGCATGACCGGGAGAGAAGCGGCGGCTATCATCCGCCGGCGAAAAAGGAGTGAGATCGTGACCGAGCCTTTCGAGATCATCACCGTCGATACCGACCGCGTCGCCTGCGACGGCGGTGGCGGCCCGTTGGGGCACCCCAAAGTCTACCTCAATCTGGGCGAGCAGGGACGGATCGAATGCCCCTATTGCAGCCGCGTCTACGTGCTGCGCGAGGGCGCCCATCCGCATGAGCACGCCCATTGAGGGCCCGCCCGTTGAGGATCGACCCATGAAGCAGCTGGGCGAAGGCTGGAACTGGCGCGACCTCAAGATCGGCGACCGGTTCGTCACCTACGGCCGCACGCTGTTCGAGGCCGACCTGCTGAATTTCGTCACGCTTTGCGGCTTTTCCGAGGAACTGTTCACCAACAAGGAGTACATCGCGTCGCATGCGCCGATGAGGGGCGGCCATCCGGTGCCGGGCGCCCTGGTCTTCGCGATGGCCGAGGGTCTGGTGATCCCGACCACCCTGCAGGGCTCGGGTCTCGCCTTCCTGTCGATGGGCTTCGACATCAAGGGTCCGACGTACGTCGGCGACACCATCCATGTCGAAATCTCGGTGAGCGAGGTCAAGCCGACCTCGAAGGACCCCTCGCGCGCGCTGGTACGGACGACCAATGACGTCAAGAACCAGAAGGGCGAGACCGTGCTGGTCTACACGCCGCTTCGCATGATGCAGGGGAGGTGACCGTGGCAAAGGTCATCGTCGAAAAGGAAGGCACCACCACGATCGTCTCGATCGACCGATTTGCCGAGGCGCGCAATGCCGTCGATCCCGAGACCGCGCGCTGTTGCGCGAAGCGTTCTTCGCCTTCGACCAGGACGAAGACGCAGTCTGTGGCGATCCTGACCGGCCGTGGCGGCACCTTCTGCGCCGGCTACGATCTCAAGGTGGCGGCGGCGGGCACCGGCACGGCCGATCCACGAACCGAACAGGCCTGGGCCGATGGGGCCGACGCGCCATCTGCTGTCCAAGCCGGTGATCGCCGCGGTCGAAGGCTATGCCGTGGCAGGCGGGCTCGAGCTCGCGCTGTGGTGCGACCTGCGCGTGGCGTCCGAGAGCGCCGAAGTTCGGCGTGTTCTGCCGCCGCTGGGGCGTGCCGCTGATCGACGGCGGCACGGTGCGCCTGCCGCGCCTGATCGGCCATAGCCGCGCCCTCGACATGATCCTGACCGGCCGCGAGGTCGGCGCCCGCGAGGCCTTTGACTGGGGGCTCGCCAATCGCCTGGCCCCGGAAGGCCGGGCGCTCACCGAAGCCAAGGCGCTGGCCGAGATGATCGCCAAGTTCCCGCAGCTCTGCATGCGCTCGGACCGGCGCTCCTCCTATGAGCAGTGGAACCTCGAGTTGAGCGAGGCCTTGTCTAACGAAGGCCGCATCGGCATACCAGCACTCAAGGCAGAGTTGCGCCAGGGCGCGGCACGCTTCGCCGCCGGCAAGGGCCGCGGCGGGGATTTCGGGAATATCTGACATGGCGTTCGACAAGGATCCACTCGACGTCGCTCTGGAGATCAAGCGCGGCTTCGCCAAGACGGTCCACAGCCGCGACAAGGGCGGGCCGCTGGATGGCGACTATCTGGTCGGCGTCGTGGTCTGGTGGTTCGTGGCGTTCGCCGCTCTGTCGATCGTCGGCGTTTCCTGGATACCGGCGGCCATTCTCGCTGCCCCTGTGCGGGTTCTGGCCGTATTCCTGCTGTTCGGGCGCTAGGCTCACCCGACTTTTGCTCGTGCGGCGCCCGCGCTTCGGTCGCTTGTCGCGCGTCGCGCGACCGCTCCTGCAGCGCTATCCCGCCAGTCCCTCCGCAGCGCGGAGGCGAGGCACAGCACGGCTTTGCCGACGACGGTGCGCTCCTCGATCAGCTTGAAGGCCTTTACCCAGTCACCGAGATCGAAGCTGCCGGCGACGAAGGCCTTGAGCTTGCCTTCGCCGAACCAGCGCATCAGCTCGTCCTGCGCCGCCATCACCATCGCGCGGCGCTTGGCCAGCGACTCCGCCTCGGCAGGCGTTGGCGGCGCCTTGCCGCCCCAGCCGTTGTAGTAGCCGTAGTAGAAGCCGATCACCGTCACGTTCTTGACCAGCAGAATGTTGGCCGGGATCTGCGGAATGGTGCCTGACGCGAAGCCCATCGGGATGATGCGGCCCTCCGGCGCCACGCAGCGCAGCGAGACGTTGAAAGCATCGCCGCCGACCGGATCGTAGATCACGTCGGCGCCGCGTCCGCCGGTGAACTCGAGCACGCGGGCGCGGATGTCTTCCTTGCGATAGTCGATCAGGTGATCGGCGCCGGCCGCCTTGGCCGCCACGAGCTTGTCGGCGCCGCCGGCCGAGGCGATCACCGTGGCGCCCATCGCCTTGCCGACCTCGATGCCGGTCAGCCCCGAGCCGCCGCCCGCGCCATGGACCAGCAGCACCTCGCCGGGCTTCATGTCGGCTTTCCATTTCAGCGCGCCATAGGCCGTCGGATAGAGCGTCGGGAAGTTGGTCGCCTCGGCATAGGGCATGGCATCGGGGATCGGCACCGCGTTGGCCGCGATGGTCACGCAGTATTCGGCGAAGCCGCCGCGGCTGCCGCCGGTGGCGATGCGCTGGCCGACCTTTAGCTCGCGCACGCCCGCGCCCAGCGCCACAACTTCGCCCGCGATCTCGTTGCCCGGCACGAAGGGCAGCGGCGGCTTGTTCTGGTGCTTGCCCTGGATGCCCAGCAAGGCGGCGAAGCTCACGCCTGCCGCGCCTACCTTGACCAGGATCTCGCCCGCAGCCGGCTCAGGCTTGGGCACATCCTCGATCCTGAGACTCTCGATCGGCCCATAGGCATGACAAACCAACGCCCGCATCGCTACCTCTTGAATTGTCCGTGCCGGCCTTCGCCCTGGGCGAAGCGCGCCGCACCTTTCTGCGATTCCATGCGCCGCGCCTCCAGCGACAGCTCCATCTCGCGCCGGATCGCCGCCTGCTGGTCGCGGTCGAAGCTCTCGTAGGCCGACTGGCGGTCCGAGGTCATGGCGATGGGCGGAAATCCTGCGATCTGGTGCGCAAGCTTCTCGGCCTCGGCGCGCGTCGCGCCGCGCGCCACCTTGCGCGTGGCAAGACCGATGGCAATCGCTTCGTCGGCGCCGACGGCGCGGCCGGTCAGCAGCATGTCGAGCGCGCGGCCCTGGCCCACGATGCGCGGCAGGCGCACGGTGGTGCCGTCGCTCATCGGCACGCCCCAGCGGCGCGAGAAGACGCCGAAGGTGGCGGTGTCGTCGACGATGCGGATATCGCAGAACAGCGCCACGCCCAGCCCGCCCGCGCAGGCGTGGCCTTCGATGGCGGCGATCACCGGCTTGGAGAGTGGCGCGCGCAGTGGCCCTTGGTCGCTGCCAGCCCACGGGAAGTAATCGACGCCCAAGCCCAGCTCCTTGAGGTCGGCGCCGGCGCAGAAGGCTCCACCCGCGCCGGTCAGCACGGCGATGCTCGCCTGGCCATCTGCCTCGAAGGCCTGCAGCGCATCAGCGAGCGCGTGCGCCGCCTCATTGTCGAGCGCGTTCTTCGATTTCGGGCGGTTGATGATGATGGTGGTGACCGGGCCGTCGCGCTCCACCAGGATCTTGTCGGTCATCGCACCGTCGCCAGCTCGTCTTCCAGCTGCGCGTTCGAGCGGCTCGGCGTGCGGAAGTACCACCAGTTCTTCTGCGGGTCCCACTTCTCCTTCCGTGCCGTGCCGTGGCCCCAGATGCAGCGCTTGAAGTCGCGGGTATTGGTCTTGAACGACATGTCTGCCGCGTCGAGCTTCAGCGCGTGATCGCCCATCTCCTCGCGGCTGAACATCGGCAGCGCTTCCAGGATCAGCTCGCGCACGTCGACGTCGTTGCGCCAGTTGTCGAGGTCGAAGGTGTAGTCCTTGCGCTCGAGCTCGGTGGCGAAGGTCGACCACTGGTCGATCAGCTCGCGCAATTCTCCGACATCGGGCGGGCCGGGCGGCGGGGGCATGCTCATTCGCCGGTGCGCTCCGCCTGGCGGCGATAGTAGCGCTCGCCGTCATTGGGCTTGAAGAAGGTGCGGATGGTGCCGTCGGCATTGTAGGCGATGAAGGCGCCGGTCTGGCGGTCGAAGCGCGTCGTCACGCCGTCGCGCCGCACCGTCTCGAGCACTGGCCCGACGACGGTAGCATCGCGCAGCAGCTGCGCCTGGCGCAGGTAGTCCTGCTTGGTGATGCGGCCGAACTCGGCGCCGTGCTTGTCGTAGTGCTCCTCGAGCCGGCGTTCGTTGACGAAGCCGACGCGCGCGCCCCACGTCTTGCCCGTGCCGGCGTCGCCCGGTGCGGGGGCGATGTCGCGCGCGACCGCGCGCTCGCCGCGGTCGGCGACGTGGGTCCAGTAGGCAAAGATCGCAACCGCGGCCAGGGCGGCCGCAAGCAGACGGCGCCAGGGCAGGCCGGCCGCCCCAACTCGAGTCGGGCGCTGAATCATGGTCTTATTGTGCGCCGCCTTTGAACCAGCGCGCAATCAGGCGGCGCTCTTCATCGGTGATGTGGGTCAGATTGCCGGGCGGCATGACCCGGCTGACCCAGACCTGCTGGTTGATCATTGGCGCCCGTGCCCGGATCTCGGCCTCGGTTTCCAGGATCACGCCCTTGGGTGGGGCGGCGAAGCCCTCCTGCGTTGGCCTGGTGGCATGGCAGGGCTGGCAGCGCTCCTTGAAGATCGATTGCACTTCGGTGAAGGAGGCGGGCGGGCCGATATCGGCGGTCGGCCGCGGCAGGGAGACCAGCGCGGTCAGCGCCAGGACGACCAGGCCGGAGGCCAGCACCAGCGGGTTTTGCTGGCCCTTGTGGCGCTGCACGAACCATACGCGGATCAGGGCGCCGGCCATCGAGATCATCACCAGCAGGACCCAGTTCCACTCGTGGCCGTAGAGGCCGGCGTAGTGGTTGCTGATCATGGTGAACAGCACCGGCAGGGTGAAATAGGTGTTGTGCACCGAGCGCTGGCGGCCCATCGCCCCGTATTTCGGGTCGGGCTTGCGGCCTTCTTCCTTCGCCCTCACCAGCTCCTTCTGGCCGGGGATGATCACGAAGTAGACGTTGAGCACCATGATGACGCCCAGCATGCCGCCGAAATGGATGTAGGCGCCGCGGCCGGAGAAGAGGTGGCAGAGCGCCCAGGCGACGACGACGCAGTAGACGGCGAGCAGGCCGCCCAGCACCGCATCGTCCTCGCCGAACGCCGAGCGGCAGAGCCAGTCGTAGAACAGCCAGCCGACGACCAGGAAGGCGAGCCCGATGGCGATCGCCTCCCACTTGTCGAGCGGCATGACCGAAGGATCGATCAGGGCCACTTCGGCGCCCCAGTAGTAGACGAGGCACATCAGGAAGAAGCCGCTGATCAGCGTCGTGTAGGCTTCCCACTTGAACCAGTGCAGCTCGGGCGGCAGCTTCTCGGGCGCCAGCGTGAATTTCTTGGCCGTGTAGAAGCCGCCGCCATGCACCGCCCAGACTTCGCCGCCGATGCCCTTGGCGGCGTCGGCCGGATCGAGCGGCGCGTGCAGGTGGTTGTCCAGCCAGATGAAGTAGAACGAGGCGCCGATCCAGGCGATGCCCACGATCATATGGGCCCAGCGCAAAACGAGATTGAGCCAGTCGGTCAGGAAAGCGACGTCCACGCCCCTTCGTAGCGCATCGGGCCGATCGATGTCATCCTGAGCGCGGAGGAAAGCCATGACGGATCTCGACGCGTTTCGCGAAAGCGTGTCCGGCATCTCGCCCCCCGACGGCGCGCGGCCCGCCCTGCAGGCCCTCTGGTGGGTCGCCAAGGGCGACTGGGACCAGGCGCACAAATGCGTGCAGGGGCACGAGGACGATGCCGAGTGCAACTGGGTGCACGCCCATCTGCATCACCAGGAGGGCGACATGTCGAATGCCGGCTACTGGTACCGCCGCGCCCACAAGCCGGTGTCGACCGTTTCGGTGCAGGAGGAGTGGGAGCAGGTCACGTCCGCGCTGCTCGCGCGGCGCTGAAGGGGGAGAGCACCCATGGATGGAACCAGCGACACGCTTCCGACCGCGACGCGCGTCTCGGATCCCGGGATGCGCGCGCTCTATCGCCTGGAGAACCGTTGGCAGGCGTGGCTCGACGTCGAGGCGGCGCTGGCTCGGGCGCAGGCCGAGCTCGGCATCATTCCCGCCGCCGCGGCGGAGGCGATCGCGGCCAAGGCGCGGCTGGAGCTGATGGACCGCAAACGGATCGACGAAGGCTTCGCCCGCACCGGCCACACGCTGGTGCCGCTGGTTTGGGAGCTCGGGCGGATCGTCGGCGAGCCGCACGGCGGCTGGGTCCATTGGGGCGCCACGACGCAGAACATCACCCAGACCGGCGACTTGCTCGTACTGCGCCAGGCCCACGCGATCATCCTGCGCCAGATCGGCGAGGTGCTGGCCGCGATGGGCGAGCTCGCCGAGCGCACGGCGGACATGCCAATGGCCGGCCGCACGCACGGCCAGCACGCGGTGCCCGCCACCTTCGGCTACAAGGTCGCCGTCTGGATCGACGAGTTGCTGCGCCACGTCGAGCGCCTGCGCCAGGCGGCGCCGCGCATCTTCGTCGCCATGCTGGGCGGCGGCGCCGGCACCTTCGCCTCGCTCGGCAAGCAGGGCCCGCCGGTGCAGCAGGCGATCGGCCGCCTGCTGGGCTTCGGCTCGATGGCGGTGCCGTCGCGTGCGCTGGGCGATCACTTGGCGGAAAACATCTGCCTGCTCGGCCTGCTCGCGGCCACCAGCGGCAAGATCGGCCGCGAGATCTACACGCTGATGAAGACCGAGTTCGGCGAAGTCGAGGAACCCGTGCCGCCCGGCACCGTGGGCAGCTCGACCATGCCGCAGAAGCGCAATCCCAAGCTCTGCCAGGACGTCATCGCCGCCGCCGCCGAAATCCGCGCCCTGGTGCCGTTGGCCCTGGAAGCCATGACGACCGAGCACGAGGCCGATCGCACGACCAGCGTGATGATGGACGGCGCCGAGGCCCGCGCCTGCATCGCCACCGGCGACATGCTGGCCCGGCTGGCGGAGATCATGCGCGGCCTGAAGGTCGACGCAAAACGCATGCGGGCCAATCTCGATCTCGGCGGCGGGCTGATCATGGCCGAGGCCGTGATGCTCGACCTGGGCGCGGCGATCGGCCGCCAGCACGCGCACGACGTGGTCTACGATGCGGCGCAAGCCACTGTCGTCGAAGGCAAGTCGTTCGCCGAGCTGCTGGCCGCGGACCCGCGCCTCACCAAGCACATGGACCGCAAGGCGATCGACAAGCTGCTCGATCCGACGGCCTATACCGGCCTCTGCGCCGACATGGCACGAGAGGGTGCGACGCGCGCAGGTCGGGCGTCGCGCGAACTTCTAATGACCAAAGTAGGTGGGTGAGCCGTCCGGGAGTATCATGGGCGCGTCGAACAGGAACCTTGGGAGCGTTGCGTATGCCCATTGCAGCAAAAACCGTTTTCTCACCGTTTATCGACCGTTTTTCACCGTTTTCCTGGCCACCCCGACTCGCGACGAGCTCGATGAATTCAGGGCTCGTGCCGTTTTCCGGTTCGTCGACACCGTTAAAAAACGGTGAAAACGGCGAAAACGGCTCTAGCTCGGCAGCACGAACCGCACGCCCGCGCGCGCGAGCCCGCCGCCCAAGCCCGCGGCATGGCCGTCGGCGCGCCAGCAGGCGGCGCCGGTCATGGTGCCGTCGTCGTGGAATTCTATGGCGTTCATGCCGCCCGCCACCGTCGGCATGCGCACCAGCTTGTGGCCGCGCGCCTCGAGGCCTTGGCGCACCGCCTCGGGAACACCGTGCTCGACCTCGAGAAACGGTCCCTCGGTCCAGATGCGCGGCGCTTCCACCGCCTCCTGCAGCGCCATGCCGTGGTCGATCAGGTTGATCAGCGCCTGCAGGGCGGAGGGAAAGATCTTGCGGCCGCCGGGCAGGCCCAGCGCGTAGGCGACCCGGCCGTCGCGCAGCGCCATCATCGGCGACATCGAGGTGGTGACGCGCTTGCCGGGCGCGATCGAGAGCGCATTGCCCGGCCGTGGATCGAAGTTGTCCATGTAGTCGTTGGGGATCATGCCGGTGCCCGGCACGATGAAGCGGGCGCCGAACAGGCTGTTGATGGTCTGCGTCGTACAGACGACGTTGCCCTCGCCGTCGGCCGCGGTCAGATGCGTGGTGTCGGCGCCTTCCTTGGCCAGCAACCCGCCGCTCCACTGCTTGGCGCGCTTGAGGTCGATACCGGCGCGGCGCTGCTCGGCATAGGCCTTGGAGGTGATGCGCTCGACCGGCACCTTGACGAACGCCGGGTCGCCGCTCGCCTCGGCGCGATCGGCGAAGGCGATCTTCAGCGCCTCGGCCAGCAGGTGCAGCGTGTCCACCGTGCCGAAGCCGAGCTTTCCGATGTCGTAGCCTTCGAGGATGTTCAGCATCTGCGTGATGTGCACGCCCGACGCCGCGGGCGGCGGCGGGCCGACGATCTCCCAGCCGCGATAGCGGCCGCGGATCGGCGCGCGCTCGATCACCTTGTAGCTCGTCAGGTCCTTAGCGGAGATGAAGGCACCGGTGCGCTCCATGCACTCGACCAGCAGGTCGCCGAGCGGCCCGCCATGCAGCGCACCTTCGCCCTGCCGGGCGATCAGCTCGAGGGCTTCGGCATAGTCGCCCTGCACCAGGCGCTCGCCCGGCTTGAGCGGCGTGCCGTCGGGCAGCAGGCGATCGGCAGCGAAGGGATCCTGCAGCAGATCCGCCGCCGCGCTCTCGATGCAGTCCGAGAGATAAGGCGTCACGGTGAAGCCACGCGTGGCGTGCCGGATCGCGGGCTGCATCACGTCGCTGAGCGGCATCGTTCCGTATCGGTCGAGCGCATGGCACCAGGCGCGCAGCGAGCCCGGCGTCGCCACCGCCTTGGGGCCGACCTGGTTCTCGCGCCGCTCGACGTCGTAGACGTTGGGCGGTGTGCCGGCGATCGGCTTGAACATCGTCGCATGGCCGGCGAGCGGCACGGCGCTCATGCCGTCGATGATCCGTGTGGCTGCCGTCGGCAAGGCGGATATGCAGCGTCGTGCCGCCGATCAGGCCGACCATCATCGGCTCGACCACGGTGAGCGCGAACTGGCAGGCGACCGCGGCGTCGATGGCATTCCCGCCGGCGGCCAGCATCTCGAGGCCGGCGGCCGAAGCCAGCGGGTGGTTGGTCACCACCATGCCGGCGCGGCCCTGCGCCGGCTGCTTCTCGCAGGTGAACGTCGTGCCGGCGCGCTCCCGCCAAATGGACTTGCTCATGCAGTGCACCGACCTTTCGGAACCTCACCCACCTCTGTACACATATCTGACTAAGGGGAGGATTGAGAAATGCTGAGAGCCTTGATCGCCGGCGTTTGCGTCCTTGCAACCTTCAATGCGTCGCTTGCCTGCACGGCCGTCAATCTGGTGGCCACCGACAAGGCCGTGATTGCCGGCCGCACCATGGAATGGGCCTTCGACATGCAGTGGACCTTGGTGAGCCTGCCCAAGGGCACCACCGTCGCCATGAGCGCGCCGCCCAGCCTCAACCTGCCGACGACGACGGCTGCCAGCAAATATGCCGTGGTGGGCGTCAAGCCCGCGATCATTCCCGGCGACACCCTGCTCGAAGGTCAGAACTCGGCGGGCCTCGGCATGAGCGGCAATTTCCTGCCGGGGTTCACGCAATACCAGACGGTGACGCCGCAGGACAAAAGCTACGTCTCCATCCTGGGCTTCGGCGCCTGGGTGCTCGGCCAGTTCGCGACAGTGGCCGAGGTGCGGGACGCGCTGCCGGGCGTCAAGGTGTGGGCCGACAACTCGCTGCAGAGCGGGCCGACGCCGCCCACCATCCATTTCGTCTTCACCGACAGGAGCGGCGCCAGCATCGTCGTCGAATTCGTCAATGGCCAGCGGCACATCTATGACAACGTCGCGGGCGTGCTGACCAACGCGCCGACCTACGACTGGCAGGTTCTCAACCTGCGCAACTACCTCAACCTGTCGACCATGGCGGTGTCGGCGATCCGGGTCGGCGAGAGCAACGTGACCGCCCTCGGCCAGGGCGGCGGACTCGTGGGCGTCCCCGGCGACTACTCTCCGCCGTCGCGCTTCGTGCGCAGCGCCTTCCTGCGCCACTACGCAACGCAACCCAAGACCGCCGACGAGGCGATACAGCTCACGACCCACATCCTGAACAACGTCGACATCCCGCTCGGCATCGCCGAGTCGAAGGACGGCAGCCAGGTCGTGTCGGACTACACGCAGTGGGTGGCGATCAAGGATCTCAGCAACAACCGCTTGCTGATCAGCGACTACGCGCACCGCACGTCCTATCTCTCGCTCGACCTCAACCAGGTCTTCGCCCAGGACAAGCCGACCTCGGTCCTCATCACCGCGCTGCCGTACCCGAAGGGCGTCGACGGCACCAAGGCATTGCTGAAGTAACGCTAGTGCGGCTTCAGATCAAATGGAACCGCCCCGCGGTTCCATTTGATCGGAAACGCGATGCACGAGGCGCCTCGACCAAAGGCATAGTCCGTTCGGCTGATTCCAGCCGAACGGACTATGCTCTAGTGGAAGGTGCGGCCGGAATCGATCACCAGGGTCTGGCCGGTCATTGTGTTGGTCCGGCACATCGTCACCACCTGGTCGGCGCAGTCGTCCTTGTCGGCGGCCTTGCCGAGCAGCGAGAGCTTGCGGCCGGTCTCGATCGCTTCCGGCCGCAGGTTCGCCGTGGCGCGCGTGCCCTCGAGCAGGCCGGGGGCGACGCAGTTCACCAGCACCTCGGGCGCCAGCGCGACGGCCATGCATTTGGTGAGATGGATCAGGCCGGCCTTGGAGACGGCGTAGGCGATCGAGGAGCCCGTCGGGCCCAGCCCCGCGACCGAGGAGATGTTGACGATCCGTCCGCTGCCCTGCTTTTTCATCACCGGCGCCACCGCCTTGGTCAGCAGCATCGGGCCGGTGAGGTTGATGTCGATGATCTTGGTCCACTCCTCGTAGGTCAGGTTGTCGAGATCCTTGAACGGGATCGATTTGTTGTAGGCGGCATCGTTGATCAGGATGTCGAGCCGGCCGAAGCGCTTGACGACGTCGTCGACCAGGCGCTGCACCTGGTCGCGCTGGGTGACGTTGCAGCCGAAGGCGGCGGCGCCGACCTGGTGCTTCTCGAGATCGCGCGCCACGCCCGCCGCCTGGTCCTTGCTCTGGGCGTAGACCACGGCGATGTGGCAGCCTTGTGCGGCAAGCGCGTGACAGATGCGCTGGCCGAGCCCGCCATTGCCGCCGGTGACGACGGCGACCGTGCCTTTGAGTTCCATCGTTTCCCCCTTTGGAATCCAGGCCGGGACGATATCATGCGGGCCTGCAAAGCAGGGAAGGAATGCGCCAATGGCTCCTGATGTTGCTGTCGTCAGCCGCTCGCCCGTCGTCGAAACTGCGTCCGGCCGTGTCAGCGGGGTGACGTCAGGCGGTGTGCACGTCTTCAAGGGAATTCCGTATGGCGCGTCGACCGCTGGCGCCAACCGCTTCCTGGCGCCGAAGCCGCCGACGCCGTGGAGCGGCGTTCGCGAAGCCACGGCCTATGCCGGCCGCTCGCCGCAGGCCGCCGCCGCGCCGCAGCGGCCTGAGCTGGCGACGGTGTGGGGACCGGTCGACACCCTGCCGGTCGGCGAGGATTGCCTGACCGTGCATGTCTGGACGCCCGGCCTCGACAACGCCAAGCGGCCGGTGATGGTGTGGCTGCATGGCGGCGCCTTCTCCTACGGTTCGGCCAACTCGCCGCGCTACGACAGCACCAACCTCGCGCGGCGCAATGACGTCGTGGTGGTGGCCGTCAACCATCGCCTCAACATCTTCGGCCATCTCGATCTCTCGGAGGCAGGTGGCGCGCGCTTCGCGCAGTCCGGCAATGCCGGCGTGCTCGACCTCGTGTTGGCGCTGGAATGGGTGCGCGAGCATGCGGCGCGTTTCGGCGGCGATCCGGGCAACGTCACGATCTTCGGCCAGTCCGGCGGCGGCGGCAAAGTGAGCGCGCTGCTCGCCATGCCACGGGCGAAAGGCCTGTTCCACAAGGCGATCGTGCAGAGCGGCGCCAGCGTGCGCTTCGCCGAACGCGAGCGCACGGCGCGGCTGGCCGACGCGGTGCTGAAGCAGCTCGGGCTGGGGCGCGGCGACCTCGACAAGCTGCAGGCCTTGCCGCTGGAGAAGCTGCAGGCGGTGGTGGCGCCGGCGCAGGCAACCTTGCCGCGGCCCAAGCTGCCGCTGCTCGACCGCTACAATTTCGGGCCGGTGATCGACGGCAAGCTGCTGCCGGCGCATCCCTTCGATCCGGCGGCGCCGGCGATCTCGGACGATGTGCCGGTCATGGTCGGCGACACGACCGAGGAGTCCGCGATCTTCCTCGCGCCCGACGACATGGTGTGGAACCGCGCGGTCACCGAAGAAGAGCTCGCCAAGCGGATCGGCGCCGTGGCAGGCGATGCCGCGGCAACATTGCTCGCCTACTACAAGCGGCGCGATCCGGGCGCGAGCGCATCGGACCGGCTGATCACCGCGCTCACCGCCTCGAACTTCGGCGTGCGCACGGTGATGCTGGCGGATCGCAAGGCGGCGCGCGCCAAGGCAGCCGTGTGGATGTACGACTTCGCCTGGCAGAGCCCGGCCTACGGCGGGCGGCTGAAGTCGTGCCATTCGCTCGAGGTGCCGTTCGTGTTCGACACGCTGCACGTGATCGGCGAGCAACACCGCAAGCGCGGCGACCAGGCGCTGGCCGATCGCGTGTCGAAGACGTGGGCTGCCTTCGCCCGCACCGGCACGGCCGACTGGCCGGCCTACGAGACCGGCCGGCGCGCGACCATGGTGTTCGATGCCGAGTGCCGCGTCGTCGACGATCCCGACGGCGAGGTCAGGCCGTTGTGGAGCAAGGCCGCCGCCGGCTGACGCCGGCCACGCGACTAGTAGCGGCTGAGCTCGGCGCGGCCCACCACCATGTGATGGACCTCGTCCGGCCCGTCGGCGAAGCGCAGGTGGCGCTGGTTCATGTACATCTCCGACAGCGGCGACCACTGCGAGATGCCGGTGGCGCCGTGGATCTGGATCGCCTGGTCGATGATGGTGCAGACCTTCTCCGGCACCATCGCCTTGACCATGCTGACCCACACGCGGGCCTCGCGGTTGCCCAGCACGTCCATCGCCTTGGCGGCCTTCAGCACCATCATCCGCATCGCCTCGATCTCGATGCGCGCCCGGCTGACCAGCTCGAGGTTCTTGCCGAGCTGGATGATCGGCTTGCCGAAAGCGACGCGCTTGGCGCCGCGCGTCACCATCAGCTCCAGCGCCTTCTCGGCCGAGCCGATCGAGCGCATGCAGTGATGGATGCGGCCGGGGCCGAGGCGGACCTGGCTGATCTCGAAGCCGCGGCCTTCGCCCAGCAGGATGTTGCTCGCCGGCACGCGGCAGTTGTTGAACTGAGATGCATGTGGCCGCGCGGTGCGTGGTCGTGGCCGAACACGGTCATGGGGCCGACGATCTCGAGGCCGGGCGTGCCGATCGGCACCAGGATCTGCGACTGCTGGAACTGCGGCGAGGCGTCGGGGCTGGTCTTGACCATGACGATCATGATCTTGCAGCGCGGGTCGCCGGCGCCGGAGATGTAGTACTTCTCGCCGTTGATCACCCATTCGTCGCCGTCGAGCTCGGCGCGGGTGCTGACGTTCTTGGCGTCGGACGAGGCGACGCCCGGCTCGGTCATGGCGTAGGCCGAGCGGATCTCGCCGTTGAGCAGCGGCTTCAGCCACTTCTCCTTCTGCTCGGGCGTGCCGACGCGCTCCAGCACCTCCATGTTGCCGGTGTCGGGCGCCGAGCAGTTGAGCGACTTCGGAGGCGAGCGGATACTTGCCGAGCTCGGCGGCGATGTAGGCGTAGTCGAGGTTGGTGAGCCCGCGGCCGATCTCGGAGTGGGGCAGGAAGAAGTTCCACAGGCCCGACTTCTTGGCCTTGTCCTTGGCCTTCTCCAGCAACTCGAGCTGGCCGGGCGCCCAGCTCCAGCGCTCCTTGCGGTTCTCGCCGAGGCGGAAGAACTCCTCGATGATCGGCGCCACGTTCTCGTCGATGTGCTTCTTCACCGCGTCGAACAGCGGCTGCGCCTCCTTCGACATGGCGAGGTTGTTGAGCTCGGCCTCGAGGTCGGGGCGCGGGGGCTTCGGCTTGGCGGGCCGGCTTGGCAACGTGCACGTTCACGTGTGTCTCCTCCTGGGATCTGGGGGGAGCCTAGACGAGTTCGAACGAGGGCGAAATCGTACCCAAGTTCAGCCAAGGACCGTCAACCGTCGCCAGGAGCATAAAACTCCGTACAACAGGCCCGGTTCGTGGCCCTTTCCCCTGGCGGGGAGCGACGCGACGACCGCGTGTTCTAATGGCCTGCGCCGGCCAGAATGCCTTCGACGATCTCCTGGACGTTGAGGGCGTCCGCCAGAGTCGCGAGATGATGCGGCTCGCCCCGTGCTAGCCTTGCCACGCCTTCGAGCTGTCGCTTCAGAGCCAGCAGCCGGGCCCGCTCCTGGGGCAGCGCATCCGCCGCCTGCTGCCATGTACCGTCTGCCATACGGCGTTGCGCGATCGACCAGTCGCAGAGCCGTACTGCGCCCTTGTCGCCTTCCAGCATCCAGATGTTGTGATCGTCTTTCGTCGTCTCGCCCACGGTCCCCGTGAGGGTGACCGGCAGATCGCCCGCCTGCAGTGTCGCGGCGATGCGTCGTTCGGACTTGCCCGCTTCCGGAAAGGACGCCTTGCCGCTCAGTTCCTGCAAGGGCCCGACGAGCTGCCGCGACAGGAAGAGGAAATGCGAGACGACCTCACGCGTGAAGCCGCCCTGCATAGGCTTGTCCAGCCAGCTCACCGCGTCGGCCTGCCAGGAGCGCGGCCATGTGGCGAAGGCCACCTCGATCGAGATGCGCCGTGGCGTGCCGGCCTCGCCGCTCTCGATCCAGCCCCGGAGCGTCGACACGGCCGGGGAGGAAGCGAAAGGAAAGTTCACCGCGCCCCGGTCGCCGGCCTCCGCCACGAACGCGCGCGCATCGGCGACATCGACCGCCAGCGGCTTCTCGCTGAACACGCTCTTGCCGGCCTGCAACGCCGTGCGGGCGTGTTGAAGATGCGAGGCCGGAGGCGAGGCGATGTAGGTGCAGTCGCTTGCCGCGATGACAGAAGCTGGATCGGCTAGGCGCGGCACCTGCGGAAAGACCCTCGCCATGCGCTGCATCGCGGCTGGCGCCGGATCCCAGATGCCGCAGGCATGCACCAGATCGGGGTTCTGCTGGAGTATCGCGTTGAGCAGCCGCTCTCCCATGATGCCGGCGCCGATGATGCCGATCGCAACGCTACCGTTCTTCATGCTTACGACCGCAGCCCCTCTTGCGTTCATGGTTGGTCCGGTCAGCGTCCCGTCGCGACGCTTCCGTTGGCCGCGTCTGCCCGGCCGGTCCAGGCGTAGCCAACATATCCGCCGGCGGCGTCGTAGAGGTAGTCGAAGCCTTGCAGGAACATGCGTCCGGTGTTCACGAAGGTGCCGGGATCGTGCACGACCACGACCCGCTCGGGCTGCAGAGGGCTGCTCCAGTCGCCGACCGTGAAGGAGTAGGTCGCGCTCGGCGCCGTCTGGCCGGGCAGCCAGATCGAGATCTTCGTGCCCTCGGGCGCGCTCCGTCCGTACTGCAGCGCCGTGCCGGCGGGCGGTGACAGAAACATGTAGTTGATGCCGGTATCGACCAGGCTGGTGCCGGTCCCGGTGACGCCGTCAACCGACACGGTCAGGGGTGCGGCGTTCCAGTCCGCCAGCTCGCCGGGGCGCGGCTCCTTGGGCTGGAGTTTCACAAACGCAAAGTTTTTCGTGAGCTCGGGCGTCATGCCGAGATACACCGCGTCGCGGGTGACGACGTAGCCCGGCCGCACGCTGCTCGCCGGCGCGCCCGAGGCGAGCGCGCTCAGCGCCACGAATGGGTTGCGCTGCGCGGTCGGCTGGGTGCCTTGCGCCGCGTGGCGATCGAAGCCGATGCCCATGAAGGCCACGCCGCGCGGGTGCTCGCGCGGCTCGCAGCTGCGGGCGCGGGCGAGGCAGGTGATGCGATCGACGCGCAGCACCTGCACGCGGGCGATGGCGGCGGGCTGCTCGCGGCCGGCTCATGATGCCGACGTCGGTCGTCCAGTAGGTGCCATGCAGCACCCGGCCGCTGCTGTTGTAGGTGAGCTGGCCCGGCCCGCCGTCGACGTCGCCGGCGGCCGGGATGTAGTGCTCGCTCGACACGACGATGCCGGTCGAGCCGGTATCCATGCCGAAGCGGCGCGGCTCGCTGCCCGCGAACTGCAGCCAGACCTCGGGCACGTGCTCGAGGCGCATCGGGCCATTGGCGTAGGGGATCGCGAGGGCGGTGAGGCCCTGGTAGGCCTGCGGCGGCGGGCTCTGCGCCGCGGCGGGCAGGGCGGCAGCTACGCTCGCGACAAGGACCGCCGTTCGGAAATTTGGGAACACGGAAACATCCTTCCCGGCCAACGCCTTGGACAGCGGTATCCTAATACCGCACCATGAATCGTTCATTATCAATGACTTGTACCGGAGGGGTACGCGGGAAGTGGGAAGAATCGCCCAAAACCCTTACGCCATCGGCATCGGAGGCTTCCCACCGCGGTGGGAAGTTGCGGGAAGTTTCCCGCTCGCTCAGAACAGCCCGACGATCTTCCCCTCGGCGTTGATGTCGATCGAGTTCGGCAGCCGGCGTCTTGGGCAGGCCGGGCATGGTCATGATGTCGCCGCAGACCGCGACCACGAACTCGGCACCAGCCGACAGGCGAACTTCGCGCACCGCCACGATGTGGCCGTCCGGCGCGCCCTTGGCGTCGGGGTTGGTCGAGAAGCTGTACTGGGTCTTGGCGATGCAGACCGGCACCTTGCCGAAACCCATGGCCTCGAACGAGGCGAGCTGGTCGCGCACCGGCTTGGGCACCGAGATGTCGGCGGCGCGGTAGATCTCCTTGGCGATGGTGCGGATCTTTTCGACCAGCGGCATGTCGTCGGGATAGAGCAGCTTCATCTTGCTCTTGCCGCCCTCGATCACCTTCACGACCGCGCGCGCGACGTCGGCGGCACCCTTGCCGCCTTCGGCCCAATGGTCGGCCATCACCGCCTCGACGCCGAGCTTGGCGCAGGCCTGCTTCACCAGCTCGATCTCGGCCGTGGTGTCGGCGCTGAAGCGGTTGATCGAGATCACCGGCACCAGGCCGAACTTCTTCACGTTCTCGACGTGGCGCTGCAGGTTCGACATGCCGGCCTCGAGAGCCTTGAGGTTCTCGGTCTTGAGATCTTCCTTCTTCACGCCGCCATGCATCTTTAGCGCGCGAATTGTCGCCACCAGCACCACGGCATCGGGCGCGAGGCCGGTCTTGCGGCACTTGATGTCGATGAACTTCTCGCCGCCCAGGTCGGCGCCGAAGCCCGCTTCGGTCACGACGTAGTCCGCAAGTTTCAGCGCCGTCGTGGTGGCGAGCACCGAGTTGCAGCCATGGGCGATGTTGGCGAACGGGCCGCCATGGATGAAGGCGGGCGTGCCTTCGAGCGTCTGCACCAGGTTGGGCGACAGTGCGTCCTTCAAGAGCACGGTCATCGGGCCGTGCGCCTTGAGGTCCTTGGCGCGCACCGGCTTGCGGTCGCGGGTGTAGGCGACGATCACGTTGCCCAGCCGCGCCTTGAGGTCCTCGAGATCCTTGGCCAGGCAGAAGATGGCCATCACCTCGGACGCGACGGTGATGTCGAAGCCGTCCTCGCGCGGGAAGCCGTTGGCGACGCCGCCCAGCGACGACACGATCTGGCGCAAGGAGCGGTCGTTCATGTCCAATGCGCGTCGCCACATTACTCTTCGGCCGTCGATGCCCAGCGCATTGCCCCAGTAGATGTGGTTGTCGATCAGCGCCGACAGGAGGTTGTGCGCGGCGCCGATGGCATGGAAGTCGCCGGTGAAATGGAGATTGATGTCTTCCATCGGCACGACCTGCGCATATCCGCCGCCCGCCGCGCCGCCCTTCATGCCGAAGCTCGGACCGAGTGAAGGTTCGCGCAGGCAGAGCATCGCCTTCTTGCCGATATGGTTCAGCGCATCGGTGAGGCCGACGGTGGTCGTGGTCTTGCCTTCGCCGGCGGGCGTCGGCGAGATCGCCGAGACCAGGATCAGCTTGCCGTTGGGCTTGCCCTGCAGCGACTTGATGTAGTCCATCGACACCTTGGCCTTGTAGTGGCCGTAGGGTTCGAGGTTCTCGGGCGCGATGCCCAATCGCTCGCGCGCCAACTCCATGATCGGCCGCTTCTTGGCTTCCTGGGCGATCTGGATGTCGGACTTCGGACTTGTGTGCTGTGACGCGGGCATCGAACGTTTCCTCTATCTAGAGAACCACCTCACCCTGAGGAGCCGCGCGGAGCGCGGTGTCTCGAAGGGCGGGCCGCAGTCTTGTTGTTGCCCATCCTTCGAGACGCGCCGCTTGCGCGGCGCTCCTCAGGATGAGGTTTTGTGCGTTATGTCAGCCTCATGCCGACGGCGAGCTTGGCTGCGGTGGCCCATTCGCCGGCTGCGACCTTCGGGCCATCGGCCGGCTTTACGCGCAGCACCTTGATCCTTCCGTCCGCGCAGACGACGGTGAAGCCGTCAGCCTCGACCGCGACGACCTCGCCGTACTTGCCGCCGATGCCCTTGGGATCGCGCGCGGGCAGGGGCTGGATGTCGAAGATCTGCAGCTGCTTGCCGTCGAGCGTCGTCCAGGCGCCGGGCGCCGGATTGCAGCCGCGGATCAGCGGGTCGATCTGGCGCCACGACTTGCCCCAGTCGACGCGGGCGATGTCGGCCGTGGCGCGGCCTTCGTAGGTCGCCTTCGCTTCGTCCTGCTTGATGCGCGGCGCCTTGCCCGCCTTCACGAGATCGACCGACTCGAGCATCGCCTCGACGCCCATCGGGAACAGACGGTCGAAATAGACGCTGCCCAGCGTGTCCTTGGGACCGATCGGAGTCTTCTTCTGAAGCAGCACGTCGCCGGTATCGAGGCCGTTGTCCGGCCAGAAGATCGACAGGCCGGTTTCCTTCTCGCCCAGGATGATCGGCCAGTTGATGGCCGACGCGCCGCGATAGGCCGGCAGCAGCGAAGGGTGATACTGGATCGAGCCGTGCGTCGGGATGTTCAGGAACTCCTGGGGCACGAACAGCGTCACGAAGGCCATGACCTGCAGATCGGGCTTCAGCTTCTTGAACTCCTCCCAGACCTCCGGCTTGCGATAGGAGGCGGGCTGGAACACCGGCAGCTTGGCCGCCAGCGCTGCTTCCTTCAAAGGATCGGCCTTCTGGCCGGGCTTTTCCGGCGCCACATAGACGCCGACGACGTTCTCGCCGCGCTTCAGGAGCGCTTCCAGCACGGCCTTGCCGAAGGCCTGCTGGCCATGAACTACGATGCGCATGATGTTACTCCGCGGCTTGAGCCTTCGGGGCCTCACCCGTCGCGCCCGACGCCTTGATGTCGGCGATCTCGCGCGATGTGAACTTCAGCACCTTCGACAGGATCTCGTCCGTGTGCTCGCCCAAGAGCGGCGAGCGCTTCACTTCGGTGATGCTGTCGGTGAGCTTGATCGGATTGCCGACCGACAAGTACTTGCCGCGCGTCGGATGATCGACCTCGACCACCGTCCCGGTCGCACGCAGAGACGGCTCCTCGGCGATCTCCTTCATCGACAGGATCGGGCCAACCGGAATATCGAGGGCGTTGCATTCGTTCATGACCTCGAACTTGGTCTTGGTCATGGTCCAACGCTCGATGCGCCCGAAAATCTCCGTGAGTCGCGGCAGGCGGGCCGGCGGCTTGGCGTAGTCGGGATGGGTCTTCCAGCCGGGCTCGCCGATCAGGTCGCAGATCTTCTCCCAGACCGGCGCCTGGGTGATGAAATATATGTAGGCGTTGGGATCGGTCTCCCAGCCCTTGCACTTCAGAATGACGCCGGGCTGGCCGCCGCCCGAATCGTTGCCGGCGCGCGGCACCGCCTCGCCGAACGGGATGCCTTGGCCGAACTGGGTGTATTCCTTGAGCGGCCCGTGCGCGAGGCGCTGCTGGTCGCGCAGTTTTACGCGGCACAGGTTCAAGACGCCGTCCTGCATGGCGCACAGCACCCTCTGGCCGCGGCCGGTGCGGTTGCGCTGCATCAGGGCGCAGACGATGCCGAGCGCCAGGTGCAGCCCGGTGCCGGAATTGCCGATCTGCGCGCCGGTCACCAGCGGCAGCCCGTCATGGAAGCCGGTGGTCGAGGCCGAGCCGCCGGCGCACTGCGCCACGTTCTCGTAGACCTTGCACTCCTCGTAGGGGCCGGGGCCGAAGCCCTTGACCGAGGCCACCACCATGCGCGGGTTCCACGAATGGATGCGCTCCCAGGTGAGCCCCATGCGGTCGAGCGCGCCGGGCGCGAAGTTCTCGACCAGCACATCGCAGGTCTTCACCAGGCGCTCGAGCACGGCCATGCCCTGCTTGCTCTTGGAATCGAGCGTGATCGAGCGCTTGTTGTGGTTGAGCATGGTGAAATAGAGGCTGTCGGCGTTCGGCACGTCCTGCAGCTGGCCGCGCGTGATGTCGCCCTGGCCGGGACGCTCGACCTTGATCACGTCGGCGCCGAACCAGGCCAGCAGCTGCGTGCAGGTCGGGCCCGACTGCACATGCGTGAAGTCGAGAATCTTGATGCCGTCGAGCGCCTTGCCATCCTTGCCCCATGGCTTCTTGGAAGGAGACTTGGTCGAGATCTTCGGCTTCTTCGCCACAAGCTTAAGCGCGGGCCGCTTGGCGGCTTTCCTCGCCTTGTCCTTCTTCTTCGCCTTTTTGTCCTTCTTCCTCTTCTTCGCCATCGTCGTTCCCCTACTTCTTCTTCAGCTTGCTCTGCGGATTGAGATTGCCGATGCGGCCGCTTTCACTGCCGGCAGCCGGATCGATCACCGCGTTGATCAGAGTGGGCTTGCCCGAGTCCATCGCCGCGTTCACGGCGCGCTTCAGCTCGTCGGGCGTCGTCGCGTTGACGCCGGCGCCCCCGAACGCCTCGATCATCTTGTCGTAGCGCGCGCCCTTGACGAACACGGTCGTCGCCGGATCGGCGCCCGCCTTGTTGACGTCGGTGCCGCGATAGATGCCGTCATTGTTGAAGACGACGATGCAGATCGGCAGGTCGTAGCGGCAGATCGTCTCGACCTCCATGCCGGAAAAACCGAAAGCGCTGTCGCCCTCGATCGCCAGCACCGGCTTTCCGGTCTCGACCGCAGCGGCGATCGCCTGGCCCATGCCGATGCCCATGACGCCCCAGGTGCCGACGTCGAGCCGCTTGCGCGGCTTGTACATGTCGATCACGCCGCGCGTCAGATCGAGCGTGTTGGCGCCTTCGTTCACAAGAATGGCGTCCGGCCGCTCCTTGACGATGGTGCGCAGCACGCCGAGCGCACCGTGATAGTCCATCGGCGAGTTGTTGTTCATCAGCCGCGGCGCCATCTTGGCGACGTTCTCCTCGCGCTTGGCCGAGACCGCGCCGGTCCAGTCCGACGGCGCTTTCGTCCAGCTCGTGCCCATGCCTTCCAGCAGCGCGCAACGCAGGAGCCGATATCGCCAACAACGGGGGCGACGATCTCGACGTTGCTGTCCATTTCCTTGGGCTCGATGTCGACCTGGATGAACTTCTTGGGCGCATCGCCCCAGGTCCGGCCCTTGCCGTGCGAGAGGAGCCAGTTGAGCCTGGCGCCGATCAGCATCACCACGTCGGAGTCCTTCAGCACCGTCGAGCGGGCGGCACCGGCGCATTGCGGATGGGTGTCGGGCAGGAGGCCCTTGGCCATGCTCATCGGCAGGAAGGGAACGCCGCTCTTCTCGACCAGTGCCTTGATCGCATCGTCGGCCTGGGCGTAGGCCGCACCCTTGCCGAGAATGATCAGCGGCCGCTTGGCGCCCTTCAGCACGTCGAGCGCGCGCTTGATCGAGGCGGGGGCGGGGAGCTGCGCCGGCGCGGCATCGATCACCTTCACCAGCGACTTGGCTCCGGCCTCGGCATCGATCACCTGGCCGAACAGCTTGGCCGGCAGGTCGAGATAGACGCCGCCCGGACGACCGGACACCGCGGCGCGGATGGCGCGGGCGAGACCGATGCCGATGTCGGCGGCATGCAGCACCCGGTAGGCCGCCTTGCAGAGCGGCTTCGCGATGGCGAGCTGGTCCATCTCCTCGTAGTCGCCCTGCTGCAGGTCGACGATCTCGCGTTCGGACGAGCCCGAGATCAGGATCATCGGGAAGCAGTTCGTGGTGGCGTGGGCGAGCGCCGTCAGGCCGTTCAGGAAGCCGGGCGCGGAGACGGTGAGGCAGATGCCGGGCTTCTTGGTCAGGAAGCCGGCGATCGCTGCCGCGTAGCCCGCGTTCTGCTCATGGCGGAACGACAGCACGCGGATGCCGGCGGCCTGCGCCATGCGGCCGAAGTCGGTGATCGGGATGCCGGGCACGCCGTAGATCGTCTTGATGTCGTTCAGCTTCAACGCGTCGATCACGAGGTGAAAGCCGTCCGTCAGCTCCTGCGTCTCGTCCGTCGTCGTGTCAGCGGGTTTCTTGATGGCTGCTGCTTCGGCCATGGTTTCCTCCGATTTCGCTCAGACTTCAGTCCAGATAGTCGACGTGCTTGGCGACATGCTCGGCAAGCCCGAGCGCATGCTGGCGCACCAGGTCCTCGGCCCGCTCGGTGTCGCGCGCTTCGAGCGCCTGGATGATGTTCATGTGGTCGCGGATCGAGCGCTCGACGCGATCCTCCTCGCCGATCGTCTGGCGGCGGATCATGTGCATGTGGGTGAAGAGGTTCTCCGCCAGCCGGATCAGCACGGCATTGCCGCTGAGCTCGATGATGGTCTGGTGGAAGTTGATGTTGACGGCGGAATACTCGTCGAGCTTGGCATGCAGCTTGTCGCCCTCGAAGGTGGCGAACATGCGCCGCAGCCCCGCGATGTCGGCGTCGCTGGCGTGCTCGGTGATCAGCCGCGCCGCCATGCTCTCGAGGGCGGCCCAGGCGGTGATCATCTCGATCACCTCGCGCTTGGTCTTGCGCACGACATAGACGCCACGCCGCGGCACCGAGCGCACGAAGCCCTCGCGCTCGAGTTGCGCCATCGCCTCGCGCACCGGCGTGCGCGAGATGCCGAAATCCTGCGCCAGCTGCCGCTCGTCGAGCCGGATGTCGGCGCGCGAGCGGTAGATGTCGGAGGCAACGATGACGTTGCGCAAGGCGGCGTAGGCCTTGCTCTTGAACGTCTCCTTGCTGTCGATCGGAGCAACGACGAGGCGCGCTTCATCACTCATGGGAATTGATTGTCCTCCCGGCAATTCCCCTCATTTTCTAATACATTATTCATTATACCAGACGCCCACAAGCTGGGATCAGGGCCGTCCTGCCGCTATGGTCCGGCCGCATGAAATCAGGGGCAGAACTCAAAATCGTCTTCCAGCAGGAAGGTGGCGCCGAGGCCCAGCTCGTGCGCGACCGGCTCGACATGTTCAACGTCGGGGTCACCGGCGTGTCGACCTACTATCCGGTGAACTTCATCCTCAAGAACGAGCGCGACGAGGTGATGGGCGGTCTGCTCGGCGGCATCTGGGGCGGCTGGCTGCACATCACTTATCTCTGGGTCGACGAGGCCGAGCGCGGCAAGGATGCCGCGACCAAGATGATGGACCAGGCCGAAGCCTATGCGCGCGAGCGGCACTGCCATTCGATCACGCTCGACACGCATTCCTTCCAGGCCCGGCCATTCTATGAGAAGCGCGGCTTCGAGGTCTTCGCCACCCTCGACGACTGGCCCAAGGGTCACAAGAAATTCTTCCTGAAGAAGAAGCTCTAGCGAACGCCGAGTTCCTTCAGCTTCTTGTCGATCGCCAGCAGGTCCTGCCAGCTCTGCCGCTTGCTGGCGGGCGTGCGCAGGAGATAGGCCGGATGGAAGGTTGGCATGGTGGGCAGCTCCGTGCCGTCGCTGAGACGGTAGCTGGCCCATTTGCCGCGCAGCCGCATGATGCCCTCGGTCGTGTCGAGCACGGCCTTGGCCGCGACGCCACCCGCCAGCACCAGGAGCTTGGGCTTGGCGAGCTCGATGTGGCGGCGGGTGAAGGCAAGGCACATTCCTGCTCGGCCAGTGTCGGCGTGCGATTGCCGGGCGGGCGCCAGAAGAGAATGTTGGTGATGTAGAAGCCGCCCGTGCGGGTGAGGCCGATTGCCTCCATCATGCGGTCCATCAGCTGGCCGCTCACGCCCACGAACGGCTTGCCCAGGCGATCCTCGTCGGCGCCCGGCGCCTCGCCCACGATCATCACCGGTGCGCCCGGCGTGCCGTCGGCGAAGACGGTGTTCTTCGCGGTGCGCTTCAGCGCGCATCCCTCGAAGGCGCGCACCGCTGCTTCCAGCTCCGCGAGACTGGTGCAGCGTTCGGCTAGGGCGCGCGCATCCTCGACGAGTTGCGGCGATTCGAGCGGCACCGGCGCGCGCGGCGCAGGAGGAGGCGCGCGCATCGGTGTCGACGCTCGTACGGACGGGGCTGCGGCAGCGGCGGTCGCGGGCTGCGGCGCCGCGAAACGATCGACCGCCTCCTCGCCGATTGCCTCGTCGAGGCCCTGGTCGACATACCAGCGCAGCAGGGCGGCGAGGTCTTGTTGCGGAGCTGCCGGCCCGGCCATCACAGGCTCTTCATGAAGGCGCCGAGGATAGGCGCCCAGAGGGCGGCATCGGCGTGGCTCGCCATGTGGCCCTTGTTCGACGGCAGCTCGACATAAGTCACGTCTACTCCGACCTTACGCATGTCGCTCACGTAGCCGGGGCAGAGCGCGATGTCGAACAGCTTGTCGGTCTTGGAGTTCACGTACAGGACCTTGATCTGCTTCAGCCGGTCGTACTGGTGGGTGATGTCGAACGTGCCGATCGCCTTGCGCAGCACCACCATGGAATGGCCGTCATAGATTTCTGCCCAGGCCTTGGCATTGACGCGGATCGCCGCTTCTCGCGCCTTGGGATCGGGCATGGTTTCAGCCAGGATCTCGTTCTGGCCGTAGGTCATCAGGGTTTCGAACCGGATCTCTTCCAGCGTCTTGGCGATGCCGCCGTTCTCGTAATACCAGCCGCCATTCCAGTTGGGATCGCCGGCCAGGCGCTTCTGCAACGTTTCGAGGCGATCAAGCCCTCCTGGCGAGCGCGGCGCCGTCACCGACGGCACGACAGCTTTCATGAATCCAGGATAGGACGCCGCCCATTGGAAGGACTGGAAGCCGCCCATGGACGGGCCGATCACGGCGACCAGCCTTTTCACTCCTAGCGAATCGACCAGCAGCTTTTGGCTGGTCACAATGTCGCGCATGGAGATGTCGGGAAAGGTCGGCCCGTAAGGCTTGTTCGTGCGCGGATCTATGGTGTTCGGTCCGCTGCTGCCATGCGCGGAGCCAAGAGCATTCACCGAGATCACGAAATAGCGATTCGTATCGACCGCCTTGCCCGGTCCGATCAGCGCATCGAACCAGCCCGGCGCCCCTTCGGTGACACCGCGGCCTTGCTTGCCTTTGGCATTCCTGCCGGCGGCGTGATGGCTCGAGGTGTAGCCATGCACGACGAGGACGGCATTTTCCTCGGTGAGCGAACGCGTGCCGTAGGTTTCGTAGGCAAGTTCGAGCACGGGCAGCGATTGGCCACTTTCCAGCCGGAATTCGCGTGCAGTGAATGTCTTGCTATCGATATTGGTCAGGTCAGCCATCTTTGATTCCAAGCACCGGTGGTGATTTGACCCCCGGCAGGCTATCTAATCCATCGGGAAAAGGCACTGCAGAGCGAGACAGGAATGGCGCGCGAGGCGATGGAATATGACGTGGTGATCGTAGGCGGCGGCCCGGCCGGGCTGTCGGCGGCGATCCGCCTCAAGCAGCTCGCCGCCGAGCGCAACCACGACGTATCCGTTTGCGTGCTCGAGAAGGGCTCCGAGGTCGGCGCCCACATTCTGTCCGGCGCCGTCGTCGATCCCATCGGCTTGAACGAACTTATCCCCGACTGGAAGGAGAAGGGTGCGCCGATCGAGACGCAGGTCACGGACGACCAGTTCCTGTGGCTGACCAAGACCGGCTCGTTCCGCTTCCCCAACTTCTCCATGCCGCCGCTGATGAACAATCACGGCAACTACATCGTCAGCCTGGGCGAAGTCTGCCGTTGGCTGGCGGCCCAGGCCGAGGCGCTGGGCGTCGAGATCTATCCGGGCTTCGCCGCCGCCGAGGTGCTCTACAACGAGGACGGCGCGGTGAAGGGCGTCGCCACCGGCGACATGGGCATCGCCAAGGACGGCAAGCACAAGGACAGCTACACGCCGGGCATGGAGCTGCACGCCAAGTACACGCTCATTGCCGAAGGCGTGCGCGGCTCACTGGCCAAGATGCTGATGGCCAAGTTCGACCTGCGCGCCGGAGTCGATCCGCAGAAGTTCGGCATCGGCATCAAGGAGCTGTGGCAGGCCGATCCGGCCAACTTCAAGAAAGGCCTGGTCGTGCATTCTCAGGGCTGGCCGCTGTCAGAGACCGGCAGCCAAGGCGGCTCGTTCATGTATCACTTCGGCGACAACCTGGTGGCGGTCGGCTTCGTGGTGCATCTCAGCTACGAGAACCCCTACCTCTCGCCGTTCGACGAGTTCCAGCGCTTCAAGACCCATCCCGACGTGGCGAAGTACCTGAAGGGCGGCAAACGGCTGGTCTATGGCTCGCGCGCCATCAACGAGGGCGGCGTGCAGTCGGTGCCCAAGCTCACCTTCCCGGGCGGCGCGCTGATCGGCTGCTCGGCCGGCTTCGTCAACGTGCCGCGCATCAAGGGCAGCCACAACGCGATCAAGAGCGGCATGCTGGCCGCCGAAGCCGCTTTCGAGGCGCTGGCTGCGGGCAAGACCGGCGGCGATGAGCTGATTGCCTATCCTGTGAAGCTCAAGGCCTCGTGGATCTGGAAGGATCTCGACAAGGTGCGCAACGTGAAGCCGGCGCTGCGCTGGGGCTCCGTGCTGGGCACTGTCTATGGCGGCTTCGACATGTGGATGCACGACCTCGGCCTGCGCCTGCCCTGGACGCTCCGCCACAGGAAGGCCGACCACGAATGCCTGCGGCCGGCCGCCGAGTTCCAGCCCATCCAGTACCCCAAGCCCGATGGCGTGCTCTCTTTCGACAAGCCTTCTTCGGTGTTCCTGTCGAACACCAACCACGAGGAGGACCAGCCGGTGCACCTCCGGCTGAAGGACGCCTCGATTCCGATCGCTGTGAACCTGCCGCTCTACGCCGAGCCCGCGCAACGCTACTGCCCGGCCGGCGTTTACGAAGTGGTCACCGCCGACAACGGCCAGCCACGTTTTCAGATCAACGCCCAGAACTGCGTCCACTGCAAGACTTGTGATATCAAGGATCCGGCGCAGAACATCGATTGGACCGTGCCGGAAGGTGGCGGCGGTCCCAACTATCCCAACATGTGATGGCCATGCGACTCATTCCCCTCGCGCTGCTGTCGGCAGCGCTCGTGCTTCCCCTTCCCCTGGCAGGGCAGGCCCAGACCGGCGGCGTGCCGCCGTCGAAGGTCGGCCCCCAGCCGGCGCCGCAGACGGCGCGGGGCCGGCAGCTTGCCTTGATCTCGCTCAGCGGCCGCTACCTCGCGGCGCGCGTCGCCGAGCAGGATCATGACTATGAAACCGGCGCCGACCAGCTCGACCTCGCCCTGGCCCAGGCGCCGGGCGATGCGTCGCTGCTCTATGACACCTTCCGGCTGCGGGTCTATGCCGGCCGGCTCGATGCCGCCGCACAGCTCGCGCCGCTGGTCCTGACGTCCAAGCCGGGCGATGGCTTTGCCAATCTCGTGCTCACCATCCAGGACATCAAGAAGGGCGATTATCGCGCCGCCGAGCAGCAGCTCGGCCGCATCAGCGCCGACAACCAGCTGGGGCCGCTGCGCGACTACGTGGTCGCGTGGCTCCGCGCCGGCCAGAAGGACTTCGTCGGCGCGCGTGCCGTCCTGGCCAAGCTCAGCAAGCCCGGCAACGATCGCGGCGAGGCGCCGACCCTGGTCGTTGACGCCCAGATCGACGAAATGGCGGGCGACAAGGCCGCCGCCGAAGCCAAGTACCGCAAGGCGGTGGAACTCGATCCCAGCGGGTTGCGGGTCGTCACCGCCGCAGCCGATGGGCTGCGGCGCCTCGGCAAGGGCGACGACGCGCGCGCGATGCTCAAGGCCTACGGCGAGAAGTACAGTGACTCCGTCGTCATGGACGGACTGCTGGCCGCCAACGCACCGATGCCCAAGCCGCCGACGCCGGCCTCGGGCATCGCCGAGATCATGTTCGACATCGGTGGCATCCTGAGCGCCAATCCGCGCAACCAGGGCACCGATCTCGCGCTGATCTTCGAGCAGTTCGCGGTCGAGCTGAAGCCCGACCATGACTTTGCCTGGCTGATGATCGCTGGTCTCTACGAGCAGTGGCAGAACGTGCCCAGGGCCGTGGCCGCGCTCGGCAAGATCGGTCCTGCGTCACCGCTTTACTGGCAGGCCCGCTTGCGCATCGCCGCGCTCGACGCCCAGGAAGACCGCTTCGACCAGGCCGTGCGCAAGCTCAAGGTGCTTGTGGCGGAAAAGCCTGATCGCATCGACGCGGCGCTCACGCTGGCCGACCTGCTGCGCAGCAAGGAGCAATACAGCGACGCCGTTTCCGCCTATGACACGGCGCTGTCGCGCGTCAAGACGGTCGAGGAACGCCATTGGCCGGTCTATTTCGGCCGCGGCATCGTGCTCGAGCGTGTCAAGCAGTGGCCGCGGGCCGAGGCCGATATGAAGAAGGCGCTGGAGCTCTCGCCCGAGCAGCCCTACGTGCTGAACTATCTCGGCTACAGCTGGATCGACCAGGGTCTCAACCTCGATGCCGGCATGAAGATGCTGAAGCGCGCCACCGAGCTCAGGCCCGATGACGGCGCCATCACCGACTCGGTTGGCTGGGCCTACTATCGCCTTGGCCAGTACGACAAGGCGGTCGAATGGCTGGAGCGGGCGAGCGAGCAGAAGGGCGACGACGCAACCATCGTCGAGCATCTCGGCGACGCCTACTGGCACGTCGGGCGCTTCCGCGAGGCGCGCTTCGAGTGGGAGCGGGCGCTCAACCAGAAGCCCGAGAAGGACCGCGTGGCGACCATCCGGGAGAAGCTGGCCAACGGGCTGACGTCGGCCACCGACAAGCCGACGGTCTACGAGAAGGCGGCCGAAAAGAAGTAGGGCGGCTGAGCACGCGCGGACAGCGCCGATGCCGCTCGCGCGGGCCAAGGTCAATCTCTGGCTGAAGGTGGTGGGCCGTCGCCCCGATGGCTATCACCTGCTGGACTCGCTGGTTGCCTTCGCCGACCTTGCCGATTCGCTGGAAGCGTCACCCTCCGATCGCTTGTCGCTTGCGGTCGACGGACCGGGCGAGGCGGCGCTGAGCAAAGAGACCGACAACCTCGTGCTCAAGGCCGCCCGTTTGCTGGCCGACCGTGCCGGCGCGGCGCCGCGCGCTGCCCTTCGCCTCACCAAGCGCATCCCCGTCGCGGCGGGTCTCGGCGGCGGCTCGGCCGATGCCGCAGCGACCCTGCAGGCGCTGGTCGCTCTCTGGCGCGTGGCGTTGCCGGTGGAGGAGCTGTTCGATCTCGCGGGAAGGCTGGGCGCCGACGTGCCGATGTGCCTCGCCGGCCGCGCCGCGCTGGTTTCGGGCATCGGCGAGAGGCTGGCGCCCGCACCGCCTCTGCCGGCCTGCGGCCTGCTGCTGGTCAATCCTGCCGTGGCGCTCCCGACCGCCGACGTATTCGCTGCCCGCCGTGGCGACTTCTCCAGGGCCGAGCCGCTCGTGCGTCCATGGTTCGACCTCGCGAGCCTGGTCGAGGCTTTGGCTGCTCGCGGCAACGACTTGACGGTTGCGGCAACGGCGCTCTGCCCCCCGATCGCCGACGTGCTCGCCTTCCTGCGCAAGAGCGCGGCCGTGCGCTATGCCGCCATGAGTGGCAGCGGCGCGACCTGCTTTGCGCTCTATGACACGCCCGGCGCGGCCGAACGGATCGCAGCGAACGTGCCCGCCGTCTGGTGGCGGCATGCCGGGACGCTGGTGGCCTAGTTCGACCCGGTCTTGGGCACCATCAGCGCGCGCGTCTCTTTCAGAGAGTCGAACAGCGCCTTGCTCGGTTCTCCCGTCTCCTTGAGCCCGGCCAGTCGCTCGTACTCGCGGATCGCCGCCCGCGTTGCGGTGTTGACCTCGCCATTGACCGGCTCGGCCAGGAGCCTGAGCTCGCGCAACAAGCCCTGGATGGCTCTCACCTGATCGCTGCCGTCCACCGGCCACGCATTGGGGTCGGCTTTCGCGCTCGCGCGGGCAAAGTCGATCGATGTCGGTGGCGGCGGCGGATCGGACTTGGCGAGGTCGATGCGCGGTGGCGGCGGCGGTGTTGGATCAACCTTGGGCGGCGCAGGTTTGGGTGGATCGCTCTTCTCGGCCTGGGGCTTGGGCAGGACGCGCGCGAGGTCGGCGGTGGTCGGTGGCGCGGGCGGCGGCTCCGGTTTGCCGAGATCGATAGCGACCGGCGCGACGGGCGGCTCGGGCTTGGCGCCAACTTGCTGCGGCTCGTTCTTGGCCGGCTCTTGCTTGGGTGGAAGGGGCAACGGAGAGCTTGCGATGTCGCGCTGTATCAGCGCCTGACGGAGCGCGAGGTAGACTTCCCTGTTGGGCTCGCCCGAGGCGCGCAGGCCCGCGCCGCGCTGGAAGTCGAGGATGGCGTTGCGCGTCATTGGCCCCAATAGGCCGTCCGGCTTGTCGCGCAGAAGCTGCAGATCGGCCAATGCCTGCTGGATGGCGCGGATCTGCTCCGCCGGCGCCTTGGGCCAACTCGGCAGATCGTCGGTGGCGAGCGGCGGCGGTGCGGTGGCGACGGGCGGCGGTGCCGGCTCGACCGGCGGCGGGCTGGGCTTGGGCGGTGCGAGGGCTTCGGCGATCGCGCGGAACTCGGTCTGGCCGAGCTGCTGGGCGCGCTGCAGCTCGGTCGCGGTCAGCACGCGCTGCAAAGTCTGCGAACGCTGCTCGGCGGTTTTCGACAGCGGCGTGTCTTCGCCGTGATTGATCTGGCGCTCGAATTCGGCAGCGATGGCGAACCAGGCGAGCGCCGCTGCCGGATCTATTTGGCCGGCATCGCCGCGCTCGTACATGTCGCCCAACGAGAACATGGAGGCCGCCATGCCCTGGCGCGCCGCCGAGTGGAGCAGCTCGATGGCGCGCTTGGCGTCGCGCGGCGCGCCTTTGCCGTCGCGCAGCAGCAGGGCGAGGTTGTGCTTGGCTGCCGGCATGTTGCCGTCGACGGCCTTGCGATACCACTCGACGGCACGGCTGGAATCGCGCTCGACGACGAAGCCGCGCTCATACATTACGCCGACATTGAAGGCCGCCTGGGCCGAGCCTGCCTCGGCCGCACGCAACAGCCAACCGGCACCGGCCTGCGGATCCTTGGCAACGCCGACGCCTTGGATCAAGCGGCGGGCGATTTCCTCCATCGCGGAGAGTTCGTTGGCATTGGCGCGGGTGCGCACGTCCTCGATCGGCAGCGAGGCCCAGTCGGCCAACGTAGTGGGCTTATTCGTCTCAGGTGCCGGCGGTGGAGCGGGCACGTCGGTGGGCTTGGCGGCGAAGTCGGCACCGGTCGGCGCGGGCGGCGCATCGGCCAGAGGCAGCTTGATGTCGGAAACGCGAGCGGTTGGCGGTGTCGGCACAGTGACGGTCGAAGCCTTGGCACGACGGGTCGGCAGGGGGGGCGCATCGATGGTGACGAAGGCGACGATCGCCGCAAAGGCGATGCCGACGACGGTTGTCGCCAGAAGCGCGCTCGATCGCCAGTCGGGCCTGCCGGTCATCCTGCGACCATAGCCGACAGCGGGCGCGGCGGAGAAGCCGTCGCCCGATGGCGCACCACGATCAAGAATGTCAGCAGAAGCACTGCACCGGCCTGGTGCAGCGTGGCGAGCGCGATGTTGACGCCGCTCAGGATGGTGGCAATGCCGAGGCCGAGCTGGATCAGGGCCATCGCCCCGGCCGCCAGCACCTCCGGCCGGCGCGTGCGCCAGGCCATGGCCAGCACGCCCAGCACCAGAAGCTTGGCCAGCCAGCGATGGACGAATTGCACGGTCGTGCCGTTCTCGAACAGGTTGATCCACCACGGCGCCAGCTCGAACATGCCCGGCGGGATCCAGTAGCCCGACATGGTGGGGAAGGTGTTGTGTGCGGTGCCGGCGCGCAGACCTGCCATCAGCGCCCCCCAGGTCATGACGACGAAGGTGAAGGCGATCAGTGCCGTGGCCTTGCGCCGCGTCTTGCGATCGTCATGCCGCAAATCCTGCCGGCCGAGTTCGAGGACCAGCCAGACCGTGTAGCCATAGAGCGCCACGGCGAGCAGCAGATGGGCGGCGAGGCGGTAGTGGCTGACCGAAGGGCGGTCGACCAGGCCCGAGGCCACCATCGCCCAGCCGAGAGCGCCCTGCAGGCCACCCAGCGCCAGCAGGGCGAGAAGGCGCGGCTTCAGCCCGGCGGGCAGCCGGCCGCTTAGCCAGAACCAGGCAAGCGGCAGCGCCACGGCGAGGCCGATGAGGCGGCCCCACAGTCGATGCAGGAACTCCAGCCAGAAGATCTGCTTGAATTCGCCGACATCGAAACCACGATTGACCAATCTACCCTGCGGCGAGGAAAGATATTTCTCCAGCTCCGCCTGCCATGCCTGATCGCCGATCGGCGGCAGCCAGCCGGTGACCGGCTTCCACTCGACCATCGACAGGCCCAACTCGCTCAGCCGCGTGAGGGCGCCGAGCACGATCATGAAAAAAATCATGGCGGCCACGACAATCAGCCAGTTGCGCAACGGTGCGGGGACGGGTTGCATGGGCGCCGGACCATGCGTGAAGCCACAGGCCCCGTCATCAGGCATTAATGTCGCGAACGACCGGCGCCTTGCGCTCTGCGATGGGCTTGGCTAATCGGTTCGCGTACGAACAATTCACCCCTCGCCGCATCCGGATATTTCGACAATGACTGCGCTTGCGCTCGGCTACGGCCTGAGCTTCGACGATCTCCACGACCGCGAGGGTCTTGCCCGCCTCGATGCCGCTTTCGTGGCCTGGCTGAAGGACGCCAATGTCGATGCCCATGCGCGGCTCATGGCAGCGCGTGCCGAGCCGGACAAGCTGCCGCTCAAGGATGAGTCCAATCTCCTGATCGAGGTGGCGCGTCCGCTCGAGGACTTCATCGGCGCCTTGTTCGGCGTGTCGGACGAGGCGGCCGCCTTGCGCGGCCGTCATTCGCGCCTGGCGCCGCTTTACGACTGCAAGCGGCTGTTCGTGCAGCGCTATGTCGCGCGCACGCTCAAAGCCGATGCGGCGGCGGCCCTCGATGGCGACGACGTCACCGCGGCGCTCGGCCTGCCGGCCAGGCTGGCCGACGGGCTGGAGGAATGGGAGCTCGCTTTTGCGCTCGCCGTGCGCGACTCGCCTCGGTGCGGAATTCAAGGTCGAGACGCCGACGCCGGAGATCGAGGCGCTGACGCGCTATGCCGCCTGGGCGCTGCATCATCCCGAGGGCAAGAAGCGCCATCGCGACGGGCCGCTTTTCAAGGTGCCGCACCGGCTCGACTTCGAGCATCTGGTGCCGATCGAGACCGAACTGGTCGACGGCGTCACGCGGCTGAAGCTGCCGCGCGCCCTGCTGCGCCATCGCGAGGGCTTTGCGCTGACCGATGCCGGCTTCGACCTCGAACGCACGCTCGATCACGCCAACTACTGCATCTGGTGCCACAACCAGGGCAAGGACAGCTGCTCGCGCGGGCTGAAGGACCGCAAGACCGGCGCCTTCCAGAAGTCGCCGTTCGGCGTCACGCTGGCCGGCTGCCCGCTCGAGGAAAAGATCTCCGAGATGAATCTCCTCAAGAGCGAGGGCTTCTCGATCGGCGCGCTGGCGATGGCCGCGGTCGACAACCCGCTCGTCGCGGCGACCGGCCACCGCATCTGCAACGACTGCATGAAGGCCTGCATCTACCAGAAGCAGGAGCCGGTCGACATCCCGCAGATCGAGACGCGCACGCTCAAGGACGTGCTCGGCCTGCCCTGGGGCTTCGAGATCTACTCGCTGCTGACGCGCTGGAATCCGCTCAATCTGCGCCGGCCGATCCCGCGTCCGGCAACCGGTCGCAGCGTGCTGGTGGTGGGCCTCGGCCCCGCCGGTTTCAACCTGTCGCATCATCTGATGAACGACGGCCACGCGGTGGTCGCCATCGACGGGCTGAAGATCGAGCCGCTGCCGCCCGCGCAATCGGGCGTGACGGCCGACGGCTACCCCGAGCCCTTCGAGCCGGTGCGCGACATCGCGAGCCTGCGCGAGGACCTCGGCGAGCGGGCGATGGCGGGCTTCGGCGGCGTCGCCGAATACGGCATCACTGTGCGCTGGGACAAGAACTACCTGAAGCTGGTGCGGCTGCTGATCGAACGCCGCCGCCAGTTCTCGATGTTCGGCGGCGTGCGCTTCGGCGGCACGGTCACGGTCGAGAGCGCGTTCGCCATGGGGTTCGACCACATCGCGCTCTGCGCCGGCGCGGGCAAGCCCACGGTGCTCGACCTGCCCAACGGCCTGGCGCGGGGCGTGCGCGCGGCATCGGACTTCCTGATGGCGCTCCAGCTCACCGGCGCGGCCAAGAGGGATTCGATCGCCAACCTGCAGATCCGCCTGCCCGTGGTGGTGATCGGCGGCGGGCTGACGGCGATCGACACGGCGACCGAATTGCTCGCCTACTATCCGCTGCAGGTCGAGAAATTCCTGGCCCGCCACGAGACGCTGGTCGCCGAACGCGGCGAGGCGACGGTGCGGACCGGCTGGAGCGAGGAAGAGCGCGAGATCGGCGATGAGTTCATCGCCCACGCCAAGGCCATCCGGGACGAGCGGGCAGCGGCGGCGCGCGAGAAGCGCACGCCTGAAATCGCCAAGCTGGTCAATGGCTGGGGCGGCGTCACCATCGCCTATCGCCGCCGCCTGATCGATTCGCCGTCCTACACGCTGAACCACGAGGAGGTGCACAAGGCGCTGGAGGAGGACATCCGCTTCGCCGAGGGCCTGTCGCCCGTGGCGGTCGAGATCGACGCCAACGGCCATTGCACGGCGCTCAAGGTCGAAGGCCAGCAGGGCGGCGAGAAGATCGCGGCAACTTTGCCGGCACGCACCATCCTGGTCGCGGCTGGGACGCAGCCCAACACCGTACTGGCGCGCGAGGACACGACGCACGCCTTCATCGACGGCAAGTATTTCCGCGCCATCGACGAGGCCGGCAATCCGGTGACGCCCGAGGCCATCGCCAAGCCCGCCGAGGTGCGCGTGCTGATGCACCGTCATGGCGATGGCCGTTTCATGTCGTTCTTCGGCGACACTGCATCCGTCCTTCGCCGGCAACGTCGTCAAGGCGATGGGCGGCGCCAAGCAGGGCTACCCGGTGCTGACGCGGGCGATGGCCGCCCTGCCGCCGCCCCGGCGCTCAGCCGTCGACATCCTGGCCGAGGCCAACCGCCTGTGGCGCGCCCGCGTGGTACGGGTCGATCGCCTGACGCCGACCATCGTCGAGGTCGTGGTCGAGGCGCCGTCGGCGGCGAAGAACTTCGAGCCCGGCCAGTTCTACCGGCTGCAGAACTACGAGGCGCGGTCGAAGAAGATCGACGGCACGCTGCTCACCATGGAGGGCCTGGCGCTGACCGGCGCCTGGGTCGACAAGACCAAGGGCCTGCTGTCGCTGATCACGCTCGAGATGGGCGGCTCGTCCGACCTCTGCGCGATGCTGCAGCCCGGCGAGCCGGTGATCGTCATGGGTCCGACCGGCACGCCGACCGAGATCGAGCCCGGCGAGACCGTCGTGCTGGCCGGCGGCGGCCTCGGCAACGCCGTGCTGTTCTCGATCGGCCAGGCATTCCGCAAGGCCGGCAGCAAGGTGCTCTATTTCGCCGGCTACAAGAGGGTCTCCGACCGCTACAAGGTCGAGGAGATCGAGGCCGCGGCCGACGTGGTGGTATGGTGCTGCGACGAGGAGCCGGGCTTCGTGCCTGACCGGCCGCAGGACAAGGCAGTGGTCGCCAACATCGTCGAGGCGATGCGCATGTACGCCGACGGCGAGCTGGGCGCCCAGTCGATCCCCTTCAACGATGCCGACCGCGTCATGGCGATCGGCTCGGACGGCATGATGAATGCCGTGCGGCTGGCGCGGCATTCGGTGCTGAAGCCCTACCTCAAGCCCGATCACCGCGCGCTGGCGTCGATCAATTCCCCCATGCAATGCATGATGAAGGAGATCTGCGCCCAGTGCCTGCAGCTGCACAGGGACCCGGTGACCGGCAAGGAGATCGGTGGTGTTCTCCTGCTTCAACCAGGACCAGGAGATCGATCGCGTCGATTTCGCCTGCCTGCGCCAGCGCCTGCGCCAGAATAGCGTGCAGGAGAAGGTGGCGGCCCTCTGGATCGACCGGTCGTTGCGCAGGCTCGGGGTTCGCGCTTAACTGGCCGTCACCGATGAGGTGACGCCATGCATCCGCTCAAGATCGCCAAGCTCGCCGACGCCAGCCGCGTCGAATTCGGACCGCTCGCTTTCTATCACCCGCTGGTCGCCGATGGCGACACGCCGGTGCGCACCGGCATCCAGACCTCGGCGCCTGGTTACGAAGCGCCGATGCACTTTCATCCCTACACCGAGCTCCTGTTCATCATCGAGGGTGAAGCCGATGTCTGGCTGCAGGGCGAGCAGGATACACCACATCGGCTAAAGGCCGGCGACTGCGTGGCCCTGCCGCCCGACATTCCGCACAGCTTTCGCACCGTGGGCGACAAGCCCATGAAGCTGCTCGGCATCCACGCCAATGCCACGCGCGTCTCGACCTACCTCGATCGGGAGACGGATACGAACGGCTATCCGAAGCTCGATGCCGACCTGAAACCCGTGCTCAAGACTGCCGCACGAACCTGAACAGGACTTTGTCCGTGTTGTAGTAGCGCAGCTGGTCGGTGACCTTGGGGAAGTAGGCGCTGCCGATCGTCACCTGCATGAAGGCGTCGAGCGCCAGCGGCCGCACCGCGACGGTGAACCCTGCCTCGGCGAAGGCCTTGGAGACGTCCTCCAGCGAATGGTCGTAGAGCGGGATCGACGAATGCTCGGCGATCAGCTTGCGCCAGCGCGGCCACACGGCTGAATCGGTGTGGCAGCCCATGGCGGCGACATAGGCGCCGCCGACCCGAAGCGCGGCCTTCATGTCACGCGCATGGGCGGTGAGATCGGGCAAGAGGTAGATCACCTCGTGGCTGAAGGCGAAATCGAAGGTGCGGCCGAGGCTCGCGGCGCCGTCGGTCACCTTGTATTCGACAGGCCGTTGGCCCTTCAGCAGCTCCGCCCGTGCCACCGATTCGCGGGCAATGTCGATGCCGACGGCGCTCTTGAAGGGATGGCGATCGTAGAGCAGCCGCAGGAAGCCGCCCTGGTTGCAGCCATAGTCGAGCACCGTCGACTGGCTGAGGTCGTGCGGCACGGAAACATCGATCATGCGCCGCCAGATCGGCGCATGGGCTGCTCCCATCGACTCTTCGTCAGCGGGGTTGCGGTTCCAGGTCGCGATCGTCGAGGGACGGCTCATCGCTTCCTCCCGTTGGGAAGACGAGCTTACCACGGGTGCGCACCCGTTTTGGTCCCCAGGGCTTCAGCAGCAACGGCCCCGCAATCAGGACGCCGAAGACGATCATGCCGACGGCGATCGCACTGAACACGCCGTCCAGGCCCAACCCGAACCGGTCGACCGCCAGCCAGCCGCCGATGGTGGCGATGGCCATGCGCGCCAGACCGGCGAAGAACGGCGCCTTCATGCGGCCGGCGCCCTGGCTTGCGAAGGAAAGCGTCATGCCGAGCCCGAACAGGCAGTAGAACGGCGCGACGTGGGTGATGTAGCCGACAGTGGCGGCAATCACCTGCGGGTCCGCTGTGAAAAGCCGCGACCAGCCTTCCGGCAGCAGGGCCACGATCCAGCCGAACATGCCGATCATGCCGAACGCCGCCAGCCCGCCGATCCAGGAGGCCCGCACGGCGCGTTTCCAGTCGTTGGCGCCGGCGGCGACGCCGACCAGCGTGGTGAGGCCGGCGCCGATGCCGAAGGCGAGCGGCACCAGCATGAACTCAAGCCGCACGCCCACGCCATAGCCCGCCAGCGCGGTGACGCCAAAGCGGCCGACCAGGCCCGTCATCGTCATCGCAGTGACGTTTGCCGTCACGGCCGAGAAGGAGGAGATGAGGCCGACGCGCAGGATCTCCCAGAACAGCCGGCCCCGCAGCGGGATGCCGGTGAGCGCCGGCGTGAAGCCGAGCTTGCCCTTCCACAGTGCTCGGGCCTGCAGCAGAGCGGAGCAGGCCGCGGTCGTGACCGAGGAGGCGGCCGGGCCGGCCATGCCGAGGCCCGGCCAGTCGCCGATGCCGAGCGCCAGCACGCCGGACAGCGGCATCTGCAGGACCGAGAAGATCAGCATGTAGCGGCCGGGTGTCGCCGCATCGCCGCCGCCGCGCAGCAGAGCGGAGAAGAAGAAGTTGGCCCATATCGCAATCGACCCGGTGAACAGCACGTGGCTGTAAGTCTCGGCGTTGGCAAGCGCAGCGCCATGGCCGCCCAGCAGTCGGTAGAGCGCCGGGCCGACAGTCCAGGCGAGCACGGTGAAGACAAGCGCGAGCGCAAGTCCCAGCACCAGCGCGTGCAGCACGAGCGCACGCGCATCGTCGCGTTTGCCGGCACCCAGCGCACGCGCCGTCGCGGCGGCGACGCCGCCGCCCATGCCGCCCGCCGCCATCATGGTCATCAGCATCATGAAGGGGAAGACGAGGGCGAAGCCCGCCAGCGCCTCGGTGCCCAGCCGGCCGAAGAAGTAGGTCTCGGCGATGGCGACGAAGGTCTGCACGATCATGACCGCCGTCGTCGGACCGGCGAGCTTGAACAGGCTTCGCCCGATCGGCGCGGTCAACAAGGGATGGGACAGGACGCAACTCCACGAATTTAAGTGCATATGCACAGTATCAAGGTGGGACGCCCTGTCACCTGACAAAAGGCGCGCATCGCATTAGCTTTTCGCCATGACCGATAAAGAACGCCCGCTCGCCAAACCCACCGTCCAGCTCGAGAACGACCGCGTCATCGTGACCGAATGGCGCTTTCCACCGGGCGGCCACACCGGCTGGCACAAGCATATGCACGACTATGTCGTGGTGCCCGTCACGACCGGCGAGTTGCACATCTTCGACGGCAAGGCGACCGTGCCCGCGCCGTTGCGCGCCGGCGTGTCCTACGCCCGCCAGACCGGCGTCGAGCACGACGTCATCAATCCCAACAACTTCGAGTTCGTGTTCGTCGAGATCGAGCTCAAGGCCTGATCCGCTAACGTCCCCAGTGCGTCCCTGCCGCGCACGGAGGCTGCATTGACTTGGGCAGGTCTAAGCCTCATATGACCCTTCGTCAGCGGTTCGGCTCGATCCCCAGAGCTTTAGGAAATCGCCCCCGACGGCCCATCGGATGTGGGCTAAATCACGGAAACTAAATGAGTTTTGAGAGTTTGGGGCTGAGCGCCCCGGTACTGCAGGCAGTCACGGAAAAGGGCTATACGACGCCCACCCCGATCCAGGAAAAGGCCATCCCCATCGTCCTGATGGGCCGAGATGTCCTCGGATGCGCCCAGACGGGCACCGGCAAGACCGCCTCCTTCGTCCTCCCCATGATCGATATCCTGGCCGAGGGCCGCGCCAAGGCGCGCATGCCGCGTTCGCTCATCCTGGAGCCGACGCGCGAACTGGCCGCCCAGGTGGCCGAGAATTTCGAAACCTACGGCAAGCACAACAAGCTCACCATGGCGCTGCTGATTGGCGGCGTGAGCTTCCCCGACCAGGAACGCGCGCTCGAGAAGGGCGTCGACGTGTTGATCGCCACGCCGGGTCGCCTGCTCGACCACTTTGAGCGCGGCGGCATCCTGCTGAATGACGTCAAGATCCTGGTGATCGACGAAGCCGATCGCATGCTCGACATGGGCTTCATCCCCGACGTCGAGCGCATCGTCGCGACCCTGCCGCAACTTCGTCAGACCCTTTTCTTCTCGGCCACCATGCCGCCGGAGATCAAGCGGCTGGCCGACCGCTTCCTCAGCAATCCGAAGGAAGTGACTGTGTCACCGCCCGCCACCGCCTCGGCGACGGTGGTGCAGGGCCTCGTCGTGGTATCCGAGGATGAGAAACGCGACGCGCTGCTCGCCCTGATCAAGAGTCAGGAAGTGAAGAATGCGCTGGTGTTCTGCAATCGCAAGCGCGATGTCGCGACGCTTCACACCACGCTTGAAGAAGCACGGTCTCAACGCCGGTGCGTTGCATGGCGACATGAGCCAGCCCGCCCGGACCGAAACGCTCGAGCGCTTCAAGGCCGGCGAGATCCATATCCTGGTGGCGTCCGACGTCGCGGCGCGCGGCCTCGACATCGTCGATATGAGCCACGTGTTCAACTATGACGTGCCGTTCTCGCCCGAGGACTACGTGCATCGCATCGGCCGCACCGGCCGTGCCGGCAAGACCGGCCATTCCTTCACCCTCGCCACGCCGGCCGACGGCGGCCTGATCGAGGCGATCGAGAAGCTGATCGGCACCACCATTCCCGCGCATCGAGGTCCCCGGGCTCGAGACCATGGCGCTGGAAGCCGGCGACGGCCGTCGCCGGGGCCGCGGGCGCGGCCGCGGCGGACGCCCGAGCGGCGATCGGGCACGCGGGCCGCGCCGCGAAGCCAAGGAACCGCGCGAGCATCGGGAACCCCGCGAACATCGCGAGCCGCGCGCACAAGCCGGCCGCCGAGCAACCGGTCGCGCGCGAACAGCACAAGGAGCCCCGCGCCGAGCGGCCGCATCGCGAGCGCCGGCCGGAGCAACGCCCAGAGCAGCGCCACGAGCATCGGACGGAAGCCCGATCGGAGCGTCGGCCCGAGCATCGCGGCGAACGTCGCCCGGAGCGCGACAGCGGCCCGGCCCCGAAGGGGCTCGGTGACCACGTGCCGGCTTTCCTCGCCCGTCAGCCACGCTAGACTGCGTCCCGCACAAGGGGCGGGACGGACATGCAGACCATCTTCGTCATGGTGAAATGCGAGCTCGGCCGGGCCTATGAGGTCGCGGACGAGGCGGTCAGCGTCGAGCAGGTGTCGGAGGTCTACTCGACCTCCGGCCAGTACGATCTCCTGATGAAGTGCTACCTCGACGAAAAGACCGACATCGGCCACTTCGTCACCAGCAAAATCCAGACCCTCGCCGGGGTGAAGGACACCTTCACCCTGATCACCTTCAAGGCCTTCAGCTGACCATGGCTGAAGGGAAATCCACCGGCCGCAAGGTCGAGCGCGGGATTGAGCGCTTCCTCCTCGCCAGCCGCTGGCTGCAGGCGCCGCTCTATATCGGGCTGGTGATCGTGCTCGCCGTGATCGTGGTGAAGTTCCCGTTCAAGGCCTGGGAACTGGTGCGTGACGCCACGACGGTCCAGGAAGCCGATCTCGTCGTCTTGGTGCTGTCGCTGGTCGACGTCATCATGGTGGCGAATCTCGTGGTCATGGTGATCATCTCGGGCTACGACAATTTCGTCAGCCGCATCGACCTCGGAGCTGAAGGCGAGCGTCTCGTCTGGTTCGGCCGCCTCGACAGCGGCTCGCTCAAGGTCAAGCTCGCCACCTCGGTGGTGGTGATCTCGGCCATCCACCTGCTGCAGCGCTTTCTCGAGCCCGGCGACATCGACACCGCCAAGCTCTACGCGCTGGTCGTCATGCACCTCGCCTTCGTGGCGACTGCCTTGCTGCTCGCCTGGACCGATCGTCTTTCCGCTGGCGAAAGGCGACGGCGGGCACTAAGCTCGCGCCGCGAGCTATCAGTTGATCAGCCCGTAGAACTTCCCGGCGTTGTGCAGGTGATCATGCTGGGTCACCTCGGGCGGGACGTCGGCGAACTGCTCCTTGATGTACTTGTCGGAGTTCGGCCAGACGCCGTCGCCGTGCGGGTAGTCGGAGCCCCACATCAGGCTCTCCGCGCCCATGTCGTCGATCAGCTTGGTGCCGATGCGGTCGAACTGGAAGGTGGCCTTGCATTGCCGGCGCCAGTAGTCGCTGGGCTTCATCTTGAGGCCGAGGTCGGTGAAGCGGTCCTCCCATTCGAAGTCCATGCGGTCGAGCGCATAGGGGATCCAGCCGCATGCCGCTCTCGCCGAAGGCGATGCGGATATGCGGATAGCGCTCCAGCACGGTGGCGCCGATGATCGCGGCCAGGATGTTCACCAGGTTCATCTGGAAGCCCGAGACCACGGTGAAGAAGACGGCGCGCCGACGCGGCCGCCTGCTTCTCGATGACGTTGGGCGGCAGCGTCGGGAAGGTGTGGAAGTGCAGCGGCAGCTGCACGTCGTTCACCGCCTTCCAGAGCGGCTCCCACATCGGATGCCACATCGGCTCCATGTCCCACGAGCAGGAAAGCTCGAGCCCGCGCAGGCCCAGCTTGGCGACGCGGTAGATCTCCTTCACCGCCGCGTCGATGTCGCCGTAGGGCAGGCAGGCGAGGCCGATATGCCGGTCGGGATAGTGGCTGCAGAAATCCTTCAGCCAGTCGTTGTAGATGCGCAGCATCTCGTTCGACGCCTCCTTGTCGTTCAGCCGGCTCGACGGCGCCCAGGATGCCGTAGATCACCTCGGCATCGATGCCGTCGCGATCGAGGTCCTTGATGCGCAGGTGCGGATCGGAGACGCGGCGGATGTCCTTGGCGCCATCCTCGTAGAGGCCGGTCTCGGCCATGACGTCGACGCGATGGTGCTTGCCCTTGACGTACTTGCTGCCGGCCGGGCCGACGCCGTTCTTGAAGCCGAAATAGGCGCCGTTATTGGCGGTCCATTTCGGTCCATCGTCGGTCTCGATGACGAAGGGCATGCGATCCTTCATGTCGCTTGGGCGCCATCGACGTGAACAGGTCGGGCGGCATCCAGGGCATGTCGAGATGGCAATCGGCCGAAATACGCTTGTATTGCATGGCGTCGCTCCCTTATGTGCGGGAATTGTGCGGCCCGCCGGTTGGGCGGGCAAGGGCCTGATTTCGACAGTCAAGGGGGCGGGCTATGGGCAGATTGAGCGGCCGAACCGCGATCGTGACGGGCTCCAGCCGCGGCATCGGCCAGGCCATTGCCGAGCTGTTCGCGGCCGAAGGCGCCAAGGTCGTGTGCGTGGCGCGTACCCTGAATGAGGGCGATCATCCGCTGAAAGGCTCGCTCGCCAGCACCGTGGCGGCCATCAAGGCGGCCGGTGGCGAGGCGACGGCGGTCGCAGCCGACATCTCGTCCGAGGCCGAGTGCCTCAGGCTCGTCGCGGCGGCCCGCGCCGCCTATGGCCGGGTCGACACGCTGGTGAACAATGCCGCCCTCAACTACTACATCCCGACCGCGGACTATCCGACCAACCGCTGGATCAAGGCCTTCGCCGTCAACGTCCATGCGCCGTTCATGCTGGCCAAGGCGGTGCTGCCCGACATGATCGCATCGGGCCGCGGCGCCATCGTCAACATCAGCTCGGGCGCTGCCATCGGACCGGGCCGTGGGCCCTACGCCGACCAGACGGTGCGGGGCGGAGTGATGTACGGCGCCAGCAAGGCTGCGCTCGAGCGCTTCACCCAGGGCTTGGCACAGGAAGTGTCACAGCATGGCGGGATCGCCGTCAGCTGCGTGTCGCCCTCGCGCATCGTGCCGACGCCGGGCACGGTGCATCACAAGCTGGTGCGGGGCATGGACGATCCGAGCGGCGAGCCGCCCTCGATGATGGCGCGCGCCGCCCTGCTGCTCGCCAGCGAGCCGGCGGCGAAGGTGAATGGCCGCGTCACCTACAGTCAGCAGATCCTCAAGGAATTCGGCTGGATCGAGAAGGGCGTCGGCCGTGGTATCGACACGGTCGGCAGCGGCTATTCTCAGATTTGAGGAGCGGGACATGAAGGGAAGCTGTCTCTGCGGCGCCGTTGCTTACGAAGTGGCACCCTTCGACATGAAGATCGGCCACTGCTCCTGCCGGACCTGCCGCAAGGCCCATGCCGCGCCGTTCGCCGCCACGGCCCGCGTGCCGCGCGACAAGTTCAGGTACCTCGCCGGCGAGGACAAGCTCAGGGCCTTCGAATCCTCGCCCGGCAGGCTGCGTCGCTTCTGTTCGGTCTGCGGCAGCCACATCCTGGCCGATCGCCCGACCGACCCGCACGTCGTCTTGCGCGTCGCCACGCTGGACGACGATCCGGGCGCCCGGCCGCTGGTCCACATCTGGAGGAGCCACGAGGTGCCGTGGTGCGCTTGGGAGGGCGACATCAAGAGGTTCGCAGAATGGCCGTGACCCGTCTCGACGGAGACTTCGACTATATCGTTGTCGGCGCGGGGTCGGCGGGCTGCGTGATGGCCAACCGCTTGTCGGCGAATCCCAAGTCGCGCGTCCTGGTGCTGGAAGCGGGGGGACGAGACAACTGGATCTGGTTCCATATTCCGGTCGGCTATCTCTTCGCCATCGGCAATCCGCGCTCGGACTGGATGTTCCAGACCGAGAAGGAGCCGGGACTGAACGGCCGCAGCCTCGCCTATCCGCGCGGCAAGGTGATCGGCGGCTGCTCGGCGATCAACGCCATGATCTCGATGCGCGGCCAGGCGGCGGACTATGACCATTGGCGGCAGCTCGGCCTGACCGGCTGGGGCTGGGACGACGTCCTGCCGGTCTTCAAGCGGCTCGACGATCATTTCCTGGGCGACACCGAGCATCATGGCGCCGGCGGCGAATGGCGGGTCGAGCGGCCGCGCGTGAAGTGGGACGTGCTGAACGCGGTCGAGAAGGCGGCGATCGAGATGGGCATCCCGGTGACGCCCGACTTCAACACCGGCGACAATTTCGGCGTGGGCTACTTCCACGTGAACCAGAAGCGCGGCGTGCGCTGGTCGTCGGCGCGGGCCTTTCTGAAGCCCGTGCTCGGGCGGCCCAATCTGCAGCTGGAGACCGGCGTGCTGGTCGAGAAGCTGGTGTTCGAGGGCAGGCGCTGTGTCGGCGTGCAGTTCCGCCAGGACGGGCGGCTCGTCGAAGCACGTGCCAGGGGCGAGGTGATCCTGTCCGCCGGCGCCGTCGGCTCGCCGCAGATCCTGCAGCTTTCCGGCGTCGGCCCGGCCGAGTGGCTAGGCGAGCACGGCATCGCGCCGGTGCTCGACAAGCCGGGCGTCGGCCGCAACCTGCAGGACCATCTGCAGCAGCGCGCCATATACAAGGTGTCGGGCGTCAAGACGCTCAACGAGACGTACCATTCGCTCGTTCGTCGCGCGCTGATGGGCGCAGAGTACGCTCTCTTCCAGACCGGGCCGCTCACCATGGCGCCCTCGCAAATGGGCATCTTTACCAAGTCGTCGCCCGACCAGGAGCGGACCAACATCGAGTTCCACATCCAGCCGCTGTCGCTCGACAAGTTCGGCGAGCCGCTGCATCGCTTCCCCGCGATCACGGTCAGTGCCTGCAACCTGCGGCCGACCTCGCGCGGCACGATCCGGCTGCGCTCGGCCGATCCTGCGGCCAAGCCGGTGATCGCGCCGAACTATCTTTCTACGCCGGAGGATCGCCGCGTCGCGGCCGACGCCATCCGCGCCACCCGCAAACTGATGAAGCAGCCGGCGATGCAACCCTACAAGCCGGAGGAATATCTGCCCGGACCCACGGTCGGCGATGACGATGCCGCGCTCGCCAAGGCCGCCGGCGACATCGGCACCACGATCTTCCATCCGGTCGGCACGGCCAAGATGGGCCTGCCGTCCGATCCGGTGGCGGTGGTCGACGAGCGGCTGCGCGTCTTCGGGCTCGAGCGGCTGCGCGTGGTCGATGCCTCGGTGATGCCGACCATCACCTCGGGCAACACCAACACGCCCACCATCATGATCGCCGACAAGGCGGCGCGAATGGTGATCGAGGACGGCCGGGCCTAACGCTGCGCGATCGGCCCGGGAAAGCGGCAGCCGGCAAGTCGGTGGGGATTGGGCTCCTCGGTCGTGCGACCACCCGGCGCCAGCAAGGCGTACTCGCCGGGCGGCACCTCGAACACCGAGAGCATCTGCCAGCTCTCGTTGGCGCGCAGCAGCGCGTCATCGTCGAGTGAAGCCTTGGCCGTCTGCAGGCCACCGAAGCCGGCGGTCTCCTGCGCGACCTTGCCGTCGGCGTCGGCCAGCAAGGCGCGCTCGGGATTCACCAGCACATCGCGATCGCCGGGGTTGGCGATCTCGTACTCGACCACCACCAGGCTCTTGCCCGCTTCAGCGGCAACGCTTCGTCCGTCAGGCAGCGGATAGAAGCTGTACCAGCTCGATGTTGCGCACCAACAACACGGTGCGCCCGTTGGGGATGCCGTTCGGCCGGGCGGAGCAAATCGACGCGCGCACAAAGGCCTCGCGCGCCGCCTGGGTCATCTTGCTGTCGCCGAACAGGGCATTGGCGGCGAGGCCGGCGCCCGCCGTCACGCCCGCCGTCACCGGGTCGCACCCGCCGCAGAGGAGCGCCGCCATCCCCACGCCGGCCGCGATCGTTGCAGCGCGCACTCAGGCGCGCGCCTTGAAGTTGAACTCCGCGCCGGCACGGATGCCGGTCGGCCAGCGCGCGGTCACGGTCTTGAGCTTGGTGTAGAAGCGCACGCCTTCCATGCCGTAGATGCCGTGGTCGCCGAACACCGAAGCCTTCCAGCCGCCGAAGCTGTGGTAGGCGACGGGCACGGGGATCGGCACGTTGATGCCGACCATGCCGATCTTGACGTTGTTGGCGAAGGTGCGGGCGGCGTCGCCGTCGCGGGTGAAGATCGCGGTGCCGTTGCCGTAGGCGTGGTCGTTCACCAGCCCAATCGCCTCGTCGAAGCTCTTGGAGCGCACCACCGAGAGCACCGGCCCGAAGATCTCGTCCTTGTAGATCTTCATCTCGGGCTTGACGTTGTCGAACAGGCAGCCGCCCATGAAGTTGCCGTTCTCGTAGCCCTGCAGCTTGAGCCCGCGGCCATCGACCACCAGCTTGGCGCCTTCCTTCACGCCTGTTTCGACATAGCCCAAGACTTTTTCGCGGTGCTGGCGCGTCACCAGCGGGCCCATCTCGGACTGCGGATCGAGGCCCGGCCCGACTTTGAGCGCCTGCACGCGCGGCGCGAGCTTGGCCAAAAGCTTGTCGCCGACGTCGCCAACCGCGACGGCGACCGAGATCGCCATGCAGCGCTCGCCGGCCGCGCCGTAGCCCGCGCCGATCAGCGCGTCGGTCGCCTGGTCGAGGTCGGCATCGGGCATGATCACCATATGGTTCTTGGCGCCGCACAGCGCCTGCACGCGCTTATTCATCTGCGTTCCGGTGTGATAGACGTACTCGCCGATCGCCGTGGAGCCCACGAACGAGATCGCCGGCACGTCGGGGTGCTTGAGCAGCGCATCGACCGCGACCTTGTCGCCGTTGATCACCTGGAAGATACCCGGCGGGGGCGCCGGCCTCGGTGTAGAGTTCGGCCAGCAGCATCGGCGCGCTCGGATCCTTCTCCGACGGCTTCAGGATGAAGGCGTTGCCGGTCGCCACCGCCATGGCGCCCATCCAGCACGGGATCATGATCGGGAAGTTGAACGGCGTGATGCCCGCCACCACGCCGAGCGGCTGGCGGATCGACCAGGTGTCCATGTCGGAGGCGACCTGCTCGGTGAAGTCGCCCTTCATGTGATGGGCGATGCCGCAGGCGAACTCCACCACCTCCAGGCCGCGGCCGACCTCGCCCTTGGCGTCGTCGAAGGTCTTGCCGTGCTCGAGCGACAGATGCCGGGCGAGATCGTCGGCGCGCTTCTCGATCAGGCCCTTGAGGTTGAACATGACGCGCTGGCGGCGCAGCGGCGGCGTCGCCGCCCAGGCGAGCTGCGCCTTCTTCGCCACCTGCACCGCGGCGTCGACCTCGGCCTCCGAGGCGAACGCGACCTTGGCCGTGACCTCGCCGGTCGCCGGATTGGTGATGTCGCCGCTCCGTCCGCTCTTGCCCGCGACAGCCTTGTTGTCGATATAGTGCCCGATGCTCGCGACCATGATTTCCTCCGATTTGGCGGCGTTTTAGCACCCGCGCCCCGCCATGCCCAAGGTCTTCCTCGATTACACCCAGGAACAGCTCGACCGGGCCTACGACCAGCTGGTCTGGGCGCCGCATCGTGACACCATCCAGGCCGAGATCCGCAAGGAGTGCGAAGCCGTCCGCAAGGCGATGCCGCCGCGCACCGAGCGCTACGGCAAGAGCGAGATGCAGGTGCTCGACGTCTTTGCGCCGGCCGGCGCCTCACGCGCGCCGGCGATTGTCTATCTCCATGGCGGCGCCTGGCTGCGCGGCTCGCGTCTCGATGTAGCTTATCCGGCGCCGGCGGTGACCGGGCGCGGGGCGGCGCTGGTGGTTCCCGATTTCGACAATGTGAGCGAGGTGTCGCTGCCGGGGATGATCGAGCAGTGCCGGGAAGCAGTCGAGTGGACGGTGCGTCACGCCGCGAGCTTCGGCGGCGATCCCGACCGCATCTATCTCGCCGGCCATTCGTCGGGCGCGCATCTGGCGAGCTGCGTGCTGCTCGGCGACCTGGCCATCAAAGGCGCGTTGCTGATCAGCGGCATGTACGACCTTCATGCGCCAATGCTCTCGGCGCGCAGCAAGTACGTCAAGATCACGCCTGAGGAGGCGGCGGCCGCGAGCGCGATGCGCCAGCTCGGCCGCATCCGCTGTCCGGTGGCCGTGGCGTGGTCGGCGGGCGACAGCCCGGAGTTCCGCCGGCAGGGGCAGGTGCTTGCGGCTGCCCTGCAGGGCATGGGCCGGCTGGCCGAGCCGCTCGGAAATCTTCTCGGCCAACCATTTCGAAGAGCCGCGCCAGCTCGCCGACCCCGACAGCGAGCTGAGCCGCGTGCTGTATTCGCTGATGCGACTCTAGGCGCCGGTCACCAATCGGCGTCTATCGCCTTGCGCACTTCCTCGTAGAGCAGCCGATTGCCGGCCGGCTTGAAGTGGACGTCGCCGGCGATGTAGTACTCGTGCATCGCCGTCTCGGTCGGCTCGCGGAAGAAGGGCGCGAATCCGTCGATGAAGCGCACACCGCGCTGGGCCGACCAGTCGCGCCAGTAAGTGACCTGGATGCTGTCCTTGTCGTGTGCCACGACATTGTCCGGCCACGGATAGACGATCAGCGTCACGCGGCATTGCCACTCGCGGCAGATCTCCACGACCTTGTCGAGATTGCCGGCCGCCACCTCCAGTCCGCGGCGGCCCCAGCTTTCCAGCAGCGCCGGATCGACCGTCCAGCGCGCGCGATGGTGGCCCACCGAATTCACGTAGCTGAACGAAGACGTCAGGTAGAGGTCGTAGCAGAACCTGAAGGTCGTGAAGTTGTTCACCAGGAACGGCCCGAGGTCGAACTCGATCATCGGCTTCTGCGGGCCGGGCGACGAGGCGGTGACGACGGTTCCGTCCGCGGCGATGCGATAGACATTGGCGTCGTCGTCGATGTCCGACAGATCGAGGAAGACGAAAATCTCGGTGGGCTTCAAGCCCAGCCGCTCGGCTGCTGCCCGGATCTTGCGGTAATAGATGGTCGGGCTATAGGACGCGGCCGCGAGGTTCCAGACCGCCTTGTTCTGCTTGGCGGCGTCGCAGGCCATCAGGCCGACGAAGCTGTCCTCGTAGCTCGAGCCCAGCGCCTCGGTGAACGAATCACCAATGACGAAGATGGATTCGCGGTTCTTGTCTGCTTCGCCCGGTGCGCAGGTGCCGGTTCGGAAGCCCCACTGGTCGGTTTTCCAGGGATAGATGACATTGCCCCAGACGCGCGTCGATGTGCGGTTTGGGATGAGATCATGATGATAGGGAGCCGGTATATAGACGACGTAGTTGCCGGCGTCCGCCTCTGCCAGAGCCCGCTTCTGCTTCGCAAACAGCGTAGCCGTGAGCACATAGTCCAAGGCCAATGTGATCGCGCCAATGACCAGCGCCTGCCCCACCCAGCGCAACACCCTTTTCATGAGCTCCCCGTCTTTGCGGGGAACCATACACCAAGCCTCCTGTAGATATCGTGGATCAGCGTCGCAGGCGTTGAAAACGCGTAACGATTGCATCGCGAGCGATGTGCCGGCCGTTCTGCACGACCGGTGCGCCGCCGCAATAGACCGACTTGATTGCCCGGTTGTCGGCGGAGAACAGCCAGGCGTTGAGGACGCTGTCGTCGTGCAAGTCCTCGGCCTGCAGGACGACGAAATCGGCGCGCTTGCCGGGTGCCAGGGCGCCGACCGGCCGACCGACTGCTTGTGCGCCGCCCGCCAGCGCCAGCTCGAACAGGCGCCGGCCGGTCGGACTGCGTCGGGTCGCCCAGCACGTTGCGTTGGCGGCGGATCAGGCGCTGGCCGTATTCCAGGTCCTGCAGCTCGTCGGCGGCAGAGATGCGGACGTTGGAATCCGAGCCCACGCCTAAGCCGCCCGCCCGCGGCGAGGAACGACGGCACGTCGAACAGCCCGTCGCCGAGGTTGGCCTCGGTGATGGGACAGAGACCGGCGACAGCTCTTCGCGTCGGCGATCCGGCGCGATCTCCTTGGCATCGGCATGCGTGGCGTGGACCAGGCACCAGTGCTGGTCGATCTCCACGGTGTCGAACAGCAGGTCGATCGGCCGCTTCTTGTGCGCGGCCAGGCACTCATCGACCTCGCGTGTCTGCTCGCTGACATGGATATGGGCGGGCCTGCTGCGCCATGTCCCCGCGGCCCATTTGAGATCGTCGAGGGTGACGGCGCGCAGGCGAATGTGGCGCGATGCCGATGGCGCCGCCGGGCACCCGGGTCTCCATCAGCCGCGCATAGCTCTCGCGCGTGTTGAGGAAGCGACGCTGGCCCTCTGTCGGTGCCCTGCCGCAGAAAGCCGCCCTGGCGATAGAGCACCGGCAACAGCGTGAGCCCGATGCCGGCGGTATCGGCGGCGGCTACGATGCGCTCGGACATCTCGCCGACGTTGTCGTACGGCCGGCCGTCGGGCTGGTGGTGCAGGTAGTGGAACTCGGCCACCGAGGTGAAGCCCGCCTCGAGCATCTCCATGTAGGCAAAGGCGGCGATCGCCTCGAGGTCCTCGGGCGTAAGGCGCTCGACGAAACGATACATGACCGTCGCGCCAGCTCCAGAAGGAGTCGCTTCTCGCTGCCGCGGCGCTCCGTTCGTCCGGCCATCGCCCGCTGGAAGGCGTGGCTGTGCAGGTTGGGCAGGCCGGGCACCGCCACGCCCGAGATGCGCTCGGCGCTTGCCGCGCCAGCGGGCTCGACGCTCGTGATGGCGCCATGATCGACGGTGATCACGACGTCCTGCCGCCAGCCTTTGGGCAGCAATGCCGTCTCGAGGTGCAATTTACTCGGCATGCGTGGGCTTGTACGGTAATCGGTGGAAGGGGACCAGTCGTCATGAAGTTCATCGTCTCGGCCGTCACGGCCTCGCTTTTCGTTTCTGCCTCGGCCTTTGCCCAGCAGCTCGCGCCCAGCCCGACGCTCGATGCCGTCAAGGCGCGCGGCCACATCGAATGCGGCGTGCATCTCGGCCTGCCGGGCTTCTCCTTCGCCAACGACAAGGGCGAGTGGACGGGGCTCGACGTCGACTATTGCCGCTCGCTGGCCGCCGCGGTGCTGGGCGATGCCACGCAAGGTCAAATACACGCCGACCTCGGTGCAGCAGCGCTGGCCGGTGCTGCAATCGGGCCAGGTCGACCTGCTGGCGCGCAACACCACCATCACCTTCTCGCGCAACGCCACGCTCGGCGTGAACTTCCAGGGCATCAACTTCTACGAGGGCCAGACCTTCGTGGTCCGCACCAAGGCCAAGGTCGAGCAAGGTCGCCGACCTCGCCGACGCCACGATCTGCGTCGCGGCGGGCTCGACCGAGGAGAAGAACGCGGCCGACTGGTTCCGCGAGCGCAACCTCAAGATCACGATCATCAACTTCCAGAAGAACGACGACGCCATCTCGGCCTACGACCAGGGCCGCTGCGACGCCTATACCGCGGGCATCGGCGCGCTCGCCGGCCAGCGCATCAAGTTCAAGAATCCCGAGGAGCACCAGATCCTGACCGAGATCATCTCGAACGATCCGCAGGGGCCGGTGACGCGCTGGGGCGACGAGCGCTGGCAGCTGATCGTGCGCTGGGTGCTCAACGCGCAGATCGCCGCCGAGGCTTTCGGCGTCACCTCCAAGAACGTCGACGAGATGAAGGCCAAGTCGACCAACGCCGAAGTCCGACGCCTCCTGGGCGTCGAAGGCAACTTCGGCGACATGATGGGGCTTTCCAACGACTGGATGTACAACACCATCAAGCAGGTCGGGAATTACGGCGAGATGCTACGAGCGCACCGTCGGCATGGGTTCGCCGCTCAAGCTGAAGCGCGGCGCCAACGAGCTGTGGACCAAGGGCGGCTTGCTGTTCACGCACCGTTTCAATGAGGCATGCCGTTGCGTGCGGACACGCGCTGACGCTCCCCAGCTGCATGAATGCTGCGCCGCTGACCCTGGAGCGGTTCTTGCTGGGCCGTCTCATGAGCCCGTCCCGAGCAAAGTGTCTCCGCGACGAGCAGGTGCGCGACATCCTCTGGCAGGTGTCGGCGACCATCGCGCCTGGTCGCTCGTCGTGCTCGTTTCTTCGTGCGCAATGCCTCGCGCCAACATGGTCAAGGCGGGCATCGCCTCCGGCTTCAATTTCCTGTGGCGCGACCGCCGGCATCGAGGTCCCGTTCAACGCTCACCGGCTACACGCCGCATCCGACACCATCCTGGCGCTGCTCTGGGTCGGTATCGTCAACACGCTGCTGGTCTCGGCTGTTCTCGATCGCGGTCGCGACGGTGCTCGGCTTCACCGTCGGTCTGCCGCGGCTCATCGCGCAACTGGCTGCTCTCGTCGCTTGCCGGCGCCTACATCGAGTCCGTGCGCAATATCCCGCTGCTGTTCTTCGTGCTGTTCTGGTATTTCGGCGTGCTCGCCGCCCTGCCCGGCGCCGCGCGAGAGCTTCCGCTTCCTCGACGTCGCGTTCCTCAATCGGCGCGGCCTGTCAATTCCCGCTGCCCAACGACGTACTGGCGCTTCCGTCTCGCGCTGCTGGCCATCGGCGTGCTGCTCGTCGTGCAATTGGGCCTCGCGCGCTGGGCCCGCGCCCGCCAGGCGCGCACCGGCAGCGACTCGCCGATCTGGATCGTCGGCTTCGCGCTGCTCGGCGCCCTGCCCGTCGCGGCGCTCGCGTGCGGCCGGCGCGCTCGACCGCTGGGACGTGCCGGCGCTGCGCGGCTTTAATTATCGCGGCGGCTTCGTGCTGGTGCCGGAATTCGTTGCGCTGTTCGCGGCGCTCTCGACCTATACCGCCGGCTTCATCGCCGAGGTCGTGCGCGGCGGCATCCTGTCGGTGCCGGCAGGGCCAGATTGAAGCTGCCGCGCGCCCTCGGCCTGCGCCGCGGGCTGCATCGCTGCGCCTCGTCGTGATTCCGCAGGCCATGCGCGTGATCATTCCGCCGATCACCAGCCAGTATCTCAACCTGCTGAAGAACTCCTCGTTCGGCGCCGCCATCGCCTATCCGGAAATCGTCGGCGGTGTTCATGGGCTCGGCCCTCGTCGGCGACCGGCCAGGCGATCGAGATCATCGCCATCACGCTCTCGATCTACCTCGTCGCTCGGGCCTCGCCGTGTCGCTGTTCATGAACTGGTACAATGCTCGCCATCGCGCTGGTGGTGCGATGACGCGCACCGCGTCGCATTGGCAGCGTGATCGCGCCAGGCGCCTGTTCGCGACGCCGATCGATATTGCTGATCACGCTCGTCTGCCTCTACATCTGCTCTGGCGCATCATCGGTGCCGCTGGTCGAATGGCTATTCCTCGACGCCACCTTGCAGCGGCACCACGCGCGATGACTGCAAGGCCTCGGCGGCGCCTGCTGGGTGTTCATGCGCGCCGCGCTTCGGCCAGTTCATGTACGGGCACTATCCGCCCCGCTGAGCGCTGGCGCGTCGACATCGTCGCGCGCGCTGATCGTGCTCGGCATCGCGGCTCCTGTCGTGGCACCGCGCTGCCGCATGCCGGTCGTCGCGGTCACGGTCGCCTGCGTGCGGTTCTGCCGCTGCTCGGCATCTGGCTGCTCTACGGCAGGCTTCGGCCTCAGCATCGTCGAGACGCGCGAGTGGGGCGGCCTGATGCTGACCCTCTTCCTCGCGATCTATGCCGGCCTGATCGCGATCCCGCTCGGCATCTTGCTGGCGCTCGGCCGCCGTTCGCGCCTGCCGCTGATCCGCTTCATCGTCGATCGTCTTCATCGAGTTCTGGCGCGGCGTGCCGATCATCACCGTCATCTTCCTCGCCTCGATGCTGCTGCCGCTGATCCTGCCGTCCGGCTTCGGCATCGATCGCCTGGCCCGCGCCATCATCGGCCTCGCCTTCGTGATCGCGGCCTATATGGCGGAGGCCGTGCGCGGCGGCCTGCAGGCGCTGCCCGAGGGCCAGGCGGAGGCCGCGCCCGCGCTTGGCCTCGGCTACTGGCGCATCCACCAGCATGATCGTGCTGCCGCAGGCGCTCCGTATCGCGCTGCCGGCCATGACCAACGAATTCATCGCGCTGTTCAAGAACACCACCCTGGTGCTGATCGTCTCGCTGTTCGACCTTCTCGGCATCGCGCAGGCCGCGCTGGCCGATCCGGCCTGGGTCGGCATGAACATGGAGGCTTATGTCTTTGCCGGCGCGATCTACTGGTTCTCCTGCTTCGGCCTGTCGCAATGGAGCCGGCTGTGCGAAATGCGCTCGCAGGTGGCATACGGCCGCTAGAGGCCGCGACGGAAGGGGCCTGCGTTCCTGCCGAGGTCGCGCTTCCTGACGGCGGCGCGCAGGGTTGGCGCTGCTTTCTCGATGTAGCGCCACGGCGGTTGGCGATCGGCCCGTGCGTTTCGCTGGGGCCGCCACGATCTCGCCGGTGGCACCGCGCAGGTGCCTGCCGGCGATCGACAGCAGAAGGCCGTCGCGTAGTTTGGCGGCGCCACCTGGAACGGCTGCGGCGCGTCATGCGCATTTCCGTGTGCAATTGGGCGACCACCGACGGCGACATTGACCAGAGCCGTCGCGAGCGTTGGCGGAGGTCCTGGGCGATCGGCGCCTGGAGGCGGCGAGCTATTTCCGCCGGGGACCGCGCATGTAGTATTTTTCCGGCCGGTAGGTCAGCGCCCCGACGCCGAGCAGGCTGCGCAGCGAAGACAGCAACGCGTGGATCGTTTCCGTGGCAACGATGGCCAGGGCAGAGAGATGCCTCTGCATGGAAGTTCTCCCGAGATCGAGCGACCTACGCTTCTATAGTCGCATCCCGGATAATTCACTGTGACGTTCCGCACGTTTGCGCCTTAGTGCGGCGTTCCGTCCTTCCTCGTGTGCACGTACCGACCGTCGGCTCCGGCCTTGGCGTGGTTGTCGATGTCGGGGTAGCTGACCTCGTCGAACGGCGTGCGGTCGCCGACCACCAGGATCACCGCGTCCTTGTCCGTCTTGTTGACGAAGCGGTGGGCGTTGCCGGAGCCGGCGGGGAAGCCCGCGCACATGCCGGGCCGGAGCGTCTGGCTGCCCTCGTTGGTCTCGAGCACGACCTCGCCCGACATCACCCAGATGAATTCGTCCTGTTTGGTGTGCGCATGGCGCGCTGACGACTGCGCGCCGGGCTCGATGCGGGTCAGGTTCACGCCGAAATTTTTGAGCCCGACATGATCGCCCAGGCGGCGGTTCCAGCGCCGCGAGTTGATGGCCTTGAACTTGTCGCGGATAGGAGGTGGCGTTGCTTTCGGCCAAGTCGGCCGGATCGAAGGCGGGGAGGCGGGGCTTGGTCATGGCTCGTTATGCCATGAGCGATGGAAGCTCGGTCCAAGGAGAACTTCTAATGACCAGAATAGGGGAGACGCCGCCGATCTGGTAAAATGCGCCACGTAGGTCGGGTAGGCCCCGGAAGGGCGTATGCGTTGGAGTATGTCGAAGTTGCGGGTGTGCTGCGGCCCAAGAATCCGCTCCACTCGGGCTCTAGTAGGCCCCGTTATATTTCCCGTTATTTTAACGGTCACTCCCGGTAACTACCGCAACATCTTGTGGCTCATCGGGTCAGGCCGCGAAGCGTCGCAGCACCTCGCCTGGCCGGCTCTTCGGGTCGGCGCAGAAGCCTTTGGCGTCGGCCACGTGGCAACCGTTGATCCACACGCCGTGCAGGCCGACCGCGCTGGTGGTGAGCCGCGCCGCGCCCGCTGGCAGATCGTGCGCCCGCCGCTTGGGGCCGCGCGCCACCGTCTTCGGATCGAACAGCATCAGGTCGGCGGCGTAGCCCTCGCGCAGCAGGCCGCGGCCCTCGATGCCGAACAGCTTGGCGGGCTGGCCGGTCAGGCGATGCACGGCCTGCGGCAGGTCGAGCACGCCCAGGTCGCGGCTCCAATGGCCCATCAGGTGCAGGCCGAAGCCTGCGTCGCAGAAGAAGGTGAGATGGGCGCCGGCATCGGAGAGCGAGATGTGGGTGTCGGGATCGGCCAGGATCCTGCCGACGGCTTTCTCGTCGTTGTGCAGCAGCTGGGCCACGAAGGTGGTGCCGAGATCTTCGCTCAGCGCCAGATCGAAGATGAAGTCGAACGGCTCCTTGTTGGCCGCCTTGGCGAGCTCGGCGAGCGTGGCGCCCTCCATGGCGCGGTGCTCGGGCTTGGCCACCTCGACGACGAACAGCTTGTCCCATTCGCCGTTGAACACCAGCTGGCCGCGCCGCTCGGCCACCTCGGCCTTTACCGCCTGCCGCCACGCCGGATCGGCGTAGATCTTCTTCAGCGCCGCCTCGTCGTGCGCCGCCATGGCGGGCTTCCACGACTTCATGCTTTCGAACAGGTACGGGCTCCTGAAGGTGAAATCCATGCTGAGCGGGCAGCACGAGGTCTGCGCCACCAGCCTGTGGCCGCGGGCGCGCGCCTCGTTGACCTGGCTCAGGACGGTGAAGGCGGCCGTCGGGTTGGTGTTGGAATGGAAGAGGGCGGCGATCACCACCGGGCGCTTGGCTTCGGCGGCGATGCTCTCGAGATAGGGGATCGACGTCTTGCCGCCGCGGGTCAGCATGTAGACGCCGCGTCCGCTGTCGCCCATCGCCTTCACCAGCGTCCGCAACTCCTTGTCGTCGGCCAGGCGCGACGGCATGGGCGTGCCGCCCTCGCCGTTGTGCGCCTCGGCCGTCGACGAGGCGAAGCCGACGGCGCCCGCCGCCATCGCCTCGCGCACCAGCGCCGCCATTTTGGCGATCTCCTCGTCGGTGGCAGTGCGCTCCGTCGCTTCCGCGCCCATGACCCAGGTGCGCACCGAGGAATGGCCGGAGAAGCAGGCGACGTTGGGCCCGACGCCCAGCCGCTGCAGCATGTCGAGATATTGCGGGAAGCTCTCGAACTCCCAGCGGATGCCCGAGCGCAGCGCGTCGAGCGACATGCCCTCGACATGGGTGAGGTTGCGCATGGTGATGTCGCGATCGGCGGGCTTGCAGGGCGCGATGGTGAAGCCGCAATTGCCCAGCACCGCCGTGGTGACGCCGAGCGCCGGCGAGGGGTCGACGAAGGGATCCCATGTGATCTGCGCGTCGTAGTGGGTGTGGCCGTCGATGATGCCGGGCGCCAGCGCGAGGCCGCCCGCCTTCACCGTCTCCTTCGCGGTGCCGAGCTTGCCGCCGATCGCCGCGATCTTGCCGGCCATAACGCCGAGGTCGCCATGCACCGGCTTGGCGCCCGAGCCGTCGAAGATCTCCGCGTCCTTGATGACGAGATCGAACATGGCTCACCCCACGATCACTTTCTCTTCGACGATATAGCTCTTGATGCGGCCGATGAAGAGCGCGCCATCGGCATGCAGCGCCTTCATTTCCGGCGTGCGGGATGCAGTTTCGAGCGCGGCCTGGTCGTCGAACCAGAGCTCGGCGATGCCGTCGATCTCGACCGCGGTCGCCTCGATGTCGGGGCGCGTGCGTTCGCCGCCGATGTGGTTTTGCACGTAGCGACGCAGGCCCGGCACCTTGTGCGCGAGCGGCGCGTGTGTGCCGACCCAGTGCTTCATGAACTGCTCATGCGTCCAGCCGCTTTTGCGCGTCAGCAGGCCGATCGTCTTGATCATGTTGGGCGTCCCTCGGTGTTTGCCCTACTATGGGCCATGCGCCTTCTCGTTGCGATCCTGCTGCTCGTTCTGCCTGTCGGGTTTTGGTCTCTTGGGGCGATGGCCGAGAGCGTGCGTTTCCCGAGCGTCGCCGTCGGCAACGCGCCAGCCGGGCCGGAAATCACCGGCACGATCTACCGGCCCGAAGGGCCGGCGCGTTCCCGGCCATCGTGCTCGCCCATCCCTGCAGCGGCGTCAGCCGGCGCACCGATTTATGGGGCAAGCGACTTCGAGCTGGGGCTATGTCGTGCTGGCGCCCGACAGCTTCGGGCCGCGCGGCGTGACGAGGTTTGCGACCAACGGCACGATCGTGAGCGGGACCATCGCGCGTTGCCGATATTGCCGGTGCCATGGACTATCTCAATGCTCAACCCTTCGTGCGGCGGGGCGACATCGGCCTGATCGGCCACAGCCATGGCGGCTGGACAACGATGCGGGCGGTGCAGAAGTACTTCGGCCTGGCCGAGCGCGGGCTCAAGGCTGCGGTCGCCTACTATCCGTCATGTTGGGCTGCGTTCGACACCGACGTCGCGGTGCCGCTGCTGATCCTGATCGGCGACAAGGACGACTGGACGCTTGCCGACAATTGCCGACGCTATGCAGGCCGCCGGCTTCACGCATCCGGAACTCGTCCAGGTGGTCTACTATCCGGATGCCTATCATTCCTTCGATTCGAAGCTGCAGGCGCGAAGCGTCTACGGCCATCATCTCGCCTACGATCCGGTCGCCGCGCCCGACGCCGAGGCGCGCACCAAGGCCTTTTTCGACAAGCTGCTGCGTCCCTAGTTGCGTCATTGGTGGAGGAAACGAAATGAAAGTCGGATTCATCGGTCTCGGCCTGATGGGCTCGGGCATGACCAACAACCTGCAGAAGGCGGGGCACCAGCTCGTGCTGCACGACCTGCGCCGGCAGGCGGCGGAGAAGCTGCTGGCGGCGGGCGCCGAATGGGCAGAGTCGCCGAAAGCCGTCGCGGCGGAGAGCGAAGTGATCTTCACCTCGCTGCCAGGCCCGCCCGAGTTCGAGGCGGTGGCCGCGGGCAAGAACGGCCTGCTCGACGGCATGAAGCGCGGCCAGGCGCTGTTCGATCTCTCGACCAATTCGCCGACGGTGATTCGCCGCCTGAACGGCGTGTTCGCCGAGAAGGGCGCGCTGCTGCTCGACAGCCCGGTGAGCGGCGGGCCGGCGGGCGCCGCCTCGGGCAAGATGGCGCTGTGGGTGTCGGGCGACGAGGCGGCGTACAACCGTTACCGGCCGGTGCTCGACGCCATGGGCGACCAGATCTTCTACATGGGCGCGGTCGGCGCGGCTTCGGTCGCCAAGCTGGTGCACAATCTCGCAGGCTACATGGTGAACACCGCGCTCGCCGAGTGCTTCACCATGGGCGTGAAGGCCGGCGTCGATCCGCTCCTCTTGTGGAAGGCGGTGCGCCAGGGCGCCAACGGCCGGCGCCGCACCTTCGACACCCTGGCCGAGCACTTCCTGCCCAACCACTACGACCCGGCGCGCTTTGCGCTGAAGCTCGCCCACAAGGACGTGTCGCTCGCGACGCAACTCGGCAAGGAGATGGGTGTGCCGATGCGCCTTGCCAACCTCACGCTCGAGGAGATGACCGAGGCGTTGGGCCGCGGCTGGCAGGCGCGCGATTCGCGCTCTTCGATGATCCTCCAGCAGGAGCGCTCGGGCGTGAAGGTCGCTGTCGATCCGGAGGACCTGCGCGCCATCCTGCGCGCCGACAGCAACAACTGAGCGGAACTTCTAATGACCAAACTAGGGGGCCAAGGCGCTGAGCGTGGTAAAAAGGACAGCGTCGAGGTCGAGCGTTTGGGAGCGTCGCGTATGCCCACTTTGGCCGGCGAGGGTGGAGAGCGCATTGAGAACCGGATGACCTTTTTCGAAGGGGGGAGTCCCGGATTTGCGGACTGAGAGGACAGAAAGGCCGATATTGGCGCCATCCGACCCGTCCACGGGGGCTGGACTGTTTTGGACGGTCATCGCGCCCCCAGTGCGGGCGCCTCGAGGGTTCAGCGTATGGGAGCGTAGCGTATGCCCACCGTTTTCCGACCGTTTTTCACCGTTTTTGACCGTTTTCCCGGCGGCCTTGATTCGCCAATCGTTCGGCGAATCAAGGGGCGCGCCGTTTTCGAGCCCATCGACGCCGTTAAAAAACGGTGGAAACGGTGAAAACGGTGAGCGCGCGCCCGGTACTTGCCGGCCGACTAGTCAGCGAGCGCCGGCCGCGCGGCAATCGTCGGGTCGGGGATGTGCAGGAAGAAGGCGCACACCAGCGACGAGATGAGCGACAGCAGCGCCAGGCCATAGAGGCCGCCGGCGAAGCTGCCGGTCGCGTCCTTCATGATGCCGATCCACCATGGCCCGAAGAAGCCGCCGAGATTGCCGATGGAGTTGATCCAGGCAAAGCCCGCGGCGAGCGACGCCCCGCTCAGGAACATCGCCGGCATGGCGAAGAACGGGCCCTTGGAGCCGTAGAAGCCCATCGTCGCCAGGCACACGCCAACCATCGCCCACCATGTGCCCATGGTGAGGCCGGCCAGCACCAGGCCGACCGTCGACAGCACACAGGCGACCAGCAGATTCCAGCGCCGCTCGTTCATCCGGTCGGAGATGCGGCCCCACACCACGAGCGAGATGCCGGCGCAGATGTAGGGGATCATGGTGAGCCAGCCGACGGCCATGTTGGTGCTGCCGGCGCCGAGCGACTTGATGATCTGCGGGATGAAGAACAAGAGGCCGAGGCTCGACGTGACGATGCCGAAATAGTTGAGCGCCAGCAGCAGCACCTTGGGGTTCCACATCGACTCCCACATCGAGTAGACGCGCACCGCTTCGCGGGCCTTGCGCTCGCCCGCGAGCTTGCCCGCCAGCCAGTTTTTCTCCTCGCGCGTGAGGAAGGTCGCCTGCTCGGGCTTGTTGGTCATCACGAAGTAGAAGACGACACCGAGCACGATCGTCGGCAGGCCCTCGGCGATGTACATGATCTGCCAGCCCTTGAGCCCGAACATTCCATTCAGGCTCATCAGGCCGGTCGACACAGGCGCACCGACCGCCACCGCGATCGGCAGCCCGACCAGGAAGGACGAGACGATGCGGGCGTGGTGCTTGGCCGGGAACCAGTAGGTGAAATAGAGGATCAGGCCGGGGAAGAAGCCCGCCTCGCCCATGCCGAGCAGAAAGCGCACGATGCCGAAGCTGGTCGTGCCGGTGACGAAGGCCGTGGCCGTGGCGAAGATGCCCCAGGTGACCATGATGCGCGCGATCCAGATGCGCGCGCCGACCTTCTCCATGACGATGTTGCTTGGCACCTCGAAAAGGAAGTAGGCCCAGTAGAAGGTGCCGACGGCGAAGCCGTAATCGGCGGCCGACATGCCGAGGTCGCCGCGCATGGTGAGCGCGGCAAAACTGCCGTTGATGCGGTCGATGTAGGCGAGAATGTAGCAAACCACGGCAAACGGCAGCAGGCGCAGATAGACCTTGCGCATGGTCGAAGCTTCAACAGCCTCCATCGGGTGATCCTCCCAGATCATACGTTTCATCGCCGGCGTTTGCGCCGGTTGACGGTCGACGCTAGCAAACCCCGCAGTGGACCGCTAGCGGCCGCCGCTCAGCCCCATCTGCCTGCACAGCAGAACCAGCGTTTCGTAAATCACGTGGGCGCAGAGATGGGCGGCCATACCATTGACGTCCTGCGGCGGGCTCACGGTGTTGACGTCGACCGCCACGATGTTGAGGTCGCCGAGGCAGCGCAGCAGGTCGATGCCTTCGCGCGCGCTGAGACCGCCCCACGACGGCGTGCAGACGCCGGGCGCGCAGGACGGATCGAACACGTCCATGTCGAAGCAGAGATAGACCGGCCGCTTGCCGACCTTGTCGCGGAACTCGGCCATGCGCTGGGCGAAACCGCCGCGGATCAGCTCGTCGAGGGAGACCACCTTGTAGCCGAGACTCATCGCGCGCGGCACGGCGTCCTGCGCGTAGGTCGTGCTGCGGATGCCGACATGCCAGGAGAATTCCGGATCGACCAACCCTTCTTCGGCGACGTGGGTGAACTGGGTGGACGAGTTGTACTTTTCCTCGGTGTTGTAGGTGTAGGAATCGGTGTGCGAATCGATGTGCAGCGCCGCCATCTTCTTGTGCTTCTTGCCGACCGCGCGCGCCACCGGGACGGTCACCGAGCCGTCGCCGCCGATGGTGATCGGCACCGCGCCCGCCTGCACGATGCGGTCGACCGCCTGCTCGGTGCGCTCGAAGGCGTCGACGATCTTGGAGGGTGTGAGCTTCACGTTGCCGCAATCGACCAGCCCCAGCGCGGTAACAGGATCAAAGTCGGCATGGGTCGGGTTGAAGCGGCGCATCAGCGCCGACTGCTGGCGCACCGAGTTCGGGCCCGCCGCGCGCGCCGATGCGCATGTTGGTGCCGCAGTCGAACGGGATGCCGAGGATCGCCGCCTTGTTGTTGGGGCCGGGCCGGCCATAGGGCGCGCCCATGAAGGTCATGGGCGAGGTGAAAAGCTCGTCGTCGGAGATTTGCTCCGGTGGGCGGTCCATCGGTCAGCGCTCCTTCAGGAACTTCAGCAGCAGCCGGTTGACCTCGTCGGGCTTTTCCTGCTGCACCCAGTGGCCGGCGCCTTCGATCAAGTGGATTTCTTTCATGCGCGTGCAGGCGCTCTTCTGCATCTTCTCGATGGCGCCCGGCGTCTGGTAGATGCCCCAGTCGCTCTTCCCCGAGATGAACGTCGCGGGCACGTCGACGGTGCGGCCGGAGAAGACCTCCAGCTCGCCATTGGCGCGGCCGGTGGTGCGCACGCGATACCAGTTCAGCCCGCCCTGGAAACCGGTGCGCTTGTACTCCTCGCTATAGATCTTGAGCTCGGAGTCGGGCAGCCATTGGTTGGCGGCGATCTCGGCGGGCGAGGGCATCTCCTTGGCCACGGTCTCGGCCATGCCGTCGCCGAGATCCATGATGTAATAGGTCGGCAGCTTGGCCAGCTCCTCGGCGGTCCAGCCCGTGAGCTCGAACGGCCTGTTGGCTTTCCAGTCGGCGCTCTTGTGATGGTAGTAGGCGCGCAGGAAGTCGTGCACGCCTTGCCGCGCCTGCCACATGTTCTCGTTGGCCGGCCGGGTCGAGTAGTACCATTGGTAATGCTTGCGTGGCCGCGGCAGGTTGGCGAGGGCGGTGTGGATGTCGCCGCTTCTGGCCGGCGGCGTGTCGCCAAACGGCACGGAAGGAGGACCGGAGAAGGGCGCGCTCATCAGCACCATGCGCCTGAAGATGTCGGGCCGCACCAGGGCGGCATAGGCCGCGACCGAGGCGCCGAAGTCGTGGCCGATCACGGCTTCGGCGGTGCGATGGCCCGTCGCGAACAGCACGCCGATGGCATCGCGCAGCAGATTCATGAATTGAAAGCCCGCGAGATCACCGTCATAGTTGGCGTCCCAGCCGGTGGTGCGGCCATAGCCCCGCTGGTCGGGTGCGATGGCGTGATAGCCGGCCGCTGCCAGCGCCGGCAGAACCTTGCGCCAGCTGTAGGCAAGCTCGGGAAAGCCATGCAGCAGCAGGACGGCCGGACGGTTCGGCGGTCTCGTGGCCGGCTTCCAGCAAATGGATATCGAGGCCATTGATGCCGCGCAGGGTGCGCGAACGCACACCGGCGGGCAGGACGGAAGCGGCCAAAGGGCCAACGGGCAGGGGCTCCATACCGCTTCATTACCCACGAAAAAAGCCGGCCGGGCAAGCTCGCCCGGCCGGCTCTTACTCAACGCTCTCGGTCGTTTACCGGTAGATCGCCAGCGGCACGGCGCGGACCAGCTCGCCGTTGCGGTCACGCAGGTTGCCGCTGGTGTCGTAGTAGAAGCCGTAGCGATCGCTGCTCGGCACGTAGCGGATGTCATAGGAGCGCAGGGCGCGCCTGTCGATCTCCGTCGCCACGCACTCGCGATAGCCCAAGCTCTGCGGCGCCAGGCCGTAGGACAGGCAGATGTTGCGCGCATCGCTGACGCGCTGCGCCTCGAGCGCGGCAAGACCCGGCTCGCCGCGATCATAGGCCCAGGCGGCGCGGTTCACGCAGGTCTCGAACGCAGCGGTGCCGGCGCGCACGCCGTACTCGCGGCAGGTCAACTCGCCGTTGGCCAGTGCGTCGCCCGACTGGGCATGGCTGCTCGCCAGCGGCGCGCCGACGATGGCCAGACTGCCCAGGGCAATGAAAATCGCGTTCAGACGTGACATGGGGTCCTCCTTCCGAAGATCACTCGTGTCCTGTCCAACCAACGCCTCCTGCACGGGTCAGTTGCTTGTGGGTTGGGGCGTTTCTGTGGCGGTTTGAGCTGCCTTCTTTCCACCTTCATCCTTTCATCTGTCGTTCATTCAACTTTTCGGTTGAATATATTCGTCGCGTTCCTTATGTTAAACCGAATGGTTGAACGACAATCTCCTGCGCTCGATCGCGTGTTCGGCGCGCTCAGCGATCCGACCCGCCGCGCCATGCTGCGGCGGCTGGCCGGCGGGACGCGCACCGTGGGCGAGCTGGCCGAGCCCTTCGACATGTCGTTTGCCGCCGCGGCCAAGCACGTGAAGGTGCTGGAGGAGGCGGGGCTGCTCCGCCGCACCATCGAGGGCCGCGCGCACCGCTGCCGCATCGAGGCCGGGCCGCTCGCCCAGGCCGACCGCTGGCTGGCCTACTACGAGCGCTTCTGGTCGATCCGGCTCGACGAGCTGGAGCGCGCACTGGTCCGCCACTCCGGGAAAAGGAGCAGGAAATGAACGACGATTACGGCACCGTTGTCTCGCCGACCGAAGTGCGCTTCCAGCGCCTGCTGCCCGGCCCCATCGAGACCGTGTGGGCCTATCTCACCGAGTCCAGGAAACGTGGCGAATGGTTTGCATCAGGCCCGATGGAGCCCAGGGTCGGCGGCAAGGCGACGCTGCGCTTCAAGCACGCCGACCTCTCGCCCCACAAGGCGCCGCCGCCGGACAGGTTCAAGGAAATGGACGCCAAGGGCCACGAATGGTCGTGCACGATCACCGAATACGATCCGCCACGGCGGCTTGCTTTCACCTGCGAGCCGTCCTCCGAGGTGGTGTTCGAGCTTGAGGCCAAGGGCGACAAGGTGCTGTTGACCTTGACCCATCGCAAGCTTGCCAATCGCGACGAGATGGTAGGCGTCAGCGGCGGCTGGCACACGCCATCTCGCCGTGCTGGTCGACAAGGCCTATGGCCGCGTGCCGCCGGCTTTCTGGGATCTCTGGCGCAGCATCGACGGGCAATACGACAAGCGCATTGCCCGTTGAGTTCACTCCGGCGAATTCGGCCTATTGCTGCTGGGCGACGTCCACGCCGCTCTGGTCGTCGCCCAGGATCAGAAGCTGGCTGCGCGCATCGATCTCACGACCGATGCAGGCGCGATAGCCGGCGCTGTTGGGGGCGAGGCCGTACTCGAGGCAATTCTCGCGCGCATCGCCTGCAGCGCGGGCGAGCTGCTGGGCAAGCGTGTTCTCGCCCCATTCATAAGCGCGCGTCACATGCGACAGGCAAAGCTCCCAGGCCGCCGATGGCGGCCGCACGCTCTGGTCGCGGCAGGCCTGCTCGGCGCGCGCTTGCGCAGCCGTCGGCACCTCCGGTGAGGCGGCGAGAGCGACCGTGCCGAGGCCTACGACTCCAAGCGTCAAGGCTATGGGATATCGCAACCGGATCATTGGACCACCCTTCCCTCGGAGACACTGCGTCTCGCTGGAAAAACGCTCGGCACCGGCGCAGGGTTGCCGGGCTTTTCCGGAGGTGAGGGGCGGCTTCCTTCGGTACGGTAGGAGGCCGTTGGGGAGCGACCTGGCTCGTTGATAAATATGGACAATTTGGGGAAATGGCTGGGCGGGCACCTGAATCTACGGCGCATCCATTTTGCCCTCAGCCTGCGAGTAACCCTGGCGGCTCTGCTGGCCCTGGTGGGGGCCCAGTTCGTCGGGCTGCCCTTGCCGCTGTGGTCGGTCCTGACGGCGGTGATCGTGACCCAGTTGAGCGTCGGCCGGACGCTCAAGGCCAGCATCGACTACATGCTGGGCACGATCGGCGGTTCGATCTATGGCGGCGCCGTCGCCATCCTGATCCCGCATACCACCGAGTTCGCGCTGCTTGCCGTGCTGATGATCGCGGTGGCACCGCTCGCCCTCTACGCCGCGCTCCGCCCCGGCATGAACGTGGTGCCGATCTCGGCCATCATCGTGCTGCTGGTGCCGTTCCTGAACAGCGGCTCGCCGCTCGATTCGGCGATCAACCGCATCCTGGAAGTGGCATTGGGCGCGCTGGTCGGGCTGCTGGTGTCCGCCCTGGTCGTGCCCTCGAGCGCGCATCGCCTGACGCGCCAGGCGGCGGCCGGCATGCTCGAGCAGATGGCTGCGGCCATGGTCGACCTCATGGCGGGCGTGCGCGACGGGCTGGAGCGCACTGAACTCAACCGAGTGCAGGACGCGATCGGGCTCACGCCTGATCGACCTGAACACGGTAGGCAACGAAGCCGAGCGCGAGCGCTCGGCGAGGCTTTCCTCGGAGGCCGACACAGGACCGCTCAGGCGCACGCTGCTGCGCCTGCGACATGATCTGATCATCCTCGGCCGGGCGGCCGGTATGCCGATCTCCGATGCCCTGCGCGCGCGACTGCGGCCGCGGCTGGTCGCCGTCGAGACGACGGCGTCGGACTTGATGCGCGCGAGCGCGGCGGCGCTGCGCGCCCGCCGCGGTCCGCCGCCAATCGAGCCGTTCGAGCAGGCGCTCGAGACCTACGATGCCGAGGTCGAGGCGGTGCGCCACGAGGGCCTGACGCGGGCGTTGCCGGGCGATGCCGCCGAGCGGTTCTTCGCCGTGGGCTTTGCGTTCGAGCAGATGCACCAGAACTTCCGTGACCTGGTTCGCGTGGTCGACGAGTGGGGGCCGGGCGAGCGCGCTGCCGGCGAGCCGGCATGAAGAGAGCCGCCAAATGGATCGCGGCCCTGCTACTGGGGGCGATCGTGCCGGCGGCGCTGGTGGCTTTTGCGCTCGGCAGCGTCGAGGTCTTTCCACCTGCCTTCGCGATCACCTTGGGTCACGCCGTAGTCCTCGGCGTGCCCACGGTGCTGCTATACCGCCGCTTGAAATGGCGGTCGCCGGCATTCGCGCTGGCGGGCGGCTTTCTGATCGGCGCGCTGCCGGCCGGCCTTTATTTCTGGCCGGTCGATCCGCGCCACGGCACGAATGCCTGGACGGGCACGACCCAGACGCTGCTCGACGGCGTGCCGACCTGGGCGGGCTGGGTCGAGTACCTGCAGATGCTGGGCGGCTTCGGCTGCCTGGGCATGCTGGGCGCCATCGCCTTCTGGCTGACCTTGAAGCTCACCGGCGAATTCAGGGTTAGAGCATAGTCCGTTCGGCTGGAATCAGCCGAACGGACTATGCCCTTGGTCGAGGCGCCTCGTACAACGCGTTTCCGATCACGGGGAACCACGGGGCGGTCCCCTGTGATCGGAACCCGCGCTAGTAGCTCTTGGGCAGGCCGAGCACGCGCTCGGCGACGTAGCACAGGATCAGCTGCTCGCTGACTGGCGCGATGCGGGCGATCATGACCTCGCGCAGGAAGCGCTCGACATGGAACTCCTTGGCGTAGCCGTAGCCGCCATGGGTCAGGATGGCGCGCTCGCAGGCTTCGTAAGCCCAGCGCGCGCCGAGATACTTGGCCGAATTGGCCTCGGCGCCGCATTCCTTGCCGTGGTCGTAGAGCCAGGCGGCCTTGTAGGTGAGCAGGTTCGCCGCCTCGAGCTGCATCCAGCTCTCGGCCAGCGGATGCTGGATCGCCTGGTTCTTGCCGATCGGCCGGCCGAACACGATGCGCTCCTTGGCGTATTGCGTGGCCTTGGCAAGCGCGCAGCGCCCGATACCGATCGCCTCGGCTGCGATCAGGATGCGCTCGGGGTTGAGCCCGTGCAGCAGGTAGTGGAAGCCCTTGCCTTCCTCGCCGATGCGGTCCTCGAGCGGCACCTTCAGGCCGTCGATGAAGATCTGGTTGGTGTCGACCGACTTGCGCCCCATCTTGTCGATCTCGCGCACCTCGATCTTCGCGCGGTCGAAGTCGGTGTAGAACAGCGACAGCCCGTCGGTCGCCCGCCGGCATTTGTCCTTCGGCGTGGTGCGGGCGATCAGCAGCATCTTGTCGGCGACCTGCGCCGTCGAGGTGAAGGTCTTCTTGCCGTGCACGACGTAGCCGTTGCCGTCGCGCTCGGCGCGGGTGTCGAGGTTGGTGGTGTTCAGCCCCGCGTCAGGCTCGGTGACGGCGAAGCAGCCTTTGACCTTGCCCTTGATGATGTCCGGCAGGATGCGCTTCTTCTGCTCGTCGGTACCGAACACCACGATGGGGTTGGGCCCGAAGATGTTGAGATGGATGGCCGAGGCGCCCTGCAGCGCCGCTCCCAACTCGGCCACGGTCTGCATCAGCAGTGCCGCCTCGGTGACGCCGAGGCCCGCGCCGCCATATTCCTCGGGCATGGCGATGCCGAGCCATCCGGCGTCGGCCATCGTCTTGTAGAAGTCTTCCGGGAAGCCGCCTTCCTTGTCCTTCTTCAGCCAGTACTTGTCGTCGAACCGCGCGCAGAGCTTGCCGACGCTGTCCCTGATCGCGAGCTGGTCCTCGGTGAAGGCGAAATCCATCGAGCTGTTCCTATTTGTTGGCCGCCAGCCAGCCCATCATGATGCGGTTGAATGGCTCGGGCCGCTCGACATTGGGCAGGTGGCGGGCATTGGCGATGCCCTCGTACTTGCCGCCGGGGATCTTGGAGGCGATCAGCTTGTTGCGATCGGGCGGCGTGCCCTCGTCCAGGTCGCCGCAGATCACCAGGCTCGGGATCCTGATGGTCGGCAGCTTCTCCAGATAGTCGAAGTTCTGGATCGCCGACATGCAGCCCACGGAGCCCTGGGGCGTGGTGCCGCTGATCGTGTCGCGGATTTCGCGCCACCGGACCGGGCTCACCTTTTTGAACTCGTCGGTGAACCAGCGCTGCATGGTTGCGTCGGCGAGCGACGCCAGGCCGCTCTTCCGCACCACCGCCTTGCGTTCGTCCCAGGTCGCGGTCGAGCCGGGCGGCGTCGAGGGCTGGGTATCGCAGAGGCAGAGTGAGGAAAGATACGCCGGGTAGGCGAGCGCGAAGCCCTGGCCGATCATGCCGCCGATCGAGAGGCCGATGTAATGCATCTTGGTGATGCCGAGGACGTCGAGTGCGCCCTTCACGTCGGCGGCGAGGTCGCCCATCGTGTAGTCGCCCTCGACCGGCGCGCTGCCGCCATGGCCGCGCATGTCGAGCCGCAGCACGCGATAGCCCGCTCCCAGCAGCGGCACCATCTGCTCGACCCACATCCCGCCGTCGGAATTGAGCGAATGGGTGAAGCAAACCACCGGCGCATTCTGCGGGCCGGCGAGATCGAAATAGACACGACGTCCGTTCAGTGAGAGCAGCATGGTTTTCCCCTTTGCGTGTCACATCGCCGAAATGCCGCCGTCGATCACGACTTCCGAGCCGGTCATGAAGCTCGATTCGTCCGAGGCGAGAAAGACCAGAGCCCAGCCCACTTCCTCCGGCCGGCCGAGCCGGCCGATCGGCACCTGACGGCCGAGCTTCTGTTGCATCTGCTCGTTGCCGAAGCGCGTCGCGGTAGCGGTCGAGGATCGGCGTGTCGATGAAGGTGGGATGCACCGAATTGCAGCGGATGTTGTAGCCCGACTTGGCGCAGTGCAGGGCCACCGACTTGCTGAGCAGGCGCACGCCCGCCTTGGCCGAGTTGTAGGCCGCCATGTTGGCGCCGGCGATGATGCCTGAGATCGACGAGATGTTGATGATCGAACCGCCCAGCCGCTTGGTGTGCTTCTTGATCTCGGCGACGCCGTGCTTGCAGCCCAGGAACACGCCGTCGAGGTCGACGGCATGCACGTGCCGCCACTCCTCGAGCGTGATGTCCTCGACCGTCTTGCCGAGCCCGATGCCGGCGGAGTTCAGCAGCACGTGGAGCGCGCCGAACTTGTCGACGGTCTCGCGGATCGCGGCCTTCCAGTTGTCCTCGCTGGTGACGTCGAGCTTCAGGAAATGGCCGGCCGAGCCCAGCTTGTCGGCCACCGCCTTGCCGCGGTCGGCGGCGATGTCGGCCACCACGACGCTGGCGCCTTCCTGCGCCATCAGGATCGCGGCATTGGCGCCCAGGCCCGAGGCGCCGCCGGTGACCAGCGCGACCTTGCCCTTCAGGCGATCCGTCATGCGTTCCTCCCGCCCCGGTCTTGCCCCAGGACGGGCCGGCCATCAAGGCGAGGGTGGTTCCGATGGCTCGCTCAGGCGGAACATCAGCTTAAGCGATCAGTTCCTGCTTGTGATGCATCGCTGTCGGCGCTGGGGATGCGCGCCAGGCTCGCCGCCTGGAAGTGGGCGAGCACCTCGAGCGCCTTGATGTCGGTGAACTGCACGCGCCGGTCCGAGACGGCGAGCATGCCCGTCGCTGCGCAGCTTGGCCAGCATGCGGTTGAGATGCGGCACGCTCAGCCCCAGCGTGTCGCTCATCACTTCCTGGGAGATCGGCAGGTCGAAGCCGGCGTCGCTCGCGCGGCCGACCATCACCAGGCGCGCATGCAACTCCAGCAGGAAGTGGGCGAGCCGCTCGATCGGCGTGCGGCGGCCGATATCGACGATGTGCTCGGCGTAGATCGTGGCCTCCTGCACTGCGAGCCAGCTGAGCGCCAGGGCGAACTTCGGCCGCCGGTAGCAGGCGGCGACGAAGGCGTCGAGCGAGCAGACCTCGAGCTTCATGTCGGTGAGCGCGATGACCGAGAAGGGCGCGCGGTCGAGGAAGCTGCCCGGCAGGCCGACGATGTCGCCCGGCAGCAGGATGTTGACGATCTGCCGCTTGCCGTTGCGCAGCACCTTGTATCGGGCCGCCATGCCGTCCTTGACGAAGCAGAGCTTGCTGTAAGGGTAGCCGTCGACCACCAGATCGCGGCGCTTCTCGACGCTCATCTCGCCTTCGATCAGGCCGCGCAGTGCGTCGACGTCGTCCGGCGTCGAGGTCGACGAAGTGCTTCAGCCGCGCGATGAAGGGGCTCGTCCCACCGCCCGGCGATGATCTTGCGGAACGATCCCGGCATTGTCCACTCACCTGGCCGTTGTCCTTTGCTCGCTTTATTGATCTGCATTAATAAGCCGCCGATTAAGGCGACCCCTACGAAAGGCGAACACTGTTCCGTCCCAGGCGAGAAGAATGCCAGGGAGGAAGACGTGACCACAGCAAATCACCGAACGGCCATTCACTGTCGCGTCGTGCATTTCTGCGTCAAGCCGTCGCAACCGGCGCCGGTTTGGGCGCTCTTTCACGGGCGCCCTGTCGTCCACTGCGGCTTCGTCGCCAGTCCGCTTGGGCCGAGGACGAGCCGCCGATCGGCACCTATCCGGCCGGCTCGTCGGGCAATTCGGTGTTCATCGGCATCTCGGTGCCGCGCACCGGCACCTATGCGGTGCAGGGCGAGGACGAGCTCAAGGGCTACCAGCTCGCCATCGAGCACATCAATTCCGGCCATGAGCTGATCAAGAAGATCTCGCCCAAGACCACCAAGGGCGTGCTCGGCAAGGAGGTGAAGTTCGGCGTCGCCGATTCGGCCGCCAAGCCGAACGACGCGGTGCAGGCGCAGCAGCGCTTCATCACCGAGAACAAGGCGGTGATGATCACCGGCGGCACGTCGTCAGCGCCGTCGCGGTCGCGCTCAACAAGCTCGCGCAGCGCGAGAAGGTGCTGTTCGTGTGCGGCATCTCCGGCTCGAACGACACCACCGGCAAGGACTGCGTGCGCTACGGCTTCCGCCAGAACTTCTACGGCCAGACGGCGGCGGCGGCGATCGGGCCGGTGCTGGTCAAGCAGTTCGGCAAGAACAAGAAGGTGGCCTACATGACGCCCGACTACACCTACGGCCACACCGTCACCAAGTCGATGCAGGACTACCTCAAGGACGCCGGCTGGACGACGGTGACCAACCAGGTCTCGCCGCTCGGCGCGCCGGACTTCTCGTCGTACCTGCTCAACGTCGCCAACTCCGGCGCCGACATCCTCATCAACGTCAACTGGGGCCACGACGCCGTGCTGTCGATCCAGCAGGCCAAGCAGTTCGGCGTGCTCGACAAGATGAAGCTGGTGGTTCCCTACCAGGTGCCGTTCCTCGCGCGCGAGACCGGCCGACCTGATGCAGGGCGTCTATGCCGCCACCGACTACTGGTGGACGATCGAGGACAAGTATCCGCTCGCCAAGATGTTCAACGCGGAGTTCGAGCAAGAAGTACGGCTACAAGCCGGAGTGGGGCGCCGAGAACGCCTACATGCAGCTTCGCCCTCTGGGCGCGCATGGTCGAGGAGGCCGGCACGCTTCTATCCGCCGGCCGTCATCAAGACCTACGAGAAGGGCGAGACGATCCCGTCGCTGGTCGGCGACGTGCACTACCGCCCGGAGGACCACCAGTGCGTCCGGCCGGTCATCATCGTCCGGGGCAAGATGCAGAAGGACATGAAGAACAAGGAAGATTACTACGACGTCGTCGAGATCGTTCCCGGGCGCGGGCGCTGATGCAGAAGCCGGACGCGTTCGGCTGCAAGCTCGGCGACTACACCTGATCGCTCGCCTCGCGAAAGCGGATTGTCGGCGTGCAAGTCGGGCGGCATTCGACGTTGTTCACCTGGGCTAATTTCGTTTCGCAGGTCTTCAACGGCCTGGCGCTGGGAGCGCTGCTCGCGCTCATCAGCTCCGGGCTGACGATCATCTACGGCACGCTCGGTGTCCTGAACCTGGCGCACGGCGCCATGTTCATGATGGGCGGCTATGCGGGCTACGTCGTCTACGACGCGACCGGCTCGTTCGTCCTGGCCGTGGTCGCGCGGCGCGCTGTTCGTGCTGGTGGTCGGCGTGGTGATGGAGCGCGTCATCATCCGCCACTTCTACGGCCGGCCCGCACGAGGACCAGCTGCTGGTCACCTTCGGGCTCGCGCATCGTCTTCGTCGAGGTGGTGCGCCTCATCTTCGGCAGCCTGTCCAAGACGGTGCCGCCGCCGCCGCTGCTCGTCGGGCATCACGTCGCTCGGCTTCATGTTCTATCCGACCTACCGCCTCGCCGTCGTCGGCATCGTCGCGGTGGCGCTGCTGGTCGCTCTACTTCGTCCTCTACCGCACGCGGCTCGGCATGATCGTGCGCGCGGGCATCGAGGATTCGGTGATGGTCGATTCGCTCGGCATCAACGTCTACCGCGTCTTCATGGTCGTGTTCGGCATCGGCGCCATGGCGGCCGGCTTCGCCGGCATCGTCAACGCGCCGGTGGTGTCGCTGACGCCCGACATGGGCGAGGCGATCCTGGTGCAGACCTTCGTCGTCGTCGTGATCGGCGGCGTCGGGTCGTTCCCCGGCGCCGTGCTCGGCGGGCTGATCGCCGGGCGAGATCATCAGCATCACCTCGATGATCAACCCCGGCTACGCCTATGTCATGCTGTTCGCGGCCATGACCCTCGTGCTCGCTGCTGCGCCCGCACGGCCTGCTCGGCGCCGCGGAGCCGCGAATGAGCGCGGCGCCGTGATGCCGTTACGCGCGGCGTTACCTCGCTCGAAGCTGCTGACCGCGCTCGGCCTCATCATCGCGCCCTTCGTGCTGCCGCTATCTGGGCTTCGCGCCGAACACGGTCAACCGCATCCTGGTCTGGGGCCTGTTCGGCATCGGCTTCGACATCCTGTTCGGCTACACCGGCCTGCTGTCGTTCGGCCAGGCGGCGTTCTACGGCACCGGCGGCTTCGTCGCGGCCTACCTGCTGACCCTGGGCCTGTTCCCGCCGTGCTGGTGGCGCTGCTGATCGGCACGGTCGCTTCGGCGGTCGTCGGCGTGCCTCGTCGGCCTGATCGCGTTGCGCCGCACCGGCATCTACTTCGCCATGATCACGGTGGCGATCGCGCGAGGTGTTCTTCTTCGTCGAGTTCGATCCGCTCTCCGCCTGGACCGGCGGCGAGAACGGCCTGCCGGGCGTGCCGACGCCGAGCCTCTATCTCGGCTTCATCACCATCCACTTCACCACCGGCTGGTCGCTCTATCCGTTCCTCGCCGTCTGCTACTTCATCGGCATCGTGCATTGCGCTGCGCATCGTGCGCTCGCCGGTCGGCGCCGATCCTGAGCGCGATCCGCGAGAACCCGCTGCGCGCCGCCGCGGTCGGCCACAACGATCCACGGCTACAAGCTCACCGCCTTCGTCATCGCCGCCGCCTATGCCGGCCTGGCCGGCGGCCTGCTCGGCGTCCTGCAGGCCTTCATGCCGCCCGACGCTTTCATGTTCGACACCTCGGGCCAGCTCGTGATGCAGACCGCGATCGGCGGCCCCGGCACGCTGTTCGGGCCGCTGCTCGGCGCCGCGGTCTGGCTGTCCCTGCAGCGATTTCCTGCAGGGGGCGCTCGGGCTGGGCAGCGCCTGGAAGCTGGTGCTGGGCGTGGTCTTCGTGCTGCTGGTCTGCTTCCTGCGGCACGGCCTGGTCGGCGGCATCAAGGACCTCTATCGCGCTGCTTCCGTCGCGGCCGACGGTCGAGACCGAGGCAGCCGCGAGGAGGCGACCGCCGACATCGCGTGCCGCCGTCGCATCTCGATGCCGGCGCGCCATCGCGCAGGGCGACCTCCGGCCGGGCACGATCCTCGAGGCGAAGGGCCTCACCAAGCGTTACGGCGGCCTGGTCGCCAACAGCGACATCGACTTCACCGTCAAGGTCGGCGAGCTGCGCGGCATCATCGGCCCGAACGGCGCGGGCAAGAGCACCTTCTTCAAGATGCTGACCTGCGAGGTGCCGCCGACGTCGGGCACGATCGTGTTCGAGGGCCACGACATCACCGGCATGGGCGTGACCGAGGTCTGCCAGCTCGGCCTGACCAAGAGCTACCAGGTGAACCAGCTCTTCACCCGCCTGACGGTGCGCCAGAACGTGACGATCGCTGCGCTCGCCGAGCTGCGCGGCCGCTTCCGCCTCGACCTGTTCGCGCCGGCTGGCGCAGCATCCCGGGCCTGCAGCGAGCAGGTGGAGCACACGCTCGGCGCTGGTCGGCCTGACGGCGCGCGCCGACACGCCGGTGTCGGCGCTGGCTTACGGCGAGAAGCGCCGGCTCGAGATCGGCCTCGCGCTCGCCACCTCGCCCAGCCTGCTGCTGCTCGACGAGCCGCTGGCCGGCATGAGCCCGCGCGAACGGGTCGAGACGGTGCAGCTCCTGAAGTCGATCCGCCAGGGCCGCACCATGATCGTGATCGACCACGACATGGACGTCGCTGTTCGAGCTGGTCGAATGGATCACCGTGCTGCAGGAGGGCAGGGTGCTGACCGAGGGCACGCCGGACCAGATCAAGAGCAACGCCGCAGGTGCAGGAAGCCTATCTCGGCGGGGTGCACGGGGCATGAGCCTGCTCGAGGTCGAGGGCCTGAACAGCCTACTACGGCGATTGGCACATCCTGTTCGACGTCTCGCTCCGGGTCGAGAGCAACGAGGTGGTGGCGCTGCTCGGCCGCAACGGCGCCGGCAAGAGCACGACCCTGAAGAGCCTGATGGGCGTGGTGACGCCGCGCGCCGGCACGGTGGTGTTCGACGGCAAGAACGTCGCCGGCCAGAAGAGCCACGCGATCGCCCAGGCCGGCATGCAGCTCGTCCACGAGGACCGCCGCATCTTCGGCAGCCTCAACGTCGAGGAGAACCTGGTGCTGGCCGGCCTGACCGCGCCCAAGCGCTGGCCGGTCGAGCGCATCTGGGAGATGTTCCCGCGGCTCCAGGAGCGCCGCACCAGCCGCGGCACCGACCTCTCGGGCGGCGAGCAGCAGATGCTGGCGATCGCGCGCGCGCTGATCCGCGATCCCAAGCTCGTGCTGCTCGACGAGCCGTTCGAGGGCCTGGCGCCGGTCATCGTGCAGGACCTGCTCGCGACCTGCCGCAGGCTCGCCGAGGCCGGGCAGACCATCGTGCGTGGTCGAGCAGAACATCTCGGCGGCGCTGACCTTGGCCGACCGCGTCTATATCATCAATAACGGCCATATCGTCGAGACGCTGGCCAAGGACGAGCTGCGCGCCCAGCCCGACATCGCTGCACCGCCATCTCGGCGTCTAGTGGAATGTTACCGTGTAGCGGCCGATCGCAACGAGCGAAGACTTGTTCCCCGACGTGACCCTTTAAATCCCCTTCAAATCAATTAGTTACCGCGCGGTATCCTAATACCGCAACCTGAATCTTGGGATATCAATAAGTTAGCTTGGAGGGGGTGCCGCAAGATCTGGGAAGAATTGGCTAAAAGCCTTATGCCATCGGCATCGGAGGCTTCCCAGACGGTTGGGAAACTCTGGGAAGTCAGGCGACGGGACGGCGCAACGGGGAGGCGAGGTAGCAGCCGAACTCCTTGGGGAAGTCGACCGAGACGCGGGCGTGGACGCGGCCCTGGCGGTCGAGCAGCTCGGCGCGGTCGTCGAGCGGCACGATCGGCCCGTGCCAGACGTTGGGATGGACATAGAGCCCGCAGCTTCCATCGCACAGGAAGGTGAGGAACTTCTCGGGCGTCACGTCGTCACCTGGCAGCGCCAGCGGTACGACGAAACTCTGGCCGTGCATCGGATAGAAAAGCTGGCCGCCGTCGGGATGGTAGTTGGCGCGCCAGATCAGCGCGCGTTCGCGCGGACGGGTAGGACCGTCGGCCGCGGCCTCTTCCGGCCAGTGACTCCAGCCGAACAGATAGCTGTCGCCGACGGCGCCGTTGCGTGCGTACAGCGTGTCGCCGTTCCACCACGAATTCGAAGATGCCCTCGGTGACGCCGCCCTGATCGCCGGAGTTCTTGTCGATCGGCCGCCGGCCCTGCGCCGGCCATTGCACGATCTCGATGGGGAACGCTGTGGGCTCGTGGACCAGATGGCCATAGCCCTTGAGGTTGGCCTCGGTGGCGACGACGAGCGGCGCTTCGTGCACGCGGCGCACGCCGGTCGTCGGCACATAGGCGATCTCGGCCGGGTTGATGTCCATGCGGTCCCCCGTGGATGTCCCAAGAGGGATCGCAGGCTTTTGCGACAGTGCGGTTACAGCGTCAGTTGTACTTGGCGATCTCCAGCCGCCCGACCTGGTCGCGATGGACCTCGTCCGGCCCGTCGGCCAGCCGCAGCGTGCGTTGGTGGGCGTACATGCTGGCGAGCTTGAAGACCTGGCTGACGCCGCCCGCGCCATGCAGCTGCAGGCAGCGATCGACCACCTTCGAGGTGATGTTGGGCACCGCCACCTTGATCATGGCGATCTGCTGGCGGGCTTCCTTGTTGCCGTACTTGTCCATCGCCCAGGCGGCCTTCAGCACCAGCAGGCGGGCCATGTCGATCTCCATGCGCATGTCGGCGACATGCGCCTTGGTCACGCCCATCTCCGAGATGCGCTGGCCGAAGGCGACGCGGCTCTTGGCGCGCTTGATCGCCATCTCGAGCGCGCGCTCGGCGACGCCGATCGCCCGCATGCAGTGATGGATGCGGCCCGGGCCCAGGCGGCCCTGGGCGATCTCGAAGCCGCGGCCTTCGCCCAGCAGGATGTTGCCCTTGGGCACGCGGACATTGTCGTAGACCACTTCGGCATGGCCGTGCGGGGCGTCGTCGTAGCCGAACACGTGCAGCATCTTGACGATCTTGATGCCGGCCGTATCGCGCGGCACCACGATCATCGATTGCTGGCGATAGGCTGGCGCCGAGGGATCGCTCTTGCCCATCAGGATGATCACCTTGCAGCGCGGATCGCCCATGCCCGACGACCACCACTTGCGGCCGTTGATCACATAGTTGTCGCCGTCGCTCTCGATGCGGCATTCGACGTTGCGCGCGTCCGACGAAGCGACCGCGGGCTCGGTCATGGCGAAGCACGAGCGGATCTCGCCGTTGAGCAGCGGCTTCAGCCACTTCTCCTTGAGAGCGGGAGAGGCGTAGCGGGCGAATACTTCCATATTGCCGGTGTCGGGCGCCGAGCAGTTGACCGATTCGGAGGCGATCGAGGAGCGGCCCAGCACCTCGCAGATCGGCGCGTATTCCAGGTTGGAAAGGCCCATCGTGCCGTGGGTGTCGCCGGTCTCGCGATCCGCAGGGAGGAACATGTTCCACAGGCCGCGCTTCTTCGCCTCGGCCTTGCACTGCTCGACGATCGGCGGGAGCTGCCAGCGATCCTTGGCCTTCTCCATCTGCTCCTCATAGACGGGCTCGGCCGGGTAAATGACCTCGTCCATGAACTTGTGCAGCTTCTCCAGAAGCGCCTTGGTGTCGATCGGAGTATTCGAAGTCCATCTTCCTCTCCCTGTGTGCTGCGGCGGACTCTGGACCGATTCCGTGACAATGTGAACGGGCATTCAGGTCGCGCCGCGAGGTTTCGGATCGCGGTCACGGGAGGAAACGACATGAAAATCGCAAGCTATCAGGTGACGACGCTCAGCGTGCCGGAGGACGACCCGCTGGCCAACATGCCGGAGGAAGCCGGCCGCATGCGCCCGATCGTCATCCTGCGGTTGCGCACCGACAGCGGCATCGAGGGCATCGGCCTCACCTTCTATGGCGCCAGGATCACGCGCGCCCTGCACGCCGCGGTCGAGGATCTCGCCGCGTTGACGGTGGGCGAGGATCCGATGCGCATCGAGACGATCGTGGCGAAGCTGCGCAAGGCGGCCGACAGCTGCGGGCCCGCCGGCATCTTCACGCTCGCTTTGTCGGCGATCGACATCGCGCTCTGGGACATCAAGGGCAAGGCGCTCGAGCAGCCTTTGTGGAAACTGCTGGGCGGCCATCGCGAGCGCGTACCGACCTATGCCTCGGGCTCGCTGCGCCGCGGACTCACCGACAAGCAGGCCGAACAGGCGGCGCGCATCCTGGTGCAAAAGGGCTTCCGCGAGATGAAGACCCAGATGGGCCTGCCTGGCACGCCGACGCCGGCCGAGGAGGTGCGCCGCGTGCGCGTGGTGCGCGACGCGATCGGCCCCGACATCAAGCTTATGTGCGACATCAACCAGCGCTGGCGGCCCGAGCAGGCGATCGATATCGGCAGTCGCGCCGAGGATGTCGGCCTGTTCTGGCTCGAGGATGTGACGACCGCCGACGACTACCAGGGCCTGGCGCGCGTCACCGCGGCGCTGAAGACGCCGATCGCCGGCGGCGAATATCTCTGGGGCATCGCGCCGTTCCGGCAAATGATCCAGGCGCATTCAGTCGACATCGTCATGATCGATCTGGTGCGCGTGGGCGGCGTCAGCCAGTTCATGAAGGTGGCCGGCATGGCCGAGGCCTTCAACCTGCCGGTGGTGAGCCACGTCATGCCCGAGATGCTGGTGCACGTGATCGCGGCCTGCCCCAATGAACTCACGGTCGAGTACATGCCCTGGATGCTCGCCCTCTACGAGGAGACGCCGAAGATCGAGAACGGCGAACTCGTGCTTCCCGTGAAGCCCGGGCTCGGCCTCAAGTTCGACGAGAAGGTGATCGCCAAGTTCAAGGCCTAGACGTCACCACAGTGAGATGCGCTGGTCGGGCGGCAGATACATGCCGTCGCCCGGTTTCACGTCGAACGCCTCGTCGAAGGCGCTCTGGTTGCGTAGCGCTCCGTTGGCGCGGAACTGGCCCGGCGAATGCGGATCAATCTTGATGCGCTCGATGCGGGCGGGGTCGCGCACCTTGTCCTTCCAAATCTGCGCGAAGGCGAGGAACAGGCGCTGCTCGCCGGTATAGCCGTCGATCACCGGCGCCGGCCGGCCCGCGAGCGACCGGCGATAGGATTTCACGGCGACCGCGAGGCCCGAATTGTCAGCGATGTTCTCGCCCAGCGTCAGCGCGCCGTTGACGTGATAGCCGGGCAGCGGGCTGAAGGCGTCGTATTGCGCCACGAGTCCGCGTGTCCTGGCCTCGAAGCGTCTACGATCCTCCGCCGTCCACCAGTTGCGCAGGTTGCCGTCGCCATCGAAGCGGCTGCCCTCGTCGTCGAAGCCATGGCTGATCTCGTGGCCGATCACCGTGCCGATGCCGCCATAGTTGGCCGCGTCCTCCGCGCCGGCATCGAAGAAGGGAGGCTGCAGGATGCCAGCGGGAAAGATGATTTCGTTCCTGCTGGAGCTATAGAAGGCGTTCACGACCTGCGGCGCGGTGAACCATTCGGTGCGGTCGACTTTCCGGCCGACCTTGGCGATCCAGAAGGCCTGATCGAAGCGCCGCGCGCGCATGACGTTGCCCACCAGGTCGTCGCGACGGATGGCGAGGCCATCATAGTCGCGCCATTTCTCGGGATAGCCGATCTTTGGGCGCATCGCGGCCAGCTTGCCGAGCGCCTGCCGGCGCGTCTCGGGTCCCATCCAGTCGAGCGTCTCGATGCTCTCGCGATAGACCGCGATGATCTGGGCGATCATCGCCTCGGCCCGCGCCTTGTTAGCCGGCGGGAAATGGCGTTCGACATAGAGCTTGCCGAGCGCAAAGCCCAGCGAGCGGTCGACGATGGCGACGGCGCGCTTCCAGCGCGGTTGGATCTCGGGTACGCCGCGCAGCGTGCGCTGCTCGAAGTCGTAGTCCGCCGCGACGAAGGCCTCCGGTAGATAGGGCGCGTAGGCGCTCAGCAGATTGTAGGCGAGATAGGCGCGCCAGGTGGCGAGCGGCACGTCGCGCAAGATCGCGTCCAGGCCGTCGAAATAACTCGGCTGGTAGACAACGACGTCGCGGACTTCGCTAACGACCCCCACGGCGGAAAGCCACGACGGCCAGGCGTTGCCCGCGGTCAATGCCGGCAGCTCCGCCACCGTGCGCCTGTTGTAGGTCTTGATGGGATCGCGGTTCTGCACCCGCGTCCACTGCAGGCGCGCCAGCGCTGTTTCGAGCGCGATGATGGCGTCGGCATCGGCCTCGCCAGCCGGCTCTCCGGCCAGCGACAGCAGCTTGGCGATGTGCGTGCGGTAGGCGGCGCGGATCGCCAAGAAGTGCGCATCGTCCTTGAGATAGTAGTCGCGATCCGGCAGGCCCAGCCGGCCTTGCGCCAGATGGGCGATGTAGACGGTGGCGTCGTGCTCGTCCGGGCCGACATCGAGGTAGAATGGCGTGCGCACCCAAAGGCTCGCCAGATGCCCGAACAAGGCCGGCAGCGCCGCTTTGTCGGCAAGCCCGCGAATGCGATCGAGTTCGGCCTTCAGCCCACCAAGGCCGGCCGCCTCGACCTGGGTTTCGTCCATGAACGAAGCGTAGAGATCGGCAAGCTTGCGTCGCTCGACGTCTGTACTTTTTGGATCGATACCCTCGACGAGGTCGCGCAATTGCCCCTGGGCCGCATCGCGCAAGGCATTGAATGTGTCCCAAGCCGGCCGGTCGGCCGGGATCGCTGTCTCCGCCAGCCATTTGCCGTTGGCGAAGCGCCAGAAATCCTCCTGCGGCCGCGCGCTGCGATCTATTGCCGAAAGATCGATGCCGGAACTTTGTTGTGCCAGTGCAAGGTCCGGCGCGGCCGCACTGATCAGAAAAGCAAGAAGGAGACGCCGCAGCAGCATGGCCATCATCATGCACACGATGCCTGTGAACGTCTGCAGCCAGAAACCCCTAGGCGGCCTCCCGAGCGTGCGCCGCGATGACCACTTTGGCGCGGCCGGTTGTGGCGCGGCCCGAGCCTGGGGGTTGGAGGCCGAAGCACTTCACGTGCAACTCGGAACAATGGTAATATCGCACCCGTGCTGTAGCGGCCGTTGCAAGGCGGACTGCTGAATAAACAAGAATACGCCTTTGGGGGGAACGTCATGACGGTGATGGCCACGCCTGCCGTGCGGGCGAATCGGTGGTCGCAATTGTGGCTGGGCGTCGTCTGCATGGTGCTGATTGCCAACCTGCAGTACGGCTGGACGCTGTTCGTCAATCCCATGCACAACGCCCACGGCTGGGCGCTGGGCGATATTCAACTCGCTTTTTCCATCTTCATTGCAACCGAGACCTGGTTGACGCCGATCGAAGGCTGGATCGTCGACTATCTCGGCCCGCGTCGCGGGCCGCCGATCATGATCGCCTTCGGCGCGGTCCTGGTCGGCCTTGCTTGGGTGATCAACGCCTACGCGACGTCGCTTCCCATGCTCTATGTAGGGGCGGCTGTTTCTGGCACTGGTGCTGGCGCGATCTATGCGACGTGCGTTGGCAATGCCGTGAAGTGGTTCCCTGATCGGCGCGGTCTTGCGGTCGGCCTCACTGCCGGAGGGTTCGGCGCCGGCGCCGCATTCACGGTCATTCCAATCCGCATGATGATCGAGGGCTTGGGCTATGCCGACACGTTTTTCTGGTTTGGGCTGGGGCAAGGCGCCGTGCTGCTCCTGATCGCACCCATCATGCGTGGGCCGATGGCAGGAGAAATGCCGGCAACCGCCCCACCCAAGGTGCAGCAAAGCACAAAGAACTCCACACCTCTCGAGGTGCTGCGCAGCCCGATCTTCTGGCTGCTTTATGTAATGCTGACCGCCATCTCGGCGAGTGGCCTGATCGTGACCGCGCAGATTGCTCCGATCGCACAGGATTTCGGGCTTTCGAAGGAAATCCTGATGCTGGGCGCTACGGTGCTCTCGGTGGCCCTGGTCGTCGACAGCATCATGAACGGCATGGCGCGCCCGTTCTTCGGCTGGGTTTCCGACAACATCGGCCGCGAGAACACCATGGCGATCGCGTTCACCTTGGGAGGGCTGAGCTATTTGTTGCTGGGATATTTTGGCAACAGCCCGTGGGCCTTTGTCGTCTGCGCGGCCCTGATCTTCTTCACATGGGGCGAGATCTTCAGCCTGTTTCCGTCGACCTGCACCGATCTATTCGGCACCAAATTTGCCACCACCAACGCCATGCTCCTTTATACGGCGAAGGGCACGTCGGCGTGGCTGGTGCCGCTCGCCAACCTTTCGAAGGCGAGCACCGGCAGTTGGCACACAGTGTTTCTCACGGCAGCCGTGGTGAATTTCGCCGTGGTGCTGGCGGCCTTATTTGTGCTGAAGCCAATCCGCAAGCGGGGCTAAGGTCGGGAAACTGTGTCTGCGTAGGAACATGGCAGGGACTTACTCATGAAGTCCCTGCTAAAAGCGCGGATGGTCACGAACTCTTCCATCCCCGACACGATGCAGGCGCCCTTCAGGCCGATCGAGTTCCTGAGTCGCGATATCAGGGCTGACCGTCGAGCCGACGGCACCATCGTCCTGCAGTCGAATCACCGGCTGAAACCCTATGAAAGGCATGTGCCGGCGTTCCTGACGAAATGGGCCGCCGAGGCGTCCGACCGGCTGTGGCTGGCACAGCGCCGCGGGCCGGCACGTGAGTGGCTGAAAGTGACCTACTCGGAGGCCAAAAAGCAGGTCGACGCCGTCACTCAGGCGCTGCTCGACGGCGGCTTCGGCCCGGACAGGCCGATCATGATCCTGTCGTCGAACTCGATCGAATTCGCGCTGCTGTCGATGGCCGCCATGCAGGCGCGCGCGCCGCTGGCGCCGGTGTCGCCGGCCTATTCAGTGATGAGCCGGGATCACGCCAAGCTGCGCTACGTCTTCGACCTCATCCGGCCAGGCTTGGTGTTCGTGCAGAACGGCGAGATCTACGCCGGGGCGCTCGACGACCTCGATCTTGATGGCGTGCTGCTGGTCCACGTCGACAAGGCGCCGCCCAACAGACAATCGCTGCCGTGGAGCACGCTGGTGGCGACGAAACCGACGGACGCCATTGCGCGCTCCATCGCGGCGATCGAGCCCAAGACCGTCGGAAAGTTCCTGTTCACCTCGGGCAGCACCGGCATGCCCAAGGCGGTGATCAATACCCAGGAAATGATGTGCGCCAACATCGCGATGGGCCAGATGGCGCGCACGCGCAAGGCCACCGATCCCTCGCCGGTACAGCTCGACTGGCTGCCGTGGAACCACACGATGGGCGGCAATGCCACCTTCCAGGGCAACCTAGCCGAGGGCGGCACGACCTGGATCGACGACGGCAAGCCGCTGCCCGGGCTGTTCGAGGAGACGCTGCGCAATTTGCGCGAAATCTCGCCGACCTCCTTCGCCAATGTGCCGGCCGGCTACGCCATGCTGGCGACCGCGCTCGAGAAGGACGACGCGCTTGCGCAGAAGTTCTTCAAGAACCTCAACTCGCTCGCCTATGGCGGCGCCACGCTGCCCAGCGACCTCTACGAGCGCATGGAAACGCTGGCGGTGAAGCATACCGGCTATCGTCTGCCCTTCGTCACCGGCTGGGGTGCCACCGAGACGGCGCCGACCGCGACCACGGTGCACTGGGCGTCCGAGCGCGTCGGGTTGATCGGCCTGCCGTTCCCCGGCGTGCAGCTCAAGATGGTGCCGACCGGCGAGGAGGGGCGCTACGAGCTGCGCCTGAAGAGCATCATCGTCACGCCGGGCTACCACAAGCAACCCGACCTGACGGCCCAGATGTTCGACGAGGAAGGCTTCTACAAGATCGGCGACGCCGGCCGCTTCGTCGACCCCGACGATCCGAGCTGGGGCCTGGTGTTCGACGGCCGCGTGGTCGAGGACTTCAAGCTCTCGAGCGGCACCTTCGTGCTTGTAGGCACTTTGCGCACGACGGCGATCGCCGCCGCCTCACCGGTGCTACAGGACGCCGTGGTGTGCGGTGAGGGTCGCGACCATGTCGGCCTGCTCGGGTTCCCCAACTTCGCCGCTTGCCGCAAGGTTGCGGCCGACGACAACCTCCAGCTCTCGAACGAGGAGCTGCTGAAGCATCCCGCTGTGGTCGAGACCGTGCGGTCGGGCCTCGCCCGCATGAACGCCGAGAGCAAAGGCTCGTCCATGCAGGTACGCCGCGTGCTGCTGATGACCGAGTCGCCGTCGATCGACGGCCACGAGATGACCGACAAGGGCTACATCAACCAGCGCGCCACGCTGGAGCGCCGCAAGGCGCTGGTTGACAGGCTCTACGCCGGTGGCGACGGCGTGATCGAGATCTAGGAGTTCTCCTCCGAGATGTCGCGGTTGGTGTGATCGGGCATCAGCACCGTCGCGATGAGGCTGATGGCCGCGCAGACGGCGATGAACACGGCGATCGCCAGAGCCGGATCGGTAGGTCGAGAACAGCCACGTCGCGATCAGCGGCGCCGGGCCGCCGGCGATGATCGAGGCGAGCTGATAGCCGATCGAGGCGCCGCTGTAGCGGAGCCGCGGCGTGAACCACTCGGCGATGAGCGCCGCCTGCGGGCCGTACATCAGGTCGTGCGGCAGCAGCGACAGCGCGATGGCGAGGAAGACGAGCGCCGGCACGCGCGTGTCCAGCAGCCCGAAATAGACGAAGCCGTAGACGCCGGTCACCACCGCGCCCAGCATGTAGATGCGCTTGCGGCCGAAGCGGTCCGACAGGCGCCCGGCGAGCGGGATCGGAAACGAGATGACCGCCGCGGTGAGCAGCGCGCTCAGCAGGAAGTTGCGCGGCAGGTGCAGCGCGCGTGCCGTAGGCGAAGACGAACGCGACTAGATGTAGAACGGCGCCTGCTCCGCCATGCGGCGAACGCCGTCAGCATGATCTGCGGGCTGACGCCTGATCACCTCGAGCACCGGCGCGCGCTCGATTCGTTTCTCGGCGACCAGCCGCCGAACACCGGCGTCTCGAGGATGCCGATGCGAATGTAGAGGCCGACGCCGACCAGCACACCGCTCAGCAGGAACGGAATGCGCCAGCCCCAGACGAGAAACTGTCGCCCGACAGCGCGCTGAACGCGAGCACCGCGAGGTTGGCGAGAAAGAGGCCGGCCGGCACGCCGAACTGCGGCCACGACGCGATGTAGCCGCGATGCTTGTTGGTGCGCGCCCACTCCATCGCCAGCAGCACCGAGCCGCCCCATTCGCCGCCGACGCCGATCCCCTGGATGAAGCGCAGCACCGTGAGGATGACGGCGCCCCAGATGCCGATCGAGTGTAGCCCGGCACCAGCGCCACCAGGAACGTCGCGATGCCCATGATCAGCAGCGTCGCGATCAGCGCCGACTTGCGGCCGATACGGTCGCCGTAGTGGCCGAAGATCGCCGCGCCGATCGGCCGCGCGACGAAGCCGACGGCGTAGATGGCGAAGGCGTTCAGCGCCCCGACCAGCGGATCGGCGTTCGGGAAGAAGAGCTGCGCGAAGACCAGCCCGGTGACGGTGCTGTAGAGGAAGAAGTCGTACCACTCGATCGTCGTCCCGATCGTGCTGGCGATCACCGCCTTGCGAAGCTGCGAACGGTGCTCGGCCTCCGGCAACTCGCCATGGAGGACACTTGCTACACTCATGTAACGCCTCCCTAGAAAGCTTTCTCTGTTCGGGAAGCATAGACCCGGCTAGGAGGCCAAAATCTGGCTGCGGCAAAGATGCCGCAGGCATAAACCGGTTCAGAAACCGGATCAGGTCAACAACACGAACGAACGCGCGCTCAGTCGTCGACACGTGTCTCGCGGATGCGCCGCGTGCCCATGTAAACGGGCTTCAGCGGGTCCATCACGAAGCGGATGCGCGGCAGGTCGGTGTCGACAGTGCAGCAGGTGCCGACGATCGGATCGGCGAGCTCGATGCTGCCGGCGTTCCACGCCGCCGCCTCGAACGTGCCGACCACGGGCTTGCCGCGCTCGGCCTTGTAGAAGGTGTATTTCGGATCGACCTGGATCAGCATCGGCTGGGTCGTGCCGTCGAGCGGCGCGTTCACAGCCGTCACCCAGTTGATGTACTGCACGTCGGTGCCGGCGACCGGCTGCGGATCGGCGAGCGCGCAGTCGAGGATGGTCTGTGCCATCCTTCTTCACCGTGGCCATGACGCGATCGTGGCGGCGCAGGAATTTCACCTCGCCCGCTTCGACCGGGATGCCCCAGCGCGAGCGGAGTTCCCTGGCGGCCGCATCGGTGCTGGCGACGGCCCCCAGAAGAAAGCCACGCGGATGCGCGCCGGCCCGGCTGCCGAGTCGCAGGACGGCGAGATTGAACGCGCCGACCGGGCTCTCGCTGTATCGGGTGACGGCCAGGATCACGTAGGACGGCAGCGCGGGATGCATCGCCTTGGGCAGGAGCCCGTCGGTCGAGCTGCGCGGCACCTCGATCAGGAGCTGCATCGTCTCCGCCTTGGGCAAGGTCCAGGCCTCGGTGTCGAGGTTGGCCAGCGTCGGCAGTTCTTGGCGTTCTGCGTGATGTCGAGCGTTCCGTAGAGAGGCATGTCGCTACTCCGCCGCCGCCGCGCGTCGCCGGTTTCTTGGCGAACACCGGCATCACCTCCTTGGCGAACAGCCGCAGGCTCTCGAGCACCTGGTCCTGGGGCACCGTCTCGTTCGCGTTCAGCATGAAGTTGACGCAGTCGACGCCGGTGGCCTCCCACTTCTTCAGCACGCGCGGATGATGTGCTCGGGATCGCCATAGCGCCATCCCTCGGCGGCTGCTCGTTGGCGTCGCGGCCCGGCGCGCAGAGGCGGCGCAGCTGCCGGCAGCAGGCCGAGCGACTGGTAGGACGGCGAGGCGTAGACCTCGCGCGTCGAGATCAGCTGGCGGCCAGATATTGAACGTGTCGGCGAGCCGCTGGCCCGTCTCGACGCCGGTCTTCGCGTCCTCGTGGCAGAACAGGAAGTTGACCGTGGCGACCTGGTCGTTCACGAAGGCGCCGACCGGCTCGCAGTTCTGGATGCGCCGGCGGTACTCCTTCACCCTCTGCTCCTGCTCGTCGAAGCTCGCGAAGGTGAGGCCGAGGCTGCCCATGCCCGCGATCGGCGGCGTCGATCTCGGTGCCGGGGCTGGTGACCGCCACCCACATCGGCGGGTGCGGCTTCTGGTAGGGCTTGGGCAGCATGGCCCGCTCGGGCATCGACCAGAATTCGCCCTCGTAGGCGAACGCTCCTTCATCCACATCTTGCGGCAGGCAGCGCACGAACTCGTCCCAGGTCTTCTTGGTGCTGTCGGGGTTGGCGCGGAAGCCGCCGAGCTCGGTCCAGGTGGCCGAGCGGCCGGTGCCGACCTCGCAGCCGGCCGCCGGAGAGGATGTCGAGCACCGCGGCCCGCTCGGCGATCCGGATCGGATGGTTGAACTCGGGCACGCAGACCACGATGCCGTGGCCGACCCGGATGCGCTTGGTCTGCACGGCGCAGGCGGTCAGGAACAGCTCCGGCGCCGGAGCAGTGCGAGTATTCCTCGAGGAAGTGGTGCTCGACCGCCCAGACGTGGTCGAAGCCCAGCTCGTCGGCCAGCCGCACCTGCTCGAGGCAGTTGTTGTAGACCGTGCGCTCGGTCTCCGGCGTCCAGGGCCGCGGCACGCGAGATCTCGTAGAACATGCCGAACTTCACCGGCAGCCTCCTGTTGTTCTTGGCGAAACGCTAGGCTTGCAGGCCAGGGGGCGCAACTCCACCATGCGTTCGGAGGGCGAAATCGAATGAGCAAGCTCGCGGGAAAAGTCGCGATCGTGACGGGCGGCGCCAGCGGCATAGGCCGCGCCACCGTGATGCGCTTCCTCGCCGAGGGCGCCAAGGTGATGGTCGCCGATCTCAACGACGCCAACGGCGCGGAGACGATCGCCGTCGCCAAGGCGCAGGGCCATGCCGACGCCATTGCCTTCCTGCGCTGCGACGTCGCGAAGGAGTCCGACGTCGCCACGCTGGTCGCCGAGACGGTGAAGCGCTTCGGCCGGCTGGACGTCGCCTATCTCAATGCCGGCGTCGGCGGCGCCTTCGGGCCGATCGCCGAAACCAGCGTCGAGGATTGGGACTACACCTTCGCCGTGCTGGTGCGCTCGGTATTCCTCGGCATGAAGCACGCGTCGCTCGCCATGAAGAAGCAGGGCGAGGCGGCGTGATCCTGGCGACGGCCTCGATCGCCGGCATGGTGGGCGGCGCAGGCCCCATGCCTATTCGGCCGCCAAGGCCGCCGTGATCAGCCTGATCGAGAATGTTGCGGCCGAGCTCGGTCCGCACCGCATCCGCGTGGTCGGCATCGCGCCTGGCGTGATCTCAACGCCGCTGCTCCATCGCGGCAAGCCGGAGAGATACGAGGCGCAGTTCAGGCGCCAGCCGTGGCCCGACCGCGGCGAGCCCGAGGTGATCGCCGACGTGGCGGCTTTCCTCTGCTCCGACGACGCGCGCTTCATCACCGGCGAGACCATCAAGGTCGACGGCGGCCTGCTCGCCCAGGGCATGGCCCTGTTCGGCACCGGCAAGGATGCGACCTTCACCAGGACCGCCGGCGTCAATCGCGGCACGACCGGCGAGGCCATGGTCGTGCGCCATCTCGAACCGAAGGACTGACATCATGTTGGAAGCCGAGCGACTTCATGGACACCTCATCGGCCAGCAGGGCTCGCGGCGGTCGCTGAACACGCCCGCCCTGGTGCTCGACCTCGAGATGCTCGACCGCAACATTGCGGAGATGGCGTCCTTCGCCAAGGCGCACAATGTGAAGCTCCGGCCGCACTCCAAGACGCACAAATCGGCCGACATCGCCAAGCGCCAGATCAAGGCCGGCGCGCTCGGCGTGTGCTGCGCCAAGCTGGGCGAGGCCGAGGCGCTGGCCGAAGGGGGCGTCGGGCATCTCCACATCACCTCGCCGGTGGTGACCCCGCAGGCGATCACGAGGTTGATGGAGCTGAACGGCAAGGTCGCGGACCTGATGGTGGTGGTCGATCATCCCGCCAATGTCGAGGCGCTGGCGGCGGCCGCAGCGAAAGCCGGCAAGCCGCTGACTGTGATCGTCGATATCGACCCCGGCATGCATCGCACCGGCGTCGCCACGCCCGACGGCGTCGTCGAGCTGGTGCGCAAGGTTACGGGCCTGAAGTCGCTGAAATACGCAGGCGTGCAGTTCTATTGCGGCCGTCACCAGCACATCAAGGACTTCAAGGAGCGCAAGGCCTCGATCGAGGAGCGCACGGAGTATCTGAAGGGCGTCCTCGCCAAGCTCGAGGCGGCGAAGCTCAAGCCCGGCATCGTCACCGGCTCGGGCACCGGCACGCATTTCATCGACGCCAAGCTCGGCGTCTTCACCGAGCTACAGGTCGGCTCCTACGTGTTCATGGATCACGAATACAACATCTGCGACCTGCGCGGCCTCGACAGACCGACCTTCGAGCAGGCGCTGCAGATCGACGCGCGCGTGGTGAGCGCCAACACGCCCGGCATGGTGACCGTCGACGCCGGGCTGAAGGCGATGGCGACCGAGTCGGGCCCGCCGCATGTCCTGAAGGGCGCCGTCGACGGCGCCACCACGCGCTTCATGGGCGACGAGCATCTCGCGGTGATCGCGCCCGAGGGCAAGGCCACTCCCGGCCACGGCGAGCAGGTGATCCTGACGCCGCCGCATTGCGATCCGACGGTCAACCTCTACGAGGCCTATCACGTGGTGAAGGGCGACACGCTGGTCGAGATCTGGCCGGTCACGGCGCGGGGACGGTCGCGCTAGCGTGCGCCGACCAGCACTTCGCCCTTCCACAGGCGGGCGAGCACCAGGATCGCGGCCAGGCCGACCGCGCTGATCAACGTCATGCCCAGGAACGCGTGCTGGCCGTACTTGGCGTAGAGCACGCCGGCGAACTGGTAGATCACCGCCTGCGTGGCACCGGTGCCGAGCGCGTAGTAGATGCTTTGCCCCAGCGCCACGCCGCTGCTCGGCAGCGCCCGCTGGATGAAGGCCATGGCGCCGAGATGGCAGGCGGCGAAGGTGCCGGCATGCAGCGCCTGCAGGACGACCAGCGCCGGCAACGCGGTGGTGAAGGCCATGCCGGTCCAGCGCACGATGCCGCAGGCGAGGCCAAGGCCGATCAGGCCGGTGACGCCGATGCGCTGCATCAGCCAGCCGCTCGCCATCATCAGCAGGATCTCGACGGCAACGCTCTCGCCCCACAGCATGCTGATGGTGACGTCGTCGATCCCCGCGCCGCGCCAGGTCAGCGTGCCGAAGCTGTAGAGCACGGCATGGCTCGACTGGCAGAAGCCCGCGGCGATCATGAACAGCAGGAACGGTCTCGAGCGGAAGAGGTCGAGGAGGCCGAACGGCGCGTGACGGCCGGCGCCGCGGGCGTGCGTCTCGCCGCGCGGCAGAGCGAGCGCGAACGGCAGCAGGCAGATGACGCCCAGCCAGCCGACATAGAGCACCGAGGGCGGGCCGAAATGGTCGACGGCCACGCCGCAGATCAGCGTGCCGGCGATGAAGGCGACGGAACCCCAGACGCGCAACGTGCCGTAGACGAAGCCGCGCGTCCTGGCCTCGTTCACCAGCACGCCGTCATAGAGCGCCATGGTCGGCGACCAGACGCAGCCCCAGACCAGTCCGACCAGCAGCAGCGCCAGGAAGGTGTAGGAGAGCTGGTAGGCGCCCATCATGATGATGGCGGCGACGGCGAGCGCCAGCAGCATGCCGCGCAGCCGGCCGATCCGATGGGCGAGGAAGCCGATGCTCAGCACCGACACGACGCTCACCAGCTGGCGGCTCATGAACAGCGTGCCGATCTCGGCATCGGTGATGCCGCGGTCGCGCAGCCAGACCGGCCAGTAGCTCATGAAGGCGCCGGCGGCGAAGAAGTAGGCGGCGCCGTATCCCGAGAGGCGCACGCCTATCAGCCAACGCTGCATCAGCCGGCGAACTCTCTGCGCACTTGGTCGGTGTGCTGGCCGAGCGCGGGCACGTCGCCCAGCCGTCTCGGGCTCGCCGTCCCATGCCGCGGCGAGGGCGGGCATCGAGACGTCGCCCTTGGGCGAGCCGAAGCTGGTGCGGCGAAGCTGCGGGTGCTGGGAGAGCGCCTTGATGTTGCTGACCCGCGCCCAGGCGATCTGCGCCGCGTCGAGCTTGGCCGCGAGCTCGGCGAAGCTCTGCGCGGCAAAGCTCTTCGCGACGATGCTCATTGGTGGCGTCGCGGCGCTCGTTGCGGGCGATGCCGGTGGCGTAGTCGGGATCCTTCTCCAGGCCCGGCCGCTCGATCACGTGATGGCACAGGCGCTCGAACTCGCGGTCGTTCTGGATCGAGATCAGCACGGGCACCTTGTCGGCGCTGGGATAGACGCCGTAAGGCGCGATGAACGGATGGGTGAGGCCGAGCCGTGGCCATTCGTAGGCCGAATAGTCCATGGCAAGCAGCGGCACAGTCATCCACTCGGCCATCGACGAGAACAGCGAGACCTTGATGGCGCGGCCTTCGCCGGTCTTGTGGCGCGCCAGCAGGGCCTCGAGCACGGCGGCGTGGGCGTACATGCCGGTGCCGATGTCGGTCGCCGAGATGCCGACGCGGCCCGGCGCATGCTCGGTGCCGGTGATCGAGGCGAGCCCGCTCTCGGCCTGCACCAGCAGATCGTAGGCGCGGCGATCCTTGTAGGGCCCGTGATCGCCGTAACCCGAAACGTCCACGGTGATCAGCCGCTTGTGCGCGGCCCGCATGGCGGCGGAGCCGAAGCCCGCGCGCTCGGCAGCGCCTGGCGCGAGGTTCTGGATCAGCACGTCGGCCCTGCCGATCAGGCGGTGCAGCAGGGCGAGGTCGTCCGCCGTCTTGAAGTCGAGGACGACCGACTCCTTGCCGCGGTTCAGCCAGACGAAATAGCTGGAAAGGCCGTGCACATAGCCGTCGTAGCCGCGCGCGAAATCGCCTTCGGGTCGCTCGATCTTGATCACGCGCGCGCCGGCGTCGGCCAGCCGCGCCGAGCAATAGGGGGCGGCGACCGCCTGCTCGACGCTCACCACCAGCAGGCCGTCCAGCGCTCCGGGCATTCCTGATCGTCTCTCCGTGTGGGCCGGCAACATGCCATAGTGAAGGCATGGTGCAACTGAGTTTGGCGGAGCGCGAAATCATCGACGGCAGCGGCGGGCCGACGCGCGCCATGGCCATGCGCATCGTCGCCGACACCGCGCGCATGCTGGGCGCGGCGAAGCTGGTGCCGATCGCCTCGGCGCATATCGACGGCTGCCTGTATCACGGCGATTCGGGCACGCTGTTCGCCGAGCGGCTGGTGCAAGGCGGTGGCGCCGTCGCCGTGCCGACAACGCTCAACGTCGGCGCGCTCGACCTTCTTCATGCCGGACGCGTGCGGCTCGAACCGGCTCGGGCAGCGATGGCGCGGCGCATGATGGACGCTTACATCGAGCTCGGCTGCCGGCCGACCTGGACCTGCGCGCCCTACCAGGCGGGCCACCGGCCGGCGCTCGGCCAGCATGTCGCCTGGGGCGAAAGCAACGCCGTCGCGTTCTGCAATTCCGTGCTCGGCGCGCGCAGCGAACGCTACGGCGATTTCTTGGACATTTGCGCTGCGCTCAGCGGTCGCGCGCCGGAGACGGGCCTGCATCTCTCGGAGAATCGCCGCGCGACCCTCGAAGTCGACGCCTCCGTGCTCGATCGGCGGCTCGTCGAGGAGGACGCGTTCTGGCCGGTGCTGGGCGCGTGGCTCGGCGAGACGGCCGGTGGGCGCGTCGTTGCTTTCACCGGCTTGCCGCAGAAGATCGACGAAGATCGCCTGAAGGCGATGGGCGCGGCGGCCGCCTCGAGCGGCGCCGTCGGTCTCTTTCATGTCGTCGGCGCAACGCCGGAAGACCCGCAGCTCGTGCCCGGTCATGAGACGATCCGGCTGACCGGTGCGATGCTTCATGCGGCCCGCGACCGGCTGTCGACGGCGCGGGCGAGGGCGGGCGACCACGTCGATGCCGTCGCGGTAGGGTCGCCACACTTCTCTTTGGCGAGTTCGAGCGACTCCTTGCGGCATCTCAAAGGACGCAGGCTCGCGATTCCGTTCTATGTCTGCACTGGCCGGCACACGCTCGACGAGCTGCAGCGCGCCGGTATCGATCTCGCGCCGAGCGGCCTCACGGTCGTCGCCGATACCTGCATCGTGGTGACGCCGATCCTGCCGTCGAACACCGGCCTGCTGCTCACCAACTCCGGCAAGTTCGCGCACTACACGCGGCCCAACACCGGCTACGACGTCCTCTACGGCTCGCTGTCGGATTGCGCCGAGACCGCGGTCGCCGGGCGGCTGGTGCGCGACGAGGCGATACTGGCGATGACGCCGCTGCTCCCGGGAAGCGCCGAGGGCCGCGTGCTGAAGCTGCCGTCGCTGTCGCTGTGGGGCGGCGTCGATCCGTTCAGCGGAAAGTTGACCGATCCCGCGCTGCCGCATTGCGGCGAGAGCGTACGCGGCCGCGTGCTGATGATCGCCGAGCCGGTCGGCTCCTCCTCCTCGAGCGCGGTGCTGCTGGAACTGCTGCATGCGGGCAATGCGCCGGCGGCGATTGTGCTGGGCCGCGCCGATGCCATTGTGGCGCTGGGCGTGCTGGTGGCGCGCGAAATGGGATGGGCTACCATCCCGATCGCCGTGCTGGCGCCGTCGGACCAAGCAAAAATCGCCGACGGATCTGTGCTGAGAGTTGGGTGAGGGAACGACAATGCCGGGACCGCTTGCGGGCGTGAAAGTGATCGACCTGACGGCCGTGCTGCTGGGGCCCTTCGCCACCCAGCATCTCGCCGACATGGGCGCCGACGTGATCAAGGTCGAGCCGCCGGAAGGCGACCTGCTGCGCGTGTCCGGCGCCTCGATGGGCCGCCACAAGGGCATGGGCCCGATCTACATGGCGGCCAACCGCAACAAGCGCTCGCTTAGCCTCGACCTCAAGAAGCCGGCGGCCGTCGCCGTCCTGAAGGACCTGGTCAGGGACGCCGACCTCTTCATCCATAACAGCCGGCCGGCGGCGATCGAGCGGCTGGGGCTGGGCTACGAGGACCTGAAGAAGGTCAACCCGTCGATCATCTACGCCTATTCGCTGGGCTATGCGCGCAAGGGCCCGTACGGCCACAAGCCCGCCTTCGACGACCTGGTGCAGGGCGTGAGCGGTGCCGCATCGCTGCAGAGCCGAGTCGACGGCCAGCCGCCGAAGTTCATTCCGAGCCTGATCGCCGACAAGACCACGGGCCTCCATCTCTGCATCGCCGTGCTGGGCGCGCTCTACCACCGCAAATGCACCGGCGAGGGCCAGATGATCGAGGTGCCGATGCTGGAGACGCTCGCCTCGTTCTGGCTGACCGAGCATCTGTTCGGCGAGACCTGGAACGCCCGCGCGCGGCTCGATGGGCTACGACCGCATCATCAACAAGTACCGCCATCCGTTCCCGACCAGGAACGGCTATGTCTGCGCGCTGCCCTACACCGACGCGCACTGGCAGACCTTCTTCGAGATCGTCGAGCGGCCCGATCTCGCCAAGGATCCGCGCTTCTGTGACCGCAATGTGCGGCCCAAGCACTTCAGCGAGCTCTACCAGGTGCTCGCGTCGTTGCTGAAGGACCGCACCACCGAGGAATGGCTGGAGGCGTTCGACAAGGCCGACATCCCGGCCATGCCGGTGAGCACACTCGAAGAATTGCTCGAGGATCCACACCTGAAGGCCACCGGCTTCTTCACCGAGCGCGAGCATCCGAGCGAAGGGCCGATCACGACCTTTGCCAGCCCGCTCGATTTCGAGAAGACCAAGGTCGAGTACCGCCACCATGCGCCGCGAATCGGCGAGGATGGCGAAGCGATCCTGCGCGAGGCGGGGCTGAGCGAGGCCGCGATCGAAAAGCTGAAGGCCGACAAGACGCTGATCGTGCCGTCTTAGTCGATGGCGTCCGCCGTCTTGTCGAGCGGATACGCGACCACGTGGCCGGCCACCGGCACCATTTTGACGGTGGCACTGGTTACTCGCTCCGGGAAGGCGACAACGCCACAGCCGGACAGGGTGGCGGCCACGGCGAGGATCAGCACTGCGCAAGCAGGTTTTAGAATGAGAGCCACGGTCCCGTCCTTTCTGTAGCTCGAACGGTTTGGGCCGATCAGGGGTTGCGTGACGTAAAAGGGGCATTACGGAAAGTCGTTCCGCGCCGTGGCGCTTTGAGCCGCAATCCGGTTGTGCAGACCCCGCTCGCGGCTAAACTCCCGGCAAATCCAAAGCAGCGTTCGGGAGGGATCGATGGATCTCGCATTCACCCCTGAAGAGCAGAAATTTGCCGCCGAGGTGCGCGCTTTCGTGAAGGCCAACCTGCCGGCCGACGTGCGCGACAAGGTCAAGAACGGCAAGCACCTCAACCGCGACGACTACATGCGCTGGCAACAGGCGCTCGGGAAGAAGGGCTGGCTGGTCTACACTTGGCCCAAGAAGCACGGCGGCCCGGGCTTCACGCCGGCCGAGCGCTACATCTTCGAGAATATCTGCGCCGAGGAATATGCGCCCGGCATCATCCCGTTCGGCACCAAGATGGTCGGGCCGGTGATCTACACCTTCGGCAACGACGAGCAGAAGGCCAAGTACCTGCCGGCGATCCGCGAGAGCACCGTGTGGTGGTGCCAGGGCTACTCCGAGCCGGGCTCGGGCTCCGACCTCGCGTCGCTGCGCACCAAGGCGGAGAAGAACGGCGACCACTACATCGTCAACGGCTCGAAGACCTGGAACACGATGGGCCAATGGGCCGACTGGATCTTCTGCCTGGTGCGCACCGATCCCAAGGCCAAGCCGCAGGAAGGCATCTCCTTCCTGCTGATCGACATGAAGACGCCGGGCATCACCGTGAAGCCGATCATCATGATGGATGGCGGCCATGAGGTGAACGAAGTCTTTTTCGACAACGTCAAAGTCCCCGTTGCCAACCTGGTCGGCAAGGAGAACGAGGGCTGGACCTGCGCGAAGTTCCTGCTGGCCAACGAGCGGCTGGGCATCGCCGCGGTGCCGCAGTCCAAGCGCGGCGTCGAGGCGTTGAAGGACATCGCCCGCGCCGAGCAGGACAACGGCAAGCCGCTGATCCAGAACCAGAGCTTCGCCGAGAAGATCGCCGATCTGGAAATCCAGGTGACGGCGCTCGAATACACCGAGCTGCGCGTGCTGTCGCAGATGGCGCATGGCGGCCAGCCCGGACCGGAAGTGTCGGGGCTGAAGGTCCGCGGCTCGGAGATCCAGCAGCGCATCACCGAGCTCACCATGGAAGCGGTCGGCGAATATTCCGCGCCGTACCTGCCGGGCCTGCTGTGGCAGGGCACCAACGAGGCGCCGGTCGGACCGAACTACGCCCACCTCGCGGCGCCGCGCTACTTCAACACGCGCAAGACCACGATCTACGGCGGCAGCAACGAGATCCAGAAGGGCATCATCTCCAAGATGGTGTTGGGGCTCTAGATGGATCTCGCGCTGAAACCCGAGCACAAGGCGTTCGCCGACGAAGTCCGCGCTTCGCCCGCAAGAACCTCTCGCCTGCGACCAAGGCCAAGACCTTCTCGGGCAAGCACTACGATCGCGCCGACCACATGGTCTGGCAGCAGGCGCTCGGCAGGCAGGGTTGGCTCGCCTACACCTGGCCCAAGAAATACGGCGGGCCGGGCTGGGACGTGACGCAGCGCTTCCTGTTCGAGAACGTGCTGGCGGAGGAGGGCGCGCCGCGCATCATCCCGTTCGGCCCCAAGATGGTCGGGCCGGTGATCTACACCTTCGGCACCGACGAGCAGAAGGAGCGCTTCCTGCCGGGCATCCGTAGCTCCGAAGTGTCGTGGTGCCAGGGTTACTCCGAGCCGGGCGCCGGCTCCGATCTCGCCAACTTGCGCACGCGCGCCGTTCGTGACGGCGACCATTACATCGTGAATGGCCAGAAGACCTGGACTTCGTTCGCCCACTGGGGCGACTGGATCTTCTGCCTGGTGCGCACCGATCCCGACGCCAAGCCGCAGGAGGGCATCTCTTTCCTGCTGATCGACATGAAGACGCCCGGCGTCACGGTGCGGCCGATCATCATGCTCGACGGCGCGCACCACGTGAACGACGTGTTCCTCGACAATGTGCGCGTGCCGGTCGCCAACCGTATCGGCAAGGAAGGCGAGGGCTGGACGTGCGCGAAGTTCCTGCTCGCCAACGAGCGGCTGGGCATCGCCGAGGTGCCGGCCTCAAAGCGCGGCGTGCGCAGCCTGCGCCAGGTGAGCGACGATCCCGCGCTCGCCGAGAAGATCGCCGACGTCGACCTGCAGGTGCAGGCGCTGGAGATGAGCGAGCTGCGCGCTTTATCAGCGATGGCTTTGGGCGGCGCGCCCGGACCGGAGGTCTCGACGCTGAAGATCCGCGGCTCGGAGATCCAGCAGCGCCTCGCCGAATTGGCCATGGAGGCGGTTGGCGAATACGCCGTCCCCTATCAGCCCGGCATGCTGTTCCAGGACACCAATGAGACGCCGGTCGGCCCCGACCACGCGCCGCCTGCCGCGCCGCGCTATTTCAACATGCGCAAGACCAGCATCTACGGCGGCAGCAACGAGATTCAGAAGAATATCGTGTCGAAGATGGTGCTCGGGTTATAAGAAGACCGGAGGAAGAAGAATGGACCTGTCCCTTTCCGACGAGCAAAAGCAGCTGCAGGAATCCGCCGAGCGCTTCGTTCGCGACAAATATGCGTTCGAGAACCGCCGCAAGATCGCCGCCACCGAGAAGGGCTGGCTGGCGGAGAACTGGGCGCAGTTCGCCGAGCTCGGCTGGCTCGCCATCCCGTTCGCCGAGGAGGACGGCGGCCTGGGCTTCGGCGCGCTTGGCACGATGATCGTCATGGAGCAGTTCGGCAAAGGCCTGGTGCTCGAGCCGTTCATGCCGACGGTGGTGCTGGGCGGCGGCATGATCGCCACGGCCGGCAGCCAGGCGCAGAAGGACGCGCTGCTGGCGCCGATGATCGAGGGCAAGAAGCAGTTCGCCTTCGCCTGGCTGGAGCGCCAGAGCCGCTACAATCTGGCCGACGTCTCGCTCAAGGCGACGAAAGAGGGCGCTGGCTACTCGCTCTCCGGCCACAAGGGCGTGGTCTATAACGCGCCTTCGGCCGACACCATCATCGTGCTCGCCCGCACCGCGGGCGGCGCGCGCGACGAGAAGGGGCTCACGCTGTTCGTCGTCGACGGCAAGGCCAAGGGCCTCTCGCGGCGCGATTACCCGACGCAGGACGCGCTGCGTGCCTCCGAGCTCACCTTCGACAAGGTCTCGGTCGGCGCCGACGCCGTGCTCGGCAAGGTCGACGGCGCCTTCCCGGTGGTCGAGGACTCCGTCGATAGAGCCATCGTGGCGCTCTGCGCCGAGGCCACGGGCTGCATGGATGCGATCAACGCCGCCACGCTCGAGTACATCAAGACGCGCAAGCAGTTCGGCGTGCCGATCGGCAAGTTCCAGGTGCTGCAGCATCGCATGGTCGACTGCTTCACCAACGCGCAGGAAGCGCGCTCGATGACGCTGATGGCCTCGCTCAAGATCGACGACAAGGAGCCGGTGGTGCGAGCCAAGGCGGCGTCGGGCGCCAAGGTGCAGATCGGCAAGTCGGGCAAGTTCTGCGGCCAGAGCGCTGTGCAGATGCATGGCGGCATGGGTGTCACCGACGAGCTCGCCGTCAGCCACTACTTCAAGCGGCTGACCATGATCGACCTGATGTTCGGCAACCAGCAGCATCACCTGACGCGCTACTCGAACCTCGCCATGGCGGCATGAGGAAACCATGACCTAAGACGCAATCGAAGTGCGCAAACTGACCGGCGGCTGTGGCGCCGAGGTGCTGGGTGTCGATGTCAAGGCGCTCAGCAACAGCCAATGGAGCGAGGTGCAGCGCGCCTTCGCCGAGCATGGCGTCATCTTCTTCCGCGACCAGAAGATCACGCCCGAGCAGCACCTGGCCTTCGCCCGGCGCTGGGCGCCGATCGACGTCAATCGCTTCTTCAAGGCGGTGCCGGGCCACCCGGAGATCGCCGAGGTGCGCAAGGAGCCCGAGCAGAAGACCAACATCGGCGGCGGCTGGCACACCGACCACAGCTACGACCAGGAGCCGGCGATGGGCTCGATCCTGCTGGCGCGCGAGCTGCCGGAAGAGGGCGGCGATACGCTGTTCGCCAACATGTACCGGGCGTTCGAGACGCTCTCGCCCGGCCTGCAGCGCACGCTCGAAGGAATGCGCGCGGTGCACGGCGCGGCGCACATCTTCGGCAAGGAGGGCGTGCACAAGAACAATCCCGAATTGGCCGCTCGCTACGGCAACCAGCACATGGTCGGCGACGACGTCGTGCATCCCGTGGTGATCCGCCATCCGCTGAGCGGCCGCAAGGCGCTCTACGTCAATCCGGCCTTCACCTTGCGCTTCGAGGACTGGTCGGCCGAGGACAGCCGGCCGCTGCTCGAGCATCTTTACCGCCATGCGTCGCGGCCGGAATTCACCTGCCGCTTCCGCTGGCGCGAGGGCTCGATCGCCTTCTGGGACAACCGCGCCACCTGGCACTATGCCGCCAACGACTATCACGGCGAGCGGCGACTGATGCACCGCATCACCGTCGCCGGCTGCGCGCTCGAGGCGGCGGCCTAGATCGTCACGACGCGAGGCTGAGCGACATGCTCATGGCGGCCTATTGGATGTCGTAGCCGGCATTGTCGCCCACGAAGCTCGCCGCCCTGCACCGCGGGCCCGCTCGACAGCAGCCGGTTGCGATGGTCTAGTGGGTTCGCGCACGTCAGCGTTGGGAATTGGGGACCATTGCTCAGTAGAATTCACCGGAGGGCCGAGGCTCTGGACGAGGCGTGCCTGCGCGCCTGGGGCCATCCGCACGATCACGCGATCCAGCAGGAGCTGCTGAGCGCGCTCGAATGGGACAGCTCGCTTCATCCCGAGCACGCCCGTCCGGTGATCCGCGAGCTGTTCGTGGAAGTGCACGACCAGTCGCTCGATCTGTCGGTCCGCATCCGGGCAACCGCCGACGATCCCGAGAGCGCGGCCCGGCAGATCAAGCAGGGCGTCCAAGGCCTGCGGCAACGGCTGGCGGACCTGATCAAGGTCCTGCAGGCCCGCCACGCCGCGCCGCGCCCCGACTAGGCGCGCCCCTACAGGCGGCTGGTGAGGGTGCCGCCGGTGCTGTCCCGAACTGCATGCCGCGTCAGGAAACGAAGCGCCGACGCGATGGCCGGCAACACCGCGCGGCCGACCGACGGCGTTCAGCCCGAGCGGCTTCAGCAGCATCTTGACCATCATGCCGTAGGGATAGTGGTGCTTGCCGAGTTGCACGATGGCCTTTCGGTAGGCGTCGTAGTCGTCCTTGCGGAATTCACTGTGGGGGTGGCGCGCGAGAAAGACCGCCTTGAAGGCATGGAACGCATCCTCGGCCTCGATCTCGGCGGCGCGATTCCACAGGGCGCGCAGCACCGCGGCGCGGCTCGGCCGTTCGACGGCCTGGTAGCGCAGGAACCAGCGATAGAAGTGCTTGTAGTGGCGCACCTCGTCGGCGCTGATCTTCGCCGCGAGTTGCTTCAGCACGGGTTCACGGCTGCGCTCCGACAGCATGCGGTAGAAGGTGGCGGTGCCGGTCTCCACCACACAGCGCGCCGCCATCTCGAGCGCCCGCGTGGCCGCGAGCTGATCGACGGTGCAGAGCGGCGCGTAGGCGGCGAGGAAGGCCCGGTAAGCGGCCTCCCAGTCGAAGTCCGGCCAGGCGGTCTCGACGTAGCGCCGGAGCGCGGCGCCGTGCTGCACTTCCTCCTTCTGCCAGACCCGCTCCAGCCAGTCGGCGATCTCGCGGTCGTGGCGGAAATACTCGACCAGGTTTTGCGTGTAGAGATCCGAGGTGATCTCGATGAAGGAGGCGGACGCGACGAGGTAGAACAGACGCCGGTCGTCGCGGACTCGATCGTGAGCGAGCGCGTCGTAAGGGATATCCTCCATCGTCCAGGAGGCCCCGCCCGTGAAGCCGGGGTGTCGCATTGCAAATCTCACTTTCCGGCGGAGAAGCGGATTGGCGTCGTTCGCGGGACAGTTTGGCACGAGTGGGCCTGGATGTGAACGTCGGCTAATGCGCCGAAATACACAGCTCGTGCGAGGCGCGTCGGCGGCCTCTCGGCCGTTTCCTCGCCACGTCAGCGCGTGCCATAGTGATCGCGCGTACGAGTTGCGTTGCTTTGTCCGAATCCGGCTTGAAGACGGAGCAGGGGCATGGCCCAGCCAATATCGCCGCGCGCCGATCGGTTGACGGTCGGCGGCGTCGAACTTGAGGTCGTTCGACGCGGCAGCGGGCGGGCGATCGTCTTCCTGCACGGCTTTCAAACGCTCGACCCGGAGGCGCGGTTCCTCGAGCGCCTGTCGCGCCGAGCCTCCGTCCTTGCGCCGTCGCATCCGGGCTTCGGCGCCTCGGCGCGGCCCGATGGCTTCGAGACGGTCTATGACCTCGTCCATCTCTACGGCGAGTTGCTCGACGGGCTGCCGGATCGCAGGGTCACGCTGATCGGCGCCTCGTTCGGCGGCTGGCTCGCCGCCGAGATCGCCGCCTCCTGCCCGCACCGGCTCGACCGCCTGGTGCTCGTCGATGCCCTCGGCATCAAGCTTGGCGACCGCGAGACGGCCGACATCCTCGACGTCTTCAACACCCATCCCGACACCGTGCGCCGGATGAGCTGGCACGATCCGCAACGCTTTGCCCCCGATTTCGATGCGCTGTCGGACGAGGCGCTGACGCGGCACGCGCGCAACTGGGAGGCGCTCTGCCTCTATGGTTGGGAGCCCTACATGTACAATCCGCGCCTCGCGCGATGGCTCGGCCGCATCGAGCTGCCGACGCTGGTGCTGTGGGGAGAATCCGACGGCGTGGTCAAGCCGGACTACGGCCGCGCCTATGCCTCGCTGATCCCCGGCGCGCGTTTTGGCCTGATCGACGGGGCGGGGCATCACCCCGAGTTCGAGCGGCCGGAGGCGCTGGCCGACCGCGTTTTCGAGTTCCTCGACTGCTGACAAAACTCTTCGGAGAGGCCCGAGATGGATGCTTGGTGGATGTGCGAGGTGCCCTATCCCCACGTGCCGAACGAGGTGCTCGAGGCCGCCGACTCGGTGCGCGCCAGCCTGCCCAACCGCTACTGCGACCCGCGGGTCGCGGCCGACCTCTTCGAGGAGGTGATCGACGAATATCTCCTGTGCGACGAGATGGGCCTCAATGTCTGCGCGACCGAGCACCACGCCGGCATCAACTCGCTCGTGGGCTCCAATCCGATGCTGGTCAGCATCCTGGCGCGCCAGACGCGCAAGGCCCGCATCCTGAGCCTCGGCACGCTCGTCTCGCTGCGCCGCGAGCCGGTGCGCATCGCCGAGGAGTATGCCACCGCCGACGTGATCTCCCGCGGCCGGCTCGAGCTCGGCTTCGTGAAATCGGGCGGCACCGAGATGGCGTCGGCCAACGCCAACCCGGTCAACAACATCGAGCGCTACTGGGAGGCGATCGACCTGATCGACAAGGCGCTCACCCGCCACGACGGGCCGTTCTCCTGGGAGGGCAAGCACTTCACCCATCGCCACGTCAATATCTGGCCGCGCCCCTGGCAGGACCGCCTGCGCCTGTGGGCCGCGACCGGCGACCCGCACACCGCAGCCGAAGTCGGCCGCCGCGGCATGGTGCACACGCTGGTGCTGCGCGGTCCCGAGGGCACGCGGCGCGCCTATGCGGCCTACCGCGACGCGCGCCGCGAGGCCGGCCTGCCGCCGGCCCCGGTCGACAACTTCGCCTACTCGGCTTTCGTCTGCGTCGGCGACACCGACGAGGAGGGCCGGCGGGTCGGCGCCAAGCTCCTGTGGTTCCTCAACACCAGCCTCAAATCGGCGCCGCAATACGCCCAGCTCCTGCCCGGCACCGCGCCGCCCCATGTCGCGGGCCAGGCCTGGCGCACGCGCCCGAAGGCCGGCTGGCTGGTAGCCGAGAAGGGCGTAGCCACGGCCCAGGAAAACGCCCGCAAGCTGATGTCGACGACGGTCGAGCAGGCGATGGCACAGGGCATCCTGTTCGCCGGCAATCCCGACAGCGTCTACGCGCAGATCACGGCAGTTTCACCGACGACGTCGGCGGCTTCGGCCACCTCACCATGATCGGCCGCACCGGCTTCATGACGCACGCCGAATCCGAGAAGAGCATCCGGCTGTTTGGCAAGGAGGTGCTGCCGCGCCTCAAGGAGATCGAGCGAGTGACCGCGTTGGACGCATAAGCACCAAGCAAAATCAGAGGGAGGATCAGATGGACTCGAGCAGTGTGAAGGCAGGGCGTCTCGGCTGGCTCGCCGAAATCGACCGCTATCAATGGACCGTGTTTCTCATTGCCTGGATCGGCTGGGCGCTCGACGCCACCGACTTCAACCTGTTCTCGATCGTGCTGCGGCCGACGCTGACCGAGCTGCTCGGTGGCAATCCGACGGTGGCCCAGCTCGGCGAGGTCGGCGGCTATCTCAGCATGGTCGGGCTGCTCGGCTGGGCCTTCGGCGGGTTCCTGTTCGGCATCATCGCCGACTATATTGGCCGGGTGCGCACGCTGGCGCTCAGCATCGCCGTCTTCAGCCTGTTCACCGCCTGCCAGGGCTTCGCCCAGACCCCGGTGCAGCTCGGCATCTTCCGCTTCCTCGCCGGCCTTGGCACCGGCGCCGAGGTCGTGGTCGGGATTCCCCTGGTGGCCGAGGCATTCGCCGAGCGCCACCGGGCCAAGATCCTCGGCGTCATGATGACCGGCGGCGCGTTCGGTTCGATCATCGGCGGCCAAGTCTACAATCTGGTCGGACCCTATGGCTGGCGCTACGTCTTCTTCGTCGGCGTCGCCCCGGCCCTGCTGCTGCTTGTTCATCCGCCGCAGCATGGGCGAGCCGGCGCATTTCCAGGCCGTGCGCGAGCGGCGCGCGGCGGTGACGGCGGCGGGCGGCGCGGCCACGCAGCAGGACCGGGAGTTCATGCGCTTCCTGCCGGCGCAGCTCTTCTCGCGCGAGCTGCGCTTCAGCACTCTCGTCGGGCTGCTGTTCTGCCTCGGCACCTTGCTGTCGATCTGGACCAGCCAGATCTGGCTGCCGACCATCCAGAGCCTGATGCTGCAGAAGGACGGCATCACCGGTCCGGCCGCCATACCCTATATCGGCAACGGCATGATGCTGTGGGGCGTCGGCGGCATCTTCGGCTATGCGACCTTTGGCTTCCTCGCCGATCACTTCGGCCGCAAGCCGACGATCGTCTTCTACAACGTCGGCGCCATCGCCAGCGGGCTGGTGCTCTATCTCGGGCTCGGCTCCTATGCCTATTACCCCTACCTGCTGGTCATCTTCGGCTATTTCGTGTTCGGCGTCTTCTCCGGCCACGCGATCTATCTGCCGGAGCTGTTCCCGACCCACGTGCGCGCCACGGCGGTGTCGTTCTGCAACGGCACGGGACGGGTGATCACGAGCTTCGGGCCGCTGGTCGCGGGCTTGCTGGTGGTGCCGTTCGGCAGCTTCAACAACGCCGCGGCGTTCATGACCTGCTTCGCGGTGCTCAGCATCATCGCCATGGTGATCGGCCGCGAAACCAGGGACGACGAGCTGCCGAAGTAGGGGCGGGCGGGGCGCCTAGAGTTTGAGGAACGCGATGTCGATGACGGCGGTGGAGGCGCCCCGCACCTGCAGCAGGACCATGCCCTCGTCGATCGAGACGAGGTAGCTCGCCTCCTCGCCGCGGCATTCGGTCAGTGTCAGCGACGAATAATTCTGGATCAGCTCGAGGTCGGCCGCGCTCGACAGGAACAGGCGGTAGCGGCCGGCCCACAGCTTGCGCAGCGTGACCACGCCGCCGTAGCCGGCCTCGCCCTTCACGCGCTGCGACCCCACCAGATAGTCCACCGTCTCGCCCGGCTGCAGCACGAGCGAGAAGGTGCCCTCGCGCGGCAGCTCCTGGCCGTTCTTGAAGGTCGGGTTGGCGCCCGAGAACTGGCCTTCAACCGCCGGGCACGGTTCGGCCGCCTGGACGTGGAAGGCGGCGCAACATCCGCAGAGAGCGAGCAGCAGCGCCAGTCGCTGCATCTGAAGATCGAATGAACATGGGACAACGTCTTAGCCGATGTTCGGCTGGGGATGCGTCTTCGTCGACGCGTGCGGATTGCCGCACCGACGGGCACGGTTATTGCCTCGCGGAACCACCGCGCGTGACCCGCGCCGTCGATGTTGACCGCATGGCGGTTCACAGCGGAGGGTTGCGCGATGTCCGTGGCCGCACCTGCCCTGCCTGCACGCGCCGGGCGCCTGTGGGCGGCGCTGCTCGCGGCGACGCTGATGAACCTGCCGCTGGGCTCGGTCTACTCCTTCAGCGTGCTCCTGCGCCCGATCGAGCATGAGCTGGCGATCCCGCGCTCGGCGCTGTCGCTCGTCTTTGGCCTGGCGACCGCGGGCTTCACCGTGGGCTCGGTCGCGGCGGCGTTCCTGTACCGCGTCGCCTCCGTGCCCGCTCTGGTGCTGCTGAGCGCGGCGATGGCCGCCGGCGGCGTCGCCGTGGCGGCCACGGCAACGGGGCTCGCGCAGTTGCTGGTGGGGTATGGCCTGGTGTTCGGCACCGGCGGCGGGGTCGCCTACATCCTGCTGCAGCAGGGCGTGAACATGCTGGTGCAGCAGCGCCGCGGGCTGGTGAACGGCTACATCGTCAGCCTCTACCCGATGGGCGCGATGATCGCGACGCCGGCCTTCCATGCCTGCAACGAGGCCTTCGGCTGGCGCACCACGCTGGCCGGGCTGGCCGCGGTGCTGGCCGCCTGCGGGATGGCGGCGGCGCTGCTGGCCCGGCACAGCGGTGCGCGTCTGGCCGTGGCGAAAGGCAGCGCGCCGGCACGGCCGGCCAGGCTCGGCCTCACCTTCTACAAGCTCTCGGCGACGTTCTTCCTCGCCGCTTCGGCCGGCCTGATGGTGCTGAGCCAGGCGCGCGAGATCGTCGGCACCTATGGCGGCACGGCGGCGCTGGCGGTCGGCGCCACCACCGGCATCACCGGGGCGATCGCGCTCGCGCGCATCGGCGGCGGCTGGCTGGTCGACCGCTTCGCCGTGGCGCACGTGATGTGCGCGGCGCACGCGCTGGCTCTGTGTGGCGGCCTGCTGCTGACGCTGTTCCCCGCGCCGGTCATGGCGGTGCTGGGGCTCGGCATGGTCGGGATCGGCTACGGCTTCGTCTCCGGTTCCACCGCCGGCGGGATCGGCATCTACTGGCGGCCCGCCGACTACGGACGCGTGGCCGGCCGCACCTACGTCGCCTGGTGCCTGGCCGCGGTCAGCCTGCCGGTGCTGGCGGGCTACCTGTTCGACCGGACGGGCGGCTATGGGACTCCGGTGCTGATCGCGGCCGGCGCCAACCTCGCGGGCATGGCGCTTGCGCTGACGATGCCGAGGCGAGGTTGGCAGGAGAGTGCCTGACTGCGCTTGCTGGGAGACTGGTCAGTATTGGACAGACACCAGTAGCGCTTGATTTGAGTCGCTACGCGGGCCGTCACAGCTGGCCCGATCCTGTTGATCGTCAGCTACGCGCTCTCGCGCACGCCGATCTCGCGGCCGAAAAGGAATGGCCGCTCGTCGGCCGTGGAAGGGACATCCCATGAATATGCCAACCAACACCAAACCCTGGATCCAGGGCGCCGTCGTCGGCGCCATCGTACTTGCCATCGTCGGCTTCAGCTGGGGCGGCTGGGTGACCGGCGGCACGGCGGCCAAGAACAGCGCTGCCGCCTCGCACGACGCCGTGGTCGCAGCCCTTGCGCCGATCTGCGTCGAGCGTTTCCGGGCGCAGCCCGACGCCGTTGTGAAGGCCGACGCCCTCATAAAGAGCAGCAGTTGGGAGCGCGGCAACATGGTCGAGAAGAGCGGCTTCGCCACCATGCCCGGCAGCAAGACGGTCGATTCCGACGTCGCGCGCGCCTGTGCCGAGATCCTGGCGACGACCGCGGTGCCCAAGACCTGAGGCCATCTTCGCGGCCGACAAGATGATCGAGTGAGCCTGTGACGGCGCGTCGTCGCCGTCAGCGCGCCGAAAGCGCCCGTCGACTTCGACCGGCCGCGGCCGGCGTGCCGGCGTCGGTGTGCCGGCCATGAACGGCCGGATCAGGACCTTGCCCGTGATCTCGACGCCGCGCAGATAGAGGCGCATCGGCGTCAGCTCCTCGGGCGGCGCGCCACCCGGATTGCACGAGCCCTGCCACACATGGCAGCCCGACAGCGGATCAACTTCGGTGCGGGCCGCGAGGCGCTGCCGATGGTCCCGAGTGGGTAGCTTTTCGTCATGGGCGTATAGTAAGCGAGGAGGGCGCTCACCACCTATTTTGGTCATTAGAAGTTTCGGCGGGATGCCGGGGCCCGCGGAAGGAGGATCGCCATGAGAGTCGCACTCTGTGTCCTGGCGGCGGCACTGGCCGGGACCACGGTTGGATGCGCACAGTCCGGCGATCTGGACACTCACCCCATCCGTGAGCCCGACTACGGCTACGTGTCGCCCTACGGCTACTCCCCGTCGCGCTCTTCCGCCTACTCCTCGTCGGACCGGTCCGCGTCGAAGTGGGACTACTATCGCAATTACCGGGGCAGCCTTCACCCGGGGCCGGAAAGTTATCCCTAGCGGCTAGGATAATGTTCTGCTTGCGTGCGAAGGCTATGATCGCCGCCGCGATCTTCTTCGGCTGCCACCTCTAGAGCCATCCGGGATGGAATTCGCTATTTGCTGGTCGGATAGACGTGAATGCTGTCAGCCACCGAGTTGGCAACATGCTCCTTGGTAATGACACCCAGAACGGTGTCTCCCCGTGGCAGGCCCCGGTCCGGCACGACCAACGCCATGATCGCTCCCTTGCGCCACAGGCGGCGGATGACATCGAAGGCCACATCGCCGGCGCGCACGATGGTGAAGTCCCGGCTGGCCAGCTCGCCCAGCGGCGTGCCCGGCGCGGCGCTCTGCGAGCCGGCGCGCAGCGCCGTGTTCACCCGCATCACGCCTGCTGATGCGGCGGCCCTGCGTGACCACGACATGACGCAGCCGTCCCTGGTTGTCGGGGCGCGCCAGGAGCTCCTCGAAGCTCATGTTGGCCGGCACGACGAGCACGTCCGTGTCCATCACCTCCTCGGCGCGGCGGACCAGGAACATGTTGGCATGCAGCGCCTTCGGCACGGCATGGCCCCGCCGGAACAGCTTCATGGTGTACATGTTCTCGCGCGACAGCATGCGGCGGATTCCCACGCCGACCGCGACGGCGAGGATCATCGGCAGGACGATGTCGTAGTTGCGCGTCATCTCGAAGATCATCGCAACCGCGGTCATGACGGCGCCGGTGCCGCTGCCCACCATCGCGCCCATGCCGACCATGGCGAAGGACGGCGACGTCGATGGGGATCGGCAGATGGGCGGCGACGAGCAGTGCGGCAAATCCGCCGCCGATCGTGGCGCCGAGGAAGAGCGACGGCGAGAAGATGCCGCCCGACGAACCGGAGCCGAGGCTGACCGACGTGGCGAACAGCTTGCAGAAGAACAGGAGGAAGAGCAGGCCGGGAGCGTAGAGATTGCCGACCAGGATGGCCTGGATCGTGGCGTAGCCCACGCCCTCGACATAGTAGTGCCCGAACGTCTCGAACAGGCCGAGCATCAGCAGGCCGACCAGCGCCATGCCCAGGACATGACGCAGATAGCGATGCCCGATCTTGTCGAACAGGTCCTCGGCGAAGTGCAGGCCGCGTACGAACGCGGTGGCGGCAATTCCCGTGAGCAGGCCGAGCACGGCGTAGAGAGCCAGCGTCTCCGCCGAGGCGAAATCGTTGGAGAGCGGTGTGAGGTGCGGCACCTCGAAGGCGGGCTGCACGCCGAAGAACAGGCGCCCGACAAAGGTCGCGACCGCGGTCGAGAGGGCGACGGGCAGGAAGCTCGACACGCTGACCTCGGGCATCATGAGCTCGATGGTGAACATCACGCCGCCGATCGGCGTGTTGAACGTCGCCGCGATGCCCGCGCCGGCGCCGGCGGCGACCAGGATGATGCGCTGCCCCGGCGGCATGCGGATCAGTTGGCCGAGGGTCGAGCCAAGCGCCGAGCCGATCTGGATGATCGGCCCTTCGCGGCCCACCGCCGAGCCGCTGCCGATGGCGACCGCGGAGGCGAGCGACTTCACCACCGCGACGGCGGGGCGGATGATGCCGCCGCCATAGTAGATCGCGTCCATCACTTCGGGCACGCCATGGCCCTTGGCTTCCGGCGCGAAATTGGACACCAGGAAGGTGACGATTACCGCGCCGACCACAGGCACCAGCACGACCAGCGGTCCCCACGGGCTGGCCGGCGTGAACAGGTTGGCGTCGTAGTGCAGCGAGAACTTGCCGAGAAAGAACAAGTTGTGGATGAGCCCGATCAGGTCGCGGAAGAGCACCGCGCCCAGTCCGGTGACGATGCCGACCACCAGCGCCAGCAGCGACAGGCTGACCAGACTGATCGATGACGACGCGGCCGTCCGCTCCGCCTGCCTGTCTTTCGCGGCCACCAAGCTTTCTCCGTTGTTGCAGGCGTTTCTAATGCCGGTCCCGGCGCTCGTCTGCCGCGATTTCCACCTCGATGTGCGGCGTTCCGCTGCGGGCCTTCATCATGGCGGCGAAGATCGCGACAACGGTACGTTCCGGATCCTCCTTGGCGTGCCCGTACAAGGTCCGGGTACCGGCTGCGATCATGCTGGCCGTGACATGCACGATGATCATGTGCGCCTCCTCATCATAAGGCTGGGGGCTGGTTGGACCATGGCCTGGCTCACGGCGGCGTCTCCCACCGATAATCCGGTAGCTGCAGCCTGTCGATGATGTCCGCGCCGAACGTGAGCCGCGCGAGGCCCGGTATCGCAGCCGCCTTGATCACCTGGTTGCGCAGGAACAGGCCCGTCCGCGTCCTGGGCGCCAAGGCGACGGAGAAGCGCTCGGCTCCCCGCTGCTTGGTTTCGATGTACGCCCGCAGGAGCTTCTCATACTCGGCGAAAGCCTCCTCGTGTCGTCCGCCGGCTCGAGCGAGCTCGCCGGCCAGGACGTACGCTGCCGTCATCGCGAGAGCCGACCCCTGGCCTGCCGCAAGCGACACGCAGAAGGCGGCATCTCCGATCAGGCCGATACGTCCTCGTGACCAGGAGGCCATCTTGATCTGGCTAACCCGGTCGAAATAGAGGTCCCCGGCGCGATCGAGTTCGTCGAGGATTCGGCGGCACTCCCATAACCCCTCCGCGTAGGTCTCGCGCAGGATCGCCTTCTGGGCCGGGAGCGTGAGTTGGGCCGGCGGACCCGTGGCGCCGGCCTCGAACACGAACAGAAACAGGGTCCGGTCGTCACGCAAGGCGAACCGACCCACCATCCGGCCCGGCTGGTTGTACATCACGTACCTGTCTTCGTCGTGCGGACGGTAGCCGCTCGCTTCGAAGGCCGCGACGTTGTAGCCGAGTTGCTTCTCGGACCAGCTCCGCGGCTCGAAGGCAAGCCGGCGAACCGTCGAGCGCAAGCCGTCGGCGCCGATCACGAGGTCGAACTGGCGTTGGCCGCCATGCCTGAACGTGACGTCGACCCGGGTCGGACGCTCGTCGATGGCGACGACCTCGTCGCCGAAGACGACCTCCGCCGTGCCCGCGCTCTTCTCGAACAGCAACCGGGAAAGTTCGCTGCGCGCCACGGTGACATAGCGTCCGCCCGTCAGCTCCTGAAACACCTTGGTCCCGAACCCGGCAATACGCCGGCCGCAATCGTCGACGACGCGCATCTCCTGCGCGTGGTAGCCCGTGCGCTCAATGTCCGCGGCAAGCCCCATGCGCTCGGCGATGTCGTATCCGAGTCCCCAGAAGTCGATGACGTACCCTCCCGTCCGAAGCGCGGGCGCATGTTCGATCAACGTCGGCCTGAATCCGCCTCTCGACAGCCAATAGGCGAGCGTTGGTCCGCCAATTCCAATGCCTGAGATCAGGACCGTCCTGCTGCCCATGCGCCGTTCCCCTCTTGTCGAGCGCGGCTTCGCCGAACGCCGCTCGGTCAGGCCGAGAGTCGGCGGGAGCGGCCGGGACTCTAACGCATCAACCGGCGTCGGTTCCCCGGTCTGCCAGGCGGCGCGGCAATAAGGCTCAGTTGTCCGCAAGATGCCATCGCGCGAAGGCGACGATCGCCGCCGCGATCTTCTCCGGCTGCTCGGGCAACAGCGCATGGCCCGCGCCGCCAATGTCCAGCAGCTCGACGCGATCGCCCAGCTCGGCCTTCATCATCCGGCCGTTCTCGGGCGGAGCCACGGTGTCCTGCAGCCCCTGGATCACCAGCAGGGGCGCAGCTGAGCCCGCGTTCCACCAGCCCTCGACCGGCGTCGCGCGCGTGGCCGCGATCTGCGCGGTGGCGACCTCGGGATACCAGCCGTCGCGCCACACGCTGGGATCGTTGCCAGGAGCGAAGAACGCGAACTTGACGTCCGCCAGGCGCTCGGCGTCCGGCCGGTCGAGGCGGAAGCAGCCGAGCAGCGCCTCCGCAGCACCTGGCTTCATCGGCGCCCTGCCGCCGGCCGCGATCATGGCCATCGCCTTGACCAGCTCGGGGCGGTCGGCGGCGAGCGTGCGGCCGACGCGCTGGCCGAACGCATGGCCGACCACGATCACCGGCTGGCCGTCCTTCCTCTCGATCATCAGCGCCTCGATCGCCAGTGCCGCATCGCCCGCAAGGTCGTGCAGCGTGAGGCCGTCCATCGGCCCGGTGCTCTTGCCGATGCCGCGCGGATCGGGGCGGACGGCCGTGAATCCGGCCGCGACGAGGCGACGGCTGAGGTCGTCGAAATCCGCCGCCCCGCGTCCCAGCGAGGGGATCATCAGGACGACCGGTCCCGTCCCCTCGACCTCGAACGCGATCTGTCCGCCCGATTGCCGGGCGACGAGGCGTTGTTCGGCGCTTGCGCGGGTCGCCATGCCCGCGATTGCGACAGCAATCACAGTCGCGAACAAGAGCGTATTCTCAGCTCGGGGTGGCGCCGGTTTGGTCGAGGTCCCACTTCTCCGCCGAAGCTCCCGCCAGCGACTGGACCAACGCGTCATCCGCCGCCAGCGCGGCGGCCGGCCCGTGGTGGACTACCACGCCATGATCCAGCACATAGGCCGTATCGGCGATGTCCAGCGCCATGCGCACGTTCTGTTCCACGATCAGGACCGTCAGGCCTTCCCGCTTCATGTCCGTGACGATCCGGAACACGTCCTTGACGATCAGCGGCGCAAGCCCCTGCGAAGGCTCGTCGAGGATCAGCACCCTCGGGTTCAGCAGCAGGGCGCGGGCGATCGACAGCATTTCCTGCTCGCCGCCCGACAGCTGCCGGCCGCGGTTCATCTTCCGCTCCTCCAGCCGGGGGAACAGCTTGTAGATGCGCGGGATGTCGAACGGCCCGCCGACGCCCTGTGGCACTTTCAGGTTGTCCTCGACGGAGAGGTTCGCGAACACGCGCCGGCCCTCCGGAACGTATCCGACGCGCAGCCGCGCCACCTGATAGGGCGCCAGCTTCTCGGCGTGGGTGTCGAACACCTTGATGGAGCCGGAACGGGCCGGCGTCAGGCCCATGATGCTGCGCATCATCGTGGTCTTGCCCGCACCGTTGCGGCCGAGCAGCGTCGTGATGCTGCCTTCCTCGGCGACCATGGAAACGTCGTGCAGGATGTGGCTCTTGCCGTAGAAGGTATTGAGCCTGCTGACCTCGATCGCGTTCATTCGGCTTTTCCCAGGTAGGCGTTCTGCACGTGCTCGTTGGCGCTGATCTCCTCCGGCGTCCCTTCGGCCAGCAGCTTGCCCTCGGCCAGGACCGAGATCCGGTCGGCGAGATGGAACACCACGCGCATGTCGTGCTCGATCAGCACGATCGTGTATTTCGAGTCCCGATGCAGCCGGCGGATCAGGCCCGTGACCAGGTAGGTCTCCTCGTCGCCCATGCCCGCCGTCGGCTCGTCGAGCAGCAGCAGGCTCGGCTTCAGGGCGAGCGCCATGGCGATCTCCGTCGCACGCTGATCGCCGTGCGACAGTTCGCCGACCAGGCGATCGGCCTTGGACGCCAGGTTGGCCAGCGCCATCACCTCTTCCGAGGCGTCGACCACGCGTTTCTTGTCCGAGCTGCCGAGCCAGGCGCGCAGGCTGAAGCCGAGCCCGGTTTCGACAGCGATCCGGATGTTCTCCCGCACCGTCAGCTCCGGGAAGATCTCGGTGATCTGGAAAGTCCGGCCCATGCCCATCTTGACCCGTTCGGCCGCCGGCACGCGGTTGATGTTCTGGCCGTCGAGCATGATCTCGCCCGATGACGGCGGAAAAAACCCGGTGATCAGGTTGAAGAACGTGGTCTTGCCCGCGCCGTTCGGCCCGATGATCGCGCGCAGCTCGCCGCTCGCGACGCGCATCGACACGCCCGACACGGCCCTGAGGCTCCCGAAGTTCTTGCTGGCGTCGCGAACTTCGAGCTTTGGCACTGTCGTGCTCACGCGCCGGCTCTCTTCTGCAGCATGCCCATCAGGCCGCGCGGGAACACCAGCACGACCAGGACGAATGTCATTCCGACGAAGAACATCCAGTTGGTGGTCATCGACGACACGTAGTCCTGCAGCATCACGAACAGCACGGCGCCGAGCAGCGGTCCCCAGAAGGTCCGCATGCCGCCCATCACCGTGATCATCACGAGGTTGCCGGACATGACGTAGTTCAGGCCCAGCGGATCGGCGAAGTTGTTCAACAGCGCATAGAGGCTGCCGGCCAGCCCGGTGAAGAAGCACGAGATCGAGAAGGACAGCCAGATGTGCCGTTCGACCGGCAAGCCGAGGAAGCGCGCGCGCCGCTCGTTCTCGCGGATCGCCAGCATGGTGCGCCCGAAGGGAGACTTCAGGATCAAGGCCTGCAGGCCGACGGCGAGGCCGAAGACGACCAGGACGAAGAAATAGAACAGCGTGCCGTTGCTTGCGATGTCGATCTTGAACAGGCCGAAGTCGAGCGGCGCGCGGGTGAAGCCGCGCAGCCCGTCGTAACCGCCGGTGAAGTCGTCCCATTTGTAGGCGATGTAGAAGCAGACCTGGCCGAAGGCGATGGTCACCATCGCGAAGTAGACGCCGCGGCGGCGCACCAGCAGCGTTCCGAACAGCGTGCCGGCGACGCCGGCCAGCAGGGTTCCGGCCAGCATGGCGAGCGGCGTCGAGGCGGTGACGAATTTCAGGAACAGCCCGGCACCATAGGCGCCCAGCCCGAAATAGGCGGCATGGCCGAAGCTCAGCACGCCGGTGTAGCCCAGCAGCAGGTTCAGGCTCATGGCGGCCAGCGCGAAGACCAGCACGCGGGCGGCGATCGCGGTGTAGCCGCCCAGCAGGGGCAGCCAGAACGGCACGGTGACCAGCAGCGCCCAAATGATGACGAGCTGCTGCCACGGGCGGACGACGGTGGCGTCGGCGCGGGTAGTGACGGTGCTCATGACAGCATTCCTTCCTCGCCGAGGAGTCCGCGCGGGCGGATCAAGCAGGACGATCGCCATGATGACGTAGATCACCGCCTCGGCGCCGGCCGGATAGACGACGGTGGTGAGCGCCGCGGCGACACCGATCAGCAGGCCGCCCAGCAGGGTGCCGGTCAGGCTGCCGACGCCGCCCACGATGATGGCGATGAAGCTCGGCATGATGAGGTCGTCGCCCATGTTGGGGTTGAGGCCGATCTGGCCGGCCGCCAGCACGCCGGCGAGGCCCGCCAGGAAGCTGCCGACGGCGAAGTTGTAGGAGCGCAGCGCCGCCACGTTGACGCCGAGCGCCGACACCGTGTCGAGATCGAGCGTGCCGGCGCGGATGCGCATGCCGATTTTGGTGTAGCGCAGCAGCGCGAACAGCCCGACCACGGCCACGATCACCACCACGACCATGAACACGCGGTACCAGGTGATGAAGAACAGGTCGGGGGTGATCGCCTGCGACAGCATGTCGGGGATGCCAAGCGGCAGCGGGCTCGGACCCCACAGGTAGCGGCAGGCGTCCTGCAGGATGAAGGCCAGCCCGAAGGTCAGCAGCAGGCTGTAGATATGGTTGCGGGCGTAGACGTGCCGGATCAGCAACTTCTCGATCATATAGCCGAAGATCGCCGTCAGGAAGGGCGAGATCAACAGCGCGCCCCAGAACCCGACGTAGGGTGTCAGCGTGAACGCTATGTAGCCGCCGATGGCGAGGAAGTTGCCGTGCGCGAAATTCACCACGTTGCTGAGGTTGATGATCAGCGACAGGCCGAGTGCCATCAGCACGTAGAAGGCGCCGACGATCAGCCCGTTGGTGAGGTTGAAGAAGACGAGTTGCAGCATTTGCCCGATCCAAATTTGGAGCGCAAAAAAGACGCCGCGCGAGCTGCGCGGCGTCTCGTGTCAGCCTATGACGGCCAAACGACCTTGCAGCCGGTGGCCTCCGCGGGCCCGGCGGCCTTCTCGCCGGTGACGACCTCCTCGATCTTGAACAGGTCGTCGGGACCGCCGGGGCCCGGCGGATGCATCTCGCCCACCAACAGGTCGCTCATGAGCTGGTGATCGCCGGCGCGGAACTTGGCCTTGTTCGGTGCCAGCGACACTTCCTGCGGAAGCTCGAGGTCTTCCATCGCGTGCGCCATCTTCACCGCCTCCAGCGACTTGGCTTTTTCTGCCGCGAGCTTCGCTGCCATCAGCGAGACATAGGCCATCCAGTGGCGGGCCGTCGGCTTCTTGTTGCCGATCGACGGCGAGATCGCATCGACGAACTCCTTCACGCCCGGCACGTTCGGCTGGTTCCAGTACCATTCCATGACCCACCAGCCGGCCTGCGCCTCCTTGGGCACCGAGCGCACCGACTCGATTTCGAAGAGCGCGCCGCCCAGCGCTATGTCCTTGTTCATGCCGAACTGCACGAACTGCTTCATGCAGTTGATCTGGGCCGCGCCGCCCATGTTGTTCAAGATCACGTCCGGCTTGAAGGCCTTGGCCTTGATCAGGGTCGCGGAGAAGTCGGAGTTGGCGATCGGCAGCATGTCGCCCTGGTAAGTGCCGCCCAGCGCCGTGAGGTTCTTGACGAAGTTGGCCTGCAACGTCTGGCCGTAGGCGTAGTCGGGCGTGATGAAGAACCACTTCTTGCCGAATTTCTTCACCAGCTCGCCGGTGACGCCGGCGGCATCCATCGCGGTGGTGTTGCAGGTGCGGAACGTGTTCCACCTGCAATCCTTGCCGGTGATCGCATCGGTGTGGCCGCCGGGAACGATATGGAACACTTTCGCCGCGCTGGTCACGCCCATGATGGCGTAGGCGATGCCGGAGTTCACGTCGCCCATGATCATGTCGACCTTGTCGCGCTCGATCAGCTTGTGCGCCTTCTGCACGCCGGTGCCGGTATCGTTGGCGCTGTCCTCGACCAGGAGTTCGACCTGTCGGCCGAGGATGCCGCCCTTCTTGTTGATCTGCTCGACCGTCCACTTGGCACCCTCGACCTCGCTGACCGCGAGCGCGGACAGGCTGCCGGTGATCGGGTCGATGAAGCCGATCTTCACCGGCGTCTCGCCCCGCGCCTTGATGATGAACGGGCTGGTGACCTGCAGGCCGCCCAGGGCCGCGCCGGCGGCCAGGAACTTGCGGCGAGGCGTCGTTAGCTTGAACTTGTTGCTCACTAGATTTCCTCCGAAACGTTGTAGGTCCCGCACGGCTGACACGCCGGGCGTCCTGCCGGGGCGACGATAAAGGTCCCGGAGCGGGAGACAATGCTTACGATGCAGGCAGAGCGCGAAGAGTGCTGCTTTGCCGCAGACGAGCGCCCGCAGACGATCGACGGGCCGGCCGGTCCGATCGCGCGGTTTCTACAAGAAAATCATGGATGTTGCACCCAACTCGCATGGCGGACGCTCGCCCTTCAGTCGGCCGCTCCGGCTCAGCTTGGATTGTCGAGGCTGAACACGCCGGTCGCCTCGTCGTAGGCGAAGATCTCGCCGAAGCGCGCCCAGGAGATGACTGCCCGCAAGGTCTGGTCGGCCAGTTCGACCGACATGTGATCCTCCAGCTCGTCGCTGAAGCGGCTGGCAGGGGCGGCGTGCGTGCCGCGCTCGTCGAGCACGCGTTTGATGTGCTGGGCGAGCGGCACATAGGCCAGCACGTGCTGGGCGAACAGCTTCTTGCGCCCGTCGGGATCGAGTTGGACGAAGCGCCGGCCGGCGTCGGTCAACCGGATGTCGCCCTCGGCCACCTCGGCGAAGCGCAGCAGCTGCAGCGTCTCGGCGATCGGGAACAGATCGTCGATCTCCATCTGCAAGGGCGCGGCGAGCGCCGGCAGATCGGCATGCCCGCGATAAGGTTCGGCCGCCAGGATCTCCATCAGGCCGGCGTGAAGGTTGGGCGAGACGCGCGGCAGGACCATGGCAGATGCCGGTGCCGGGAAAGGCGCCGTGTGAGGGCTTGCCGGCCGGCCGCGCTGTCATGCGGGCATAGATGTCGTCGACCAGCTGGCGGAACCTCGGATCGAGCCGGTTGCGCGGCTGCGGCAGGTCGACCGCGATCTCGGCCACGACCCGGCCGGGATTGGACGAGAAGACCAGGATGCGGTCGCTCATCAGCACCGCCTCCTCGATATTGTGCGTGACCAGCAGGATGGAGGAGATCGGCATGCGCCCCTCGCTCCACAGGTCGAGCAGGTCGGTGCGCAGCGTCTCGGCGGTCAGGACATCGAGCGCCGAAAACGGCTCGTCCATCAACAGCACCTTGGGATGCACGACGAGCGCGCGCGCCAGTCCCACCCTCTGGCGCATGCCGCCCGACAGTTCCTTCGGATAGGCGCTCTCGTAGCCGTCGAGCCCGATCAGGTCGATCGCGGCGAGAGCGCGTTTGTGCCGCTCGGCGGGATCGATGCCCTGCGCCTCGAGCCCGATCTCGACATTCTCGAGCACGGTCAGCCAGGGGAAGAGCGCGAAGGTCTGGAACACCATCGCGACCTCGGTGGCCGGCCCCGCCACCGGGTGCTCGCCGATGGTAACGGAGCCGGCGCTGGGCGGCATCAGGCCCGCGATGATGCGCAGCAGCGAGGACTTGCCGCAGCCCGAGCGACCGAGCAGCGAGACGATCTCGCCGCTGCGCAGGCTGAGCGTGACATCGTCGAGCACCAGCACGTTGTCGCCGCCGCCCCGGGGATAGAGCTGGCGAACGTGGTCGACCAGCACCAGGGGCGATGCGGGAGCGGGCGGCACGTTGGTGTCCATGGCAGGCCTCCTCAATTCAGGCGATAGCGGCGTTCGGCCAGGCGATAGAGCGGCCGCCAGACCAGCCGGTTGAACGCCACGACCATGATCGACATCACGGCGATGCCGAGCACGACCCGGGGATAGTCTCCTTTTTCCGTGGCCTCGGCGATGTAGGCGCCGAGGCCCGCGGCCTTGAGCTTGGTGTCGCCCCAGCTTGCCACCTCGGCCACGATGCTGGCGTTCCACGATCCACCCGAGGCGGTCAGCGCGCCGGTCACGTAGTAGGGCAGGATGCCCGGCAGAATGACGGAGCGCCACCACTGCCAGGAGCGCAGCCGGAACAGCGTCGAGACCTCGCGCAGGTCGGTTGGGAAGGCGCTCGCCCCGGCGATCACGTTGAACAGGATGTACCACTGCGTGCCCAGAACCATCAGCGGGCTGAGCCAGATGTCGGGATCGAGATGGAACCGCACGATCGCGACCACGGCGATCGGGAACAGCACGTTGGCGGGAAACGCCGCCAGGAACTGCGCCACCGGCTGCACCCGATTGGCCCACGCCGGCCTGAGGCCGATCCACACGCCGGCCGGCACCCAGACCAGGCTGGCGAGCGCGATCAGCACGATCACCCGCAGGAAGGTCAGCAGGCCGAGCTCGACGGCTTTGGCGACATCGGACCAGCCGAGCGAGACATCGACGAACTTGACGATGTGCCACAGCGCGTACCCCACGACCAGCAGCACGATCGGCAGCCACAGGATATCGAGAATCCGCCCGACAACCGGCGGCGCAGCCACCCGCCGACGTCGCGAGAACGGGTTCGACACGGTCGCAAGCCGGCGGCCGAGCCAGGCCGTCACCAGCGAGAGCCGGCGGATCACCCGGCCGCGGCGCCAGAAGTCGTAGACCCAGGAGCGCGGCAGCTGTTGGGCGGCGGTCTGCTCGAAGCGGAACTTGTCGGCCCAGGCCACGATCGGCCGGAACAGCAGCTGGTCGTAGGCCAGGATCACCAGTGCCATGGCGGCGACCGCCAGCAGCACGGCGCGGATGTCCTTGGCCTCGATCGCCACGGCGAGCCACGAGCCGATGCCCGGCAACTTCAGCGTGGTGTCGCCGACGGTGATCGCCTCCGACGCGACCACGAAGAACCAGCCGCCCGACATCGACATCATGGTGTTCCAGATCAGGCCGGGCGCGCCGAACGGCGCCTCCAGCCGCCAGAAGCGCAGCCACGGCGACAGGCGGAAATGCGTGCTCACCTCCTCGAGGTCGCTCGGCAACGTGCGCAGCGATTGATAGAAGCTGAAGGTCATGTTCCAGGCCTGGGCCGTGAAGATGGCGAACACCGCCGCGCACTCGGCGCCGAGCTCGCTGGTGGGGAACAGGCCGAGGAAGAACACCACCGTAAAGGTGAGGAAGCCCAGCACCGGCACCGACTGCAGGATGTCGAGCGCCGGAATGATGATCAGCTCGGCCTTGCGGCTCTTGGCGGCGAGCGTGGCGACCACGAAGGTGAAGAGGAGCGACGCCACGATGGCGGCGAACATGCGCAGCGTCGTGCGCAGCGCATATTCCGGCAGGTTCGCGGGATCGAGCGTGATCGGCTCGAGCGTGAGCCGCACCGCGGGCGAGGCGATCTCGCGCGCGCCATGGGCGAGGGCGACGAACGCCGCCGCGATCAGGATGAAGAGGGCGAGGTCGTACAGGTTGGGGAGCGCTCCCGCCGGGCCGAGGCCGAGCGGGCGAACCCAGGCGAACCTGTCGCGTTTCTGCTCGGCCATGCGCTCACCTCACCAGGCGGCAGGCATGCCAAACCAAGATGACGCACAGATGACGTGCTGGGTCCGCGAGCGGGTCGCCGTCCGGCTCCCGGCGGCCAACAAGAGCGCATTCCTCAAAGCAAGCCCTGGCGCTCGCTTCGATGTCACTGGTACGGCGCGTTGGCCAGTGTCTTCCAGTTTTCCCGTCCCTTGGCGACCATGCCCGCCGTATCGGCACGTACGCTGTCGAGGCTCTTGGCACCCGAAAACACGAACAGCCTGCCGTCGACGATCAGCCGCGCCAGCGCGCGGGTTCCCGAAAATGATGCCATCCACGCCTTGCTGGCCGCCACCTTCGCCCAGCTCGGTCGCCCGGCCGACGCGACGCGCGAGCGCGAGGCGCTTCGGCGAGTCAGTCCGTTCTTCGATACCGCGGCCTTCGGCTCGCGCTTCCAGAACCCGGCGCACCGCGCCTACCTGAGCGAAGGCCTCGCCAAGGCCGGCTTGACCCTAAGAACGGCGGACATAGCCGTAGCGCAGGTTGCTGGGCGACGGGCCGTTCTTGTCGTACTCGGCCTTCATGATCGTGAAGCGATCGGGCCGCGCCAGGTCCGCCCGCTTGGCATAGCCGAACACCCGCAGGCCGTTGTCGGCGAAGATCGCCTTCTTGACCGGCCCGTCGGCGGCGCCGAGCGGCGAGAAGCCGTTTTGCTTCTGCATGTCTTCGGGGATCTCGAGGCGGCGCATCGCCTCGATCTGCCATTGTGGCGAACCGGTCCATACCGAGTGGTGCCCCAGAGGACGCGGTCGGCGCCCAGTCCCTTGATCAGGGTGCCCATCATGGCGGCGGCGAGCCGCGGCTGGGCGATCACCGTCCAGGCGAAGATCGCGCCCAGATCGCCATAGACGTTGGTGACGCCGTACTTTCCGGGAATTTCCGCGAGGTCGCTCAGCCACCGACAGGCGGCCGGTCTTCTGCCACTCCTCCACGCCCTCCGTCGGCGCTCCGCCGAGATGGCGGAAGCCGGAGTGGTAGATCGCGAAATTGAGCTGCGGCCAGTCCTTCGCGGCCTTGCCCGACGTCGCCCACCTGGCGTGCTCCTTGAGGTGCGGCAGGCTTTGCTCGGCGAAGGCCGGAAACAGCCCCTTGTGCACGCACACGGTCTTGATGCCCGCCTTCGCGGCCTTCTTGTAGAAGGGATACATCAGCTTCTCGTCGTCCATGCGCCAGGCGGTGCGCCCGCCATGCGCCAGGATGAAGTCGCCGATCGTGTAGCCCTTCCAGCCGTCGGGCTTGTGGACCTCGATGGCGCGGTCGACGTCCTCGAGCCAGCCCGGCTGGCCGGGCGTCAGGTGAAATGCGCCAGCAGCCGCTTCGATCCCGCCTCGCGATTGACTTTGTCGCGGGCCGCGAAGACGGCGTCCTGCTGGCAGGATCCAGTCGCTCGCCGCGTCGGAGGGCGCATTGGTCAGGAGCGCCACCTTGGTGTCGCTGTCGAGGTAGATCTCCTTGAAGAAGTTGTCGTACTTCAGGTCGGCCAGCGTCGGCTCGCGGCCGACCAGGTCCTTGTTCCAGCCGAACTTCGTGGCCTGCGCCCGCTGCCACATCAGCCCGCCGATGCGGTTGACGTCGCCCACCGCCGGCGCGGGGTCGTCGCGCAGGAAGTGGACATGGTCGTCGAAGATCAACTGGTCCTTGAGGGATTGTGCGCGCGCCTGCGCCATCTCGGGATCGGCGGCTTCGGCGCGGATGCACGGCGAACAGTTCGCCATAGACCTGGTTCATGACCTGGTAGGAGGCCGCCATGCCGGCGGCGGTGGCGAAGAAGCGGCGGCGGCTGATGCCTTGCCGGCGCGCGAGCGGGCGTGCCGATTTCCTCAGGCGCGCCTCGACCTCGCGTTGCTGCGCGGTCTGCGGCGCCGGCACATATTCGTCGCTCGATACGATCTGGGTCGGAATCGGCGCCCTGAGCGAGGTCTCTTCCGCGGGCGCAGAGTCCGTCGTCGCTTGTCTGGCCGATCATTCTCATGATGTCGCTCCTGTGCAAAAGGGTTGTCCGCCGGCCTGCCACAACTGCATTGTGGTACGAATTCGTACCATATAAGGTACGATTACGTACCAGCGCAAGAGGTTTTGTTCACAAATGAAGGAAATCGCCCGCGTAGACCCGCCGCCGTCCGATGATGCGCTCTGCAATCGCATCATCGGGGCGGCGTTCGAGACGATCATGAAGAAGGGCTTTCAGGCCACCAGCATGCTCGACGTCGCCACGCGGGCGAGGGTCTCGAAGCGCGACCTCTACGCGAACTTCCCCAACAAGCAGGCCGTTCTCGCGGCCTGCATCACCAGCCGGGCGGCGCGCATGCGGCTGTCGCCGGATCTGCCCGCGCCCACCAGCCGCGCGACGCTCGCCGCCGCCCTGACCGCCTTCGGCGCCACCGTCCTGCGCGAAGTCTGCCAGCCGCCGGTGATGGCGATGTACCGCCTCGCCATCGCCGAGGCGGAACGCTCGCCCGAGGTGGCGGAGGCCATGAACGCCAGCCGGCTCCTAAGTCGTGCGGCGCTGGGCGAGATGCTGGTCCGGGCGCAGGCTTCCGGCCTCCTGGGCGAGGTCGAGCCGCAGCACATGACGGAGCAGTTCTTTGCGCTCCTGTGGGGGGACCTGTTGCTCAACCGGCTGCTGGGCGTGGCTGGCGTGCCCAAGCCGGCCGAGATTGACCGCCGGGCGCGCAACGCGACCGGGGAATTTCTCGGGCTCTATGCCAAGGCGACGTCCGATGGCCGGAGCGTTGCCACCTAGTCTCGAGTGGAGACGTTCGGCTCATTTGCGTGCACCGGTAGCTCCGGTCGCCTGGTGTCCTGATGCCGGCGCGCGAAGGCAATGATCGGCGCCGCGATCTTCTCCGCTGTCGATGTCCAGCAGCTCGACGCGATAGCGGCCTGATCCCTCGCCGCGGCGGCCACCATTGTCAGTTGGCGGGCACGGTGACGACCGGCGGCGCCGAGCGCACGCCGACGTCAGAGATCGAGAACAGCAGCATCACGCCCGTGAATATGGATTTCGAGCGGATGTCGGTGTTCGCGATCCAGAACCAGTGCCCTTTGTACTGGATGGCGACATACGCATTCGGGCGGTGGCGCGCTCCGCTCATGATGTTGAGGAGGGGTGGTCGCTCGCTAGCGGTCGACGGGATGCTGCCTGCGCCGGGGTCGCCTTGCCGCCTGCGATATCGGCTTCCGGCACCTGGGCAAGGATCCCGAGCTCGAGCATCACCTGCAGCATCGACCGGGTCGTCATCGCGATTTCGTCCCCCTTTCCGGACCAGCCGCCATAGCGAACCTGAAGGCTCTGGCCGGACCCCGTAAGGTGCAGGATGCGCCTCATCTCCGCGATCTTTGCCGCGACGTCGGGCGGCAACGTTGATGGGGGGAAACCCTATGATGGTGATTTCGGAATTGTCCTTCGAGCGCTCGATCCGGATCTGGAGCGCATTGGCAACCTGCAACTCGTAAAGCAGCTGGGCCAGACGGATGAACTCTGGATCGCCGGGCCGGCTCATGCCTGCGCGCCTCGAATTCATTGGCAACGCCATTGATCGAATCGACGGCAATCGGCATGACGACGGCGGCGGAATAGCCGGACTGCAACAGAAACAGTACGGCGGCTGGCGGGATCGGCGTCATCAGCTTCTTGATGAAGTCGTTCCCGGTCAGCGGCGCATAGATGACGGTCGGACGGTCGATGTATGTGGCGGCCGCGCCAATGCTACCGGCGATTGCCGCCGGCCCCCCGACGGATGTCGTTATGTAGTTCTGGGCAGAAACTCCTGCGCCGACGGTCGTCTGGAGTTGATAGCCGGCGATCACCTGCGCGATTTCCATGAAGACCGGGAAATCGCCGTAGCGCAGCTTGACGATGTTGAGCAGTGTCTGCTGCTTCCAGGAATTGCCGATCGCTGCCCCGTAGTCGGATCGGTCACGGGGACGCTCGGCGGTCCGATGCTGCTGCAGGCGCCTGCCGCCAAGGCGATCGACCCGGCGGCAAGCAGGCCGCGAACGTAAGCGCCGAAGCAATCCATCGCGCCTTGCATGGCGCCCCCTTGTTTCGCCCGCAACTCTAACCCGGCAAATTGAATGAGCAACGAAGATCAGGAATCCGTCGCCCACAACTCACGAGGCGGCGATTGCGCACCGGTCGGGTGCCCGTCGTTTGCTGGCGATTTGGGCCGACGAGGGATGAAGTCGTGCCTCATTTGGGCTCACTTGCCGTCTGCGGCTGCACGTGCAAATCGTCCGTGCCCGCGGGATAGTGGACCGTGGAATATGTTTTCCAGTCTCCGGGCGTTCTGCTGCCGCTGCATGCAGCGCTCATCCTTGCCGTCGCCGTGCGCGTGGTCATGCGCCGGCCGGCGCGCGGCATTGCCCTGTCGTGGCTCTTGCTGGTGGCGGCGCTGCCGTTCATCGGCGCCTTCGTCTACCTGCTGATCGGCGAGCGCCGGATCGGACGCCGGCGCTCGCGCGGCATCGACGAGCTGCGCGGCGAGTTCCGCAAGGTCGCCCGCGCCACCCTCCCGGCCGACTTCACGGCGGTCGACTGGGCGAGCCTTCCGCCGGCGGCCGAGGCGATGGATCGCCTCGGCCGTTCGCTGGTCGGCGGCGCCACCGTGCGCGGCAACCGGTTCCAGCTCTTCTCCGACACCGGCGCGATCCTGGCGGCGATCGCCCGCGACGTCGATGCGGCGACGACCAGCGTGCTGATGGAATTCTATATCTGGAACGAAGGCGGGGCGGCCGACGCGGTGCTCGAGGCCGTCATTCGCGCCGCCCGCCGCGGCGTGCAGTGCCGGCTGCTGGTCGATGCGCTGGGCGCCCGGCCGTGGTGGAAGGGCGGCCAGCCGCAGCGCCTGCGCGAGGCCGGCGTCGAGCTGCGCGCCGCGCTGCCGGTCGGGCTGCTGCGCACCGTGGTCGGCCGCACCGATCTTCGCCTGCACCGCAAGATCGTGGTGATCGACGGCGCGGCCGCCTGGACCGGCAGCATGAACCTGGTGGATCCGCGCTACTTCAAGCAGGACTCGGGCGTCGGCGAATGGGTCGATGCGATGGTCCGCTTCGAGGGCACGGTGGTGAACCCGCTCGCCGCCACCCTGCTGGGCGACTGGATCCTCGAGACCGGCGAGCCGATGCAGCAGCTGATCGACAGCGCCGGCCTCGGCGACGCCAAGCCCGTCGGGTCGGCCAACGTCCAGGTCGTTCCCTCGGGGCCGGGCGAGTCGGAGGATGGCCTGCTGCAGATGCTGCTCGGGCTGATCAACGCCGCCCGGCGCGAGCTGGTGCTGACCACGCCCTACCTGGTGCCCGACGATTCGATGATCGTGGCGCTGCGCGGCGCCGCCGGCCGCGGCGTGCAGGTGACGCTGATCCTCCCCGAGAAGGTCGATTCGTTCCTGACCCGCTACGCCAGCCGGTCCTACTACGACGACCTGCTGGAGGCCGGCGTCGAGATCCAGCTCTATCGCGGCGGCCTGCTGCACACCAAGTCGATCTCGGTCGACCGGGCGATGTCGATGTTCGGCACCGTCAACCTCGACATGCGCAGCCTGTGGCTGAACTACGAGGTGGCGCTCTTCATCTACCAGCCCGAGTTTGCCGCAGCCCTGCGCGAGCTGCAGCAGACCTACATCGCGCAGTCGGTCCGGCTGGAACCGGCCGCCTGGGCGGCCCGCCCGTTCAGGGAGCGCCTGCTCGAGAACACGCTTCGCCTGTTCAGCCCGCTGCTGTGAGTTCGAAGCCGCCGTAGCGCCCCGTCACCGGCTGCCGCTCCGCCTCCAGCGCGAACGCACCGCTGATCACCGCTGGCGAGAAGCCAGCGAATATTAGGCAAGCGGCATGAACGACCGTCGTGGTCACAGCTTGGCCACTGTTCGGCCGCGGGTCTCGGCGGATTATGGACGAGTCCGAGCCGTAACGGAGACGTTCAATGCAACGACCGCCAAGGGGCTCGCCGCCGGCCACGAAACCGGTCCCCGGGCGCAATCCTTACAAGGAGGCTCGTCGGGCGATCTATGCGTTGTGCCCGATGCGCGTACGCAACTGGCGGGAAGAGCGCTACTGCGCCAAGTACGGCGAAGTCGAGCTGCGTCTCGTCGAGTTCCTGTGCCGCGCGGACGAGGACGCGATTGATGTCGGCGCGAATGTCGGCACCTATGTCCATTCGCTGCGTCGGTACGCACGACGCGTCATCGCCTACGAGCCGATTCCGGCGATGACCGAGGAGCTGAGGCGCAAGTTCGGCCGTAACGTCGATGTCCATGTCGTCGCGCTGTCCGATGGGGCGGGCGTGGTCGAGCTTCGCATCCCTTTGATCGAGGACCAGGAGGTGCTGGGTTGCTCGACGATCGCGCCGGAAGCCGCTGCAGACTACCCCGTTTGCCGAACGATCGAGGTGCAGACCGACCGGCTCGACGACGTCTATCGGGGCCAAGTGGGATTCATGAAGATCGACGTCGAAGGCCACGAGCTGGCCGTGCTGCGCGGCGCCCGCGAAACCATCAGGCGCTGCCAACCGCGTCTGCTGGTCGAGGTCGAGGAGCGGCTTTCGCCCGGCGGCGTGCTGCGAACCGCCAGCTTCCTCGCTGAGCTGGGCTACCGCGGCTACTACGTCCATGGCCGCCAGCTGGAACCGATCGAGCGCTTCTCGGCCGCCACCTTGCAGCATCCGGCCAACCAACCCGATCTCACGGCGCCCCTCAGCGAGAGCCACAGGTCGGCGTCCTATGTCAACAATTTCATCTTCCTGCCGCCGGACGAGCCGGCGGAGACGCGCGACCTCATGGCGGCGCGGCTGGCGCGCCTGTGACCGCGTCCCGGCTCGATCGCGATCGCCCCGGCGCCGTGTCATCACAGTGCTTGCGGAGGACAACATGACCAGGCTGCAGCTCGGGCGACGCATGATCTGGACGGTGGCTGCGATGCTGACGGCGTTGCCCCTGCGCGGTCCACGCGCACAGCGGCAAGTCCGTGACGATCAGGGTCATGGCGGCGATCGGCGGGAGCTTGCCTCGTCCGGCTCCGATGGCAAGGCCAGCGCGTTCATCTGGGCCCGCAACGAGAAGGAATTCAGGCAGGCGCTGCAGCAGGGCGTGGCGGAGGGCTTTCTGCCGATGTTCGATCCGCGCACCGACATTGAACAGTCCGCCACGATTGTTCTGGAGCAGCAGAAGAACGAGGGCATGACGTGGGGCGCCAACGGCAACCACGCCAAAATTCGCTGGGTCGGGCCCGCCGGTCACGACATGATCGTCATACAGGGCGTAAAGGGTGCTCCGAATCGCGGTCTCTACCTGGAGAAATTCAATCTGTATGGCGGCGGCTACGATCGGGCAGCCTGCGGTGCGTGCCTGAAGCTCCGTGCGCCGCTTGGTGATGCCGGGGCGCTCTATAAATTCACCTTGCGCGACATCTATACCAGCTGCGGTACCGACGGCATCGTCCTCGAAGGCGCCGTGTTCGAGGGCATGTGCGAAAACGTGCATGGCGAGAACCACACCAGGGACGGCATGCGCATGGAGCACACCAACCTTGGCCGGAGCAATCAGGGAATCGTCTCCAACGTCCAGTTGATCCACCCGAACATGAGCCGCAATTTTGGCGCCGGCGTGAAGTCGGTCTACTCCTGCAATGCCGCCTTCGGCTCGTTCGTGCTCAATGCCGAGGGTGGCATCGTTGCCCCGGACGGCTTGCGTGTTGGTTTCGCGAACAATGGCGAGAACACGGGTGAAGCCGTCTACGTTGTGCCGAGCAACGGTTATGGCTCCAACATCCTGTATAGCGAAGGGTCGACCGACGGCAGCACGCACGCGCGCCGCTGGGACGGCACAAAGAACGCCTGGATCAGCGTCGGCAAGCCGACACTCTATCTCCTCGCCGCAGGAAAGGGCGTTACCGAGACCGGCAATCACGTCGCCACTTATGGCGGAGCGCTCGGAAGCACCGTTGTTCGAGTTGTCAAGTAGCAATTGAAGAGGGCTTGATCTGCGCGGCAGCGCGTTCGCCGCGGCCAGCAAGGGTTCTCCGCTACCCCACCGCCTCCGCCTCGCGCTCGAGCCTGCTCTTGTCCACGACATAGCCGTCGCGCGGCGATCCCTCGAGAACCTTTTCCCGCTGCCAGACGCCGAGGGTGCGGCTCACGCTTTCGCGCGCCACGCCGGCCATGGCGGCAAGGTCGCTATGGGTCACCCGGTGCTGGATCAGGACGCGGCCCCGCTCTGTCTCCTCGCCGAGGTGGCGGGCGAACTGAAGCAGGGCGCGGGCCACGCGCGCGCGCACCGTCAGGAAACTGGAGGCAATCATGTCCTCGTCGGACTGGCGCAGGCGCGCCGCCAGCGTCGCCATGATTTCCGTGTGCAGTTCCGGATGCCGGCGCAGCATGGCCGTGAAGGCGGCGCGGCTGATGAAGGTGAGCGAGCAGTCCCTGACAGCCTGGACGGTGGCTGATCGCGGCAGGCCGTCGATCATCGCCAGCTCGCCGATCAGCGCGCCCGGACCGAGGATGGCGAGGATGCGCTGTTCGCCGCTGGCCGAGGCGGCGCAGACCGTAACCACGCCCTGGCGCAGCCAATAGCATCCGTCGCCGGCATCGCCCCGCTCGAACAGCGTCTCGCCTTTCGCCAGGGTCACGGTCCGCTCGCCCGGCAACCTGCCTGAAAACTCACGCGGCAGCTTCCCCAGCAGATTGGGGAGCGCAACGTTCTCTTGGGCGGTCTCCACGGTTTGCAGACGTTCCTTTCGGCTTGGCGAAGAAAGTGTAGGGCCTGTGACAAACCAACTCGAATGTTTCCTGAACCCTTGCATATTGCCGACACAGCATTGTCACAGCGAATCCTCCCCTCGGGTCCGCCCCTTAAGAAATGAAAATCCGGCAGTTCGATTCATAGACGGGGAAGATATCTCATGAGCGGGATCATTATTGACTTCCACGGACGGAGCGCCGACCGCCAGGCCCGGCTCGAGCGGCAGATCGCGCGAATCACGGCTCTGCTCGAGGAGCTGGAGGATATGAGTGGCGGCGCCCAGCACGTGCCGTTGGCGCTGGTGGCGCGGGCCCAGGCCGGCCTTCGCCAGGCGCGCGAGCTCCTGCTGCCGGCGCCGGGGCAGCCGCACGGCGTTCAGGGCGAACCCGATCCTCAGCCCGAGATCGATCGCGAGGTTCTCGAGCGCATGTACCGCTCGTTGGACCGGCAGCGATGAGCGGGCTCGGGCGACAGCCACTTCGCCGCGCGGTGGCCATCGACACCGTCGCGGCAGCCTATTCATTGCAGATGGAAAACCCGGGCTCCGGCGAGACGACGGTGGAGACCTACACCTCCATGCCGGCTGTCGTCGCGCGGGCCGCCCAGCTCATCCAGGCCGGCTACAGCATCGGGATCTGGTCTCCTGCCGCGTTCGAGAGGGACTGACATGAACGACAACGACGAGCGGTTGCCGGCCGATCCGGAGGGCGGCGGGTTACACCGTTGCCGCCGACCTCTGCGCGACGGTGCTCCTCAACGGACGGGCCTTTGGCCGGTTTGCAATGTTGATGGATGACCTGGCCGAGGCGGTGGGTGGTCCACGAACCGAAGTCGAAGCGGCAATCGCCTGGGGCATCGGGCAGGACTGGCTGCGCCACGACACGGCCTACGTCGAGTTGCGCGCCGCCGGCATCCATGTCGCGAAGGAACAGCTCGGGCTTCCGCGAGAGGCCGCCCGCTAGCGCGACCGGGATCTCGCGCCGCTTCCGGCTTGCCGGCTGCCCTGATGCCCGATCAGTGAGGCGGCGCGAGGCTGCCGCTGCTGACCGGCGGATCGGAGACCAGCGTGCCGCCATGGCCGTCGTCGGCCAGGGTGAAGTCGCGCGCCGCATAGTTGCCCAGCATCGCGAGCCTGGCGGTGTGCGTGCCGTCGGTGACAGTGAGCGTGCCGCTCAGCGCATTGCCCGTATAGCCGAGAGTCGTCGCCGAGGCAACGGACACCGTCGTGAGGTCGATGGTCTCGGCCGGCGAGTTGAAGCCCGCGATCTTGCCGCGGAACTTGGTGTCGTCGAGCACCAGCTCGCCGCCGCCGGCGAAGGTGATCGTGCTCGACATCACGCCGCCGCCGCTGGCGACCTCCAGCGTGCCGCCCGAGATCGTGACCCCCGAGAGAGTGCCGCCCGACTCACCAGCTCGCCGCCGCCGCTGTCGATCACGCTCGCGCTCGCCGTGCCGCCATTGGACGATCACCTCCTGGCCGCCCGAGCCTATGACGGTGTTCCGCGTCGTGCCCGACGCGACGACCTCGGTGCCGCCGTTGGACACCACCGTGCCGATCGCCGTGCCACCCCTCAGGACCGTCTGCGTGGCGCCGCTCTCGATCGTGACGTTGCTGGCGGTGCCGCCCGACGAGACGATCTCCGCGCCGCCGCTGCCGATCGTCGTGCCGACCGCCGTGCCGCCGTTGAAGACGATCTCCTGGCCGCCGGCGCTCGCCACTGTCGACGCGATCGGTGCCGCCCGACGACACCAGCTCCTGGCCGCCGCTGCTCACCGTCGTGCCGCTGGCAACGCCCCCCTTCAGGACCGCCTGCTCGCCGCCGCTCAGGATCGTGGCGCCGCTCTGCCCGCTGCTGATGATCGTCATGGCTCACCCCCCAAAGATGACACGACCGTCACTGTGGACCGCAACGCTGCTCAACGAGACGAGTGGAGACCGAGACCATGCGGCCGCTCGCCCGGACGCTGCCTGCTGCTTGCGCGCTCTGGTTGTCTTGCTGTTATCGACTGCCGGGACTACGCCCCCGCCGCATCCTAGCGCAGCCCCGTCCCTTTGCTCAACCGCGAGCTCGGCCGGAATAGGCAGCCCGCCGGCTGCACTGAGCGGCACGCTGCAGTCACGAACTTGCCGAAGGCCGAAACAGGAAACCTTTGGCGCGGGGTACCGTTGTCAGCAATGACCGTAGACCTGCGACCGGCAGTAGTGATCGGGATGAACGATACCGGAGATGGTGGCATGGCAACCAGGGCACAAGGCGAGATCGTCACCAGCAAGGGACGCACGTTGACGTATCTGGCGACCGAGGTGCCCGTCCACGTTGGCGACGAAGTACGGAGCGCGAGTGGGGAAAAGGTCCTGGTGACGGGAGGCCGCGCGCCACGAAATGAGAACTATATCGGGGCGCGTGCGGGTCAAGAACGGGAACTCAGGCCAGCTTGAATACGCTCCCCACGTGTTTGGCCTGAAGTGGAGCGAATGACATGGCCGCTCAAATGCTGGCCGGCTCGCTCCCCTGTTCCTCTCCGCCCGCACTCACTTGACGCCGTGTCTCGCGAAACTGTCGGCGATTTCAGGATCGATCGCCAGCGCCGCGGCTTTTTCCCTTTCTCCTTCGGCGGCCTTGCCGGCCTGGGTCAAGGCGATGCCGCGGCCGTAGAGCGCGATGGGCATGTTGGGGTCCCGTCGAGGATCTGGTCGTATTCGTTGAGGGCGAGCATCGGATCGCCGAGCTTGAGGAACACGAATCCCCGCGTCGCGCGGACATCGAGGCTGAGCGGCGACAGGTCCAGCGCCGTGTCGCAGTCCCCGAGCGCCCGCACGAGATCCTTGCCGACGATGGCGCGCGCCAGGCAGCGGTTGTTGTAGGGGTGGCCAGGGCGGGATCGAGCGCAATGGCCATGCTGTAGTCGGTGATGGCCTTGTCGTAGTCGCCGCGCGCGAAGTGGGCGAAGCCGCGGTTGTAGTGGGCGGCCGCACCGTCGGCACTGATTGAAATCGCGGCGTCGAGGTCCTGGATGGCGAGCTCATAGTTTTTCAGGGACGCCTGCAGGCCCGCCCGGTCGACCAGCGCGCCGACATTGCCGGCGTTCAGCTTGAGGGCGGCATCGTAGTCCTCCAGGGCGCGCTTGCTGTCACCGACGCGGCCGAAGGCGACGGCCCGGCTGTGATGGGCTTCCGAGCTCCCGGGCGCCAGCTGGACGGCGCGATCGAGGTCGGCGATGGCCCGCGCCTGCTGCCCGAGTTCGCTGTAGGCGGCGCCGCGCGCCATCAGGGCGTCGACGTTGCCGGGCTGCAGCTCGAGCGCCCGGTTGAAGTCGTCGATCGCCCGCGCAAAGGCCCGGCTTCGCCGGGCAAGCAGCTCGCCGCGCTCGAAATAGGGCAGGGCTTTCGCGGAATCGAGGCGGATGGCCTCGTTCAGGTCCGACAGCGCCCTGTCCGTGTTGCCGAGGCCGTCATGGGCGACGCCGCGGTGATACAGCGCCAGGGCGTCGGGGTTGCGCGGATCGATCGCCCCATCGTAGTGGCGAAGCGCCTCGCGATAGTCCTCGCTGGCGATCAGCTTTTCACCGAGGGCGTACCGGGCGGCCCCTCTCGCCAGGCGCGCGAGGGCAACTCCATCCGGACTGAGTGCCTTGCTCTGCAGGGCCCGGGAGCAGGCGATGGCCCGCGACTCGGCGTCGTCGATCGTCGGCCAGGAGGGTTTGGTGCAATCTGCATAACCGGGGACGGACGGGTCGGCCGCGAGGGCCGTTCCGGCACTGAGCGCAAGGACGACAATTCCCCACAGCCGAATGAACGACCGACTCGAAGTGCTGTATGACCGCGAGGGTGTCCCCATTCGTCTCCCCGAAGAGGCCGCAATCTAGGCAACGCGTCTCTCAGGCGCAATTGCCGGTCGGCGCCTAGCGGAGGCCACGGCATATTCGGCCGGAGATCCTTCTCCGAAGAGCCAGCGGTTCGTGCAGCGCCCCAAGCCGCTCGCGGAGATCTGGCGTCTCGGCCACCGTCATCCTGGGGTTCAGCGCGCCGCCAGCGCCCGCCGACCTCGGCCGGCCGCGCCCGGCGGCCGGCGCGCCGGCGTCGGAGCGACCGCGATGAACGGCCGGATCAGGACCTTGCCCGTGATCTCGACGCCGCGCAGGTAGAGGCGCATCGGCGTCAGCTCCTCGGGCCGCGCCTCGGGCAGCGGGCCGCCCTCGCCGAAGAGGTCGGCGGTGGCCCGCTCGAGCCGCGCCCGCCGCTTTTGCGCCATGTCCGTCATGTTGTCCTGGTGCGTGCCGACGAAATGATGGTCGGGATTGATGCAGCGCCGCTCGTCGCAGCGATGGCAGAGCACGAAGCCCGAGGGGATCGTGCCGTAGCGCAGCGTCCAGGCCAGGCGATGCACCAGGTGGCCCTGGCGATGCAGGGTGATGGTGGGGTAGCCGCCCGGATTGCACGCGCCCTGCCACACATGGCAGCCCGACAGCGGGTCGATCTCGGTGCGGGCCGCGAGGCGCTGCTCGATGGTGCCGGGTGGGTAGCTTTTCGTCATGGGCGCATAATAAGCGAGGAGGGCGCTCACCACCTACTTTGGTCATTAGAAGTTCGGGAGATCGCCATGAAAGCAGCACTTAATGTCCTGGCGGCGGCGCTGGCCGTAAACGCTCGTTCCTGCGTTCTCAAGTTCCTCTCCCCCGCTAGGGGGAGAGGCTAGATGAGGGGGTTGCACGACCCTTCGACGTCAAAGGCGTGCCGTGGCCTGCCACGACATTGTTGGTACACACAATTCGTTGTGACAAGGGTGAGCCGATCATCATCGGATATGCTGTCGGAGAGCTTATGCCGCTGAGGTCCATGCCTATCGGCACTTGGCACAGCCAAGCAACGGAGGAGATAGCGGTTCCCTACTTGACGCCGAGCTTCTGCAGAAAAGCCACCATCGAGCTCTCTGTTTGCTAGGAGGACAATTTACCGCAAGCATAGCCCACCAACCAGTAGGCGAAACCGTCTCCTCGGTATGGAGCGTCTTTCGAGAAAGAAAAGCACTTCCAGTCAGGCGGCAGCAAGAAAGTTTTTACGTACCCACCAGTTACTCAATTCGTAGTCGAAAAATTCGTTCCCTTCTGTCCAGCCTCCGCGCTGGGCTTGGATAGATAGGTTTCACGGGTTTCAGCGGACACCTTAATTGAAGCGCCATAAAAAGTAGACGTTGGCTTTTGCAAATACACAAATACAAATTCATTCGCTGATCGATATGTTGCACTCTGTGACTGGAACTGGCCTCGGCCCTCGTTGCCTGTGATGGCAGTCTGAATTTGGCACTTCGAGTACTGAGCCAACAATATGTCAGACCTTGCACAGTCCAGATCTGTCCACGTCAGCGTTTGGCTTCTCGCATCAGCGCTATAGAGAAAGTACGCCCAGGATTGTCAGGCTGGATAAGGCGTGTCGTTGCTTCATTTGAGGCCTCAATTGTCCGTCGTCAGGCCTTTTGGCATTGAGCCATGTTGCGCCCAATCTAGCAGGCCCGATCTACTCTGAGTAAAGGGCGACGGAGGCGCCGAAAATGGAAGCATTCAGGATCATCGGCGCGCTCATGGCGCGCGTCGCTATGTAGTTCGGTCCAGAACGTTCGTGCAAACGCCAAGCATTATCCAGAAGGGAGATGTCGAGAACAGCCACCAGAGGATGCTCACCTGACGGAAGAGCATGTCCACATCGATGGCATAGAGGGAATCAGACGCGAGGAAGCGGGGCCACGGGGAGGCGAGCCTCTCGGAGGCGTAGTCCCAATGGAAGACCACGAAGCACATCCAGAATGCCGGCAGTCCCGTAAGGATGCCAATCAAGTATAGCCAGTGGGTGGCTCCTTCCTCTGTGCCCAGCATTCACCCGGGACAGCGTGTGGCGCTCGAGTTGACGATCACCAGCACAAGCAGCTCGAAGACGAGCACGGCTACGCAGGCGGCTGCCGTCCATTTGGCGACTTTCAGGCAGTAGTCGGGATTGTAATGGGGGAATCTCATCGCTCGTCCATTTTCATCGCCGTCCTCCGCGCCAGCTCAGCGCGCCAACGTCGCTCTGCAGCGGTCGAAGGCCTTGGCGAAGGAATCTGGTGATGTTGCGGCCGGCATCAACGCCGCAGCTTGAGGCCACATCCAAATTGGCAATTCCGGCGGTCTTCGCAATCTCGGTCAAGTAGAAGCCAGAGTTATGAAGTTTGGAACGCGTCTCAATACCCGATGTTCGGCCTGAGATACTTCTCCGCCAGCTCCAGCGGAATCCCGCGCCGCTTCGCATAGTCCTCGAGCTGATCGCGCCCGATCCGCGCCACGCCGAAATACTCCGCCGCCGGATGGGCGAAGTAATACCCCGACACCGCCGAGGTCGGCATCATCGCGAAGCTCTCGGTCAGGGTGATGCCGGCGTTCTGGCCGGCATTGAGCAGGCGGAACAGCTCGGGCTTCTGGCTGTGGTCGGGGCAGGCGGGATAGCCCGGCGCCGGGCGGATGCCGCGATATTTCTCGCGCACCAGGTCCTCGTTGGCGAGCGCCTCCTCGGGCGCGTAGCCCCACAGCGTCTTGCGCACGCGCTCGTGCAGGCGCTCGGCGAAGGCCTCGGCCAGGCGGTCGGCCAGCGCCTTCAGCAGGATGTCGGAATAGTCGTCGCTGTCGGCCTTGAAGCGCCGCAGGTGCTGCTCGATGCCGTGGCCGGCGGTGACGGCGAAGCCGCCGATCCAGTCGGCCTTCGGGCGAGATGAAGTCGGCCAGGCACATGTTGGCGCGCGGCGCCGCGCTTCTCGATCTGCTGGCGCAGGAAATAGAGCCGCGAGATCTCCCTTGTGTGCTGCTCGTCCTCGAACAGCACCACGTCGTCGCCCTCGCGCCGGCACGGCCAGAAGGCGACCACGCCCTTCGCGGTCAGCCACTTCTCGCGCACGATGCGCTCCAGCATCTTGCGCGCATCGGCGAACAGCTTGCGGGCGCTGTCGCCCACCACCTTGTCCTCGAGGATCTCGGGATAGTTGCCGGAAAGCTCCCAGGCGCGGAAGAACGGCGTCCAGTCGATGCGCTCGACCAGCTCGTGCAGCGGATACTCGGCGAAGACGCGCGTGGCGCCCCCGTGTTGGCGAGCATGCGCGGCTTGGGCGGCACGTAGGTCGACCAGTCGATCTTGAAGGCGTTGGCGCGCGCCTCGGCGAGCGGCACCAGCTTCTCCTTGCCGCCGGCGGCGCGCTCGGTGCGGATGGTCTCGTACTCGGCCGCGACCTTGGCGGCGAAGTCCCTGGCCTGCGCGCCCGATTCGGAGACCAGCGCGGTGCAGACGCCGACCGCGCGGCTGGCGTCGAGCACGTGCACGGTGGTGCCCGTTGTAGCGCGGCGCGATCCTGAGAGCGGTGTGGACCTTCGAGGTGGTCGCGCCGCCGATCAGCAGCGGCACCTTGAAACCCTGGCGCGTCATCTCCTCGGCCACCGTCACCATCTCGTCGAGCGAGGGCGTGATCAGGCCGCGAGAGGCCGATCATGTCGACCTTGTTGTCGTTGGCCGTCTTCAGGATGTCCTGGAACGGCACCATGACGCCGAGGTCGATGACCTCGAAATTGTTGCACTGGAGCACGACGCCGACGATGTTCTTGCCGATGTCGTGGACGTCGCCCTTGACCGTGGCCATGACGATCTTGCCCTTGGGCTTCGACGTCGCGGTCTTCTCGGCCTCGATGTAGGGCAGCAGGTGCGCGACGGCCTTCTTCATCACGCGCGCGCTCTTCACCACCTGCGGCAGGAACATCTTGCCCGAGCCGAACAGGTCGCCGACCACGTTCATGCCGGCCATCAGCGGGCCCTCGATCACCTCGATCGGCCGGGCGATCTGCAGGCGCGCCTCCTCGGTGTCGGCGACCACGAACTGGTCCATGCCCTTGACCAGCGCATGCTCCAGCCGCTTCTCGACCGTCCAGCTGCGCCATTCGGCGTCCTGCGTCTCGGGCGCCTCGCCGGTGCCCTTGTACTTGGGCGCCAGCTCGAGCAGCCGCTCGGTGCCGCTCGGTTCGGACCGGCGTGCGGTTCAGGATCACGTCCTCGCAGGCCTCGCGCAGCTCGGGCGGGATCTCGTCATAGACCTCGAGCTGGCCGGCATTGACGATGCCCATGTCCATGCCGGCCTGGATGGCGTGATAGAGGAACACCGAGTGCATGGCCTTGCGCACCGGCTCGTTGCCGCGGAAGGCGAAGCGAGAGGTTCGACACGCCGCCCGAGATCTTCACGCCCGGGCAGCGCTTCTTGATCTCGCGCGTCGCCTCGATGAAATCGACGCCGTAGTTGTTGTGCTCGTCGATGCCGGTGGCGATGGCGAAGATGTTGGGATCGAAGATGATGTCCTCGGCCGGGAAGCCGACCTGTTCGGTCAGGATCTTGTAGGCGCGCTGCGCAGATCTCGACCTTGCGCTGCAAGGTGTCGGCCTGGCCCTTCTCGTCGAACGCCATCACCACGACGGCGGCGCCGTAGCGGCGGACCTTCTTGGCGTGCTCGATGAACTGGCTCGACGCCTTCCTTCATGGAGATCGAGTTCACGATCGGCTTGCCGGCGACGCATTTCAGGCCGGCCTCGATCACGCTCCACTTGGAGCTGTCGATCATGATCGGCACGCGGGCGATGTCGGGCTCGGCCATGATCAGCTTCAGGAAGGTCTCCATGGCGAGCTGCGAATCGAGCAGGCCCTCGTCCATGTTGACGTCGATGATCTGCGCGCCGCTCTCCACCTGCTGGCGCGCGACCTCGAGCGCGGCGGGATAGTCGCCGTCCAGGATCAGCTTCTTGAACCGCGCCGACCCGGTGACATTCGTCCGCTCGCCGATGTTGATGAAGGTGGCGGTGCGTTGCGGTCATTGTGGCCGACCCTTCGAGACGCGCCCCTCGGGGCGCTCCTCAGGGTGAGGTTGTGGCGCGCGCAAGACCTCAGTGATGGCGCTCTCCACGCCCTCATCGGAGCGAGCGCAGCGAGCGTCTCGAAGGATGGGCAACAGAAAAAGTCATCAGAAAAAACTCGCCGCTTCCATGCCGCTCAAGCGCAGCGCCGGCGGCAGCGCGTGCCACTGGCGCGGTTTTAGCCCTTTGACCGCCTCGGCCACGGCCCGGATGTGGGCCGGCGTCGTGCCGCAGCAGCCGCCGACCACGTTCAGCCAGCCGGCCTCGGCCCAGCCCTTGACCAGCTTGGCCGTCATCTCGGGCGGCTCGTCATAGGCGCCGAGCTCGTTGGGGAGTCCGGCGTTCGGGTAGACGCACACCAGCCCATCGACCTGCGGGTTGAGCGCATTGACGTAGGGGTGCAGCTCGGTGGCGCCGAAGCTGCAGTTCAGCCCCATGGTGAGCGGCCTGGCATGGCGCACCGAATGCCAGAACGCCTCGACCGTCTGGCCCGAGAGGTTGCGGCCGGCGAGGTCGGTCAGGGTCATCGACACCATCACCGGGATACCTCGCCGCGCGCCTCGCCCGCCTCGTCGACGGCGACGATGGCGGCCTTGGCGTTCAGGGTGTCGAACACCGTCTCGATCAGGATGAAATCGACGCCGCCGTCCAAAAGGCCGTCGACCTGCTCGCGGTAGATGCCCTTCACCTCGTCGAAGGTGACGGCGCGGTAGCCGGGGTCGTTGACGTTGGGCGACACCGACAGCGTCTTGTTGGTGGGGCCGAGCGCGCCCGCCACGAAGCGCGGCTTGTCCGGCTCGCGCGCGGTGGCGGCATCGGCGCAGGCGCGGGTGATCTTCGCCGCGGCGACGTTGATCTCGCGGGCGAGCGCCTGGTTGCCGTAGTCGGCCTGGCTGATGGCGTTGGCGTTGAAGGTGTTGGTCGCGAGCAGGTCGGCGCCGGCCTCGATGTAGTCGTTGCAGATCTTGCTCACGATGTCGGGGCGCGTGAGGTTGAGCAGGTCGTTGTTGCCCTTTTGATCGTGCTCGAACGATCGGCCGCCGCGATAGCCTGCCTCGTCGAGGCGATAGGCCTGGATGGCGGTGCCGTAGGGGCCGTCCTTGATCAGGATGCGGTCGTGCGCGATCTCGCGCAGCAGGTCGGCCTTCTCAGTGCGCGACATGGCGGCGACTCCCAAAAGATGGCAGGTCGCGAACGTCAGGTCCGCGCGGTTCAGCGTATAGAAGTGGAATTGCTCCACGCCTTCGCGCTGCAGGCGGCGGCAGAGGTCGCCGGCCACGGTGGCGGCGATCATGCGGCGGGTCTCGACGTCGTCGTCGAGGCCCTCGAACATCTCGGCGAGCCAGGCCGGCACCTTGGCGCCGCACAGGCCCGCCATCTTGAGGATGCCGTTGAAATTCGACACCGGCATGATGCCGGGCACGATCGGCACGGTGATGCCGGCCGCCGCCGTCTTGTCGCGGAAGCGCAGGAAATCGTCGGCCTCGAAGAAGAACTGGGTGATGCAGCGGTCGGCGCCGGCATCGACCTTGCGCTTGAGGTTCAAAAGGTCGGCCTTCTCGTCGGCCGAGTCCGGGTGCTTCTCGGGGTAGCCGGCGACGCTGATCTGGAAGTCGCCGATCTTCTTCAGGCCTGCAACGAGGGCCGCGGCGTTGGCATAGCCGCCGGGGTGCGGGCAGTACTTGCCGCCCATGCCCTGCGGGGGGTCGCCGCGCAGGGCCACGATGTGGCGGATGCCGGCGTCCCAGTAGGCGTGGGCGACGTCGTCGATCTCGCCCTGGGTGGCCGCCGACGCAGGTGAGGTGGGCGGCGGCGTCGATGCCGGTCTCCTTCTTGATGCGCGCCACGGTCTCGTGGGTGCGCTGGCGGGTCGAGCCGCCGGCGCCATAGGTCACCGAGAAGAAGGTGGGACGAAGCGGCGTCAGGCGCTCGATGGTCTCCCACAGGGTGCGCTCGGCCTGCTCGGTCTTGGGGGGCGAGAACTCGAAGGAGACTTTCACCGGAGCGCTCCCTGGGTGGCGGCGGCGCTGCGGGCGGCGCGGGCCGGCAGCTCGCGCTCGCCGCGCCAGATGCCGGTCATCAGCCGGCGGCCGGGGAAGTGGATGGGCGCCAGCGGATTGAGGCCGGCGCTTTTCAGCCAGCCCTGCACCTGGTTGTCGGCGAAGCCCAGATGGACGTGGGCGTGCTCGCGCTTCAGCTCGACCAGGTCGTGCGGCGAGAAATCGACCACCAGGACCACGCCGCCGGGTTTGACCACGCGCGCGGCCTCGGCCAGGGCGGCGGCGGGGTCGTCGGCGTAGTGCAGGACGTGGTGGATGGTGACGACGTCGAAGCTGTCGGCCTCGAGGGGGAGCGCGTACATGTCGCCCAGGCGGATTTCGGCGTTGTCGATGCCGGCCTTGGCGAGGTTGGCGCGGGCCAGCGCCAGCATCTCGCGGCTCTGGTCGATGCCCACCGCGTGCTCGACCTTGGGCGCCAGCACTTCCAGAAGCCGCCCGGTGCCCGTGCCGATATCGAGCAGCCGGCGCGCGCCTGTGGGCAAGTGGTGGGCCAGTGCCCGCTCGATCTCGCGGTCGGCGACATGCAGGGCCCGCAGTTCGTCCCAGCGCTGGGCATTGTCCCGGAAGAACCGGACGGCGGCGGTCTGTCGCCGCTGCTGCAACGCATCGAGCCGCGCCCGATCGGCCGCCAGCCGCGGATGCTTGGGATCGAGCCGGCGCACGAACTCCCGCACCAGCGCCGCATCATCCCCGCCGGTGACCAGCCGAAACCGCGTGAACTGCGCCTCCCGGAACCGCTCCAGTAGCCCGCCCTCGACGAGCAACTTGAGATGCCGCGACACGCGCGGCTGGCTCTGCCCCAGCACATGCACATAGTCGCTGACCGTCAAATCCTCGCGCGCCGCCAAAGCGAGAATACGCAACCGCGTATCCTCCGCCGCCGCCCGCAACACAGTGAGTAAAGGTACCATAAAGGCATAAGCATATAAGGACATCGATATGTCTACAAGTGGTAGTTGTCGACCCAATTCACTTCAAAGTGCAGTAGTCGTGTGCAACACTATCGCCAAGTACTACAAAACAAAGCCGTTTCGGGGTTGAGAGTTCATGGTCGCAAGTCTCATCGGGTCGGTGGCGGCGCGCGTTCGTCGTTCCGCGGTCGCCGTGGCCACGGCGGCCATGATGCTGGGTGGCTGCGCCTCGACCGACACTGGTGCGGCCGAAGTGTGGGATCCGCTCGAGGCCCCCAACCGGTTCATCTTCTCGTTCAATAGAGCCGTCGACCTCATCGCCTTCCGTCCGCTCGCGGTGCTCTATCGCGACTGGATGCCCGAGCCGGCGCAGAAGGGCGTGCGCAACATGCTCGACAATCTCGGCGAGCCGGTGACCGCGCTCAACGAGGTGGTGCAGGGCTCGCCCGGCCGCGCCGCCACCACGATCGGCCGTTTCCTGGTCAATTCCACCATCGGCATCGCCGGCATTTTCGACGTCGCCTCATCGATCGGCATGTCCAAGACCAAGGAGGATGCCGGCAAGACCGTGGGCTACCTCGCAGGCCCCGGCGTCGAGCCCGAGAATGGCGGCTTCTACATCGTGCTGCCGCTGATCGGCCCCTCGAACGCGCGCGACGGCGTCGGCATGGCAATCGATGCCGCGGCCGATCCGTTCAGCATCGTCATGTTTTCCATCAGCTCGACCGCCGGCTGGATCGCCACTGGCGCCCGCTATGGCGCCACCGCGATCGACGCGCGCTCGCGCACCCTGTTCGCCCTCGACGACCTCGAGAAGAACAGCGTCGACTATTATGCCGCGCTGAAGAGCGCCTATACCCAGCAGCGGGCCGACCTGATCCGGCAGAAGCGGGAAAAGACCGACGGCAAGGCCGAGATCGACCGTCGCGACAACCTCGCGCTGGTGCGCTAGGAATCCTGCCAGCACATCCATCTTTTCAGGAGCCAACGGTGCCGTTGCTCGCCTGTCGTCGTGTCGTCCTGCGTCTGGCTGCCACCGCGGCGGCAGGCCTGCTTGCCCTGCCGTTCGCGTGGCCGGCCGGGGCGGCCGACGGGCCCGCTGCGACCCTGATCGAGAAGACCTCTGCCCAGGTCATCGAACTGATCAAGACCACCACCGGCGCCCCGCGCGAGGCTGGCATCCGGACGGTCCTGGAGACGAGCTTCGACCTCAACTACATGGGCCAGCAGGCGCTCGGCAAATACTGGGCCGGCGCCACGCCCGAGCAGCAGGCGCGCTACCTCAAGGCGGCGGTCGGCGCCGAGGCCCACGCCTATGCCGAGCGCTTCGGCCAGTATGGCGGCCAGACGCTCGCCCTCGGCAAGATCACGACCCGGCCCAACGGCGTCACCGTGGTCGACAGCCGCCTCAACCAGTCCAACGGCCAGCCCATCAAGATCGAGTGGGAGGTGCGGGATATCAGCGGGGCCCCCCGCATCACCGACGTCAAAATCGAGGGCGTCAGCATGGTCATCACTAGACGGACCGATTTCACGTCCTACATTCAGAACAACGGAGGCAAGGTCGAGGCGCTGATCCAGGAGCTGGAAGCCCGCGCCCAACGCTAAAGGAGAGCGCCATGGACAGCGCAGCCAAGCCATCTGAACGCCGCTCGGTCGACCCGGTCTGGAGCAATATCCGCGAGGCCGCCCAGACGGCGGCGGCAGCCGATCCCATCCTGGCCGGCCTGCTGCACGCCACGATCCTGAGCCAGCCCCGCTTCGAGGCGGCGCTGAGTTATCACCTGGCGCGGCTCGCCGGCACCACCGAGGTGCCTGCGGCCCTGATCCGCCAGATCTTCGAGGAAGCCCTCACCGCCGATCCGGGCATTGGGCTGGCCGCCCGCTTCGACATCGTCGCCGTGGCCGACCGCGACCCCGCCTGCACCTCCCATCTCGACCCGCTGCTCTGGTTCAAGGGCTACCACGCCCTGCAGACCTACCGCGCCGCGCACTGGCTGTGGGGCCAGGGCCGCCAGGCGCTCGCCCATTATCTGCAGAGCCGCGCCAGCTCGCTGTTCGGCCTCGACATCCATCCCGGCGCCGTGATCGGCAAGGGCATCTTTATCGACCACGGCACCGGCGTGGTGATCGGCGAGACCGCCGTCGTCGAGGACGGCGTGTCGATGCTGCACGGCGTGACCCTGGGCGGCACCGGCAAGGAGCGCGGCGACCGGCATCCCAAGGTGCGGCGCGGCGTGCTTTTGGGCGCCGGCGCAAAAGTATTGGGCAACATCGAAATAGGCGCCTGCGCCAAGATCGCCGCCGGCAGCGTGGTGCTGGAACCCGTGCCGGCCGGCTGCACCGCCGCCGGCGTGCCGGCGCGCATCATCGGCTGCGTCGACGTGCCGGAGCCGGCGCTGGAGATGGATCAGCGGATCTAGGCGCCGAGCGGGGCGAGGTCCTCGAGCATCGTCGGGATGAACTCGGAGACCGTGGGATGAATATGCATGGCGCGCTGCAGGACGGTGTAGGGCGCCTTGGCGTACATGGTGTCGAGCACGCAATGGATTGCCTCGTCGCCGCTCGTGCCCAGGAACGAAGCGCCCAGGATCTGATTTGACTCGGCGTCGACCAGCACCTTCATGAATCCTTCGGTCTCGCCTTTCTCGAAAGCGCGCGAGACATCCTCCATGGCGATCTTCGCCACCAGCGCGCGGCGCCCGCTGCGCCGGACCTCCGTTTCGCTCATGCCGGCCCGGCCGAGCGGCGGGTCGGTATAGAGCGCGTAGGCGGTGATCCGGTCGCTCACCTTCCGATCTGGCCGCCATCGAGGAGGTTGGCCGACACGATCTCGTAATCGTTCCACGACGTGTGGGTGAAGGCGCCCCGGCCGTTGCAGTCGCCGAGCGCCCACACGCCCGCCACGTTGGTGCGCAGCTGGTCGTCGACCTCGATGTAGCCGCGGGCATCCTGCTTGATCCCGGCGCGGTCGAGCCCGAGATCGTCGGTGTTGGGCCGCCGCCCGGTGGCGATCAGCAGGTGCGAGCCCACGACCTCGCGCTTGCCGCCCTCGCAGTCGAGCGCCATGACGATGTCGTCGCCCCGTTTGGCCAGGCTGAGGCACTTGGCGTTGAGCTGCACGTCGACGCCCTCTTTGGCGAGGAACGCCGCCACCGCCTGGGAGACGTCCTCGTCCTCGCGCGCGATGAGGCGCGGCCCGACCTCCACGATCGTCACCTCGCTGCCGAAGCGGCGATACATCTGTCCAAATTCGAGGCCGATGTAGCTGCCGCCCAACACCAGGAGATGGCGCGGCAGAAAATCGACATCCACCATCGAGCTGTTGGTGAGGTACTTGATCTGGTCCAGGCCGGGAATCGGCGGGATCGAGGCGCGGCCGCCGACATTGATGAAGATCTTGTCGGAGCGCAGGACTTCGCCGCCAACCTCGACCTCGTGCGGCCCGGCAAAGCGCGCGTGGCCTTGGTAGACGGTGCAGTTCTTCAGGCTCTTGAGCGATCGTTCGACGCCCTGGTTGGAGAGACCGACCACGTAGTCCTTGCGAGCCTTGACCCGCTTCATGTCGACCTTGATGTCCCCGGCGGAGAATCCGTAGTCGGCGCCGCGCCGCGCCACATGAACCGCGTAGGCGCTGGCGACCAGCGTCTTGGTCGGCGTGCATCCGGTGTTGATACAGGTGCCGCCGAAGCGGCCGCGCTCGATGACGGCGACCTGCCTGCCCGAGGCCGCGAGCCGCCGGGCGAGGGGCGGCCCCGCCTGCCCGGTGCCGATGATGATCGCATCGTAATCGGTCATGCCGCACCCTGCTTTCGCTTCACCGCTTGTTGTGCCGCGGATCGTCGCCGGGATCGAGATAGTCGAGACCGAGCGGGCCGATCGCCGTCACCTGCGTGACGTATTCTCCGGACTTGGCCCAGTGGAAGTGCCAGGTGTTGCCGGGCAGCACGACCACGCTGCCCGGCGGATAGGCGTTGAGCCGGTCGGGATCGAATTTCTCGCCGAGCCCGATGTAGAAGACGCCGGACATCACCGTGTAGATGCGGTCCTCCGGATGGCGGTGCGGCATCAGCTTGCCGCCCGCCGACATCTTCACCCGGATCACGTAGGGGCCGGGCTTCGAGGGCTCGCCGATCAGCACGGCGAGCCGCGCCTCGGGCGGGAAGGCCGGGAACGGCCGCCATTCGACGTGCTCGGGCAGGATCGAGCGAAACGCCGACTGGCCGGGCAAGTGGGCGCGCGGCTTCTCGGCGGTCATGCCGGCCTCGCCAGCAGCTTGGTGTCGATCGGCATCTTGCGCAGCCGCTTGCCGGTCGCGGCGAAGATGGCATTGGCCACGGCAGGGACGATTGCCGAGGTCCCGGGCTCGCCAATTCCGCCCGGGGCCTCGGTGTTCTGCACGAGGTGCACGTCGATCGCGGTCGGCGCCTCGTCGATGCGAAGCACCTGGTAGGTATCGAAGTTGGTCTGCTCGACGCGACCGTCCTTCAGCGTGATCTCGCCATAGAGAGCGGCCGTGATGCCGAAGATGACCGCGCTCTGGAGCTGCGCCCGCACCGTGTCGGGATTGACCACCGAGCCGCAATCGACCGCGCAGACCACTCGCCGGACGCGCACCGAACCGTTCTTCGCCACCTCGACTTCGGCGACCTGCGCCATGTAGCTCGCGAAGGCGAACTGCAGCGAGACGCCGCGACCGATGCCCTCGGGCAGTTTCTGTCCCCACCCGGATTTTCCCGCAGCGAGATCGAGGACCGCCCGAGCGCGCGGCGACTTGCCGAGCAGATCGCGTCGATAGGCGACCGGATCCTGCTTGGCCGCGGCCGCCAGCTCGTCGATGAAGCTTTCGGTCACGAAGACGTTGTGCGACGGCCCGACGCTGCGCCAGAAGGCGGTCGGAATGCCGGGCGGCTCGACCCGCAGATACTCGACATGCAGGTTCGGCAGGCCATAGACGAGGTTGATAGCGCCCTCGGTGCTGTCGGGATCGAGGCCGTTGTTGAACCACGGCGGCGCCCATCGCGCGATGACCGAGGAACCGGCGTAGCGATTGTGCCAGGCGACCGGCTTGCCCTTGTCGTCTAGCCCGGCCGATATCCGATCCAGCCAGTACGGCCGGTACATGTCGTGCGTGATGTCTTCTTCGCGGGTCCACACGAGCTTGACCGGGCCGTCGACCTGCTTGGCGATGTCGACTGCACGAACCACCGCGTCGACCTCAAGACGGCGTCCGAATCCGCCGCCCAGCAGATGATTGTGGACGACGACCTTGTCGAGCGGCAGTCCGGCGGTCTTCGCCGCCGCCGCCTGGCATCGCGCCAGCACCTGTGTGCCGATCCAGACCTCGCAGCGCTCCTTGGTGACATGGGCGGTGCAATTCATCGGCTCCATCGCGGCATGCGCCAGGAACGGCACCTGGTATGTCGCCTCGACCTTGGTGACGGCCCCTGCCATGGCCTTCTCGACATCGCCGATGTTCTGCGCCACCGGCCCCGGCTTGAGCGTTGCCTTCTCGAGGTCGGCCACGATGTCGGCGGTGGCCAGCTTGGCGTGCGGCCCGTCGTCCCATTCGATCTTCAAGGCTGCCAGCCCCTTCTTCGCGGCGCCCATGTGGTCGGCCACCACGGCGATGGCATCGTCGAGCCGCACGATCTGGCGGACGCCCTTGACCGCCTTGGCCGCCGCGTCGTCCACGTTCTTCACGCGACCGCCGAACACGGGCGATTGGGCAAGTGTGGCGATCTTGACGCCGGGCGGCCGGACGTCGATGCCGTAGACGGCGGTGCCGTTCACCTTGGCCGGCGTGTCGAGCCGCTTGGCGGATGTACCGATCAGCTTGAAATCCTTCGGTTGCTTGAGCGCGACGTCCTTGGGCACCGGCATTTTGGCGGCCTCTGCGGCAAGCTCGCCGTACTTGAGCTTCTTCCCGGACGGATGAAGCACTTCACCAGCCTGGGCGCGACACGTCGCCGGATCGACGTTCCAGCGTTTGGCCGCGGCCGCCACCAGCATGGTCCTGGCGACCGCCCCGGCCTGGCGCAGAGGCTGCCAGGCCGCGCGGATCGCGCTCGAGTTGCCCGTCACCTGCTCGCCGCCCAGGACCGGATTGCCATAGAGCTTGGCATTGGGGGGAGCGTGCTCGAGCTGCACCTGATTCAGGTCCACCTCGAGCTCCTCGGCGATCAGCATCGGGATGGACGTGTAGGTGGCCTGGCCCATCTCGACATAGGGCATGACCAGGGTGACTTGCCCGTTGCTCGCGATGCGCACGAAAGCGTTGAAGTTGCGCGGCCCCGGCCGGCTGGGCGTTGCTGCCGGTGACCGACAGGCCGAGGCTGAGCACCATGCCGCCTCCCGCGGCCGCTCCGACTTTCAGGAAATGGCGCCGTGACGTGATGCGATCGATGATCATGGTCAGCCTCCCTGTCAGTTCGATTGCGCGGCCTGCTTGATCGCATCGCGGATGCGGACGTAGGTGCCGCAGCGGCAGATGTTGCCGGACATCGCCGAGTCGATGTCGGCGTCGGTCGGCTTGGGGGTTTGCGCCAGCAGCGCCGCGGCCGACATGATCTGCCCGGACTGGCAGTAGCCGCACTGCACGACCTCCTTGTCGAGCCAGGCCTTCTGGATCTTGGCCCCCGCCGAGGTCGCGCCGATCGCCTCGATGGTCGTCACCTCGGAGCCCTGCAGGCTGTCGACGGCCGTGATGCACGAGCGCGTGGCGGTACCGTCGACATGCACGGTGCAGGCGCCGCACAGCGCCTGGCCGCAGCCGAACTTGGTGCCGGTCATGCCCAGCACGTCGCGCAGCACCCATAGGAGCGGTGTGTCGCCGTCGACATCGACGCTGTGGGTCTTGCCGTTGATCTTGACGGTGAAGGCCATGGCTTTTCTCCCGGGTCACGACAAGCGTTCAGACGAGGTTGATCGCAACGTCGATGCCGAGGCGCGTCGCCTTCGAGTCGGCAACACCACCGGCCACGACGAGCTTTGCCATTCCCTGAATACCGCCTCCGCGACAACTCGCCAATAGCGCCGCAACCGCCGCCTGAAAGTGCGGCGCGGCGAGCTGCTGGGCACTGGCGCAGGAGTATTGGGCAACATCGAGTTCGGCGCCTGCGCCAAGATCGCCGCCGGTAGCGTGGTGCTGGAACCCGTGCCTGCCGGCTGCACCGCCGCCGGCGTGCCGGCGCGCATCATCGGCTGCGTCGACGTGCCGGAGCCGGCGTTCGAGATGGACCAGCGGATCTGAGGGGCATAGGGCGGCACCGCCGCTTCTTCGTCGGTTTACCCGGCATGCGCTGCGAACAACCTCGCGCAGTGTTTCCGGAAACTCCGGAAAATGAATTCCAGGATTTGGCGCAGGATTATGTAACAAAAGCCCCGAAAACATGCCGATCGGACGGCCCGCGCTCCTTGACATGCCTCAAGGCACAGGCCGCCGCCCAAGGGTCTAATTGCGCTGACCTGAGTTCCGCCAAGGAGGACTCGATGGATAGCGCAGGCTCAAGCACAGTCCGGAACGAGATGGTCCGCTGGTTCAAGGACCTGCGCTCCGACGACATCGCAAGCGTTGGCGGAAAGAACGCGGCGCTGGGCGAGCTCTACGCGATGCTCTCCGCCCAACACGTCAAGGTTCCCAACGGCTTTGCCCTGACGGCAACAGCCTACCGTTCGGCGCTGACTGCGGCCGGCGCCTGGCCAAAGCTCGAAACAATACTGGGGTCGATTCGTCCGGGAGACGTTACCGGCCTCTCCGCTGCAGCGGCCGAGGCGCGCTCCATCGTCTATGCCGCGACCGGCACCGACGAGTTGCGCGGGCTCATCGCGCAGAACTACCGGCAGCTCGAGCAGGAGTATGGGCAGGGCGTTGCGGTCGCCGTGCGCAGTTCCGCCACCGCCGAGGATCTGCCGACCGCGAGCTTCGCCGGCCAGCACGAGAGCTTCCTCAACGTCCGGGGCGCCGACGATCTGTTCGAGGCCTGCCGCCGCTGCTTCGCCTCGGTGTTCACTGACCGGGCGATCGTCTATCGCAACGACAACGGCTTCGCTCATCTGAAGATCGGGCTGTCTGTCGGCGTGATGAAGATGGTCCGTTCCGACCTCGCGGCGAGCGGCGTGGCCTTTACCCTCGACACCGAGTCCGGCTTCCGCGACGTCGTGTTCATAACCGGCGCGTACGGCCTCGGCGAGAACGTGGTGCAGGGCCGCGTCGATCCCGACGAGTTCTACGTCCACAAGCCGACATTCCGGCAGGGGTCCCGCGCCGTGCTGCGCCGCCGGCTGGGAGCCAAGCAGCAGCGCATGGTCTATGCCGAGGGCCACGGAGCGGCCAGCACGGTCAACATCCCGACCAAAGAAGTGGACCGCGAGCGCTTCTGCCTTTCGGATTCAGATGTTCTTGCCTTGGCCGACCACGCCATTCGCATCGAGGATCACTTCTCCCGCCGCGCCGGCCACGCCATGCCGATGGACATCGAATGGGCCAAGGATGGCGAAGACGGCGCGCTCTACATCGTGCAGGCCCGGCCCGAAACGGTGGTTTCGCAGCGCCGCGTGGGCGTCTTCGAGACCTACAGGCTGAAGGCTCGCGGCCGCGTGTTGCTCGAGGGCAGGGCGGTCGGCGAGAAAGTGGCGGTCGGCATCGTCCGCAAGATCGCCTCGTCGCAGGATCTCGCGGCGTTCCATCCGGGCGAGGTCCTGGTGGCCGATACGACGAGCCCGGACTGGGAACCGGTCATGAAGGGCGCCGCCGCGATCGTCACCAACCGCGGCGGGCGGACCTGCCATGCGGCCATCGTGGCCCGCGAGCTTGGCGTTCCGGCCATCGTCGGCGCCGAAGATGCCACGGAGGTGCTGACCGACGGTGCGAGCGTCACGGTGTCATGCGTCGAGGGCGAAACCGGACGCGTCTACCAGGGAGTCTTGCCGTTCGAGGTGTCGACGCTCGATCCGGCGTCGCTGCCGCGGCCCGCCACCAAGATCATGATCAATCTCGGCAACCCCGAGCTCGCCTTCAAGACGGCGCTTCGTCCCAACGACGGCGTCGGCCTGGCACGCATGGAGTTCATCGTCAGCGAGCACATCGGCGTCCATCCGATGGCCCTGGTGCAGCCCGATCGGGTGACTTCCGCGATCGATCGCGCCGCCATCGAACGGCTGACGCGGCTCCATGCCCGGCCGGCCGACTTCTTCGTCGAGCGCTTGTCGGAGGGCGTGGGCATGATCGCCGCAGCCTTCTATCCGCGACCGGTCATCGTGCGCCTCTCGGACTTCAAGACCAACGAGTACGCCAAGCTGATCGGCGGCGCCGATTTCGAGCAGAAGGAAGAGAATCCCATGCTGGGCTTCCGCGGCGCATCGCGTTACTCGCATCCGGCCTACGCTGCAGGCTTTGCCCTCGAGTGCGCGGCATTGCGGCGCGTTCGCCGGGAGATGGGGCTCACCAATCTCAAGGTGATGGTGCCGTTCTGCCGCCGGGTCGAAGAGGCGCGCAGCGTCCTCGCAGCGATGGCGAAGAACGGCCTGGCTCGCGGCGAGAACGGCCTCGAGGTCTACCTCATGTGCGAGATCCCGAATAACGTCATCCAGATCGATGCCTTCGCGGCGCTGTTCGACGGCTTCTCGATCGGCTCGAACGACCTGACGCAGCTCACGCTGGGCGTCGATCGCGATTCGCAGATCGTCGCCTTCGATTTCGATGAGCGCGATCCCGGCATGTTCGAGATGCTGCGGCTCGCGGTCGTTGGCGCGCATCGGAACGGTCGCCACATCGGAATCTGCGGCGAGGCGCCGGCCACCTATCCCGAAGTTGCCGCCTTCCTCGTCCAGCTCGGCATCGATTCGATCAGCGTCAATGCCGATAGCGTGCCGAAGACCATGAAGGTCGTGCGCGATGCCGAACAGACCGTCTTGCTCAAGAAGGTCGTGTAGTACCCAGGAAAACTCGGAGCAGTAGCGGTTTGTTGGCGGGCAGCGGAAGGCGTTGATGTGCTCCAGGCCGGCCTTGTCGCGCTCGAGGTTCATTCGGGTCGCCGGGTGGAAGCTGCATGGATTTGATAAGGATCAATGACCCGTCGGAGCAATGGTGCCTTTTTGGATTTGAAGGAGAGTTCCGATGAATCCCCCCAGCTTAATGGTCCGCCTGGTCGCGGGCGCTCCAAACGACGCCTTGCTGCGCCTCACCGTCGATCTGGCGGCTCGGCTCAAAGCGACCCGGGTGATCGGGATCAGCGCCTGCCAGCCACTCCAGCTTTACACCAGCCCCGATGCGTACGTTCCGCCAGATTTGATCAATTGGGATCTCGAGCAGATGGAGAAGGAGTTGAAAGCGGCGGAGAAAAGCTTCCGCGCGGCCCTGGAGGGCAAAGCCCAAAGCCTCGAATGGCGATCGACGATCATCACATTCGGCACCATCGCCGACTATGTGGCCGATCAGATGCGGGCTGCGGATATTTTGATCACTCCAGGCGCAGAAGGCGCGTCCCTGTTCGGGAGTGATCGCCACGTCAATCTTGCTGACCTGATCCTGAAGGCGGGTAGACCGGTCCTTGTGGTCGGGGCCGGCGTGGACAAGGTCGACTTGCGAAATGTCGTAGTTGGATGGAAGGACACGCGCGAGGCGCGGCGGGCGGCGGAAGATGCCTTGCCGCTGCTGGAACTGGCCGACCGGGTGACGGTGGTTGAAGTCGCTTCCGAGGAAGATCTTGACAGCGCTCACACCCGCACCGAGGACGTCGCCGCCTGGCTGGTGAGGCGCGGCATTTCCGCCTCCGCCTGCGCAGTGCGCGCAGTTGACGACGATCCAACGGAGATCGCGGACCTTGCCAAGGAGCTCGGTGCCGGACTGCTGGTGGGCGGTGCCTATGGCCACACGCGTGTGCGCGAGTGGGTATTGGGAGGGGTCACGCGCGATCTCCTGCTGCGTCCAACCGGCTGCTCCTTGGTGTCTCACTGAAGTGGGCCGACCGGAAGCTCCGCCCGGGTGCGTATTTGACCTATCTCAAACCAACTTCCCGCATTTTCGGCAAACTTCAAACTTCATCTTACGGGGAAAGCCATGCCGCCCTGGCTTCAGATTACATTTCGCGACATCGATGCCTCTCCGTCCGTCGAGGCGAAAATTCGCGAACGTGCGCGCGAGCTGGAGCAATTCTTCGATCGCATCGTGAGCTGCCGAGTGGTCATTGAAGCGCCCAATCGCCGGCGTCACGGAGATCTCTTTCACATTCGCGTCGACCTCAAGGTCCCCGGCAAAGAGATTGTGGTGAAGCGCGATCCGCCGGAGCACCATGCCCATGAGGACATCTATGTCGCCGTGCGCGATTGCTTCGACGCAGTGCGGCGGCAGCTCGAGGACCATGTCCGTCGCCGCCGAGGCGATGTGAAAGCCCACGAGGTTCCGGCTCATGGCAGAATTGCCAGGCTCATCGCCGAGGGAGACTACGGCTTTATTTCCGCAGCTGATGGCACGGAGGTCTACTTCCATCGCAACGCGGTCGCCAACCGTGGCTTCGAGAAATTGACTGTCGGTGACGAAGTCCGGTTCTCGTTGCATCCCACGGAAGGTGAGAAAGGGCCTCAGGCAAGCGCCGTCGTCCGCATGGGGAAGCATCATCTCACGCCGTCCGGCTGAGCGCACGACGCGCCCAATCTTTTCCCTAACGCCTTCCAGAGGTGATCATATGCGTAAACGCCCGACAACCACCTGGATCATCGTCGCAGACGGCTCCCGCGGCCGCTTCTTCCGCCCGAACGAAGAGACGAAGAAGCTCGAGTCGGTAGGGCCTGCCGATATGGTTGCGCCGCAAAGCCGGCAGCGGCCGAAGGACCTCAAGAGCGACAAGCCAGGCCGCGGCTACAGCTCGTCACGCAGTGGGGTGCGCCACGCGTTCGAGCCACCACACGACTATCACAAGCTCGAGAAGCATCGCTTCATGGCCACGGTGGCCTCGGCGCTGGATGAAGCTTGCGAACGGCGCGAGTTCGACGATCTCGTCATAGTAGCGCCACGCCGCAGTCTTGGTGAGCTGCGTGGTTTGCTGTCCAAGCGCGTTCAAAGCCGCGTTCGACGGGAAGTCGCCAAGGATCTGACCAACGAGCCAGCCAGCAGGCTGTGGCGTCGGCTTGGTCCGGTCATAACACCGGCGCTCTGATCATTCGGGATCGCGTAGGAGAGTTGGCACAGAGAGGCATAGAGCGGGCTATGACTTATAAGCGTGTAATGTTTCGTTCGGCAGCGCGAGAGAAGGTGCTGCGTGGCGCGACACAACTTGCCGACGCCGTGCGGGTGACACTTGGGCCAAAGTCCAAGTCGGTTCTCATCCAGAAGAAGTGGGGACCGCCGCTCGTTTACATTCGTTCCCGTCTCGCACATCCAAAGGCATTGCCGGCAATCTAGACTGGAAATGCCTACTGGACGGGTTGGCTAACCCCAGCAGAGTAAACCGCTCCGTTCTCGGCGCAGCGTCGAACGGCGGAGACGGCGGCGCCTCCCACGCCCTCCTTGAGGTCAATGACCACTTCGCCATCGAAGCTCGCAGGTTGGCCAACGGGCTCCGCAACGAGATCGAAGCGCAGAACCATCTTCTTTCCCGTTTGCATGGCGTCGAGCAGACGCTCCGACAGCAGGGGAAACATTTCCTCCTCGTCGTCGGCGAGCAGCACATAGGCGTCGGAGAACAGCAACTGGACGGGAAAGATGCGCCCATCGATCACGGCCTCGGCTCGGGGGTCATTCTTGAGTTGCCGCGGCGCGATGCCATTCGGAGATAGCGGGGCGTCGGTGGACAGGTACATCTGGAGCTGCAGGATCCTGCGGTGCGTGGCTTGCTCGCAAACAAGCACGACCGTGTCGACATTGAGGTTGGTGCTTGCCGGATCGATTACGGCGTAACTTGGCGCCTTGACGCCTGGCTCGAGTTGCCAGCCATCGAGTTTTTCAGACACGGCGCCGGCGACAGGCGCCGTCGCAACGAGACAAGCCACCAACATCAGCGAGGACGCCCGTCTCGCAATCATGTGCCTGGCGGCTTGCAAATCGATCTTCATCACACAACCCCTTCTTCCCTACGGTGACGCGTTAAAATGGCTGGGCACGAACTCGCTCATCGACAGGCCTGTGAGCTCCGGCGGCAATGCCCGGCACATTTCATCGACGCTCGCCGCACTGACGTTCTTGGACAGCAGCTCGAATACCGTGACGATCGCCGGGGCCGAATCGAAGGGATCTGGCTTGAACCAGAGGTTCACTCGAGCGAGGAAATCGGCCGTGCCGTGTTTCTCCGGCTGCGTCGTGTGGCACCGTTCATAGTGGGTTCCGCAACGCCTTACCGGGAAGCGGCTGCCGGCCGTCTCGTTGGCGGACGACCACTCCCAGGTGGCGTGCAGGACGGCCATCAACAGGCGGTAGCTGCGCGGCTTGTCATCCCAGCCGAGACGCCGATCGAGCTCATCGATCATCGCGCCAGTGACTTTGACGCTGTGGTCCATTTCTTCGCTTGCGCTGTGGCCCATGGCTGGTTCCTCGGCTTGCAAGAGCAAGGCTATCTCCCGGCTGCCCGGCCTGGTTTGACCCAGATCAACATCGGGGAGGCTTTTGTCGTGCAATTTGTTCGCAGAGCAAGTCGCGGCAAGGGGTCCGACACGTGAAGAAAGAACACGTCTTCAACTACGTCTACCTGGTGATCGCCCTGATCGCCGTCACTTTCCTGCGCGACTTCTGGGTGGACCAGCAGAAGGTCGACCAGATCCCCTACAGCGAATTTCGCGCCCTGCTCGAGGGCGGACGCGTCAGCGAGGTCGCGGTCGGCGACACCTACATCCGGGGCACCATTGCCAATCCGACGGCCGGCGAGAAGCCGGAGTTCATCACCGACAAGCTCGACCTCGGCATCGCCGACTTCCTCGCCAAGTACAAGATCAAGTACCGGGCCGAGCACGATTCGGGGTGGCTCAAGGCCATTCTGTCCTGGGTGGTGCCGACGGCCCTGTTCCTCGGCATCTGGATATTCGTCATCCGCCGCATGCAGACCGGAATCGGGCCGGGCGGCGGCCTGCTGGCGATCGGCAAGAGCAAGGCCCGCATCTACCTCGAGAAGAGCACGGGCGTGAACTTCGCCGATGTCGCCGGCGTCGACGAGGCAAAAGCCGAATTGAAGGAGATCGTGGAGTTCCTCAAGGAGCCCGAGTCGCACAGTCGGCTGGGTGCGCGCCTGCCCAAGGGCATCCTTTTGGTCGGCCCACCCGGGACGGGCAAGACGCTCCTGGCGCGTGCCGTGGCCGGAGAGGCCGGTGTCGCCTTCTTTTCCATCTCGGGATCGGAGTTCGTCGAGATGTTCGTGGGCGTCGGAGCCGCCCGCGTGCGCGACCTCTTCGAACAGGCGCGCAGCCACGCCCCCTGCATCATCTTCATCGACGAGCTGGACGCGCTCGGCCGCGCTCGCGGAAGCTTCAACATGGGAGGGCACGACGAGAAGGAGCAGACGCTCAACCAGCTGCTGGCCGAGCTCGATGGCTTCGATCCCAAGACGGGCATCGTATTGCTGGCCGCCACCAACCGGCCGGAGATTCTCGATCCGGCATTGCTGCGCGCCGGCCGCTTCGACCGCCAGGTGCTGGTCGACCGGCCGGACAAGAAGGGCCGCGCCGAAGTCCTTGCCGTCCACGTGCGCAAGGTGCGGCTGGCCGCGGGCGTCGACATGGACCAGGTCGCCGCGCTGACCCCGGGCTTCACCGGCGCCGACCTCGCCAACCTCGTGAACGAAGCGGCGCTGCTCGCCACGCGACGCAATGGCGAGAGCGTCACGCTCGACGATTTCACCCAGGCCATCGAGCGGATCGTCGCCGGCCTGGAAAAGCGCAGCCGCATCCTCAATGCCAAAGAACGCGAGATCATCGCTGCGCACGAGGTCGGGCACGCGCTAGTGGCGATGGCTCTTCCCGGCAGCGATCCGGTCCAGAAGATATCGATCATCCCGCGCGGTATCGGCGCGCTGGGCTACACCATGCAGCGCCCGATCGAGGACCGCTTCGTCATGAGCCAGGCGGAACTGGAGAACAGGCTCGCCGTGCTGCTGGGCGGTCGGGCCGCCGAGATGCTGCGGTTTGCTTCGGTGTCGACCGGTGCCGCCGACGACCTGCGCAAGGCGACCGACATTGCCCGCAGCATGGCGGCCCGTTTCGGCATGGTGCCGGAACTGGGCGCGGTGTCCTACGACAGCGAATCCTCGACGTTTCTGACGCAAGTGCCGGGCATGATGGCGGCGCCCCCTTGGTATAGCGACGCTACCGCCGCCAAGATCGACTCGGCCATCCTGCGCATCGTCGATGCAGCGTTGAAGTGCGCCCGGGAGATCCTGCAAATCAACAGTTCCTTGCTCGAGTCGACGGCCCTGAAACTTCTGGAACGGGAAACTCTGGGCCCCGAGGAACTGGAGCCGCTCGCCCGGCGCGTCACCATGAGCAAGGCCGCGTGACTTCGCGACTGATGGCCGAAGTGGCCAATGACCGCATCGGTGTCGTGCTTCGTCCCGCGTCGCCGGTAACGTTGCACAGCGGGGAATTCTGGCGGACCGACGGCAACAGCCCGGTGCTGGCCGACCGCGGCGGTGTCACCGTCTATTTTTCCGATTATCAACCCCGCGGCCATACGCTTCGGCGGCGCAGCGAGCGAGCGCATACGGTGGAAGGTCGCTCCATCCCTGTTCGTCTCATCGACGATCCGGACCCACAGGTCGGCAAATGGATCGAGGCCGTCTGGCGCGATCCCGCCGGTGCACTCCGGGGCTGGTATCACGCCGAAGAACCGGCGCCCTCTGCGACGCGCCTCTTCGTGTCCGCATATCGGCGAAGTGGTCTCGCACGATGACGGCTTGAGCTGGCAATGCCGCGGCGAACTGCTGCGTGTGCCTGTCGAGCAGATCGATTGCTCCTGGCGTAACGGCTTCTTCGCCGGCGGCTACGGCGACCTCTGCGTCGTGCCGGACCGGAGCTGCGACCATCTCTACCTGCTGTTTACAAGTTACCTTGCCGACGAGAAGTTCCAGGGCATCGTGATGGCTCGCCTGCCGGCGAAGCGGCCACCCGCAGCTGCCCTCGGCCTGGAACTATGGTGCGCAGACGGGTGGCGGCCGGCCGCCGACGGCCGCTTCGCCAAGCCGCTCTGGCGGCCGGCGCGCGGCTGGCGTCACGCCGATCCCGACGGCCTCTGGGGCCCGGCGGTGCACTACAATCAGGGCCTCGATGCCTATGTGATGCTGCTTAATCGGACCGCAGGCGGTGCCGGCGATCTCGTTCAGGAAGGCATCTACGTCTGCGCCAACAAATCGCTCGCCGATCCCGATGGCTGGAGCGAACCGCTGCAACTTGTGCACGGCGGCGCTTGGTATCCTCAGGCTGTCGGCCTTGAACAGGGACAAGGCGACACCGCCGCAGGTTCGGTTGCGCGCTTTTTCATGGGTGGGTTCTCCGCTTGGGAGATCGAATTCTCGGGACCGGGGCGAACGAACGGGCTTCGCCACCCGTTCCGCCCTACCAAGGCCGACTTCGCGCGATTGTTCGGCCCCGACAAACGCTGCCCCTGGTGATCGCTTAGGCAGCGGCCTTCGCCACCAGTTCCATCAGCGTCGACACCACCGCACGGTGATCCTCGCGGCGTTTGACCAGCCACAGCTCGGCGCGCCGCTTGGGCGAGCGCAGGGGGCGGAACACCACGCCCTTCAGGCTGAGCTTGGCCACCGAGGCGGGCACCAGGGCAACGCCGCGGCCCGCCGCCACCAGGCCCAGGATGGTCGGCATGTCGCTCACCTCGTCGACGATGCGCGGGCCGGCGCCGGCCTCGGCGAGTTCGGCCAGGACCGCGTCGCGCAGCACGGCGGCCATCAGGGGGAAAGTCACCAGCGGCAGGTCGTCGAGGCTGCGGGCGGCGATGGCGGCGCCCTTCGCCAGCGCATGTCCGGTCGGCAAGGCCGCGACGAACGGCTCGGCGACGATCCGCGTCGAGGCCAGCGCGCGCGAGGGGCCGGGCAGGCGCGCCACGCCGAGATCGATGCGGCCCGCGCCCAGCGCCTCGAACTGCTCGGGGCTCGTCATCTGGCGCAGCGCGATCTGCACCGCCGGCAGCGCGTGCTCGGCCTGGCGCAGCACCCGCGGCAGCAGCTCGTAGGCGCTCGATCCGACGAAGCCCACGGTCACCCGGCCGGCGCGGCCCTGGCCGACCGCGGTCGCCTCGGCGAAGGCGTCGCGCAGGCTCGGCACCAGTTCGCGCGCGCGGGCCTGCAGCGCGCGGCCGGCATCGGTCAGCTCGACGCCGCGCCGGTTGCGCGCCAGCAGGGCGGTGCCCAGCTCGCGCTCGAGCTTGGCGATCTGCACCGACAGCGCCGGCTGCGCCACGTTCAGCCGCTCGGCGGCGCGGCGGAAGTGGCGCTCCTCGGCGACGGCCAGGAAGTAGTCGAGGCGGCGCAGGTTCACGATCGCATATTATTATCACCCAGGCTCAAAACAATATTGGATTAACAACGTTCAGCGAGCTTTTGTGGCGTCCTGGCAAAGGAGGTCGCGATGGCCGATATCGTGCAAAAGAGCTGGGACGAGCGTCAGTGGATGCCGACCGAGACGGCAGGGCTGGACTATTCGGGTTTGCGCGCCCACGCCTCGGGCGGCGCCACCTTCTTCCTGCGCTTCGCCTCCGGCACCCAGGCGCGGCCGCACAATCATCCCGAAGGCGAGGAGCTTTACGTCGTGTCGGGCGACGTGACGATCGGCGGACGGCGGCTCAAGACCGGCGACTACCTCTACACGCCGCCCAACGAGGTGCATGACGCGGTGGCGCACGCCGAGACCGTCCTGCTGCTGCACACTCCCAAGCTGCCGGTGTTCCTCTAGTGGTCGCCGCGACCAGGGTCGTGGGCGTCGCCGGGCGCGGGCTGCTGGCGCTGCTCTTCATCCTCGCGGGACTGGCCAAGGTGCTGGGGCCGCAGCCCTTCCTGCAGCACATGGCGGCGTTCGGCATCCCGGCGTTCCTGCTCCCGGCCGTCATCGCGCTGGAAGTGGGCGCGGGCGTGGCGCTGCTGGTGGGCTGGCGGCTGCGCGAGGCCGCCGGCGCGCTCGGGGTCTTCTGCCTGCTGACCGCGCTGGTGTTTCACCACGACCTCGGCGACAAGGCCGAGCGCTCGCTGTTCTTCAAGGACCTCGCCCTCGCCGGCGGCCTGCTGGCGATGGCCGCCGCCGCCGAACAGAGGCGCCGCGCTCCGATGATTCATGAGCGTCCGTCAACGGGGCTCTAGCCTCAGCGTGGTCGAGAGCGTGTCCGCACGCACCATCGACTGCGCATAAGGACTCGTCTGGTATTTCCGGAGATATTCACGGCTCGCCTGGTCGATCGCCGTCTGGTCACGGGCCGGCATCGCCTGCACCGCGACCTTGCGGCCGGCAAGGTCGAGCTCGGCCGGGCCACCCGCCGCGAGGTCCTTGTACCAACGTCCCTTGGGTCCGCGAACGGAGCGCACGAAGACCGCGTCGCCGGCCACCGCCACCCAGATCACGACCGGCTTGTCGGGATGCTTGCCGGTGCGGATCGCGATCTCCTGCGCATCGTGCAGGCGCTGCAATGTGTCTCGATCGAATGTCGCCATGGTTTCAATCTCCTGCCGTTTCGACAATGAATTGCCGGATCAGCCGGTAGGCCTTCGCGCGCTGCGGCTCGAGCGCCTTGAGCTCAGGCGAGTCGAGCCAGGCCTCGGCCTTGGCCACGCTCTCCCATTCTGAAACGACCAGATTGCGCAGCGGCTCCCCGACCAGAGGGATGATCCTGCCGCCGATCGATGAGATCACGGCCGGACGTCCGCCGGCGGCGACCAGCGCCGTGCGCACCGGACCGATGTAGCTGGCGAGCGCCGCCCGATCGAGGATCTCGCTTTCCGCGACGAGGAATGCCTTGGGCATGGGCTTCTCCTTGCCGGCCATCAAAGAGCCTCTCGGGATGACACCGGGCAGGATGAGACTATGCTCCGCCTGAACAGAAAATCCGAGGCCCTCATGCAAGACCGCTATCTCCGCACCGGAATCTTTCTCGCGCCCTTTCACGCGCTGGGCGAGAACCCGACGCTTGCCATCGAGCGCGACATGGAGCTGGTCGAGCATCTCGACCGGCTCAACTATCACGAGGCCTGGATCGGCGAGCATCATTCGGGCGGCTTCGAGATCATCGCCTGTCCGGAGATGTTTTTGGCCGCCGCGGCCCAGCGCACGCGCCACATCCGCCTCGGCACCGGCGTCGTGTCGCTGCCCTATCATCATCCGTTCACGCTGGCCTCGCGGATGATGCAGCTCGACCACATGGCGCGCGGACGGGCGATGTTCGGCGTCGGCCCCGGCGCGCTGATCTACGACGCCGACAAGATCGGCCTGAAGGCCGCCGACCAGCGCCGCCGCATGAACGAATCGCTCGATTGCATCACGCAGCTGATGCGGGGCGAGACCGTGAGCAAAGAGACCGACTGGTTCACCCTGACCGAGGCCCGTCTGCAGCTTCAACCCTTCTCGCAGCCCGGCATGGAGATGGCGGTGGCCTGCTCGCGCTCGCCGGTCGGCGCGGTGGCGTCCGGCAAGCACGGCATCGGCATGCTGTCGATCGGCGGCACCTCCGACGAGGCGCTGTTGGGCCATGCCAAGAACTGGTCGATCCACGAGGAGGAAGCCAAGAAGGCCGGCAAGACGCCCGATCGGTCCAAGTGGCGCATCGTCACCTTCGCCCATGTCGCGGAGACGCGCGAGAAGGCGCGGGCCGACATGGCTTACGGCCTGGACGACTTCTGCAAGTACTTCACCGATGTCGCCACATTCCCGATCGTGCCGGCCGACATCAAGGATCCGGTCGAGTTCCTGACCTCGAGCGGGCTTGCCTGCATCGGCACGCCGGACGATTGCATAAAACACTTCGAGCGGCTGTGGCTGGGCTCGAACGGCGGCTTCGGCGCCGTCCTGATGCTCGCCCACAACTGGGCCGACTGGGAAGCCACCAAGAAGAGCTACGAGCTGATGGCGCGCTACGTCCATCCGCACTTCCAGCGCCAGGCCAACACGCTCCGGCTCGCGAGCTACGACAACGCCACGGCCAAGCACGAGACGGCGGGCGCGGAGTCGGCGAAGGCCGTGCTGGGCGAGATCGAGCGCTACGAGCAGGCCCAAGGGCAGGCGAAGGGGCAACCGAAGGGCAAGGCGGCCGGCGCGAAGGCATGGTGACCGTCTAGGGAACTCAAGACCTCTGATATCGCCCTCACGGACGCAGGGTTCGTACTGCTTCCTCAACCGAGTGAAACACGCGCCCATCACCGAGCGCTTCCAGCAGGCCGCTTCGCCGGGCGGCGTCGGCGGCGCGACTGGACTCGAGCCGAGCGAGGGCGACGTCGATGCCGCGCCCGCGCAGGCGGGCGATCGTGGCGATCATGCTTTGGGCGCCGGTGTAGTCGATCAGCGTGATGCCGCTCGCCTCGATCACGACCAGCCGCACGTCGCCTGCTGCAGCCAGCGCCTTGTCCAGTTCGCCGGCGATGTAGTCGGCATTGATGAAGGTGAGCGGCGCCGCGGGCGAGAACACCAGCACGCCGGGCACGACCTCGCCCGGCTCGCCGGTGCTGGGCGCCCACCAGATCGTGGTGTTGGGTAGCCGCACCAGGGTGACGCAGGTCGGCCGGGCCAGCAGATAGGTGCTGTGCAGCAGCGACAGCCCGATGGCGAAGGCGACGCCGGTCTGGACCGGGAGCAGCACGACAAGGGCGGCGGCGGCCACGACCAGCAGGATTTCACCATCGCCCTTGCGCGCGATCGACACCATGTCGGTGAGCCGGAAGATGCGCACGCCGACATAGACCAGGATGGCGGCCAGCGCCGCCACGGGCACATGGTCGAACGCCGTTCCAGCAACGGCGACCAGCACCGCGATGACAAGGATGGCAGCGAGGCCGGCAAACTGCGAACGGCCGTGCGATTCGACCGTCACCGCAGTGCGCGGCGGGCTGGAGTTCACGGCAAAGGCGCCGATCAGAGCGGCGATGGCATTGCCGACACCGACGCCCAGGAAGTCGCGGCTGAAGGCTTCGCGGTGATTGGTGTGCGAGGGGAACGACCTCGCCACCGCCGAAGTCTGCATCATGCAGACCAGGGCGACTGTCAGAGCCAGCGGCAGCAGTCGCATGACGTCGTCGAAGTCGACGGGCGGCATGGCGATGGCCGGCAGCGACAGCGAGAGCGCGCCCAGGGTCTTGACCCCGCGCGCCGCCAGGCCAAGCTGCCACGTCGCGAGCGCCGCCGCGGCCAGCCCGATCAGCGCGCCGGGAATGCGCGGACTGAGCTTCTCCGCAGTGAAGACCACGATGAACACCGCCACGCCGATCACCGTGGTGGCGAGGTGGGCATGCGGGACGTCGTACACGATCGCCGCCAGGCGCGGACCGAGGCCGCCAGGCGGCGCGGCGAGGCCAAGCAGCGCCGGCAGCTGGCCCGCGATGATGTGAACCGAGATGCCGGCCAGAAAGCCCACCGTGACGGGAATCGACAGGAGGTCGGCGATCCACCCGGCCCGCAGCAGACCGGCGATGATCAGGATCACGCCCACCATCAGGGCCAGCAGCACCGCAAGGCCGGCATAGGCCGGCGTCCCGGCGGTCGCGAACAGCGCCAGGGTTCCCGCCATGATGGGGGCGATGGTCGAATCGGCGCCGACCGAGATGAAGCGGTTGGCGCCGAAGATCGCAAAGCCGATGGTGCCTGCCGCGAAGGCGAGCAACCCGGTTTCGGGTGCCAAGCCCGCGAGTTGCGCGGTGGCGAGCTGCTCGGGAACGGCGATGGCGGCCAAGGTCAGCCCGGCGATCAGGTCGGCCGGCAGCGTGGCAAGCGTGGCGCCGCGCATCGCTGCGAACAGCCACGGGTCTGCCGCCTGCGATCTCACCTTCTTGCTCTCGCCCTTGCGCTCCATGGCTCGCCGGGGCGGACAGTAGCACCAAAGCACTCCCGACTAGTACACGTCCGCCTGGTAGCGTCCTGACTTCTTGAGGTCGGCGACGAACGCCTTGGCGCTGCGCTCGTCCAGGCCGCCGTGCGTGCCGGCGATGGCGACCAGCGTCTTCTCGACGTCGCCCGCCATGCGCTGGGCGTCGCCGCAGACATAGAAATGCGCGCCGCGCTGCAGCCAGGCCCACAGCTCGGCCGCTTCCTCGCGCATGCGGTCCTGCACGTAGGTCTTGGGCGTGTCGTCATCGCGCGACCAGGCGCAGGAGAGGCGGGTCAGTACTTGGCGCTCCTGCAGGCCTAAAAACTCGTCTTCGTAGAAAAAATCGCACGCGCGGCGCTGGTGGCCGAAGAACAGCCAGGCGTCACCTGGCGCCTGGGTGACCATGCGGTCGTGCAGGAAAGCGCGGAACGGCGCCACGCCGGTGCCCGGACCCACCATGATGATCGGCGTTGCGGGGTCGGCCGGCAGGGCGAAGTTGTGGGCGCGCTGGATATAGACCTTGAGCGTCGCGCCGGGTGCGATCGCGTTCGACAGGAAGGTCGAGGCGACGCCAAGCCGCGTGCGGCCGTCGATCTGGTAGCGCACGTGATCGACGGTGAGCGACAGCCTGTGCGGGTCGACCTTGGGCGAGGACGAGATCGAGTAGAGGCGGGGCTGCAGCGCGTCGAGGCATTCCACGAACGCCTCGGGGTCGGGCCGGATGCCGGGGAACTTCTCGACAGCCGCCAGCACGTCGAGCGTGGCGGCATCGCCGTCGGGATCCTCGCCTTGCGCCAGCGCCTTGGCCTTGGTCTTGCGCTCGCCGCCCACCATGTAGGAGATCAGCTCGAACAGCATGTCGGGCGCCGTGCCGAGCGACATCTCTTCGGTCAGCATTTCCTTCAGCGTCTTGCCGGCAATGGGAAAATCCTCCGGCGCGTCGATCGCCTTGATGACGGCGTCGACCAGCGCGGGATCATTGGTCGGGTAGACGCCGAAACTGTCGCCCACCGTGTACTCCAGCCCTGCGCCTAAAAGATCGAACTCGACGTGCCAGGTCGATTTCTCCGACGCGCCCTTGTTCAAGAGCGTCGCCGACAGAAAGCGCGCCTCGACCGGTGCCTCGCGCGAATAGCCGCGCTCCAAAGGCGCCTTTGGTTCGAGCCGCGCCGCGGCCTTCGCCTCGGCCTTGGCCTTCTCCTCGTCGGGATCGGTGGCGCCGCCGCCCATCTCCTCGATGAGCGTCTTCAGCATGCGGGCGGTTTCCTTGCCGCCCGGCACGCAGAGGTTCAGCCGCTCCTCGGCCTGCTGCACGATCTCGTCGGCGTAGGTCTCGCAGGTGTAGCCGCACTGGCCGCAATCCTGCTGCGCCATGGCCGCCATCATGCGCCGGCGCAGCGGGCGGCCCTTGGCCATCTCCATGCGCTCGGCCATCTTGAAGGTCGGGTCGTGCCACGGCGCCTCGTCGTCATCGCCTCCCATCGGATCGGCGAAGGCGGGATCAGCCGCGGCGGGCAGCGGCGGCGGGCTCGCCGACTGCTCGGCCATGAAGCCCGCGAAAAAGCCGTTCAGCCAGTCACGCTGCTCGGGCGTGAAGGGCGCGCTCTCGGGAATATAGGAGACGAAGCCCGGCTGGCCGGGCCCCGGCGGCTTCTCCTGAACGGTCATGGGACGCGGGCTGCAGGATTCGTGCCATCGCCAGCTCTGTTGTAAGTGTGTAGCGCTTTGGAATTCAGACGGGACACGACATGCCGACTTTGAAGGACCAGCACGTTGTCATAACCGGCGGGACGGGGGCCCTGGGCGTGGCTGTCGTGCGGGCGCTAGTCGAGGCCGGCGCGCATTGCCATGTGCCCGCGATCGAAACGGCCGTGCCGGCCGATCGCTTTCCGAAGAACGGAGTCTCGGTCACCACCCATATCGACCTCTCCGACGAGGCGGCGGTCGCGGCCTTCTACGCGAAGCTTCCGCCGCTTGCCGGTGTGGTGAACATCGCCGGCGGCTTCGCCTGGGCGCCGATCGCCGACAGTCCGCTGAAAGTCGTGCAGCAGCAGATGTCGATGAACTTCTTCTCCTGCGCGCTGAGCTGCCGCGAGGCGGTGGCCAACTTCCGCAGGGCCGGGAAGGGCGGGCGGATCGTGAACATCTCGGCGCGGCCCGCGCTCAATCCGCGCCAGGGCGCCAGCATGACAGCCTACACCGCCTCGAAGGCCGCCGTGGCCGCCTTCACCGTGGCGCTCGCCGAAGAGCTCAAGGGCGAGAACATTTCGGCGATCGCGCTTGCTCCCTCGACCATCGACACACCGACCAACCGCAAGGACATGCCCAAGGCCGACCACGCCTCCTGGGTGAAGCCCGCCTCGATCGCCGAGCTGATCGTGGCGCATATCGGTCTCAGCGATCCGATCACCTCCGGCGCGCTGATCCCGGTGTACGGGAAGGCGTGATCACGATGGATACGTCGCCGCCCGCCGGCCTCCTGCACAAGCTGTTGACCGTGGCCGTCTTCATCGAGGCGGCGAGTGGACTGGCCCTGGTCGTCCTGCCGGGCGCGGCGTGCTGGCTGGTCTTCGGCTCGGCGAGCGACGGCGCCGGCCAGGCGATGGCCCGGCTCGCGGGCGTGGCGCTCGCCGCACTGGCGGTGTCGTGCTGGCCCGCCGAGGGTGCACGCTGGCCGCGGCGCGGCATGCTCGCCTACAACGCGCTCGCCGCGATCCTGCTGCTGTCGATCGGCGCGGCCGGCCAGCCTGTCGGCTGGCTCCTGTGGCCAGCCGCGATCCTCCACGCCGTCATGGCTGTCCTCCTCGTCGCGGCGATGTTCTGGAGAGCGGCGACCGGCCCTTGAGGCATGCATGGCGAAGACGATCGAGTTCTACTGGGACCTCGGCAGCACCAACAGCTACTTCGCGCTGCATCTGATCAAGCCGGTGGCGGCCAAGCATGGTGCGCGGCTCGTGCCGCACCCATTCAATCTCGGCTACGTCTTCCGCAAGCACGCCTACGTGTTGATGGATGAGCCGAAGGCGAAGATCGCCAACCGGATCACGGATCTTCATCGCTGGGCGAGGCGGCACCAGCTGCCCTTCAGGATGCCGACCCGGTTTCCGATCAAGACCAGCCCGGCGCTGCGCGGGGCGCTTGCCATGCGCCGCTTCGGCAAGGAATGGGCGTTCATGGAGGCGATCTTCGCGGCCTACTGGGAACGCGACGACGCCTCGGTCGCCGAGTTCGAAGGGCTGCGGCCAGTGGCTGAGGCGCTGGGCGTCGATGCGGATCGCTTCGCGGCGCTCGGCGAGAGCGACGAGATCCGCCAGGAATTGATCGCCGAGACCGACGGCGGCCTGGCGCGCGGCGTGTTCGGGGCGCCCACCTTCGTCGTCGGCCAGGAGATCTTCTGGGGCAAGGACCGGATGGATTTCATCGACGAGGCGCTGGCGCGGTGACGCGGGACGGCAAGGGCGATGGCCCACACGCCCGGTCAAAAGGTCGCGATGACGGACGAGTTCGGCTGTCACTAACATAGCCTCTGCAATCGGCCTCGGGCCGGGCGCCAAGACACTGAGGCAACACGCGATGGCTCGGCGAGACGAAGATGTCGGCCGGAGTCCACTGGGAGCATGAACCATGCAGAGACGCACATTCCTGGCGGCAATGACCCTGGCTGGGGGGCTGCGGCCGTCCTTCAGCTTCGGCAAGACCGCGTTCGACATGATCGAGACGCCATCGCTTGCCGACAAGGTGAAGGCAGGGGGACTGCCGCCGATCGGCCAGCGCATTCCCACGGCACCCGCGATCGTCAAGGAGTTTGCCGGCGGCGACGGGGCCGGCCATTGCGGCGGCCGGCTCAACATGCTGATCGGCAACGCGCGCGACACGCGCCTGATGACCCTCTATTGCAACGCTCGCCTGGTCGTCTACGACTGGCACTTCAAGTTGCAGCCCGACATTCTCGAGAGCTACGAGGACAAGGACGGGCGGGAGTTCACGTTCAAGCTCCGGGCCGGGCACAAATGGTCGGACGGCCATCCCTTCACCACCGAGGATTTCCGCTACTACTGGGAAGACATCGCCAACGTGAAGGAGATGACCAAGCACGGCCCGCCGGTCGTGCTGCTGGTCGACGGCAAGCCGCCCAAGGTCGAGGTCATCGATGAGCTCACCATCAGGTACACCTGGGAGAAGCCCAATCCCTACTTCATCGCGTCGCAGGCGCAGGCGGCGCCCTTGTGGCTGTTCCGGCCATCCCACTACCTCAAGAAGTTCCACATCAAGTACACGCCGGAAGCCGAGATCCTCAAATCCGCCAAGAGCGCTCAGGAGACCTGGAACAGTATCCACAAGCGTCTCGACACTATGTATTACGACAGCAATCCCGACCTGCCGACGCTCAACCCGTGGATCTTGACGACGGCGCCGCCCTCCTCGCGTCTCGTCTACGAGCGCAATCCCTACTACTACCGCATCGACGAGAAGGGACATCAGCTGCCCTATTTCGATGGCGTGGTGTTCACCCAGGTCGCCGCCAACCTCGTGCCGGCCAAGGCGGGCTTGGGCGAATCGGACCTGCAGTGCCGCTATCTCAACATGCGCGACTACACCTTCCTGCGCAAAAGCAGCCAGCAATCGCATGTGCAGGTCCTGCTCTGGGAGGAAGGATCAGGCTCGCAGCTTGCGCTCTATCCCAACCTCAATACCCGGGACGACACCTGGCGCGCCGTCAATCGCGACGTGCGGTTCCGCCGCGCGCTGTCGCTCGCCATCGATCGCAGCGAGATCAACGAGGTGATCTTCCTCGGCCTCGCCAAGGCATCGAACAACACCATCATGCAGCAATCGGTTCTGTTCAAGCCGGAGTACGCGGCCAAGTGGGCGAACTACGATCCCGCTCTCGCCAACAAGCTCCTCGACGAGGCGGGGCTCGACAAACGCGGCGCCGACGGCATCCGTCTGCTGCCCGACGGCGAACCCGCCGTCATCATCGTCGAGCATCAAAGCGACCTCACCGAGGACGCTGACACGCTGCACTTGATCGGGGAGCAGTGGAAGAAGGTCGGGCTGCAGATGATCGCCAAGCCGCAGACGCTCGAGAACTTCCGGCTGCGCGCCTATGCCGGCGATGCCGTGATGACCGCCTATGGCGGCATCACCACGGCGTCACCCACTCCCGACATTTCGCCCAAGGAGTTCGCGCCGACCATGCTGGGCGGCCTGCAATGGCCGCGCTGGGGCATGTTCATCGAGAGCAAGGAGCACCAGGGTGAGGCGTGCGACATGGCCGACGCCTGCCAGCTTCTCGACCTGCTGCATCAGTGGGAGACAGCGACCAACCAAGCCGGCCGCCGCGAGGTCTGGGAGAAGATGCTGACCATCAACATGGAGCAGGTGTTCTCCATCGGCACCGTCAACGGCGTCCGCCAGCCGGTCGTAGTCGGCGAGAAGGTGCGCAACGTTCCCAAGAAGGGGTACTACGCCTGGGATCCAGGTGGATATCTCGGCCTCTACAAGCCGGACACGTTCTGGCTCGCCGACTAGGGCGCGCGTAGCGGCGCAACTTCAGGAGACCCCGCCATGGCCCGGCCGCACATCGTCATCGTCGGCGCGGGCTTTGGTGGGCTGAGCGCCGCCAACGGGCTGGCCGGCGCCGCGGCCGACGTCACCGTCATCGACCGGCGCAACCACCATCTTTTCCAGCCGCTGCTTTATCAAGTCGCGACGGCGGGCCTGTCGCCGGCGCAGATCGCGTCGCCGATCCGCGCCATCCTGCGCTCGGCCGCCAATGTGCGCGTGCTGCTGGGCAGGGTGACGGGCGTCGACATGGAGCGCCGCACCGTGACGCTCGAGGACCGGATGCTCGCCTACGACCACCTGCTGCTGGCGACTGGGGCGAGACATGCCTATTTCGGCCATGACGACTGGGAAAAAGTGGCGCCCAGCCTGAAGAAGATCGACGACGCCACCGCCATCCGCCGCCGCATCCTCGTCGCGTTCGAAAACGCCGAGGCCGAGCAAACGACCGAGGCCCGCCGCCGCTTTCTCACCTTCGTCGTGATCGGCGGCGGCCCCACGGGCGTGGAGATGGCAGGCGCCATCGCCGAACTGGCGCGCGTGGCCTTGCGCCACGATTTTCGCAACATCGATCCGCGCGAAGCCCGCATCGTGCTCGTCGAGGCGGGGCCGCGCGTGCTGGCGGCCTTTCCGCCGACGCTGAGCGACGCTGCGCGCAAGTCGCTCGAGCGGCTGGGCGTCGAGGTTCGCCTCGGCACGGCGGTCACGCAATGCGATGAAGCCGGCGTGACCATCGGCGATGACCGCCTGGAGGCGGCGACGATCATCTGGGCCGCCGGCGTCGCCGCCTCGTCGGCGGCGAAGTGGCTCGGCGTGCAGCCGGACCGCGTCGGACGGGTCGTGGTCGGGCCTGATCTCACGGTGGCGGGCCATCCCGAGATCTTCTGCATCGGCGATACCGCCCATGTCCGAGGCGCGGACGGACAGCCGCTGCCGGGACTTGCGCCGGTGGCCAAGCAGCAAGGTGCGTACGTGGCGCGCGTGCTGCGCGCCAGGCTTGCCGGCAAGCCCGCGTCCGGCCCGTTCCGCTATCGCAACTTCGGGACGATGGCGACGATCGGCCGGCGCGCCGCCGTCGCCGACTTCGGCTGGATCAGGATCAGCGGCACGCTCGCCTGGCTGCTCTGGGGCGCCGTGCATGTGTCGTTCCTGATTGGCTTCAGGAACCGCCTGGTCGTCATCCTCGACTGGCTATGGTCCTACGTTACCTTCCAATCAGGGGCGCGCCTCATCACAGGTCCGGGTTCCCACTAGCCCACGACTTTGCGCAACGCTTCGAGCGTGGTCTCTGCCTCGGGCCGATGGGTATAGTCGGGATCGGCTTGGACCGAGCGGACGATGCCATCGCGGTCGACGACGAAGCGTGAGGGCACCGGAAGCCGCCACGACGGATCGCCGTTGCGCTGGGCGAGGTCGTTGCCGAAGCCGAGATAGACCTGCCGGAGATCATCGGGCAGGACGAAGGCGAGGCCAAAGGCTTCGGCCACCGTCGATTGCTCGTCCCACAGGATGGGAAAGGTGAGCTTCTGCTTGGCCGCCATGTCCGCGGTGCGCTCGGGCAGCTCGGGCGAGATCACGACAAGCGAGGCCCCGAGGGCTGCGATGTCGGCATATATCGTCTGCAGAGCGTCCAGCTCATGCCTGCAATAGGGTCACCACGATCCTCGGAAGAAGGAGAGGACCAGCGGCCCGCCGGCCAGCAGATCGTCCGACGAGACCCGCCGTCCGTCGTGATTGGCGAGCTCGAATGCGGGCATGTGGGCGCCGACCGGCACGATCCGGTCGAGGATGCCCGACTTGCGCAGGTCCTCGGTCGCCCGATGCATGATGGCGGCCTTCTCGGCTGGAATACGCGTCGCGGCGCCGGCGCGCAGTGCGGCAAGCTTGTCTTCAAGCGACATGGTGGCTCCTCTCAGGCGTTGGCATTTCCATCGAACTCTCCTAGCGACAGGTTTTGCCATTCCGGCCTCGAACCTACTTTCGAACCAGCGGCTTGTACTTGATGCGGTGCGGCTGGTCGGCGTCGGTGCCGAGCCGGCGGTGGCGGTCGGCCTCGTAGTCCTGGTAGTTGCCCTCGAACCATTCGACCTGGCTGTCGCCCTCGAAGGCCAGCATGTGGGTGGCGATGCGGTCGAGGAACCAGCGATCGTGGCTGATGATGACCGCGCAGCCGGCGAAGTCGATCAGCGCCTCCTCGAGCGCGCGCAGCGTGTCGACGTCGAGGTCGTTGGTCGGCTCGTCGAGCAGCAGCACGTTGGCGCCCGACTTCAGCATCTTGGCGAGGTGCACGCGGTTGCGCTCGCCGCCCGAGAGCTGGCCCACCTTCTTCTGCTGGTCGGCGCCCTTGAAGTTGAACGAGCCGCAGTAGGCGCGGCTCGAGACTTCCTTGCTGCCGAGCTTGATGATGTCGAGCCCGCCCGAGAGTTCTTCCCACACGGTCTTGTTGGCATCGAGCGTCTCGCGGCTCTGGTCGACGTAGCCCAGCTTCACCGTCGGACCGACCGAGAAGGTGCCGGAGTCCGGCTTGTCGGCGCCGGTGATCATCTTGAACAGCGTCGTCTTGCCGGCGCCGTTGGGCCCGATCACGCCGACGATGCCGCCGGGCGGCAGCCTGAAGGAGAGGTTGTCGATCAGGAGGCGGTCGCCGAAGCCCTTGGAGATCTTGTCGGCTTCGATGACGTGGTCGCCGAGCCGCGGCCCGGCGGGGATGACGATCTGCGCGCGGTCGAGCGTCTCCTGCTTGTCCTCTTCGACCATCTGCTGGTAGGCGGCGATGCGCGCCTTGCTCTTGGAGCGCCGCGCCTGCGCGCTCTGGCCCATCCATTCGAGCTCGCGCTGCATGGTGCGGCGGCGGGCGTCGGCGGTCTTCTCCTCGAGCTCGAGCCGCTTGTCCTTCTGCTTCAGCCACGACGAGTAGTTGCCTTCCCACGGGATGCCGGCGCCGCGATCGAGTTCGAGGATCCAGCCGGCGACATTGTCGAGGAAGTAGCGATCGTGGGTCACCGCCACGACGGTGCCGGGGAATTCCTCGAGGTGGCGCTCCAGCCACGCCACCGACTCGGCGTCGAGATGGTTGGTCGGCTCGTCGAGCAGCAGCATATCGGGCTTGCTGAGCAGCAGGCGGCAGAGGGCGACGCGGCGCTTCTCGCCGCCCGACAGCTTGTCGACACCCGCGTCGGAGGGCGGGCAGCGCAGCGCGTCCATGGCGATCTCGACGGTGCGCTGCAGGTCCCAGCCGTTGCCGGCGTCGATCTTCTCCTGCAGCTCGGCCTGCTCGGCGATCAGCTTGTCCATGTCGGCGTCGGGATCGGAGAAGGCGGCCGACACTTCCTCGAAGCGCGCCAGCATGGTCGCCATGTCGCCGGCGCCCTCCATGACGTTGCCCAGCACGTCCTTCTTCGCGTTGAGCTGCGGCTCCTGCTGCGAGGAAGCCGACCTTCACGCCCTCGGCCGCCCAGGCTTCGCCGGTGAAGTTGTCGTCCTGGCCCGCCATGACCTTGAGCAGGGTCGACTTGCCCGCGCCGTTGAGGCCCAGCACGCCGATCTTGGCGCCGGGCAAGAACGACAGCCAGATGTCCTTCAACACCTGCTTGCCGCCCGGGAAGGTCTTGTTCAGACCCTTCATCACATAGATGTACTGATACGAAGCCATTTTGATTCCTTGAACTGGCGAGGCTTTTAGCGACCGGGGCCTCGCCAATTCAACGCTCGGCGTGCCTCACGCGGCCAGCAGGTCCAGGAAGAAGCCGAGGCTCAGCAGCGGCAGGCTGATCAGCTTCAGCCATTTATCGGCGTGCTCGCGCTGAAGGAGCCGTGCCGTGTAGTCCGCGATCGGCGGTGTCACGGCCTCGAACAGCACGAAATAGAGCGCGAGAAAGACGTAGGCGGCGAGGGCGAGGCCGAGCGACGTCGTGGCGACGGCAAGGCTTGCCGGCAGATGAATGCCGGTGAAGGGTAGCACCGGATCGACCTTCTGCGGTCCGGTCAGCAGGGCGATGCCTGCCAGGATCGAGATTGCCGCCACTCCCGTGAGGACAACGCGTGGCCTGATGACGAAGGTCAGCGGCCGGGTTTCCGGGTCCTGGCTCCATTGCCTGAGACCGGCGGCGATGGCGGCCAGCCGCTCGGCACCCAGAACGTCGATCACGACCGCCAGCGCGCCGACGATCTCGAGGATCTTGCCCAGCCTGTCCCAGAAGAACAGGTACTGGCCCCAGAGCACGAAGCCCTTGGGAATCTCGCCATGCTGCCACCACAGTGACAGGGCCTGCAGCGTCGTGATCTCGTGGTCCATGAGCAGCCCCCTCCGCCGAGGCCGACTTTAACCGCAGCTTGTGGCTGTCGGCGAGGCGCGGTTGAATGCTGGCGCAATGCTCGCCGAGCCCGCCGTCCTCGCCCTGTCGCTGGCCTATCTCGGCCTGCTGTTCGCCGTGGCCTGGTTCGGTGACCGCCATGCGCGGCGCTGGTCGGCGAGTTCCGTGGCGCCGGCGGTCTATGGCCTGTCGCTGGCCATCTACTGCACCTCGTGGACCTTCTACGGCGCGGTCGGCCGCGCGGCGACGGCGGGCTTCGACTTCATCCTGATCTATACGGGCCCGGTGCTGATGGTCACGGCGGGCTATCCGCTGGTCGCCAAGATGGTGCGGCTGGCCAAGCAGCACAACGTCACCTCGATCGCCGACTTCCTCGCCTCGCGCTACGGCAAGAGCCGCGCCGTCGGCGTCAGCGCCACGCTGTTCGCCACGGTGGGCGTGCTGCCCTATATCGCGCTGCAACTGCAGGCGGTGTCGTCGTCCTTCCGCACCATCGCCGCACCGACGCCCTGGATCGACGGCCGCGCCGACGTCGTCCACACCGACACCTCGCTGATCGTGGCGGCGCTGATGGCGGTGTTCACCATCCTGTTCGGCGTGCGCAACGTGCAGGCCTCCGAACAGCATCGCGGCATGATGCTGGCGATCGCCTTCGAATCGGTGGTGAAGCTGCTCGCGCTGCTGACGGTCGGGCCGTTCGTGCTCTTCGTGCTGTTCGACGGCCCGTCCGACCTGTGGGCGCGGCTGGCCGATCAGCCGGCCCTGGCCGATCAGGTGACGCGCGAAGGTTCGCCTCTCACCTGGATCGTCACGTCGCTTTTGTCGGCCATGGCCTTCCTCTGCCTGCCGCGCCAGTTCCATGTCGCCGTGGTCGAGCATGGCCATCCGGCCAGCCTGCGCACCGCGCGCTGGCTGTTCCCGTCCTATCTGCTGCTGATCAACCTGTTCGTCGTGCCGATCGCGGCGGCGGGTCTCTTGCTGATCGGGTCGAAGGTCAGTCCCGACCTCTATGTGCTGCAGCTGCCGCTCGGCCACGGCGAGAGCTGGCTGTCGGCCTTCGTCTTCATCGGCGGGCTGTCGGCCGCGACCTCGATGGTGATCGTGGCCTGCATGGCGCTGTCGGGGATGATCGGCAACGAGCTTCTGATGCCCTATCTGCTGCGGCGGCGTGTGGGACGGACCACGCGAGATGGGGCCGCTGGTCGTGCTGGTGCGCCGCGCCGCGGTGGTGCTGATCCTGATGGCGGGCTACGCCTACGAGCGCATCATCTCGGGCTATCTGCCGCTCGCCTCGATCGGGCTCATAAGCTTCTGCGCCGTGGCGAACTTCGCGCCCGGCGTGGTGTTCGGCCTCTACTGGAGGCGCGCCCATCGGCTGGGTGTGTTGGCGGGCCTGGCCGGTGGCTTCGTGGTTTGGCTCTATGCACTCCTGCTGCCGACGCTGCAGCAAAGCGCGGCCGCGCCGCTGCGGGGTTGGCTGCCGGCACCGCTCAGCGGGCTTGATCCGGTGGGCCAGGGCTTCGTGGTCGGCATCGCGGTCAACACTCTGCTGCTGGTCGTCGTGTCGCTGCTGGTCGAGGCGCGCGGCGCCGACGCCGACCAAGCCCGCGCTTTTGTCCTTGGTGGCGATCTGGCGGAAAGAGGGCCACAGCCGCAGGCCGCCCAAACGCCGGCCGACGCCCAGCGCATCGACGAATTGCGCGAGCTGCTGGCGCGTTTCATCGGCGAGCGCGGGCCGGGCGGGCGTTGGCGGGCGGCCCGCTGTCGATCGAAGCGGCACTGGCGCGCACCGAGCGCGTGCTGTCGGGCACCCTGGGAGCGGCCTCGGCGCGGGTCATCGTCGCCGCCTTCGGGCGGCGCGGGCGGCTGCTGCCGCGCAGCGCGCGCGCCCTGATCGACGAGGCCTCGCAGGCCATCAGCTACAACTACGAGATCCTGCGCAACACGCTCGACCATGTCGGCATGGGCATCGCCGCCTTCGACCGCGACGGCAATCTCGAGATCTTCAACGACCGCTTCACCACCCTGCTGTCGCTCGACGGCGAGGCCGTGGCGGTCGGTGTCTCGCCGCTGTGGTTCGGCGCCGCGCCCGAGATCGTGGCCCTGCTGCGCCGGCCGGAGGCGCCCAAGACCCACGAGATCAGCACGCGCGACGGCCGCGTCGTCGAACTGCGCCTCGATCCGCTGCCGGGCGGCGGGTTCGTCGCGACCTGCAACGACGTCACCCAGCGCGTGCGTACCGCCGAGGCGCTGCGCGACAGCGACCGCCAGCTGCGCCGCGCCGCCGAGACGCTGGAGCAGCGCGTCGCCGCGCGCACCGCCGAGCTCGAGGCGAGCCGCGCCGAGGCCGAGGCCGCCAATCTCGGCAAGACACGGTTCATCGCCGCAGCCAGCCACGACCTGCTGCAGCCACTGCATGCCGCGCGGCTGTTCACCGCGGCAATGATGGATCGCGACCCCGGCAACGATCTCGGCGGCAAGGTCGATGCGAGCCTGGGCGCGGTCGAATCGCTCCTGGATGCGCTGCTCGACATCTCCAAGCTCGATGCCGGCGCCTTCAAGCCGGAGAAGCGGCCGTTCGCCCTGCAGCCGCTGTTCGAATTCGCTGGCGACGGCCTTCGCGCCGGTCGCCGCGCGCCGCGGCGTCGAGCTGGTCGTGGCGCCGACGCGGGCGTTCGTGTCGACCGATCCCGCCTTCCTGCGCCGCATCCTGCAGAACCTGCTCAGCAACGCGCTGCGCTACGGCTGTGCCGAGGGCCGCCGGCCGCGCGTATTGCTGGGCTGCCGGCGCGTCACACGAGAAGACGGGGAGGAGGGGCTGCGCATCGAGGTCAAGGACAACGGCCCGGGCATCGCAGCCGACAAGCAGGCCATCATCTTCGACGAGTTCGTGCGCTTGCAGCCGGAGGACGACCGGCCGCGCGAAGAGCGCGGGTTGGGGCTGGGCCTGGCCATCGTCGAGCGCATCGGCCGCATGCTCGATCTGCCGATCCGCATCAACTCGGCGCCTGGGCAGGGCTCGACCTTCTCGGTGGTGGTGCCACGCGTGCCGGCCGTCGTCGTCGCCAGCGTTGCGCCGCCTGCGCCGCAGGCGACGCCGGCGCTCGAGGCCGGCAGCTTCGTGCTCTGCATCGACAACGAAGCGCGCGTGCGCGAGGCCATGGCGACCCTGCTGGCGGGCTGGGGATGCGAAGTGGCGACGGCGGCCTCGCAGGCCGAGGCGCTGCAGCGCGTCAGCCAGGCGGGCCGCGTGCCCGACCTGGTGCTGGCCGACCTGCATCTCGACGCGGAAGACGGACTTGAGGTGATCGAGGCGCTGCGCGGCGCCTGGGGCCGGGCAGTGCCGGCGGCGCTCGTCACTGCCGACCGCGATCCCACGCTGCGGCTGCGCGCGCGGGCTCGCCACACCGAGCTCTTGCACAAACCGGTGAAGCCCGCCGCGCTGCGCGCCCTGCTACGCCTGCGCGAGAAGAGCCAAGCGACGGCGTGACGACTTCTAATGACCAAAATAGGTGGCGGGCCGGGTCCGCAGTATAATGCGCGCGTCGAAGCAGCAGCTTTGGGAGCGTAGCGTATGCCCACTTTGCCGACTTTCACGTTCCGACTGTTTTTCGAGCGGGGAGTCCCGGATTTGCGGACGGAGAGGGCAGAAGGCCGATGCCACCGGCATCGGACCCGTCCACGGAGGGTGGACTGTTGTGGACGGTCATCGCTCTCCGTATGTTGGTTACCGAAGGTGACCGTTATTTTCCCGTTATTCTAACGGTCACCTTCGGTAACGGCCGCCGATGGCGGCGCACTACGTCGTCGGCAGGGCGAGGCCGCGCGCCTCGATGACGGCCTGGGTGCGCGAGCGCACGCCGAGCTTGCGCAGGATCACCGTGACGTGGGCCTTCACCGTCGCTTCGCCGACGCCGAGCTTGTAGGCGATCTGCTTGTTCTGGTCGCCCTGCACCATCAGGGCCAGCACCCGCCATTGCTGCGGCGTCAGCTGGGCGGCGCGCTGGGCGAAGAAATTGCCGGCCTCGGCCGGCGGCGGCGCCAGGATCTCGCCGTCGAGCACGGCGCGCACGGTGGCCGCGATCTCCTCCAGCGACGCCGACTTGTCGACATAGGCCGAGGCGCCGAGATCGTGGGTGCGCCGCGCCACTGCCGCGTCGCGCGCCGCCGACACCACGATGATCGGCACTGTCGGCCAGTCCGACCGCAGCAGCGCCAGGCCGGTCAGGCCGTCCATGCCTGGCATGTCGAGGTCGAGCAGCAATGCGTCGGTCTCGGGTTGGCGCTCGAGGCTCGCCTGAACCTCGGCCAGGCTGCCGGCCAGTGCCACCGCCGCGCCGGGGAAGGCGTGCGACAGCGCCGTGCTGAGCGCATCGCGGACCATGGGATGGTCGTCGGCGATCAGGAACGAGCGCGAATCCGGCGGCCCGTCGGCCATATCCACAACGTCCCTTCGACTAAAGTATGGGGTCCCCATCATTGTCCAATTCTCAGGCCTCGTGTAGTGAAATAGGGCAACAAAAAGTCAAAGCGCCTGACCAAAAGGCGTTTCGGGGAAACGTCAGGAGGAGCACCAAGACATGGCAATGGCAGCCACTGCCGGCTCGTCGGCACCTATGACGCGCGAGGACCGCAAGGTCATTCTCGCCTCGTCCGTCGGCACCATCTTCGAATGGTATGATTTCTATCTGGCGGGCGCGCTCGCCGTGAACATCGCCGCCAACTTCTTCTCGGGCGTGAACCCGACGGCAGGCTTCATCTTCACGCTGCTGGGCTTCGCCGCCGGCTTCGCGGTCCGCCCCTTTGGCGCGCTGTTCTTCGGCAGCCTGGGCGACCTGATCGGCCGCAAGTACACCTTCCTGGTCACCATGACCCTGATGGGCATCGCGACCTTCGTGGTCGGCCTGCTGCCGGGCTACGCCTCGATCGGCTTTGCTGCTCCGGTGCTGTTCATCATCTGCCGCCTGATCCAGGGCCTGGCGCTGGGCGGCGAGTATGGCGGCGCCGCGACCTACGTTGCCGAGCATGCGCCGCAGCATCGCCGCGGCTTCTACACCTCGTGGATCCAGACCACGGCGACCGTCGGCCTGTTCCTGTCGCTGCTGGTCGTCCTCGGGCTGCGCCTGTGGCTCACGCCGGAGCAGTTCTCCGTCTGGGGCTGGCGCGTGCCGTTCCTGCTGTCGATCTTCCTGCTCGGCGTGTCGATCTGGATCCGGCTGCAGTTGGAAAAGTCGCCGGCCTTCAAGCGCATCAAGGACGCCGGCACGCACTCCAAGACGCCGCTGCGCGAGGCGTTCGGCCGCTGGGAGAACGCCAAGATCGCCCTCCTTGCCCTGTTCGGCGGCACCGCTGGCCAGGCCGCCGTGTGGTACTGCGGGCAGTTCTACGCGCTCTTCTTCCTGACGCAGACGCTGAAACTCGATCCGACGACGTCGAACCTGGTGATCGCCGCTTCGCTTGCGATCGGCACGCCGTTCTTCATCTTCTTCGGCTGGCTCTCCGACAAGATCGGCCGCAAGCCGATCCTCCTCGCCGGCTGCCTGTTGGCGGTGATCACCTACTTCCCGCTGTTCAGCGCGCTCACCAATGCGGTGAACCCGACGCTCGAGCAGGCGCTCGAGAAGTCGCCGGTCACTGTCACCGCCGACCCGAAGGAATGCTCTTTCCAGTTCAACCCGACGGGTACGGCGAGCTTCACCACGTCCTGCGACGTCGCGAAGTCGTTCCTGGCGACCAATTCGGTGAATTACTCCAACGTGGCGGCCCCGGCCGGCACGGTGGCGACCATCAAGGTCGGCGACAAGGTCATCACCTCCTTCGACCGGGCCAAGGCCGGCGCCGACGCGGCGGCCAAGACCAAGGCCTTCACCGAAGAAGCGACTGCGGCGATCCGTGGTGCCGGCTACCCGGCCGCGGCCGACAAGGCCAAGGTCAACATGCCGGTCGTGATCCTGATCCTCACCATCCTCGTGATCTACGTGACGATGGTGTACGGGCCGATCGCGGCGCTGCTGGTCGAGCTGTTCCCGACCCGCATCCGCTACTCGGGCATGTCGCTGCCCTACCACATCGGCAACGGCTGGTTCGGCGGGTTCCTGCCGCCGACGGCCTTCGCCATCGTGGCGGCGACCGGCAACATCTACTCCGGCCTCTGGTATCCGATCATCGTGGCTGGCATGACGTTCGTCATCGGCTTGCTCTTCATGCCGGAGACCAAGGACCGCGACATCTACCGCAACGACTAGTCAGCCGCTGCTGCGGGCAGAACCGGCCACCTCGCAAGAGGCGGCCGGTTTTGTTATGGGCACCTCGAAGATTAGGTCTGTCAGTGACGCGCTGGCCATGGCACCCGATGTTTCGTGGTTCCGGCGCGGCTTGGTCGGCGCCATCGCGGCTTTTTGGCCTCCTGACGCTCAGGGTGGTGCGTAGCGGACGGACTCCTCGCGTCATGCAGCAGCAGCTCGTTCCAGAATCACCAGGCGGCGGATGTTGTAGGCGAGGTTCTGAAGCCCGATCTTGATCTTCGCCCGCACGATGCCGATCGTGCGGACGAGTCGCCCGCCGGGCGCATTCTCCTGGGCGCCGAACACGTGCTCGATGCGCGCCCGCACCTTGCTCTTCCTGGAGTTCGCCTTTGTCTCTGCATCGCTCAGCGGACGATTGCGGCGTCCGCGCTTGTGGATACGGCTCCTGAACCCCCGGGCCTTCAGCTTCCGCTCGGTCTCGGCCGAGCGGTAGGCACTGTCGGCGTACACGTCGCTCGACGTGTTGCCCTTGTTCAGAAGATCGTCGAACGCCTGGCTGTCATGCACGCTCGCATCGCTAACACCGTATTCACGGATCAGCTTGTGCCGGGCATCGGCGTTCACATGGTTCTTGTAGCCGAACAAGCTGCGCCCATGCTTCTTCGTCCAGCGTGCATCTTTGTCCTTCTGCCGGTTCTTCGACGGACGCTTCTTCCAGTCCTCAGGGGTGGTGGCGGCCTTGACCTGCTCGTTCTCGTCGCGGCTGTTGCGCTGCCGAGGCACCGGCACGATCGTGGCATCGACCATTTGGCCGCCGCGCGCGATGTAGCCCTTGGCTTCCAGATGCTGGCCAAAACGCTCGAACAGCTTGTCGATCAAACCCGCCTTGGCCAGCTTCTCGCGGAACAGCCAAAGCGTCGTGCCATCCGGAATGCTGTCCTCGATGCCAAGCCCGAGAAAACGCGTGAACGACAACCGGTCGCGCACCTGGTACTCGGCCTCCTCATCGGACAGATTGTACAGCGACTGCAGCACCAGCATCCGAAACAGCACCAGCGCGTCGATCGGCTTGCGCCCGGCCTTGCTTTTTCTGGACTCCTCGGCTGTCAGCGCCACCGACTCGATGTCGGCGCGAAACATCTCCCATGGCATCAGCTTGGAGATCGCCTCCAGTGGATCGCCTTTCAACGACAGCATCGACAAACGCTTGTCCGCATCGAAAAAGCCCATCTGCGACATACCCAACTCCCGCCAACTCAATACCTCTGGCACAAGATTCGCACACCTCAGAAGACAAGGCTATTATTCGAGGTGCCCTTATGTCATGTCGCCATGAACTTCGACGCCATTGCGATCGGCCACAATCCGCCCGACGTGAACACCATCATCGAGGTGCCGATCGGCGGCGAGCCGATCAAGTACGAGATGGACAAGGCGGCGGGCACCCTGATCGTCGACCGTTTCCTCTACACGCCGATGCGCCATCCGGGGAACTACGGCTTCGTGCCGCATACGCTGAGCGACGACGGCGATCCGATCGACTTGCTGGTGGCCAACATCCGCCCGATCTTGCCTGGCGCGGTGATGAACGTGCGGCCGATCGGCGTCTTCAGGATGGAGGATGACGGCGGTGGCGACGAGAAGATCATCGCCTTGCCTTCGGCGCGCATCACCCAGCGCTACGTGCACGTGAAGTCCTACACCGACCTGCCCGAGATCACGAGTCCAGCAGATCGAGCATTTCTTCGTGCACTACAAGGATCTCGAGCCCGGCAAGTGGGTGAAGCTGATGGGCTGGGGCGATGTCGCTGAAGCGCACCGGCTGATCGCCGACGCAATCGAGCGGGCGAAGTGCAAGTGAAGGGAAACGGTTGGTAGTGGGGTCAATCCTGTACGGACCGGTCTCCGCCGAAAGTTCCCTGCTAACAGGGAAAACAACAGGGAATTTTGCCGCTTCAGCGTTGAATTGACCGCTGTCTAAGCGCGCAAAACCTGGCTTTGCGGGACCAAAACGATGAGCTCGCCGTTTCTGGAACAGGGAATTTGTGGCGGCGGAACAGAGAATTTTTGGCAAAGAACAGGGAAATGCTCGGCATCGGTGTCGAGAATGGCCATGGCCTGCGGATTATCGGGTGGAGCTTGAAACACTCTGGCGCTCGCACCACGAGGCGTGGCGGCGGAGCGATCCGAGGGAAAATTGCGAGCTGCATGGGCTTGCCGTTGAAACCGCTTCGGGAACTGGCGGGCTTGGAGATCACATTGGGGCGCACCGGTGGTCAAACGGCAGACGACGCCGCAAGCCGATACCTAGTTGACCCCACGCTCTCGGCCCTTCCAGTAGGGATCGCGAAGACTGCGCTTCAGGATCTTACCGGCGCCCGATTTCGGCAGCGGCTCGCTGCGGATCGCCACGGACCGTGGGACCTTGTAGCCGCCAATGTGCTCCCGGCAGACGGCCACGATCTCCTCGATCGTGATGGTGATGCCCGGTTTGGTGACCACCTCGGCGTGGACCATCTCTCCGAAATTCTCGTGCGGAATGCCGAAGACCGCGACCTCGAGGACGGCGGGATGTTGAAACACGGCATTCTCGACTTCGGTCGTGTACACGTTTTCACCGCCCGAAATGATCATGTCCTTGGCGCGGTCAACGACGAACAGGTAGCCCTCTTCGTCGGCCCAGGCCACGTCGCCGCTCCTGTACCAACCGGCACCGACAAGGGCATTCGCCGTTTCCTCCGGCCGCTTCCAATAGCCCTGCATGATGTTCGGTCCCCGCACATGCACCTCGCCGACCTCACGCGGGTTGCAGACCGAACCGTCGGGACGGCGGATCTCGACCTCGACCCCGACGACCGGTTGGCCGCAGCTGGCAAGGCGGCTCTTGGCGGGTTCAATGCCGCGGGCGCCGTCGCGATTGTCGGTGCGCTGGGTGGACGTCACCAGCGGCGACGCTTCCGTCATCCCGTAAAGCTGGACGAAGTCGCACGGCAACGTGTTGCAGGCCCGAAGCAGCAGCTCCACCGGCATCGGCGACGCGCCGTACATGAGCAATCGCCATGATGAGAGGTCCCGGGCGGCTGTACCGGGGTGATTGAGTAACATGTTGATCATCGTCGGAACGATCAGGGCCACGGTGACCCTCTCGGCTTCGACGACTCTGCCGAACAGATCCGGCTCGTAGCCGCGGATGCAGACATGGGCGCCGCCCATGAATGTCAGCGCGAACGTCGTCGCCGCATCGGCGGCGTGAAACATCGGTGCGGCATGGATGAACCGATCCGTCGGCATCAGCGGATTGGCGATGAGCATGTGCTTGGCATTGGCCAGCAGGTTGCCATGGCTCTGCATCACGCCCTTGGGCAGGCCCGTCGTACCACCCGTGTAAGAGATGGCCGCAAGCGTGTCGGCGGTGATCGCGCGAAGCTCTGGGTGATCCTCGTCGAGAGGGCTTGCGGCGCACAGATCGTCCCAATGGACCCAGCCTTCCGGCGCCGGCTCAGTGCCGAAGTAGACCAAATATTCGAGAGAGGGGCATCGTTGCGACAACTGGCGGGCCACCTCCAGGTACGCACCATCGGCGACGAGGGCCCGGGCGCCACAGTCGTTGATGATGAATTCCAACTCTGGGACGGCGAGCCGGTAGTTGAGATCATTGAGTACCATGCCCGCCGCGGGAATGCCGACCCAACACTCCAGGTGCCTGAAGCTGTTCTGACCGATCGAGGCAATGACATCGCCCATACGCAAACCGAGGCTACGCAAGCCGGCGGTGAGACCACGCACTCTGCGGCCCCATTTCGCGTAGGTGAGGCGTGTTTCGCCGTCGACAATCGCTTCAGCGTTCGGACGTGTCGCCAGAGCCCGCGTCATTGGCCACGACAAAGTTCCTTAAATCGCCATCGCCCCCCGATAATCGTCGGACACCGACGGCTCAATTTAGGCCGCAGCACTCAGCGCGGGCAAGGAGGCCGCAACCGGCGAATGGTTGGATTGGCTAAGTCCTCGGGCGCCAGCCATGCAAGCGATTGCGCCCTCGCCGGCGGCCAAGCGAGTTACGGTCTAGTCGATGATCGCCCCGTAGACCAACCCGCGCAGGTCCATCTCGGGAAGGTCGAAGCTCGACATCGACTGGGTCATGAAGATGCCGACAATTTGCTCCACGGGATCCACCCAATAGTGCGTCTTCGCCGCGCCGGCCCAGCCGAATTCGCCGAGCGAGCCCGGCGCGCCCGTCTGCGCCACGTCGTTGACGACGCGGGACCCGAGCCCGAAGCCGCAACCCGGAATGGGAAAACCGCCCAGCTCCAGCGGCAGCAGCGCCGGCGGCACATGGTTCGAATGCATGAGCCCCAGTGTCTTGCGACTAAGATAGCGCACGCCGTCGAGTTCCCCGCCGTTCGCAAGCATCTGCGCGAAGCGGAGATAATCGCGCGCGGTGCCGAAGAGCCCGTGGCCGCCGCGCTGGAAGCTCGCCGGGGCGTCGACCGGATAGGTTGCGGACACGTCGATGCGCTTGTTGAACCCTTGCTGCCAGAGCGCGAAGGCCGTCCAAGAACTTGATAGGCGGCACGATGATATCGGGCCGGCCGTACATGGCGGCGAGGCGCTCGCGCCGACCCACGGGAACCTCGAAGGCCGTATCGACCATCCCGAGCGGCACGAAAAGCCGCTCCTTGAGAAAATCGCCGAGCGCCTGTCCCGAAATCACCTCGATGACGCGAGCGGCGACGTCGATGCCCACGCTGTACTGCCAGTGCGACCCCGGCTGAAAGGCGAGCGGATAGCGGGCGAGATCGTCGACCGCCTCGCCGAGCGAAACGCTTGCCTTCAAGATCTTCGCGTCGGCGTACATGTCGCTGACTTTCGTATCCGAAAGGAAGTGATAGGTGAGGCCGCTCGTGTGCGTCAGCAGATCGCGCACCATCATCGGCCGTTTGGGGTCCGACAAAGAGCCGTCGGGTTCGAGCACCTTGACGTGCGCGAAGGGCGGGACATAGCGCGCGACGGGGTCGATGAGACGGAATCTCCCTTCCTCCAGCAGCATCATCAGCGCCGTCGAGACGATCGGCTTCGTCATCGAGTAGAGACGGAAGATCGTGTCTTCCGTCATGGGCTTGCCGGCCTCCTTGTCGCGAAGGCCATATTGCGCCGCGTGGACGACAATGCCGCGGCGCGCAATGATTGTGCTGACGCCCGCATAAGTTCCGCGGTCGACGTAGGACCGCATCGCGGGCGCGATGCGCTCGAGACGGGCTGCGCTCATGCCAACGGAATTGGGGGTCGCCATGGGTGTTCCTCCAATCTGCTCTTAAGGTCCCGAAGTCAGCCGTTTCGCTCTCGCAAGGGGCCGTCCATCGGTGCTGTGCCGCGAGGATATGCGTTTCCGATAGCGCCCCTAGAGCCAGTTGACCGGGCCGAGGAAGTCCCGCTTTCCAACCGGCACGCCACGATGGCGCAGGATGTCGTACGCTGTCGTCACGAAGAAGAAGAAATTCGGCATTGCGAACTGCTGCAGATAATCGTTGCCTTTCAGTTTGCGTTCGTTGCCGCCCGCGGTCCACGTAACGACCTTGCCCTCGGCACCGTCGAGCTGAGCGCGCGTCAGGGATTTCACGAAGCCCAGAGCCGTTTCGATCCGGCTTTTGGCGGCGGCAAAGCTGGTGTCGTCCACAGCTGGCATGGCCGGCGGAGTTACACCAGCGAGGCGGCCGCCAGTGTTCACGCCGAAATCCGCCGCCTGACGGATCTGGCGGGCGAGGCAAAACATGTCTGGATACAGCCGGTCCTGCAGCAGGGCCGCTTCCTCGATCTTGTTGGCGGCACAATGTGCGGCAGCCTTGTCGATGATGCCGGCCAGTGCGCCAAGCTGCTGGACACAGGGAGTTACGGCTGCGTCATAGAGCGAATACGCCATTTGGAATGCTCCTTCGATGGGATCCTGAAAGTCACACCATAGGCGGCCCCCAGTCTTCCTGCCAACAAGCCGTCAGCCGAGCTCGGCGAGGTGCGGCAGGACCTCCTTCCTGAACAATGTCAGGTTGTCGGCCGTGTCTTCGTGAGTGATGTGGCCACCCTGGCCCATCATCAGGAGATGGCCGAAGCCGCCCACATGGGAAATGCTAGGCGTCCGACTCATGCGGAGCACCGCAGAGTAGCGCGCTCCCAGTCGAGCTGCCTAGGCCTCCATCAATGGCCACGTCGCGGGGCCGTCGCCATCACGAGCGCCGCGAGCGCCTGAAGCGTCGCGGTCAACGCCAGGGCCCAGCTGTAGCCGTCCGGATCCCACCCGCCCGACGCGGTGCGCGGCCAAAGATCGAGAATCCAGCCGATCGCCGCCTGGATCAGGAACGCAGCGCCGAGCGTCAGCGTGTTCACGGCAGTCGACACCCGCCCGGTCTGCTCGGGTGGAAACATCTGGCACATCACGATATAGCCCACCGGGCCGGACGCACCGAACACCGCCATTGCAAGCCAAAGCACGAGTACGACCGAGGGTTGACCCGGCTGCAGCATCAGGCCCGCCTGCAGCAGTACCAGGCCCGTTAGCGAGACGATCGGAACGAGAAAAGGCGGCAGGCCGGCCGCGTTCGCCCGGCTGGCGGCGCTGCCGGTGAGCACGCTGCCCGCGACCATCGCGAAGGTGTAGAGGAACAGCACGCCGGCGCGGGCCGGTCCGTCCATGCCGGCCACGTCCCGCAGCCAGGGGCCTGCCCAAAGGCCCAGGTAGGCAAAGTTGAACATCGACAGGGTGGCAACCGCCGGACCGAACCGCCAGAAGGTCCGCGAGGCGAGGATGCGACCGCTCAAGGCAATGTCCCCCCGCAGGGTTCGCGCCGGGCCCGCGACGCGCGGCTTGTCGGGCACCGACACGAAGATCCAGGCCGCGACCGCAAGTGCCAGCAGGCACAGCCCCCAGAAGACGCCCCGCCAGCCGAGCGCGGGCAGCATCGCCTGGACGGGTGACGTGGCGAGCGCGCTGCCGAGCGCGCCGATCGCCGTCGCGATGCCGGTCACGTGCGCGACCCGGCTTCGCTCGACCCAGTCGGCGTGCGCCTTGATCACCGCCATAAGGCCGGCCGAAATCCCGACCCCGAGGACGATCCGCGCCGCGACGAGCCCGGCAAAGCCCGGCGACAGCGCGAAGATCGCGAAGCCCACCGCCGCGAGCAGCATCAGCACGGTCTGCACGCGGCGCGCGCCGAACGCATCGAGTGCCACGCCCAGCGGCAGTTGCGCGGCCGCATAGGCCGCGAACAGGGAGGCGGCCAGCACGCCCAGCTCGATGGCCGACAGGCCGAGTTCCACCGCGAGCACGGGACCGACGATCGCCATCACCATGCGCGTGGCCTGGTTCATGACGTTTGCCGCGGCCAGCGGAAAGGTCACCTGGACCAGCATCCGGGACAACACGCCCGGCCTCAGGCGAGCTTCGACAGCACGCCGTCGCGGAAGCGATGCATGTTGTCGATCGTGCCCTGCAGGGTCTGCACCGCGCCGTAACCGAACAGTCGCACATCGACCGAGCTGACGCCGAAGTCCTGAAGCCGCCTGATATCGCCGACCCAGTCGGCGTCGCCGCCGGTGAACAGCTCGGCCTCGCCGTCGATGCTGCCGCGGGAACGCACGCGGGGGCCGGTGAGGACCCGATAGGCCAGCGTGATCTCCTTCGGATCGCGGCCGCCGCGCTGGCAGAACCCGTGGAAGCGTTCCAGCCCCTGCCTGAAGGTCGAGACCGTGTTCATCGGGTGCTGCGGGTTCGTGCCGACCGGATACCAGCCGTGGGCATAGCGGACGGTGCGACGGAGCGCCGGCGCACTTTCCCCGCCGACCCAGATCGGAATCGGCTGTTGCACCGGCTTGGGCGTGAAGACCACGTCGTCGAAGCGCACATATTTGCCGGCGAATTTCGGCGCCTCGGCGGACCAGAGTTCCTGGCACGCTGCCATCCATTCGTCGGTCACGTGGCCGCGATCGTCGAACGGGGCGGCGCCGATTGCCTCGAACTCTTCGCGGCACCAGCCGACACCGATGCCCAGCGTAAGGCGCCCCTTGGAGAGGTAGTCGATGGTGGACAGCACCTTGGCGGTCAGCACGGCCGGGCGGTGCGGCACCACCATGACCGAAAGGACGAAGCGAAGCTTCTTCGTCAGCCCGGCGACATAGGCCGTGGTCGTCAGCTGCTCGAGCCATGCGGCCGAAGCGCCCGCCGGGAACTCGCCGGTCCCGGTATAGGGATACTTCGACTGCAGATTGCGCGGCACCATGATGTGGTCGCTGATCGTGATGTAGTCGAAGCCCAGCGCCTCGCCTTCCGTGACGATCCGGCCCAGGCTGTCCGGGTCGATCAGCGGACCCGTGGTGGGCGCATTGAAGCCGATCTGCATGACGTTCTCCTCCCCCGGCGGCAAGCCCGGCCACTCCGGACCGCTATTGGTAGGCTGCCTTGATCGTCCGGGTGAGTTCTTCGCTCAGCTCATCGGTCGGCTTCTCCGGCTCGCCGACACCAGGCTTGGTCGCCGGCGCGATGGGATTGGGGTCGGTCATCGACCTCACGCCGGGCAGCGTGACCAACCGCCGGCCAACCTTCACCCGCTCGCCCGCTACCGGAAGACGTTTCTTTCTCATCAGCCCGCTCGAACGTCCTGGTCTTCCAGGATCTCCAATATCTCCAGATCGCGGATCGGCACCCAGCGCACGCCGTCGGGCCAATGCACCGGGCATTCCATCATCAGCTGTGCCCCGTCGGATCCCGTGCCGACGTGTCGAAAGATGTCCTCGCAGCCGACGAAGCGCTCAAGGCCTGGCGCCAGCGTGTCGCTCTGCGTCGGACGGTAGATGGCGCGCACGCGGTCGAGATACTGGACCGCCGTGCGATCGATCGGCTGTCGATCGGAGTCGCCCGCGGGCCCGCCTGGTTGTGCGGGCCCGTCCGGGTCCGTCATCGAGGGTACGGTCGGGACGCTCATCGTGCGCCGTCCGCCAGCCTTCCGGGAGAGTCTGTTCCAGCGCATGCGTCGATCCTGCCATGTCGCCTCGATCGGCGGTAAGAATAACCGGCCCGTCGAACCACAGGGAGGAACCTGATGAAAGAACTCTCCGGCAGGATTGCCGTCGTCACCGGTGGCGGCTCGGGCATGGGACGCGAGCTGGTTCGCCTGCTGGTGGCCGAGGGCTGTCACGTCGCCATGTGCGACGTCTCGAGGCGCGGCATGGCGGAGACGCGACGGCAGTGCGAGGCGGCGGGGCTGCCGCAAGGCCTGCGCGTCACCGCGCATCTCGCCGACGTGTCCAACGAAGCCGACGTCCTGCGCTTCCGCGACGAAGCCGCGGACCAGCACGCGACCGACCGCATCCATCTGCTGTTCAACAATGCCGGGATCGGCGGCGGTGGCAGCATGGTCGTCAACAGCCGGGACGAGTGGGAGCGCACCTTCAACATCTGCTGGGGCGGCGTCTACCTCGCCACCCGCACCTTCCTGCCCCTGCTGCAGGCGGCGGACGAAGCGCACATCGTCAACACCAGCAGCATGAACGGCTTCTGGGCCTCGGTTGGCCCCGACGCGCCGCACACTGCCTATTCGGCGGCGAAATTCGCGGTGAAGGGATTCACCGAGGCGCTGATCACCGATCTCCGGCTGAATGCGCCGCACATCAAGGTCTCGGTCGTCATGCCCGGACATATCGGCACCGGCTTTCGCACCAACTCGCTCAAGGTCCAGACCGGCAACGAGTCGGATGAACTGGATGCCCGGCAGATCGCCCAGGCCCGCGCGCGGCTCACCTCGATGGGCAAGGACGCGTCGGCGCTGTCGGATGACCAGATCAAGGCCATGCTTGCAGAACGCGCCCGGCGTTTCCTGACCGATGCGCCGACCAGCGCGGCCGAGGCGGCGAAGATCATCCTGGACGGGGTCAAGGCGGACCGGTGGCGCATCCTGGTCGGCTCGGACGCCCAACTGATGGACCGCATGGTGCGCGACGACCCCGAGCACGTCTACGAGGAGCAATTCTTCGCCCGCTTCGCCGCCGCGGCCGGCTGGCATCCGGGACGCTGAGGCCGTTGCTCGACGCCCGCGCGAAGAAAGGCTTTGTGCCCCGGCAGCTACCGGTGAACAATCGATTTGGCACGCCAATCTGAGACCTCTGTTGAAGCTCGGTATCGTCTCCGACCTGCACTGCAACATCGATGGCCTCGATCGGGCCCTCGAGATCATGGGCCCGATCGATGCGCTGCTGTGTCTCGGCGACAGTATCTACGAGTATCAGCTTCTCGAACGCGGTGATCGGCCGGCTGCGCGAGCTCGACGCGCTCACTATCCTGGGCAATCACGAGGAGGTCTTCCTCGGGCCGGCCGGCGTGCGGGCGCGTTCTGGGGCGGAGATCAACCGGTCCTTGCTCGGTTCGCTCGCCGTGCGGCCCCATCGGCACGAGTTGCGGATCGACGGCAAGCGCATCCTGATGGTGCACTCGACGCCGTGGGAGCCGCGCGGCAGCTATGTGCTGCCTACCAGCTCCGAGCTGCAACGCTTTGGCGAGGCCGACGCCGATATCGTGCTCTACGGCCATACGCACCAGCAGGTCGTCCGTCGCATCGGTCGGGTGCTGGTGGTCAATCCCGGCTCGGCCGGTGATGGCCGCGACCCGCGCAATGGCGGGCAATTGAGCTGCGCCGTGCTGGACACGGCGACGGAGGAGGTAGTGGTGCACGACTTCTCCGCGCTACCGCATTGACGACCTCAAGCTCTACTTCGTCCATCCCATTGGCGCCCGTTGGCTTAAGGAATCACCTCGTGTCCGATAATGGTCTCAACAACCGCCCGCTCGCCGGGCTACGTGTGGTCGACATCGCCACCTACATCGCAGCACCATATTGCGCGACTATCATGGCGGAATTCGGCGCGGAGGTAATCAAGGTCGAGCAGCCCAAGGTCGGTGATCCGTGCCGAAGGCTCGGCACGGTCAGCGAGTGCGGCGACACGCTGGTTTGGCTGTCGGAAGCGCGCAACAAGAAATCGGTGACGCTGAATCTCAAGTCGCCCAAGGGTGCGGCGATTCTCCAGCAACTCGTCTCGAAGGCCGACGCGCTCACTGAGAACTTCCAGCCGGGCACGCTGGAAGGCTGGGGCCTCGGTTGGGACGTCCTGAGCGGCGTCAACCCGCGCCTCGTGATGCTGCGCGTCTCGGGCTACGGCCAGACCGGGCCCTACAGCCACAAGCCCGGGTTCGGGCGGATCGGCAACGCCTTCGGCGGCATCTCCTTCCTGGCCGGCGAGCCGGACGGGCCGCCCGTGACACCCGGCTCGGCAACGCTCGCGGACTACATGGCCGGACTTTACGGCGCGCTCGGGGTGCTGATGGCGTTGCGCGCACGCGACGCCACCGGCCGAGGCCAGCAGATCGACATCGGGCTCTATGAGCCGATCTTCCGCATCCTCGACGAGATGGCGCCCGCCTACGACAAGGTCGGATTCATTCGCCAGCGCATGGGCGCGGCGGCCCCCAACGTCTGTCCGCACAGCCATTACCAGACCGGCGACGGACGGTGGATCGCCATTGCCTGCACCAACGACAAGATCTTCGCCCGCATGGCCCGGCTGGCGGGCCGGCCCGAGGTGGCCGGCGACGGCATCTACGGCACCATCGCCCAGCGCGAGAAGCAGCGCGCCGCTGTCGACGGCCTCGTCGCAGACTGGGCGAAGAAGCATACGCAGCAGGAGGCCGTCCACCTTTGTGACGCGGCGGAAGTGCCGTGCGGCATCGTGGCGTCGGTCGACGAAATCTTCCTGGATCCACACTACGCGGCACGCGGGAACATCGCCCGCGTGAGCGACCCACGCGCCGGCGATCTCGCCGTTCCGAACGTAGTTCCTCGGCTTACGGGCACGCCGGGCGGTATCGACTCGCTTGGCCCCGGCCTGGGCCAGCACAACGCGGACGTCTACGGCGGGCTGCTGGGCATGAACGCCGCGGACTTGCGCAGCCTGGAAGACGAAGGCGTGATTTGAGAAGCGAGCGACGCGAGGAGCTACGTCGCCTCTTCGGTGGCGCGGACGAGGTCGAGCGTGCGTTGAGCCTTGTAGACGATCGGGTAGTCGATGAAGAAGCCGTCCAGCTGGATCGATGAGGAGCCCTCGCGCTCCGCCTTCTCGAAGGCAGCCACGACGCGTCTCGCAAAGGCGATCTCCTTCTCGGTTGGGGTGAACGCGGCGTTCACCCGCTCGACCTGAGGCGGGTAGATGCACATCTTGCCCTGGAAGCCGAGCTGTTTGGCCCGCTTCGCGGAGCTCGTGAGACCCTCGAGGTCGTTGATATGCACCCACACAGTGTCGATCGGCGCTTCGAGGCCGGCGGCGCGCGATGCCACTGCCATCTCCGCCCGGGCATGCTCCAGCTCGCTCTCGGTGAGCGTCCATTCCATGTTCATGTCGAGGGTGTAATCGCCGGCGCCGAAGGCCATGCGCTTCACCCGCGTGCCGGCGGCAGCGATGGCCCGCGCATTGGCGATACCCTTTCCAGTTTCGATGATCGGGATGATGTCGACGCCGCCAGGCGGCATGCCGCGCTCGCGCTCGAGCGAGCCGACCAGCCAGTCGAACGCGACGATCTGCTCGCGGCTCTCGACCATCGGCAGGATGATGCCGTCGAGGCCGGGCTCGACCACCGCCACCGCGTCGCCGTAACAGAACTCGGTGTTGAAGGCGTTGACCCGGATGTAGGCGCCGCCCTTGCGCGGCCGTTTCACCGCCTCCACGACGAGAGCGCGGGTCGCGACCTTCTCGGATTTGGCGACCGCATCCTCGAGGTCGAGGATCACGTTGTCGGCGCCACAATCGAAGACCTTCATGACCTTCCGTGCATGGTTACCCGGAGCGAAAAGAAAGCTGCGATACGCGGTCATGGATCAGTACCTCCGCGAGAGATTGACGATTTGCAGCGCCATGCAGCCTCCGGAGTGACGCCAACGGCGACTTGTCACTCTCAATGATGATAGAGAAGAAGACTGATCAACCCAAATTGCCAGCGCGGCTACGGCACCGGGGCGAAGGGCCGGTCGACCCGCGAGCAGGCAATAATATTCCCGGAGAAGCGGTGATGAGGACAATCAGGAGCGAATGGAATCAGGCGCCTGGAGCCGTCACACTGATCGACGTTCACCACCACCTCTGGGACCTTGAGGCGAACCGTTATCCTTTCCTCACTGATCGACCGGAGCCTTACTTTTTCCTGGGCTCGTACGACGCGATCAAGCGCAACTATCTGCCGGTGGACTATCAGCGGGATTCACGCGCCCACAACGTCCTGACGACGGTGCACTGCGAAGCCGAGATGGATCGCACGCAGCAGGTCGCCGAAACGCGGTGGGTGACCGAAGTGAATGCACGCTACGGATTTCCCGGCGCCATTGTCGCACACGCGTGGTTCCACACCGAGAATGCGGAAGAGATCCTTGCCGCCCAGTCGCAGTTTCCGCTCGTGCGCGGGATCCGGTCGAAACCGGTGACGTCTCTCCGTCCAGGGACCGCGACGCCGGGTGCGCCTGGCACCATGCAGGACGACAAATGGTTGCGCGGCTTCGCACTGCTCGAGAAGTATGGACTGTCCTGGGATCTTCGTGTTCCTTACTGGCACCTCGCCGAGGCCGCCGAGGTCGCCCGGCAATTTCCGCGCACCCCGATCGTGCTGAACCATACCGGGTTCCCATGGAATTGCAGTGAGGAAGGCCTTGCTGCATGGCGGCGAGAAATGGAGACACTGGCTCGCGAGCCGAACGTTCACGTCAAGGTCTCCGAGTTCGGCCTGAAGGACAGTGCTTGGGACTACGAGCCGAATCGGCGCGTCGTCACGGAGGCGATCGCTATTTTCGGCATGGGACGATGCATCTTTGCGAGCAATTTCCCGGTCGCCGGGTTGCGAATCGATTACGACACGCTCGTCAGCTCTCTCAATCGGATGCTCTCCGGCCATTCGCAGGCAGATCGGGACCGCTTCTTCTGGCAGAATGCGGCGGCATTCTATCGTCTCTCGGTCAAGACACCGGCGGATCCGTCGTAGGAAGTTGACGCAGATGCAATACGGTTCACAGGAAATATGCTGATGCCTGGGTAGCCGGTGTTGGCTGCCCACGCTGGCGCGGATGTGGTTTTGGTATCGAGAGCTGTCCAGCGGCAAGGTGCAGCGCACCATCCTGTTCTGAGGGAGTTGATCGATGTTCAAGCGTGTGCTGATCGCGAATCGGGGCGAGATCGCCATTCGAATTGCCCGGGCGGCGGCGTCACTCGGCGTCGACACCGTCGCCGTGTTTACGTCGGCCGATTCGCTGTCACTCCACACCAGGCTCGCTGACAAGGCCCGCGAGATCGGCAAGCGGACAGCAGATCCGGTGCGCGGCTATCTCGATATCGATGCCGTCATCGCTGCGGCCAAGGCCAGTGGTAGCGACTGCGTCCATCCCGGCTACGGCTTCCTCTCGGAAAACGCCAACTTTGCCGAGCGTTGCCGGTTGGAGGGCCTGCGCTTCATCGGACCTTCCTCCGCCACGCTCGCCCTGTTCGGCGACAAGGTCGAGGCGCGCGCCTTCGCCCAGGCGCAGGGCATTCCGGTCGTCCCGGGTACGCCGGCAGCGCTCGCCTCGGGCGCCGAGGCCGGGGCGATGGCGCAGTCCGTCGGCTATCCGGTCATGCTGAAGGCCGCGGCGGGCGGCGGCGGCCGTGGCATGCGCGCCGTTACCCGGCCCGATGAGATGGCGGCGGCATTCGCGCGCTGCCAGAGCGAAGCGCTGGCAGCATTCGGCGACGGCTCGGTGTTTCGTGGAGAAGCTGCTGCGCGCGACCGCGTCACATCGAGGTCCAGGTGCTGGCCGATGGCCAAGGCAACGTCGTGCATCTGTATGAGCGCGACTGTTCGGTGCAGCTGCGCAATCAGAAGGTCGTCGAGATCGCGCCCGGCCCCAGGCCTCGACGCAAGCCTGCGCCAGCGCATTCTCGACGACGCTATTTGCCTCGCGCGCGCGGCCGCGCTACGTGAACGCGGGCACCGTCGAGTTCCTGGTCGATCCCGGAGAGCGGAGAATACTTCTTCATCGAATGCAACCCGCGCATCCAGGTCGAGCATACCGTCACCGAGCAGGTCACCGGCATCGACCTCGTCGAAGCGCAGTTCCGCATCGCGGCCGGCGATCGCTGAAAGCTCTCGGGATCCCCGACCAGAGCCGCGATCGAAGCGCCGCGCGGCTTTGCGGTACAGGCGCGCATCGTCGCGGGCGGCGCCGGCATGCTGACCGCTTACAAGGAGCCGTCCGGCCCGGGTGTGCGGGTCGATTCTTGCGGCTATCTGGGCTATGCGCCGCCGCCGCAATTCGATCCGATGTTCGCCAAACTCATCTGCCAGTCAAACTCGACGCATTCGTTCGCCTCGGCGCTCGACCACACTTTGCGCGCGCTCGATGAATTCCACATCGGCGGACTGCCGACCAATCTGCGAGCAGCTGCGCGCGGTCCTGTCGCATCCGGCGGTGCGCGCCGGCGATGCTCGCACGACCTTCTTCTCGGAGCACGCGGACCTCGCGCGCCGACGGCGCGCAGGCGTCGCGCCTCGGGCTCGCTCGCGTTGCTCGAACAGCAGGCGACCGCGCTGGGCGGCGGCAAGCGCGGCCCACGGAATGGCGACTCAGCGGCACCGCCCGGCGCTGACCGTTGCCGGCCGGCGAAGAGGCGCGTCGAAAGCCCGCATGGCAGGCGCGGTCATCGAAATCCGGTCGAAGCCGGCGATACGGTCGAGGCCGGCGCGGCGCTGATGGTCATCAGCGCGATGAAGATGGAAACCGCGATCACGGCGCCGTGCGCCGGCGTCGTGACCGATCCGGCCCGTCGACATCGGCGCACGGTCGACAGCGGGCCAGATCATTGCGACCATCGCTCCGTCGACGCGCGAGCGCCGACGCCGCAACGGCACCGCGCCGCTATGGCGACGACGCTGGGCGCCGATGCTGGCCGACGTGCGAGGCGTTGCAGGCGATCGCACATCGACGCTTCGCGCCCGACTCGAACGACCCGGGCGTCGTTCGCCAGCGCGAGCGCGGCAAGCTGACCTGCCGCGAGCGGATCGACTTGCTGCTCGACGCCGGCAGCTTTCGCGAGGTCGGCAGCCTCGCCGGCTTCGCGACTATGATGACGAGGGCCGGCGTCGCCGGCTTCACGCCGGCCAACCACGTCGGCGGATGGGGCAAGATCGACGGCCGCACCGTGCGTGGTATGCGCCGACGATTTCACCTCGCGCGGCGGCCATGCCGACGGCGCGATCGGCGGCAAGAGCCGCGCATCTCGACCGGCTGTCGCTCGACCTTCGATGCCCCTCGATCCGCCTGCTCGATGGCTCGTCGGGCGGCGGCAGTATCGCCGCGATGGTGCCCAAGCAGCAGAAGGCCGGCGAGAGCAGCGCACAGGAAAGTTCCGGGACCATCACCGCCGGACGGCCCCGCGTATCGCGGCGAGGGCGGCTCGTTCCTGCCCGGCCACCTCGGCAGCACCATGTACGTGAGCAGCTCGCCGACAGTTCCGGTGGTCAATCTGCTGCTCGGCAGCGTCGTCGGCATCGGCGCGGCGAAAGCGGTGCTCGGGCATTTCTCGGTGATGGTGCGCGACATCGCCCAGCTGTTCGTGGCCGGCCCGCCGGTCGTCAGCCATGCGATGGGTTACGACATCACCAAGGAGGAGCTGGGCGGCTGGCACATCCATTGCCGCAACGGTTCGGTCGACAATCTCGCGGAGACCGAAGAAGAGGCGACCGCGATGACCAAGCGCTTCCTTTCCTACCTCCCGTCGAGCGTGTATGAGGCGCCGCCGGTGCTGCGCGCCCGACCGACGGATCCCGCCGATCGGCGCGAAGAGGAGCTGCTTCACGCATCATCCCGCGCAAGCGCACGACGACTTCGACATGCGCCGCGCGATCCGGCTGATGGCGGACCGAGGGCTCGTTCTTCGAGATCGGGCCGCTGTGGGGCACCGACCAGATCGCCGGCTTCGTCCGCTTCAATGGCCATCCGCATGGGCGTCGTCGCCTCGGACTGCCGCCACATCAATGGCGGCGCGCTGACGGCCGACGGCTGCGACAAGCTGCAGCGCCATCTCGACCTCTGCGACCTGTTCCATCTTCCGGTGCTCAACCTGATCGACAATCCGGGATTCGCGGTCGGCCTGGAGCATGAGATCGCCGGCACCATCCGCAAGGGCGGCGAATGGATGATCGCGTTCGCGCAAGTCGCGGTGCCGATCTTCACCGTCATCATGCGCCGCAGCTTCGGGGTCGCGGGCAACAACTTCGCAACGCCGCGCAGTGGCGCTGGTGCGTGTGGCGTGGCCTGCCGCCGATGTCGGCGGAATCCCGCCCGAGGGCGGCATCGAGGCGGCCTACAAGCGGCAGCTCGCCGAGGCCGCCGATCCGGCGGCGCTGCGCGCGGAGATCAATGCGCGCATCGAAAGCGCGCGCGGCCCGATCGGCCCGCTGAACCGATTCCAAATGGAGGAGATGATCGACCCTCGCGACACGCGCCGCTGGTCTGCGAATGGGTGGAGACGCCTATCGCATCCTTCGCAACCCTCGCGCCTGCTGCCGCGCGCCCTGGCGTTCAGGCCGTAGAGCGCATTCAGACCACCAAGAAATTGGATGGCTATCACTGATGCGATCGCGTGTACGGGCCGGGCTAAGGAGTGTCTTCCTCGGGGAATTGCCCTAAGCCTCCAGAAGCGCGCAGGGAGCGCCCCCCGACAGATCTATTTCCACCAGTTTCCGGCGAGCCGCCGAGGCGACGAGTCAACCAGCCACGATCTTTTCCAAAATCGGCAGCAGGTATTTGCGGAACTGCGCGGGATTCTCCGACATCGGAAAGTGGCCGAGTCCTTCCATGACCTGAAACGAGGTCGCATTTACTGCCTTGGCGAGTTCAGCGGTGAGCTGCGGCGTCGCCGACAGGTCGTATTCGCCGGTCAGCAGGTGCAGAGGGCACTTTTCGGTGTCGAGCCCGTCTAACAAACCATTCCGAAGGTCGCCGTCAGTGAAATAGTAATGGAGGTCGCCGAGGAAAACTCCAGGTCCGCCCTGCATGTAGTGCCATAGGGTTTCCCAGGCGTCCCCGGGCGGCGAAGTAGGAGAGATCAGGCAGGCGACCATACCTGCCGCCGCCTCCTGTCCGTGCACGTCAGGCCGGTGCAGCACGTCCATGTCGCGCAGACGGGTGTCGGCGCCGGGATCGGCGTGGGTCGCCGACTGCAGCCCGATAGCGGCGCGGAAATAGTCGCCGTGGCGAAGCGCCAGGTGGAGAACGGCGCGGCCACCGATCGAGCAGCCCATCACCACCGGCTTCTCCAGTTTCATCGCCCGGCAGAAGGTCATCACTGTTTCGACATAGAGATCGGTCGTGAGCTGGTAGTGCTCGCGTTCGAAGCCAGGCGGCGGCGAGCTCTTGCCGTGCCACGGCAGGTCGAACACCAGCACGCGGAAGCGCCTGGTGATCTCGGCATCGTTCAGCAGCTCGCGGTACTGCCGGCCGTCGGAACCGGCAGTGTGGAGGCAGACCAGCGGGATTCCTTGCCCCGCTTCCTCGAAGTAAATCCGGTACGGCTTGCCTTTAAAATCGATGCGCAGGTAGCGCCCGGTCACCGGCTCGATAGTCGGCGAACCCACAGTAGCGACGGTTCCCATCGGAGTTTCCGCGCGCAGCGCCGATAACGCCTGTTCAAGAAACAGCATGTGCCGGCTGAACGTCAGCATGTCGCCTTCGACCTTCAGGTGGCCCAGCCGTAGCATGCCGATGAGGCTGGAGTATCCGACCTTGGGGATGGGCCGTGAATATTCGGCCCAGGCCTCGGATCCAATTACCAGGGTAAAGGCCAAATCGGCGGCGGCGCCCGGCACAACCGTGGTCGAGGGGCCGATTCGGATTGTTGTGGCTTGATCACCGACCTTCAGCACCGCGATGACGGGCGCGACCCGTGCCCGTCGTCCCAATGCCGGCCGGCTGGCCAGCATCTCGCTTAGGTCATTCAGATTGAGCATGTTCCTCTCCGGTATCTCAGCGCACAATTTTGTTGTTCGTGCCCTTATTCGTCGGAGGAGAAATTGGCGCAAATAGATCTACAAGAACTTATAAGAGAGTGAACGAATTGATCGGGGGACCCGCGGTCGGTATTCATTAGCGGCTAGCGTCCAGGGGCGGGCCGAGAACGACCACACGGGTGCCAATGTGCAGCGGCATCATCTGGGAACTCAGCGTCACTCTAGACCAGGTAGATGGGAGCTCGGTCGCGTAACCGCCATTATGGAAAGCCCAGCGTGGCGACTACCTTTGTCGGGCGAACACGGGCGTGGAGGCCGATACAGTTAGTGACTGTGTCTCGTTCTGACGATAGACAGTACACGCCGCTTCCTCGCTGACCTTTCCGTTGCGCACATCCTCGCGCACGTGCTCACCGGGCCGCTGACGCGGGTCGCCGTAGCCGCCGCCGCCCGCGGTCTCGACGACGAGGCGGTCGCCCTTGCAGAGGGTCGTGACGATCTTCGACGGGATGACCTCCTCGCGCTGCCGTCGGCGCGGCGGATCACCGAGCGCGCCATCGCGCCCTCCGCCGCCGCCGGCGAGCCCGGCGGCGCGCGCTGAAATGGCGCTCGCCGCGATGCGAGAACGAGACCTCGCCCTCGAGCACCTCGTATTCGCGCACCACGCCGAGGCCGCCGCGGAACTCGCCGGCGCCGCCGGAGTCCGGCCGGAGCGCGACGCGGTGGAGGCGGATCGGCGCCTCCATCTCCATCGCCTCGGCCGGCAGGTTCATGCAGTTGGTGGCATCGGTCTCGATCACGTCGACGCCGTCCTGGCCGGCGCTCGCGCCGCTGCCGCCGGCGATCAGCTCGCCGACGACGTAACGCCGCGCCGTCCGGTCCGCTTGCCGCCGAACGCCAGCACCAGCAGCTCGCCCGCCGAGGCCGCCGGCACCTTGCTCCGGCAGCACCGGCGCCAGCGCGCCGATCATGCAGCCGGCGATGCGCTTGATGGTCGAGGTGCGCGCGTTGACCGGCGCGGGCTCCTCGCGGATTGACGATCGTGCCCTTGCGGCAGCTTGCAGGCTGATCGGCCGGAAGCAGCCGCCGTTGGTCGGGATGCGCGGAGTCGGTCAGCGCGCGCACCGCAAAGCACGCCGCCGCCAGCGAGCCCGACGGCACGCAGTTGAGCGGGCCCGCGCACCTGCGGCGCTGGTGCCCGTCGAAATCGAACGTGATCGCCGCCGTCCTTGACCGTCGACGGCGACCTCGATGCGGATCGGCTTGTCGAGATCGATGCCGTCATTGTCGAGATAGTCGACGTAGCGGTAGGTGCCCTGCGGGATGGCGCGCGAGCGCCTTGCGGGTCATGCGTCTCCGAGCGCAGCAGCAGCTCGTCGAAGATCGCGGCGAGCTGATTGTGCGCCATAGCGCTCGGCCAGCTCGGCGAGGCGCCGCGCGCCGACCGTGCAGGCGGCGACCTGCGCGTTGAGGTCGCCCATGACGGTGTCGGGGATGCGCACGTTCTGCCGCAGCATGCGCGACCAGCGTGTCGTTGTAGACGCCGCGCCTCGCGCAGCTTCAGCGGCGGGATGCGCAGCCCTTCCTGGTAGATCTCGGTGGCGTTGGTCGGCACCGAGCCCGCGGACATGCCGCCGACGTCCTGGTGATGCGTCATGGCGCCGCTGAGCGCGATCGACCTGGCCGCGGTGGAACACCGGCATGATCACCGCGATGTCCGGCAGATGCGTGCCGCCGCATATAGGGGTCGTTGAGGATGTAGGTGTCGCCCTCGCGCATCGTGTCGAGCGGGATAGGTCTTCAATATCTCCGCGACCGCCGGGATCAGGGTCGCGAGATGGATCGGGATCGAGCAGGATTGCGCGAGCGTCGTGCCGTCGGGCGTGAACAGGCTCGCCGAGGCGTCGAGCCCTTCCTTGACGATCGGCGAGAACGAGCTGCGCAGCAGCGTCGACTGCATCTCGTTGGCGATGCCGTCGAGCTTGTAGCGCACCACCTCGACGGTGATGGGATCGAGCGCTCGGGTTGGTCGCTGTGGCTGTCATGAGCAATGCTCCCTCAGTCGCGCGGTGATGATCAAGGGTGCCGTTCGGCGCCGACCGTCGCGCACGCCAGCCGGCTCGATCAACGTCGTCGTGTCGGCTTGCTCGACGATCGCCGGACCGGCGAAGCTGCACGCCAGGCGCCAGCGCCGCGCGCTCGTAGATCGTCGGCCGCGACGAAGCCGCCCGCTTTCGGCGGTGAGAATCGGCGCGCGCCCTTGCGCGCGACCGTCGCCGTCGCGGCGCATAGGCGGCCGGCCGCGATCGGCAGCACGGCGCTGCGGTGGATGCTGCGCAGATTGACGATGCGCGCCGGCGCCGTCGGTGCTGTGGCCGTAGACGCGGTCATGCGCGGCGCGGAAATCCGCGGTAGAGCGTCGCCGAGCGGATCCGGCGGCGTCGGCTCGGCAGCGGAATCTCGAGATGATAGGACTGGCCGACGTAGCAGATATCGGCGAATAGAAGATCTGCGCAGTGCGCGGCGCGGCACGCCCTCGCTCGCGCATCAGCTCGGCGCAAGCCTGGTCGAGCTCGTCGAGCGCCCGGCGCACCTCCGGCCAGTCGAGGCCGGCGAGCGGCGCGCGGAAAGGCGGCGGAGACTCTCGTGCTCGATCGGCGCGTACGAGCAGGCCCGCCGCGGAGAGCACGCCGGGATGCGGCGGCACGGCGATGCGCGTCGAATGCCGAGCTCGCGCGCGAGCGCCGTCGCGTGCAGCGGCCCGCCGCCGCCGAGCGGCAGCAGCGTGTAGCCGCGGGGATCGATGCCGCGGCCGATCGAGACGAGCCGGATCGCCTCCGCCATCTGGGCGTTGACGCACCCGATGGATGCCGAGCGCGGCCGTCTCGAGCGGCATGCCGAGCGGCTCGCGCGATCTTCGTCTCGATCGCCTGCGCGCGCCCGCTCCGGCGACGAGCCTCAGCGGACCCGCCGGCGAAATAGTCCGGGATCGATGTAGCCGAGCACCACCGAGGCATCGGTCACCGTCGCCTCGCTCGCCGCCGCGGCCGTAGCAGGCGGGGCCGGGCTCCGAGCCGGCCGATTGCGGGCCGACCCGCAGCGAGCCGGCGCCGTCGATCCAGGCGATGCTGCCGCCGCCGGCGCCGATCGCGTTCACATCGACCATCGGCACGCGCACGGTATAGCCGCCGATCTCGCCTTCGGCGCGGATCAGCGGCTGCGCCGCCGCTGACCAGCGCGATGTCGCAGCTGGTGCCGCCGATGTCGACGGTGATGAGATCGTCGATGCCGAGCCGCGCGGCCGACCTCGAGACCGCCGATCACGCCGGCCGCGGGTCCCGACAGGAACAGCCGCACCGGCCGCTGCCGCGCGATGCGCGCCGACGCTGATGCCGCCGCGCGACTGCATGATCTGCAGCGGCGCCTGGACCCCGCGCCGCCGCGAGATCGCGCTCCATGCTCTGCGAGATAACGGCCGACCACCGGCTTGATATAGGCATCGAAGGCGGTGACGCAGGTGCGCTCGTATTCGCGGAACGCCGGATCGACCTCGGAGGACGAGCGACACCATGATTCGCGGGTGCGAGCGCGCCGATGATCTCGCGCGTCCGCCGCTCATGCGCCGGATTGAGGAAGGAGAACAGGAAGCTGACGGCGATCGCCTCGACGCCCTCGGCAGCCAGCTCGGCGACCGCGCGCTCGACCGACGCCTCATCGAGCGGCACCAGAACCTCGCCCGTGGCCGTGATGCGCTCGCGCACCTCCTTGCGCAGCGCGCCCGGCGCCAGGAACACCGGCGTCTCGGGCCTGCAGCACGAGATCGTACATGGCGTGCCGCATCTGCCGGCCGATCTCGAGCACGTCCTTGAACCCCGCGGTGGTGATCAGGCCGATCCGCGCGCCCTTGCGCTCGAGCACGGCGTTGGTCGCGACCGTGGTGCCGTGGACGAAGCGCGCGATCTCGTGCGGCGGGATCGACCACTCGCGCGCGCATGTAGCTCCGATCGCCGCGCGCACGCCGGCGCTGGGATCGCTGCCGCGTCGTCGGGATCTTGACGAGACGCACGCGCCGTCCATGCCGTCGCGGCAGACGACGTCGGTGAAGGTGCCGCCGATATCGACGCCGATCTCGAATTTCCCTGCCGCTTCCGCCATCACCACCATCTCCACTTTTTCCACTGTTCGCTTGTGCTTGTGCACCTCTCACTCGGCCGCGAACACGGTGAAGAGAGCATTCAGATTTACCACGATGTATCACGCGTTCGATATGTGATCTCGACCTATGGGCCATCGCCGAGCCAGCGGGCTTCGAGGGTGTCTTCTTTGGCGACCTTCAGGCGGCGGCGCGCAGCACCAAGTAGAGCGCGGATGGTCAGTCCGGGAAATGACAGGCGACCGAACCCTCTGCCAGCGTGCCCAGAGCCGGTTCCTCGCGCGCGCACAAATCGGCGGCCTTGGGGCAGCGCGTGCGAAAGCGGCAGCCGGAAGGCAGATTTCCCGGGTCGGGCGGCTCGCCCTTCAGCCAGAAATCCTTGGTCACGCGCACGCCGCCGATCTTGGGAATGGCCGCGACCAGCGAGCGCGTATAGGGATGGCGCGGCCGATCGAAGATCGCATCGGTCGGCCCACTTTCGACGATGCGGCCGAGATACATCACCGCGACGCGGCTGCACATCGTACGTATGACGGCGAGGTCGTGGCTTATCAGCATATAGGTGAGGTCGAAGGTCTCGCGCAGGCCGCGGAACAGCGAGAGCACCGTCGCCTGTACCGACACGTCGAGACCCGACGTCGGCTCGTCCAGGATGACGACCTTGGGGTGCAGGGTGAGGATGCGCGCAAGCCCCACGCGCCGTTGCTGGCCGCCGGAAATTTCGTGCGGATAGAGATCGAGGTGCGTGTCGGGCAGCCCGACCGCTTCCAGGATGCTGCGAATGCGCTCGTCGCGCGCCGCCGCGTCGAGATCGGTATGGATCACCAGAGGCTCGTGCAGGGAGCTGCCGATCTTCCAGCGCGGATCCAGCGACGCCCCGGGTCCTGATAGGCGTATTGCAGGCTGCGGCGCACGGCGCGCCGGGCGGCCGGCGTCAGCCGGTCGATGCGCTGGCCCTCGAACCAGATCTCGCCCGCGGTCGGCTTGTGAATGCCCATGATGGCCTTGCCGAGCGTGGACTTGCCGCAACCGGATTCGCCCACCAACCCGAAGACCTCGCCCGGCTTCAGGTCGAACGAGACGCCGTCGACCGCCTTGATCGACCCGATGCGCCGGTTGAACGGGCCGCGCACGGCGAAGTGGACCTGCAGGTCACCCAGGCTCAGGATCGCGGGCGTCATGTGGCTTCGCGGTGCGGATGGTAGCAGCGCACCCAGTGCCCGGCACCGAGCTGGTCGACGGGCGGGCGCGCTTCGCGGCACGGCCCGGCAGCGCGCTCGCACCGTGGGTGGAAACGGCAACCGCCGGGCGGGGCGATCAGCACGGGCACTTCGCCGGGAATGCCGCTTGCGATGCCGTCTGCGCGCGGCATGCTCGCCAGCAACTTTGTCGTGTAAGGATGGGCCGGAGCGGCAAAGAAGCGGTCGACCGGCGAAAACTCGACGTCCTGTCCGGCATACATGACGTTGACGGCGTCGCAGATTTCGTAGGCCGCGCCTAGGTCGTGCGTGGTCAGCAGCACGGCGACGTTCCGTTCGGTTGCCAGGCGGCGGATCAGGCCGAGAATCTGCGCCTGAATGGTGACGTCCAGCGCCGTCGTAGGTTCGTCGGCGATCACCAGGTCCGGACCGGGCAGCAGCGCCATCGCGATCATCAGCCGCTGGCGCTGGCCCCCGGACAGCTCGTGCGGATATTTGCTCAGCATCTGGTCCGGCCGCGGCAACTGCACGGCATCGAGCAGCTCCATGATCGCGTCGATATCCGCGCGCTTCGCTCGGAGGATACTGCGACGCGACGGCCGGCAGCCATCCGCGCCCGACCGGCAGGGCGCCGCGCGGCGACTTCCATTTCAGGATTTCCATGATCTGCTCGCCGACCGTGAAGACCGGGTTGAAGCTGGTGAACGGATCCTGGGGTACGAACGTGATTGCCCGGCCGCGCACCGTCTGATTGACGACTGCGGGGTCGGCCGTCAGCAGATCGGTCCCGCGGAACCAGACCTGGCCGCCGGTGATCCGCGCCGTGTCGTGCGGCAGGACACCCAGGATGGCGCGTGCCAGCGTGGTCTTGCCGCAGCCGCTTTCGCCGACCAGGCCCAGTACCCGGCCGCGTTCGATCGACAGGCTGACGCGGTCGAGGACCGAGGCGAAACCGGCCTCGGTTGCGAACCCCAGCGACAGGTCTTCGACCGCCAGCAGCGCCGTCACTTTGCGCCGGCTCCCCGCCGTATGCGTGGATCGAGGAAGTCGCGCAGCCCGTCGCCCAGCAGGTTGAAGCCCATGACCACCATGAAGATGGCGACCCCGGGCACGGTAGCGTACCACCACGCCTCGGGCAGGAATTCGCGCGATTCGGCGATCATGCGGCCCCATTCGGGCGTCGGCGGTGGGGCGCCCAAGCCCAGGAAGCCAAGCGCCGCCGCGGTCAGGATAGTGGCGCCCATGCCGATCGACGTGCGCACGATGATGGCCGAAGCGATGTTCGGCAGCACGTGCAGGGTCATCACGCGCAACGGCGAGGCCCCGAGCGCGACCGCCGACTCGATGAAGACCTCGTTCTTCAGCGAGCGCGTTTCGGCGAACACCAGGCGGGCCCAGAACGGCCAATAGGTGATGCTGAGCGCCAGGATCACGTTTTCGATCGAGGGTCCCAGCGTCTGGGCGATGGCGATCGCCAGCACGATCTGCGGTACCGCCAAAAATATGTCGGAGACACGCATCAGCAGATTGCTGGCCCAGCCACCGTAGTAGCCGGCGACCAGCCCGATCGGCACGCCGACCACGACAGCGGATCCGACGGCGACCAAGGCGATGGTGATGGTGATGCGGGCGCCGAACAGGATTCGACTCAACAGGTCGCTGCCCATCCGGTCGGTGCCGAGCCAGTTCACCGCGTCGGGCGCATGCAGGCGGTTGGGCGTGTGGAAATCCGCGACGTCGCCGGGAAACGGCGCCAGGATCGGCGCGAAGATCGCCGCCAGGACAAGCAGAATCAGCAGCGCCATGCCCAGCGCCGAGGCGCGGTCCCTCGCGAAGCGGCCCCATTCCCGCCGCCAGCCCGGCATTGTCATCGTGTTCCCCTCATCGCGTTCCCCGGGGATCGATGAACGAATGGGTGATGTCGACCAGCAGGTTGACGATCACGATCAGGGCGCCGATCCAGATCGTGAAGCCGATGATCGCCTTGTGGTCGGACTGCAGGATCGATTGCACGGCGAACGTGCCAATCCCAGGCCAGTCGAACACCGTCTCGACGATCACGGCGTTGGTCACCAGCACGCCGAAGATCAGGCCGATCTGAGTGACGGTCGAAATCATGGCGTTGCGCAGCACGTATTTCCAGACGATCACGCCCGGCGGCAGGCCCATGGCACGCTGGTAAAGCACATGATTGCTGTTGATGACGTCCAGCACGCCGGCCCGGGTGAAGCGGACGATCGTGGCGGCCGCCGGCAGCGCCAGCGTAAGCGCCGGCAAGGCGATGTGGGAGAGCGCGCTGTGCAGGGATTCCATGTCCCAGTCGAGCAGCGAATCGATGATCATGAGCCCGGTTACGGGCGAGGGCCCAAATCCGTCGATGCGGCTGTTGAGCGGTGCCACGCCCAGCTTCATCGAGAAGAAGAACTGCAGCAGCAACGCCAGCCAGAACGCAGCCAAGGCAAGTCCGGAGACGCTGATCACCCGCAAGACGTGGTCCAACAGCGAATTGCGCTTCAGCGCCGATATCACGCCGAGCGGAATGCCCAGCGCGATCGACAGCGTGATTGCCGTTAGAGTGAGTTCCAGGGTGGCTGGCAGGCGCGATGCCAGGTCCTCCGATATCGGGCGCTGGCTGTAGATGCTGATGCCGAGATTGCCCGACATGATGTCACGGAAGTGCCGCGCGAGCTGGACCCAGAGCGGCTGGTCGTAGCCGAGTTTGATGCGCATCGCCTCGATCTGCGCGGACGTGGCGTTCTCGCCCAGGAGAACACGCACCGGATCGGTGGGAATGACGTTGGAGATCAGGAAGACGATGATGACGAGCCCGGCCAGCGTGGGCACGAACCAGGCCAGTCGCGAAAGGATCATCTCTAGGCGGCGCATGGAACGGCCTCGTGCCACTTTTCCGGACCGCGAGTGCGACGCTCGCGGTCCGGAAGTCATGAACGGCTTACTTGTAGTAAGCCCAGCGCATGTCCTGCCCGCTGCCGATCGGGCTGAAGCGGATGCCGCCGACATTGGCGGCGTAGGGGCCGTACCACTTCGTGTTGTAGACGAAGATGCCCATCGCCTGCTCGGTCACCTTTGTCGCCGCCTTCTCGTACAGCACGCGCCGCTTTTCCTGGTCGTTGGTCGCGAGCGCCTCGTCGATCCATTTATCCAGCTCGGGATCCTTGGTGTACGAGGAGTTCCGCGTTCCGATGTAGCGCGAACCGTAGAGTTCGCCGACCCAGTTGTTGGGGTCGACGTAATAGGTGCTCTTCCACAATGGCACCATGTCGTAGTTCTTGTCGCGATCCTGCATGCGGCTTTGCACGACCGGCCAGGGCGCCGACTCGATCTTGATCTCGATGCCGATCTTCTTGGCGCCGTTTTGCAGCAGGGCGGCTGCCTGCTCGGTCTCGCTGAAACCGGCCAGCGTGCCGATTGTGATCGGCCGCAACGGCTCCTTGACCTGGGCGAGCTCCGCCTTGGCCTTTTCCAGGTCATAGGTGAAGCCTTTCAGGTCCTTGGGCGCGCCCCACAGATTGTTCGGGTTCGGGCTGGGGTTGCGGGCAACCGCACCCTTCAGGATGTCCTTGATGAAGCCGTCATAGTCGAAGGCATAGGCCAGCGCCTTGCGGAAGTGCACGTCGTCCATCAGCGAACGGCCGTTGTGCATGGAGAAGTAGAAGACGCGCATCAATTCCGCCTCGAGGATCTGCACGTTCTTCGCCTCCTTCAACCGCAGGATCTGGTCGTAGGGCAGGTATCCGTCGGTGCCCTGGAAGTCGCCCTTGATCATCCCTTGGACGCGCGTGTTCGTTTCCAGCACGGTGCGGAATTCGATCTCGTCGAACGCCTTGTTGGCCCAGCCAGCGAAATGCTCCTTGAACCGCTCGCCCACGAAGCCGATCGCCGGATCGTAGCGCTTCAGCTTGTAGGAGCCGGTGCTGGCCACGTTCTTCGCAAGCCAGGCCTGACCCCAGTCGCCGTCCTTTTCGTTCTTCTTCACCAGCTTGGAATTGACCATCAGGATTTCCGGTATGGTGGACAGGAAGATGGCGGACGGCTCCTTGAGCGTGAAGGTGACCGTATATTCGTGGGTGCCTTGGTGCTGCCCGGCTCGATGATGGGCAGGAACAGCGACGCAGCACCCTTCTTCATCGCCAGCATCCGCTCGATGCTGTAGATCACGTCGTCGGCGGTAAACTCGCTGCCGTCGTGGAACTTCACCCCTTTGCGCAGGTTGAAGGTCCAGGTCTTGCCGTCCGCCGAGCTGGTGTAGTTTTCCGCCAGCCACGGGATCATCTTCGGCGGATTGTCGACCCAGCGATACAGCCCTCGTAGAAGTTTATGCGTACGCGGCGCGGCCGACGTCGAAGATGGCATGCGGATCGAGATTGTCGTAGCCGCTGTTGTTGGCGTGGACGTACTTGCCCTGCGCCCAGGCCTCGCCTGCAACGACGGGCGCTGTTGCCGCAGCGATTGCCGCCAGCACTACCAGAATTGTCCGTTTCATTCCCTGCCTCCTCTGTCGGCTCCGTCGTTCAGCCCTTCTGCTTGACGTAGCGTGCGACATCGGCGTGTGTCGCAAAAGTGGCCGGCTTGGGCCTTGCCGCGCTTTAGCGCTGCGAGCTCACCCTCCAGCACATCGAGGCCCACACCCTGGCGCCGCGTTCGACGACGGTGACGATGACGGCCTGGTTGTCGAATTGGATGTCCATCAGCCGCTCATTCCGCCGCTTGCGCGAGGCCTGAGCTGCGGGAACTCGCCGACCGCCAGGTCGAAGTCGCGCCGCACCTCGCTGCCGTCGCCGCGGCGCTGATGCGCCGGAACTTCTTCCAGGGCGGCGAAAATCCGCTTCTTCATGTAGTGGCGCCAATGGACGGGCAAGGTGGCCAGCACCTCGGTCAGGACTCGTAGTTGGCGCTGGTCCATTCGCGCTCATATGCCTCGCGCTGCTCGTTGAAAGCGAAGACGCTTGGTTTGGCGTTTACCTGAGCCGCGCGCGGCGGGCCGCCGTCGCCGTCTCGTCGATCGTGCCGTCGCGGATGACCACACCGTAGTCGTCGGCCGCGGACCCGACCGACACCTTACCCTGCTGCACGTCGAACAGCACTGCTTGGGCGTCGCGCTCCCATGCCGGTCCCCAACCGCCGCCGCCGCACGCCGTTGTCAGGATCACGTCGCCGGGATCGAGCGCCACCACATCGGTGTTGCCCAGATCGATGGCGCCGTTGGTCTCAGGATTACGCCAGAAGCTCGAGGTGGCGCCCGGCCGGCCGCCGTTGCTTCCCCAGGCCGAAAAGCGCGTGCGGTCACGGTTGCGCGCCGTCACCACGGTGTTCGGCGAGAACACCTTGAACTCGAGCAGGGTGCCAAGCCCGCCGCGATGCTTGCCGGCGCCGCCGGTGTCGGGCACCAGCCCGTAGCGCAGCACCTTGATCGGCACCTCGGTCTCGTTGATCTCGACCGGCGTGTTCTTGAGATAGTCGAGTTGCGCCCGAGCCGTCGGCGCCGTCGCCGCCGGACCAGCCGCCGGCGCCGCCGGTGATCGGGTCGATTGAGGCCATGATCGTGCGGCCCCTACGGTTGTCGGTCGTCTTGACGTTCATGATGGCGCTGCTGCCGGCGGGGCCCGCGGGCAGGAGGTCGGGCACCGCCGCCTGGAAGGCGCCGATCGTGACGCCCTGCAGGCGCCCGCACGTCATGCTGCGCATGCCGACGGCGGCCGGGAATTGTGGATTGAGGATCGTGCCTTTGGGGATGACGCAGCGCGCCGGCCGCGTGATGCCGCCGTTCAGGAGAATTGTCGGATCGATGCTGTAGAGGCAGTAGGTGTAGCCGACCATCAGCAGGATGTGGCGCTCGGCGCCGCCGGTCGGCACGTTAAGCGACGATTGAAGCTGGGCGTCGGAGCCGGAAAAGTCGAGGATCGCCTCGTCACCGCGGATTTTCAGCGTGAAGGCGAGCCGCACGGGCACCCCGCCCGGCGCGTCTTCGTCGAGGTAGTCGGCGAAAAAATAGTCGCCGTCGGGAATGCGGCTAGCAGCGCGCGGGCCTGCCGTTCGCCAAGATCGAGCAGGTCCTTGACGCCCTGGCGGAACACCTCGACGCCGAACTTGCGCACCATGTCGTGGACCTTGCGCTCGCCGGTGTTCATGGCCGCGATCTGCGCCTGAAGGTCACCGAAGTTCTGGTCGGCATGCGCACATTGGTGAGCATCACATCGAGCAACGCCTGGTTGAGCTTGCCCTGGTCGTAGAGCTTGTTGGGGGGGATGCGGATGCCTTCCTGGTGAACCTCGGTCAGCTGTCGCGACAACGATGCCGGCACCGCCCCGCCCACGTCGGTGTTGTGGATGTGGCTGACCAGAAGGCGACCAGCTCGTCCTCCCAGAAGATCGGCTTCCACATATGCAGGTCGGGCGTGTGGGTGCACACGAAACCGCTGTAGGGATCGTTGGTGATGCAGATGTCACCCGGCCGGTAGTCGCCCACCATGCGAAGGGCATTGGCGTAGTCGAGCCCGATGAACCAGGTGGCACCGAGGTCACGCGGGCTGGCGAAGGTCATGCCGTCGGGTGTCGCCAACCCCGTTGTGAAGTCCTCGGTTTCTTTCACGAACGTCGAGTAGGCAGTGCGGAACAACGTGAACGCCATGCTGTCGGCCGCCGCTTGCGCATGATTGGCGAAGATCTGCAGCGTGACCGGGTCGATGCGCATTGTGTTTCCCTTCATGAATCAAGCGTCAGGAGAATATTGCCGTACGCGTCGACCGCGCCGGTGAAGCCTTGCGGAACACAGATCGTCGTATCGTCCTGCGCCACCACGCAAGGACTGCCGAGACGTTGTCCGTGTTCCAGGTCGGCACGCCGGTAAAGCGGCACG
>CAVWKP010000005.1:0-180007 GCA_963755595.1 uncultured Alphaproteobacteria bacterium | reverse complement strand
TAGTAGCTCGTCACAGAGGTTTTGACGAGTTGATCCATGAAGCCATACGGAGGTTGGCAGGTCATTGAAGTGGGACGAGGATATCGATGCTTCGGGCGACGCCTGGGCTGTCGGCGGATGAGGCCGTCCGCGCTCGAGGCTAAGGATCATCTGATCGACCCGAGGGGGGGTGAGCGGAAGTGACGCTGCATGTCAGCCTCGGCTGGCGGAGAACGAGCACCCAGAGTATAGGCGTGGATGAAGGCCAAGATATCGGCTTTGCGTTTTGGTTAAGCGATGGGGCGGGTGCGGGTCGCGTTGCCTGGATTTCTGATTCATGCTCGATTGTGCCTTGTCTTAACCTTGGGGAGATCAGCGATGAATGTACGGTATCGGGTGGAACTCAGCCCAAGTCGAACGTGAGCGAGCTGACGGGCTGCTGAGCGGCGGCAAGCATGCGGCGCGCAAACTCAAGCGGGCGCAGATCCTGTGGCGGCCGACGCCGGGGTCGGCGACGAGGAGATCGCCCGCAACGTCGCGGTCGGCGGCTCGACGGTCTACCGGACCAAACGCCGCTTCGTGCGAGGCAATCTGGAGGCGGCGCTCAGCGAGGAGCCGCGGCCCGGCGCGGCGCGCAAGCTGAGCGGCAAGGAGGAGGCGCTGCTGGTGGCGACCGCCTGCTCCAAGCCGCCCGAGGGCCGCGCGCGCTGGACGCTGGAGCTGCTGGCCGGCGAGATGGTCAGGCTGACCGAGCATGCCGGGCTTTCGCGCGAGACCGTGCGCCGGCGTCTGGCGGAGAACGATCTCAAGCCCTGGCACAAGGACATGTGGTGCATCCCCGAAGTTGACGGCGAATATGTCGCCCGCATGGAGGACGTGCTCGACCTCTATGCCGAGGCGCCCGATCCGGCGCGGCCCGTCATCTGCTTCGACGAGCGGGACTGTCAGAATTTCTGTGTGAGGCGGTTATCCATCATGCGCGCACGAAGCGCTCTTTGAACATGACGGCGAATTGCGTCTTCGCCTCGGCCCACTCGCGCGGCGGTCGTTTCCACTCCGCAGCGGCGTGGTTCAAAACCAGATATAGCAGCTTCGTTGCGGCATCGTCAGAGGGAAAATGTCCCCTGGTCCTGACGGCGCGGCGCAGCTTTGAGTTCAGCGCCTCGATTGCATTCGTGGTGTAGATGATCCGCCGCACGCCTTCGGGGAAAGCGAAGAACGGAATGACGAGTTCCCAGTTGCGGCGCCAGCTCTGCGCGATGGCCGGATACTTGCTGCCCCACTGACCTTGCGCGAAGGCGTCGAGGGCAGCCTGGCCGGCGGCGGCATCGGCGGCGCGATAGACAGTCCGCAGCGCCTGCGCGACGCTCTTGCGATCCTTCCAGGAGGCAAAATCCATCGAATGGCGGATCAGGTGAACGATGCAGGTTTGAACGACCGTCTGCGGGAAAACGGCATTGATGGCCTCGGGAAAGCCCTTCAGGCCATCGACGACGGCGATTAGAATGTCCTGGACCCCACGGGTCTTCAGTTCGTTCACGACGCGCAGCCAGAATTTGGCGCCCTCGGTCTGTTCGATCCAGATGCCGAGAATCTCCTTGGTGCCGTCCGGCAGCACGCCGAGCGCAATATAGATCGCCTTGTTGCGCACGAAGCCTTCGTCGCGGACCTTGACCCGGATGGCGTCGAAGAACACCAGCGGATAGCAGATATCGAGCGGCCGGCTCTGCCATTCCGCCACCTCCTCCAGCACGGCATCGGTGATCGCCGAGATCAGGTCGGGCGAAACGTCGATGCCGTATAGCTCCTCAAGATGGCCGCGGATCTCGCGGACCGTCATCCCGCGCGCATACATCGAGATGATCTTGTCGTCGAAATCCGGAAACCGGCGCTGGTATTTGGCGATCAGTTTGGGATCGAACGTCCCGGCCCGATCCCGCGGCACCGACAGCGTCATCTTCGAAGTGCCGGTCAGAACCGACTTCTTCGAATAGCCATTGCGATGATTGGATTTGCCCTCAGCGCCATCGCCGTCCAAATGCTCGTCGAGCTCGGTGTTCAAAATCCGCTCGGACAGCGCCTTCTTCAGCTCGTCGACCAGCCCATCTTTGTTGAACACGTCCTTCGGATCACGGCCGGCCAGAAGCTGGTCCAGTAGGTCTTTCTCGATCGCCATATGATGCTCCTTCGGTTCCCATCATCATGGCCTCACACACAAGATTCCTGACAGTCCCGGTACCCGATCCGAAGCGGCCGGTCGTGTGCTTCGACGAGAGCCCGACCCAGCTCATCGGCGAAGTGCGGCGGCCCATCTCAGCTATGCCGGGCCAGCTCGAGCGCTACGACTGCGAGTATCGCCGCAACGGCACGGCCAACCTGTTCGTCTTCCTCGACGCCCACCGGTCTTGGCGCAAGGTCAAGGTCACCGACCAGCGCACCGCCTGCGACTTTGCCCAATGCATGCGCGACCTCGTCGATCTGCACTATCCTCAGGCCGACCTGGTCCGCGTCGTGCTCGACAACCTGTCGACCCATTCGCCGGGCGCCCTCTATGAGACCTTCCCGGCGCCCGAGGCGCATCGCATCCTGCGCCGCATCGAGTTCCACTACACCCCAAAACACGCCTCCTGGCTCAATATGGTCGAGATCGAGATTGGCGTCCTGCGTAACCAGTGCCTCGATCGCCGCATTGGCGACCGCATAGCGCTGGAGGCCGAGGTTGCTGCTTGGGAGCGTCTGCGCAACGTCGCCGGTGCCCGCATCAAATGGATGTTCACAACACAGCGCGCTCGCATCAAACTACTTCGAGCCTATCCAGACCCGGCCAACGAGTTATAATCACCGTGCAGAGCTACTAGAGCGTGTCCTCAATTAGGGGAAGAATCGGCGCAATATTAAAATCGGCAGACTGCGCGCGGCGAATCGATCTTGCGTTGTCGGCGGTGGGGCTGCTTTTTTAGAGGACTGAACTACCCAAGGGACGTGGATCATGATTCCTGGCGGTCGGCTGCCGGGGAGCTGACAGATGCGCCGTTACGCGCTTCGCGACGACCAATGGGATCGGATCAAGGATTTTCTGCCCGGACGTGACGGTCATGTCGGGGTGACCGCCAAGGACAATCGGCTGTTTGTCGATGCCGTAATCTACCGCTATCGCGCGGGCATTCCATGGCGCGACCTGCCGGAACGCTTCGGCGATTGGAAGGCGGTTCACACGCGATTTAGCCGATGGGCCAAGAGCGGCGTATGGCGAAGGATGTTCGAACTTCTGGCGGCCGACGCCGACAATGAATATGCCATGATCGACAGCACCATCGTGCGCGCCCATCAGCACAGTGCCGGCGCCCAAAAAAACACGGCGAAGACCAAGCGATCGGGCGTAGCAAAGGCGGATTGAGCACCAAAATCCATACCGTGGTCGACGCCCTCGGCAATCCGCTCGGCTTCTTTCTGACCGCCGGTCAAGCCCATGACCTGCAGGGCGCGGATGCGCTGCTGCCTCACGTGCAGGCCAATACTGTGCTGGCCGACAAAGCCTTCGATGCCGACCAGCGCGTCATCGAACCTCTGCTCGCCGCAGGCAAGACAGTCGTCATTCCGCCCAAAAGCAACCGCAAGACCCCGCGTCCTTTCGACAAGGAGATGTACAAGGCCCGTCATCTCATCGAAAACTTCTACTGCAGGCTCAAGCAATTCCGCGCTATCGCCACCCGCTACGACAAGACCGCCAGAAATTTCCTCGCTGCAATTCATCTCGCCGCCGCTATCGCCTGGCTCAATTGACGGCAGACCCTAGTGTGCGAGAGTTGGATTTGGGGGGTACGTTGTATGCCTGTTCGGACGGTAAGTAGCGGCGCGACCTTTACTGTGTCGTCGGGTGTTATGGATACACCGGCAATGCGCTGAGCGGCACGCTCACCGTCTCACTCTCCACCTCCTACTTTGGTCATTAGAAGTTCAGCGCCATGAAAACGACGGAGACCTGGCTCGACTACGCGGACGGCCCGCTGGCCTGCAGAGGCTGGCTGGTGACCGGAGAGGCGCGGGCACAGAAGCGGCCGGGCGTGGTCCTGTTTCCCGACGCGCGCGGCATGGGCGAGGCCGCCAAGGACTGCGCCCGGCGCCTCGCCGGCGAAGGCTATGTTGTGCTGGTTGCCGACCTCTATGGCCAAGGCACCTTTGCCGCGGAGCTGCCGCAGGCGGTGCGGCTGATGAACGAGCTGCGCGCCGACGTCGGGCGCTGGCGGCAGCGGGCGCGCGCCGCGCTCGAGGTGCTGGCGCGCCAGCCGGGCGTCGATCGCGGCAAGCTCGCGGCCATCGGCTACTGCTTCGGCGGCAGCACAGCGCTCGAGCTGGCGCGCAGCGGCGCCGATCTGGAGGCTGTCGTCAGCTTCCACGGCGGTCTGGCGAGCCCGAGGCTCGAGGACGCGGCCAACATCAAGGCGCGGGTGCTGGTGTGCCACGGCGCCGCCGATCCGCTGGTGCCGCCCGAGCAGGTCGCGGCGTTCGTCGCCGCGATGTGCAAGGCGCCGGTCGACTGGGAACTGCACAGCTATGCCGGCGTCGTGCACGGCTTCACCAACCCCGAGGCCGACAACGCCGGCACGCCCGCGCTCGCCTACGACGCGGCGGCCGACCGGCGCTCCTGGCAGGCGATGCTGGAGCTGTTTCGCGAGACCTTCTAAGCCGGAATGACGACGTCGACGTCGAACTCGACCAGCATGTCCGCCATCGCAAGGCCGGAGATGATCAGGCCGGTGCCGCACGGGGCGACGCCGCGCAGGTGGCGGGCGACGGTGTTGTAGACCGGTTCGCGGTGCGCTCTGTCGAGCAGGTACGTCGTCACCTTGCAGACGTGCTCGAGCGCCCCGCCCGCCTCCTCGACGAGGATCTTCAGGTTCTTCATCGCCTGGTCGGCCTGCGCGGCCGGGTCGCCCTTGCCGTGGAACTTGCCATCGAGGTCGAAGCCGGTCAGGCCGGCGATGAACAGGCTGCGCCCGCTGGCGCGGACCATCAGCGACACGTCGTAGTCGATCGCCTGGTTGGGCCAGCGCCCCTTCGTGTTGAAGCGGCGAATGCGTTCGTGGGCCATGCTCGTCTCACTCCACCGTCGTCGCGCTCAACCCGAGCATCGCGCGGCGCCGCAGCCACTGGCTCGGCCGGTAGCGGTCGTCGCCGGTGATGGCCTGCAGCTGCACCAGGATCTCGTGGCATTGCTTGACGCCCAGCCAGTCGGCCAGCGCCAAGGGTCCGCGCGGATAGTTCAGCCCGAGCGTCATGGCGGTGTCGACGTCGGCGGCCGAGGCGATGCCGATCATCGCCATCTCGCAGCCGAGATTGGCGATCATCGCCACCATGCGCTGGGCGATGAAGCCGGGCGAATCCTTGATCAGGGTCACCTTGGCGCCGGTGCGGGCGAGGATCGCGGCGGCGGCGTCGCGCACCAGCTCGTCGGCGCCGGGCGCGGTCATGATGGTGAGGCGCTTGGCGGTGTCGCCGGTGAGGTCGACCGCGACGGTGCGCTTGGGATCGAGCCCGCGCTCGACCACGGTGGTGGTGCAGTCCTTGCCGACCGGCGCCACCAGGATCGGGCTCTTGCCGTCGTCGGCGCCCAGCGCCTTGGCGCCGGTCGCCATCACCAGGTTCACCAGCTTGTCGTTGTGGCTGTCCATCACCACCACGCTCGCCGCCGGCACGACCGAGGGCACGTGGTCGGCGCCCGGATCGATCTTGCCGCCCTTGGCATCGTAGGCGTACCAGCCGCCCTGGGTCTTGCGGCCGAGCTTGCCCGCGGCATAGAGGCTCTCGTGATAGGGGCTGGGCGTCATGCGCCGGTCGTGGAAGAAGCCCTCGTAGATGATCTTGCGGGCCGGGAAGTTCACGTCGATGCCGGTCAGGTCCATCAGCTCGAACGGGCCCATGCGGAAGCCGCAACTGTCGCGCATCACGGCGTCGACCTGGCTCGGCGCTGGCGCGGCCCTCCTGGTAAATGCGCAGGCCCTCGGTGCCGATCGCGGTGCCGCCGAGATTGACCAGGAAGCCCGGCGTGTCGCCCACCACCACCGGCACGCGGGTCTGGCGCTTGCCCAGCGCCACCATGGCGTCGACCACCCAGGGTGCGGTGTCGGCGGCGCGGATCACCTCGACCAGTTTCATCAGCGGTACGGGGTTGAAATAGTGCATGCCGCAGACGCGGTCGCGGTGCCTGAGCGAACGGGCGATCGAGGCGATGCGGATCGACGAGGTGTTGGAGGCGATGATGGTTTCGGGCGCGATCACCGCCTCGAGCTCGCCGAACAGCTTCTGCTTGACCTCGAGGTTCTCGAACACCGCCTCGATCACGACGTGGCAGGGTTTCAGGCCCTCGAGCGTGTCGGCGACGGCGAGGTTGGCGTCGGTCCTGGCAAGGTCGGCGTCGCTCAGGCGGCCCTTGGCGACCAGGCCCTTCAGGGTCTCGAGGATGGCGGCCTTGGCCTTGGCCGCCCCGCCGGCCTGGGCGTCGAACAGGACGGCCTTGATGCCGCCCCTCTCGGCTGATCCTTGGGCCGTCACCTGGGCGATGCCGCGGCCCATGGCGCCGGTCCCCACCACGCCCACGACGAGGTCGGGACGATTGATATCGAGAGCCATGCTCCCTCCTATTTGTTGGCGTAGCCGGCGGTCCTGAGGCCGCCGGTGATCTCGTCCAGCGCCGCCGGGTCGTCGATGGTGGCCGGCATCTTCCACGGCTGGCCGTCGGCGATCTTCTGCATGGTGCCGCGCAGGATCTTGCCCGAGCGCGTCTTGGGCAGCCGCGGCACGACCAGGGCGCTCTTGAAGAAGGCCACCGGGCCGATGCGCTCGCGCACCATCTGGACGACCTCGCGCGTGATCTCCCCGGCCGGCCGGTCGACGCCCGACTTCAGCACCAGGAAGCCCAGCGGCACCTGGCCCTTCAGCTCGTCGGCGACGCCCACGACCGCGCATTCGGCGACGTCGTTGTGGCTGCCCAGCACCTCCTCTATCTGCCCCGTGGAGAGGCGATGGCCCGCGACGTTGATGACGTCGTCGACCCGCGTCATCACCGAGACATAGCCATCGGCGTCGATGAAGCCCGCGTCGCCGGTCTTGTAGTACCCCGGGTATTCACTGAGATAGGCCTCCTTGAAACGCTGGTCGGCATTCCACAAGGTGGGGAACGTCCCCGGCGGCAACGGCAGCTTGGCCACCAGCGCCCCCACCTCCCCGCGTGCCATCGGCCTTCCCTGGTCGTCCAGCACCTGCAAATCCCACCCCGGCGCGGCTACCGAGCACGAGCCTGGCTTGATCGGCATCGGATCAAGCCCCCTGAAGTTCCCACAGATCACCCAACCGGTCTCTGTTTGCCAAAAATGATCCGTGACGGGGACGCGGAGCATGTTTTGCGCCCATTGGATGGTTGGCGGATCGCCGCGTTCGCCGGCGAGGAAGAGCGCACGGAACTTGGAGAGGTCGTATTGCTTCAGGAGCTTGCCGTCGGGGTCTTCCTTCTTGATGGCGCGGAAGGCGGTGGGTGCGGTGAAGAGGGCGACGGCCTTGTGCTCGGAGATGACGCGCCAGAAGGCGCCGGCGTCGGGTGTGCCGACGGGCTTGCCCTCGTAGAGCACCGAGGTGGCGCCGTAGATCAGCGGGCCGTAGACGATGTAGCTGTGCCCGACCACCCAGCCCACGTCCGAAGCGCACCACCAGACCTCGCCGGGCTCGACGCCGTAGAGGTACTTCATCGACCACCACAGCGCCACGCAATAGCCGCCAGTGTCACGCACGACCCCCTTGGGCTGACCGGTCGTGCCCGAGGTGTAGAGGATATAGAGCGGATCGGTCGCCTTCACCGGCACGCACGGCCGGGGGCTCGCGGCGGCGACGGCCTCGACCCAGTCGAGATCGCGGCCGGCGATCATCGTCGCCTTGGCCTCGGGCCGCTGCAGCAGGATCACCCGCGGCACCTTGTGGCTCGCCAGCTCGATCGCCTGGTCGAGCAGGGGCTTGTAGAGCACCAGCCGGCCAGGCTCGATGCCGCACGACGCCGTCAGGATCAGCTTGGGCTGGCAGTCGTCGATCCGCGTGGCGAGCTCATTGGCCGCAAACCCGCCAAACACCACGGAATGAACGGCGCCCAGCCGTGCGCAAGCCAGCATCGCCATCGCCGCCTCGGGGATCATCGGCATATAGACGATCACCCGGTCGCCCTTCCCCACCCCTTGCGCGGCGATCGCGCCGGCGAGCGTGGCGACATGGTCGCGCAGCTCGCGATAGGTAAAGCTCTTCTTCGTGCCGGTGACCGGCGAATCGTAGATCAGCGCCGCCTGCTCCGCCCGTCCCCCCTCGACGTGGCGGTCGAGCGCATTGTGGCAGGCATTGAGCTCGGCGCCGGCAAACCAGCGATAGAAGGGCGGCGCAGAGGCGTCGAGCACCTTGTCCCAGCGCCTGCTCCAGTCGATCGTCGCTGCCTGCTCGGCCCAGAACCCCTCCGGGTCCTTTAGCGAGCGCGCGTGGACCGCGCGATATTTGTCGCCGACTGCCATGGCTGTTCCCTCCGCCTCAGGGGGAACTTATCGGAATACCGGCCGCCTTCACCAGACCGGCGTTGGCCGCGATTTCCCCGCGGATTTCCGAGCCTCGGTCATCGGTCCCGACAATAGACCTTCCCGACAGTTTCAATAAGCATCTCGAACCAGGCGGTTGCGCGACGAAAGAAATTCACGCAACAGTTGCGTATCCCGAAGGTTGCGATAGTATCCACTCGTGGCGAACTCGGGGGTCGGCTACCAACTCCTTTCTCACATCTCCATGGCAGTACAGTGACTGACACAATCAATGACGTCACACGCATCGTTAAGCCCGCAGAGCGGCCGCTGCGTGTCTACGCTTTCGATCCGAGCGCCGGGCGATATGTCGGCAACGAGATGGTGGCGCGAGTCCGATATGAAACGCTCGAGCACGGTCCGGTGGGCGAACGGTTCGCCGTGATCGACTACGACGGCAGCCAAAAGATCTATTATGAGCCGGTCAATCTCGACGATCCGAACATCGTGATGCGCCAGGGCCTCGATCCATCCGAGGCAGACCCGCGCTTCCACCAGCAAATGGTCTATGCGGTGGCAAGCGAGACGCTGCAGCGCTTCGAAGCGGCGCTCGGGCGTCGCGTGCCGTGGGCGAAGTTCGACAAGCCCCCGGCAAAGTCGAAGCGGGCCAACGGCAAGGACACCACGTCCCGCCATCTCCTGTTTCTCTATCCGCACGCCATGGCCGAGGCCAACGCCTTCTACAGCCGCGCGGCGCAAGGCATCCTGTTCGGCTATTTTCGCGCCAGCACTACCGATCCGGGCGACAACCTGCCGGGGCAGGTGGTCTATTCCTGCCTCTCGCACGACATCATCGCGCACGAGACGACGCACGCCATCCTTGACGGCATCCGCAGCTATTTCACCGAGCCTACCAACATCGACGTGGCGGCCTTCCACGAGGCCTTCGCCGATCTTTCCGCCTTGTTCTGCCACTTCTCGCACAAGGAAGTGCTCCTCGACACCTTGATGAAGACCGGCGGGCGGCTGTTCGATGCCAAGCTGAAGGCCGAGGTACCGGGCGACGACGGCAATCCTCAGACCCAGGCCGAGATCGCGCAGATCAATCCGCTGGTGCAATTGGCCCTGCAATTCGGCGAAGCCTCCGGCATGGACCGCGGCCTGCGGCAGATGCTGGGTACGCTCCCCAATTCCAAGGACATCGAGACGCTCAGCGAACCGCACGACCGCGGCGCCATCCTGGTCGCGGCGGTGTTCGACGCCTACTTCACGGTTTACACGCGGCGCACGGCGGATCTGTTCCGCATCTTCCGCGCCGGCGGAGGCCCGCTCAATCCCGTCGACCTGCCCCAGCCGCTGGCCGACAGGCTGGCGCGGGAAGCGAGCCGGACCGCGGAGGAGTTCTTTTCGATCTGCGCGCACGCGATCGACTATTGCCCGCCGGTCGACATCGAGTTCGGCGATTTCCTGCGCGCCATCGTCACGGCGCATTCGGATTTCTATCCCGACGATCCCGATGGGGTGCGCAAAGCCTTTCTCGAAGCGTTCCGCCTGCGCGGCATCGTGCCGAAAACCGCGACCTCGTTGACCGAAGGTTCGGTGTGCTGGCCGCAGGTCACGCCGGGCGCGCTGCCGCCGGTCAAGGGACTGATCTTCGGCGACCCCAACGGGCTCACCAAGGACGAGCAGGATCACAACGGCGAGCTGCTGCGCGCCTACGCCAAGGCCAACGCCGAGGCGCTGGGCTTCGCCCGCAATCACGAGCCGATCGCGGCGCCGTCCTTCCATACGATTTTCCGCATCGGGCCGCATGGAAACCTGATCATCGACATGGTGGTCGAGCTGGTCGAGACCCTCTACGTCGAGGACGATCAAGAGACCGGCCCCTACCCGTTCCGCAGCGGTGTGACGCTGCTCATCTGGCAGGAATATCTCGACAAGGGCGTACGCGGCGAGCCGAAGATCCATTACGTGATCCCCAAGCACCGCACCGAGGAGCGCGAGAAGCGCCAGGCGGCGCATTTCGCCAGGCTGCCGCGCACCGGGCGGCCTGACGAACACGCGCATATGCCGAGCGGCGGTGGCGCGGCCATCAATCGTAGCGCCGCCGACGCCGCCTGGCGGATCGACTTCGGACTCATCCACGCGGGGCTCTGATCATGGCTGCCAGGAAGAAGACCGCAAAGAAGAAAGCCGCGAAGAAAAAGGCTGCAAGGAAGAAGGTTGTGCCGCGCAGCAAGAAGACGACGCCGCGCAGCCGCAAGGCTGCACCGACCGCGGGCGGGAACGGGCCAGCGGGGCCGGCGGGCAAGAACCCTGCGGGCCTGCGCGTTCGGATGTATCGCGTCGGCTTCGGCGACTTCTTCCTCGTCACGGTGCCGACCGGCACCGGTCCCAAGCACATCCTGATCGACTGCGGCGTGCACTCGAAGGACACCCACTCCATCGCCGCGGCGGTCGATCACATGGCGCAGGAGACCGGCAAGCACCTGGCACTGATCATCGTCACGCACCGCCATGCCGATCACGTCACGGGCTTTTCCAAGTGCAAGGACGTCTTCAAGACGTTCACCGTCGATCGCATCTGGATGTCCTGGTACGAGGACCCGACAGGACAGCAAGGCGTTGGCGATCCAGTCCAACATCGCGGCGCTGGCGAGCCAGCTGCATCAACCGCTGGCGGCGCGCGCCGGCGGCGACAACGACTCTTTCCGCATGGTGGAGAACATCACCGAAGCCACAATGAGCGCCAGGAGTGGATCGCAGAATCCCGGCGCCTTCGAGGTGCTGCACGGCTTCCCCAACAAGCCGGAGATCGATTACTACAAGGCCGGCGATACGCCGCAACTGCCGCCGAGCTTGGCCGACAGCGGCCTCACCGTCGAAATCCTCGGCCCTCCGACGGACCGCTCGATGATCGGCAAGACATCGAAGAAGAGCGAGGAGTACATAGCCTCCGAGACCGAGACGATCTCGGGCCCCATCCGCCCCTTCGCGCCGGCATTCCGCATCTCGCCCAAGGACTACGACAGCCCGGTGTTTGCGCAGGTTCCGCGTGAGCTCATCGAAAATCGCGTCGCAGACGTGCAGCCGGACATGCTGGCGGCGCAGGCCGCGATGGCGAACAACATGATCAACAACCAGAGCCTGGTCACGCTGTTCACCTTCAAGGGCAAGACGCTGCTGTTCGCGGGCGACGCGCAGTGGGGCAATTGGGCGAACTTCATGTACGGCGGCAAGATCGGGACCGAGCTCTCGGCGTCGAGCAAGGCGATCCTGGGTCGGCTCGATTTCTACAAGGTCGGCCATCACGGCAGCACCAATGCCACGCCCAAGGATGCGCTGGATGCGATGAAGGACGGCTGCGTCGCGATGTGCTCGACCGAGCCGAAGGCCTACAACCTCGTGCCCAAGCCGACGCTGATCACCAAGATCAAGGCCAAGACGAAGAACAACTTTGCGCGCAGCGACCAGGTCCCGGCCGGTGACCACCAGACGGTCACCGCCGAGGCCGGCAAGGAGCTCGCCCAGGTCTTCACGGCGGGCAAGGCCGGACTTTGCGGCTACATCGACTACACGATCTGAGACGACCTACGTTGCATTGAGGTTCCGGAAACGCGGACCGTAGACCACGGGCTGGTCGAGCCTGGTGTAGGTCTTCATCGCCTCGTACTCGGCAGGGTAGAGGGTCTTCAATTGCGCGATGGCGGCCGGCGGCACCACGTGATGCATCACGTTGAAGCAGCCCCAGACGCGCAGCTTGGCCATCAACTCCACCGCCCCGCCGAGCGTCGGCCACCACTTCGCCGGATCGCCGTTCCATGAGGCGTCGAGGCCCGCCAGCAGGTCGGTGTAGGTCTGGTCGAAGAGCAGAAGGTCCTTTTTCAACGGCAGGACCCGCGGGGTCCACGGCGAGCAGCTTGGCGTAGCCGTCGGCCGGGACCATGAGCGTGTTGGTGACCTCGGGCCAGGGGATGTCGTGGCCCTTGAAGTAATCCTGGATGGTCTGGCGGGTCGGCTGGGCGCCGCCATGCGCGTCGGACAATTGGCGCCCGAAACGGATCTGGGCGAAGCGGGCGTAGTGCAACTCCTCGGCTTCGGACGCACCGTTGGCATAAAGCACTGTCTTCAGCAGGCCCTCGCCCTGCGCGGTGATCGAGTCGATGGCATCGAGGATTGACTGGAGGTTGTCTGTCGGGGCAATGGTCGAGAAGCCGATATTGTCGCCGACCTGGTTCACCTTCTTGTTGCCGGCCTTGACCGCCGCGCTCACCGCATCGCCGTTGTCGACGATCGCCTTGCGGATGGCGGTGTAGAAGATCGAGATCGACGGATACGTCTCCTGGCGGTGCTTCGGATCGATCAGCACCATCGGCGCCTCGAGCCGCATGAAGTTGTCGAGCTGGGGCTTGGAGATCTGCGCGAGACAAACATAGAGATCGGGCTCGGCACCACCGGGCAGGCCCTGCGACGGATAGGTCGGGTTCAAGCCCTTGATCTGCGGCACGCCGCCGATCGCGGCCAGGATGTTGCAAGCCGCCGCCATGTGGACCATCTCCTCCATCGCGATCGAGCGCAGAAGGTTGTAGGCGGTGTAGTTCTGGACCACCAGCGAGTAGGTCGCGGCGATATAAGGCGGCATGGTCGCGTGCTCGAGCGCGATCGCGGTCTGCAAGGCGCTTCGGATCCAGTCGAGATCTCGTTTCGGGGCGGCGATGGCGATGTGTTGAAGGACACTTTTCATGGTTCCACTCCCTCGTTGGACGCATGAGTTCGACAGGTTCTGCCTCGCGGCAGCGCGCGCAGCCGCGACTTCCTTCGCCTTGGCCAGAATCGCGGCGACCGCATTCTGCAGCTCATCGGGCGGCAATGGCTTTTCGTCTGGCTTGCCGTAGGCGCAACCTTCGGGGAACTGCCATTTGTCGTTGACGCAGAAGCGGCAGGGGCCCTTGCCGCGCCGCAAATGGCCGGTCTTGGCGTCGAAGGTGATAGTGCCCACGGCATATTCCTGGGCCATCGCCTCGGCCATGAGCTGGAACGGATCGACGAAATAGCCATCCAATACCGTCTGGCCGCTGATGCTGAGCTGAGCGCGCAGCGCATCGTCCTTCGGCAGGGTGACGAGATAGGGGCCGGAAGCCGTCGTCGGGTCCGGTGTGACGCATTTGTGCTCGACCAGCAGCCGCGCATCGTTGCGATAGTCGCCCGCGAAGGCGGCCCAGGCGGCATCGGACAGCCGTGCCCCCGCGAGGAAGCCGTCGCCATAGGAGAAATGCGGCGAGACGATGAGGCGCGAGCGGAATTTCACCGGCCCGATGTCGATGGTGACATAGGTCGGACGGCGGCAGGTTTCCTCCAGCAGGGCATAGATGTCGCCTTCGCTCTTCATCGTCATGTAGGGGCCGAACACGCTCCTGAACATGTTGAGCGAGGCGATGCTGACCAGGACGACGAAAGCCGGCTGGCTCTGCACGAACTGCGCGACCATCCAGCCATGATGACTGACGCAATTGGCCGCAACGCGCGCCATCGGCATGTCGAATTTCTCCTGCCAGCCGGGCGAGGCGCAGGCCACCATGTCGTGCTGCGCGATGTCTTCGCCGATCGTCAGGTTGGCACCTTCGAGATTGGTCAGTTTCTTGAAGCGGTCCAGCACGGGCACCATGCGCTGGTAGTAGCCGGCGGCGTTCTCGTAGATTTCGGCGGTGCCTTCCTTGGGCGGATTGAAGCGGCCGGCGAGCACGGCGCCCTTCTTGAACCAGCTGTCGGGCTTGTCCTCATAGCCGTTGCTCTGGACGATCACCCGGCGCTCGTCCGGCGCCCAGGCGAATTCGTAGGTCTTGGTTTCGTTGCGCGCCGGATAGCGCACAGTCAATTCCATGTAGTTGTGCGAGTTCTCGCGCGCCGAGCCGACGACGTAGCCATCGTCCTCCGCCCGCTGCAGCTCTTTCTCGTCCTTGCTGAGGCGCTCGCGCACGTAATCGAGCGCCAGGCTTTCCTGGTAGAGCGTAAAGTGGCGGTAGTAGTAGGCGTATCGCGCCGCACTGGAGAATCCGGGATAGATCCAGGGCGCGCTGGAGGTAAAGGGAAACCACGCCGTCATGTTGGGGTTGATGCCGATGGTCATGATCGGCGCCTTGCGGCAGCCGTGCATGACGCCGGGATCCTGGAAGCCCGAGCCGGTCACCTTGGCGGCAAGCCAGGGTTGCGGTGGCAGCCTGTCGATCGTCTGCTTCTCGGTGCGCACGGCCTCCGGCGGATAGTCCGTCAGCCAGTCGAAGGAGGGATAGGGACCGTAAGGCTGGGTGCCGTTCCAGAACCAGGCGCAGGTGCGGCAACCCTTCACCTGCTCGACAAGGCCGACTTCGATCGGCGACGGGATGGGCTTGGAAACGGCGGGCATGACGGTCTCCTAGTAGAAAAGCGCGAAGCTCTGGTCGCCGATCCGGTAGGTCACGATGTCGGAAGCGTCGGCAATCGTTTTCTGCTCGGCCTCCTTCGTCCAACCCTGGCAGTCCGCGTTCACCCGCAGGAACGTCGTCTTGCCCGACGGCAAGTAGGAAATGAGGTAGGGCGTGCCATGGCTCAAGGTCAGCGGCCGCACCTTCAGGGTGGGATCCTGGTTGTCGGGCCACTCGTCGCCTTTTTGCGTGCAGACTTCGTTGGAGCGTGAATTGGGATCGAGGCTCAGGTGGTCGATGTTCACGTTGGGCGTGTCGACGTTGATCTTGAAGAAGAAGTTCTCACCGCCGAACTGGAAGAAAGCGAAATGGGTCCAGCCATGAGCCCACATCCAGGACCAGACGTTCAGGGTCGAGAGCGGCGCCGCGCCTCCTTCGGAGTTCGCGGTGACGTTGACGTTGAACATCTCCACCGCGCCGGTTTTGCGGTCATAGGTCACGTAATAGACCATGCCGAGATAGGTCAGCGGCTGCATCATCGTCCAGCCGGTGGTCAGCCCGGGCGAACGCAGGCGGCGATACTTGAACGGTTTGGAGAGCGTGAGGTCAGCCCCCACTCGATGGAATGAGAGCTCGCCCTTCTGAGCGCGATAAGCGATGACGTGCTGCTGGCCGCCGATCACGAAAGGCTGAAGGATATCGCAGGCACCGGCGAGGTCGAACTTCGATGCCACCGGCGCCACGAAGGGCGCGGTGGCCGTAAGCTGATAGCTTTGCACCGCGCCGTCCGCCGCCTGACCCAGCAGCAGGACGCCATTCGCCCAGGGGAACTGGACGAGGTTCTTGAGACCGGAAGCGATACCGCCGCCGCTCCAGGCCTGATCGACCTTGACCACGTTGGCTTGGGCGGAGGGGCTGATCGTGTAGATCGCGCTCATCTGTTGTCCTCGCTCGCTGGCAGCGCGGCCGTCCGGCCGCCGATGTCTTCGTCGTACAGGAGAAGCGGTGTCGGATCGGTGCCGGAGATCTGGTAGTAGCTCGCGTGCAGCGGCTGGCCTGCGCCGGCAAGCTGGAGAATTTCAAAGCCGTGATTGTACCAGCCGGCGGTCAGGCCGAGCTTGGTGCCGGGTTTCAGCGGCACCGGGTAATGCTCGGCGTAGGGATTTTCGGTTTCGGCCACGGGAATCGCGGAATGGCCGATGCAGCGGCCGAACGGCAGCGGCTTGAACAGGCGTCGGGTTTCGACATCGTTCGGCCAGTCCGATGGTCGGTAGCCGTCCTGATAGATCGCAAGGTTGTGCTCGTGACCCCAGAACCAGGCCGGCACCTTGTCGCCGAAATAGCGGCCAAGCTGACGCCAGATCGCGGTATCGACGCCCGGCCGATTGAGATCGTGCGGATCGGGCGTGCCGGCAGCCGTCTTGGCCTGGTCGACGCCGCAGGGAATGGTCTGGGAATAAAGCGGATGATGCGACAGCAGGATGCTCTGGCCCCTGAAGCTCGCGATGCGGTGCCGATGCCATTGTGCCTCGTCGTCGCGCAGCAGGACCATCTCGGTCGAGGGTGGCAGCTTCTGGATCGGCTGGTCGGCCGAGATGCGCGGATCGCCCTGGTGCAGCAGCGCGAGCGCGGCGCGCTGCTGGGCGTCGCTGATTGCGAGGTAGTGGCCGTAGTAGCCGGTGTCCATGCCGAGGAACTGCCAGCCGCCGTCTTCGCTCTGCAGACTGAAATAGCTCGCGCGCTGGCGCTGCTCGGGCAGCTTTGTCAGCACGCCGGAGTCCAGGCACTCGAAATAAGGGATATTGCCGGTGAAGTATTCGTGGTTGCCGGGCACGGTGAAGAACGGTGCCTGGTGACCCGCGGCCGCCATCGCGTCCTTGAGCATGTTGATCAGGCGGTGCTCGAACTCGAAGGGGGTGCCGGAGTAGTAGACGTCGCCGACATGCAGGATGGCGTCGGGCTTGAACGACAGCACGCTCAGGAGCGTGGCCGCCGCGATGTCGGTGCCTGTGCCGATGTCACCGACCAGCGCGACCTTGGCGCGTGCCGGAAGGCGCCAGGCGATCACGCCGTAGTCGAGATCGCCCCGGCCGCCGTCCCAACTGTTCCATGCGCGATAGGCCGGAGGTTCGCCCTTGTGGAACGGATACTTCGCGTAGTTGGCAAAGTATTGCTGCGACATCTGCTGCCAGAGCGGATTGCCGTAAGTGAACCGTTTCAGCTCCAGGTCGATGTCGGACTGGACCTGTGCGTCGACGGCGGCGCATCTCTGGTGCAGATGACGGTGGATTTGCTGGGCGAGATAGGCAGCGATCTCGGGATCGCTGTCCTGGGCTGGGCCTTCCGGACCGCCGGGATGAGCGATGACTTCGCCGTTGGTGAGCGCGTCACAATATTTGTCCGTGCCGGCAGCAATGGCGGCGAGGCGCGCGCGGTGCTTGTCAGCCTCGACTGCGTCGTCGGGGACTTTCGCCTTGGCCAAGGTCTCGCTCATCGCCGACTTCAACTGCGCGGCGTACAGGTTCTCGACCGGGCGAACGTCGCTCATCGATGCGGCCGCACGAGCTGAATGTTGATGCATGAATGGACGTCGAGATCGACGCCCGGCCAGTCGTCCCACAGGCCCGCCGGCGGCACGTAATTCTCGGCAACCCGATCGATGCACGGCGTGGCCAGCTTCGCGATGTCGGTGGCATAGGGATCGCCGGTTGATCCGCCATGTTCCCAGAACGCGACATAGTCGTTACCGGCAACCAGGAGGGCATTGTCGATCGGGCCGGCGGGGCGGCGGCCATAGTCGGTGGCCCACTTTCCGATGCCGGCCAGGAAGTCCGCGGGCGTCTGGCCCTGCGGTCGCCCGCCGACGAAATGGTAGACGTGACCGACCATCCAGTCGGCGTCGCGCTTGACGAGATAATAAGGCGTCTCCGCCTTTACCTCGTTTGCGAAGGCGACGGGAAATTGCGCTGAGCTAAGCTTGGTGTCATAGGCGTCGCCGTGCAGGTTGGTGTAGGCGCGTACCGCGACTGTCTTGAAAGCTTTGTCGTGCTGTGCCTGGTCGGTCCAGAACATCAGCGCCGTCTGGTCCGGCACACCGGCGGGCTTGTTCACCTGCGGCATCATGCTCGGCACATAGGCCGAGAGACCGGCCTTGGGTTGCAGCAAGGCGCACGCCGGCACGAACACGGTGCCCAGGAACTTTGCGAAGTCGGCGTAGGGCTTCGCCGCCGTCTTGTAGCCGCGCCACACGTGGACGCTGTCGGGAGCGACCGCGTGACCGCTCATGTCTCCCACCGCCGCTGGAACTGCATGTTGTAGCTGTCGCCGGATTTGATGGACATGCCGGGCCAGTCGTTCCACAGCCCCGCCTCGATCATGGTCGGCGCGCAGGTGACGAGCTTGGACCAAGCGAGCAGTTTGGTGAGCGCGTCGAGATCGCCGGCCTGCGCGACACCCAAGGTCCAATAGACGAGATAATCGTCGCCCGCACAGGCAATCGCGCCCTGGCTTTGGCCGACCTTCTGAATCGCCCCAAGCGCTTGCCCAACCGCGCTCAGGAAGTCGGCGGGCTTGGCGGTGGCCGGACGCGCGCCGATCAGATGGCGCACCGTGCCTTTCATCCAGTCGGCCGGCTTATTGAACAGGTAGACCGGCTTTTCCGAGGCGAGGCCACCGGTGAATAGCGTCGGGAAATCGGCACCGCTGGGCGGACGATAGACCGCACCATGAGTGAGCGTATAGGTGCGACCCGCCAGCGTCTTGAAGCCATCGGTGTAAGTCTGTTGCGAATCCCAGAACAGGACCGCGGTTTCATCCGGCACGCTGTCGGGTTTGCCCGGCAGCGCCGCAGGCACCGTCGGCAGATAGGCATCGAGGCCGTTGGCGATCTGCATCTTGACGGTCGCTGGCACGAACACCGTGCCGAGACGGTCGAAGAACTGGTCCAAGGGTAAGGTCGGCGCGCGGTAGCCGCGCCATACCCGGACCGCATCTGGCGGAATTGAGAATAATGCGCTCATCTATCTCCCCCGCTGGTCAAGCGATGCCCGCAAGTGTCGCCCAGGTCGCAATCGCGCCGTTGACGCTGGTGTAGAGACCGTAGGTTTCGTAGATCAGCCCCGACCAGCGCTTGCGCACTTCCGGCGCCAGAGGCGTGCCGTCGGCGGCGACGCTCGGGACGATGGGATCGGAAATGTTGCGCGCAAAGACGCATTTGACGCCTTTGTCGACGCACACCTTGGCGAGCACCGCGTCGTCCATCTCGAGGAACGAGTATTTTTCAGCATCGGTAGCGTCGGCGATGAAATAGTAGTCGGTGGAGAGCAGCGGAACGTCCTTCATCGGCAAGACGTCGGACATACGCAGGCGCTCGGGAATCAGGGCTTCGTTGAGCACGTCGTCCAGCGTGACCGAATCGGAGCCGGGCACTTGTTCGTGCAGCTTGGCCACCAGCGCTTGCAACGTGGGATAGGTCACGACATTGGTGAGCGAGAAGAATAGATGCTCGCGCGCCGCTGCGACGCGATCCTGCGGCGGAAACCAATCGCGGCAGATGAAGGTCTTGCCGTTCCAGTCGAAATAGCCGGCGTTGATCTGGTTCTTGAGCTCGATCGCGCCGCAATTCGTGACGACCACGTCGCCGAGTTTTTGAGTGAGGCGCGCGCCGCCGGCGGTGCCAATGGAATAAAGGTGCTTGGGCTTCGCTTCAGAAATGATGCGCGCCGTCATCTCCGCCAGGGTTCTGAGGCCGGGCGCATGTGCCAAGTGCGCGTTGGATTTGAACAGCAGCACCTTCATCGGGCCGCCTTTGGACTCGATCTCGACCAAGGCATAGAGGCCCCAGAGAGGCGGCGGCGGTCCCGGCGGCTTGGCCAGCGCGGCGTTTGCGACCAGCAAACTTGGCGGGGCCGTGGGCGGCGGTTGTGGCGGCGCGGGCTCGGGCGGGATCGCCGGGGCATCGCGCGTGTAGAGATACCAGCCGTTCTGCCAATCACGCGCCGCCGGCAGGCGAGTGCCGTTTGAGTTCAGAAACACATGGTCCAGCGCCGACCATTCCGCCGCCGTCCAGGTAATGACGACGGCATCGGCCGCGGGTAGTTCGCCGTTTGGCCCACCATAGACGATATCGAGTACCTTGGGGGCCGACGCGCCAATGCGCCGCCAGTCGACGACTGGCAACGGCATAGGGTCGATCGAAGCAGCCGCGGCAACGACATCGGAAAAACGCGACATGACATCCTCCGCTTCGGCACTGACGGCGCTCGCCAAGCATATCCTTTGACGCACGCAACTTTTGCAGAGGGGGAGGCGCCAATACCTTCTGAGCCTCCGCACCAATCTCTGGATGGTGCCATTTCTTATTTCACGATACTCTACTCATAATTGAATATCTTATGCAACTAAAACGACAGTGAGAATCATATCTTCGCACATATGTAACAGTGGCCGACGCGATCGATTGAGCGCGGGTGATCGCACGCGAGGGTGACGTGATCATGAATGTGAGAAGACAAGGACACGCGACTGGGATCGCGCGTCCCCAGCTGCAAGAGATGCCGTCCTTAGGGTCTCTGGGCTACTGCCAGGCCCCCGGCGTCCACCCCCACTGGCCGTCCGACAGGCTCCAGTTGCCGTTAGTCCAGACCGACCCCTGATAGGGCCGCTCGACGAAGCCGCCGGGCAGGTAGGTGAAGCCCGTCGACGTGCTGTCCCAATGGTAGTGGCCGGGGTTCCACACGAAGTAGCCGTCGTCGGGCCCCCTGGGCTTGGGCGGGATGTATTCGGGCGGCGGCGCCGGCGGCGCGTAGGGCGCGACGATCGTCACCCCGGGCTTCTTCGGCATCGGCGCCGAGCCCGGCGTCGGCAAGGCGGCCGCTGTGGCCGTCGACACCGGCGGCTGGGATTGACCCGTCGTGCAAGCAGCAAGGCAGGCCATGGCCGCCACGCCAAGCATCAGGCCAAGCGGCCGGCGATGGCCGCCGCCGATGGGGCCGAAGGTGAAGGTCATTTGTCCCCCTTTGATGACGCTACTCGTCAAGGATTCTGCCAGCGATATCGGGCTAGAGTAAATGGCGGGCTTTATGTGAAAGTGCTCGACAACAGGCAGGCAACGGGAACGGGCCATGGCGAAGAAAAAAGGCAAGGGAGCGGGTAAAGGCAAGCGACCGACCAAGCGCGCCCCGGTCAAGCGCTTCAGCGCCAAAGCAAAGAAACCAGCCCGGAAATCGACACGCCCCATCGCCAAGCCGGCGGCGCCCAAGCCGATCGCGCGCGGCCCGTTGCGCCGCCGCATTCCCGGCGCACGCCCGGCGCCGCACAAGGCGCCTGCCCTGCCCGGCAACATCTTCGAGCGCGACCTCGACAAGTCTCCTGCCAACTACGCCACCCTGACGCCGCTGCAGTTCCTCGAGCGCACCGCCTCGGTCTATCCCGAGCGCCTGGCCCTGGTGCACGGCCCGCGGCGCCAGACATGGGCCGAGACCTACACGCGTTGCCGCCAGCTTGCCTCGGCGCTGGAGAAGGCCGGCATCGGCAAGGGCGACACGGTCACCATCATGGCGCCCAACATTCCGGAGATGTACGAGGCGCATTTCGGCGTGCCGATGTCGGGCGCGGTGCTCAACTGCCTCAACACGCGGCTCGATGCGGCGATGCTCGCCTTCATCCTCGACCACAGCGAGACCAAGGTGCTGCTGGTCGACCGCGAATATCACCGCGTCATGACCGAGGCGCTCGCCATCGCCAAGGCGCAGCCGCTGGTCGTCGACATCGACGATCCGCAATGCGAGGACCGCGCCCAGATCGGCGACACGACCTACGAGGAGTTCATCGCCGAAGGCGACCCGGCTTATGCCTGGCAGTATCCCGCCGACGAATGGGACGCGATCTCGCTCAACTACACCTCGGGCACCACCGGGAACCCCAAGGGCGTGGTGTTCCATCATCGCGGCGCCACGCTCTCGGCCTACGGCAACGCCACGCAGTGGGCGATGGGCATGCATCCGATCTATCTCTGGACGCTGCCGATGTTCCATTGCAACGGCTGGTGCTTCCCGTGGACCTTGTCGCTGGTCGCCGGCACCTCGATCTGCCTGCGCCGCGTCTCGGCCAAGACCATCTTCGACGCGCTGGTCGACCATGACGTGACGCACATGTGCGGCGCGCCGATCATCATGCAGTTCATCATCGGCGCCACGCCTGCCGAGCGCCGCCCGCTGAAGCGCCGGGTCGAGTTCATGACCGCGGCCGCGCCGCCGCCCGCCGCCGTGCTCGAGGCCCTGGAGAAGGAGAATTTCCGCGTCACCCACGTCTATGGCCTGACCGAGGTCTACGGCCCGGCGACGATCTGCGCCTGGGACGAGGCCTGGGACTCCCTCGATTCGGGCGAGCGCGCGCGGCTCAAGGCGCGCCAGGGCGTGCGCTATGCTGCGGCGGATGCCGTCACGGTCATGGACCCGATCGCCATGAAGGAAGTGCCGCGCGACGGCGCGACCATGGGCGAGGTGATGTTCCGCGGCAATCTCACCATGAAGGGCTACCTCAAGAATCCCAAGGCGACGCGGGAAGCCTTCGAGCACGGCTGGTTCCATTCGGGCGATCTCGGCGTCATGCACGAGGACGGCTATATCGAGCTGCGCGACCGCTCCAAGGACATCATCATCTCGGGCGGCGAGAACATCTCGACCATCGAGGTCGAGGGCGTGATCATCAAGCATCCGGCGGTCGCCAATGTCGCGGTGGTCGCCAAGCCCGACGAGAAATGGGGCGAGACGCCGTGCGCCTTCGTGGTGCTGAAGCCGGGTGCCGCCGCCACGACCGAGGAGATCGTGGCGCATTGCCGCGCCAACCTTGCCGGCTACAAATGCCCGCGTTTCGTGGTGTTCCGCGAGCTGCCCATGACCTCGACCGGCAAGGTGCAGAAATTCGTGCTGCGGGAGTGGGCCAAGGCCGTTTAGCGCACACCATCGCGGCGCCATAATCTGCGCTAATCTCGGGCCGAAATGGCCGGAGAGAGTACGCTTATCGTCACCACGCGCACCGGCGTGCGCCCGCTGGGCGTGCGCGGCGAGCCGCTGCACAATGCGGCCGGCCAGCTACGCCGCGTCGTGCGCCGGCGGCTGGGCGATGAGTCCGCCGACCTGCTGGCCGATCCGCAGCTGCACGAGGACGGCAAGGCGATCGACTGGTACGCCGGCTGGCCGGGCGAAGTCAGTCGGTCGCCGATCTCGAGCCGTTGCGGCGCAGCGCGCACTGCTGTCGCAGGTCGATCCTCATGCTGGCCGATATCGGCAAGCTCGGCCAGACGCTGGACAGGCCGCAGCAAGACCGATGGCGCGGACGACATTGGCGTGGTCGGCCGCTCCCTGCAGCTCGCCGCGCGCCGTCCCGCCGAGTCCTTCGTGTACCTCGTGGACGACAAGCCGGTCGTCGTGTGCTGGGGCTACGAGAAGGAAGGCGCGAACGCGCTGCTGCCGCCCAACCTGCCGCGCGTGCCCGAGCCGGTTCATCGCCCGGTGCTCGCGGCACCGGCCGCGCTGCCCGTGACGGCCGCACGCCTCGTCGCCCGGCCGGCATCCCGTGGCTGCGCACCCTGCTCGCCGCCCTGCCGTTCCTGTTGCTGCTGTTGGCCGGCGCCTGGCTGTTGCGCAGCCTGCTGCCGGACGATCCCGCGCTCGCGCTCGCCACCCGGGAGGGCCCGCCGGCGCCGCCGGCGCCCGCCGCCGCGCCGGATCCCCTGCCGGCGATGAAGGCGTCGCTCATTCCGAGGAGAGCCGCGCCAAGGCGCTGCAGATCGAACTGGCGACGATCGAGTGCGAACTCAAGAAGCGCATCGCCGACTGCAAGCCGCCCGAAGCGCCGCCAGCTCCCAAGCCGCCGCAGATCGCGACCGCACCGCCGCCGCCGCCCGCTCCCCGGCCCGAGCCCGCCGCGGCCGCCGCCCAACGACGGCCGGCTGCGCATGCCGTCGGCGCCGACCGACGACTATTCCTTCATGCAGGGCTGCTGGCGCACCGACCCGTTCCGGCACGAGTCGATGCAATCGCAGCCCGGCGTCTCGTCCTACTGCTTCGACCAAACGGGCGACGGCCAGCTCGAATGGCGGCGCGGCCGCACGGCCTGCCGCACGCGCGCCCAGGCGCACTTCAGCGGCTCGAACCTGCGCCTGCGCGATGCCGACACGACCTGCAACGACGGCTCGCACTGGTATGCCGACCAGCTGATCTGCCAGCGCGGCGCCGACAATGTCGCCAATGCAGCGGCAACTCGCAGGGCGCCTTCGGGCCGACCTCGTGGACGGTCAATCTCCACAAGATCAATTGACGGCGGCTAACTGCGACTAGTGGATTCGCGTGCTCAGCCGAATGATCTCGTCCTTGATTTGCAGTTTGCGCTTCTTGAGGCTGCAGATCGCATCGTCGTTGGGATGCGGCCGCGCAATCTTCCTCGACCGATCGCATGCTCGAGTGACGCATGCTTGGCCTTCAACGCTTCGATATGGTCCATCGCGCTCATCTCGCTGACCTCCGAGCTGGTTGTAACTGACAAAACTCTGACTTCTCAACTGGGCCGAGTTCACGCCGAATCGACCCTCTCCCCGCCGCTGTGCATAAGTCGGTAGGATGGTCAGTATGGCTGACCGCGGCGGGCTGCCCAAACGGCTGATCGTCGGAATTTCCGGGGCGTCCGGCGTGATCTATGGCGTGCGCCTGCTGCAGGCGCTGCAAGCGTTGCCTGTCGAGACCCATCTGGTCATGACGCGCACGGCCGAAGTCACGCTGGCGCATGAGACCAGGATGAAGGTTGACGGACGTTCGGCGGCTCGCGGATGTGGCATATCCAATAGACGACCTCGCCGCTGCGATCTCGAGTGGGTCGTTCCGGACAATCGGTATGATTGTGGCCCCCTGCTCGATGCGCAGTCTGGGCGAAATCGCCCACGGCATCACCAGCAATCTGCTGACGCGAGCCGCCGACGTCGTACTAAAAGAACAGCGTCGCCTTGTTTTGGTTGCACGAGAAACACCACTTCACACGATTCACCTGCGCAATCTTGTGACGCTGTCTGAACTGGGCGCGATCGTGGCCCCTCCGATGCCGGCTTTTTACAATAAGCCCAAGACATTGGACGACGTTATTGATCACACGGTCGGGCGCCCCCTCGACCTGTTCGATCTCGACACCGGCAAGGTCAAGCGCTGGACCTAGGCGCGAGGCCGACCACCTTCTCTATTTCCGCCGCACTGACTTCCGGAAAAGTCGCCTTCATCAGGGCTGCGACGGCGGCGCGGTCCTCGGCTCCGGCGCCACGCCCAGGCACACCGCATAGACGCCGAGATTGCCGACCGCCGCGCGCAGGCGCTTCTCGGGCGGCCGGTCGCGATCGGCCGGCGGCATGTAAAGGCTGGCGAGCTTCAGCTGCTCGGCATGTTCGGCCGCCAGTTCGGCATCGGCGACCCGGCGGCGGGCGGCCTCGACCGTCTCGGGCAAGGCCTCGGTCCACGGCCTGTCCTTCAGCAGCTGCCGCACCTGGCGCAGCGGCTGCACGATCTCGGCCTGCCAGACGTCGCTCACCTTCAGGATGGCGCGCAGCCGCTCGGCCGTCAGCGTCGGCCGGCCCGAGGCGCCCAGCCAGCAACAGAACAGCAATACGTTCACGTCGCAGCCGCGCCGCGCCTGCAGGTCGAGGCAGGCCTCGGCAACCCCTTCACCGGCATAGATTTCCAGCGAGAAGTTCCAGAACGGGTGGGGCAGAAAATCCGACATGCTTCCCTTCGGGCGGCCGAAGGGGTACACGGCGCACAGCGGATGAGCAACGACACTTCAGAACCGCTGGACGCCGAGGCGATCAAGGCCAAGCTGGAGGCGTTGAAGAGCGAGCATCGCGATCTCGACGACGTCATCGACCGTCTGATCGAGAAGGCCCCGTTCGACCAACTGCAGCTGCAGCGCCTGAAGAAGCGCAAGCTCGGGCTGAAGGACCAAATTATCAAGTTGGAAAGCCAGCTCATTCCCGACATTATCGCCTGAGAGAGATGTCGAAGAGTACGAAGAAAAGCGCCCCCGGCGCCAAGCCACTTGTGGGCGTGATCATGGGCAGCCAGTCCGACTGGCCGATCATGCGCCACACGACCGAGACGCTCACGGCGCTCGGCATTCCCAACGAGGCGCGCATCATCTCGGCCCACCGCACGCCCAAGCGGCTGGACGACTATGCCGGCGGCGCAATGGCGCGCGGCCTCAAGATCATCGTGGCTGCCGCCGGAGGTGCCGCCCACCTCGCCGGCGTGACGGCAGCGCTGACGCCGCTCCCGGTGCTGGGCGTGCCCATGCAGAGCGCCTCGCTGGGCGGCCTCGACAGCCTGCTGTCGATGGTCCAGATGCCGGCCGGCGTACCCGTCGGCACGCTCGCCATCGGCCGGGCCGGCGCCGTCAATGCCGCCCTGTTCGCCGCGGCGATCCTCGCCCTCAGCGACAAGAAGATCGCGGCCAGCCTGACGCGCTGGCGCGAACGGCAAACCGCCAACGCGCCGGTCACGCCGTCGGACGACCCCCCGTCTGGCCGGTAGGATTTATCGTCGCGAGGCGGTGCGTGGCGCCGTCCACGACCTGACGCGGCTCTTCAGTTCCTCGATCTTCATCACGTCGTCGATGCGCCGGTCGAGGAACGCCCAGGTCGCCTCGCTGCCCTCCGAGCGGTCGTTCAGCCAGTAAAGCAAGGTCGAGGAGTAGACGCCGGCGAGCGTCGCCCGCTTGGTATAGAAGTTGAAATCGGTGCTGGTGTCGCCGGCGGCGTACCACATGGCGTCGACTGTCTTGTACAAGAGCTTCAGCCCCAACCCGGCATTGAGCGGCAAGGCGAGCAGCGCCAGCGCGCGGCGCGCCGCTTCGCGCTCGCCGGTATGGCGCTCCAGCCGGATGCGCACGGCGCTCTTGATGCGGTCGCGGATCTTCTGGTGGGCGACACCCTCTTTCTCCATGTCCTCGACGGTGTGCTGGTCGGCCCGCTCGCTGACATAGGTCAGCACCTGGACCGGCCCACCCGGGAACAGCCGGTCGGCCTCGCCGGCCGGCAGGCCAAGCCGCGCCGAGGCGGCGGCCAGGGAGGCGCGGCTCCAGCCCTCGAACACGGCTTCGGCCAGCACGGCGTCCGCCAATCGGTCGCGCAGGGGCGAATCGGGGTCGTTTTCGGAAATGGTTGCGTCCATGACGTGAAATATAGGTACCCGCGGAGGCTTCCACACCCCTTTCCAAGGGTTCTGCCCTGTGATACCTACCGCGCCTCTCGAATATCCGCCCTTGGAAGGAAGCGATCGAAGTGCAGGTTCTCGTCCGCGAAAACAATGTCGATCAGGCGCTGCGCGTCCTGAAGAAGAAAATGCAGCGCGAAGGTATCTTCCGCGAGATGAAGCTCCGCAGGAACTACGAAAAGCCTTCCGAGCGCCGCGCCCGCGAGCGCGCCGAGGCGATCCGCCGGACCCGCAAGCTGATGCGCAAGCGCATGGAGCGCGAGGGTTACTAGCCCCCGGCCTCATCGGCCAGACGACGACCCCCGGCAGCACCGGGGGTTTTTGTTTACTTCAGCTTCTCCACCACGCGGCCCAACCGCTCGAGCGTCTGCAGCACGGTCTTCTGGCCGAGCCCCGGCCATTGCACGCGCAGCAGAATGTGGTCGGTGCCGGTGCGCTCGCCGTAGCGGCCGATCTGGTCGACGACCTCGCTCTCGCTGCCGATGATGAAGCGGCTTGCGGCAAACTTGTCGAAATCGGCGCGGATGCGGTCGGCCGGAATGAAGCTGCCGCCGCTGCCCCACTTCGCATAGGCCTCGTACTTGAAGAAAAGAGGCTCGCGCACTTCGTCCAAGGCGTTGCCTTTGCCGCTGCCGACATGGCACTCGCGGATGATCGGAAACTCCTTGGCCGCGGCCAGGCCGAGCGCCTTGCGGGTGTCGCGGAACAGCGCGCCGAACTTGCCGACGTTCTCCTCGGTCACCATCGGCGAGGGCATCCAGGCATCGGCGAGCTTGGCGGCGCGCTTGACCGCGACTTCGACGTCGCCCGCCATCCAGATCGGCGGACCGCCGGGCTGCTTGGGCTTGATGCTCGACTGCACCTTGCTGAGCGCATGAAAGCGGCCCTTGTGCTCGACGATGTCGTCGCACCAGAGCTTCTTGATCACCTCGACGCTCTCGACGAAGCGCGGCACGCGCTCTTTGAAGGGCACCCCGATCGAATCGAACTCCTCCTGGCGGTAGCCCAGCCCCAGGCCGATGATGGCCTTGCCGCCCGTCAGCCAGTCGAGCGTCGCCGTCTCCTCGGCGACCACGACCGGATTGAGCAACGGCAGAAGCAGCAGCCCCGGCCCCAGCCGCATGCCCTCGGCTTCGGCCGCCAGCCGCGCCAGCAGCGGCATGGCCTGGAACATCTGCAGCGGGCTCGACACAAAGTGCTGGCCGACCATCAGCGAGGCAAGCCCGCTCGCCCGCGCCACCCGCACCTGCTCGATCAGGTTGGCAAGCTCGGGCCCCAGATCCGCGCCCTGCCGCCATTGCGTGGCCATGTAGAGACCAAGCTTCATTGCGTTTCCTCCGTTGGAGGATTATCGCGCGCTCTCCAGGAACTCCGCAATCACCGGCGCCGTCTCGTCGGGATTCTCTTCAGTGATCCAGTGCGCGCAGCGCTCGAGCGTCACCGCCTTGAGGTTCCACAGCCCGGCCGCCGCGAGCTGGCGCTGCAGGCCGTTGCCGGCCGGGCTCTGGCAGACCAGTGCCAGTGCCGGCAGCTTCGCCAGCGGTGAGAAGTCAGCCTTCTCGAGGAACACCGCGTCGCGGTCGAACGCCTCGTAGCCCAGGAACGCCGCACGCAAGGCGCCGTCGCGCTTCAGTGACGCCACGTACCGCGTGATGTCCCCACCGACGAACCGGCGCGTCCGGGAGCGCGAATTCATGAAGGAGAGCACCAGCTCCTCCTCCTTGCCCTGATACTCCGCCACCGAGTATCGACCTTGGCAAAGCGCGCAAAGTGCTGGGTGCGCGGATTGGTCGGCGCGAAGCGCTTGAATTCCGCCGTGCCCGCCAGTCCCTCGATGAAGGCTTCGGCCACGGTGAGGCTCAGCAGCCGTCCAGGGTGTTGGACGGCGAAGGCAAAGGCCACGCGAGCGCCGATGTCATGGCCGACGACATGGGCGCGAGCGATGCCGAGGCGGTCCATCAGCTCGCGCACATCGGTCGCGACGACGTGCTTCTCGTAGCCGGTGGTCGGCACTTGCGAGGCGCCACTGCCACGCAGGTCGGGCACGATCAGTCGGTAGCGCTTGCCGAGTTCCACCACGGAGCCAAAGGCATCGCCGGTCTCGGGAAAGCCGTGCAACAGCACCACCGCCGGACCGTCGGCCCGGCCGATATCGCGGTAATAGAGCGTGACGCCGTTCACCGTCGCCATGCCGGTGTCGAGGCGCAGCCCGGCGGCCTTCGCCGCTGTCTCGATGGGCATCTGCTCGCCGTGAACGCCGGTCGACACCACCAACAGGCTCAACATGCACGATATCCGCCAACCCATCCATCACTCCTGCTTGGTGGGATTAGCGGACAACTATCAGTTCAAGCCGTACAGTTTCACGACATTGTCGTGCACGATCTTCTTCTGCACGGCGTCGGAGAAGCCGGCGAGGTTCTTGGTCAGGGTCTCGCGCGAGTTCGGCCAGATGCAATCGGGGTGCGGGTAGTCGGCGCCCCAGATGATGTTGTCCTCGCCGATCAAGGGCACGATCGGTTCGAGGTACTTGTCCTGCTGGTAGGTGACGTAGCCCTGGCGGCGGAAATAGTCGCTAGGCCGCATCTTGAAGCCCAGACTGCGGGCGCGATCGTGATACTCGGTGTCGAGCCGGTCGAACACGTAGGGCAGCCAGGTCACGCCCGATTCGCCCAGCACGAAGTTGAAGTCGGGATATTTCTCGCAGGCGCCCGAGGCGAGCAGCGAGACCAGCACTTCCATCGTGTCGAGCTGGAACAGGGAGGAGCGCACCAGCCGGTACTGGGTCATGTATTCCTTCTCCATCTCCGGATTGTCGGGCGCGCGCAGCGCCTTGAAGCCGGTCGAATGGAAGGAGATGGGGAACTTGCACTCGGCGGAGGCTTCCCAGAGCTGGAACCAGTCCTTGTGCCAGAGCGGCAGGCTCATGCGCTTGAAGGCGAGATCGCCGCCCTTCAGACCGAGCTTGGCGCAGCGCCGCACCTCGTCTGCCGCAGCCTTGGGGTCGGTGTTGGGCACGATGGCGAGCGGGAAGACGCGGTTCGGATCGGAGCGCTTGGCAAAGTCGGCGGCCCAGTCGTTGTAGCGCGCGTTGGTCCACACCCTGAGCTCGGCGTCGTCGATCAGGTCGTTGACCATCAGGCAGCCGTAGATGATCTCCTTCTCGAGGCCGTCGCGATCGAGATCGGCGATGCGCAGCTCGGGCGTGGTCGGCCGCGGCTTGGCGCCGGGATAGCTGTCCCATTCGAAGCCAAGGTCCTTCATCTCGTCGATATGGCCGAACGAGCCCTTGGTGTAGGGCAGGAAGCCGGGGCCGACGCCGTTCCACATGCCGCGGTCCTTGTCGTCGACGAACCAGTGCTGGCCGTCGTTGCGCTCCTCCACGCGCGGCGCGTTCTTCTTCCACTTGGCCGGCGCCTGCGACGACCAGAGGTCGGCCGGGCAATAGGTCAGGTCGATGTGATTGTCGCCGGAAATGAGCTTGTGCTGCATGGCCTCTGCTCTCCCTTGCTGGCCGATATCGTAGGGTCGGCCGCCGGGGTTCGCCATCGACAACTTCCGCTCCGCGGGACGCCGTGTCGTCAGTCGGCGTAGGCAATGGCCTGCTGGGTGGCGAGGAACTTCTCGCGCAGATGGCCGCCGGAGGTGGTCGGTGGATATTTCGGCGGGTTCGCCGCATTGGCGCAGCTCGGCAGGCAGGCGACCAGCGCGTCGAAGTTCGGGTTCTGGAAGAACACGACCGATTGCCGGCGGCTGCCCGCCACGCGATCGAGTGGCGGGTTGACGACGCGATGGAGCGTCGAGACCCAGCGGTCGTTGGTCCAGCGCGCCAGCATGTCGCCGATATTGACGACGAAGCAGCCCGGTACATGCGGCACGTCGAGCCACTCGCCGTCGCTGCCCTGCACCTGCAAGCCGCCCGGCCGGTCCTCGGTCTTAAGGATGGTGAGGCTGCCGTAGTCGCTGTGGGCACTGGCGCGCAGCTGCCCCGGTTCGGGTGCCATCTCCGGCGCCGGATAGTTGCGCACCCGGAGCCGGCTGATGCTGCGATCGACGCTGGAGTCGAAATATTTCTCGGGCAGATCGAGGGCCAGCGCGAAGATCCGCATCGAGGTCGATCGCGAGCGCATCCATGACACGGTAGTAGCTCTCGTAGGCCGCGCGCAGGCCTCCGGCGCTCGGGCCACAGGTTGGGCGCGAAATGCCGGCCGGCCGCAGACGCGGTGTAGTACGGCACGTCGTCACATCGACCGGGCCGATCATCAGGCTCTCGTTCAGGTCACCCTTGTTCTGGCCGGCGTCGCCGCCGCGGCTACGCACCAGCACCTCGGCCTTCAAGGGCATGTAGCCCCGCGTCACGTCAGGTGCCGGCCGCACGATGCGCATCTTCTCGGCGAGCGGCAGGTCGAAGAATGCGCGGCTGGTGCTCTCTACCGTCTCGATCAGGTGAGGATCGACTTCGTGGCCCGCGATCACCATGAAGCCGATCTCGCGGCAGGTCCGATCGACCTCGGCCGCCAGCGCCCGCCGGGCGTCTCTATCTCCGCGGCGGTAGGTGAAATATCGATGACGGGAACCGCAGCTTTGGCCATCGCGACCTCCCGCAACCAGCACGCGTGCGGAGCAAGCGACGTGCCATACCGCGAGCGCTTCCTGCTAGAGTGGCGCCATGGCCAAGAAACCTCCCTACACCGTCATCCGCGGCGGCAAGCTCTTGGACATCGCCAAGCGCAAGGCGATGCCCGTCGACATCCTGATCAAGGGCGACACCATCGCCGAGATCGGCCGGCCCGGGCTGCCGCGCCCGCAGGAGGCCAAGGTGATCGACGCCAGGAACAGGCTGCTGCATCCCGGCCTGATCAACGCCCACACCCACGGGCCGGGCAATCTCGCCAAGGGCCTGCACGACCGTTGGTCGCTCGAACTGCTGCTGACGGCGAGCCCGTGGAACGGCATCGGCCGCAACCTCGAGGATAAGTATCTCGTCGCGCCATGATCGGCGCGTCGGAGATGGTGCTGAAGGGCTGCACCGCAGCCTACGACCTCGCCGCCGAATTCCCGCTGCCCACGGTCGAAGGCCTGTCGGCGATGGCCAAGGCCTACGAGGAAGTCGGCATGCGCGCCGTGCTGGCGCCGATGGTGGCCGACCTCACCTTCTTCGAGGCCATTCCCGGCCTGATGTAGCGCCTGCCGCCGACGCCTGCAGAAGGAGGTCGAGAGCTTCCGGCTGGCGCCGTGGAAGGCCACCAGCAAGCAGATGAAGAAGGCGCTGCAGAAGTGGCCGTTCGAGAAGGTGCAGCTCGCCGCTGGCGCCGACCATCCCGCACCATTGCAGCGACGAGTTCCTGGTGTCCTGCCGCGACCTCGCCAAGGAATACGATGTCGGCCTGCACAGCCACGTCGCCGAATCGAAGGTGCAGGTGATCGCGGGCTACCAGCGCTATGGCATGACGCTTGCCGCCCACATGGACCAGCTCGGCCTGGTCAGCGACCGCTTCACGGTGGCGCACGGCGTGTGGCTCGACGGCGACGACATGAAGCGGCTGGGCGATAGAGGCGCCTCGGTGGCGCACAATCCCGGCTCCAACATGCGGCTGGGCAACGGCCTCGCCGACATGCGCGGCATGCTCGACGCCAGGTCAATGTCGGCGTCGGCACCGACGGCGCCAACTGCTCCGACAATCAAAACATGTATGAGGCGATGCGGCTGGCCTCGCTCGCCTCGAAGGTGCAGGGGCCGGACGTGGCAGCGCTGGATCACCACCGAGGAAGTGCTGGAGGCCGCCACCTAAGGCAGTGCGCGCGCGCTCGGCCTGGAAAACAAGATCGGCAAGCTCGAGAAGGGCTACAAGGCCGACATCGTCTTCCTCGATCTGCACCACGTGAACTGGATCCCGACCAACGACCCGGTGAACCAGATCGTCCACACCGAGGACGGCACCGGCGTCCATTCGGTGATGATCGGCGGGCGCATGATCGTGGAGAACCACAAGCTGCTCACCGTCGACCTGCCCAAGCTCGCGGCCCAGGCCGCCGCCTCACAGGCCCGGCGCGCGGACTGAAGGGCAACGCCAAGAAGCTCTACGGCAGCTGGAGAAGGTGGTCGGCACCTTCTGCCCCGGTCTGGCCAAGGCGCCGCTGCATATCGACCGCTTTGGGGCGAGCCATCACCACCACTGAGTCTCCGCTCGACGCCGGCCGGCTCAGCGACATTCTCGGCCGGCGCGCCGTCAGCGCCTCAAGAAGCCGGCGGTTGGCGGCAGCGTCTTTTTCCTGCGCGACGGAGAGCACACGCCCTCAGTGCGACGAGCCTTCCAGCGCCTTGACGATCTTCTCGCACATCTTCCTTGGCGTCGCCGAACAGCATCATCGTGTTGTCGCGGAAGAACAGCTCGTTATCGACGCCGGCATAGCCCGAGGCCATCGAGCGCTTGATGAACAGCACGGTCTTGCGCCTTCTCGACGTCGAGGATCGGCATGCCGTAGATCGGGCTTTGCGGATCGGTCTTGGCCGCGGGATTGGTGACGTCGTTGGCGCCGATGACGAAGGCGACGTCGGTCGAGGCGAAGTCGCGGTTGATCTCGTCGAGCTCGAAGCACCTCGTCATAGGGCACGTTGGCCTCGGCGAGCAGCACGTTCATGTGGCCCGGCATGCGGCCCGCGACCGGATGGATCGCGTAGCGCACGGTGACGCCCTCCTTCTTGAGGATGTCGGCCATCTCGCGCAGCGCGTGCTGCGCCTGCGCCACCGCCATGCCGTAGCCCGGCACGATGATGACCGAGCTGGCATTCTTCATGATGAAGGCCGCGTCCTCGGCGCTGCCCGACTTCACCGGCTTGTCGCCTTGACGTGCGCGGCCGCCGCCGTCCCGCCGTCGGTGCCGAAGCCGCCCAGGATGACGTTGAAGATCGAGCGGTTCATGCCCTTGCACATGATGTAGCTGAGGATCGCGCCCGACGAGCCGACCAGCGCGCCGGTGATGATCAGCGCGGTGTTGCCGAGCGTGAAGCCGATGCCGCACGCCGCCCAGCCCGAGTAGGAATTGAGCATCGAGATCACGACCGGCATGTCGGCGCCGCCGATCGGCAGGATCAGCAGGAAGCCGAGCAGCCAGCGACAGCACGATCAGCCAGAACGAAGGTGACGGGATGGCCGCGCATGACGAACCAGACGAGCAGGAGCAGCAGGGCACACGCCGAGCAGCGCGTTGAGCGGATGCTGGCCGGGGAAGACCAGCGGCGCGCCGGACATCAGCCCCTGCAGCTTGGCGAAGGCGATGATCGAGCCGGTGAAGGTGATGGCGCCGATGGCGGTGCCGAGCCCCATCTCGATCAGGCTGCTGGGTGCTTGATCTCGCCGGCCGCGCCGATGCCGTAGGCGTCGGGCGAGAAGAACGCGGCCGCCGCGACGCAACACCGCGGCCAGACCGACCAGGCTGTGGAAGGCGGCCACGAGCTGCGGCAGCGCCGTCATCTGGATGCGCAGCGCGATGAACGTGCCGACCGCGCCGCCGATGACGATCCCGCCGACGATCAGCCAGGGCGTAGCACGACGCCGGGCGTGGCAGATCGTGACGCCGATCGCGATCACCATGCCGACGATGCCGTAGATGATTGCCGTGGCGCGAGGTCTCGGGCGACTACAGGCCGCGCAACGCCATGATGAAGCAGATGGAGGCGATCAGGTAGCGAAGGCGGCGAGATTCGTCGGTGATCACGTCGGGCCTCGCCTATTTCTTGACCATCTTCTTCTTGAACATCTGCAGCATGCGCTGCGTGACGATGAAGCCGCCGAAGATGTTGACGGAGGCGAGCGTCACGGCGACCAAGCCCATCATCTTGGCGAAGCGAGGCCCGCCGAGCCCGGCGGCGATCAGCGCGCCGACGATGATCACGCTGGAGATCGCGTTGGTGACGCTCATCAGCGGCGAATGCAGCGCCGGCGTCACCCGCCAGACCACGTAGTAGCCGACGAAGCACGGCGAGCACGAAGACCGTGAGAAAGAACACGAACGGCATGTGGCCGTCCGGCACCTCGCGCGCCTGGGCCGAGCATGTCGGCGACCTGCTGCGCGAGCCTGTCGAGGCTGGTCGGCGAGCTGCTGCGCCTGCGCAGGTCACTTGGCGGCTTCGCCGGCCAGCTGGTCATCCATGGCCGTCAGGCTCCTGCTCGCGCGCTGCGAGCGAGGGATGCACGACCGCGCCGTCCCGCGTGAGCAGCGTCCCTTCACGATCTCGTCGGCCGTGTCGATCTTCAGCGCCTTGTCTCCTTGTCGATGATGGGCGTGAGGAAATTCAAGAGGTTGCGCGAGAACAGCGCCGGGCATCGACGGCGATGCGCGGCCGGCATGTTGGCGTGGCCGACGATGTTCACGCCGTGCTTGCACGACGATCTTGCCGCCTCGCTGCGCTGGCAGTTGCCGCCCTGCTCGACCGCGAGTCGACGATCACCGAGCCCGGCCTCATCCGTCTGACCATCTCCTCGGTGATCAGCACCGGCGCCTTGCGGCCCGGAATCAGCGCGGTGCAGATGACGATGTCGATCTTCTTGAGCGCCTCGGTCGACAGTGCTCGCGCTGCTGGCGTGCGATAATCCTCGCCCATCTCCTTGGCGTAGCCGCCCGCGGTCTCCGCCGCCTTGATCGCCTCGACATCGACCGCGAGGAAGCTGGCGCCGAGGCTCTCGACCTGCTCCTTGGCGGCGGGCCGCACGTCGGTCGCCGGCGACGATGGCGCCGAGCCGCCGCGCCGTGGCGATCGCCTGCAGGCCGGCGACGCCCGCGCCCATCACCAGGACGCGCGCCGGCGCAATGCGTGCCGGCGGCGGTCATCATCATCGGGAAGGCGCGGCCGAACTCGCGGCCGCGCTCGAGCACCGCCTTGTAGCCGGCGAGGTTGGCCTGCGAGCTGACAGCACGTCCATCGACTGCGCGCGGGTGATGCGCGGCACCAGCTCCATCGCGAAAGCCTGCACGCCCTTGGCGGCCAGAGCGGCCACCAGCTCCCTGTTGGTGAGCGCGCCGAGCGGCGACATCAGGGTCTGGCCCGAACGCAGCAACGCCAGCTCGTCGACGCCCTCTTGCGCCGACATCGGCCGCTGGATCTTGAAGATAATGTCGCTCGCCGCCGCCGCCGACGCGGCATCCGGCACGATATTTGCGCCGGCATCGAGATAGGCCTGGTCGGTGTAAGCCGCAGCCACGCCGGCGCCGGCCTCGATGGTGATCTCGGCCCCCAGCGCCTTCAGCTTCTTGACGGTCTCGGGCGTCGCGGCCACGCGCGTTTCATGCGGCCGGCGTTCTTTGAGAATGGCGATTTTCATGGAGGGCTGCGAGATCCCGAAGGTCGGTTTGTGCGGGCGAAACAAGCATGCCGCGACGTTGCTTGCCAAGCCGCTTTTTCGCCGCGTGGTAAAGCTCCGTTTACGGCCCCGCCGAGCGCATGTTAGGCCCAATCATGGCTGACCGTCCCGTTATTCTCACCGGCTTTCATTTCACCAAGACGACGCTGGCGCTTCTGTCGGAGCGCTACGAGATCGCCGGCCAAATGGAAAAGCCCACGCCCGCGCATATTCCCGCCGGCGCGGCCGACCATGTGCAGGCGATCGTCAGCACCGGCAGCGTCGGGCTTTCCGAGGCCCTGATGTCGGCCCTGCCACGCCTCTCGCTGTTCTGCTGCTACGGCACGGGCTACGAGCGCGTCGATCTTGCGGCCGCCCGCAAGCGCAACATCATGATCACGCACGGCGCCGACGCCAACGCGCCCGATGTCGCCGAGCTGGCGTTCGGCATCCTGCTCGCCTCGACGCGGCGCATCGTGCGCGCCGACAAGATGATCCGCCGCGGCGACTGGACCAAGCGCATCCCCAACCGCTTCGGCCCCATCGCCGGCCTGACCGGCGGCAAGCTCGGCATCCTGGGACTGGGCGCGATCGGCATGGAGTTCGCCAAGCGCGCCAAGGGCTTCGACGTCGAGATCGGCTACTGCAACCGCAACAAGCGCAGCGACGTCGACTACCGGTACTTCCCCAACGTCATTGCGCTCGCCACCTGGTGCGACTACCTGATCGTCTGCCTGCGCTCCGACGCCTCCAACCGCCACATCATCAATGCCGAGGTGCTGAAGGCGCTGGGGCCGCGCGGCCATCTGGTGAACATCAGTCGCGGCTGGGCGGTGAACGAGGCCGACGTCGCCGAGGCGCTGCGCAACAATGTCATCGAGGGCGCCGCACTCGACGTGTTCGACGAGGAGCCGTACGAAGGCACCGAGCTGTTGCCGCTCGACAACCTCGTGATGACGCCACACTACGGTGGTGGTACCGAACACGCGCAGCGGCGCATGACGGCGCTGGTGAAAGCCAACCTCGACAACCATTTCGACGGCAAGCCTGTGGTTTCGCCCGTGCCGGAGTTGCGCGACATGGCCGCTAACTCGGCGGGTCGACTCCGATAGCGACCGGCGCGCCGCCCTCACTCGCCGGGCGCTTCAGATACATGTCGACGTAGGCCATCAGCGCCGAGGGATAGCGGCGCAGAGGGGTGACAATGCTGTAGGGCTGATCGACGTCGCGCGCGTCGTAACCCCAGGCATGGATACCGTCGTGATGGGCGATGAACAGGGCGCGGCCGACATGGAAGCGCTGGGAGACCACCAAGAATTCGGCCTGGCCGAACACGTCGCGGGCCCGCAGCACCGAATTGCGCGTGCGATAGCCCGCGAAGTCGCGATAGATCGCCTCGGCCGGCACGCCGCGCTTGATCAGGCCTTCCCGCATGGCCGTGGGCTCGTCGTAGCTGCCGTCGCGATTGCCGCTCACCAGCAGGTACTTGACCTTGCCCGCCTTCCACAGCTCGGCCGCGGCATCGAGACGATAGACGAGATAGCGGTTGGGTCCGCCTTCGGGGCCGATCGGCGCCGTGCCCAGCACCAGCGCGACCTTGAGCGCATGCACCCGCGCGATGTCCGACGTCGAGTCGGCGGCCGCCTTGCGCTCCATCTTGCGCTCGGCGAGCCAACCCAACAGCACCAGGCCGAGCACGACCGCACCCAGCCCGAGCACGACGTAGAGGCCAAGACGCATCAGACGCCGTCCAGCACTTCACGAAAGCCGGTCTTGCAGGCAAAGCCCAGCACCCGCCTGGCCTTGCTCGCGTCATAGATGCGGTCGATCGAGTCGAACATGGTCCAGCCCCGCTTTTCGTATTTGGCACGATAGTCGGGGAAATAGCGCGCCACGACGGCAGGCGCGTCGGCCAGCAGTTCGCGGCAGTCGGCCTTCGAGAACGGCGTCATCGAGGAGATGATGAAGGTGTCGAAGCCGAGCTCCGGTGCCCTGGCGAGCGCCACCACGTGCGCTTCGGCCGCGTCCTCGACGGTGAGCCGCCTGAACAGGAACTCGTTGGCCTTGGTGTTCTCGCCCGATTGCGCAATGGCATGCGCCATGTCGTCCTCCTCGGGAAAGAACCGCGAGGTGCGCAGGATGAGGACCGGCAGCTTGTGCAACTGGTGGAACAGCCGGCAGAGATCCTCGGCGGCGAGCTTGGTGACGCCGTAGATGTTGCGCGGCACGAGCGGCGCCATGGTCTCGTCGATCCACACGGCCTCCCTGGCGCCGCCCGATCGGCCATCTCGGATCTTCTGAGAAATCATGAGCGACGTGGTCGATGTGAAGACGAAGCGGTCGACCTTGGCGTCGATCGCCTCCTCCAGCAGGTTGAGCGTGCCCTGCACATTGACCGCCACGAACTCGGAATTGTCGTGCGTGGCGATGTGCGGCTTGTGGCGCGCGGCGGCATGCACGATTGCGGTGATGCCGCGCTCGCGCAGGATCCGGCGGATCAGCGCGCGGTCGACCACCGAGCCCACGATGTCGGTGGTGGCGCCTTTCTCCGGATCGAGCCCGACCACCTGGTGCCCGCCGCGCCGCAGCCGCGGCACCAGCGTCTGTCCCAGCCAGCCGGACGAGCCCGTCACCAGGATATTCATCACAGTCCTGCCTGGCCGAGCGCTTCCTGCTGGCGGCCGGCCAGCTGATCGACGTCGAAGCCTTCGATCAGGCTCTCGAACAGGCGGTGCCAGTTGAGCTAGGCGCGGAGATGAATGAACACCGAACCGAGCCCGATGGCGGCGCGATCCATGAACACGAACTCGCGCGGCGGGCGCACGCCGCCCATCCGGCGCAGCTCGCCGAACACGTTCTGCGCCATGTCGCGGCCGTAGCCCCGCCCATGCCCTCGGTGAGGCGGCGCGGGCGATCGTCCATCAGCGGGCCGTACAGGAAGGCGCGCCCAGCGGTTCAGCACGGCGATCATCTCGCGGCTGAGGCCCGAGAACCCCCAATCCTGGTAGGCCGCAACGGCGCGGCCGAGTCGTCGCTCATGAGGGCGCGGTATAGCTCGATCGAGCCCCGCACGAAGCGCGGCGGGAAGACGCGCACGCAGCCGAAATCCATCAGGTTGACCGAGCCGTCGGCCCGCACGGTGTAGTTGCCGAGATGCGGGTCGCCGTGGATCACGCCGTAGGAGTAGAACGGCACGTACCAGGCGCGGAACATGTTGCCCGCCAGCGGTCCTTGCCCTCCTGCGAGCGGCCCTTCCAGTTGAGCAACGGCTCGCCCTCGAGCCAGCCCATGGTCAGGAGCCGGTCGGTCGAATGCGACGGCACGACGTCGGGCACATGCACGTTCGGCTCGTCGCGCAGGATATGGCGATAGAGCGCCACGTGCTTGGCCTCGCGGCGATAATCGAGCTCCTCGCGCAGCCGGGTGGTGATCTCGGCATGGATCTCGTCGGTGCGGATCGCCGGTCGAAACGCTGGCCGATGGCGAACACGACCTTTAGCTGGTCGAGGTCGGCCTCCAGCGCCGAGGCCATATCGGGATATTGCAGCTTGCAGGCGACCTCGCGGCCGTCCGGCAGCGCCGCGCGATGGACCTGGCCGAGCGACGCCGCGAACGAGGCCTCCTTGTCGAAGCGCGCGAACCTCGATGGCCAGTCCGGCCCCAGCTCGGTCGCCATGCGGCGCCGCACGAAGGCCCAGCCCATCGCTGGCGCGTTGGCCTGCAGCTGGGCCAGCTCGCGCGCGTATTCAGGAGGCAGCGCATCGGGAATGGTGGCGAGAAGCTGCGCCGCCTTCATCAGTGGGCCCTTCAGGCCGCCCAGCGCGCTGCGCAGCTCGGCCGCATGCTTGCCGCGGTCCAAGTTCCAACCGAGATAGCGCTCGCCGGCGAGGCGGGCGGCCAGCCCGCCGACCGAGGCGCCGACCCGGGCGTAGCGGCCGAGCCGCCCGCCCAGCGATGGACCCTCGTCGTCAGCCATAAACGGAGGCCATCGCTAGAGCTTTTCGAGTTCGTCGACGAAGCCCGAGATGACGCCGAGCCCCTTGTCCCAGAAGGCGGGATCGGCGGCATCGAGGCCGAACGGCGCCAAAAGCTCCTTGTGCCGTTTCACGCCGCCCGATTTCAGCATGTCGAGATACTTGGCCTGGAAGTCGGGCAGGCCGGATTGATAGGCGGCGTAGAGCGAGTTCACCAGGCAGTCGCCGAAAGCGTAGGCGTAGACGTAGAACGGCGAGTGAATGAAGTGGCCGATATAGGACCAGAAGTACCTGTATTCCTCGTCGAAGGTGAAGGCGGGACCCAGACTCTCGGCCTGCACCGACATCCACAGCTCGCCGATCGTATCGGGCGTCAGCTCGCCCTGGCGGCGTGCCATGTGCAGCCTGCGACTCGAAATCGTAGAACGCGATCTGGCGCACCACCGTGTTCAGCATGTCCTCGACCTTGCCGGCCAGCATCGCCTTGCGCGTCGCTTGTCCGGCGCGGTCTTCAGCAGCGACTGGAAGGTCAGCATCTCGCCGAACACCGATGCCGTCTCCGCGAGCGTGAGCGGCGTATCCGCCATCAGCGCACCCTGCCGCGCCGCCAGCACCTGGTGGACGCCATGCCCCAGCTCGTGCGCGAGCGTCATGACGTCCCGCACCTTGCCTTGGTAGTTCAGGAGCAGATAGGGATGCGCCGACGGCACGGTCGGATGGGCGAACGCCCCCGGCGACTTGCCGGGACGCGCCGGCGCGTCGATCCAGCCGCTGCCGAAGAACTTGCGCCCCACCGACGCGAGCTCGGGCGAGAAAGCGTCGTAGGCATCGAGTACAGTCTTCTCGGCCTCCGCCCACGGGATCGTACGATCGTCATGCTCGGGCAGCGGCGCGTTGCGGTCCCAATAGGGCATCTTGTCGACGCCGAACCACTTGGCCTTGAGCTTGTAGTAGCGGTGCGACAGCCGCGGATAGGCCGCCTTCACGGCCGAGGCGAGTGCGTCGACCACCTCATCCTCGACCACGTTGGCAAGGTTCATGGCTGATTGGGGGCGCTTGTATTTGCGCCAGCGATCCTCGATCTCCTTGTCCTTGGCCAGCGTATTGGTGACCAGCGAGAAGACCGCGATATTGTCGCCCTGCACCTTGCCGAAGGACTTGGCGGCGTCCTTGCGGACGCTGGCATCCTTGCTCGAGAGCTTGTCGAGGATCTGCGGCTCGCTGAGCGACTCGTTGCGGAACGGATAGCGCAGCCGCGCGATGGTCTCGTCGAACAGCCGCGACCAGGCAGCGCGGCCCGACGACGTATTTCTCGTGCAGCGCCTTCTCGAGCTCGTCCGAGAGTTGGTGCGGGCGGAACACGCGCAGGTCGCGCAGCCAGGGGCCGTACTTGGCGAGCGCCGGATCCTTCTGCTTGGCGGCGAGGTCGACGTCCTCGAGCTTGTTGATCTCGAGCCGGAAGAACACCAGCTTGGCGCCGATATCGGTCAGGCGCTCGGACACATTTTGCGAGAAGCGGCCACGCTCGGGATCGGCCTGGTCCTGCGCATAGTAAAGCGAGGCGTAGGAGCCGATGCGGCCCATGAGGTCCTGCAGCTTCTCATAGCGCGCGACGGCCGCACCCAGCGCCTTGCCGTCCATCGCGCCGATCTTGCCCTCGTAATCCTTGGCAAAGGCCTCGGCGTCCTGGGCGGCGCGCTTGAGGTCGGCATCGAGATCGGGGCCGGTCGGGCTGGAATAGAGGTCGGTCAGCTTCCAGGTCGGCAGGTCACCCAGCACTGCATTCATTGAACTCGCTCCTTATGCACTGCCGATATCGGGATCGGCGGCGATGGCGTCAAGGAACGGCCCGATCATCAGCGCGGCGAAGGGCTCGCATTTCGCGACGTCGCTCTCCTTGTAGTGCCCGGCGGCGTCCAGCAGGTTCATCGTGCCCAGCAGCGCGGCCGGCATAGACCACGGGCACGTTCATCGCCGATTCGCAGCCCAGCGACACGATCAGCTCGTGATCGAAATAGGCCCACTTGATGTCGTCGGCGTTGTGGCCGACCCAGGCGCGGCGCTCCTCGACCACGCGCTTGTGCCAGGGCGTGGCGCCGATCTCCTTGTAGCCGCCGACGGGATATTCCTTGGGCATGTTGGTGTACATGCGCTTCACGCGCTTCTTGTTGGGCGCCACGTAGAGCAGCGTGAAGAGCTTGTGGCCGACGGTATCGGCCAGCGCCCGGTCGAGGGTCTTGAACAGGGTCTGCGGCGGACCGGGCTGCTTCAGCGCGGCAACGCAGGCGTCGAATGGCGTCATGGGGTTCCTCCAGCGTTCGGGCGCGGCGCGCGCGGGATCCGTTCGGGCAGGAGGCCCCGCGGCATCAGGCGCAGCACCAGGATGAGGGCGACGGCGATCAGCAGTTCCTTGAGCGCGGCACGTTGCACCGCCGTGACGCCCGGGATCAACTCCACAAAGAAGCGCGCCGATTCGAGCAGCGTCATCAGGAGATAGGCGCCAACCAGCGAACCGGCCGGGCTGCCGACGCCGCCCGAGGCGACGGCGAGGAAGATGTAGACCGTGATCAGCGGCAAGAAGAGATCGGGCGCGATGTAGGAGGTGAAGTGGCCATAGAGCGCGCCAGCGAGGCCGGCGATCGCCGCCGAAAGCGCGAAGGCCTGCGCCTTGAAACGAAGCACCGGCTTGCCGGCGACCTGCGCCACCTGGGCATCCTCGCGGATGGCGCGCAGAGCGCGGCCGTAGGGCGAGCGATCGATGCGGCGCATCAGCAGGAAAACGGCCAGCAGCACGGCCATTAGGATCGCGAAATAAACTGCATTGAAGTCGCGGCCCAAGGCAGCCTTCCACGGTCCGGGAATGCCGGAGATGCCGTCCGTGCCGCGCGTCAGCCACTGCTCGTTGGCCGCGATCAGGCGCACCACCTCGGCGAAGCCCAGGGTGACGATGGCAAGATAGTCCTCGCGCAGGCGCGTGGTCGAAAGCGTCACCACCAGACCGGCCGCGCCTCCTGCGACCAGCGCCAGAGCCCAGCCGGCCAGGATCGGCGCATGGCCCGCCGTGGTAACCAACGCCGAGGCATAGGCGCCGACGGCGAAGAAGCCGGCGAGGCCGAGATTGACCATGCCCGCGCCACCCCAGATCAGGTTGAGGCTGAGCGCCAGCAGGGCGTAGATGCCGCCGATCGTGGCGATGAACAGGAGATAGCTCGCCATCGCTAGTAGGCCCGCTCGCCCAGCAGGCCGCGGGGACGGATGCTGAGCATGATCAGGATGGCAAAGAAGCCGACCGCCGAGCGGTAAGGCGAGCCGACGACCAGGACCGACAGCTCCTCCGCCATGCCGATCAGGAAGGCGCCCAGCACCGCGCCCGGCACGCTGCCCAGCCCGCCCAGCACGGCGGCGGCGAACATCGAGAGCAGGATGCGGGTGCCGGTCAGCGGGTCGATCGAGCTGTCGAGCCCGAGCAGCATGCCGCCGATGCCGACCAGACCCATACCGACGAAGCTCGCCGTGGCGGCGACGCGCTGCGGGCGGATGCCCTTCAGCGCCGCAAGCTCTGGATTGTCGGCCGAAGCCCGCATCGCCTTGCCGATACGGGTGAACGCCATGGCCGCGAACACCAGCAGCATGATGGCCAGGGCGATGCCCATGGTCTCGAGCTGCTGCGGGCTAACCCGGAGATCGCCCAGGTGCATGTCGCGCGCGATCGGCCGGTCGTAGCCGCGCAGTTCGTTGCCGAAGCCCAGGCGAATGATGTTCTCCATCACCAGGCCCGAGGCGATCGAGGCGATCGCCGCCGGCAGCGCGCCCTGCTTCACGAGCGGCAGATGGGCGGTCCTGTCGAAAAACAGCCCGACCGCCCCGGCCACGGCGAAGGCCACGACCAGCGCCGCCAGCAGCGAGCCCGCGACGCCGTAGACCAGGTAGCCCGCGAAGGCGCCCAGCGTCGCCGTGCCCGACACGGCGAAATTGGGAAAGCGCAGCACGGCGAACATCGCCGTGAAGCCGATAGCCGGCACCGCCAGCAGCGTTCCCGAAACCAGTCCGTTGATCAGCGCCTGAAGAACGAGGTTCAACTAGGCGATCTTCAGCAAGGTGAACTTGCCGCCCTTGATCTGCTCGTAGCGGAACTTGCAGCCCAGGATGTCGCCCTTTTCGTCGAAGTCGCATGGGCCCGAGGCGCCGGTGTAGTCGACCTTCTCGCCGGCGGCGATCGCCTTGATGCCGTCGACGGCGTTGTCGACCGTCTTGCCGCCGCCCTGGCAGATCTTGCGGACATTGTCCTTGATGGCGGCGCCGGTCGTGTCCTTGGCCTGCGCCATCGCCATCAGCACCATGTTGGCGTGGTCATAGACCTGGCAGGTGTAGGGATCGGGCGCGGCGAGGCCCGAGGCTTTCTTCACCTGCTCGTAGGCATTGCTGCCCTCGGCCGGCGACGGCGCGAAGGTGTAGACGCCTTCGACGACCTCGGGCTGGCCGATCTGGTCGACCAGCTTCTGGTTCAGCGAGTAGGCGAAGCCCGCGATCTTGCCCTTGTAGCCAGCGCGATAGAGATCCTTCAGCAGGATCACCGAGTCAGGCGTGTAGCCGTTGGCCAGGATCATGTCGGGGTTGCTGCGCAGCGCCTGGTCGACCTCGGTGCGATAAGTGGTCTTCTTGTCGTCATAGACCAGGCTCTGATGCGTGGCGCCGCCCTTGGGCAACTCGCGGTTCAGGATGTCGATCGTGGTCTGCGTGAACGGCGTCTGCGGGATCATGGTGAAGACCTTCTTGACCCCGAGCGAGAGCATGAACTCGGCGAGCGTCGTCACCTGCAGCTGCGAGTTCGGCTGGGTGCGGATGATATAGCCCTGGTGCGGCAACAGGGTGATCGAATTCGGCGCCCGACACGGTGAAGAGCGGCGTCTTGCTCTCCCAGCAGAGCGGCGCCACCGCGGTCGTCACCGACGAGGCCCAGGTGCCCATGATGGCCGAGACCTTGTCGACGTCGATCAGCTTGCGCGCGGCGCGCACCGCGGGTTCGGGGCTGGTCTGGTCGTCTTCGCTCACCAGCACGACCTTGCGGCCCAGCACGCCACCCGCCGAATTGACCGCCTCGACGACCGCGGCCGCCGCCTTGGCCATCGTCGGGCCGTAGGGACCGCCGGCACCCGTAAGCGGTGTCAGGGTCGCGATCTTGATCGGCTCTCCCTGCGCGCGAACGACGGCAGGCGCCGCCACGGCGGCAACGCCGGTCAGCAGCGCGGTACGCCTGCCAATGGAGTGGCCGAAAGTCTTGCGGTTCATTGAAGTCCCCTTCTTGTTTGTCCCAGCATAGGCTGCACCTTGCCGCCGAGAAAGAGATCGCGGACGGTCGGATCGTCGGCCAGTTCCGCCGCCCGCCCTTCCCGCTCGGCGCGGCCCTGCACCAGTACGTAGGCCCGGGCCGACACGGACAGCGCCTCGAGCGCATTCTGCTCGACCATCAGGATCGCCACACCGCTTTGGTTCAGGGCAATGATCGTGCCGAACAGCTCCTCGGCCGCGCGTGGGCTCAGGCCCGCCGTCGGCTCGTCGAGCAGCAGCAGCGCCGGCGAATTCATCAGCGCGATCGCCATGGCAAGGATCTGGCGCTGGCCGCCGCTCAAGGTGCGCGCGGCTGCCCGGCGTTTGTCGGCCAGCATGGGAAAGCGCTCGTAGAGCTCGGCCGCCCGACGCCGGGCGTGGGCGCCATCGAGATAGCCGCCCATTTCGAGGTTCTCGGCGACGGTCATGGCGCCGAAGACGTTGCGCTCCTGCGGCACGAAGGAGAGGCCGAGCGCGGCTGATCTCGGGCGCGCCCAGGCCCGCGATCTCGTGCTCCTTGAAGCGGATGCGTCCGCCGCTCGGCCGCAGCAAGCCGGCGACCAGCTTCAGCAGGGTCGACTTGCCGGCGCCGTTGGGGCCGATCAGGGCCACGATCTCGCCCGGCTCGACGTGCAGGCCCGTGCCTTTGACGATGTCGTCGGCCGCAGCGTAGCCGCCCGTCAGCTCTGCGACGTCGAGCAGGCTCATGCCGCGCGCCGTCCCGAGATAGGCCTCGCGCACGCGATGGTCGTTGCGCACGGCATCGAACGTGCCTTCGGTCAGCACCTGGCCCTCGGCCATGACGATCACTGGATCGCAGAGATGGGCGATGAAGCCCATGTCGTGCTCGATCAGCAGCACCGTGATGCCGCGTCGTGGCAGCTCGAGCAGCCGCTCGCCGATCTCGTTCTGCAGGGTCGGATTGACGCCGGCCGTCGGCTCGTCGAGCAGCACCAGCTTGGGCTCGGCCATCAGGGCGCGGCCGATCTCCAATAGCTTCTTCTGGCCGCCTGACAACGCCGTCGCCGGGTTGTCGATCAGATGATCGAGCCGCAGGAACTTCGCGGTCTCCCACGCGCGTTCGGCCAGCGCGGCCTCACGGTCGCGCGCCGCCTTCGTGCCGACGATCGCCTGCCACAGCGTCTCGCCCGGCTGGTCGCGGCCGTAGAGCATGAGGTGCTGGAACACCGAGAGCTTGGGAAAGCCACGCGCCACCTGAAAGGTGCGCACCAGGCCGGCACGGCTCACCGCGTCGGGCGCCAGCCCCGCGATCTCGCGGCCGTCGAAGCAGATCGAGCCGGCATCCGGCGGCACCAGGCCCGAGACGACGTTGAACAAGGTCGTCTTGCCCGCGCCGTTGGGCCCGATCAGCCCGGTGATGCCGCCCGGCGCCACAGCGAAGTCGACGCCGCGCAGCACCTCCAATCCATAGAAGGCGCGGCGCAGTCCTTTGAGTTCGAGCAGGGCGGTCACAGACGATTGTACGCTTTGAACCAGTCTACGAACTTCGGGATGCCCTCTTCCACCGAGACTTTCGGCAACCAGTCGAAATCACGCTCGGTGTCGGTGATATCCGCCGAAGTCTCCTGCATGTCACTGGGGTCGCCGGGCTTCAGCTCGATCCTGGCTTCCTTGCCCAGCGCCTGCTCGAAGAGCTTGATGACATGCAGGATGTCCTCGCTGCGAGCGGCGCCAAGATTATAGAGCCGGTGGCCCGCCTCTACCGGCGGCTTGTCGAGGGCGGCGATCGTGCCGGTTACGATATCGTCGATATAGCTGAAGTCGCGCTTGATGAAGCCCAGGTGATAGAGGTTGATGGTCGAGCCTTCGTGAATCGCCTTGGCGAAGATGTACGGCGACATGTCGGGCCGGCCCCACGGCCCATAGACCGTGAAAAAGCGCAGGCCGGTCGCCTTGAGCTTGTAGAGATGGCTGTAGCTCGCCGTCATCAGCTCGTCCGCCCGCTTGGTGGCGGCATAGAGCGAGATCGGCTCGTCGACCCGGTCGTCCACCGCGAAGGGCTGCTTGCGGTTGCCGCCATAGACCGATGACGAGGAGGCATAAACGAAGTGCCGAAGCCCTTCGCAGCGCCGGGCCAGCTCGAGCATGACCAGGTGGCCCATCACGTTGGTCTGCACGTAGACATAAGGGTCGACAAGGGAATGGCGCACGCCGGGCTGGGCCGCCAGATGCACGATGCGGTCGAGGCCGGAATGGCGCTCGGGCAGCGCCAGCATGGCGTCGCGGTCGGCGATATCGGCCTCGAGGAAGGTAAAGGCCTTGTCCTCGCGCAACGGCTTCAGCCGGGCGAATTTCAGGACCGGATCGTAGTAGTTGCTGAAATTGTCGATGCCGATGACAGCCTCGCCGCGTGCCAGCAGGGCCCGCGCGACGTGCGATCCGATGAACCCGGCGACGCCGGTGACGAGGACGGGCATAAAAGGCTGCGGTTGAAATACGTTGCAAAAAATTTAGGAAGCGGACGCTTACAACGTTTCGTTCCCGGACGATAGGTTGAAACGCCACGCATCGCCTGCCCCCGGCGGCAGCCGTAAAACGTCTATTTTGCTTGGGCCCTGCGTTCCAGATTGCACGCGGTAAGATTCTGTCGCTACCGTGCCTATATAGGCGGTCAGGGAGGTTGCCCATGTCCCTTGCGGTAACCCTGGATGACAAATACCTGCTGGACCGAGGCCGGGTCTATCTGACCGGCACTCAGGCGCTGGTTCGCCTGCCCATGATGCAACGCCAGCGCGACCTGGCGGCCGGGCTCAATACCGGCGGCTACATCTCCGGCTATCGCGGCTCGCCGCTGGGCGGCTTCGACCAGGCGCTATGGCAGGCCAAGCGCTTCATCAAGAAGAACCACATCGAATTCCAGCCCGGCATCAATGAGGACCTGGCGGCGACGGCCCTGTGGGGCACCCAGCAGATCCACCTCTATCCCGGCGCCAAGTACGATGGCGTGTTCGGCATGTGGTACGGGAAGGGCCCGGGCGTCGATCGCTGCGGCGACGTCTTCAAGCACGCCAACTATGCCGGCACTTCCAAGCATGGCGGCGTGGTGGCGCTGGGCGGCGACGACCACATGGCCAAGTCGTCCACACTCGCCCATCAGAGCGAGCCCGCCTTCATCGCCGCCGGCATGCCGATTCTTCACCCGGCCAGCGTCCAGGAATATCTCGACTTCGGCCTGCATGCCTTCGCGCTGTCGCGCTACTCAGGCCTGTGGGTCGCCTTCAAGGTGCTGAGTGAGACCGTCGACTCCTCGGCCTCCGTCTATGTCGATCCGCACCGGGTCGAGATCCACACCCCGACCGACTTCTTCATGCCGCCCGAGGGCGTCCACATCCGCTGGCCCGACGAGTGGCTGGGCCAGGAGAAGCGCGTCGTCACCCTGAAGCATCCGGCGGCGCTGGCCTACTGGCGCGCCAACAAGCTCGACCGGCTGATGCTCGGCCGGCCCGATGCGCGCTTCGGCATCGTCACCGTCGGCAAGTCCTATCTCGACGTGCGCCAGGCGCTCGATGAACTCGGCCTCGACGAGGCCGAAGCCGAGCGCCTGGGGCTCGCCATCTACAAAGTCGGGCTGGTGTGGCCGCTCGAGACGCAGGGCGCGATGGCGTTCTGCGAGGGCAAGCGCGACGTGCTGGTGGTCGAGGAAAAACGGCCGATCATCGAGCAGCAGCTGAAGGAAGCGATGTTCAACGCGCCGGCCGACCGCCGGCCGGTCGTGGTCGGCAAGACCGACGAGCGCGGCCAGATGCTGCTCAAGACCGACGGCGAGCTGACGCCGTTCGAGATCGCCTCCGCCATCGTCTCGCGCCTGGGCATCGAGGCCTTCAGTGACCGAACCCGCCAGCGTTTCGACGCGCTGAAGCGGCGCGCCGGCCGGCAAGTGCGTAACGAGGCCGGCATGGCCCGCGTGCCCTACTTCTGCTCCGGCTGCCCGCACAACACCTCGACCAAGGTGCCGGACGGCTCGATGGCGATGGCCGGCATCGGCTGCCATACGCTGGCGATCGGCATGGAGCGCAACACCAAGACCTTCACCCACATGGGCGCCGAGGGCGTGCCGTGGGTCGGCGCGCATCATTTCACCGAAGTGCCGCACATCTTCCAGAACCTGGGCGACGGCACCTACTTCCATTCCGGCTACCTCGCCATCCGCCAGGCAATCGCCACCGACACCAACATCACCTACAAGATCCTCTACAACGATGCCGTCGCCATGACCGGCGGCCAGCCGCATGACGGCAACGTCCATCCCTGGACGATCAGCCAGCAGGTCTATGCCGAGGGCGTGCGCCGTATCGCCCTGGTGAGCGACGAGCCGAAAAAGTACCCGGTCGGCACCGAATGGGCGCCGGGCGTCACCTTCCATCACCGCGACCAGCTCGACGAAGTGCAGCGCGAGTTGCGCGACGTGAAGGGCGTGTCGGTCCTGATCTACGACCAGACCTGCGCCGCCGAGAAGCGCCGCCGCCGCAAGAGGGGCACCTACCCCGATCCGGCCAAGCGCGTGTTCATCAACCAGGCGGTTTGCGAGGGCTGCGGCGACTGTTCGGTCGCGTCCAACTGCCTGTCGGTCACGCCGGTCGAGACCGAGTTCGGCACCAAGCGCGCCATCGACCAGTCGTCCTGCAACAAGGACTTACTCCTGCCTGAACGGCTTCTGCCCAAGCTTCGTGACCGTCGAAGGCGGCCGCGTGCGTCACGGCACGGCCGAGTCGAAGCCGGCCGCTGCCGCGTCGGGCGAGCCGCCGCTGCCGCCGGCCCCCACCCTGCCGTCAGTGGCCGACAAGCCCTATGGCGTGCTGATCACCGGCATTGGCGGCACCGGCGTGGTGACCATCGGCGCCCTGATGGGCATGGCCGCGCATATCGAAGGCAAGGGTGCCACCGTGCTCGACCAGCTCGGCATGGCGCAAAAGGGCGGCGCGGTGGTGAGCCATGTGCGCGTCGGCGCGAGCCCTGAAGCCCTGCACGCCGTGCGGCTGGGCGCGGGCGGCGCCAACCTGCTGCTGGGCTGCGACCTGGTGGTGAGTGCGGCCACCAACTCGCTGGCCCGGCTCGAGCCCGGCGCCTCGCGCGCCATCGTCAACACGCACGAGACCATCACCGGCGAATTCACCCGCCATCCCGACCTCGCCTTCCCCAGCCATACGCTTCGGCTCTCGATCGAGGCGGCGGCCGGCGCCGAGGCCTGCGATTTCGTCGAAGCGACCAAGCTCGCCACCGGCCTGATGGGCAATTCGATCGCTACCAATCTTTTCATGCTGGGCTATGCCTACCAGAAGGGCCTGATCCCGATCGGCCATGAGGCGCTCGAGCAGGCGATCGAGCTCAACGCCACCGCCGTGCAAATGAACCTCGGCGCTTTCCGCTGGGGCCGCCGGGCTGCCCATGACCGCGCCGCGGTCGAGAAGCTGGTCGCGCCGCCGGTCGACAATGTCGTGCCCTTCGCCCGGCCCTCGACGACGCTCGACGAGATCGTGGCGGCGCGCGTGAAGCTCCTCACCGGCTATCAGAACGCCGAGCTCGCGGAGCGCTACAAGGCGCTGGTCGAGCGGGTGCGCAAGGTCGAGGACCAGCGCGGCCCCAGTGGAACCAAGCTCGCCGAAGGGGTCGCGCGCAACTACGCCAAGCTCTTGGCCTACAAGGACGAGTACGAGGTGGCGCGGCTCTACGCCGAGGCCGCCTTCGCGGCAGGCCTCAACCAGCAGTTCGAGGGCGATTACAAGCTCAAGTTCCATCTCGCCCCGCCGCTGTTCGCCCAGCGCGATCCCACGACCGGCCATCTGATCAAGCAGGAGTTTGGCCCCTGGATGCTGCCGGCCTTCAAGGTGCTGGCGAAGCTGAAATTCCTGCGCGGCACGGCGTTCGACATCTTCGGCTACAGCCAGGAGCGCAAGACCGAGCGCGCCCTGATCAGCCAGTACGAGTCGCTGGTCGATGAACTCCTGGCCGGCCTCACGCCCGCCAATCACGCGCTCGCGGTCAAGCTCGCCTCGGTGCCCGACGACATCCGCGGCTATGGCCACGTGAAAGACGCGCATCTCGTGAAGGCCAAGCGCAAGGAAGCCGACCTGCTGGCGCAATGGCGCAATCCGGAGCCGCTGCAGCGGGCGGCCGAATAGCTCGGCTTACCGGCTGCGCGTCACCTGATCGACGATCCGGGCGAGATCGGACTGACTGAAGGGCTTCTCGAGGCGCGGCAGCTTCGACGGTTCGCCCGACCTCGGCTCGGCATAGCCGGTCGCCAGTACGATGGGCAGGCCGGGCCGCTCGGCGAGCGCGGCGTCGGCAAGCTGCGAGCCGCGCATCTCCGGCATCGCCTCGTCGGTGATGACCAGGTCCACTTCCTCGCCGCGGCGGAGGATCTCCAGCGCCTGGCGTGCCGACATCGCCGTCAGGACCTTGTGGCCCAGTCCCTGCAGCATCAGGTCGGTGCTCATCAACACCAAGGCATCGTCATCGACCGCGAGGATCGTGAGCGGGGCGTCCTGGCCTCGGACCAGAGCCGCCGGCGCGGTGCCCTGCGGTTCGGCTGCGCCGTCGGCCACGCGCAGCCACAGCTCGGCCGTGGTGCCCTCGCCCTTGCGGCTCCTCAGGACCAGGCGGCCACCGGATTGCTCGGCCACGCCATGCACCATCGAGAGGCCAAGCCCGGTGCCCTTGCCCGGCCCCTTGGTGGTGAAGAAGGGCTCGGTCGCACGGGCAAGCGTCGCCTCGTCCATGCCGATGCCGGTGTCGGTCACCGAGAAGCAGACATAGCGGCCGGGCGCCAGGGCACCGCCCGGAGCGATTTTCTCCTCGTGCGCGGACATGATCAGCGGTCCGCCGTCGGGCATGGCGTCGCGCCCGTTCATCGCGAGGTTGAGCAGCGCCAGCTCGAGCTGATTGGGGTCGGCCTGCACGTCGGGCAGCTTGAGCGGAAAGCGGGTCTGGATCACCACTGACGGCCCGAGCGAGCGCTGCAGGAGGTCGCTCATGCCGCGCACCAGCGCTGACGAGGTCGACCGGCTTCAGCTCGAGATCCTGATGGCGGGCGAAGGCCAGCATGCGCCGCGTCAGCCAGGCGCCGCGCTCGCCGGCCTGCATCGCGTTGTCGAGCAAGCGCGTCGTATCGTCGACGGGTGTCTTACGGCAGCCGCTGGCGCAGCATCTCGAGGCTGCCCAGGATCGCGGTCAGCAGGTTGTTGAAATCGTGCGCGATGCCGCCGGTCAAGCGACCGAGCGCTTCCATCTTCTGGGAGTGGAAGAGTGCCTCGCGCGCCTCCTCGAGCGCCAGCTGCGCGTTGCGCCGCTCGGTAACGTCGCGCGTGACCTTGGCGAAGCCCAGCAGCGTGCCGTCGTCATCGCGGATGGCGTCGATCACCACGCTCGCCCAGAAGCGCGTGCCGTCCTTGCGCACGCGCCAGCCCTCGTTCTCGAAGCGGCCTTCACGTTCGGCCGACGCCAGGCCGCGCTGCGGCAGGCCGCTGGCGCGGTCCTCCTCGGTGTAGAAGCGCGAGAAATGCTCGCCGATGATCTCCGGCGCGTCGTAGCCTTTCAGCCGGCGCGCACCGCTGTTCCAGCTGGAAACGCGACCCCGCGGATCGAGCATGTAGATGGCGTAATCGACCACCGCATCGACGAGGAGGCGATATTGCTCTTCCCCAAAAGATGGCATTTCCGACTTTGCCGGTCGCACCAAGCTACCTTGCACCACAAGCCCCCTCGCAAACCGCAGAAACAGTGCAACGCGCAGGGCGGCCAAAGGTTACCTAGCTATTGCTTCGTCCGGATGCCGGCGCGCCATTCCCACGCCTTGACGCAGGGATGGGCATAGACGCCGCTGATGGCATACATCGCGTTGGAGGCCTGCACCGAGTAGTCGGCGACGTTCGGCGCGGCCCACGCCATGCCGGCCGAGGCCATCGCGGCACTGAGGTCCTGCCCGTCGACCTTGCAGATCGCAAAGGGCCCACCGCCCATGGGCGAAGCCTTGGGCTCGCAGGTGACCGGCTTGGTCCCGATCAGGCTTCGGAGATAGGCGGCGGCGGCTTTTCCAGCGTCCCAGCCATCGGCGCAGACATGGCCGATGTCCGGCGCGTCGATGCCCCAAAGGTGCTCCACCGTACCCTTGTAGTTCAGGCGATTGCCGTCGATCACGGTCTGGGCCTCGGCGCCTGGGGCCGCCAAAGCCGCAACGAATCCGAGTATCCTCCATCGCGCTGCAATCATCTTGAATACTCCCGCTGGCGAGACGGTAGCTCCGCGGCGACAGGCCGTCGCACGCTTTTTGTCAGGGACTCTGCGTATTCCCTCTTGCGCTCGGGCCACTGCAATATTCTAGTACGGCCCGCGCCGGACCCTTGGGGAAGTTTGGGGGCCGGTTTTTGGGAATCGGAACTCGTGAATCACATCGTCGTGGGCGCTCTGATGTTTGCCTTCGGAGCGCTCGTTACATTCAGCGCGGCGTCCGCGGTCCAGTATTGGGCAATGTCGCGGCGGCCGCCGGCTGACTACAGCCCAGTGGTGGACCACGCCTTGGTGCGCCCGCCGTTCGAGTACCGGAAGCGCTCTTCGGATTGCGAGCCCTCGATCTGGCCGCAAGCCGGCGTGCCTTCGAAGCTCAGGCAGCAGTAGCAGCATTGACAAGCGCGCGCACCGACGCGCCCAATCGCTGACATGAACAACGTTACCGCGCTGCCCGTCGGCGCCAAGGTCGACCCCGTGGCGCGGGCGCGCGCGGTCGGCCCCGCAGTCGCAGCCGTCGCCGACGAGATCGAGCGCAGCCAGGCGATCCCCGAGCCGGTGCTTAGCCAGCTGCACGAGTCGCGGATCTACCGCATGTTGCTGCCGCGCTCGGCGGGCGGCGACCAGCTCGAGCCTTGGGTCTACTTTCGCGCGGTCGAGGAGATCTCGCGCTTCGACGGCTCGGTCGGCTGGAACGTCTTCGTCGCCAACAGCTCGGCCCTGATCGCGCCGTTCATCCCGCTCGAGTTCGGCACGGGCGATCTATGGCGATCCGCGCGGTCTGATCTCGTGGGGGCCGCCCAACCAGCATCGCGCCATCGCCGCCCCAGGCGGCTACCGCGTCACCGGCGAATGGCATTTCTCGTCGGGCTACCGGCAGGCCAACTGGATCGGCGCACACTGTCACGTGGTCGAGCCCGACGGCTCGCTGCGGCTCAACCGCTTCGGCCGGCCGACCGTGCGCACGCTGCTGATGCCCAAGGACAAGACGACGCAAATCCGCGACTGGCACACGCTCGGCATGCGCGGCACGGCGTCGGAAGGCTACAGCGTCAAGGACGTGTTCGTGCCCGAGGACTTCTCCGGCACGCGCGAGGATCCGAGCCTGCGCCGCGACCGCGGTCCGCTCTATGCCTTCACCATGCAGGGCCTCTATGCCGTGGGCGTCTCGGGCGTGGCGCTGGGCATCGCCGCCGCCATGCTCGACGCCTTCAAGGAACTGGCCGCCGAGAAGGCGCCGCGTAACCTCGGACGCCTCGCCGACAGCCCGGTGGTGCAGGCCGACGTGGCGCGCCGCGATGCCGCCGTGGGCTCGGCGCGCGCCTACCTCACCGACATATTGAAGGAGGTCTGGGCGACCGCCGACGACATCGAGCCGCTGGGCGCTGCCGAGCGGGCCCGCGTGCGGCTGGGCTGCAGCCACGTGATCCACACTGCGATCGAGGTCGCGGACTATGTGTTCAAGGCGGCCGGCACTTCGGCGATTTTCCTCGGCACGCCGTTCGAGCGCCGCTTCCGCGACATCCACACGCTCTCGCAGCAGATCCAGTCGCGCGACGCGCACTTCGAGGCTGTCGGCCGCGTCATGTTCAACGGCGACCCGGACGGGACGTTCATGGGTTAGGCGCGCGCCTTCTGAGGCGCGGGCGGGCGGCAGCGCATTCTGATGCGCGAGAGCCCGCACCGTGCAGAAAAGACACGCGGCGGCACTTCGATCCATTCTGCGAGGTGTGGGCTCCCGCGCTTGAATACAAGCGCTGCCGCCCACCAGCGCCCCTTTCAGGGGCGCTCTATCCAGGCTTTGATCTTCTCGATCGTCTGCCGCTCGATGCCGTTGTAGCCGTGATAGGCATAGGCTTCGCAGTCGTCGCCCGTCGACTTGCCGCCGTCCATCTCGACCAATTCGGTTCCGTAGCTGCGGTTCGAGGCCACTCCGTTGGACGGCTTGGTGGCAGTGCAGGCGTCCTTCTTGTGGAGGACGATCAGGTTCCGGCTCCTGAGGCCGCGGGGATCGAAGCTGGCGATGGGATTCATCGACGAGGAGTGGACGAACCCCGCCACCTTGCCGTCGAGCGGCCGAGCGAGCGCCATGGTCGCCTCGGTGCTGCGGCTGGTGCCGATGACGTAGACCTTCACGCCGGGATAGCGACGTTGGAGATCGGTAGCGATCGCCATGATGCGATCGGGCTTGCTGGTGGCGTCGGTCGAGGCGGCGACGAACGGCCCCTCGGCGAAGATGGCGCGCGAGCGAATGAGGAAATTGCCGTTCTGCGGCGACATGATGCCCTTGCCCCCTGGCATCAGGATCACGGCATAGGCGGGCGCCTGGCGGCTCGTGGTGGTGAGCAGGTAGGCGACAGAGCTGCCGTCGGCCGTCTTGCCTGATGCCCTTTCGTCGCCTGCCCAGGCGGCGGAGCTGAACAACAGGAGGAGTAGTCCGCAGAAAAGTCGCTTCATGCGGACGAAGGTAGCAGGCCGCTACTGCGCCGCCACCCGCTTTGACGCGCGCACTGCCGCCTGGCCCTGGTCGGGCGCCACCTCGGCCACCTCGCAATGCGGCCCCCACAGGCCCGTCGTCATGCTGGCCTGGACATAGGTCACGCGGCCCGGCGCGATCTGGACCTGGGCGCTGCTGCGGTAGTCGCCGGCCGCGCAGCCGACTTCGATCGGTCCGGGCGGGCCGTCGACGCGCAGGTAGGTGTTATAGGCGAGTTTGGCGTTGACGCCGTTGGTGATGCCGACATCGAGCGGCCGGGCGATGCCGAACAGGCCGGTGCGGTAGATATAGACCGCGCCGCGCTCGCCGTCGGGCTGCTCGAATTGCTTGGCGGCCTGGTCGGCCTGCGGATCGGCCATCGGCACGTTGGCGCAGGCGGCCAGCGTCAGGAGCAGCGTGAACGTGAAACCGTTGCGCATCACCGAGCGTCCTTTCTCGCAATTGAGCAAATTGACTGCGCCGATGCGGCGATTTGAGGGCGAAGCGGTGGTCAAGAACCGGTGATCCGCTCCCACCACGACTTCTGCGGCTGCGCCCAGCCGCGCGAGCACATGCAGCGCTGGACCATGCGGTCGGAGCTCTTGTTGTCGCCGTAATTCTCCATGGTGTCGGGCAGAGCGCTTCGGCCGAAGCGGTCGGTATTGTCGCTGAACACGTCGCGACGCGAATCGTCGACGGTGCGCCGGGTCCTCATGTAGTCGTCGACCTGGGCCTGACAGGCTTGCTGGTCGCGCGCGTATCTCTCGGCGTTGGCGCCCTTCGTGGGATCGGCGCCGCCGTTCGCCGGCTGATCGCAACCCGCCAGCGCCAGCCCGCCAAGCATGATCGCCACCACGGTCGCCAAGGGCCTCTTCATTTCGCGCCCTCCAGCGCCGCCTCGATCGCCTTCAGAGCTTCGGACGCCTTGGCGGCATCCGGGCCGCCACCCTGCGCCATGTCGGGACGGCCGCCGCCGCCCTTGCCGCCGAGCGCCGCGACACCCGCCTTCACCAGGTCGACGGCGCTCAGCCTCTTCGACAGATCGTCGGTGACACCGACCACCGCCGAGGCCTTGCCCTCCTCGACGCCGATCAGCGCGACCACGCCCGAACCCAGCTTCTTCTTGAACTCGTCGGCCATGCCCTTGAGGTCCTTGCCCGGAACGCCGGTCAGCACGCGGCCGATCATCCTGACGCCGCCCACCTGGCGGATCTCGTCCGCCGCCGCGGCGCTGCTGCCGCCCGCTCCTGCCAACGCCAGCGCCTTGCGTGCCTCGGAGAGCTCGCGCTCGATCTTGCGCTGACCGTCCATCAGCGCCTGCAGGCGCGTCGGCAAGTCCTCCGGCCGCACCTTCATGACCGAGGCCGCCTCGTTCAGGAGATCGACCTGGTGGCGCACATAGTCTTCCGCTGCGTGGCCGGCCAGCGCCTCGATGCGGCGTACCCCCGCCGACACCGCGCCTTCGCCGACAATGCGGAACAGACCGATATCGCCGGTGCGCAGCGCATGCGTGCCGCCGCACAGCTCGACGGAGTATTTCTCGCCGTCCTTGCCGCCCATCGACAGCACGCGGACTTCATCGCCGTATTTCTCGCCGAACAGCGCCATCGCGCCGGCGGCGATCGCCTCCTCGGGCGTCATCAGGCGCGTGTCGACCGGGCTGTTGAGGCGAATGCGCTCGTTCACCTCGTCCTCGATCTTGCGCAGTTCCTCCTGCGAGATCGCCTTGCTGTGGCTGATGTCGAAGCGCAGCCGGTCGGGCGCCACCAGCGAGCCCTTTTGCGACACATGCGTGCCGAGATGGCGGCGCAGCGCTTCGTGCAGCAAATGCGTCGCCGAATGGTGCGCGCGCAGCTGCGCCCGGCGGATGGCATCGACGGTCATGACCACGTCGTCGCCCACCTTGATCTCGCCCCCAGGGACAGGGGCGTCGACTTTGGCATGGTGGGCATGCAGGTCGCCGACCCGCTTCTGGACGTCGGTGATCGAAGCCTCGCCATTGCCGCCGACGAAGCGGCCGGTGTCGCCCATCTGGCCGCCCGATTCGGCGTAGAACGGCGTCTGGTTGACGATCAGCCAGCCGGCCTCGCCTGATTTGAGCGAGGGGACCTCTTTGCCATCGACCACGATCGCCACGACCTTGCCCTCGGCGCGCTCGGTGTCGTAGCCCAGGAACTCGGTGGCGCCGACCTTCTGGCGCACGTCGAACCAGATCGCCTGGTCGGCGGTCTCGCCCGAGCCCGCCCAGGCAGCGCGTGCCTTGGCGCGCTGCTCGTCCATCGCCTTTTCAAAGCCCGCGGTGTCGACCGCGATGTTGCGCGCGCGCAGAACGTCCTGCGTCAGGTCGAGCGGGAAGCCGAAGGTGTCGTAGAGCTTGAAAGCGACATCGCCCTTCAAGGTGGCGCCGGCGCTCAACCCCTTCGTCTCATCTTCCAAGAGTTTCAGGCCGGTGCCGAGCGTCCTTCGGAAGCGGCCTTCCTCGAGCTTCAGGGTCTCGGTGATCAACGGCTGCGCCCGCAGCAATTCGGGATAGGCATCGCCCATCTCGTGCACCAGCGTGGGCACGAGCTTGAAGATGACCGGCTGTTCGGCGCCCAGGAGGTGAGCGTGCCTCATGGCGCGGCGCATGATGCGGCGCAGCACGTAACCGCGGCCCTCGTTGGAGGGCAGCACGCCGTCGGCGATCAAGAACGAGGTCGTGCGCAGGTGATCGGCGATCACCTTGTGCGAGGCCGATTGCGGGCCGTCAGGGTTGACACCGGTCTCGTGCGCCACCGCCTCGATCAGGGCGCGGAACAGGTCGATATCGTAGTTGTTGTGCTTGCCCTGCAGGACGGCGGCGATGCGCTCCAGCCCCATGCCGGTGTCGATCGACGGTTTGGGCAGGTTGACGCGCTCGTCCTTGGTCAGCTGCTCGTACTGCATGAAGACCAGGTTCCAGATCTCGATGAAGCGGTCGCCGTCGGCATCAGGACTGCCCGGCGGACCGCCGGGGATGCCCTCGCCGTGGTCGAAGAAGATCTCCGAGCACGGGCCGCACGGCCCCGTGTCGCCCATCGCCCAGAAATTGTCCGAGGTCGGGATGCGGATGATCTTGCTGTTGGAGAAGCCGGTGATCTTGCGCCAGTGGGCTTCCGCCTCGTCATCCTCGCTGAACACGGTGACCAGCAGGCGGTCCTTGGAGAGGCCGAACTCCTTGGTGATCAGATTCCAGGCAAGCTCGATCGCGCGTTCCTTGAAGTAGTCGCCGAACGAGAAGTTGCCCAGCATCTCGAAGAAGGTGTGATGGCGCGCGGTGTAGCCGACATTCTCGAGGTCGTTGTGCTTGCCGCCGGCGCGCACGCACTTCTGCGACGTGGCGGCGCGCGAATAGGGCCGCTTCTCCAGCCCGGTGAAGACGTTCTTGAACTGCACCATGCCGGCGTTGGTGAACATCAACGTGGGGTCGTTGCGCGGCACCAGCGGGCTCGACGCCACGACCTCGTGGCCGTTGGTGCGGAAGTACTCCAGGAATGTGCGGCGAATGTCGCTGACGCTTGCCATAATGCGATCCTTGTAGCGTGCGCTTGCCGGACAAGTCCATAACGAGGGGATCGCGATTCATGGCCGATTCCGGCCAGTTTACCGCCACTTTGCGACTCACGATCGGCGATCTGAAAGTGGTGCATCCGATCACGGTGCCCAGTGCGGCGGTGCCCGCGACCGAGGTCGTACCCGCCTTGCAGGGGCTGGTGAATGCCGTCGTCGCCGCGGCCGAGGCCGGCAAGGCGATCTCCTGCCGCAAGGGTTGCGGCGCCTGCTGCCGCCAGCTCGTGCCGATCTCGCGGACCGAGGGCGAGCGACTGGTCGCGCTCATCGACGCCATGCCGGAGCCGCGCCGCGCGGACGTGCTCGCGCGCTTCGCCGACGCGGCCGCGGCGCTCGAGCGCGCAGGCCTCAGCGCGGCACTGCTCGACCCAGCCAAGCGTGGCGACAAGAGCGACACGGAGAACTGTCGCTCGCCTACTTCGCCCAGCACATCGCCTGTCCCTTCCTCGAGGAGGAAAGCTGCTCGATCCATCCCGACCGGCCGCTGGTCTGCCGCGAGTATCTCGTGACCTCGCCGGCCGAACTCTGCGCCGGCGCCACGCAGCAAGGCGTCACGCCCGTCGCCGTGCCCAAAGTCTCGCCGGCAGCGCGCGGGTTGGAGGAGAGCCGGCCGGAGGCCGACACGGCGGGCCGCTGGTTTCCGCTCGCCCTCTTGATGGAATGGGCCAAGACCCGCCCGCGCGGCGCCACGCGCCGGCCGGGACCGGAATGGATCCAGCGCTTCGTGCGCAGGATCGCCGCGAAGTAGAGAATCTTCCTCATCCTGAGGAGCGGTCCGCAGGACCGCCTCGCGAAGGATGGGAACGAGCACCACGCCTGTTGCCATCCTTCGAGATGCCGCGCTGCGCGCGGCTCCTCAGGATGAGGTGATGCGCTAGGCCGGTTACTCAAAGTGACCGTTAAAATAACGGGAATTTAACGGTCGCTTTTCGTAACCACGGTGGTCGGTAACGCGAATGGCGGAAAGTCGGACCTCCCCGCAAATTAAAGTGGGCGGTGCTGCGCGTGGGGGAACAGCACCGCCCTGGACCGGAGACGGGGGCGTCTACCAGGCCGCTAAGACTCTCGAAACTTCGGCTCAGTCCTCTTCGTCGTCCTCGGACTTCGAGCCGTCCAGCACCGCCGCCAGGATGCCGGCGTTCTCGCGGATCTTCTGCTCGATCGCCTGGGCGACCTCGGGATGTTCCTTGAGGTAGGTCTTGGCGTTCTCGCGACCCTGGCCGATGCGCTGGCCGTCGTAGGAATACCAGGAGCCCGATTTCTCGACCACGCCGGCCTTGTCACCGAGATCGATCAGCTCGCCGGACTTGGAGACGCCCTCGCCGTACATGATGTCGAACTCGACGACCTTGAACGGCGGCGCCACCTTGTTCTTCACCACCTTGACGCGGGTCTGGTTGCCGACCACGTCGTCGCCGTTCTTGAGCGCACCGATGCGGCGAATGTCGAGGCGGACCGAGGCGTAGAACTTCAGCGCATTGCCGCCGGTCGTGGTCTCGGGACTGCCGAACATCACGCCGATCTTCATGCGGATCTGGTTGATGAAGATCACCAGCGTGTTGGACTTGGAAATCGTGGCGGTGAGCTTGCGCAGCGCCTGGCTCATCAGGCGGGCGTGCAGGCCGGGCAACGAATCGCCCATCTCGCCTTCGAGCTCGGCGCGCGGCACCAGGGCGGCGACCGAATCGATCACCAGCACGTCGATCGCGCCGGAGCGCACCAGCGTGTCGGCGATCTCGAGCGCCTGCTCGCCGGCGTCGGGCTGCGAGATCAGCAGGTTGGCGATATCGACGCCGAGCTTCTTGGCATAGCCCGGATCGAGCGCGTGCTCGGCGTCGATGAAGGCGCAGTTGCCGCCCTTCTTCTGGGCTTCGGCGATGACGTGCAGGGCGAGCGTGGTCTTGCCCGAGCTTTCCGGGCCGTAGATTTCGACGACGCGGCCCTTGGGCAGGCCGCCGATGCCGAGCGCGATGTCGAGGCCGAGCGAGCCGGTCGAGATCGATTCGATCTCCACGGCTTCGCGCTGGCCGAGCTTCATGATCGAGCCCTTGCCGAAGGCGCGCTCGATCTGCGCCAGCGCCGCGTCCAGGGCCTTGTTCTTGCTCTCCATGCCGTCTTTCTCGACCACTTTCAGCATCGCCGACATTGGCTGCCTCCTCGTTTGTCCCACGCTCGCGTCCGGAGCGACAATGCGGATAAGTCCGCCGGGTATGGAGGCCACTGTACCTATTTTGTTCCGATCGACAAGAGGGGAAATAACCCACTGATCCAACTAAAGATATTGACACAAGTTCTAGGTCTGTTCCGAAGTCCGGCCACGGCCGGTTGTGAAAACTGGAGATAAGTCCACAGGTCGCCGACGGAACTGGATCTACCGCCTTCCAGACCGGAGAAAGCGGCCGAAACGGATTGCAACCGTCGCGAGCCAGGCGGTCACGCAAACGAGAAGCGCTGCCCGGATGGTCGTCACGGCAACCTCCTGCGTGATCTTCGCCGGCTCCATTCCCAGCCGCTGCAGGCCGGCGACCAACCCTAGTCCGGCGCCGATGCCCAGGCTGGCGAGCATCCATCGCCAATTGCGCCTGGGAACGCTGCTCTCCGCCGCCGCCCGGCGCATGTATGTCCACCAGAGGCTCAAATCTTCCACCTCGCCAACAGTAGCCGGGGCGAATTGTCCCCGCCCGTCCGACCGGCGTAACATCACCGCAACAAAAGAGAAATGGGCGCATCATGGGGGGACAGTAGCGGTCAGCGATGACAAGCGTTGCTGCAGCGCAATCGCCGCCTCTCGGCGTCACCGGCCGGCCCCGCCTGGCCTGGCGGACGCGGCTGGCGCGCCGCGGCTGGCCTTATCTGCTGCTGGCGCCCTCGCTCGTGCTGCTGGCCGCCTTCACCTACCTGCCGGTCGTCCGCGTCGCCTGGGAGTCGCTGCACGAGAAGATGCACGGCAGCCCGACGACGCTGTTCGTCGGCCTGCGCAATTACAGCGACCTGTTCTCCGACAAGGCCTTCATCCAGTCGGTCATCAACAACCTGATTTATGCCGTCGGCACCGTGCCGCCCAGCATGGCGCTGGCGCTGCTGTTCGCGCTCGCCCTGCAGCGCTCCAGCCGCGTCAACTCGATGCTGCGCGCCATCATGCTGTTTCCCTCGATGGTGCCGCTGGTCGCCGCGGCCTCGCTGTTCTTCTTCATCTTCCTGCCGGGCGTCGGCCTGTTCGACTACTACCTCGGCAAGATCGGCGTGCGCGGCTTCAACTGGCTGGGCGATCCCGACATCGCGCTGTGGTCGCTGATCGGCATCACGGTGTGGAAGAACGCCGGCTACTACATGCTGTTCTATCTCGCCGGCCTGCAGACGCTGCCCGGCGAGGTGCTCGAGGCCGCCACCATCGACGGCGCCAACGGCTGGCAGCGCCTGCGCCACGTCATCGTGCCGCTGCTCGCGCCGACCACCGCCTTCGTGCTGGTGATCGCGCTGATCAATGTGCTGACCCAAGTCGACCATGTGATCGTGCTGACCAAGGGCGGACCCAGCAACTCGACCAAGCTGGTGCTCTACTACATCTTCGAGCAGGCGCACGAGAACTTCGCCGCCGGCAAGGCCGCCGCGGCGAGCCTTCTGTCGGTGTCGTTCCTGCTCGCGATGTCGGTGGTGTCGCTCAAGACCATGGAACGAGGCGCCCATGCGGCGAGCTGAAGCCCTCGATTGCAAAGCAAATCTCACCCTGAGGAGCGGTCCGAGGACCGCGTCTCGAAGGGTGGGAACCAGTCTTGGTGTTGCCCACCCTTCGAGACGGGCGCTGCGCGCCCTCCTCAGGGTGAGGTCTACTCGCGAGTCGCGCATGCGCCGCACTAGCCTCATCGTCGGCGGGCTGATGCTGGTCACGGCGTTCCTGTGGGCGACGCCGTTCCTGTGGACGCTGGTGGCCTCGTTCCGGCCGCAGTCGGCGGGCGGCATCGGCATGGCGTCGCTGGTGCCGGACTACGTGCCGACCCTGGACCACTTCAAGGAGGCCTTCGAGACCGGCGACTTCGCGGTCTACTACGTCAACACCGCGATCGTGGCCTTCGGCATCCTGGCGGTGCAGATCGTGACCATTTCGCTCGCCGGCTACGCCTTCGCCCGCCTCTCCTTCCCCGGCCGCGACTTCATCTTCTACGTCTTCCTGCTGCAGCTCATGCTGGTGCCGCCGATCCTGATCGTGCCCAACCTGCGCACCATCGTCGATCTCGGCCTCTACGGCTCGCTCTTGGGCGTCATGGCGCCCTACTTCGCCTCGGCCTTCGGCACCTTCCTGATGCGCCAGACCTTCCGGCAAATCCCGCGCGACTTCGAGGAAGCCGCCGTGATCGACGGCGCGCATTGGTGGCAGATCCTGTGGCACGTGCTCTTGCCGATGGCCAAGCCCGGCCTGATCGCCTTCTCGCTGGTCTCGCTGATGGCGCACTGGAACGAGTTTCTATGGCCGCTCATGGTTCTCAACGAGCCCAGCACGCAGACGCTCACCATCGGCCTCGCCTCCTTCGCGCTCGGCACCGAAGGCGGCCGGGAATGGGGCCTGCTGGCCGCCGGCACCTTGCTGGTGATGTTCCCGCTGCTCGCCCTGTTCGCCATCTTCCAGCGTCAGTTCGTCAACAGCTTCATGTTCGCAGGCCTCAAAGGATAAAAAGGGAGACTCACCATCATGCGTTGGATTCCATCGATAGCCGCCATCGCGGTTGCGCTCGCCTCGGCGTCGGCCATGGCGCAGACCAAGATCGATTTCTTCTTCCCCGTGCCGGTCGACGGCAAGCTCGCCAAGGAGATGACCCGGCTGGTCAAGGTCTACAACGACAGCCAGAAGGAGGTCGCCGTCACCGCCGTCTATACCGGCAGCTACGACGAGACCAAGCTCAAGGCGCAGGCGGCGGCCGGCGCCGGCAAGCCGCCGGCGGTGGTGCTGATGAGCGCCAACTTCGTGCTCGACCTCAAGCTTGCGGGTGACGTGGTCTCGCTCGAGCCGCAGCTGAAAGCCGAAGGCACGACGCGCGAAAAATTCCTCGCCGACTTCTGGCCGGCACTGTGGGCCAACGCCACCGTCGATGGCGAGCTCTACGCCATCCCCTACCAGAACTCGACGCCGCTGCTTTACTACAACAAGGAGCACTTCAAGGCGGCGGGGCTGGATCCGGAGAAGCCGCCGAAGACCTGGGCCGAGCTGGTCGACGCCGCCAAGAAGCTCACCACGGCCGACCACATGGGCTTTGCCATGCCCGAGGGCTACGACTACCTCGGCTGGCTGATGGAGGCGCTGACGCTCAGCAACGGCGGCCGCTACTTCAACGAGGAGTACGGCGGCGAGGTCTACTACGACGAGCCCTCGATGCTGGGCGCCGCGCAGTTCGTCGAGGACCTGGTGTTCAAGCACAAGGTCATGCAGCAGGGCGTGGTCGAAGGCGGTGCGGTCTCGACCAATTTCCTCGCCGGCAAGGTGTCGATGATGCTGCTGTCGACCGGCAGCCTCTCCTTCGTGCGCGAGAACATGAAGCAGGCCTATGGCGTGGCCTTCGTGCCGAAGAACGTGCGCAACGCCGTGCCGATCGGCGGCGGCTCGCTGGTCATGTTCAAGGGCCTCAACGACGAGCAGAAGGCGGCCGGCTGGAAGTTCGCCAAGTGGCTCTCCTCGACCGAGACGCTGGGCGGCTGGAGCCGCTTCACCGGCTACTTCGCACCGCGCAAGTCGTCCTATGATATGCCCGAGATGAAGGAGTTCATGGCCAAGAACCCCGACGCCAAGGTCGCGATCGAGCAGCTGCCCTACGCCAAGCCGTGGTTCGCCACCTACCAGACCGTGGCGGTGCGCAAGGCGCTGGAGGACGAGATCCAGGCGGTGCTGAACGGCAAGAAGAAGGCGCCGCAGGCGGTCAAAGACGCGCAGAAGAACGCCGACACGCTGATGAAGCCTTACGTCGACCAGACGGCGCTCAAGCTGCCTTAGTCATGTTCCTCTCCCCCGATAGGGGGGAGGTTAGGAGAGGGGGTTGCACGAGCTTTCGATGCCCCCTCTCCCCACCTCTCCCCCTTGCGGGGGAGAGGAGAAAGAAAGAAGGAACACCATGACCCTCATCGCCCAGATCACCGACATGCACATCCGGCCTTCCGGGAAGAAGGCCTATGGCATGGTCGATACCGAGGCGATGCTGCGCGCGGCGGTGGCCTCGATCGCCGCGCAACCGCGCCAGCCCGACCTGGTGGTCGCCTCCGGCGATCTCACCGACTGCGGGCTGGTCGAGGAGTACGAGCTGTTGCGCGACATCCTGAAGCCGCTTGGCATGCCGGTGTACCTGCTGCCCGGCAACCATGACCGGCGCGAGAACCTGCGGCTGGTGTTCGGCGGTGACGGCTACCTGCCGATGAACGGCGAGTTCCTGCACTACACGATCGAAGACCAGCCGCTCCGGCATGATCGCGCTCGACACCGTCGTGCCCGGCAAGGGCCATGGCGAGATGGATGCGCCACGGGTCGCCTGGCTGAAAGCGCGGCTTGACGAGCAGCCGGAGCGCCCGACCATGATCTTCATGCATCATCCGCCCTTTCCGACCGGGCTGCAGCACATGGACTCGATCAACTGCCGCAATGCGCCGGCGATGGCCGAGATCCTGCGCGGGCGGACCAACATCGAGCGCGTGGCCTGTGGCCATCATCACCGCTCGATCCAGATCCGCTGGGCCGGCACGATCGGCAGCGTGGCGCCCTCGGTCGCGCACCAGGTCGTGCTCGACCTCAAGCCGCACGACGACGCCACTTTCACGATGGAGCCGCCGGGCTATCACCTGCATCTGTGGCAGCCCGACGCCGGCCTGATCACCCACACCGCCTTCATCGGCCAGTTCAGCGGGCCGCACCCCTTCCTGCTCGATCCCGACTACCCCGGCTTCAAGGACAAGGAGTTGGCTCCCGCGACGCATGCCCCGGGGCGAGCGTAGCGGCCGCGTCGAAATCGCACGCCCGGGCGACGGAGTTCCGTCTTCCACCGGAGTGAAACAAAACCATCACATTGAGCGCCCATAGAACGTCCTTCGACCAGAACGGAGGAGGTTCAAGATGTGGAGCAAGCTTCTGTGGAGCGGCGCGGTCGCGGGTGCGGCTGCTTCTCGATCGCGGGCAACGCCCATGCAGAGAACGCCAAGGACTGCCCGAACGGCGGCGTCGTGCGCTTCGGCGTCGAGCCCTTCGATACAGCGCCGAAGCTGACCCCGATCTACGAGCATATCGGCAAGCTCTTGAGCGAAAAGATCAATTGCGAGGTCAAGGTCTTCGTGACCACGAACTACAACGCCGAGATCGAGGCGATGCGCAATGGCAAGCTCGAGATCGGCGAGTTCGGCCCGCTGGGCTACGTGCTTGCGCACCAGGTCGCAAAGGCCCAGGCGGTCGCGGCCTTCGGCAACCCGACGGCACGCCCGACACCTACTGGGCCAGCCTCGTCACCTATCCGAGGTCCGGCATCAAGACCGTGGCCGACATCAAGGGCCACTCCTTCGCCTTCTCCGATCCCGGCTCGACCTCGGGCCATCTCTTCCCGGCCTACGGCCTGCGCAAGGCCGGTATCGATCCCGACAAGGACATCAAGGCGATCTATGCCGGCAGCCACACCGCGTCCTTCGAGGCGCTCTACAACAAGAAGGTCGACGCGGGCGAGTTGAACAGCGAGCAGCTCGAATTGGCGAAGCAGCGCGGCCACTACAAGGACGGCGACCTGATCTTCCTGTGGAAGTCCGATCCGATCCCGACCGACCCGATCACCGTGCGCGGCGACCTGCCGGAGGGCTTCAAGAAGCGGGTGACCGAGGTGCTGCAGAACCTCGACCTCTCGCAGCTGCCGGAAAAGGACCGCAAGATCATGGGGCTCGAGCGGTACCCGCTTCGTGCCGCAAACCGACGGAGCCTACGACGGCATCCGCGACCTGGTGAAGACGCTCAAGATCGATCTCGAAAAGCTGAGCTGAGCGGAGTTGCCCGGCCGTGCTGAGCGTTCGCCGGCTCTCGCTGCGCTATCCCAACGGCAAGCTGGCGCTTGCCGAGTTCGATCTCGACGGTGAGGCCCGGCGAGCTGGTCATCGTCCTGGGCGGCAACGGCAGCGGCAAGACCACCTTGCTGCGCTGCATCACCCGCACGCTGCAGCCGACCGCGGGCGAGCGTGCGGGTCAACGGCACCGAGCTCGCGCCACTCGACGGCGAGAAGCTGCGTCGCGCCCGGCTCGAGCTGGCCATGATCTCCCAGCACGGCAGCCTGGTCAAGCGCCGCAGCGTGCTGGCCAACGTCGCGACCGGCGCGCTCGGCCGCTATAATAGCTGGTTCACCGCGCTGGGCGGCCTGCCCGCCGAGGAGCTGCGCCTGGCACACGGCTATCTCGGCGAGGTAGGCTTGGCTCCGCTCGCGCGGCAGCGCGCCGGCACCCTGTCGGGCGGCCAGGCGCAGCGGGTCGCGATCGCCCGCGGGCTGGCGCAGCGGCCGCGGGCGCTGCTGGCCGACGAGCCGGTGGCCAGCCTCGATCCCGAGGCGGCCGAGGACATCATGAAGCTGCTGCGGCGGCTCGCCCGCGAGGACAATCTCGCGGTCCTCTGCGTGCTGCACCAGATCGAGCTCGCCTACACCTACGCCGACCGCGTGGTCGGCATCCGCGACGGCCGCCGGGCGTTCGACCTGCCGCGCGCGCAGCTGTCACGCGAGCAGATGCGCGGGCTCTATCTCAGCGAGGCCGCATGACGACCACGGCGGTCGACGCGCGGCGAGGGCAACGGCTGGGGCCGCGCGCTGGCCAGCGCCACGCGCATCGTGCTGGTGCTGGTCGTGATCCTGATCGCCGTGCAGTCGTTCTATGTCGTGCAGGCCCGGCCACAGGACCTGATCACCGGGTTTCACGGCATGGTCGACATCGTGCGCCGCTCCATGCCGCCCGACTTCTCCGACTTCGACCAGGTGCTGTGGCCGACCCTGGAGACGATCGACATCGCGATCTTCGGCACCGTGATGGGCCTCGTCCTGTCGCTGCCGCTCGCCGTGCTGGCGGCCGCCAATGTCACGCCCTCGCGGCTGCTCTACTACGCCTCGCGCGGCCTGATCGGCTTCACCCGCGCGGTGCCCGATCTGGTCTGGGCGCTGCTGTTCGTGACCGCGGTCGGGCTCGGGCCCTTCCCCGGCGGGCTGGCGCTCGCGGTGCATTCGATCGGCATGATGGGCCGGCTGTTCGCCGAGACCATCGAGCACATGGACATGGCGCCGATCGACGCGCTGTCGCTGACCGGTGCGCGCCGGATGCAGATCTTCACCCACGGCGTCCTGCCTTCAGTGCTGCCCTCGCTCCTCGGCATCAGCCTCTATCGCCTCGACGAGAACATCCGCTCCTCGCTGGTGCTGGGCTTCGTCGGCGCCGGCGGCATCGGCTTCCAGTTGCTGACCGCCATGAATCTGTTCCAGTACCAGCAAGTCTCCGCTCTCTTGATCATCACCTTCGTGCTCGTGCTGGCCGCCGAGCGCCTGTCAGCCGTCGCCCGCGAACGACTGGCTGCCTAGACGTGCATCGCCGTTACTTCGGCCCCAGCATTCCCGCTGACTTGAGCGCCGCGATGGCCGCCTTGTCGTAGCCGATCTCCGACCAGCACCTCGTCATTGTGCTGGCCGATCTCCGGGGGATCGCGGGTGAGCGGCGGGCGCCAGCCGAACATCTGGAACGGCAGCAGCGGCAGGCGCGTCTTGACGCCGCCCGGCAAGGTGGTCGGCGCCAGCGAGCCGTTGGCCAGAAGATGCGGGTGGTCGAACAGGTCCTGCGGCCGCGCCACCGGCGCAAAGGAGATGTCGGCTTCGAGACAGAGCCGCTCGAGCGCGTCCTTGCCGTGGCGCTTGAACACCTCGGCAACTTTCGGGATCAGCCAGGGCCGCGCTTCGATGCGCTGGTTGTTGCTGGCGAGCCGCGGATCGGCGGCCAGCTCGGCCTGCTTGAAGATCTCGCAGAAGCGCTTCCACTGGCCGTCCGACGTGATGCCGATGAACATCTGATGGCCGTCGGCGGTGTTGAAGATCTCGTAGACCGCCCACGAGCTCACGCGCTCGGGCATCGGCGGCGGCGGCGCGCCGTTCATCGCGGTGATGGCGAGATGCTGGCCCATCAGGAACACGACCGACTCAAAGAGCGCACTCTCGACCAGGCCGCCCTTCCCCGTCTTGTCACGTTGCTTCAGCGCCAGCACCGTGCCGAAGGCGCCGAACATGCCGCCCACGATGTCGACCACGGACGTCCCCGCACGGAGCGGGCGCCCAGAAGGCCCCGTCATGTAGGCAAGCCCGCCCATCATCTGCACGACCTCGTCCAGCGCCGGCCGTTTCTCGTACGGCCCCGGCAGGAAGCCTTTCAGCGCGCAGTAGACCAGCCGCGGGTTGATCTTCTCGAGGTGCTCCGGCCCCAGCCCGCGCTTGGCCATCGAACCTGGCGCGAAATTCTCGATCAGCACGTCGGCCGACTGCAGGAGCTTCGACCAGTACCTTGCGGCCTTCGGGTGAGTTGGCGTCGAGCGCCAGGCTCTTCTTGTTGCGATTGAAGTAGCCGAAGAAACCGCCGCCGAAGCCTTTGAGCTTGCGCGTGCGATCGCCGTCGACCGGCTCGACCTTGACCACCTCGGCGCCCAAGTCCGCAAGAATCATCCCGCAGGAGGGCCCGAGGATCGTGTGGGTGAGTTCGACGACGCGGACGCCTTTGAGAGGCGGCTCTATTGGTTGAACCAACTATCGATGTCCTTGGTGAAGGGAAGACCCGCGCTCTCCCCTAGCACCTGATGCGCCATGCCCGCACCTACCAGGAAGGCCTCCTGGTGCGGCACGGCGTTCGACTTCAGCATGGCGCGGATGGCCGGCCCATCGTGGCCCCAGCCGATCGCCTCGACCTTGCCGTCGAGGCTGCGATTGACGATCGCCAGGAACTCGGCACGCTCGTCGTCGCTCAGCGCCGGCACGGCGTCGATGTCGCCCAGCAGGAACAGCCGGCCGCCGAACTTGGCGACCAGCGCCGCCACGAAATTCCGCGGCTCGACGATGATCTCGCCTTTCGCACCGCGACGCACCCGCGCGGCCAGCGACAGCGGCATCACCGCGGCGCCGAGGTTGCTGCCGGTGTTCATCAGGGCCGCGGTCAATTCCTTGTAGGTGATGCCGAGCCGCTCGGCCCGCCGGATGCGCATTTTCGCGACTTCGGGCGCGGGCTGCTTCCAGGCCGTGGCGGTGGCGCGACGCCACACCCAGGCCTCCCACGACATGTCGAAGATCGGCCCGTTGTTGTGGCCGATGCCTGGCCTGCGCAGCAGGGCCTCGACATTGGGGTGTCTGGCCCCTAGACGGTCGAAACGATCACCCACTGCTATAACCTTTGTTGCAGTCGGAACGGTCAATCATTGCGGTATTGTACAGCAAGCTTTGGGCCAAAATCGAGGAGCGGCGAGTGGACGATTTTCAGGTCGATGTGCTGGTGGTGGGCGCAGGCAACGCGGCGGCGTGCGCAGCATTGGCGGCGCGCGAAAAAGGTGCGTCGGTCGCCATGCTCGAGGCGGCGCCGGAGGAAGAACGCGGCGGCAACAGCACCTATACCGCGGGCGCCATGCGCGTGGTGTTCCATGACGCCAACGACCTCGTGCAGCTCTACGACCTCACCGAGGACGAAAAGCGCGACGTCGATTTCGGCAGCTACTCGGCCGACCAGTATCTCGACGACATGGGCCGCGTGACCAACTACCGCTGCGACCCCGAGCTCACCGAGATCCTGGTGAACCGCAGCTTCGAGACGCTGAAGTGGATGCGCACCAAGGGCGTGCGTTTCCAGCCGAGCTACGGCCGGCAGGCCTTCAAGGTGAACGGCAAGTACAAGTTCTGGGGCGGCCTCGCGGTCGAAGCGTGGGGCGGCGGACCGGGCCTGGTCGATCTCGAGCACAAGGCCGCGATGAAGGCGGGCATCCCGATCCACTACGAGACGCCTGCGGTGTCTCTCATCGAAGAGGACGGCGTGGTGCGCGGCGTGATCGCCCGCCACAAAGGCCGCAAGGTCAGGATCGGCGCCAAGGCGGTCGTGCTGGCGTGCGGCGGCTTCGAGAGCAACGCCGAGATGCGCACGCGCTATCTCGGCCCGACCTGGGATCTCGCCAAAGTCCGCGGCACGCGGTTCAACACCGGCGCCGGCATCAACATGGCTCTGGCGATCGGCGCCAAGCCGCACGGCAACTGGTCGGGCGGCCACGCCGTGGGCTGGGACATGAACGCGCCGGAGTTCGGCGACCTCGAGGTCGGCGACAACTTCCAGAAGCACTCCTATCCGCTCGGCATCATGGTCAACGCCAACGGCGTGCGTTTCGTCGACGAGGGCGCCGACTTCCGCAACTACACCTACGCCAAGTACGGCGCGGTGATCCTGGCCCAGCCGCAGCAATTCGCCTGGCAGATCTTCGACGCCAAGGTGCTCGACCGGCTGCGCGACGAATACCGCATCAAGCGCATGACCAAGGTCCGCGCCGACACGATCGAGGAGCTGGCCAAGAAGCTCGAAGGCGTGAACGAAGAGCAGTTCCTCAAGACCATCAAGGAATGGAACGCCGCGGTGATGACCGAGGTGCCGTTCAATCCCGCCATCAAGGACGGGCGCTCGACGCGCGGGCTCGCCGTGCCGAAGAGCAACTGGGCCAACCTGATCGACACCCCGCCGTTCGAGGCCTATGCCGTGACCTGCGGCCTCACCTTCACCTTCGGCGGCCTCAAGATCACGACCCACGGCGAGGTCGAGAGCACCGACGGCCACACCATTCCCGGGCTGTTCGCCGCCGGCGAGCTGGTGGGCGGGCTGTTTTATCACAACTACCCCGGCGGCGCCGGACTGGTATCGGGCGCCGTGCTCGGCAAGCTCGCGGGCGACAGCGCGGGCAAGTACGTGCAGGGCAAGAACTAGGAGACGGACATGACGTTCATTACCCGCCGCCAGGCTCTTACCCTGGGCGGCGGCGCGCTGCTGCTGCCTTCGCTCGCGCGCGCCGACGGCTGGCCGACCGGCCCGGTCACCTTCGTCGTCGGCTATGCCGCCGGCGGCAGCTCGGACATCAATGCCCGCGAGCTGGCGCACGTCATGTCGCCGATCCTCGGCCAGCAGATCGTCGTCGACAACAAGGGCGGCGCCACGGGCAGCATCGGCCTGCGCGCCGTCGCGGCGGCCAAGCCCGACGGCTACACGCTGTTCTATGCCGTCTCGACCAACGTCATCATCAATCCGTGGGTCCAGAAGGGCATGATCGACCCGATCGCGACCCTGGCGCCGATCTGCCAGACCAACAGCTATCAGTACGTGCTGGCCATCAATCCCAAGGTCGCCGCCAAGACGCTGCCCGAGCTCGTGGCGCTGGCCAAGAAGGACCCCGAGAAGCTCACCTTCTCGTCCTCCGGCGTGGGCGGCAACAACCACCTGGCCGGCGCCCTCTTTGCCGAGGCGGCCGGAATCAAGCTCACGCACGTGCCGTACAAGGGCACCGGCCCGGCGCTGGCCGATGTGATCTCGGGCCAGATCACCATGAACTTCTCGTCGCTGCCGCCCGCCGTCAGCCAGATCAAGGGCGGCAATTTGCGCGCGCTCGCCGTCACCGGAGACAAGCGCGTCTCGGCGCTGCCCGACGTGCCGACGCTCAAGGAACAGGGCATCGACATCGTGGTCACCGGCTGGCAGGGCCTGTTCGCACCGGCCAAGACGCCGGTTGAGATCCTCGACAAGGTCGAGAAGGACGCCAAGGCCGCGATGAAGGACCCCAAGTGGGCGGAGGCGCTGGGCCGCGACGGCCTCGAGCTGGCGCCCGAGCGCACGCGGCGCCGAGTTCGCCAAGTACGTCGCCGACGAGCACGCCTTCTGGGGCAAGAAGCTGAAGGCGCTCAATATCGAGATGGAGTGACGTTGCGGCGCGCCGTCTACCGCAGGATCAGCACGCCGCGCCCGTTGTCGACCGACCACGGTTGAACCGCCCGAGGAAGCTCATGCCCAAGAGCGGCGGCCCGGCATATTGCGAGACGCTGGCCCGCACGTCTCGCACCACGACCGAGCCGACCTTGAGCGTGCGGATGCGGAAGGTCTCGGCCTTGATGGTGGTGCCGTTGCCCAGCACGTAGGTCTCGGTGCCCAGCATGTCGTCGGCGCGCACGCTGCCGGCGCTCCTCATCTGCTGGAAGACGTAGGCCGGCACGCTGACATCGGCGGCGCCGCTGTCGATGTGGAAGTCGAGCGGCGCCTGGCCGTTGACCTCGACCGCCACGACGTAGGTGCCGCCGCGGCGCTGCAGCGGCACTTCGCCGGCGCCGGGCGAGGCGGCGACGCGCACGAGGTTCGGATCGCCGGTCGTGCCGGCCTGGCCCCGACATATTCACCGTTCCTGAAGATGCCGACTTGCCGGCGGCCAGTCGGCCAAGGTGAAAGTGCCCTGCCCGTTGGGCTGGTCGTCGCGCAGCTCGCCGACATACTTGCGGCCGTCCGGCCAGCTGTAGGTGCCCTGGCCGCTGGCGGCGCCGAGCTTGAACTCGCCGACATATTTCTTGCCGTCGGGCCAGCTGTAGGTGCCGCGGCCGTCGGGCCGGTCGTCGCGGAACTCGCCGACATACTTGCGACCGTCCGGCCAGCTGTAGGTGCCCTGGCCGGTGCGCCGGTTGGCCTGGAACTGGCCGTCGTACTTCTCGCCATTGGGATAGGTGTAGGTCCCCTGGCCCTCCTGCAGCCCAGCGCGGAAGCTGCCGACATAGCGCCGGCCGTCGGACCAGCTGTAGGTCCCTCGCCCCTCGCGCAGCCCGCCCGCCATCTGGCCGACATAGAGATCGCCGTTGGGGAAGCGCTCGGTCTGCTGGCCCGGCAACGGCGTGGCAATCGTCCCGGACTGCGGCGTGGCACAGGCGCCGCACAGGGCAGCAAGCAACAACGCACAGAACGCCGGGCGGAACATGCCGCCATGGTATCGCGCTAGCCGCGTTTCGGCACCATGCAGAAGCCCTGCGCCTCGATGCCCAGCGGAGGATTGAACTTCGAGCGGAAGTTCTCGAAAGCAACCACCACCGTCAGCTCGACGATCTGCGGCTCGCTGTAGTGCTGTTTCAGCCTGGCAAACAAGGCATCATCGACCTTCGGTCGGTGTAGGTGATGCGCTCGGCATATTCGAGCGCCACCCGCTCGGCCTCGCTGAACAGCTTGCTGTCGCGCCAGGTCAGGAGCTCAGCCACCTTGTCCATGCTGCCGTTGGCTTCCGCGGCACGCGCGGAATTGATGTCCATTCAAAACGGACAGCCGTTGATCGTGGCGACCCGGGTATAGATCAGCGGCACCAACCCCTTGGGCAGCTGGCCCGACTGCTCGATCGCCTGGCCGAGCAGGCCGGCCGCCTTCAGGATCGGCGGGCAATGCGCCAGCACCTTGGTCGGGTTCAGGATCCCGCCGAAGATCTCGCGCTGCTTGTCGAACACGGCTTTCAGCGTCGGGTCGCCGCCATCGTCCTCGATTTCACTGACACGGGGCATCGGATCCTCCATTCGAGGGAGTTATCATAGCTCTGATATTATCCACCGGCCGACCGACGTTTTCTCATGCCGGCCCGACGTCAGCTAAAACCCCAGCACCTTGGCCTGCACCACGCCTTCGAGCCCGGCGATCTTGCCGACCAGCGGCGGCGGCAGCGGCTGGTCGACCTGGACCAGGGCGATCGCCGAGCCGCCGGGCTTGTCGCGGCCGAGATGGAAGGTGGCGATATTGACCTTGCTCTCGCCCAGCAGCGTGCCCAGCCGGCCGATGAAGCCCGGCTTGTCGTCGTTGGTGATGTAGAGCATGTGCGGGGCGAACTCGGCCTCGATCTCGATGCCCTTGATGTCGACGATGCGCGGATGCTTGCCGCCGAACAGCGTGCCGGTCACCGAGCGCGTGTACTTGTTGGTGGTGACCGAAACCCGGATCATCGAGTGGTAGTCGCTGGCCCGCTCGTGCTTGACCTCGGCGACCTCGATGCCGCGCTCGCGGGCGATCACCGGCGCGTTCACCATGTTCACCGAATTGAGCTGCGGACGCAGCACGCCCATCAGGGCCACCTGGGAGAGCGGCTTGATGTTGAGGGCGGCGACGTCGCCCTCGTATTCGATGCTGACCGCCTTGATGTCGGTGTCGGTGAGCTGGCCGGCGAACGAGCCGAGCTTCTCGGCGAGATCGAGGTACGGCGCGAGCCTGGGCGCATCCTCGGCCGAGACGTTGGGCATGTTGAGCGAGTTCACCACCGCCCCGGTCAGCAGGTAGTCCGCCATCTGCTCGGCGACCTGCAGGGCCACGTTCTCCTGCGCCTCGACGGTGGCGGCACCGAGATGCGGCGTGCAGACGAGGTTGGGCGCGCCGAACAGCACGTTGTCCTTGGCCGGCTCCTCGGTGAAGACGTCGAAGCCCGCGCCGGCGATGTGGCCGGACACCAGCAGGTCGCGCACCGCGAGCTCGTCGACCAGCCCGCCGCGCGCGCAGTTGATGATGCGCACGCCCTTCTTGGTCTTCATCAGGTTGGCGCGGCTCAGGATGTTCTTGGTCTGCTCGGTGAGCGGCGTGTGCACGGTGATGAAGTCGGCCTTGGCCAGCACCTGCTCGAGCGTCGCCTTCTCGACACCGAGCTCGGCGGCGCGCTGGTCGCTCAGGAACGGATCGTAGGCCACCACGCGCATCTTGAGGCCAAGCGCCCGCTCGGCGACGATCGAGCCGATATTGCCGCAGCCGATCAGGCCCAGCGTCTTGAAGCTGAGCTCGGTGCCCATGAAGCGGTTCTTTTCCCACTTGCCGGCCTGGGTGCTGGCATTGGCGTCGGGCACCTGGCGGGCGACGGCAAACATCAGGGCGATGGCGTGCTCGGCCGTGGTGATGGCGTTGCCGAACGGCGTGTTCATCACGACGACGCCGTGCGCCGTCGCCGACTTGATGTCGACATTGTCGACGCCGATGCCGGCACGGCCAACCACCTTCAGTTTCTTCGCCTCGGCCAACACCTCGGCCGTCACCTTGGTGGCCGAGCGGATCGCCAGCCCCTCGTAGTTGCCGATGATGGCGCGCAGCTCGGCGGGCTTGAGGCCGGGCTTGAAGTCGACGTCGCAGCCGCGCTCGGAGAAGATTTCCACCGAGCGCGGGCTCAGCTCATCGGAAATCAGGACTTTAGGCTTTGCCATATTCGCTCTCGATCTCTGCATAGGCCCAGTCGAGCCAGGGCATCAGGGTTTCCAGATCAGACTTCTCGACGGTGGCACCGCACCAGATGCGCAGGCCGGGCGGCGCGTCGCGGTAGGAGCCGACGTCGTAGCCCGCCTTCTCGCTTTCCAGAAGGTCGGCCATCTTCTTGGCCGCCGCCGCCTGCTTGTCGGCCGGCAGCGCGGTGAACCACGGCGCGGTGATGTTGAGGCACACCGAGGTGTTGGAGCGGGTCGCCTTGTCGCTGGCGAGGAAGGAGATCCACTTACGCTCGGCCACGAACTTCTCGAGCACGGCGAGATTGGCGCTCGAGCGCGCCATCAGGCCCCTGAGCCCGCCGACGCCCTCGCCCCATTTCAGGCCGTCGATCGCATCCTCGACGCAGAGCAGCGAGGGCGTGTTGATGGTGTCGCCCTTGAAGACCGCCTCGGAGAATTTGCCGCCCGAGGTCAGGCGGAAGATCTTGGGCAGCGGCCAGGGCGGCGAATAGCTCTCGAGCCGCTGGATGGCGCGCGGCGATCAGCACCAGCATGCCGTGCGCGCCCTCGCCGCCCATCACCTTCTGCCACGACCAGGTGACGACATCGAGTTTCAGCCACGGCAGGTCCATGGCAAAGACGGCGGAAGTGGCGTCACAGATGGCGAGGCCCTGGCGGTCGTCGGCGATCCAGTCGCCGTTCGGCACCTTCACGCCCGAGGTCGTGCCGTTCCAGGTGAAGACCACGTCGTGCGTCCAGTCGACGGCCTCGAGGTCGGCGATCTGGCCGTAGCCGCGCCTTCAGCACGCGCGCATCCTTGAGCTTGAGCTGCTTGGCGACATCGGTGACCCAGCCCTCGCCGAAGCTTTCCCAGGTCAGCATGTCGACGGGCCGGGCGCCCAGCAGCGACCACAGCGCCATCTCGACGGCGCCGGTATCCGACGCCGGCACGATGGCGATGCGATAGTCGGCCGGAATGCCAAGCACCGCGCGCGTGCGATCGACCGCCTCGACAATCTTCTTCTTGCCGAGCTTGGAACGGTGGGACCGCCCGACGGCGGCATCTTTGAGGACTTCCGGTGTCCATCCCGGACGCTTGGCGCAGGGACCCGACGAAAAGTCGGGACGCGCCGGACGCATGTTCGGCTTCATCTATCTCTCCCTTACAGAAGAGCTGCACTCCGGTGGGGGAGCGTGGCCCACGCGGGTACTACGCGATTGATTTCAATTTTGCAACTCTTGGAGCCACCGGCACTGCGGATCGAAGGGCACGGGCCTACCTAGGCATACGGCTTGCTTGCCACCGGTCAGAAGGCTAGCTGGATCCCCGATGGTGGGGCGGATCCTTGTTTACAGCGGCCTGCGGCGGCCATACCGGTTCGAGCGGGCAATTCCGGTACTGCTGGCGCTGCTTCTGTTATGTGTCGTCGTCGTCGCGACCATCTGGCTCGCCGCGCTTGACGCGCTGGCTGGCGGGGGTCCCCGAACGCTCTATCTTGTCTACCTTCTGGCGCTTCTGGCACTTGTGATCGCGCTTGTCCGCTGGCCACGGTTGGCGGCCGCGCTGCTGGCGCTGGCACTGATCGAGTTGTCATGGGGCATGGGCTCACATGTTCTGAAGGGCGCCGGCTATGTCGATGCATCTCTCCTGCCGCCCATCGTCGCCGAGCCGGTTCGCTTCCGATGGCATCCGCTCCTGCAGGCCGTGCCGATTCCGTCGCTCCAGGTCATCAGCCCGACCGGACTGTGATCAGCCACACCTCCGAAGGCACGCGCGGACGCGATCCCGCGCCACATGCCCTCGACGGTCGGTCGGTCGTGGCGACCTTCGGCGGCTCCACGACCTACGACATCGGGAACGGCGAAGGCGATACCTGGAGCGAACGTCTGGGCGAGGCGCTCGGCCCGCAGCGCGTCTTTGTCGTGAACCACGGCGTGCCGGGCTATTCGACGGCCGAGCATCTGATCCAGACGGCGTTCTACCAGACCAAGTTCGGCAAGCCGCCGCATTGCGCGATTTATTACGTCGGCTGGAATGACCTGCGCAACGCCCATATCCCCAACCTCGATCCCGGCTATGCCGACTTCGCCCTGCCGAGCCAGGTTACTCGCTCCAGGTGCGCCGGATCGGCGGCTCGCACGTCACGCTCTCGCCGTTGCTGACGATGCTGGCGCGCTTCATCAGCGCGCACGTCGACACCGTGCGTTACACCGCCGATCCCTATGGTCGAGAGCCGGAGAGCGGCAGCGACCCCGCGCTGGAGAAGCTGTACGAACGCAATGTCCGATCGATCTCGGCGATCAACCGCGAGCATGGTGTCAACACGATCTGGGTCGGGCAGGTGGTCAATCGCGAACAGCTAAAAGGCGACGGCCGGTACGGTTGGCTGCCGCTCGTGCGTGACCGCGACGTCTGGCCGTTGCTGCAGCGGTTCAACGAGATTCTCGAGCGCGCCGCGCGGACCCTGGGAGATATCATCGTCACCGTACCGCCCGACTTGTTCGTGGATGCGGACTTCGTCGACAACGGCCACTTCTCGGCCCGCGGCGCGCGCCGATTCGCGCAGCTCCTGGCGCCCGCCGTGAGCGAGGCGTGCCGCTAACGACGAGACCCAGGGCCAATGGCTTGCGTTGAAGGACGCGCCGGGTAACCAACGGGCGGCCGTCAATGCGCGCGGCGGCGCAGCTCGTAGAGCGGGCCGACGGTCGGATCGGTGTAGACGAGAGTGGCCTCGTAGTTGTCGTGCAGCATGGCGTAGATGGCCGGGGCGCGGTCGGCGGCGACCAGGCCGGCGAGGTGGCCCGCCAGATCCTCGACGCTCCAGCTCCAGAGCTCGTCGACCACGACGCGGTAGCCCCCGTCGAGGACGCGGTCGATATCGTATTTCAGCCGCGCCGCATGCTCGGCCGGGCGCCACTTGGCATGGTTAACCGCGCCGGAGGAGACGGCGAGCCATTTGAACTTGGGGCTCGCTCGCCGGCGCCTGAGGGATCGTCTGGGCGAAGGTCATGTCCCAGCTGTGGCTCCACAGCGCGAACTGCCAGACCAGGATCGGCTCGAAGCCCCAGTAGAGGAACACGGTCTCTGCCGGCGGGAAGCGCTGCTCGAGCCGGGCGAGTGCGGCCAGCGATGCCGTGTCGCCGCCACGATAGTGCGCGAGCGCACTCACGTTCCAGGCGAGCGGCGCGACGGAGAGCACGGCCAGCACCGCGAGCATCGTGCCGCGCGCGCTGAGGCGCTGCCAACAGCAGGGCCCAGGTCACGGTCAGCCAGACCATGACGTTGACCTGCATCTGCGGGTCCTGCGGCTGGGCATAAAAATTCAGCACCTCGCCCGCGCCCAGGGTGCCGAGGAAGACGAGAGCGAGGCAGCGCAGGCGCGGCTCATGGCGGCGCGGCCACAGCAGCACGATCGTGACGATGAACAGCACGAACTGGAACAGCACGGAGAGCGCGAGACCGGCGGCGGCGTGCCTGGCCGACAGCGGATCGACGAAGCCGCCGATCAGCAAGAAATAGTTGCCGACGCCGGCCAGCATCATCCAGGCCTTGTCGAGGGAAAGGCCGGCCCAGCCGGTGACGTCGTGCTCGCCTTCCTTGAACACGCCCTTGCCGGTCCACAGGATGTCGTGCAGGCCGATGGCGCCGTTGTGGCCCTCCCACAACAGCTCGACGACTCCCGACACCGCGAGGATGGAAACGATCAGCGTGGCGATCATCGCCGCGCGGCGGCCCACCGATCCCGGCGCGAAGGCGAGCGCCAAGACGAATGCCGGCAGGGTCGGGAACATCAGGCGCCATTCGATCAGCCAGCCCAGCGTGAAGAGCGCGCCGACCAATGCCACGCGCGCATAGGTCGGGCGATCGAACCACAGGCCGGCCAGCAGCATGGAAGCCAACAGCAGCGCATAGGCCGGCATGATGTCTTCGTTGATCACGCCCAGGAGCAGGAAGGTGCCGCAGCCGAGATGGAACAACGCGGCCAGCACCGCGATGGCGACGCGGCCGGTCAGGCGCAGCACGAAGGCATAGACGAAGACGATCGCAAGGCTCGCCCAGAAGGCGTTGAGATAGGCGAACTGCTTCCAGGTCACGCCCTTCAGGATGCCGAGCGCGTCCAGGAGCTTGGCGAGCAGCGCGTAGAGCGGGAAATAGAGATAGTTCGACGGATCGAGGCGGGCCTTGCCGAAGTCGGCGATCCAGGGCTCGGCCTGGATTGCCTTGTACATGCCGTTGCCGGTGATGATGTGGACGTTCTGCAGCCAGCCGATCAGGCCGGCCAGGAACAGGAACGACAGAACGAACGCCAGCGCCAACTGCCAGCCGAGCGCCGGTGCCTTCATCGCTCTCCCTTGTGATGCCCGCTGGGCAGCGTCACATCTTTCGGCCGAGCAGGACCACGGCGCCTTCAGAACCGTAGCTTTCGTAGTGCAGGCAGCCGCGCGGCATGGCGAAGATCTCGCCGGGCTTGTAAGTCTCGGTCTTGCCGTCGCGCGTCAGCTTGAAGTCGCCCTTCAGCACCATGGCGCGCACGTCGAACGGATGACTGTGCTCGGGGTTTACCTTGGCACCCGGCGTGGTGTTGGTGATGACGTCGTAGCCGTCGCGCTTGAGCTCGGCTTCGAAGGTCTGCTGGTTCATGGTCGTCGTCTCCATCAGGCGGCCCCCATCACGTGGGTTTGCGTGCCGCCACGGCATATTGCGCGCCTAGCGGCAGCCACGCCAGTGCCCGATCGATCGAGCGCAGAAATTTGATCCCCGGCGGCATGAACATCAGGTAGTCGGTCTCAACCTCGTAGCGGGCGCTGTCGAGCAGGCCCGCCTGCACCTCGTTGGCGTCGAGCAGGATGGCATTTTCGTCGATCGGCGTGCGGGCGATGACGTGGCGCACCAGGGGATTGCGGGGATTGTGCTCGAAGACATAGAGCCGCCCGCCAGGCTTCAGCACGCGGCCGAGCTCGGCGTAGACCGCCGGCCGCTCGGCAACCGGCACGTGATGCAGCACGGCGCTCACCGTGGCGACGTCGAACTGGCCATCGGCGAACGGCGTGCGCGCGCCGTCCTGGGTGGCGAGGGTGGGCGCCGCGCCCTGCCCGCCCGGCCAGCGCTTGGCGGCCTCGGCCAGCATGCCGGTGGAAACGTCGCAGCCGCTGAACGTCGCGCGCGCGCCAAGCTCCGCCAGCACGCGCATCAGATCGCCGGCGCCGCAGCCGTAATCAAGCAGGCGGAGCTCGCCAGTGCGCAGCCCCTTCTCTCGGCGCAGCAGCCAGCGCGCCTTCACGGCGATGAACTGGTCGGGCGAGTTGCCCATCAGGCGCTTGATGGGATTGTCGAGCCCGCCATCGTAGGTCGCAGCGTGCTTGTCGAACTCCGCCGTCATCGATCGCCGCCGACAATGTCGCGGATCATGAACAGCGGCCGGCCCTTGCTCTGGTCGTACAGCCTGCCGAGATAGGCGCCGATGATGCCCAGCATCAGGAACTGCATGCCGCCCAGCAGGCCGACCGCGGCCATCAGCGACGTCCAGCCGGGCAGGTTGAGCCCGAGGACCCAGCCGACAATCGAATAGACAAAGAAGGTGAAGCCGACCGCCGCCATGACCCAGCCGATGGTCATCGAGGCCATCAGCGGCACCACCGAGAAGGCGGTGATGGCATCGGCGGCGAAGCGGATCATCTTGGCCAGCGGATACTTGCTCTGCCCCGCCGCGCGCGCCTTGCGGTCGTAGACGATCGGCACCTGGCGGCCGCCGATCCACGCCACCATGCCGCGCACGAAGCGATGGCGCTCGGGCATCGCCAGCAGGATGTCGAGCACGCGCCGCGTCAGCAGCCGGAAGTCGCCAGCATCGAGCGGGATCTCGACGTCGGTCATGCGGCCGATCAGGCGATAGAAGGCGGCGGCGGTGACACGCTTGAACAGGCTCTCGCCCTCGCGCTGTCGGCGCCGGCCGTAGACCACGTCAGCATCCTGATCCATCAGCTTCATCATCTCGGGCAACAGTTCCGGCGGGTCCTGCAGGTCGGCATCGATGATCAGGATGCGCTCGCCGCGGCAGACCGACAGCCCGGCGGTCAGCGCCAACTGATGGCCGTGGTTGCGCATCAGCCGCACCGCGACGATGCGCCTGTCCTTCGCCGCCCAGTCGGTCATCACCTGCCAGGTCGCATCGCGTGAGCCGTCATCGACCAGCACGATCTCGGCCGTGCCGCCGAGGCCCTCCAGCACCACCCCGACCCGTTGCAGGAATTCCGGCAGCACGCCCTCCTCGTTGAAGCAGGGCGCCACCACGGATAGGGCCGGGCGGGCGGAATCGCTCATTGTGCGAAAGCCATAGCACCCCTCCCTCTAGCGGGGGAGAGGGATATCAGGCACATCTTGTTCACCGGAGGACTCGCCCATGAAGTTCGGAATCTTCTACGAGCTGCAGTTGCCGCGCCCCTGGAAAGACGGCGATGAGCACAGGCTGTATCAGAACGCCCTGGCTCAGATCGAGCTCGCCGACCGGCTGGGCTACGACCATGCCTGGCAGGTCGAGCATCATTTCCTCGAGGAGTACTCGCATTCGCCGTCGCCGGAGTCCTTCCTGGCCGCCGCCAGCCAGCGCACCAAGCAGATCCGCTTGGGCCACGGCATCATGCAGCTCACCACCAACCATCCCGCGCGCTGCGCCGAGCGGATCGCCAGCCTCGACCTTCTGTCCAACGGCCGCTGCGAGTTCGGCATGGGCGAGAGCGCGTCGATCACCGAGCTCGAGCCGTTCGGCGTCGACATCGACAACAAGCGCGAGATCTTCGAAGAGGCAGTGCGCGCCATCATCCCGATGTTCAAGGATGGCCCCAGCGAGCATCACGGCAAATACTTCAACATGCCGCTGCGCCACGTCATGCCCAAGCCGATGCAGAAGCCGCATCCGCCGCTGTGGGTCGCCTGCTCGCAGCTCGATACGCTGGCCAAGTGCGGCGAATGGGGGATGGGCGCGCTCGGCTTCCAGTTCGTCTCGGCCGATGCCGCGCATGCCTGGGTGCACGCCTACTACAATGCTTTCACCAAGCGCCAGAAGAAGCTGGCCGACTACAGGACCAATCCCAACATCGCGCTGGTCTCCTTCTTCATGTGCGCCAAGACTGACGAGGAAGCCCGCGCGCGCGCCGATGGCGACACCTTCTTCCAGTTCTCGCTGCGCTTCTACGGCCAGTCGGCGGGACGGCGTCGGCCGCCGGCCGGCACTGTCAACATGTGGGACGAGTACAACAGGTGGAAGAAGGCCAACCCCGACCTGCACGCCGCGGCGTTGCGGGGAGGACTGATCGGCTCGCCGGAGACGATCCGCCGCAAGCTCGCCAAGTTCCAGTCGTCCAACATCGACCAGGTCGTGCTGCTGAACCAGGCCGGCAAGAACACACACGAGCACATCTGCGAGTCGCTCGAGCTGTTCGCCAAGGAGGTCATGCCGGAATTCCAGGAAGCGCATCCCAAGCTGCTGAAGTGGAAGGAGCAGGTGCTGAACCGCGAGATCGAGCTCGAGGAAATCGACACGACGGCCTTCAAGGAGCGTTTCGGCGGCAACATGAAGCCGATCACGCCCGACGCCCCGAAGGTGCAGGCCGCCGAGTGACACCCCTCCCCCTAGCGGGGGAGAGGAATATCAGGCATCTACCGCCACCATGACCGCCAACGACAACGACCACCGCGGGCTGCTGCCGGCCGGCCTTGCCGACCTGCTGCCGCCCGATGCCGCGCGCGAGGCCCGGGCGATCGACATCGCCATCGAGCGCTTCGCGGCGTTCGGCTACGAGCGGGTCAAGCCGCCGCTGGTCGAGTTCGAGGAATCGCTTTTGGGCGGGCCGGGCGCGGCGCTGGGGCCGCAGACGTTCAGGCTGATGGACCCGGTGTCGCAGCGCATGATGGGCGTGCGGCCGGACATGACCGTCCAGGTGGCCCGCATCGCGGTCACCCGCCTCAAGCACGAGGCGCGGCCGTTGCGCCTCTCCTATGGCGGCAATGTGATCCGCGTGCGCGGCAGCGCGCTGAAGCCCGAGCGCCAGTTTGCCCAGGTCGGCGCCGAGCTCATAGGCGTCGACACCGCCGAGGCCGACGCCGAGGCGATTCTGCTGACTGTCGATGCGCTCCGCGCCATCGGCGTGCCGGCGCTCACCGTCGATCTCAACCTGCCGACCCTGGTCGCGGCCGTCGCGGCGGGCCTCAAGATCGAGGACGAGCCCTTGCGCCGCCTGCGCCGCGCGCTCGACCGTAAGGATGAGACCGCCATCGCCAAGGCGCTCGGGACCACGAAGACGACCGAGCTGTTCGTCGGCCTGCTGCGCTCGGCTGGCGCGGTCGACAAGGGCCTGGCCCAACTTGGCAAGCTCAAGCTGCCGGCGGCCGGCGCCGCCGAGGCCGAGCGGCTCGCCGCCGTGGTCAAGTTGGTGCGCAGTGCCGACCCCGACCTCGCCATGACGATCGATCCCGTCGAGTATCGCGGCCTCGAATACCAGACCGGTGTCAGCTTCACCGTGTTCGGCCAGAAGGGCCGCGAGGAGCTGGCGCGCGGCGGCCGCTATTCGGCGGGCTATCCGGAAGACGGCGTCAGCGAACCGGCCACCGGCTTCACGCTCTATATGAATGCCGTGCTGGCGGCGTCGGCGACCCCGGGCGAGCGGCCGCGCCTCTACCTGCCGGCCAAGACGCCGTGGCGCGAGGCGGCCGCCTGGCAGGCCAAAGGCTATGCCGTGGTGCGCGCCGTGGCGCCGGCCGCCGATCCGCGCAAAGAGGCCAAGCGCCTGCGTTGCAGCCATGCCCTGATCGACAAGGACGCGGTGCCGCTGTGACTGGGGGAGCGCCACCCCCAATAGCGCCCCCCCGAGGAAGCGCCACCCCAAATGGCGCCCCCAGACGTCACGGCCGTTAGTGCGGCGTGGTCGTGTCGACGGTGGCGAGGGCGGCGGCGCCCGGCGTCGCCCGCTCCTCGACCAAGAGCTCGACCAGCCCGATCATGAAGACGAGCTCGGCATCCTTCATCTGCTCGGCTTCAGTCTTGATGTCCTGGATCTTGTGCCAGAGATAAAACAGGTTCGGTGACGCCTGCTTCATCGAATGCGGCCGCTTGCCGTTCTTGCGGGCGGCCGGGAATGCGGTAGCGTTACTTACAGTGGTGTGAGCCATCATACCCCCCTTTACAGTGATCCCTGAGGATCACCGGAGCAGCAGACGCCAAGTCACCCTCGCCGTTCTGTGGCAAAAACCACAAAGGCGCTTTTTTCTCGGTCCAGCGGCTAGCGAAACACGCCTGAGAAGAAGACCGCGAGCCCGAAAAACACCAGCGCCACCACCAAGGATGTCACACTTTGTGCGACCTTGAGATCGAGCACGGCGTTTGCGGGGTTCAGGGGATCGTAATGAACCATCACCTGGCTACCCGCCGGGTACCGCGCGGCCTTTTCCTCGGCGAGGGCTTGCGAGCCGGCTGACTTGGCGCCGAAGCTCAGCCGCGTGCTGTGATAATCGTGGCCGTTCACGGTGTAGGAGTACTCGACCACCGCCTCGTAGAAGGTCACCAGGTTGCCGGTTCGCGCGCCGCCGACCCGCTGGCGATAGTGCTCGACGGTGCTGGAAACGATACGTCCGGCGATCTGTGGCCAGCCCGATGCCTCGGCAGCCTGGCGTCGCGAGGCCCACAGAATGAACAGCACCATGACTCCGCCAAGGGTGAAGAAGGCGACACCGGGCAGGACGGCCTTCTCCGGGAAATAGGGTGCCAGGCTGTCGAAGATCGCCGCGATGTTCCAGAACAGCGCCAGCACGGCGAGACCAATCAGCGACGACTCCGGCGGCGATCGCGTAGAGCCAGACGACCGGAACGGGCGGATCGCGTTCCAGCAGCGCGTTCTCGGGGTTCTTGGGATCGTAGTAGACGGGCACTGTGGCGCCGACGCGATAGTGATCGAGCGTCGCTTCGGCGCTGTCGCTGGCGTCGCCGACGCTGATGCGCGTTCCCTTGATCACCCGATCGCCGAGCGTGAACTCGTACTCGACGTCGGGAACGTTCTTGACCTCGGTGACATCACCCGAATGGCGGTGTTGCGCGCGCAACGCCGATCTGGTGATCCGCGCGCTCGTCGAGGGCCAGCTCGCGGCGTGGCGCAGCTCGCTGGTTTTCCACAGGATCAGGCCGGCAATGGAGCCCGGGATGGCCATGAAGAACAGCGCCATGACGACCGGACCGGGAAGGAGGACGACTGCGACGGGCAACGCGAGGCTGAAAGCGATGCCCCACAAGACCGGCGGCGGCATGCGATCGGCTCCCGCCTGCCAGCGCAACACCCCGAGCGCGATCAGCAACAAGCCCAACAGACCCATGACCGGCGCCCCGATGCTGAGCGCCCAGCCCACGGTGGTCGTGGTGCGATCGGCTATCGGCGTGGCGCGGCCGTGGACATTGACCATAAGCCTGCCCTCGCCGTCGCCAGCAAAGGCCTTTTCCATCGCATCGGCCATCCTCCTCGCAAGAGGGATCGCTTCGGCGCTGGTCGGCGCCGTCACCGTGAGTTGGGTGTGGCGGACCCTGGTCTGGTTGGGCAGCGGCTCGAAAGTGGCGTCGGCCGCGAAGGTCTGGCGCACGGCTTCGAAAGCGCGGGTGACGCGGGCATCGTCGCGTTCGGTCGTGGTCGTGAACTCGACCGTCGCGGTCACGCTCTTGGCCAGCCACCCCGGCACGGTATCGCGCAGCTCCCAGAGGATGATGGCCAGCACGATCAGCGCGCCGCCCAGAACGGCCTGCTTGCCGATCGACGCTCGAGCGCCCTGGCTCAGGGCCACGTCGGATGGGACAGGAGCATTTCGGGCCATCGCACCAATCTCCCCATCAATTTACCGCGGAGCACCATCATAGCACGACACGCTATGATTGCCGGTCGACAGCGCAGGGAGGCACGTCATGCCGACGCCGGAAATCATCGGCTCCAGCCGCTCGACCTACACGCGTGTCGTCTGCATGGTGTGCGAGGAGAAGGGTATCGAGTACGTGCTGACCGAAAGGCCGCTGCACGCTGCCGAAATCCGCGCCATCCACCCTTTCGGCAAAATGCCGGTGCTGCGCCACGGCGATCTCGAGCTCTTCGAATCGAAGGCCATCGCCACCTGGCTCGACCGCAGCTTTCCGGCGCCGTTCGTCTTCCCGTCAGAGCCGCGGCTGGCCGCGCTCACCGAGCAATGGGTGTCGCTGGTCAACACGGTGATCGACCGCACCCTGATCCGCACTTATCTCTTCGCCTACATCGCGCCCGGCACCGCCGACGGAAAGCCCAACCGGGCGGCGATCGATGCCGTCATGCCAGCGGTTCGCGAGCAGGTCGCAGTGCTCGACAAGGCGGTGGCGACGAGTGGCCATCTGGTCGGCGATCAGTTCACCTTCGCCGACATCAACCTGATGCCGATCCTGCATCGCCTCCAGCAGGCTCCCGAGGGCGCGGCAACGGTCGCTGACGCCAGGCATCTCGCGGCCTACTATGCCCGGCACGCATCACGGCCCTCTTTCCAGCGCACCGATCCGCCATCCGGCCCGCCGGGCCGGGCGAAGCCGGGTTAGCGCGGCTTGACCTGCGTCGCGAGCCAGGCGCGCGCCTCGGCCTCGGTCTTGAACATGGCCGCAGGCCGCTTTGACGGCGACATGTTGATGAAGCGCCTGAACGCCGTTTCCACGGCATCGCCCAGCCCGACGACGGCCAGCGGCCCGGCCGTGAGAGTGGCGGTATAGGCGCTGAGGCGCGCGCCCATCTGCATCACGTCATCATCGTTGTAGGCGGGCTCCGCGCGGCTGGCGTCGAACAGCTTGGCATAGGGCATGGCGTCGGCCACCACGATCGCGTCGAAATGCTCCTCCAGCTCCTCGCGCGTGACCGCTCCCTCGGCAACGATGTGCACGAGCTTCTGCGCGTGCAGGATCTCCCAACGCAATGGCATCTGTTGTCCCCCGCCCCTCCGGTCGCTAACCTTCGACAAAAGAGCGCGTCAGCGCAACCGGGGGAGAAAGCTTCTTGACTGCACCAGCACGGCTCGCGCCGCACCGCAATCGGTGGCTGCGCATCCTCGGCGTCGCCTTCGTGATGTATGTGCTGTCCTTCATCGACCGCACCAACATCGCCATGGCGCTTCCCGCGCTGCGCAGCGAGTTCGGCATCAGCGCCTCGGCGATCGGTTTCGCCACCGGCATGTTCTTCTGGGGCTATATCGTGCTGCAGATACCGGCCGGCCGGCTTGCTGCCGTGTGGAGCGCCAAGTGGGTGATCCTGGGCCTGCTGCTGATGTGGAGCGTCGTCTCGCTGTCCACCGCTTTCGTTCGCACCGAGAACCAGCTGATCGCCAACCGCTTCATCCTCGGACTGTTCGAGGGCGGCGTGCTCACCTGCACCATTGTGCTGATCCGCAAGTGGTTCACCAGGGCCGAGCGGGCGCGGGCCAACACGATGTTCCTGCTCAGCATCCCGATCGCCCAGGTCATCGCCAATCCGATCTCAGGCCTCGTGCTGCAGCATTTCGGCTGGCAGATGATGTTCGTCGTCGAGGCACTGCCCGGCCTCGTCTGGGCGGTGGTCTGGGTCTGGGCCATCACCGAGGAGCCGAAGGACGCCGCCTGGCTCGACCCGCAGGAAAAGGCGCACTTGATGGCGGCGCTCAAGGCCGAAGAGGCGCAAACCGCGCCGGTGCAGGGCCACTGGATCAAGACCCTCTGGCACCCGGCCGTGCTCTTGCTGGCGCTCTACAACTTCGCGGCGCTCATGGCGGAGTGGGGCGTCACCTTCTGGCTGCCGACGGTGCTCAAGGAGACCGGTCTCTCGATCGTGACGGTGGGCTTCCTCGCCGCGCTTCCGCCTGCGGTGGGCGCGGTCATGATGGTCCTGGTCGCGATGAACTCCGACCGCGTACAGGAGCGCAAGTGGCACATGATCTGCTGCACGGTCCTCTCGGGCGTGTTCCTGCTGGTGGGGCAGCTGGTCGGCCCGACGGGCACGATCGGCATCCTGATCTGCCTGACGCTCGCCGTCGGCTCGTTCCTGGGCCGCTTTGGCCCATTCTGGGCACTGCCCACCGAAGTGCTGCCGCCCGCCGTCGCGGGCGTCGGCATCGGCCTGATCAACGGCGCCGGCAATCTCGGCGGCACGGTGGGCCCGTGGTTCTTCGGCGTCGCCAGGGAATGGACCGGCAGCTTCACGCTCGCCCTCACCGTGGGCGGCATCTCCCTCATCCTCGGCAGCCTGCTGGTCGTGCCGATCCGCCAGCGGCGCTAGGGCTGCATCAGAATAGGCAGCGCCTGCTGGTAGGCGACCTCAGCGCGCGCCTTCAGTTCGGGCAGCGTGCAGCTGCCGATCGGATGCTGCACCGTCAGGAAAGGATAGTCGGGCAGGCCGAGCACGCGGGCGATATTGCGCGCCGTCACCCGGAATGGCTCGGTGCACAGCACCACGGCGCGCTTGCCAAGTTGTTCGAAGCTGATTCCGTCGTGCAGACTGCACGTCGAGCAGGAGCCTCAATCACCTAAGCCAGTAATGAGGAAGTCGACCTCCTGGGCGACCTTTACCAGCGTGGTCGAAGGCGCCGGTGCGCTGGCGTTGGATTTGTGGGCCAGCGTGCGCACGGTGCAGCCGTGGCGCTGCACGAACAGCGCCGCGAACTCGTTCAGCATCTCCTCGGCGTTGAGCTTGCCGTTCTCCAGGATGCCGATACGCGCACCATCGATGCTCGTCATGACGGGCGCGCGCACCGACTTGCGCTTGGGCGTGGTGGACATCGGGGAATAGAGCTGCATCGGATTAACTCCTCTTCTTTATCTCGGCGTGCTGCATGATCGAGCCGCGGCCGCGGCTCCACGACGGAATGAAGCACGAATGGCCGCCGGCATCGCCGCCGCCCATGGTGATCAGGATATCGTCGGGCGTAAGGCCGCGATGCACGAAGCCCGCTTCGACGAGTTTGGGCGCGCCGTCGCCATGCTGGGTGTCGTACTCGCGGTCGCGATATTTGCCGACGCCCTTCATGCCCTCGACCGAGCGCTTGGCGTGGCTGAACAGGAAGGCCTGCGCCTTCTCCCGCGTCCAGCCGGCGGCGCCGATGATGGCCATGTGCTCGGGCGCCAGGATCACCACGCTCTGGCCGAGCGTGATGCAGCCGTAGTTGGCCATCGCGTCGGCGACCGAGCCCAGGATCTGCTCCGGCGTGTTGCCGCCATGGTTCTCGACATTGCAGAACCCACCGCCGGCGAACACCGTGACGCTCGAGCTGCCCTCGGGATAGCCCTGCGCCGTGCAGAGCAGCGGCCACGGATTGCCGCGCGCCCGCTCGGCGATGCAGAAGCTGTACTTTCCCGGATTGCCTTGCGTCGACTTGTCGGAAATGCCGGGCAGCATTTGGAAGACGTTGCGCAGGATCAGCCGCACCGCCCGGCCGATCGTGGCGTTGGGGCGATTGCCGGGCCCGAACAGGTTCACGTCGGAGTTCATGCCGATCTCGTCGGCATAGGGCCGCTGACCACGAGCAGCGGCGCCGAGCCGCCGGTGCTGGCGGTCGAGCCGTGGAAATTGAAATCCGGCCTTGTCCATCGCCTCGAAGGCCGCCACCAGCACCGGGAAATAGTCCGGCAGGCAGCCCGCCATGACGGCATTGACCGCCGCGGCATGCAGCGACAGGTCGAGCCCGGTCGCGGGGTGATGGGCGATCACGGTCTCGGCCGGCCGGCTGTCGGCCGCCAGCATGGCCTTGACCCGATCGACCACCGGCGGCACGACCGGCAGGCCGTCGGTCCAACCCTGGTCGTAGCAGTAGTCGATGGCGGCGAGCAGGTCGTCCGGCACCTCATGGATGCGGGGTGAAACCGCTGGCATCGCGTCAAAGCTCCAGTAACATCATGGGTCGCGCGGCAAGCCTAGGGGCCGAACACCGTCAACGCAACGCAAAGGAGGATCGCCATGCCGTTCTATGAAAAAGGTAAGGTTCGCATCCATTACGAAGAGGCCGGTTCCGGCTTTCCCTTGCTGATCATCCCGGGCGGCGGGCTCAACTCGACCATCGCCGGTCTTGCCACCACCCACCCGTTCAGCGCGCTGGAGGAGTTCAAGGACCGTTACCGCTGCATCGCGGCCGACCTGCGCAACGCCTATGCCGGACAATCGTCAGGACCGCTCGAGATCGACCGGCCGTGGGACTCCTTCACCGACGACCATGTCGGCCTGATGGACCATCTCGGCATCCGGCAGTTCATGGTGCTGGGCTACTGTATCGGCCAGCCCTTCATCTGGAACCTGATCAAGCGCGCGGGCAATCGCGTGGTCGCCGCCGTGCTGACGCAGCCCTCCGGCCATCGCGAGGAGATGCCCGACGCAATTCTACGACAACAACATGAAGGGCTGGGGTCCTGAGTTCGTGACGAAGCGGCCCGAGATCACCATGGACCAGGTGAGCGCCTTCCTGAAGAAGATGTACCTCGCCAACCCTGACTTCGTGTTCACCGTGACACGCGACTTCGTGAAGAACTGCAAGATACCGATCCTGGTGTTGCCCGACGACGTCCCGCCGCATCCCTACAAGGTGGCGATGGAGGTGGCGATGCTCTCGCCCAACGCGCAGGTCAGCATGTATCCGTGGAAGGACACGCCGGAGAAGATCCCGCTCGCGGTCCGCCACATCCGGACGTTCCTGCGGGCAAACGAGCCCGCTGTGGCGGCGCAGTCTTCCGAGAGGCGCGCCGCGGCGGCCGACTAGGAGGAGCGCCAAGCCGTCACACCACGCAGCCGTAGTGCGCGGACGACACGAGCCGGATGTATTTGTCGTGCACCGACCCCGGGCGCACCTGCGCGGCGGCTCGGCGGCCGCCAACCGGCCATGCGCCGGGCCAGCTCTTCGCCGGAGACTTCCAGGGTCAGCGTCCGGGCGCCGGGATCGATGACGATCGTGTCGCCGTCGCGGACCGCCGCGATCGGACCGCCGCGGGCGGCTTCCGGCGAGATGTGGCCGATCAGGATGCCGTGGCTTACGCCGGAAAAGCGCCCGTCGGTGATCAGCGCGACATCCTCGCCGAGGCCCCGTCCCTGCAGCTGGATCGTCAGCATCACCATCTCGGGCATGCCGGGCCCGCCCACCGGCCCGACATTGCGCACCACGACGACGGTGCCGGGGACGATCTCGCCGGCGCGGATCGCCCTCATCGTATCGGCCTCCGACTCGAACACGCGCGCGGTGCCGCGGAACTGCCCCTTCTCCAGCGTCTTGCCGCTGAGCTTCAGCAGGCAGCTCTCGGGCGCGAGATTGCCCTTCAGCACACTGATGTGATTGTTCGGCGGCGCGACCGGACGGCTCACCGGCCGGACGATATCCTGGCCGGCGATCTCGTCCAGCGTCGGTACCGACGCGAGGTTTTCCGCCAGTGTCTTGCCGGTAACCGTCATCACGTCGCCGTGCAGGAAGCCGCTGCGCAGCAGCTCCTTCATGACGATCGGCACGCCGCCGATCTGGTGCAGGCTCACCATCGCGTAGGGCCCGTGCGGCTGCAGGTTGCCGAGCAGCGGGACGCGCTCTCCGACCTGCTGGACGCGCTCGATCGTGATCGGCACCTGGGCCTCCCGCGCGATGGCGAGCAGATGCAGGTACATGTTGGTCGAGCCGCCCATCGCGTAGACCGTCGTGATGGCGTTCTCGAAGGCGCGCTCCGTCATGATGTCGCGCGGCCGGATGCCGGCGGCGATCAGCCGATACAAGGCGTCAACCGATGCGCGGGCCTGGGCGCGGACGTCGGCATGGATGTCGCTGCTCGCGTCATAGTCGGCAGGGTGCGAGGCGCCGCGCGGCAGCATCATGCCGATCGCCTCGGCGATCGTGCTCATCGTATTGGCCGTGAACATCGCGCCGCACGTGCCGCTGCCCGGCATCACGTTGCGCTCGAGCTCGAGCAGTTCCGCCGCCGAGATCCTGCCGGACTCCTCGGCCGCCCTGCCCTCGGCATAGTCCATGATCGTGAGGTTCGTGCCCTTGGCCGCCCAGGCGCCGAAATTCACCCGTCCCGGCGAACTGGTTCCCGGATAGAGCACCAGCCCGAATGCATTGGTCCGGGCGAGCGGCATCAGCGCTGCAGCGCCGGTCTTGTCGCAGCCCGAGATCACGATCATCGCATCGCCGTGATGGGCGTAGTGGCCGATCTCGAAGCAATCGGCGACGACGTCGCGCGACACCAGGCTATAGCCGGCCGTCGGCGTCCCCTGGGTCAGCGCGTCCGACACCGCCGGCGCGCCGACGATCAGCCCCTGCCCGCGGCGCTCGGCCAGGATCTCGACCAGCAGATCGGCGATGCTGCGCACCCGGTTGTTGCAACGATGGGCGTTGGTGTAAGCCGCGGCGATCGTGACAACGGCGCTGGTCTGCGCGGTGCGGTCGGGGTCGAACCCGGCGGCCCGAAGTTCCACCCGGGATTTCTTCCAGTAGTCACTGCTGTCTTGCGTCATGAGGCACCCTCGCGTCTCAATAGATGAACGTGTTCCGCACTCGCGCCGAGCGCAGCGAATACAGGATCGAGAACGACGCCCCGATCGTGGCGGCGACGGCTTGCGTAGCGATGCCGGCAAAGGTCGCCTTGTCGACCACCGCTCCGGTCGACCGCGCCACCCACCATATCGACAGCAGCGGAACGATGACGAAAAGCGCCGCCTCGATCCGGAACAGCGTGGGGAATTCCCGGCGCTTCATGTTCATCATGATCGCCGTGTAAAGCATGAACGCGAGCAGGCCGACGCTCAGCCCCGCCTCCCCCATGGTCGCGCGGTGGAGCGCCGGATCGCGCCACTGACCGACCCAGGTCGGCAACGTCCATATGAATGCCATGAGCTGACCGAAGAAGCCGAGCCATTGGCCGATGACGACCAACAACAGCCACCCGCCGAAGCCCTCAGGCCCCTCCGCAACCTGGCTCATCCCGTTCCTCCCGCGCGGGCTTTTCCCTCGCCATCCCCGGCCCCGCCATGCTAATCGACCTCACGCCTCTCCGGAACCGGCCCCGGGGAGGCGTTTTCGTGTGTGAAGGGAAAAGGCAATGGCCAATGTGGCAGTGATCGGCGCCCAGTGGGGCGACGAGGGCAAGGGCAAGATCGTGGATTGGCTCTCCGAGCGCGCCGAGGTCGTGGTGCGCTTCCAGGGCGGCCACAATGCCGGCCATACGCTGGTCATCGGCAACCAGACCTACAAGCTGGCGCTCTTGCCCTCGGGCGTGGTGCGCAAGGGCAAGCTCTCGATCATCGGCAATGGCGTGGTGGTCGATCCCTGGCACTTCCTCGAGGAGGTGAAGAAGGTTTCGAGCCAGGGCGTGTCCGTGACGCCGGAGAATTTGAAGATCGCCAACCATGCGGTGCTGATCCTGCCATTGCACCGCGACCTCGATGGCTGGCGCGAGGACGTGCGCCGGGCATCATCAAGATCGGCACGACGCGGCGCGGCATCGGCCCTGCCTACGAAGACAAGGTCGGCCGGCGTGCGATCCGTGTCGGCGACCTCGGCGAACCGGACATGCTGCCGATGAAAGTGACACGCTGCTCGCCCACCACAATGCGCTGCGCAAGGGTTCGGGCAAGCCGCTCGGTCGACCCCGCCAAGCTCACCGCCGACCTTCTCGATCTCGCGCCCAAGATCCTGCCCTTCGCCGAGGATGTGTGGGAGCGGCTCGACAACCTGCGCGCCGCCGGCAAGCGCATCCTGTTCGAGGGCGCCCAGGCCACCATGCTCGACATCGACCATGGCACCTACCCGTTCGTCACCTCGTCCAACACGGTGGCGGCGCAGGCCATGATCGGCTCGGGCATGGGCAACGGTTCGGTGGGCTACGTGCTGGGCATCGCCAAGGCCTACACCACGCGCGTCGGCGACGGCCCCTTCCCGACCGAGCTCACTGGACGAAACCGGCCAGCTCTGGGCGATGCGCGGCAACGAGTTCGGCACCAATACCGGCCGGCGCCGGCGCTGCGGCTGGTTCGACGCCGTGATGGTGCGTCAGGCGGTGAAACTGAACGGTATCGACGGCATCGCGCTCACCAAGCTCGATGTGCTGGATGGCCTGAGGGAGATCAATGTCTGCGTCGGCTACGAGCTCGACGGCAAGCGGATCGAGCGCTTCCCCTTCACCATGGGCGCGCAGGCGAGACTGAAGCCGGTATGGGAGACCTTCGAGGGCTGGGGCGAGAGCACCAAGGGCGCGCGCGCCTATGCCGAGCTGCCGGCGACCTGCATCAAGTACGTCCGCCGCATCGAGGAACTGGTCGGCTGCCCGGTGGCCTTGCTCAGCACCAGCCCGGAGCGCGAGGACACGATCCTGATGACGGATCCGTTCCGCGATTAGCGGCGAGACAGGCGAGGGAAAAGGGGAGCCATGTCACTCGTCGAACTCGCCCAGGTCAGCAAGGTCTACCGCTCGCTGCAGGGCAGCGACTATGTCGCCGTCCGCGACTTCTCGCTCGAGATCCAGACCGGCGAATTCTTCTGCCTGCTGGGCACGAGCGGCTGCGGCAAGACCACCGTCCTCAACATGGTGGCGGGCTTCGAGCCGGTCAGCTCCGGCAACATCCGCATCTCCGGGCGGCCGATCACCGGACCGGCCGCCGACCGCGGCGTCGTCTTCCAGGGCGACGACTCGCTCTATGGCTGGCTCACGGCGCTGGGCAACGTCGAGTTCGGCCTGCGCATGCGCGGCACGCCGGCCTCGCAGCGCCACCAGAAGGCACACCACTATCTCGAGCTTGTCGGGCTCACGGGCCAGGACCACAAGCATCCTTCCGAATTGTCCGGCGGCATGAAGCAGCGCATCCAGATCGCACGCGTGCTCGCCAACGAGCCGCAAATGCTGCTGATGGACGAGCCCTTCGCCGCCCTCGATGCGCACACCCGCGCCGACATGCAGCGCGAGCTGAAGCGCATCTGCGCCACGACCGGCAAGACCGTGCTCTTCATCACCCACGACATCGACGAGGCGATCATCCTCGCCGACCGCATCGGCGTGATGCATGCCGGGCCCGCTTCGAAGCTCAAGGGTATCGTCGAAGTCGGGCTGAGCGAAACCGAGCGCGAGCGCACGCACGATCGCTTCGTCGAGGTCTATCGTCAGGTGCACGCCATGATCCGCGACGAGGTCGCGATCTCGCTGCAGCGGAGCCAGGCATGAGGGCATCGCTGCGCAGCGTCGGCCTCTACCTCGTGGGCTTCGGCAGCCTGTTCCTGATGTGGCATGTCGCCTCGACCTGGCTCATCCCTTCCGTGCTGTTCCCCACGCCCTGGAAGGTGATCCTGAAGACCATCGAGCTTGCCGAGGATGGCACCCTGTGGGAGCAGTCGTCGGCGAGCCTCGGCCGCATCGCGGCAGGCTTTGCCGGCGGCTCGCTGATCGGCATCCCGATCGGGCTGGCAATCGGCTCCTTCCCGATCGTGCGGCGGCTGCTCGAGCCCTATACCGAGTTCCTGCGCTTCATCCCGGCCACCGCCATGATCACCGTCGCAGTGATCTGGTTCGGCATTGGCGAGACCTCGAAGATCTTCCTGATCATCTACACGACGGTCTTCATCGTCATCATCAATACCGCAGCGGGCGTAAGCGCAGTCGCTCCCAACAAGATCCGTGCCGCCCGGTCGTTGGGTGCGAACTCGGGGCAGGTGTTCTTCTTCGTCGCCCTGCCCGCCACCGTGCCCTACATCCTGACCGGCATGCGGCTTGCCATGGCCAACTCATTTGTGACCATCATCGCCGCCGAACTCGTTGCCGCGAACAATGGGTTGGGTAGGATGATCTGGGATTCGCGGATGTACATGCTGGTCGACCAGATCTTCGTCGCCCTGCTGACGCTTGGATTGCTGGGCTTCACCGCCGACCGCCTGTTCCGTTGGGGGATCTACGCTTTTGCCGGCCGCTTTTCGCCGGTGACCTAGATGGGGGATGCATCCATGAAGTCACTTGCTTACCGCCGCCGGCCTTCTGCTCGCCGCAATGAGCGGCGCCAATGCACAGCTCACCAAGATGACGATCGCCACCGGCGTCGACCCGGCCTTCTCGCAGTTCTACGTCGCCAAGGAAGGCGGCATCTTCGAGAAGAACGGGCTCGACGTCACGATCAACACCGGCCCCTCGGGCTCGGCCATGGTGCCGTTCCTGATCAACAACCAGGTGCAGGCGGCCTACGGCTCCGACCTCGCGGGCGTGATCAACCACCAGGTCGACCCAAACATCGTTGCCGTCGCCGACGGCACCTATCTGGCCAAATGGGAGAGCGTGGTCGGCCGCAACATCGACTCGCTCGAAGGCGCTCAAAGGCAAGAAGGTCGGCGTCGCCATGGGCACCGGTGCGGAGATCTTCTGGCGCCGGCTGCTCGCCCAGCGCAAGCTCGACCCCGCCGACTACAAGCTGGTCAATGTCGAGGCGCCCGAGATGCTGGCGGCGCTGGAGCGCGGCGACATCGACGGCTTCGCGGTGTGGGAGCCGTGGCCCACGCGCACCCTGATGGCGGTCAAGGGCAGCCAAGTCCTCGCGACCGCCGACGGCATCTACAACAACATCAACTTCATCTACATGAACCGCGGCTGGATCGAACAGAACCGCGCCACCGCCGAGAAATTCATCAAGGCGCTGTGCGAGGCCAACGACGTCATCGAGAAGGATCGCCCGGCCGCCACCAAGCTGGTCGCGAAGTTCCTCAAGATGCCGGTCGAACTCGCCACCGAGCTGATGCCCAAGCTCGAGTTCGACATGAACTGGAAGCCGCGCTCGCTCGAGGCGATCCGGGACTTCGAGCACCTGCTGGCCGACCAGAAGAAGCTCAAGGCGCCGCTCGACTACAGCAAATACGTGTACCTCGATCTTTTGAAGGCCGTGCGGCCGCAGGCGGTCGAACTCAAGGAACTGCCGAAGTAGTCAGCGGCTCGGCGGAATGAGCGTGTAGGTCTTCGCGCCGCGCGCCGGCCAGCGATCGTTCTCGACCGCATGCAGGAAATCCTGCACCGCCGCATTGAAGGCCGCGGGCTCCTCGAGATTGATGGTGTGCCCGCACTTGGGCAGCTCGAGCACGCCCGAGCGCGGCACGTGCTTTTTCAGGTGCACGGCGAGGCCGTGCGTCGACTCGTCCTCGTCGCCGATGACCACCAGCATCGGTTCGATGATTTTCTTCAGCTCTTCGGTGCGCTCGAAGAACGGAACGCGCGCGCCCTGCACGCCACGCATGGTCATGGCGTGGCCCTTGGCCGAGCCATCGGCGAATTGCTGCTTGAACTCGGCCCAGCCGCGCGGGTCCTTGTAGCGGTAGGTGTACGCGCGCCGAGCTCGCGCAATAGAGCTCCGCCATGGCCGGCATGCCTTCGCGCTCGATGCGCTGGGCGAAGGCCTCGCATTCCTCCTTGAAGCGCGCCTTGGCCTCGGGATCGGTGGCGCCGCCACCGCCGCCCGCCGCGATCACCAGCGCGCGCGCCTTGCCGGGATGGCGGATGGCGAACTCAAGCGCCGGCGGTCGCGCCCATCGACAGCCCGACGAGATGCGCCGTCGCGATGCCCAGCGCCTTCATCACATCGGCGCAATCGTCGGCGGCGCGCGCCTGGGAATAGGAGCCGACGTTGTCCGGCACGTCCGACGGCGGCCAGCCGCGGGCGGCGTAGGTGATGCAGCGGTAGCGCCGCGAGAAATAGCGGACCTGCGGTTCCCAACTGAGATAGTGGCCGCCGAACTCGTGGAGGAACAGGAGCGGCGCACCTTCTCCCGTCTCCTCGTAGTAGAGCTGCACTCCGTCCGAGGTTTTGATGTGCGGCACGGTCACTCTCCCCTATTGTCTTGCCGGCTTAGCAACCTCGCGCGCATCTTGTCGACCATGGCCATCACGCTCCAGGAATCGCTGCGCGCCATCTTCTATGCGCCCTTCTACGTCGCCCTTGCGCGCGACGCCTTCACGGCCGAGGGCGTCGAGATCAGGTTCGTGAGCTCGCCCAGGCCGCAGGATGCCGCGCTGCGGCTGATGGACGGCACGGTCGATGTCTGCTGGGGCGGGCCGATGCGGGTGATGGAGACCTATCAGAAGGTGCCGGGCTGCGACATCGTCTGCTTCGCCGAGGTCGTGACGCGCGATCCCTTCCTGCTGATGGGCCGCGAGCCGCGTCCCGACTTCAAGCTCGCCGATCTCGAGAGCGTGACGCTCGCGACGGTGAGCGAGGTGCCGACGCCCTGGCTCTGCCTGCAGCACGACCTGCGCCTTGCCGGCATCGATCCCGCCAGCCATCAAGCGCGTGACCAACCAGACCATGGCGGAGAACGTCGCGGCGCTGAAGGCGGGCAAGGTCGACGTGATCCAGGTCTTCGAGCCCTTCCCCAGCCTGCTGCTGGCCGACAAGGCGGCGCACGTCTGGTACGAGGCGGCCAAGCGCGGGCCCACCTCCTACACGACGTTCTATGCGCGACGCGGCTTGCTCAAAGAGCGTCGCGACGAGCTGATGCGCATGGTGCGCGCCATCCAGCGCACCGAGAAATGGGTGAAGCAGGCCTCGGGCAAGGAGGTCGCGCAATCGATTGCGCGCTATTTCGACGGCGTGCCGGCTTCGATCCTCGAGGCCGCCTGCAGCCGCTACAAGGCGCTCGGCATCTGGAACGAAACGCCCTTGCTGCCGCGCGCGGGCTACGACCGGTTGCGCGACGGGCTGGTGTCGGGCGGCTTCGTCTCGCCGGGCGCCACCTTCGAGACAGGCAGTCGACAACAGCCTCGCCGAGAAAGCGCTTGGCGAAAACCTGCCAGCGCTTACATAGAGCCCATGGCCGCCGTCTTCTCCGACAACAGCTACGCCCGCCTGCCCGATCGCTTCTACGCGCGGCTGGCGCCGACGCCCGTCACGGCGCCGAAGCTGGTGAAGATCAACCGGCCGCTGGCGCTGCAGCTCGGCCTCGATCCGGATTTCCTCGCCTCGCCCGAGGGCGTCGAGATCCTGGCCGGCAATCGCCTGGCCGAGGGCTCCGAACCGATTTCGCTCGGCCTATGCCGGCCACCAGTTCGGCAACTTCGTGCCGCAGCTCGGCGACGGACGCGCCACGCTGCTGGGCGAGGTCGTCGACATCACCGGGCAGCGCCGCGACATCCAGCTCAAGGGCTCCGGTCCCACGCCCTTCTCGCGGCGCGGCGACGGACGCGCGGCGCTCGGGCCGGTGCTGCGCGAATACATCATCAGCGAGGCCATGGCGGCGCTCGGCATCCCGACGACGCGCTCGCTCGCCGCCGTCATGACGGGCGAGCCCGTGGTGCGCGAGACGGTGCTGCCCGGCGCCGTGCTGACGCGCGTGGCGGCGAGCCACATCCGCGTCGGCACGTTCCAGTTCTTCGCCGCGCGCCACGACGTCGAAGGGCTGCGCCTGCTCGCCGATCACGTGATCCAGCGCCACTATCCCGACGCCGGCTCCTATCGCGCGCTGTTCGAGCGGGTGATCGAGCGCCAGGCCGAGCTGGTGGCGCAATGGCTGCTGGTCGGCTTCATCCATGGCGTGATGAACACCGACAACATGTCGATCGCGGGCGAAACCATCGACTACGGCCCGTGCGCCTTCATGGACGCCTATAACCCCGAGACGGTGTTCAGCTCGATCGACCAGTACGGCCGCTACGCCTACGGCAAGCAGCCGCAGATCGCCGGCATGGAACCTGGCGCGGCTCGGCGAAGCGCTGATGCCGCTGTTCGACGACAACGAAGACAAGGCACTCGAGCAGGCCAACGAAGCGTTGCAGCGCTACGGCGATCTGTTCAGTGCCGCCTATCTTGCGGGTATGCGCCGCAAGTTCGGCCTCTTCACCGCGCGCGACGAGGATCGCGAGCTCGTGCAGATGTTCCTGAAGTCTCTGATGGACAGCGGCCTCGACTACACCCTCGCCTTCCGGCGGCTGAGCGACGGCGAGATCCCGATCGAGGAGGCGGATTGGGCCGCACGCTATCGTGCCCGTCTCGCCCTCGAGCCTCAGGACGAGGCGACGCGGAGGGCGGCGATGCAGGCCGTCAATCGCGCTCTACATCCCGCGCAACTACCGGGTGGAAGCGGCCCTCACTGCCGCCATCGAGAACGAGGATTTCGCTCCGTTCGAGGAACTGCTGGTGGTGCTGGCTCGGCCGTTCGAGGAGCGCCGCGAATTCGCCGCCTACGCCGAGCCGCCGCCCGACGACCAGCGCAACTACCGAACAACTTGAGGCACCTGACGGCCTGCTCCGGGGGAGCGGTTTTCAGGGTTTGGGCGGCTCGCCCAGCCAGTCCGGCCACAGGCCCTTGCGCGCCTGCCGCGCCAGCGCCTCGAAGTGGGCGATCTTCTCGGCCGCGTCCTTGTCCCAATCCGGCACGTTGTTGAGCTCGAAGCCGTAGGCCATGCCGTCCTCGATCAGGCGCTGGCCGATGTCGTGCGGCTGCGGCGCGCTGCCGGTCGGCCAGGCGGCGACGACCGTGCATTGCGCCAGCGCACGACAGCCGCGGCCCCAGCCCACCATGCGGCAGGAGATCTTGTGGTTTCCCGTCGCCAGCAGGTCTTCCAGCGCCGCCCGCGCCCGCATCCCGCGCACGCTCTCCCCGCTGTTCATGATGCCCTGCATGTCGGGCGCCTTGATGCCCCACAGGGCGATCTGCGGCTTGAGGCCAACGCCGTCCAGCGTGTCGCCGCTGACCGCATAGGCCTGCCCGTCCCATGTCTTCGGCAACTGCCCGCAATTGGTTTGCGCCGACGCAAGCGGCACCTGGACCAGCACTCCCAGACAGATCAGCCAGACCGCCGGCTTCATCGGTCCGCTAGATGCTGAGGTCGAGGAGATTATAGTCGCGGATGTCGGCCCTGGCCGCGCTCGTCCCAGCGATAGACGAGGCCTTCGTCGGCGTGCGGTTTGTAGACGAACGGTTTTTCGTCGGGAAAGCGCTGGCGGCGGGCGTCGATGCCGTAGCCGATCAGGCGGGCGCGCTGGCGGATGCGCTCGGCGTCGTACGTCGCGGCCTCGTTGTGGATGCCACCCGCCGTCACGCCCAGCACCGACTTGCGCCGATGGAAGCCGAAATTCACCGTCACCCGCCAGTCCTTGCTGGTATTGGCGAAGGAGCCGTGCAGCGCCTGGCGGTTGGTCATGGCGACGTCGCCCGGCGCGCAGATGATCGGCACGGCATCGGGCAGGCGCTCGGTCTGCGCCTGGTCGGCCAGCGCCTTGATGTCGATCTTGCCCTTCTTGTGCGAGCCCGGCACGACCCACACGCCGTTGGCCGGCGGTGCAGCCGTAGAGCTGGCCCATGAAGTTGAAGCCGTGGCTGCCCTCGTCCCAGTCGGGGCTGTCCCAATGCGTGGTGCCGTCCTGGTGCCAGGCGACCGAGGCGCCGCGGCCCGGTTCCTTGATCCACAGCGCCTCGTTGAAGGGCGCGAAGTCGGGGCCGTTGATCGCGGCAGCGACGGCCAGCAGCTGCGGATGGCCGTAGACGCGCAGCGAGGCCTCGGAGAACTGCAGCGACCCCAGGATCAGGAAGACGACCTCCTTCGGCAGCGTCACGTCCGGCGGCCGTCATTGTCGGCTCGTACATCTTCACCGGATGGCGGCCGTTGGCGGCCGTCGGTGCCGCCCCACGGATCGCTGAGCGGTCGCGCCCAATGCAGGACAGGCCCCTTGCAGTCGGCCGCCAGCGCCGGCCGGCCCTTGGCGTCGAGGGCCGCGCCCTTCTCGACCGGCAGGCGGTCGAGGATGTCGTGCAGGTCGCGCTCGATGTCCGAAAGCTCGTCGGCCTTCAGCACGCCTTCGAAGATATAGAAGCCGCAGCGCCAATAGGCCTCGACGATCTCGGGATGCAGCTCGCCTTTGTCGGTGAAGCGGATGGGGCCGCGATTGCCGAGGGAAGCGGCACGCTGCTCGCCGGCGCGCAGGTAGGCCTGCATCGCCGCTTCCTCGGCGCCGTAGTCCACCTTCGTTGATCCGTCCATGGCCCGAGGATAACGCCGGCCGGCCGCACCTGTCACTGCTGCGGCGTCTTGCGGATTTCGGCTGGCAGGTCGTTTGTCAGGAACCCGACCAGTTTGGGATAAGGCAGCAGCGGGCGCGGCTGGTAGTCGTCGAAATAAACGAAGTAGCCGAACAGCGCGAAGGCCAGCAGGAGTGCCGACACGGCCCACGAAACCACCATCGAGGCCGCGTCCTTGAACAGGATCAGGACGAAGAAACTGGCGCTGAGCGACAGGAAGGTGAAGCGACTGGTGTCCCAGGCGAGGAAACCCATCAGCAACGGCGCGAGGCAGGCGGCCAGCACGCACGCCGCGGCGACAACGTTCTGTCGCACGAACGCCGCCGCCGTCAGGAGCGCGATCGCGACCACCGTGGCGAGGCGATACCAGTCGGTGACGGCGAAATAGTTCTGCGGCTTGGGGCCGGTGAGCTTGTGGCGGAAGACGTCGTAATAGTCGGTGCGCGGCGTGTAGCCGACGTGAGCCTTGATGGCCTGCATCAGGCGCTCGATGCCCGCCGGATCGGCGGTCTGGAAGAAGAGATAGATGACGGCGAACACGGCAAGCAGCAGCAGGCCGTGCAGGAGCGCGGTCCGGTAGCGCTCGGCGACGACCAGCGAGGCGAGATAGAGCGGGATCACGGTGAAGGCGGCCATCTCGTGGACGAACAGCGCCAGCGCCATCAGCACCAGGCTCTGCCGCTTGTCGCTGAAGGCCAGCGCGGCCAGCAGCATCAGGTAGAGCACCTGCTCGACATAGCCCACCTCGTGGAACAGGTAGCCGCCGGCCGGGCCGATCAGGAACAACATGGTCAGGAGCTTGATGCGCAGGTCCGAGCGCACGGCATGCGCGATCAACAGCGCGACCAGCGCGAGCAAGACTAACCCCTGCACGGCCGCCAGGAAGTGATAGTCGAAGCGCAGGGCGCCGAAGGGATAGAGCAGCGTGCCCAAAAGGCTGCGGCGCCAGAAGCCGTCGAAGACGCTCGGGATGTAGTAGTTGACGCTCCACAGGTTCGGCGCGCGAAAGCCGACATAGAGCGCGATCACCAGGCTCAGGATCAGGCCGGCGTTGCCCGCCGAGGAAAGTCTTTTCATCCCGCCGAAGGATAGCGTGGCAGGGTAGCGGCGCCAGTCCCGCCGCTACGTCCCGGCGCGCCTGCCGGGCCTCGAGGCGCAGCAGGTAGCTGGCGTCGGGCACGCGGTTGGCGCAGATGGCGCCGACCTCGTCGGCGGCCGCTTTCGAACGAGGCGCCACCGGATCGCCGACCAATGCACACACTCGCCTGATCTCACTGCCCATCTGGACATTGCCGAACTCGGCCAGGGCGAACAGGCCGAGGCAGAACCAGACGATGACCGGCTTCCACTCGGATTCCATGGATGCCTCACCGCCTGTGTGAGATGCGTGCCTTCGCTGGCCTCGGCTTGCTCCAATTAGGGCTCGCGACGAGCAGGCGCTCGGCAACGAGGACCTTGAGCCAGCGGCCGAACGCCGTCGCCATTTCCTTGAGAGCCTTGGCCCGCAAGCGGTGTGCCGCGGTGAGCATTTCCGGTGTGGGCCAATCCAACGTCGAGAGTGCGCGGGTCTTCTTGAATTCCTGACCTTCAGCTTGATTATCCATCTCCGCCTCCAAGATCGTAACGAACCAGAGCCGGCTTATGCGCTTCCCCCCAAAACAGATCGTTGTGCCGCCAGTCTTGCCCGGCGGCCGGCGCGCATCTGTGGCTTTTCTCACCCTAGCGGGAGAGAAGATGATCGAGTCGCTTCAGGTACTCCCGGGCATGCGCCTGGTAATTGACGCCGGGCGTCTTGAGATGGACGTCGGAGACCATGGCCCACAGCGCCTCGCGCAGCAGGCTGGCGGCTTTCATGGCAACGAAGGCGGCTTTGAGCTCGATCGTCACCTTGCCCTCGAAATAGGCATCGAGCAGGGCCGCGTCGTCTGACGCACTGAAACTACCGTTGGAGGAAAGGTTGGCGAGGTCGAACATCGCCGTGCCGAAGCCGCCATACTCCCAGTCGATCAGCCACAGCCGCTTGCCGTCATCCATGACGTTGCCGGGCAGCAGATCGTGGTGGCCGAACACGATCGGCAGCGGCACCTGGGTCTTCTCGAGCTTGTCCGACAGCACGAGATATTTCTCGTCGGCATCGATCAGCCGCACGTAGTCGTAGATGACCTGGAACACCCAGAAGGCATTGGCCGGGCCGCGCAGCTTGCGGCCAACTTTGTGATGGCACGTCTTGAGCAGCGCCACGATGCCCGCGATGTTGGCGCGCATGTCCGCTTCTTCGAAGGTGCGGCCGTCGATGAAGCGCAGCACGGTGATGCCGGGCTCGACATGCACGACCTCCGGCGACAGCCCGGCCTCGAAGGCCGCCCGCGAGACCGCGCGCTCGCGGTCGCGGAAGACGTGATGGACCGGGATGTCCTCGCCGCAGCGCACGACGTATTTCCCGGTGCTGTCGGTGGCGACAAAGGAGATGTTGGTCAGCCCGCCCTTGAGCGGTTCCAGAGCAACCCTGCCCTGCCAGCAGGACAGGCGTTCGATCCGCTCCGCGAGGGCTCGGTTTTCCATGACCTATGCTAGCCTGCGGCCCTCCTGGGAGGAACCAACGATGCCCGACGCACGCGTGACGAACACCATTACCGGCCGCGACGCTTTCCTGCGCGTGTTGAGCGACGAGGGCGTGGTAAAAATGTTCGGCAATCCCGGCACCACCGAGCTGCCGATCATGCATGCGCTCTCCTCGGCGCCGGAGATGGGCTATGTGCTGGGGCTGCAGGAGGCGGTGGTGATCGCCATGGCCGACGGCTACGCCCGCGCCTCGGGCAAGCTGGTGTCGTGCAACGTCCATGTGGCACCCGGCCTCGGCAACGCCATCGGCTCGATCTACACCTCGCTGATGTCGGGCACGCCGATGATCGTGACAGCCGGCCAGCAGGAACAGGGCCACGGTCTCACCGAGCCCCTGCTCTACGCGCCTCTCGTGCCGATCGCGACGCCGGTGGTGAAGTGGGCGACCGAAGTGAGCCGCATCGAGGACCTGCCGCGCATCCTGCGCCGCGCCGCCAAGGTCGCCACCACCGCGCCGACCGGCCCGGTGTTCATCTCGCTGCCCGGCGACATCCTGAACAACGAGGCGGCGATCGATCTCGGCGAGCCGACGCGGGTCGACACCGCGGTGCGCCCTTCCGATGCCGCGCTCGAGCAACTCGCCAGGCGCCTGTTGTCGGCCAAGAAGGTCGTGATGCTGGCCGGCACCGAGATCGCCAGCGCCGATGCCTTCGCCGAAGCGGCCGAGCTCGCCGACACGCTGGGCGTGCCGGTGTGGCACCAGACGGTCGGCTACGGCGCGCATTTCCCGTCCGAGCATCCGGCCTACATGGGCGCGCTCAACCGCGACCAGAAGCGCGTGCGTGGAATCCTCGCGGAATACGACCTGATGCTGTGCGTCGGGTCGGATGTGCTGCAGATGTCGGTGTGGAGCGAGGTCGAGCCGCTGCCCGAGACGACCAAGGTGGCGATGATCGGCCTGCGCGACTGGGAGATGGGCAAGAACTTCCCAGCCGAGATCGCGCTGCGCGCCGATGTGAAGGAGACGCTGAAGGCGCTGATCCCGGTGCTGAAGAAGCTGGGCGGCGCGGCGCTCGCCGAGAAGGCGAAGGCATCCCTCGCAGCGCTTGCGCCCAAGAACTGGAGCGCCCAGCGCGCCCAGAAGCTGAAGGCTCTGACGACGCCCGCAGCGGGCCAGCCGCTGCCGTCCGAATGGGTGATGGCCAAGCTCTGCGAGGCGCTGCCCCGGGACGGCGTGATCGTCGACGAGGGCATCACCTCGACCTATGCGCTGCCGACCTACCTCGCCTACCGCGATCCCAAGGGCTTCTTCGGCAATGTCAGCGGCGGCATCGGCTGGGGCATCGCCGCGGCCGTCGGCGTGCAGATCGCGCTGCCCGGCCGGCGCGTGGTCGCCACGATCGGCGACGGCAGCGCCATGTACTCGATCCAGGCGCTGTGGACGGCGGCCAACCAGCGGCTGCCGATGACCTTCCTGATCCTGAACAACGGCGGCTATCAGATCCTGAAGAACCGGCTAAAACTGTTCCACGGCAACGACAAGCCGATCGGCATGGATTTCAAGGACCCGCCGATCGACACCTGCGCGCTGGCCAAGGGCTTCGGCGTGGCGGCCGAGCGCGTCGACAGCGCGGCCGGTTTCGAAGCGGCCCTCAAGAAGTCGCTCGCCAAGACCGACGGTCCGAGCCTGATCGAGGTGATGGTCAAGGGCTAGAGCGGACCGCACCCCATCCTGAGGAGCGAGCGGCTCGATTACCGCGGAGTAATATCCGCGGTTTGATGTGAACGAGCGCCTTGTCTGGTGCCGACCCTTGAGACGCGGCCTTCGGCCGCTCCTCAGGGTGAGGGCGTGGAGGTCTTCCGCTCCGAGATCGCGCGCAACACGTTCTGAAGCGTGGATTGAAGCTGCTCCATCGTCGCCAGGAGCTTGTCGGTCTTGCTGCGCCAGCGCTCGGGTTTTGACGCCCTCAACCCGGCCACCAGCTGCTCGTGCTTGATCCTGCTCACCAGCCCCTCCGGCACGCCATAGCGGTCGCCGATCTCGCGCACCGAGCCCGTCGCGTGACGGATCGCGTCCAGCGCGCCGTGGTCCAGGCGCGCCAGTTGCCGCTCCTTCTCGCGGCAGTCACGCATGTTGTCGGCGGTCGTGCCCAGGAACAGGTGGGCGGTGTTGATGCAGGCGCGCACGTCGCAGCGGTGGCAGACGATCATGCCCGGCGGGATGCGGCCGTGGACCTCGGTCCAGGCCAGGCGATGCGCGAGCCAGGGCTGGTTCTGCCAGTTCAGCGCGCCGTAGCCGCTAATGCTCGAACGGCCGACCCACAGCATGCATCCGGTATTGGGATCGGGGACCGAGTAGTGCTCCAGCCGCTGCCGGAGCGTCCAATTCGAAGGACATCGGAACTTCTGGATACTCATGAACGCGCCGCCTGTACGCTACTCTGGCGATGCGCGAAGTATATGCGCAGCGGACCTCAGGGACCAAATTTGGTCATTAGAAGTTCAAGCAAGAGATGCCTCGCTTAGCCGCTGTCAGACAGCGGCCGCTCGGGATGACAAGGTCCCCTTGGAAACCCCGCAAATTCATTTTTCGGAGTTTCCGAGGTTTTCAAGGTCCCGCTCACGCTCCCGGGCCTGTCCGAAAAGCAGGCAAGGTCCGCCGAAGCGGTAGGTTTTTGTCACCCGTGCATCGCTCGCGGCGGTGCATTCCACCTCCCTGATTTCCTTCGAGAAGCTTCGAGGACCACGGCAGAGGCTCAATTTTTCGGAGGTATCAAAGACCTGCACGGTCACGGTGCCGCCGTCGACAAACACGAGGGCCCAGAGGGGGTCGTCATCGACATAGTGCTTTTTTGCAAGCTGAGCGTTGACCTTCTCTACCAGCGGCCCCTTCGTTTCAGACAGTAACTCCTGATGCGGATGAAGGACACAGACCAACTCCGCAGGCTTCTTGAGCAGGGGCTTCAACTGCACCACTTCACCGACCTTGACGTTCTCGAGATCGCTTCGGCTGATCATTGGCTCGTCGTCATTTGGCTCGCAGGCGCAGACCAACGCCAGCAGAACGCCACAGGCGGCAAGCAGAGGTTTTCGCCGGCCAATCGAGAGTGACGGCGGGCTCATCACGGATCCCTTGGCGGCGCCGGCGTCAGTCCGGCAAGCGCGCACCCGGTATTCAAGTCGACGTCCGTGCAGAGCGAGCCGACCTGGATATCGACCGGCTGCCGGATGACGGGAGCGCGATCGACCAGCGCCTGGATTTCGAAAGCAAAGGCCACAGCAGCCACGGCGGCAAGGATCGCTACGTTGTTGTTCATGGCGACCTCCTCAATGAAGGCGCCGCGACGCTATGCGGGAAGGCCCCCCGATGCTGTGGCAAAAGTCACGTCTGCGCGGTCGCTGGCTCGAAGTCTTCTTTCCCTGTTGTGTGGGCAAAGCCACTTTTGCCGGGTCCGTCGAATGCTATCGCTTGCAGGGGACAAGGGAGCATTCGATGACTGCGCATCTGGAGCGATGTGCTCGAGCGCTCATTGCGGGAGTGCTCTGGACTTTGGCCGCAGGCTTGGGGGTCGTGTCGGACGGGGCGCCGTCGGCACTGGCGCAGTCCGAGCCTGATCCAGGGTGGACCGTCCTCACCGTCGCCCATAGCGGCACCTGGGGCCTTTCGACCGCTCGCTCGCAAGGCGAGGCCATCGCCGGTGCCGTCCGCCAATGTCAGTCGAGGGCAGCCGACGACAGCGATTGTGGCGCCCAGCTCCTCGCCTACAAGATCGGATGGGGCCTGGCGATCCTATGTGACAATTCCCGCGTGCTGGTTTCGGCCGTCAGCCTCGAAGAGGCCGAAACCGTTGCCTACGAACGGATTGCGGTTCTGCGACAGTCGCACGCGTCCAGCCCGCTGTCTTGCCACCGCCTCTTGACCGTCGACCCGGAAGGAGCGGTCACGACGGGCGAAGCGTCCCTTGCCCGTGAGATGAATTGATACTTGTTCGCGCTAGCGCCCGCGGAAGCTGGGCTTGCGGCGCGCTCGCCAGGCCTCGTGCGCCTCGGCCTTGTCCTCGCTCATCTCGAGCACCATGAAGCGGTAGGAATCGACCAGCGAGGCATCGGCGATGTTGGGGATGTCCTGGCCACGGTTCATCAACTCCTTGACCATGCGCACGGCGAGCGGCGGCAGGCCGGCGATGTGGTCGGCGACCGCCAGCGCCTGCTTCATCAGCTGATCGTGCGGCACCAGCCACTGGGCGAGCCCGATGCGATGGGCCTCGTCGGCCTTGACCGGGAAGCCCATGGCCATCCGCATCGCCGTTCCCTTGCCGACGAGCCGGGCGAGCCGCGTCGCGCCGCCGTAGTTCGGCAGGATGCCGAGCGCCACCTGCGGCAATCGCCACTCCGCCCGCTCCGACGCCACGATCAGGTCGCAGCAGAAGGTGATGATGCAGCCGATGCCGATGGCATAGCCGTTGACGGCGGCGATCACCGGCTTGGGAAAGTCGCTCACCAGGTTGGAGGGGAAATTGCGCGCCCGGCCCACCCGCTTGATGAAGGCTTCGGCCGAACGGGTGTTGTGGGTGTTGGGATCGCGGAGATTGGCGCCGGCCGAGAAGGCGCTGCCTGCCTCGTCGCCGGTCAGGATGACGGAGCGCACCTCGTCGTCATCGTTCGCCTCGTCGAGATGCTTGAGCAGCCCGTCGGCATAGTCCTGGCCCCAGCAGTTGCGGGCCTGCGGGCGGCTCAGCGTCAGGATGCCGGTGTGGCCCTGCTTTCTGTAGAGAAGCGGCATGACGTCCTCCTCGCCTAGGCGGGTTCGACTTCCTCGGGATTGCTGTCCCAGGATCCCGAGTTCTTTCAACCGCGCGATCTCCGCGGCGGAGTAACCCGCCTCGCGCAGCACCTGCTCCGAATGCTGGCCGACAGCCGGCGCGCGGACCGGGGCGATCTTGGTCGCATCGTCGAGATGGAAGGGGCTCGACACGGTGAGGCCCTTGCCGTCGGCAAAGGGCACGAGCGCGCCGATCTCGCGCGCCTGCGGATCGTTGGCGGCTTCGTCGACCGAGCACACGCGGACCGAACGTCACGCCAGCCTTTTCGAGGATCGGCCGCCACTCCGCGAGGTCGCGCTTGGCGAACACCTCGTCGAGGATCGCGGTCAAGGCCTTGTGATTCGAACGCCGCGCCTCCTTCGTGGCAAAGCGCTGATCCTGCACGAGGTGCTCGGCGTCGATCGCCTTCAGGAAACTGTCGAGCTGCCGTAACTCGTTGTGCAGGGCCATCAGGAACCAGCGGCCGTCGCGGCAGCGATAGTGATTGGCCAGAGCGCTCGGCGTCTCGACCCGCGGCGGCCGGTGCCCGACATGCTCGCCGAACAACCGGTTCTGCACGTAGCAGCCGTTCGCCCACAGGCCGTTCTGCAGCAGCGAGGTCTGCGCCACGCCACCTCGCCCGGTTCGTTCGCGACGGTACAGTGCGGTCACGATCGCGGCATACAGTCCCGTCGCGGTGGGGTGGTCGCCCATGCCGGGCATCGAGCGGACCGGTTCGGTCTCCGTCGAGGCCCGCACCATGTCCATCAGCCCAGTGCGCGCCCAGTAGGCGGTCGCATCGAAGCCGGTGCGGGCCGCCTCCGCTCCCGCCTCGCCGTAGGCCGTGATCGAGCCGTAGACCAGCCGCGGATTGATCGCCAGCAGGTGGGCGGCGGCGATCTTCAGGCGCTCGCGCACCGGCGGCGGGAAGTTGGTGATGAAGACGTCGGCCGAGCCGATCAGCCGATAGAGGATGGCGAGGCCCTCGGGGTGCTTGAGATCGATCGCCAGGCTCTTCTTGTTGCGGGATGTGAGCTGCCACCAGTAGTCGGTGGTCTTGCCGGGGACCGGAACCGATGCGCGCCACGGATCGCCGGCGCCCGGCGGCTCGAGCTTGATCACCTCGGCGCCGAAATCGGAGAGGATCGTGGCCGCCGCGGGCCCCGCGATCCAGCTCGCGCAGTCGATGACTTTCAGGCCGTCAAATATTCCGTCCGTCATCGTGTGTTACCTCTTCTAGAGCCACCTCACCCTGAGGAGCGCCGCAGCGCGTCTCGAAGGGTAGGCAGCGAGCGCCATGTGCTCGTTGCTCACCCTTCGAGACGCCACGCTGCGCCTGGCTCCTCAGGGTGAGGTTTTGGGGCGCGGATTGGCGATTTCGCCATTTCGGAATCTGCCTCAGTGGCTCGGCTTGGTGGAGAATGGCGTGAGTTGCAGCTCGTGCGTCCAGCAGGACCGGTCCTGCGTGTGGAGATAGAAGAACGCCTCGGCGATCTTCATCGGGTTGATGATGATGTCCGGATTGTTGTGCGCCCTCGGCAGCGCCCGCGTGCCCGGCAAATCGATCAGGCCGTCGATCACGACGTTGGCGACGTGGATGCCATGCTCCGAGTATTCCTCGGTCAGGACCTGGGCAACCGTGCGCATCATCACCCGGGGATAGTAGAGCAACTCGCCGGTGTTGCGCTTGGTGCCGCGCAGCGACTTGGCGTTGTTCGAGAAGAAGAACGACCCCGAGCCGCGCTTGCGCATGGCGGGCAGCACTTCCCTGGCCACCAGGAACGGTCCACGGGTCGCGATCGCGTGGGCAACGTCGAACATCTCCACCGGGATATGTTCCAGCAGCTCCTTGCCGGGTGGCAGATCGCGCCCTTCGAGGTAGCCGGCATTGTAGATCAGGACTTCCGGCTCGCCGGCTTCGGCGCGAATGGTGGCGAAGGCCGCCGTGATCGATTTCTCGGACGCGAGGTCCAGCTCCACGGTCATGCACGCACCACCCTGCTGATGGATGGCCGCCGCCAGCGCCGCCGCGTTCGAGGCGGTGCGCGTCGTCAGGACCGTGAAGAAGCCCTCCTTGGCAAATTTCTGGGCGAGCGCGCCGCCGACGCCCCAGCGTGCGCCGACCGGCAGCGAGCTGTCGTCGAGGCTCTTGCCGTGCGCGAGCTTGGTGTTGCGCCCATCGGCCTGCCACTTCGAGGTCGCGCCGATGATGACGGCGACCGGCTGGCCCTTGGTGTTCTTGCTGGCCACTCGAATTCTCCCTTCTCGCGCTAGCGCAATCTTGGCTGATGAAACGCCGATCTTGTCACGTTCCGGCGGCCGCTCTAGCCACACGAACCATCCGGCCCCTCAGCCAAATCGCCACGCGAACGGCCGGAAACGAGATTGCTCAGCCTTGTGCAGGCAGGGTCTTGCCGCCGGCCTCGACCGATTTCGCCGCGATCAGGACGATGGCAATGACGCACGGCGCGCTGCCGCGGTTGATCCAATTGTGGATCGTGCCGCGCTGCACCAGTACGTCGCCTGCCTTCAAATGCACGGTCGAGCCGTCCAGTTCCATGTCGATCTCACCCGACAGCACGGCGGCGTAGTCGATCGAGTCGGTACGATGGTCGCGCGGGGCGACGCCGGGGCCAAACTCGATGACCCGGAAGATCGTACCGTTCGCCAAGGTCGTGCCGGTCTTCTGCAGCCCGGCGTCCTGCTGGCCGTCGTTGTCGACCGGAAAGCCCTCAGTCGCCCACACCGGATAAACGGTCGCACCCGGGCGGCCGACATAGTTGTTTTGCACCAGGCCATCGATCTTGACGATGGCCCGCCCCGTCGCGTCGTGGCCGGTAATCACCCGGCGCATTTGCAATGCCATGACGGCCCTCCCTTGCCTGGCGGCGATTTAAGACGCCGCGGCGGACGGGATCAATTCCCGTAATTTTTGGGGCTTACAGGCAGGTCATCGGATGTGGTGGACGCCAAGGGCCTCGGCTATGCTTTCCCCAACCGACAAGCAAAGGGAGGCGTAGTCATGGGCGTTTCTTCCCGTCAGTCGCGTCGCGTTTTCCTCAAGCGTACAGCCCTGGGTGCCGCCGCCGGCACCATGCTCGCTCCGGCCATCGTCCGGGCCGCGCCGAAGAGCCTGACGATGATGCACGAGAGCTCGTTCATCCCGCCGTTCGACGCCTACTTCAAGAACCAGCTTTCGTCAGCCTACGAGAAGGCGACCGGCATCAAGATCAACTACGATGTGGTGAGCGTCGGCAGCCTGCTGACCCGCGTCACCACGGCGGCCGAGAACGGCAGCGGCCCCGACCTGACCACGGTCGGCTTCAACTGGGCGTTCCTGTTCGACGAGAAGCTCGTCGACGTGAGCGACATCGCCGCGGAAATCGGCAAGGAAAGTCGGGCGGCTGGTACGAGACCGCGCAGGAAGCCGTAGTGGTCAACGGCAAGTGGAAGGCGATCCCGTACGCCAACATCGGCCAGCTGATGAACTGGCGCACCGACTGGTTCAAGGAGGCGGGCTACGACAAGTTCCCCGAGACCTGGGACGAGTTGCTGGAAGCAGGCATCAAGCTCAAGAAGGCGGGCCACCCGTTCGGCTTCGAGCTCGGCCACGGCTTCGGCGACAATCACGGCTGGCTCTATCCGCTGCTGTGGTCGTACGGCGGCCGCGAAGTCGAGGCCGACGGCAAGACCATCGTGATCGATTCCGACGAAACGGCGCGGGCGGTCGACTACTGCCGGCGACTCTACAAGGAGACCATGCTCGAGGATTGCCTCGGCTGGACCGACGTCAGCAACAACAAGGCATTCCTGTCGGAGCAGATTTCCTGCACCAACAACGCCGAAGTCGATCCTGTGGGCCGCCAAGAAGGACTTCCCGGACATGGCCAAAGTGATCGACCAGTCGGAGAATCCGAAGGGACCGAAGGGCCGCTTCCATATGCTCAATCCGCAGGCCCATGCGATCTTCGCCCACACCCCGGACAAACAGGCAGCCAAGGATTTCCTGCGCTGGCTGATGAAACCTCCGCAGCTCGGCGCGTGGTACGACATCGCCACCACCTACTACCAGCCGTTCCTGCACGCCTACGACGATGCGCCGATGTGGAAGGTCGAGCCGCGCAACCTGCCCTACCGCGATGCGCTCAAGACCGCGCACCTGCCGGGCTGGCCGCAGCCGCTCAGCCGGGCGCAGTCGGAAACCATCGCGAAGTTCGTCGTGATCGACATGTTCGCCAAGGCCTGTGCCGGCAAGTCGACCAAGGAAGTGATCGCCGAAGCCAAGGCGCAGCTGACGCAGATCTACAAGACGGCGTAGGCGTATGACGGTTGAAACGCTTGGGCCGGCGGTCTTGCGCCGCCGGCCGCCGGCCTTTTCGTTTGGACGCTGGCTGGAGCGCGAGGGCGTGTTCAGCTGGCTGATGGTGGCGCTGCCGGTCGCCTTCCTGGTGGCGCTGGTCGGTTATCCGTTCTTTTACGGCATCTGGATCAGCCTGGAGAACCGGCCGGTGGCGCAGCCCGGCGTGTTCATCGGCCTCGGCAATTTCATCGCCGATTGGCACAACTCGGTGTTCCGGCAGGTGGTGCTGAACACCTTCGTCTATACCATCGCCGCGACGCTCCTGAAGATGGTGGGCGGCCTCGCTCTCGCCCTGGTCATGAACCAGGATTTCAAATTCAAGAACCTGACGCGCGCTCTGCTGCTGCTGCCGTTCATCGTGCCGACCGTGCTGTCGACCATTGCCTGGCAATGGATCCTCGATCCCGCCTTCAGCGTGGTGAACTGGGTGCTGGTTCATTCGGGCCTGATCGACGGTCCCGGCCCGAGCTGGCTCGGCAACCCCCACCTCGCGATGTTCTCGCTGATCATGGTCAACACCTGGCGTGGCCTGCCGTTCTACGCCATCACCCTCTTGGCCGGCCTGCAGACCATCTCGCCCGAGCTCTACGAGGCCGCGACGATCGACGGTGCCGGCCGCTTCGGCCGCTTCCGCTACGTCACCCTGCCGCTGCTGAAACCGATCATCTTCATCGTCACCATGTTCTCGGTGATCTTCACCTTCTCCGACTTCCAGCTGATCTACGTGCTGACCCGGGGCGGGCCGGCCAACGCCACCCATGTGTTCGCCACCTACGCCTTCGACATCGCCATGGGCGCGGGGCAATTCGGCCAGGGGGCGTCGATCGCGCTCTCCATGGTGCCACCGCTGGCACTCATCATCCTCGCCATGGCGATCTATCTCAGGCCGAGCAAGTCATGATCGTCGGGCGCGGCGGCTGGGGGACGCGCCTGCTGACGCTGTGGCTGCCGCTCGGCGTGTCGCTGGTGTTCGCGCTGTTCCCCTTCTACTGGATGGCGGTCACCTCGCTGAAGTCGAACCAGGAGCTCTACAGCCGCAAGGTCATGCCGCTGATCGTGCATAACCCGACGCTGAAGCACTATGTCGACCTGCTGACCGAGACCAACTTCCTGGGGTGGACCTGGAACACCTTCGTGGTGGCGGTGCTCTCGACGGCGATCTCGCTCATATTCGGCGCCATGCTCGCCTATCCGCTGGCGCGCATGCGCTTCGCCGGCGCGACGCTGGTCTCCTTCGCCATCGCCGCGACCTATCTCGTGCCGCAGCCGCTGCTGTTCGTGCCGCTCGCCGACCTGATCAACCGGCTGGGGCTCGGCGATACGCTGACCTCGGTGATCCTGACCTATCCGACCCTGCTGATCCCGTTCTGCGCCTGGCTGCTGATGGGCTATTTCCGCACCGTGCCGCTCGAGCTCGAGGACGCCGCGCGCATCGATGGCGCGAGCCGGCTGCAGACGCTGGTCAAGATCGTCCTGCCGCTCTGCGGCCCGGGCTTCATCTCGGCCGGCATCTTCGCCTTCACCCTGGCGCAGAACGAGTTCCTCTACGCCCTGATCTTCCTTACCAAGACCGAGGTGCGCACCGTGCCGGTGGGCGCCATCGCCGAGCTGGTGCGCGGCGACGTCTTCTACTGGGGCCAGCTGATGGCCGCCGCCCTGCTCGGCTCGATCCCGGTGGCGATCATCTATTCGTTCTTCGTCGAGCACTACGTCGCGGGGTTGACGGCGGGCTCGGTCAAGGGTTGAAGGTCACTCCATGAAAGCTGCTTACATCGAGAAATTCGGCGGACCCGAGGTCCTGAAGTACGGCGATCTTCCCGATCCGACGCCCGGGCCGGGCCAGGTCGTGGTCGATACCCATGCCGCGAGCGTCAACGGCGCCGACTGGAAGGTGTGCGCCGGCGAATACGCCAATCCGAGCTTTCCGGTGATCCTGGGGCGCGACCTTTCCGGCATCGTGAGCGCGATCGGCTCGGGCGTGTCGGATCTGAAAGTGGGCGACGAAGTGTTCGGCGTGCTGGAAGGGGGCCGCGACGGGACCTACTGCGAGAAGATCGCCATCGGCGCCGCGGTCGTGGCGAAGAAACCGCCCGGATTGTCGCATGTCGACGCGACGGCGCTGGCGCTCACCGGCCTCACCGCCCTGCGTTCGATCGAGGACACGCTGAAGCTGAAAGCCGGCGAGACCATCCTGATCCAGGGCGGCGCGGGCGGCGTCGCGAGCTTCGCCATCCAGCTTGCCAAGCATCTCGGCGCCCGCGTCATCACCACGGCCAGCGCCGGCAACCTCGCCTACGTGCGCGAGCTCGGCGCCGATCAGGTGATCGACTACAACACGACCGACTTCAGGAAGGTCGTGAGCAATTGCGACGCGGTGTTCGACACCGTGGGCGGCGATGTCGCGATGCAGTCCTTCGCGGTTCTCAAGCCGGGTGGACGCGCGGCCTTCATCGCGTCAGGGGCCCAGGCGCCCAAGCCCGACCGCAGTGACGTGACGGCCCTGCGGCCGGCGGTCGGCCGCGACCGGCGGTCCATGGAGCGGGTCGCCGAGCTCTACATCGCGCCGGCGCCGTCCGCCCGCCGCCCGTCAGACTCTTCAAGCTGGCCGATGCCGCCGAGGCGGTCGGGATCAGCAAGGCTCGCCACCTCAAGGGCAAGCTGGTGTTCAAGGTGCGGTGACGCCTCGCCTGGGCGTTATGGCCGCGGCAGCGGCCATAAGCGCCTAGGTGCGCATGTAGCCTTCGACTTCGCCTTCCGCCCAGGCCAGCACCTTCTCCATCGACTCGCCCGTATAGTGGCGGACGGCCATCTGGCACATCAGGGTCGCGGTGTTGATCTGCTCGGCGATCTTGTGCGGCGCCGGCGCGCCGGCGGACGACAGGACCTGGTGATTGTACGGGTTGGGATAGTGGAAGAGCGTGCCCTTGGGCGGCTCCGCTTCGGCCCACACCTTGAGCGTGGTGAGCTTCTCGAACGACGGCAGGTCGTAGCCACCGGACGCCACCACCATCTTCTCGATCGATGACGGTTGCGACAGGTACATCAGCAGGCTCTTGGCCGCCGGCTGGTTCTTGCTGAAGTTCCAGATGCCCCAGAAGAACGGCACGAACGGCGCGAACCGTCCCTTCGGTCCCGCCGGGAAGCCGTGCGTCCAGCATTGCTCGGCGACCTGCGGCGCATCGCGCTTGGCGACCGCCCAGGCGCTGGGCGGGTTCATGATCAACGAGCCCTGACCCGAGATCAGGAACTTGTTGTTCGAGGCGTCGTCCCACGCCGCGACGTCGCTCGGCAGGAACTGCATCAGCTTCTTGTAGAAGTCGAGCGCCTGGCGGACCGCGTCGGTCTTCACCGTGATCTCGCCCTTGGCGTCGACCAGCGCGGCGCCGTATGCGTGGAAGATGGCGCCGATCGTGTCGTTGCTGTCGCCGGTGTTGCCGACGCCGATGCCGAACGGGTTGCCGCCCTTGTGGCAGGCTTCGGCGGCCTTCATGAACGTGTCGAGCGTCCAGTCATCGGCCTTGGGCGGCGCACCGGCCGGGTACATCGCCTGCACGTCGATGCCGGCATGCTTCTTCATGAGGTCGATGCGCGAGCATGGACCCTTGATCTGGCTGCCGACCGTCGCCGGGACCGCCAGCCACTTGCCGTTGAGCTTGCCGAGATACTCGACCGTGTCGTTGACCTTGCCGTTGGTCTTGATCAGCTCGTCCATCAGGTCGTTGACTGGCACCATCTGCTCCGAGTAGCGCGCCGGCAGGAAGGAGGTGAAGGCAAGAACATCGTGGCCGGACTTGGCCTGCGACTCGGCAGCGCCGGTCAGCAGCAGCTTGTTGGCCTGGGTGGTGATGAAGTCGATCGTGACGTCGACCTTCTCCTTCTCCGCCCACTCCTTGATGAGCTTGTCCGTGGCATCGTTGGCGTTGGGGACCCAGTGGTCCCAGAAGCCGACGGTGAGTTTCCCGGCGGCGTGGGCCCCGCGCACGAACGGGGCGGCGACCAGGCCGAGGGCAGCGCCCGCGACCACGACTCGACGACGCGACACATGGTTGGATTTGGATTGCGGCATGACACTCGTCCTCCCTGAAAGGAACGCTTGTGCACGCGACTATGCTTTACGGAGCTTTACGGATTTTTTTGTTGATCCGCAGGCTAGCCGATGACCGCTTGTAGCGCCAGCAGGGAGTAGCTCAGCGCTGGGCGGTGTGCGCCTCGACCTTCTTGGAGGAACTCGGTGGCGGCTTCCACCACCATGTTCTTCATCGCCTTCTGCAGCTTGTCGAAGGCGCGCACCTCGATCTGGCGCACGCGCTCGCGGCTGATGCCGTACTTGGCCGAGAGGTCTTCCAGCGTCTTGGGCTCGTCGACCAGGCGGCGCTCGACGATGATGTGGCGCTCGCGCTCGGTGAGCTGCTTCAGGGCAGCCGCCAGCATGTGCTTGCGCTGGCCGAGCTCCTGGCTGTCGGCCAGGCGGGCTTCCTGGTTGGGCGTGTCGTCGACCAGCCAGTCCTGCCATTCCATGTCGCCCTCGGCCTTGACCGAGGCGTTGAGCGAGCTGTCGGGCGCGGCGAGGCGGCGGTTCATGTTGACCACCTCCTCTTCCGGCACGCCGAGGCGGGTGGCGATCTTGGTCACTTGTTCCGGCGAGAGGTCGCCCTCCTCGATCGCCTGCATCTGGCCCTTGAGCTTGCGCAGGTTGAAGAACAGCTTCTTCTGCGCCGCCGTGGTGCCCATCTTCACCAGCGACCAGCTGTGCAGGATGTATTCCTGGATCGAGGCGCGGATCCACCACATGGCATAGGTGGCCAGCCGGAAGCCGCGGTCCGGATCGAACCGCTTCACGGCCTGCATCATGCCGACATTGCCCTCGGAGATGAGCTCGGCCACCGGCAGGCCGTAGCCGCGATAGCCCATGGCGATCTTGGCCACCAGACGCAGATGGCTGGTCACCAGCTTGTGCGCGGCCTTCGAATCGTTGTGCTCGCGCCAGCGCTTGGCCAGCATGAATTCCTCCTGCGGCTCCAGCAGCGGAAACTTGCGGATCTCCGAGAGGTAGCGGCTGAGGTTGCCTTCCGGCGTGAGGGACGACGGCAGGGCGGGAAGATTTGCAGTGGCGGTAGCCATAGGCTCCCCCTTTCTCTTGGTACGCGCAGTCGCCGGTGAACGGGCGTTTAGCACTCGTAGCCGTCGACTGCTAAAGCCAACTCTAAGGGTCGGACAAAGTTCGGGTCAAGAAAAACCAACTAATCCCCTCGGGTATTGGGGGAATTACTTAACGCTGTTCAGTCTAGACACTAACGTCTTGATATCTTGTGGCAATTCTGAGGCGAAGGTCATCTCCCGATGAGTCCGCGGATGGCGGAACTCGAGGACGGCGGCGTGAAGTGCCTGCCGCTCAAAGGTTTTCAACGCTTCCAAAGCGGGCGTGTTCCTCTTGCGGCCATAGACCGGGTCGCCGACCACTGGGCAGCCGATATAGGCGAGATGGACCCGCACCTGATGGGTGCGGCCGGTGCCGAGCTTGGCGCCCAGGAGGCTGGCCACCGGCCTGAGCGGCGGGCCGAAGCGCTGCTCCAGCCAGTACTCGGTCAGGGCCTGGCGGCCGCTGGTCTTGCGCACCGCCATGCGCTTGCGGTCGACCGGATGGCGGCCGATCGCCGCCTCGATGGTGCCGCGCCGGGCCGGCGGGGTGCCCCACACGACGGCCTGGTAGATCCGCGTCAGATCATGGGCGGCGAACAACTTCGAGAGCGCGGTGTGGGTATTGTCGTTCTTTGCCACCACCATGACGCCCGAGGTGTTCTTGTCGAGGCGATGGACGATGCCCGGCCGGCGCACGCCGCCGATGCCCGAGAGGCTGTCGCCACAATGGGCCAGCAGGGCATTGACCAGGGTGTTGTCGGGATTGCCCGGCGCCGGATGCACCACCAGCCCGGCGGGCTTGTTCAGCACCAGGAGATCGGAGTCTTCATAGAGGATGTCGAGATCGAGCGCCTGCGGCAGCGGCTCGGCCGGCACCGCCTCGGGAATGTCGACAATGAAGCGTTCGCCCGTTTTGACCTTGCGGGACGGCTCTTCTACTGTCCGCCCCGGTTCATTCAACGGGCCAGCCAACGCCACGCGGCGGCTTTCGATCAGCGCCTTCACGCGGCTGCGCGTGAGGGCCGGCAAGGCAGCCGCCAGCGCGCGGTCCAGCCGCTCGCCGGACGCGCTTTCGTCGAAGGTCACGATGTGGCGACCGGCATCGCTCATTTGTCTCTCATGGGAGCTGTCTTGGCGCCTCCTGCTCAGGCCTTGGTCCCACGCTGGCTCGTGGTGGCTGTGATCGTGATGGGCCTGCTCCTCGTCATCGGCTCGATCGTCGTGGGGACCGAGGTGTCGCGCCGCATGTCTAGTCCCAAGCCTGCGGCTTCGCCAGCGGCCGAGTCCGGCCCTGGATCCATGGCCCCGGCATCCATTGGCAAGCCCTTCGCCCAGCGCATCGAGCTGCCGGCCGGCAGCCAGGTGATCTCGATGACCGCCGTCGGCGACCGCCTGGTCGTCCAGGTCGAGAACCAGGCCGGCTTGACCTCGGCCTATGTCGTCGACCCAGGCACGGGCGCCCTTTTAGGCACCATCGACTTCCCGCCCGGAGCTCCCCGTTGATCAATCTTCGCAGCGACAACGAGGTCGGCGCCCATCCGCGGATCATCGAGGCCGTCAGCCGCGCCTTCAGCTCGGGCCCGGCCAAGTCCTACGGCGCCGATGAATGGACCCATCGCGTCGAGGACCGCTTGCGCACCCTGTTCGAGAGGCCCGACCTGGTCGCCTATCCGGTGGCGGTCGGCACCGCCGCCAATGTGCTGGCGCTCGCCTGCTGCACGCCGCCGTGGGGTTCGGTCTTCTGTCATCCGGTCGCGCATATCGCGGCGGAGGAGACCAACGCCGCCGAGTTCTACGCAGGCGCGCGTCTGGTCCGGATCGACGGGGCGGCCGGCAAGATCGATCCCAAGAAGCTCGCCGAGGCGCTGGCCCAGCCGGTCTACGGCGTGGTGCATTTTTCGCAGCCGTCCGCCGTCAGCATCACCCAGGCGACCGAGCACGGCACGGTCTACGCGCCCGAGGAGATCGCCGCCCTCGCCTCCTCCGCCCATCGCCACGGCCTCAAGATGCACATGGACGGCGCGCGCTTTGCCAACGCCCTCTCCTTCGTCGGCTGCTCCCCGGCCGAGCTGACCTGGAAGGCCGGCATCGATGTGCTGAGCCTCGGCGCCACCAAGAACGGCGCCATGGCGGCCGAAGTGGTGATCTTCTTCAACGCCGAGCTGGCCAAGGACTTCGAATATCGGCGCAAGCGCGGCGGCCATCTGCTGTCCAAGATGCGGCTGATCTCGGCCCAGCTCGACGCCTATTTCACCGACGGCCTGTGGCTCGACAATGCCCGCCATGCCAACGCCATGGCGCGCCGGCTGGTCGCCGGCCTGACGCCGCTGAAGGGCGTCCAGCTCTTATATCGGGTCGACGCCAACGAAATCTTCGTTGTCCTGCCGGTGCACATTCACGATGCTCTGCAGGCGGCCGGCGCGCAGTACCATCCCTGGCCGTCCGACCGGCCAGGCGAAAGAGCCTTCCGGCTGGTCACGGCCTTCGACACCGAGCAGGCTGCGGTCGACAAATTCCTCGCTGTGGCCAAGGGAAGCCTCGGCGCCAAATGACGGGAGAGACACCCATGACTGACCTGAAACCAGGGCTCAAAGCGGAGATCGTCACGACAGTCGATGACAAGCTGGTGGTCAGGCACATGGGAGGCGATGGCGTGCTCTGCACGCCCAATATGATCGGCTTGATGGAGCGTGCCGGCATCGAGGCCGTGCAGCCGCATCTCCCCGAAGGACACACCACCGTGGGCTTCGAGGTGCACGTCAAGCATTTCGCCGCCACGCCGAAAGGCAAGAAGGTGACGGTGCGCGCCGAGCTCACCGAAGTGGACGGGCGCAAGCTCCGCTTCAAGGTCGAGGCGCACGACGAGGACAAGAAGGTTGGCGAAGGCACCCATCGCCGCGCCATCGTGGCCATTCAGCGCAAGGGTTAATTGGAGCAATCCCAAGGGAGGTCAGCATGCGAACGATGATAGTGGCTGCGTTCTGTGCCATCGCAATGACGGCGAGCGCAAAAGCCGAGATCAAGGAAGTGCCCGTCACCTACACGGACGGCACGACCACCATGAAGGGCTTCGTCGTCTACGACGACGCCACCACGGCCAAGCGGCCCGGCATCATCATGGTGCATGAATGGTGGGGAATTACCCCGCACACCCATGCCGAGGCGAAGAAGTTCGCGCAGCAGGGCTACACGGCTTTCATTGCCGACATGTTCGGCGACGGCAAGACCGCCGACAACCCGAAGGACGCCGGCGCGCTCGCGGGTGGCGTGATGAAAGACCCGAAGGTGATGGAGTCGCGCTTCAAGGCCGCGCAGGCAGAACTCGCCAAGCAGGCCACGGTCAATCCCCAGAAGCTCGGCGCCGTCGGTTACTGCTTCGGCGGCGCGGTCGTCATCAACATGGCGCGCACCGGCGACGACCTCAAGGCCGTGGCCGGCTTCCACGCCTCGCTCGGCCTCAACACGCCGGCGCCGGCACCCGGCACCGTCAAGGCGAAGGTCCTGGTCCTGAACGGCGCGGACGATCCCTTCGTGAAGAAGGAGCAGTACGAGGCGCTCCAGAAGGACTTCGATGCCGCCAAGGCGGACTATCGGGTCGTCACCTATCCCGGCGCGGTGCATGCGTTCACCAATCCGGAAGCCACGGCGCTCGGCGAGAAGTTCAAGCTGCCGCTCAAATACGACGCCAACGCGGATCAGCAATCGAAGGCCGAGGCGGCCAAGCTGTTTGCCGCGACGCTCAAGAACTAGACACGCCCGTCGTCCCGACGAGCGCGGGGTAACCCCGGCGCCTTGGCGAAGCGGAGTGGAAGAGACTTTTTCGGCGATTTCTCGGCTGATCGTTGAAAGAGGTCCCTCCACTCCGAAGGGCAGCAGGACAGCCATGGACATCGATCTTTTGCTGCGTCTCGCGCGCGAGACCATCGACGCAGTGCCATCGTGCCTCGCGATCACGATCGACGAACACGGTGATGCGAACGCGAGGGTGATCATTACATCCAGGCTTACCGACGCCTGGACCCTGCGCTTCATGACAGACCGCCGGACGCGAAAATTCAGCGAGATCAGCCGCACGGGACGACTGACCCTGGCCTATTTCCACGAATCGGGTGGCGCCTACGTGACGTTGATCGGTCGCGCCAAAATCGTCGACGATGTCGCCAGCAAGCAGGCGATCTGGCAGCCCGCCACCTTCAAATGGCACCCCGGCGGCCCGACTGACCCAAATATCGTGCTGATTGAATTTGAGGCTCAGCGTATCGAGACCTGGAACGGACCTGCGGGGATTGTCCCGGATCCGACCAAGGGGTTATGGGCAGCCGTGCTGACCCGCGACGCCAACGGCTGGCGTGACGCCGGAACAACCCAGCAAGCGGTGCACTGAGCTTCCGCGCGGCCGGCAATGCGGGGATGAACGGACATGAGGCTGGTCTATTACTTCTGGATCATTTCCGATTGGGCTTACTTCGGCGGGCCACGCCTGGAGTCGATCGCCAGGCGCCACGGCATCGACGTGGATTTCCGGCCGGTTCGTCTCCTCGAGGTCTACCGGCGCACGGGAGGCATTCCGCTCGGCCAGCGCGCGCCACAACGCCAGGCTGAACGGGTGTGGGAACTCCGGCGCTGGCGGGCGCGGCTGGGCATGACGTGCAACATCGAGCCGCGCTACTTCCCGGTCGACGACGAGCCCGCCTCGCGCCTGCTGATCGCCGCCAAGCTGCGCGGCCTCGATCTGCACGGCCTCGCGCAGGCGATCATGCGGGCGCTGTGGGCAGAGGACGCCAATATTGCCGATCCGGCGACCCTGGCAGAGATCGCCGCCCGCTTCGTATCCGATCCCCGCACCCTGCTGGACGAAGCCGCCACCAGCCGGGTGCTGGCCGAATACGACCGCTATACCGACCAGGCGCCCGGCGACGGCGTCTTCGGCTCGCCGTTCTACATCTTCGACGGCGAGCCCTTCTGGGGTCAGGATCGCCTCGATTTCCTTGAGGAAGCCATTATCCGGGCCAAGGCTGGCACGGTGACGCTGGGCCGCGGATGACTAAGAGGGAAGCAGCCATGCGATGGATCGCCTATGTCTCGCTGACGATCGCTCTGTTGGCCTGCTTGGGATGCGACGTCAAAGGGCTCCGCCAACGGAGGCGGAACGGGGAACGGCGCCCACGGACATGCACAGATCGGGGTGCCGTTCTAAAGCGGGCTGTTGCAAGCGGGTCAGATCAAGCACTTACCGGCAGGTGCGACAGGCAAACGTCGCACTGTATTGCAAGCTTTCCCGCTATGAGGTGTCGCACCTTAAGACCCATTGAGGCCGTCCTCGGAGTTCCGCTATTGGGACCAGACCGGAAGTGATCGACGCACCCTCAGGACGACGCGAATGACCCAAGGCAGACATCACTGCACTTGCCCAACTCAGCGACCGCTTATCCGGCCCGGGAGTTTTCTCGGCGGTGCGCGTGGCATCAGACCGGCTGCAACCAATCCGGATTGCCTGTGCCCGTACTAGCCCCCATGATTGGTTCAAACGGGATCCAATCTCGATCAAGGAGGGGAAACGTCATGCTGGGTGTAACACGCTCGCCGCTGTCGTCGCTGATTGCCGCATCCATCTTGGCGGTCGTCGGAGCAGGCTCGCTTCACGCTGCACCGCTTCTGATCGTTGGTATCGACGAGAAGGTCTCGTGGGATACCAAGGGCACCACCATCCTCGCCCCTCCGGGCAAGGACGCGGTGCTGATCATCGATCTCGCCAATCCCGAGGCGCCGAAGATTGTCGGCAGCCTGCCGCTCAAGAACTCAGTCGTCGGTCCGCCGGTGAACGTCGCCATCGATCCCACCAATTCGATCGCCCTGGTGGCCAATTCAGTCGACATCATCAAGGACGGCGACAAGCTCACCCAGGTGCCCGACAACAAACTCTATGTCATCGACCTCAAGGCCAATCCGCCAAAGCTCGTCACCACGCTGACAGTCGGCAAGCAGCCGTCGGGGCTGGCCTTCAACCCGGCCGGGACCTTGGCGCTGGTGGCCAATCGCGCTGACAAGTCGATAAGCGTGCTGTCCGTCAAAGGTACCGACGTGAAGGTGATCGATACGGTCGACATGGGTGATATCGTCTCGGCGATCGCCTTCACCCCCGACGGCAAGCGCGCACTCGCAACCAAGTTCAACGCCCACAAAGTGGCGCTACTGGACGTTAACGGCGACAAGGTGACCTACAGCAAGCTCGACCTGCCGACCGGCCAGTGGCCCTACAATGTCGAAGTGGCGCCTGAGCGGCAAGATCGCGCTGACGGCCGACAACGGCGGGGCCGGCTCATCCGACGGCAGCGTCGACACGGTGAGCGTGGTGGACCTCGAACTCAACCCGGCGCGAATTGTCGACCGTGTTGTGGTCGGTGACGGACCGGAGGGTCTCGCAATTTCACCCAAAGGTGACCTTGCGGCCGCAATCATCCTCGCGGGGTCGAACAATCCGAGCGCCTACTTTTACAAGAAGAACGGCAGCGTCTCGGTCCTGCGCATCGACGGCAAGAAGGTCACGAAGGTGGGCGACGTCGAAGTGGGCGGCTTGCCTGAGGGTGCGGCCTTCACGCCAGACGGGAAATACCTGATCGTCGGCAATTTTATCGATCAAGACCTCTCGATCCTGAAAGTCGAAGGCGGCAAGATCGTCGATACCGGCAAGCGTTTCAAGCTGCCCGGCCACCCCGCCTCGCTGCGGATGAGCAACCACTAGTCGGCAAAGCCGCGACTGCGATCTCCGCAACGATGCGTTGCGTGCGCATACCGAGGGTAGCGCTGCTTTGATCACGAGCACTGCAAAGCGCCAACTGCTCCTGGAGGACATGGCAATGACGACCCGCCGAAACTTCCTCAAAGCTACGACCGCGGCCGCGACCGGCATCGCTTTCTGCAGCTGCGGCCTGCTCGACGCCGCGCATGCCCAGCAGACACTGAATCCCCATCAGCCCGATGGCGGCCGCCGCCTGCCGGTCGTCGTCAACGGCAAGCGAGTCAAGACCATCGACGTCCACTCCCATTGCCATATCCACGATGTTGAACCGCTGCTGGGTGCTGAGGCGGCGTCCATCATGGTGCCGCCGGTCAACTACGCGAAGAACGCCTTCATCGAAATCGACGACCGCCTCAAGGCCATGGATGCGCAGGCGGTCGACATGGAGGTGCTGTCGATCAATCCCTTTTGGTACGGCCGGGATCGCGACCTCGCCGCCAAGATCGTGAAGATCCAGAACGAAAAGCTGGCCGAACTCTGCGCGGCCAAGCCCGACCGCTTTGCAGCCTTCGCCTCGCTCACCCTGCAGGCACCCGACCTCGCGGTACAGGAGCTTGAAACCGCCATGAAGAAGCAAGGTCTGCGCGGCGCCGCCATCGGCGGCGGTGTCGGCGGCGCAGAGTTCTCCGATCCAAAGTTCAATCCGGTGTGGGCGAGGGCGGAGGAACTCGGTGCCGTCCTGTTCATCCATCCACAGGGCGTGCCGGAGGTTGCCAAGCGCTTCGCCGGCAATGGCTGGCTCGGCAACACCATCGGCAATCCACTGGAAACCACTATTGCCCTGTCGCACCTGATCTTCGACGGAACACTCGACCGCCATCCTGGCCTGAAGATCATTGCCGCGCATGGCGGCGGCTACCTGCCGTCCTATGCCGACCGCTCGGATCATGCCTGCTTCGTCGGCCCGGCCGGATGCGACCCCAAGATCACGCTGACGAAGAAGCCCAGCGATTATCTCAAACAGCTCTATTTCGATTCGCTGATCTATTCGCCCGAAGCCATGCGCCATCTCGCGGCCCAGGTCGGCGTCGACCGGATCGTCATGGGCAGCGACTATCCCTATATCTGGCAGCTCCATCCCGTGGACGCCATCTTCGACACCGCCTTCAGCGACGACCAGAAGGCCGGCATCCTCGGCAACACGGCGGCCAAGCTGCTCGGCATCAAGGGATAGGTTGGTCCGACGTCTTTCCTCGTCGGCGCGGCTATTCTCGCCGCAAAACTAGATTAGCTCACGCACAAACATGTCCGCTTTTGGCACAAAGCGGACATGCCGAGAAGCCTCCTGCATGACCGTTATCGAGCGGAAAGCGGACCTTGATCCCTGGGTTTGCTGCGCACGAGTGGCGCGTCGGACAAACCAGCTGCCGCCATCCCTGCTGGGTGTGATTCCATTTTTGCCGAGGGTGTCGCACCAAGAGCTAAGTGCCTGATGCCTTGGACAGAAAAGAGTGATTGGTGCCCCGAGACGGGGCCACCTCAGTCGCGACGCCTTCGGCGCTCCCGCCTTGTGTCCGACGCTGGTCTGCGCCGGCGCACCATCCGCAGGACGACAACAAACAGCAATGCCGCGACAGGCCACTGAAACCAGATCCTGTGCAGACCGGTGAAGACGTTGATCACGATCAGGAAGGCCGCAATGGTGAGGAGCACTGGAACCGAGCGAGGCTGGTTCGCAAGCCAGTCCGCGGCGGCGCCCATCCACGTGGATGGCTCCTGTCTATCGCGACTTCGTTGGGCACCGGCGTCCGGGGTGCTTTCGTCCGACCGGGATGCTGGCTCGCCCGGCGGTTTGGCCGCCCATGGTCACTCGATAGCTGGTCACGGGAGTAACGACGTTCTTCACCTGTTGCTGGCCGAGAGAGTCGAAGCCAAGCGATAACTTGTTGTGCACCTGATCGTAGACGGGGCCGGAGATCACGACGCCACCGGGTTCGGCAAGCTCCTGCAGCCGCGCCGCGATGTTGACCCCGTCGCCATAGATGTCGGAGCCCTCCACCATCACGTCGCCCAGATTGATGCCGATGCGAAACTGCATGCGGGGCGCGTCAGGTGGATCCGACTCCTGGTTGGAAATTTCCTGCTGGATCTCGACCGCACACTGCACGGCCTCGACGACACTGGCGAACTCGGCGATGACGGCATCGCCCCAGGTATTCACGATCCGCCCGTCGTGGCGCTCCACCAATCCGGCAATGGCAGTGCGGTGGCGGCGCAGCGTCGCCAACGTTCCCGCTTCGTCGGCCTCCATGAGGCGCGAATAGCCGTGCACGTCGGCGCACAGGACGGTCGTCAGCCGCCGTTTCACCTTTTCGTCGGTCATCGCCGATATGGTAGCCTCCCCGGCTGTCAAATGCATGAGGCATCAGGACCCTAATTCCAAATGACACATCAGCGTACGCTTACCGCCGCCCACTGGGGCGTCTACGAAGTCGAATACGACGAGAACGGCAAGGCCGCGAAGCTGCACCCCTTCTCCAAGGACCCCGACCCCTCGCCGATCGGCCTGCACATGCTGTCGGACGAGGTGGCGCGCCTGCGCGTGCTGCGCCCGTCGATCCGCAAGAGCTGGCTCGAGCGCGGCCCCGGAGCGGCGAGCGACAAGCGCGGCGAAGAGCCGTTCGTCGAGGTGCCGTGGGACGAGGCGCTCGATCTGGTCGCCAATGAGCTGAAACGCGTGAAGACGACGCTGGGGCAACAAGGCGATCTTCGGCGGCTCCTATGGCTGGTCGAGCGCCGGCCGCTTCCATCATGCGCAGAGCCAGGTGAAGCGCTTCCTGAATTGCTACGGCGGCTTCGTGCGCCACATGGATTCCTACAGCCTCGGGGCGGCGCGCGTGCTGATGCCGCACGTCGTGGCGCCGATGGACGAGCTGATGTCCCTGCACACGCCGCTGGGACGTGCTGGCGCGCGACTGCAAGCTGTTCGTCGCCTTCGGCGGCGTGCCGCGCAAGAACGCGCAGATCAATGCCGGCGGCGCCACCCTGCACCATGTCAGGGACGGCCTCTATTCGATGAGCGCCAAGGGCGTGCGCTTCGTCAACGTCACGCCGACCGGCGACGATCTCGAACCCGGCGGCCCGGTCGAGTGGCTGGCCATCCGGCCCAACACCGATGCGGCACTTATGCTGGCGCTCTGCCACGTGCTCTACACCGAGAAGCTCTATGACAAGGCTTTCCTCGACCGCTGCACCGTAGGCTTCGACAAGTTCGCCCCGACGCTGGCCGACAAGACGCCCGCCTGGGCCGAGAAGATCACCGGCATCCCCGCCTCGCGCATCGCGAGCCTGGCGCGCGAGATGGCGGCGACCCGCACCACCGTCTCGATCAACTGGTCGCTGCAGCGCAGCCACCATGGCGAGCAGCCGTTCTGGGCGCTGATCACGCTCGCCTGCATGCTGGGCCAGATCGGCCTGCCGGGCGGCGGCTTCGGCGTCGGCTACGGCCCGGTCAACCTGATGGGCAGCCCGCATCCGAAATATTCCGGCCCGACCCTGCCGCAGGGCAGCAACCCGGTGAAGGAGTTCATCCCGGTCGCGCGCTTCACCGACATGCTGCTGCATCCCGGCGAGACCTTCGACTACAACGGCGGCCGCCACGCCTACCCCGACATCCGCTTCGTCTACTGGGCGGGCGGCAACCCGTACCATCATCACCAGGATCTCAACCGCCTGCGCCAGGCCTGGCGCAAGCCCGACACCATCGTGTTCAACGAGCAGTTCTGGACGCCGGCCGCCAAGATGGCCGACATCGTGCTGCCCGCCACCGTCAGCCTCGAGCGCGACGACATCGGCTACGGCAGCCGCGAGCCCTATGTCATCGCCATGAAGAAGGCGCGCGAGCCGCTGGGCGAATCGCGCGACGACTACGACATCTTCCAGGCGCTGGCCCAGCGGCTGGGCGTCGCCGAGGCGCATGCCGAGGGCCGCAAGTCGACGCGCGACTGGCTCGACCACCTCTATGAAGAGGCGCGCGAGAAGTCGGCCAAGGCCGGCGTCACGCTGCCGAGCTTCGCCGAGTTCTGGGAAGCGGGCCTCGCCGAGGCCAAGGGCGAGAACCGCGAGCCGGTGATGCTGGCGGCGTTCCGCGCCGATCCGGAGAAGAACCGGCTGAAAACGCCGTCGGGCAAGATCGAGATCTTCTCGGAAAAGATCGCCTCGTTCGGCTACGACGACTGCCCGGGCCACGCCACCTGGCTCGAGCCGATCGAATGGCTGGGCGGCAAGGCGGCCGAGCGCTATCCGCTGCACATGCTGTCCGACCAGCCGGCCGACAAGCTGCACAGCCAGCTCGACCACAGCCCGCATGCGCGCTCGACCAAGATCAAGGGCCGCCAGCCGATCACGATCCATCCCGACGATGCCGCCGCCCGCGGCATCGCCGACGGCGACATGCTGCGCGTGTTCAACGATCGCGGCGCCTGCCTCGCCGCCGCCAAGCTCAGCGACCGCATCCGCCGTGGCGTGGTGCGGCTCTCGACCGGCGCCTGGTTCGATCCGGCCGATGCCGGCTCCAACATGCCGCTGGAGAAGCACGGCAACCCCAATGCGCTGACGCTCGACATCGGCGCCTCGAAGCTGAGCCAGGGCTGCATCGCCCAGACTTGCCTGGTCGAGATCGAGCGCTTCGACGGGCCGGCGCCGGCGGTGACGGCGCATCAGCCGCCGGTGTTTGCGAGGCGAACGCGGGAACGCTAGGCGCATTCTTGAAGCGCCAGCTCCGCCCCGGTCTCACGATGTGCAGTCGTCCGTGAGGCGATCGAGCAACGCCCTCGATCATGTCTGCTCCGGGAGATCCAGCGCGCGGGCCTTAGCAACGGACAACGACGGAATGGTCTTTCGCCAGAGCGCCAAACAAGAACCTTCATCTTCGATCTCGATCTTCATTGGTGTGAACGTCGCGGTTCACGCCGTCACGGCCTTCTGGGCCGCCGCGAAGACGTCGCGTGCGGACGTCGTACCCGCTACGTGCTCCGTACCCTCGACTCCGAGGTCCATCCATCCTGCATTCACGGCCTCAAACATTTCTTCGGCAGGTCCGGTGTGGCCCTTCGGGATGCCGAATTGCTCGAACGCTTCCGCCCACCCTGCACGCGGGACTGCAAAGGCTTTCACGTCGAGATTCAGGACTTCACCCAATTGCTCCGCGACTTCATCCGCGGTGACCATCGAACCAAGCTCGACGACGCGCTGCCCTGACCACGCTGGCCCGGTCAAAAGGGTTGCGACCTCCGTGCCGATGTCGTTCGTCGCGACCATGGTCGATTTCCGGTTTGTCGGATTGTAGTAGACCGGTAGCGTTCCGCCCTGGGCGACCTGCAAGCCGTAGAGGAAGTTTTCGAAGAATCCACCTGCGCGCACAAATGCGATTGGCGATATCAGGTCGCGAAAACCTTGCTCCAGAAGCGACAAGGCCGTGATCATCCCAAGCCCGCTGGTCCTGTTCGCACCCATCGACGAAAGCGCAACCACCCGCGGCGGCGCTGCCTTGGTGAGCGCCTCGACATAGTTCGCAATCACGCCCTTGGCTTCTTTGTAATCGGGCGAGGGGGCCCAGACAGCCGGCAACATGACAAACGCGCCTTCGACGCCTTTGAGCGCCCGCTCGATGGCTGCCGAATCATTCCAATCGCCGTCAACCAGTTCCACGCCCTGGTTCGCCCAGCTTGACGCCTTCTCGCGATTGCGGACTAGCGCGCGTACTTCCTTGCCGTGCGCCAACAGATGTTCTGCCGTTGCGCCGCCCACTTTTCCCGTGATTCCCATTACTAAAAACATGCGTTTTCTCCTGATCTTGAGGGACAGAGCACTGCCCCTGTTGGTTCAACGGATGAGCGGCAGAATGGCCCGGATACGGGGATCGCGCGCGTAGAGGCCGCCCCATGTCATCGCGCCCAGAAGCAGCGAAATGATTTCCGGCGGCGACCCCAACTCACCGATGCGGACATGGGCGCAGATGGCACCTCCCAAAAAGCCCGTCACGAGGATCGCGCCGAGGACGGCGGTGGCCGGGATGGCGTAAAGGATGGCGCAGGCGAGTATGATCGGACCCACGACACGGGTCAGGTCCATCGCGAACCCGGTTTCCTGCAACATGCTCGCGATCTGTGCCGGCGCGAAAAGCTGAATAGTGCCGTCTGCCACCAGAGCGATAACGACAATCGCGCTCATTATCCGGCCGGCCCACAGGGCGCGATGCCAGGTCATAGTTTCAGGCGCCTGATGCAGGCTCATTGTTTCGGACACTTGTCATTCTCCGATGGGGGGATCCCATATTCGGAGCTTACTTAGTGTGGCTCTTGGGTATGATAAACACCGAGGAAATGAACTCATTGTTCTCTCTGTGGTGAACAATACCGAGGCACGAAAATGCAAAATCTCGAACCCATCCTCATTTTCATAACGGTGGCGGAAATGGGGAGCTTCACCCGCGCAGCCGATAGCCTGGGCATTCAGAAGGGAAGGGCCTCAACGGCGGTCCGGAAGCTGGAAGAAGATGTCGGTGTCAGGCTTCTGCACCGGACGACGCGTCAGCGTGCAGTTGACGGAAGACGGACGGGTATTTCATGCACGTGCCCGCGATCTGCTCGCGGAAGTTGATGACCTCCACTCGATGTTCGCAGGCGATCGCGTGGCACTCCGCGGGCGTTTACGGGTCGATCTTCCGACCGAGGTGGCGCGCACAACGATCGTGCCGGCCTTGCCGGATTTCATGGCAACTCACCCCGAGTTGGAGCTGGAGGTGTCGAGTACGGATCGGCAAGTCGATCTGGTTCAAGAGGGGTTCGACTGTGTATTGCGGCTTGGACCCATAGGGGACGAGACGCTGATTGCCCGCCCACTGGGCCTGTTGCGCATGGTCAACGCTGCCAGTCCCGCCTATCTGGCGCGCTATGGCGTCCCTCGATCGCTAGAAGATCTCCAGCGTCAGGAACATCGGACAATTCATTTTTCGACGATGCTGGGCGCAAGACCCTATGGATGGGAATATCCGGACGGCGACAGCTACGCGACGCTTCAGTTGCCAGGTGCGCTACACGTCAACAGCGCGCAGACCTACGAAGCCGCTGCCCTCGCCGGCCTTGGCCTGATTCAGGCGCCACTCTTGGGGATTGGCCGATACTTGGAGAGTGGAGCGCTTGTGGAGATCATACCCGATTTTCGTCGCCGGGCGCTCGCCGTGTCCCTCGTCGTAGCGCATCGGCGCAACCTGTCGCGCCGAGTCCGCGCATTCATGAAATGGATCGAAAATGTGCTCGCGCCCTATCTAGAATAGCGAAACGAACCGCTTCGTCCTGCCCTCGAAATCAACATTCTGAATTCGACGCCGACCGGCTGCCAGTCGAAGCCGGCGCAGCTGAGGTACAGCGCGCCTTGTAGGCATTGCCCGAGGCCCCGACGCAATAGAGCTTGTAGCGCTCCATCCCGCTTCTCCCCTTTGAGCGAGTGGCAGTAGCTGGAGCGCCCGCCAACTCTTGTCAGCATCCATGCTCATACTCTGGATTGAGGACGAAGAGCCCAGCGTCGTCGCTCCGCCGGAACACCGACGCAGATGTGGCTTTGTCGTGACAAGTGGGTCCATCCCCTCTGCCAACGGCTTGTCGCAATTCCACAGCGTAGGCATTGTGCCGCGCATGTCGGATGTTGTGTCGCCCTTCCCGACGCCGTGGTTGACGTACCATCAGGTGGCGGAGCGGCTGGGCCTACGGACTTCGGGCGCGGCCGCGGCCCGGGCCAGACGGGCGAAATGGCCGAAGCGGACCCGCAATGACACGCTCGAGGTCGAGGTTTGTGTCCCGGCCGAAGTCCTTGCTGTCGGTCCGTCGAAGGCGAGAGAACGGCGCCAACCACCGGACAATGCCGGTGACAGCGCGCGGGCCACCGCCGAAGCCGTGGCAGCGGCCGTTGCTCCCTTGCATAGCATCATCGAGGCGCTTTCAGACGAGCTCAACGCGGCGCGCGCGGCCAGCGATGCGTTGCGCGACCAACTCGCGGCCGCCCAGGCCGAGGCCGCCGAGTTCAACGGCAGATCAATGGCGATCGAAGCTGCCCTCGAGCATGCGATGGCCGAGCGGCGCGACCTGCAGCAGCGGGTCGATCATGTTCGCCGGGAGTATCAGTCCGTGCTGGAGCGCATCGTCCAGGCGCAGGCCGAAACTCTCGATGAACGCCGCCGCCGGCATGCCACCGAAGACTTGATGGCGCGGCTCAAACACCAACTCAACGAGCTACAGCAGGCCAGCGAACGACGCCGCTGGTGGCACTGGCGCTAGAGGGCCTGGTTTCGGGCGACCTGGTCGAGCGCCGCGCGCAGCTGGGCGACGGTCGGCGGCTGGTTCAGGGCTGTCTGGGTGCCAATCTCCGGAGGGATCGGATCGACCCGCTCGGCACTCCGTATCGCCTGCTCGCTCTCCGTGAACTCGCCCGCATACACGTGCTCGATCGCCATACTGAGATGATAAGCCTCCCGTCGATTGGGGTTTCGTCGAGCCCGTTCAATCCCCTGCAGCATGCGGTGGAGGCGCCGCACAATGCGGTTCGCGCGTTGCAAAGTCCAATTCCCCGATCATCACTCGCTGGGTCATACCGCTTGAACGCCGTCAATTCCGTGGCCTTCCCGTGACTATCATTCTCCCTATCGGAAATGCTCGGCGCGAAGCGCGACCGGCTCACCGTGCTACGAACTCAGCTCGAACGGACCCGGTTCGGCAAATCCCTCGATCGAGTCGACCTTTGCGTAGTTCTCGGCGATGCTCTCGGGTGTCAGATGTGGATCGTAGAAGCCAGGTCCCATGACGATAGCGATACGTTGGATTGCTCCGGCTTCCACGTTGTAGATCCTGTTCGTCTCCGAGCACCTATCACTTGCCAGCCAGACGATTGCTGGCGCAACGGCCTCAACCGGCATGGTGGCCCTTCCATCTGCTTCAGACATGCGCGACCCTGCGGCCGCGTGCATCCTCGTGTACCCGTTTGGCGAGATGGTGTTCACGAGAATCCCATGCTCAGCGCCTTCTACTGCGAGAATGCGCATCAATCCGACGACTGCGCACTTGGCCGCCGCATAGGTGGCTTGGCCGCGTATTCCGAACAGCCCGGCGACTGACGTCGTGAGGATGATCTTCCCATAGTGCTGTGCGACCATATGCGGCCAGGCAGCCTTCACCGTGTTGACCGGCCCGCCGAGGTGCACGCGCCAATAGTGATCGAAATCGTCAAGGGTGGCGTCCTCGAATAGTTGGCTCCCGCAGATACCAGCGTTGTTGACGAGAAGGTCTATTCTCCCGAAACGCTCGATAGTCGTCGCGATCAGGTCACTGCCGCCTTCAGGGGTGGAAACATCGCTGTCATTCGCGATTGCCTCGCCTCCACGTGATCGAACGAAATCGGCCACCTGTTCGGCCATCGTGCAATCTTTCCCGAACCCCGATACGTCGGTGCCAAGGTCGTTCACCACGACCTTGGCACCGCGTTCCGCAAGGAGCTCGACGTATGCCCGCCCCAGCCCGCGGCCTGCGCCAGTCACTACCGCGACCCTCCCCTCCAAAGAAATTGGCTCAGTCATCTCGCTATCCTCTTCCTACAAGATTCAACGCGCCTCCTCCGCAGGCCTCGGATCGTGTCCCACGGCGTGGTGTAGCTTCGGCGGCGTGGTCCCAGGCCTCACGCCAGCGCAGCTGAGGTACAGCGCGACTTTGTAGGAATTGCCCGAGGCCCCGACGCAATAGAGCGTGTAGCGCGCCATCCCGCTTCTCCCTTCAAGGGGCTTGCCGTAGCCGGGCGGACCGCCAATTCCTGTCAGGAGCCCCGAGGGTAACTTCTAATGACCAAGTTTAGAGTTTGACGCTCGGGCAGTGCATCATGCGCGCATGATGATGCCCTCCTTCCTTCGTGTCCGTGCGAGAGCCGATTTTTCAACGAGGGGGAGTCCCCGAAACTGTGGACTCACGGCCATCCGATGCCGATGTCATCGGCATTTACCCCGTCCACCGCGAGTGGACGGTTGTGGACTCCTCTCTGGTTGTGGACCGCGTTCTGATGACCGCAATTCGCGTCGCTCTTCGAGTTCCGGTCGGCCGGCCGCTGCCTGACCTCGCGGCGTTCGTCGCCCGCTGCGAGGACGCGGGCCTCGACGGCGTCGGCATCCATGACCATCCGTCGAGCGGCCGGGACGCCTACCTGGCGCTGGCGCTCGCCGCTGAGGCCACGCACCGCCTGCGGCTGTTCCCCGCCACGTCGAGCCCCCTGGTCCGCCATCCCCTCGTCCTCGCGTCGCTGGCCCACAGCCTGGAGGAGATCGCACCGGGGCGGATCTGTCTCACCGTCGCTCCCGGATTCATTTCGGCGCGGAGCATCGGGGTACGGCGCGCGCCCGTGGCCGTCATGCGTGAGGCGATCCTCGACCTGCGGCGGCTGCTCGCCGGCGAGGCCGTCGCGTTCGGCCCGACCTCGACGCGCCTGCGCAACCGGGGCGCGACGCCGACGCCGGTCCATCTGCTGGCGGCGGGGCCCCGCATGATCGAGCTTGCCGGCGAGGTGGCCGACGGTGCCTTCCTCATGGTCGGCCTCGATCCGGCGGCCGTGCGCGCCGCGCGTCGCCACCTCGAGATCGGCGCCGCCCGCGCGGGCCGCTCGCTGGCCGGCTTCCCGGTCACGTTCGTGGTGACGCTCGGTCTCGGCGCCGATGACGTGGGAGCGCGATGGGTGCGGAGCTGGTTCGCGCCCGGCCAGCCATTCCTCGCGTATCCCAGTGCCTCGAATCTTCGCTGGCTCGCGGAGGCAGGCTTCGAGCTCGCGGCGGCGCACGATCCCGCAGCGATACCGGAGGACCGGGCGCGCCAGATCGCGGACGCGTTCGGGCTGTTCGGCCCGCCGGAGCGCTGCGCGGAGCGCCTTCTGCAGGCGCGCGAGGACGCCGGTGTCTCGGACGTGTTCCTGTTCCCGGCGCATGACCTCGCCGGCGGCTACGACATGCCGGAGGCCCCGCTGCGGGCCTTTGCCGACGTGATCCGTCCGAGACTCGAGAGAGCCTGATGCGGGAGCCCTCTCGCCTCACAAATCTTCATGCACGGGTGCGTTTGCCCGACGCTCGCCCGCGTTCCCAGGTCTTGATCATCCGCCTGACGTCGTCGTGCGGTACGCCCTCACCCTTGTCTAGCGAGGAGATCACCGCCCGGATCCCTTCGACCTGCCATTCATTGACATCGAGGTATTCGTTCAGCGCTTCAGCCGTCAGGAAGGACCGGCTGCGGCCGGTGCTCTGGTGAGCTTTTCCAGCCGTCTCTTGGTTCCGGAAGTGGCGCGAACGGTGAAAGTCGCCGAAGACATCCGACAATCCCTTGTGATGGCCCCAAGGCCGCCGACGAACCTGCCGGCGGCCTTTTCTCTGCCGATCGCAAACCGCGATCAAGTGCTTTCGTTGTACATCACGTCGCCGAACAGCTCCCAGGTCTCGCCCTTGAAGCGCGAGAGCTGGACCGCCTGGACCGGGTAGAAGTCGGTCGGGCTGGTCGCTGACGGTGATGCCCGGCAACAGGCCCGGCAAGCTGGACCTGATGATGGCTTGCCGCCTGCCTCATCAGGTTGTCGCGCGTCAGCACGTCGCCGCACTTCTGCAGGTCTTGCTGCAGCAGGGTCGCCACGCCGCTAGGCATAGACGTAGCTGCCGTCGGCCAGGTTTCCATCCGGTATGTACTTGGCCATGAAGGTGCGCCATGTCCTTCATGTCCGCCGATGTTGTCCCACTGATGGTCGGTGGGATCCTTGAGCTACGCGGCCGTGAGCACGCCCTGCACGTTGTCGAAGCCGGCCGGCTTCATGGTCGGCGTCCACCGACGCCCGCCACGTTGTTCATGTACTGCGACGGGCTTCCAGCCCAGGTCGGCCGCCTTGCGCATGGCCTGGGCGGCAAACTTCGAGATCGACACGTTGAAGAAGACGTTGGCGCCCGAGTTCCTTCAAGCTCGATCATCTGTGCTGTCGACCGTCGGGTCGGTCGCTTCGTAGGTGACGTGCTTGACCAGGCGGCCGGCCTCCTTGCCAAGGCCGTCCTTGAATGCCGTTGAAGTAGTCCTTGCCGTAGTCGTCGTTCTGGTAGAGCACGCCGATCTTGGCGTCTTTGACGTTGCCCAGGATGTGCTTGGCGTAGATGGACGCCCTCGGTGTGGTAGTCGGGCTGATAACCCATGGTCCAGGGGAATTCCTTGGGGTTGCCCCACTTCGACGCGCCGGTGGCGATGTAGAGCTGCGGCACCTTCTTCTGGTTCATGTATTTGTGGATCGCGGAGTTGCACGGTGTGCCCAGCGTGTTGAAGCAGGCAGAGCACCTCGTCCTCTTCCACCAGCTTGCGGATCATCTCCACCGTCTTGGGCGGCGAATAGCCGTCACGTCGTAAGTGATGAAGTTGATCTTGCGGCCGTTGATGCCGCCTGCTCGTTGACCATCTTCCAGTACGCCTAGATGCAGCTTGCCGATCGAGCTGTAGGAAGAAGCAGGCCCACTATAGGGGTTGGTGTGACCGATCTTGATCTCGGTATCGGTCGCGCCTGTGTCGTATTTCTTGTCACCAAACGCCACGCAACTCGCCGAAGGCGCCGTAGCGGCCGATACGCCGGCCAGGAATTTACGCCTGTTGGTTCTCATGTTTCGCTCCCTGTGTCGTCAGTTCACTCCATGCACTCTCCTCACGCTGAAAAGATGGAAACCGATCGAGAAGCGCTCAGCCTACAAACGTGGATGAATACTCGGAACGAGGCGGACTTCTAACACTCGGCCGTAGACTGAGGAAGCGGGTCGGCAGTCTCCGATCCGCGGCGGCCGTTCAGCCTCGAGCTGCCGGGCGATGAATTCCTTCGCCGTCTCGCGCGCCTTGTCGGTCTGCGGGCCGGGCTCGGCGACCCATTCGTGGACAGAATTCTCGAACAGGCGATAGTCGCACTGGCCGCCGGCCGCCCGGTAAGTCCTGGCGAAATTTCTCCTGCATCTCCGGCAGCACGTTGTCGTCGAGCGCGCCCTGCATGATGAGCAGGGGCGGCAGGCGACCTTCTCCTTGCGCTCGAGGATCTCCTGCGGGTTGCCTTCGTGGATCGTCTCCCACGGCGAGAAGAACACCTGGTTGTTCTTGATCATCGCCTCGTTGTGGCGTCGCTCGGCGTTCTGGTAGCGCGCGAAGGTGTTGCTGACCGGCGAGCGCATGGCGACGAAGGCGACGGTGGCGTCGACGTCCGGCGCGCGGGGAGCGGGATCGCGCCGTAGCGCGGATCGTGCGGCCGCAGCGCCAACAGCTCGGCGACGTGACCGCCGCTGGACGAGCCATAGACGCCGAGCTTCGAGGCGTCGCCGTTCCAGGTGGCGGCCTTCGACTTCAGCCAGCGCGCGGCGTAGTGGGCGTCCTGCACGCAGGCCGGATAGGGCGCCTCGGGCGCCAGCGTCAGGTCGACGGCGACGACCAGCAGCCCGCTCGCCGCCAGCGCGCGGTCCATCGGCTCCTCGGCGAGGCGGTCCTTCCTGTTCCATGCGCCGCCGTGCAGGTCGAGCACGGTCGGGAACGGCCCCGCCCCTTTGGGCTGGTAGATCCGCGCCATCAGCATGCGGCCGGCGCCGTTGCGCCGCAGCTCGACTTCGCTGACGGCCAGTTCGAAGCGCGCGCCCGGATCGTAGGCGGGCGCGCCGGCCGCATGGGCCACGCCCTGCGCCAACGCGCGGCCGGCGGGCAGCCCTGTCGCGCCCGCGGCGGCCATCGCGCGGAGAACGTCACGCCGGGGCGGGGTTTCCTTGTCCATGTCCGCTTCCTCCGAGGCCTGTGGGGCAGCGGCAACAATAGCCGATCCCGCCGAACGATGCTCGCTCACCGGAGCGCGGTCCATGCCGCGCCTCACTTCAACGCCGACGCCGCCTTGTCCAGGCCGGCCCGGGCGCAGGCCTCGTCCTTCTCGCCGCCGGGCGCGCCCGATACGGCGACGGCGCCGATGACATCACCGCCAACCACAATGGGAAGCCCGCCCTGGGCCGCCATGACGTGCTCGAGGCGCGCGAGCTGGTCGGCAGGATCGGCACGCATTCTCTGCTCGACCTCGACGGACGGCCGGCGAAAGGTGAGCGCGGTGTAGGCGCGGCGATAGCTGTTCTCCATCGAATGAGGCGGCGAGCCGTCGCCGCGCAAGTGCACCAGGAGCTGCGCCTCGCGGCCCACCACGGCGACGGAGACGGTGTAGCCCCCTGCTTTGCACTGCTCGGCGGCCGCGGTTGCGATGGTGAGCGCAGCAGCGAGCGACAGGTCCTTGTGGTCGATGAGCTGGGCCGAGACCGGCGTCGTCACAGCAAAGCCGGCGGCGAGAAGACAGAGAGAGCGAACGGACGACATGGCCTATCCTAACCCAAAATGCTTATAGTGCCCGCCGTGCGCGCGTTCGGCTTCATCCTTGCAGCGATTGCCCTTCTGGCGGCAGCCGTTCCGGCGGCCGGCCAGACTTCGACCGACTGGATCACCGGCCTGCCACGCGAGGCGATCCGTGTGAAAGCCTGGCCGGGCGGCAAGAAGGTCGCTGTCTGCTTCGTGCTCTATGTCGAGGTGTGGGGCCACGATCATGGGCCGAACTTCCGGCCTGACATGAACGGGCGCACGCCGGACCTCGTCGACGAGGCGTTCCGGCAATACGCCATCGAGTGGGGCCTGGCGCGCGTCGGCCGGCTGTTCAAGGAAACGGGCGCGCCGCTCAGCCTGGCGCTCAACGCCCAGTTCCCCGAGCAGCAGCCCGCCGTCTGGAAAGAGCTGCGCACCCTGGTGCCGACCGCGCCGGTGGTCGCCCACGGGCTCAACAACTCGACCGACCTTCTGCCGCTCGACAAGGGACCGGATGCCCAACGCGCCTATATCCGCCGCACGCTCGACATGATCGAGAAAAGCACCGGCCAGCGCAGCCGTGGTTGGTCGAGCCCAAGCGTCTATCCCAACGCCGATACCTTTGCCGCGACCGCCGCGGAAGGCATCCGTTACTCGCTCGACGGCATGGACTCCGACATCCTGTCCCGCCTCGCCACCAAGCCGCGCCCGCTCGTGCTGCTGCCCTATCCGCCGACCGTGGTCGACATGGGCCAATATCTCTCGCGCTTCAAGGAAGCCAGCGACCTCGAGCGGCTGTGGATCGACTATGTCGGTGAGCTGGCGCGCGAGGCGGCGGCCAATCCCGACCGCGAGGCGACGGTCGTCGCCATCGGCATCCACCCGTTCGTGGTCGGCACGCCGGCCGGAGCAGCGGCGATGCGCCGGGTCCTCGAATCGTTCAAAAAGATGAACCTCGTCTGGACAACGGACGTCGAGGCGGTGCTGAAGGCCGCAGGTGAAACCCTCTAGCGTTCCTGCGATGATGCGCCGGGATGTGGGAGGAGTAATTCATGCGACATCAGTCGTTTACGTTGGCGTGCGGAGCGTTGCTGGCCGCCGCCGCTGTCGGCGCGCCGCCCGCCGCGCAGGCCGCAGACCTGCCTGACTATCTGAAGGCCATCACCGGCACGACACCGCAGACGCCGGACGCACTGGCGACGCGCGATGTCCTGCAGCTCAACACCTCGATGTTCGCGCTCTACGACGCCGCCGCCAATACGTTCCAGAGCAACATCATGGCCCGCATCCCGTCATCCTGGCACTGTTCTCCGGCGCCGGAGGACGCATGATCCTCTACCGGCCGGACAAGCCGCCGGAAGACGCGCCGTCGGTGCCGATCGTCTACCAGATCATGAAGTCGACCGGGCACAGCACCATGGCGATCTCGGAGGTGGTCATGCCCTATGTCGGCAACGCCGCCGACAAGAGCTGGATGGCGCCGATGCTCGCCTTCCGCACGCAGATGAAGACGGCCCTGGACGGCGTCAACCTCCTGCCCATTCAGGAGGACTGGAAGCCTGCGGTGAAGGAAATCCTCGGCAACAACGTTGCCTACATGGACGATTGCATGGCCAAGGGCGTGATCACGATGGACGCGCTTCAGGCCTTCGCCAAGAAGCAGGCGCCCAACATCAAGCTGATCATCAACTGGGCGGCCTCGACGCAGGTCAAGCACTGGATGGGCGTGCTCGACGGCTGGCGGGCAGCCCTTGGCCCCGACTGGGACAAGACCTATGCCGCCGCCAACACGATCTACGTGGCGCGCCAGAACAACGTGCTGTTCAGCACGCTCGCCCAGTATTTCCCGCCCGAGGCGATCAACGACCGGCTGATGCTGATCGAGACCATCTCGTTCACCACGACGCCGCAGGAAATGCTGACCTCGATGGTTCGCATCATCTCCGACCGTTCGGTGGGGGCGCTGTTCTTCGGCAGCGACCGGCTGATGGACTTCGAGCTGATGGGCGGCGATGCGCGCAAGACCATCGTCTCGGAGATGCAAGACGCGGCAAACAGCCGTTCCTGCCGCCGGCGGTGCCGTTTGGCTCTCACCAGTGGCCGACATTGATCACACCGGGACCGGGTGCCACGTCGCTCGACGACCTTGAAGTGAGACGTCATGAATCTCAACACCATCGTCGCGGTGAAGCGGCCCGACCTCGGCGGATCAGATCAGCGCAGTGGCGCGACGGCTATGCGTGGCTCGCCGGCGGAACCTGGCTGTTCTCCGAGCCGCAGATCGCCACCGACACGCTGATCGATCTCGAGAGCTCGCGCTGGCCGGCGCTCAAGGCCGACGCCGGCGGCTCGAGATCGCCGCAACCTGCACGCATCGCCGAGCTGCATCGCTTCACGGCGCCAGCCGCGATGGACGCGCCGCGCCGCTGCTCACGCGAGTGCTGCGACGCGTTCCTGATGTCGTTCAAGATCTGGAACGCGGCGACCGTCGGCGGCAACATCTGCATGTCGCTGCCGGCCGGCGCCATGATCTCGCTGACCGCCGCGCTCGAGGGCGTCTGCACGCTGTGGCCGCGCGACGGCAAGCCGCGCCACGTTTCCGGTCGTCGACTTCGTCACCGGCAACCACAAGAACGTGCTGCAGCCGGGCGAGCTGCTGCGCAGCATCCATCTGCCGGCCGAGGCGCTCGAGAAGCGCTATGCCTTTCGCCGCTCGTCGCTCACCCATCTCGGCCGCTCGGCGGCGCTGATCATCGGCACGCAGCGACGCGGGCAGACGGATCTGCCTGCTCACCATCACCGCGGCGACGCCGCGGCCGATCCAGCTAAGTTCGACCAGCATGCCGACGGCCGCACGATCTGCGCCGGGCGATCGACGCCCGCGTTCCGCCGAGCGGCTAGTTCGACGACGTGCACGGCTCGGCCGCCTACAAGCGCCACCTCACGTACTATTTCGCCGAGCAGATCCGCGCGGAGCTCGCAGCCGGAGCGCACGATGAAGCTCACGTCAACGGCAAGACGCTTTCCGCCGAGCCCGCGCCCGGCCAGTGCCTGCGCACCTTCCTGCGCGACCTCGGCTGGTTCGGCGTCAAGAAAGGCTGCGACGCGGGCGACTGCGGCGCCTGCACGGTCTGGATCGACGGCAAGCCGTTCCACTGCTGCCTGGTGCCGGCGTTTCGCGCCGAGGGACGCGAGTCACCACCATCGAGGGCCTCGCGCAAGGACGGCAAGCTGCATCCGATGCAGCAGGCCTTTCTCGATGCGCAGGCCTTCCAATGCGGCTATTGCGCGGCCGGCATGATCATGACCGTCGGCGACCTTCGACGACGATGCAGCAGCGCGGACCTGCCGCACGCGCTCAAGGGCAATCTTTGCCGCTGCACGGGCTATCGCTCGATCGCCGACGCCTCGCACGGCATGGTGCAATGTCGAGGAAGACGTCGCCGGCAAGGCCTGCGGCGCGAGCCTGCGCAACCCGTTCGCCGACGCGATCGTCACCGGCCAGGCGCGCTACACGATCGACATCCGCCGATGGAGGGCTGCTGCATCTGAAAGTGCTGCGCTCGCCGCACGCCCACGCGCGCATCAAGTCGATCAAGCGCGACAAGCGCGCGCTGGCCGTGCCGGGCGTCGTCGCCGTCTTCACCTGGGAAGACGTGCCGCGCAAGCTCTTCAGTACGGCGATGCACGAGGATCATCTCGTCGATCCCGACGATACCTACATGCTCGACAATGTCGCCCGCTTCGTCGGCCAGCGCGATCGCCGCCGTCGTCGCCGAGACCGAAGGCGCGGCCGAAGAGGGCTGCCGCGCGCTCGAAGTCGAGTACGAGATCCTGCCGGCGGTGTTCGATCCCGGACGCGGCGATGGAACCGGGCGCGCCGATCCTGCACGACAAGAAGAGCGTCGCCGAGCAGCGGCAACTTCTATGTCGACTCCACGGCGAGATCGGCAACGTCGCGGAGGGCTTCAAGGAAGCCGATGCCATCCACGAGGTGACCTATTCGACCTCGCGCGTGCAGCATGTCCATCTCGAGACGCACGGCTCGATCGCCTGGAGGGGCGACGACGGCCGCTTGCACGTCCGCACGAGCTCGCAGGCGCCGTTCATCGCCCAGAAGAAACTCGCCTATCTGTTCGGCATGTTCGACCGCGCGACCTCCATGTCTTCACCGAGCGCGTCGGCGGCGGCTTCGGCGGCAAGCAGGAGATGGTGTCCGAGGATCTGTGCGCTGCTCGCCACGATCAAGACCGGCCGCCCGGTGATGTGGGAGTTCACGCGCGAGGAGCAGTTCATCGGCGCCACGACGCGTCATCAGATGACGACCCACGTGAAGCTCGGCGCCAAGAAGGACGGCACGCTGACCGCGCTTCGAGGTGCGCGTCGTCTCCAACACCGGCGCCTATGGCAATCACGGCGGCGAGACGCTGGCCGCCGCGCTCGGCAGCCCGATCGGCCGCCTATCGCTGCCCGAACAAGAAGGCCGACGGCTACGCCGTCTATACCAATATGGTGCCGGGCGGCGGCTTCCGAGGCTACGGCGCGTCGCAGACCACCTTTGCCATCGAATGCGCCATGGACGAGCTCGCGCAGCTGCTCGGCATCGACCCGTTCGAGATCCGGCGCAAGAACGTCGTCCGCGCCGGCCGACCGCATCGAATTCGATCTGGAAGGAACTCGTCCGACGTCGAGTTTCGGCAGCTACGGCATCGACCAATGCCTCGATCCCGTCGAGAACGCCGGCTCAAGAGCGGGCGAGGGCTGCCCAAGCCCGAGGGCGCCGACTGGCTCGAAGGCACCGGCGTCGCGCTCGCCATGCTCGAATGCGGCCCGCCGACCGAACATCGCTCGGGCGCCGACATGCAGCTTCTTGCCCGACGGCACCTATCATCTCGCCGTCGGCTCGACCGAGATGGGCAACGGCTCATCACCGCGCACCGGCAGATCGCCGCTCGAGTCGCTCGGCTACACGCGCCGAGCGCGATCGCCATCATCAACGCCGACACCGACCGACGCCGTACGACACCGGCACCTTCGCCAGCACCGGCACGGTCGTGGCCGGGCAGGCCGTCGAGCATGACCGCCGAGGCCCTGCGCGACGACATCCTCGACTTCGCCGGCCGCCATACCGGCATCGCCGCGCCAGTGCCCGCTGCGACGACGACGCCGTCATCTGCGGCAACACGCGAATTCCGCTGGCCGAGCTTCATGCCGCCGGCGCCAAGGCCGGTCACCGCTTCGACGTCGAGCCGCAAGGCCTACCTCTCGCCGCGCACGATCGCGTTCAACGTGCAGGGCGTGCGGCTCGCGGTGCACACGTCACCGGCGAGATCCGCATCCTGCACAGCGTGCATGCCGCCGACATCGGCCGGCTGATCAATCCGATGCAGTGCCGCGGCCAGATCGACGGCGCGATCGCCATGGGCTTCGGCTGGGCGCTGTACGAGAACATGGTGCTACGACGAGAGCGGCGCCATGGTCAACCCGACGCTGCGCAACTACCGCATCCCGGCTTTCGCCGACGTGCCGCACACCGAAATCTTCTTCGCCGACACCTACGACACGATCGGCCCGCTCGGCGCCAAGTCCCAAGGCGAATGCGCGATCAACCCGGTCGCGCCCGCGATCGCCAATGCGCTCGCCAATGCGACCGGCGTGCGCTTCGCCCACCTGCCCTTCACGCCGGACCGCATCTTCGACAAGCTCGCCGACATGAGCGAGCCGCGAACGCCCAGCGTCAGCATCGTAACGCAGACCTGTGTAAAGTCGGAGAGCGCCGAAGCCTTCGCGCGCTGGCAGGGCGAGACCAGCACGGTGATCGCGAACTTCCCGGGCTTCATCGAGCAGCGGCTGATGCCGCCCAAGCCGCCCCTGCAGATCGACTGGGTGATCCTGCAGCGCTTCGCCAGCCGCGACGACGCGCAGCGCTGGCTCGCCTCAACAGAGCGGCAGGCGCGCATCGACGGCATCGCGCAATGCTGGTCGGGCGAGACGACGTGCATATCGTGCAGGACGATTGGTGCCGCCCGCAGCACACCCGTCTCCGCCGTGATCAGCACGCGCGTGAAGCTCGGCAAGGAAACCGAGTACCGCGCCTGGGAGCGCAAGATCGCCGCCGCACAATCGAAGGCGCGCGGCCTGCAGGGCTATCGCTTCGAGCCCGCCGTGCCCGGTGTGCAGGAGGACCACGTCGCCATCCTGCGCTTCGACGGCGAGGAAAACCTCAACGCCTGGCTCGACTTGCCCGAGCGCCGCAAGCTGGTCGAGGAAGCCGAGCCGCTCACCGAGGAGTTCCACACCCGCACCGTGCGCGCCGGCTTCGAGCAATGGTTCCGCGAGGCCGGCGCGGGTGCGGCGCCGCTGCCGGTGTGGAAGATCGATATGCTCGTGCTCCTCATGCTCTACCCCATCGTCTTCCTGTGGGGTGTCTTCATCGGCACGCCGTTCTTGGCGAACAAGCTGCACATGTCCTTTGCGGTCGCCCTGTTCGTCGGCAACATCGTCAGCGTCGGCCTGACCGGGTTTCTGGTGCCTTGGGTCGCCAACCGTTTCGGCTGGTGGTTGCAACCCACCGGTTCGCGGCCGCTGCTCACCCACCTGCTGGGCGCGGGGATCATCCTTGCCCTCTATGCCGTGATGGTGGTGGCCTTCTGGCGGTTGTTCTAGACTGAGGGCATGGGCAAACGTCTCAGCGCCGAGGCGGTCGCGCAGTACCGCCGCGATGGTTTCTACTTCCCGCTCCCCGTGCTGTCGGCCGCCGAGGCCTGCGGCTATCGCGACAAGCTCGAGGCGCATGAGCGCGCGACCGGTGGGCCGATCGCCGGCGGCATGCGCCACAAGGTCCATCTGCTCTTCACCTGGGCCAACGAGCTCGCCCGCCATCCCGCCATCCTCGACGCCGTCGAGGACGTGATCGGGCCCGACATCCTCTGCTGGAGCACCAACTTCTTCATCAAGGAGGCGCGCTCGCCGTCCTTCGTGTCGTGGCACCAGGACGCCACCTACTGGGGACTGAGCACCAACGACGTCATCACCGCCTGGGTGGCCTTCGCCGACGTGCCGCTCGCGAGCGGCCCGATGAAGTTCTGGCCGGGCAGCCACCTCAAGCAGCAGCTCGCGCACCGCGACACGTTCGACAAGGACAACCTGCTCACCCGCGGCCAGGAGATCGCGGTCGAGGTGCCCCAAGGCGAAGGCGTCGACGTGCCGCTCAAGGCCGGCGAGATGTCGCTGCACCACGTCATGCTGGTGCACGGCTCGGGGCCCAACACCACCAGCGACCGGCGCATCGGGCTTGCCATACGCTACATCCCCCCGCACGTGCGCCAGCTCAAGGTGCGCGACTCGGCGACCCTAGTGCGCGGCTGCGACACGCACGGCAACTTCGACCTCGAGCCCGCGCCGCGCGCCGATCTCGATGCGGCAGCGCTCGCCGCGCACAAGGACGCCGTCGAGCGCTCGCACAAGGTGCTCTATGCCGGCACCGACCGGACGCAGTTCCGTGCTTGACCGACGCGCGTTCGCCGCCGCCTGCCTGCTGCCGTTCGCCGCAAGCGCCCAGCAATCGCCACAGGCCTTCCTGCAAGCGATCTACGAGCCCTACCTGAAACGCGACTTCAAGGGCCAGCCCTACACGCAAGCGGCGCGCTTCTTCGCACCCGACCTCGCCCGAGCCATGGAGCGCGACATGCGCCTGGCCAAGCAATACCGGCAGCCGCCGACGCTCGACGGCGATCCCTTCGTGGACGCGCAGGAATGGCAGGTCAGCGACCTGGTGGTGCGCGCCTCGGGAAGCGGCGACAGCGCCACCGGCGCTGGTGTCCTTCGCCAATTTCGGCAAGCCCAAGCGCCTCGCCATCGACATGGTCAGAACGCCGGCCGGTTGGCGCATCGCCGACATCGCAGGCGCCAGCGGCTCGCTGCGTGTGTTATACAAGGTGCAGAGCCAATAGCGGAGGACTCCGCCATGACCGCAAGCAAGGGCATCGTCGTACCCGCCGGCGGCGGGAAACACTACGAGCAACCGGACGCGCCTGGCCGCACCTTTGCCCTGAAGCTGCTCGGCGGCGAGACCCATGACAGCATCATGATGTTCGAGGAGACCACGCCCGCCGGGACGGCGAGCTGGCATCACCTGCATTACGACAGCGATGAGGTCGCCTGGGTGCTCGAAGGCGAGTTCACCTTCAAGATCGGCGAGGAGATCACCAAGGGCGGACCCGGCACTTGTGCCTTCTTCCCGCGCAACGTGCCGCATGCCTGGAAGAATACCGGCACGACGACCGGCCGGGTGCTGTTCCTGTACACGCCGGCCGGAGCAGGCCGCTACATCGAGGACACGTTCGAACGCCCGAACCTAAGTGACGCCGAAAAGGCAGCGTTGCGCGAGCGCCACCGCTGGGAGCTGCTCGGTCCCAATCCGCTCTAGTCAGTTCCGCCAGCTGGTGTCGGTCTTGTCGAGCTTGCGGATCAAGGCCGCGAACTCGAGGTCGCCCGAACCGGTGTTCTCGTTGCCGAAGCCGTCGAGCTGGGAGCGCGACTTGCCGGCCACGTTGTCGCCCATGACGGCGATCGTGCCGGCGGCGCCCGCATCGACCTGGGTCTGGCAGGCGCGCTCCAACCGATAGAGTTGGATGAAGGCCTCGGCCACGCTGCGCCCGGTGGTGAGCAGCCCGTGGTTGCGCAGCATCATTGCCGTGCTGTCGCTGAGGTCTTTCAAGAGCCGCGAGCGTTCGTCGAGCTCTAGGCTGACGCCCTCGTAGTCGTGATAGGCGAGGTTGCCGTGGAACGCCGTTGCGTTCATCGAGATCGGCAGCAGCCCTTCGCTGGTCGCCGCGACCGCCATGCCGGCGCGGGTGTGGGTATGCATCACGGCGCGGTGGCGGGCCTGGTGCGCCATATGGATCGCCGAATGGATGACGAAGCCCGCATAGTTCACCGGATGCTTGGCCTCGCCGATCGCATTCCCGTCGACATCGATCTTGACCAGATTGGACGCCGTCACTTCGTCGTAGTTCAGCCCGAACGGATTGATCAAGAAGTGTGGCTGCTCGCCCGGCACGCGCGCGGTGAGATGGCCGTATATGAGCTCGGTCCAACCGAAATGGTCGACCAGGCGGTAGGCCGCGGCGAGCTGTCGGCGTAGCACGGCCTCGCCCTCTTCCGGCGGCAGTGAATAGACGTCGATGCCGGTCAGCGGCAGGTCCTGCGCGATATGCATGTCCATGGGCGGTCCTCCCCGGGAAACAGGCGCTATGATCAGGCAAGAGGGAGAAAACGTCCATGGCGGAAAGAGCCCGGCTCGACACCACGCGTCTGCAGAAGATGGCAACGGCCTATTGGGAGAGTGCCGCCCTGATGGCCGCGGTCGAACTCGACGTCTTCACGGCGATCGAGCGCGGGCAGAACACCATTCAGGCGCTGGCCAAGGCCGTCGGAATGAGCGACCGCAATGCGGAGCGACTGCTGACGGTGCTCACCGCCATGACTCTGCTGGAGCGCACCAGTGAAGGGGCCGGCGAGCGCTTCGCCAATGCGCCGGACGTGCAGCGCTTCCTGGTGAAGGACAGCGAGCGCTATGCCGGGCCGTGGATCCTGTTCACCAAGCCGCGCTGGACGGCGTTCGGCGAACTGAGCGAACGACTGCGCCGCACGCAGGAGAGCCGGCTCGGCCAGTACACCGAGTTCACCGTCGAGGACGCCCGTCGCTATCACGCTGCGACCTATTCGATCGGCATGGGCGCCGCGCGCCTGTTCAGCCGCAGCGTCGACCTGAGCGGCCGCAAGCTGATGCTCGATCTCGGCGGCGGCTCGGGCGCGTACTCGATCGTGGCGACGAAAACATTTCCCGGCCTCAAAGCGATCGTGCTTGACCTGCCGCCGGTCGTCGTGGTGGCGCGCGAGTACATCGCCGCCAACGATGCGAACGAGCGCGTGAGCGCGATCGCCGGCGACTTCACCACCAGCGACTTCCCGCGGGGCATCGATGTCGTGGTGATGGCGTCCAACCTGCCGCAATACGAGCCGGCGCTGATCCGCCTCGTGGTGGCCAAGGCCTTCGCCGCCCTGGCGCCGGGCGGCGAGATGCACCTGATCGGCGAAACGCTGCACGACGACCGCAAGGGCCCGCTGTCGGCCGCGCTATGGGGCCTCAATGAGGCGGTGCAGGGCAGCACCGGCCTCGCCCACACCGAGTCCGAGGTGAAAAGCTACCTGCAGGGCGCCGGCTTCACCGATGTGGCCGTCCACCCCTTCGTGCCCGGCGTGCTGTCGCGCGTGGCCGGCCGGAAACGCGGCTAGGACGTGTATTCATAAGTCCGAACTCATCATCAAGGCTTGGCCGATGTCCGTGTGTGGACGCCCCGATAGAAGCAAGAAGATTCTGGCAGAGGGATTGTGCGTGTAGTCGAGGTGCTTCCGTGTGTCCGGCCTACTGATGCGGCTGTTTGCACGCCGCTGGCCTGTATGGAGTTCGCGGGCCCGGTCCATGTCGCTCTTGCGCGCTCGAGGCGCTTCGGACATTGCTGGTTTTCCTGACCCCGTCTCATCGACCGTTGCGCCATATCCCTCTGTTGACCTTCCTACGTCTCCGCCAGCCTCAGGCTTCGACGAGCGTTACGCCGCCGATGCCGGAGCTCTGTAGATCCCGCCATGCGCCATCAGCGCCCAGGCGATGCGCGCGATCTTGTTGGCCAGTGCGACCACCACAAGCATGCGCGGTTTCCTTGAGAGCATGCGAGCCAGCCAGCTGTCGGTCGGCGCTCCCTTGATGGCGGCCGCCTTGGCTGCAGAGCTGGCCCCGATGATCAGAAGACGCCGCAAGGTGCGCTCCCCCATCTTCGAGGTGCGGCCCAGCCGCTCCTTGCCGCCGCTGGAATGTTGAAGCGGCGTCAGCCCCAGCCAGGCGGCGAAGTCGCGGCCGCGCCTGAACGTCTGCGGCGCCGGAGCGAGAGCGACCAGCGCGGTGGCGACAACGGCGCCGACCCCGGGGATGGTCATCAGTCGCTTGGCGAGCGCATCGGTCTTGGCCCGTCGGGCGATCTCGACGTCCAGCACGGCGATCCTGTTCTGCAGAGCCTGCAATGTCTGCGTCAGCACCTGCAGGGTCGACCGAGCCTCCTCGGGCAGGTCAGACGTGGGATCAACCACCAACGCGATCAGCTTGCGCGCGTTCTCCGCGCCTTGGCGGACGACCATGCCGTACTCGGCCAGATGGCCGCGCACGGCGTTGATCAGCTGGGTCCTCTGGCGCACCAGCAGATCACGCGCGCGGAACACCGTCCCCGCCGCCTGCGTCTCGGCGCTCTTCGCCATAACGAACCGCATGGTCGGCCGCTGCGCCGCCTCGCAGATCGCCTCCGCATCAGCCGCGTCGTTCTTCTGCCGCTTCACGAACGGCTTGACGTAGGCCGGCGCGATCAGCCGCGTCTCATGACCCAGCGCGCCGATCTCTCGCGCCCAGTAATGACCGCCCGCGCAGGCCTCCATCGCCACCACGCAACGCGGCTGGCTGGCGAAGAACGACAGCACCTGCCCACGCCTCAGCTTCCGGCGAAAGACAATGGCTCCCGACGCATCCACGCCGTGCGCCTGGAAGACCCACTTCGCCAGATCCAGCCCGATCGTGATAACCTCACCCATGGACGCCTCCCTCAGTGGTGTTTCAACACCTCCACTTTGGCACTTCGATGCCGTCGGGGGGCGTCCACCCCATCGCTTTTGGGTGCGTTTCGGCCTCAGGTGAGACTTCGCCTCAAGGCGGTCAGCATGGAGCCGCTTCTCCATGCGGATACCGGTAGTCGGCGCCCGCGTCCGTTGACACCCGTTTGGTCGAACCGTCCTCCAACCGGTACACGTAGAGTTGGTTCTTCCCCGTTTCGCCGGAGTGGTAAACCACTGCTGTCTCGCCTTCAATCCAGCGCGGATAGGCAAACCAAATCTTCTTCCCGGCCTCGTTGGCAATCGCCTTGAGGTTGGTGATCGAGTGATTCCGTGCATCAAAATCTGCGATGTAGAGCGTGTGTCCGGGCTCTGTGAATCGGGTTCCCGCCAGAAACTCGAAGCAGATCTTGGTCTCGCTGGGAGAGATGCTGGCCCGGTGCAGCTGGCCCTTTGTCCCCAACTCCCACTGAATACGCTCATAAAGCGGCTTCCTGTCATCCCTGCGGGTCACCAGGAAAACGCCCCAGCCCAGCGTCGGATGAGCAGAGTTCACCAGGATCCGGCCGTCCATGAGGCATGAGTGGGCCCAGGTGTGAAAGCTCTCGTCGGTGATCGCGACCTCCTGGCCGGGCTTTGCCGCCCACCTTGCTCTGCATCACGTAGAAGCCGCCGGCTTTTGCGTTCTTCCGGTTCCAGATCGGTGTGTTGAAACCGTCGCGCGTCCAAGTGGGATTGAAATCCGTGGCTGTGCCGTCGGTCAGTGGATGAAATCCAGCGCCGTCCACGTTGACGACAAAAATCGCGCTCTGCCAGTTGACGGTGACGGGATCGTCCTTGGTACGGCGAAAGCACACGAGCATGTCGCCGGTCTTGGACCACGACGGTTTGAAGTCCACGTGGCCCGTCGTCAGTGGCTTTCCGTCCGGCTTGCCCGGTTCATTGACGTAGATCTCGCCATTGCGGAAATACGAGATCCGTGACGTTCGCAGAGGCACCGTCTTTTCGGCACGAGCGGTGAGCGGCGTAGCTGCGAAGCTCATGCCGGCAACGGTTGCCGCCGCTGCAGTCGTTTGCGCGGTCCTTTTCAGGAACGTGCGACGGTCGAGCAGCCCGTAGTGTGTCTTCATCCGACATTCTCCAGATGAACCCTTGGACCTGTGCGGATACTAGCATTCCGCAGGGCTCCGGGGGACGCCCGCGGACATGGCGGAAGCGCTTACCCGGGGAGCCTTTGGCACCAATGCGCTATCATCAAGGCATGACGCTGTTAGCCGGGTTCAATGTGGTTCAGATCGGCGGCGGTGCGGCGGCCGCGGTCTGTGGTCGACTGCTGGCCGACGTCGGGGCGCACGTGATCTGCATTGATCCCGGACGCCGGCACGTTGCTGTCGGCCTACCTAAATCACGGCAAAGCTGCTGCCGCGGATGCAACGGAACGGCGCGAGAGCCTGGCAGCGGCGCATTTGATCGTGCGCGAGGGACAGCCGAAAGATTGGGCGGCGAGCCCCTACGACTTGGCTCAGCTGCGGCGGATCAATGCGTCGGCGACTGTCGTCACGATCTCTCCCTATGGCGAGACGGGTCCTCGGGCAAACGATCCGGCCACCGACCTGACCCTGTTCTTTGCCAGCGGCATTTCTCGCCAGCTGACCGGGCAAGTGGACGACCTATTGGAGGCGCCAATACGTCCCGTGGGTGAGCAATCCGCGTTCATCGGTGGATTGGCTGCCGCCTGTGCCGGCATGCATGCGTCGCAGGGCAATCAGTCCGGCGCGTCCATCGATGTATCGATCCACGAAGCCTTGGCGACGCTCACCATGACCGAGCTCGCACGCGCGGGCTTGGGCGGCAAGAGCTGGGAACGCAAGCGCTTGAGTGACGGCAATGGCGCAACGGTAACGATCCTGCCTGCGAGCGACGGCTACGCCGCGATTTCCCCGCGAGAGGAGAAGCAGTGGGCGTCGTGGCTGAAAGCGATGGGATCACCCGCCTGGGGCGCCGACCCGCGCTTTGTCTCCAAGGCCGATCGGGTGAAAAACTGGGATGCCCTGCATGCACTGATGTCGCAATGGAGCAGGCAGCGCGACAAGCAATGGATCGCCGACGCCGCACAGCGCGAGCATGTGCCGAGCTTTCCGTTGCGCGAAGTCTCGGAGCATCTGGACACGCCACAGATGCGGCATCGCCGTTACTACGTGCCGCACAATCTTGCCGGAAAAACAATTCGAGTGCCGAGCACGCCGTTCGGACTGAGTGTTACCGCGTCGGGCCGCAAGCAGCGCGCGCCGAATGGTCCGATGCCGTTGTCCGGCATACGCGTGCTCGATTTCAGCTGGGTGATCGCCGGTCCGACGACGACGCGCTACCTTGCCGCGATGGGAGCGGAGGTCATCAAGGTCGAAGCGCCCGGCAGAGGCGACCCTGGGCGCGGATCGGAACTGCATACGGTGCTTGGGCAAGCGAAAAAGAGCATCGTACTCGACCTGAAGAAGCCGCAAGCTGTCGAGGTTGCGCGGGCGCTTGCCGCAAAGTCCGACATCCTGATCGAAAATTACGCCACCGGTGTCATGGCCAGGCTCGGTCTGGACGCAGAGGCGCTGAAGACCGTGAACCCGGATCTCATCTATATCTCCGCATCGGGGATGGGGAGAACAGGGCCGGACTCGCATGCGGTGGCGTATGGGACGCTGCTGCAGTGCTACGCCGGATTTGCCGGACTAAATCGTCATCCCGAGATCGCTCCACGCATCGGCTTGGCATGGCTCGATCCCATGTGTGCCCTGATGCTTGCTTTTGTCGCCGCCGCCTCGCTCTGGCATCGGCAGCATGAAGGAGGCGTGGCGCGCATCGATTTCTCGATGATCGAGGCGATGCTATGGACCATGGCCGAGCCACTGGTCGCGACCCAGCTCGGCACACCACCGAAACCGATGGGCAATGCATCAACGCGTTACGCACCACACGGCGTATGGCGCTGTGCGGGCGACGATGACTGGATCAGCGTCGTTGCGCGCACAGACGCAGAATGGCGCGCGCTGTGCGATCTCGTGCCGGGATTGTCCGGCATGGCCGCGCTACGATCTCGGTCAGCGCATCGACGCACAGCGCGCAATCGATGCGGCGCTGACCGCTTGGGCCGCCCCCCGGTCGGCCTCTAGCTGCAGCCCAATCGCTGCTGAATGCCGGCATTCCCGCGGCCGCCCTCGCGCGCTACGGAGACTTGGTGAAAAGCCCGCACCTTGCCACCCGCGAAATTCTGGGACAAGCACGGTGCAGGTGTGTTGCCGGGATTGCCCTGGCGCGCAAGTTTCGGCCGCACGACAGGCCCCGCGCCGGAATTGGGCGCGGATTCCGATCATGTGCTCGCCAACGTCCTTGGGCTATCGCAGGAACGTATCGTCGAACTGCGGACGAGCGGAGCGCTTGGCTAGACTTTCAAAACTCTCCGCTGCGATACGCCTCATCCAGCCGCCTTGCATCCTCTTCCGAGAGATCCGGCCAGGCGTCGCCACGCTTGCGCAGCTTGCCGTCTGAACCTCGGCTTGCGCTTCTCGTTGAACGCCTGCCGGCCTTCCTCACCGTCGGTCGTGGTCTGAATAAGCAGTGAATTGATCAGGTTTTGCACGTGCCATGCCTGGTCGGTCGGCAAATCGCCGAAGCGCACCAGAAACTCCTTCATCATCCGCACCGCAACCGGCGGCAGCGTGCAAATATGGCGGGCGATCTTCTCCGCCCGTTCCAGCAATTGCGCGTGCGGGACGACTTCGTTGATGAGGCCGATCCGCAGCGCTTCCTGCGCATCGAATGGTTCGTCCGTCAGCAAAATTTTCATGGCATCGATATAGCGCAGCTGCTTGGCGAGCAAGCTGGCGCCGGGACCATGACCCAGCCAGCCTTGGGTCAGGAGCGCAAACTTGAAGCGCGCGTGCTCGGCGCTCGCGATCCGGATGTCGGTCGATGACAGCAGAATGTACAGGCCGGCGCCCGCCGCCCAGCCGTTTACGGCGGCGATCACCGGCTTCCACACGCGTGGATAGTGATCGCCCATGCGCCCGTCGACGCCGGTCTTCTGGCCGTGCGCCGTTCCTGCCAGCGGCCAGAAGATGCGCTGAGTCCGCAGATACTCGCGCTCCTCCTCCGTTATGTTCTCGCGCGGCGCGAGGTTATGACCGCCGCAGAAGTGCGTATCGCCCTTGCCGGTCAGGATTGCGCAGCGGATCGAGCGATCTTCCCAGAGATCGATCCACGCCTCGGAAATCTCGTCGGACGTCTGCTTGTCGAGGATATTTGCCTTGGAGGGGTTATTCAGCGTGATGTAGGCGACGCCGTCGCGCTTTTCATATTCGATGGTCAAGCGGTCATCCTCCACAAAGGAAAAGTGGCAGAGCGCGCACTGCTACTCTCTCCCGAAACTTGGCAGTACTTCTGATGCCGATCGTTCTGCAAAGTGTGAATGGTGAACTCGCGCCCATTGTCAGGTCAATCGCAATGTGCACGCTATGCCTCGAACCCCTAGACCGCCGAGACATCGCTCTAGCTGGGAGCGGGAGTGGCCGGTACTGTTGTCATGCTGCGGTGCTCCGCTGATCCGGGCGTAACCCAGCGACAGTGCGCGGGAAGAAGCTCATCGTGACAATTTCACGCCATTCCATCCGATGAAGCGCGCAATGCTTCGGTGGGAATTGACGTTGCGGCTCACGGCAGCATGCGTGGTGTTCGCCGCTGCCCTGTCACAACTGACGCTGGCGCGCGCCGAGCCGCCGGCCGGACCCGCCAGTGCGGCAAGTGATGAGCCTGCGGGACCGCGTCCCTCCGTCGATGAGATCTGCCGCACGCTGGCACAGGCCGCTGCCGACAACGACCTCCCGGAGGAATTCTTCACGCGCCTCATCTGGCAAGAGAGCCGCTTCAACTCAGGCGCCGTCAGCCCGGCTGGAGCGCAAGGCATCGCGCAGTTCATGCCGCAGACCGCCGCGATCCGCGGACTCGCCAACGCGTTCGAGCCGCTGCAGGCGCTGCGCAAGTCGGCGAGCTACCTGCGCGAGCTGCGCACGACCTTCCGCGGCAGCCTGGGCCTGGCCGCGGCGGCCTACAATGCCGGCCCCGCCCAGGTCGAAGCCTGGCTCGCCGGCCGCCGCTCGCTGCCGTTCGAGACGCAGGCCTACGTCCGCATCGTCACGGGCTATGCCGCGGAGGCCTGGACCTTGCAGCCGCCGCCGCAGTTCGAGTCCGGCGACCACGCCATCCTCGAACCAGCCAACAGGCGCGCGCTGCGTCGAACTCGCCAAGCTGATGATCGAGAGTTCGCGCCATCGCCTCGCTCTCACCTCCAGCCCGGCCTGGGGGCCGTGGGGTGTCCAGCTTGCCGGCAACTGGTCCGAAGGAGGTGTCCTCGCCGCCTACGAACGGCTGCGCCGCAGGTACGGTGCCGTTCTGGGCGACCGGTTGCCGCTGGTCCTGTACGGGCGCCGCGGTGCGGGCGCGACGTTCATCGTCCGGGTCTCGGAAAAGAGCCGGGCGGACGCGGACGCGCTGTGTGCGAAGCTGCGGGCGGCGGGCGGCGCTTGCATCGTCGTCCGCAACCCGCGTGGCTAGAATGTCGCCTCGACGGCGTTCGATGCCGGCACCCTTGCCTTTATGAGTTCACGGCCCTGGCCGGGGTTGCGCGCCCGCGCGGCATCGACTATCAGTCCCGCTGCCTCTGCTCCCTTCGTCTAGAGGCCTAGGACGTGGCCCTCTCAAGGCTAAAACACGGGTTCGAATCCCGTAGGGAGCGCCACAATAGGCTGATTTAATTCAATAATTCAAGGATTTCAAGCCGACTAGCGGCATTTCATGTACAGTCCGATGTCCGGCCCAAGAGAGAGCACCGTTCATGGTGCGGTCTTCCTTTCCTTCGAGTCCGAAATCAATGATCCCTAGGCTCGACGCGTCGTCGCGCACGACGCTTGCGAAAGTCAGGATCCCTACGGACGCCCTACCAACAGGAAAATTCCTTATTTTATCGATGTTTTCTCGGTGGCGCCTATTTGAGCCCCACAACCAGCCCCACACTTAAGGGTCTGACGGTTGGCCTTTTGGCCACTAATGCGCCTCCACTTCTCATGCCCGCTCGCGCCGTGAATGACCAAGCGTTTGTCATCCCGCACACTCAAGCCGCAAGTCATCACGGCTTAAGTGCCCCGTCGATGCTGCCGGAGATGGACTTCTCCCCAATCTCTGAGCAGCATCGATCGCCCTCTATTGCGAGCGCTGCCCCGCGACCCGCGTTGGTCAGTCGCTCTCGGTAGATGGCAGCTTCGAGCATGGTTGCCCGCCAGAAGGCGAGGGCCAGTTTGGGCCGGGCCAGGAGCCGATCCATATCGCGGTAGTCGATGACCGCAACCACGAAAATCACTACGTCTCTCTTCGGAACTCATGAGTTGAACAGCGTGACCATTAGAATGGGTGCGGCCAACGCCTCCACCCGACGTTGCATTAATCGGCATTAACCCGTCGAAGCCCGGAGTGGGGATTCCCGGCCGCTTTTCGGGGCTCCCTTGATCTCGCGATCGCATTGCCACTGTGTCGTCGGCCTCGCGGCCGTTGCTGGCCGCGATAGCCGGCCGCGGGGCGCGCTCCGACGGGTTGCGTGCGATCAGCTCCACAAGCTCGCTGAGCTCGATGAAGTCGTCGGCCTGGCGGCGCAGCTCGTCGGCCACCATCGGCGGCGAGGACTTGATGGTGCTGACCACCGAGACGCGCAGCCCGCGGCGCTGCACGGCCTCGACCAGGCGGCGGAAGTCGCCGTCGCCGGAGAACAGGATCACATGGTCCAGGTGCTCGGCCATCTCCAGAACGTCGATGGCGAGCTCGATGTCCATGTTGCCCTTGATCTTGCGGCGACCCATGGCATCGGTGAATTCCTTGGCCGGCTTGGTCACCACGGCGTAGCCGTTGTAGTCCAGCCAATCGATCAGCGGCCGCATCGGCAAATATTCCTGATCCTCGACCAGCGCGGTGTAGTAGTAGGCGCGGACCAGCCGGCCTTTCTCGCGGAACACCTTCAGGAGGCGGCGATAGTCGATGTCGAAGCCCAAAGCCCGAGCGGCGGAGTGGAAGTTGGCGCCGTCGATGAAGAGCGCCACGCGCTCGCTTTCATAAAGATTGCCTTTCATGGAGAATTATCCTTTTCGGAAATAGTCGTAGACGGAGTGAAAATCGATAGGGACGAATATGAACTCTTCTAAATCTGTACTCTTGCGCGCGGCCCAGGTGTGACTAGCGAGTGGCCTTACACTCGTTACAATTGTTACTTTAGGGGCTCCCCGCTGATGAGGACCGTGACCAGCGTGTCGAAGAAGTCATGCCACGTCATGGGCAGCCTCCGGCTCCAATCTCTTTCGAAATCTAGGCCGGCCGCCCGCATCGGGCGCACACTCATTGGTGTGACCGCCTAGGCCGCTTGGCTGATTTCGGCAAGTACCTCACCTCCGTCGTCTCTATCCCCTTTGGCGCACGGCGATCAGTTCCGGGGATCTATTACCGTTCTTGCTCCAGCAGAGGGGTATGGGTCCTCTGCCGAAGCAAACGTATCCCACGGTTCGGTTTGCTTCCCGGCCGGTTCCTCACCTTGTGGTCTCCCCGCTCGGCGTCGAGCGGGCCATTCTGCCTCACGGCCAGCAATGGCTCATCCGAGGCGATGGGACCGGCACATCGTTTGATAGCGGCCTCACGGAAGGCGGCTTAGCAGGGCCCGCGATTGCCGCTGAAGATCTGAAAGCTGGCGAGGTGAAGCGACCGCCTCCTTCGTGTAATCGCCATGCCGGTACATGCCATTGCGCTTCCCCATCGGCGCACCGCCCCGCGCACCATGGAAGCGGCAGACGGTCCAGCCGGTAACAGCTGGCGCCTGACAGCCCTTTTTGGTCCGCTTTGAAGTCGCCTTGCAGCGCGGGCTTTTCTGAAACGGATAGTCCGCGTTCATGGGGTTGCCTCGGGCTTTTCTGCGGACGCCCTCCCCCCGGTGGCGACATTGCCGACAATGGCCTGGCCACCTTCGAGTTGGCAGGCGGCCCGAAGGGGGAGCCTTAGGAGCAAATGAAAGGCCGCCCTTGGATACAAGGGCGGCCTCTTTAAGGATGGGTGACCGGATTGCCCGTCCCCCAGAGACGAGCATGCCGGTCGCGCTCTTGTTGGCCTGTACCGGTGCGAGGGAGAGCAAGCACCCCCGGCGGTCGCGTCAGTATCACAGTCGGCTCCAAGGGCACGCTGGTTTGTCACACCGGTGAACTTTGTTTGTCGGTCGTGCGTCCTCGGGAGGGTCCCCAAGTTTGACCGAGAGCGGAGACCAAGGTCGACGGTGCGGAGGGCAGAATGTCTGAACTTACGTAATAGAGGTCCTATTGCATGTTCTCAGACATTTTCGGGGCAGACGGGTGGCGGCGGGTGACCTTCGAAGACCCATGGTGAGCCAAGGTATGGGGTTGGGAATCACCTCCCCGTGGGTCGGACTTACGCGCCGCCCCGGTCGCCTAAGGTTGTCTCGACTGACCATCCCGCACGTCCAATCTTGAACAGACGCCCAGCATCCGTGGGGACTACGATTTCCAGACGGTCCGCCTTGGCGCACCGCTCTTGGCAAGCGAGTTGAGCGAGGGGGCAAGTAATGTTCTGCGAGGCCGTTCATCTTCGGAGGGTGAACGGCGGGTATTGGGTGGTGTGGGGACTACCTAGTGGGACCAGGGTGTTGTGACGTGGGGATTCCCTCTCTCCGTCACACGCCTTGGTACCTACTGCCGTCCAGCCATCGTGGGAACCAAAAGACCACGCCCTCGCTCTCCACCCGACTCCCCTTTGATTGACCGAGGTTGCCCCTCGCGCGCGTAATGCGGCGCGCGTCGTGTCGCGATAGCGGTATGTCTTAGATGAGCCAGGACGTCTTTTGGCGTTTCATCAACTTAGACAGGGAAAGGGCCTTCAGGCCTTGAGATTGACCGCCGCTTCCCTGCCTCGTTCCGATTGAACTTCGTAGCTGATCTTCTGGCCTTCATTGAGGCCCATAGCCGCCATTGCCGCCGATCTCGTCGAACGCAAGGTCGATGTGCTAGTTGCCGCGAGTTTGTCGGCAATCCGTGTGGCGAAGGCGGCGACGACGATCATCCCCATCGTCTGCAACGATCTCGAAAGCGACCCCGTCGCCAGCGGGCTCCGTGGCGAGCCTCGCGCGCCCCGGCGGCAACATCACGGGCGTGTTCTCGCGATTTTCCGGACTTGGGCATGAAGTGGATCGAATTCCTCAAGGAGGCGATCCCTGCTCTGTCGAGCGCCCGTCGTTCTGCGCGATCCCGCCACCAGTTCCGCGCAACTGGACGCCGTGGAAGCGGCGGGCAAATTGCTCAAGGTCAAGATCGCAGGTGGTGGATGTCCGGGCAATCGCCGACCTGGCAGCACGCCTTTGATACGGCGGGCGAGCAGCGACCCGATGCCATCGTCGTTCTGGCATCTCCGATTTTCGGAACGGAATCCCAGCGGACCGCCGAGTCCGCCCTCGCTCGGCACATTCCGGTCGCTACAGTATTTTCCGAGATTGCCCGCGCCGGGGGCTTAATGGCCTATGGGCCCAATCTCCTGAGTATCTATCATCAAACCGGCACCATGGTCGGCAGGTCCTGGGGTGCGCTAAAGCCCGCCCATCTCTCGGTCGAGCGGCCGCCGAAATTCGAGTTGGTGATCAACCTCAAGACCGCCAAAGCGCTGGGCTCGCCTGGCCGACTGCTCCTGCTGCGCGCCGACGAAGTGATCGAATAGCGCACCGCTTGCAGTGCATGTGGGCCCAGGAACGGACATCTTTGCTCGGGTGCGTCTAAGCCCGTTTATGAATTCACGGCCTAAATTCCGAATGCCGCCGAGGTATTCCCCCACTGAGTCAAAGAGTTCGACTTCCGAAATGGGTCAATCGCGTCGTTCTGTGGGGGCGTCGATGACTTTCGGCCTACCCCGATAAGCAGACATGGTCGTGGTCTTCTCGACGCAATTGAGCAAATGGAACGCTTCAGCGGTGCCGAAGGTGCGATAGAGCGGCCCGCAGGGCTATCGCGCTGCCAAGGACACGCCGATGCCGGCCGCAATTGGATTCCGAAATCCCGCCATGCTATCAATCGACGCCTCTCTTTATTTGAACGTCGCGTTTCTGCCTAGTTGTCATCGGCCGTGCTCGGGGACCCGACGCGTGCCGAGCAATGAACCGAATCATGAAGCGTCGCTTGCAGTGCTGGAACGATGGGCACTCGTTGGCCCGTCTGAAAATAAGGGGACAGCAGATGCAGACCCTAGGGGGCTCCACGGTCGCTTTCGATAGCGTGCCGAAGACCTGGCAAATCGCTCTCCACCTCTGCTTCCCGCCCGGCGGAGGCACTCGGTTCAAGAATTCTGAAGTCGAATAACCGGGCGCGGCGAGAGGGTGGGCTGACGTGCCGGCCTCGCTCCTCCTGTGGTGCGTTGCGGCCTTCCTCGCAACGGCGGCGCTTGCCGTGCCGACCGCCCGGCGGCCGGTCGCGACGTCGATCGTCTACGGACTGTGCCTTGCAACGTCGCTGCTCCTGCTGGCCGGCGCCGTCGGCGATCTTTTCGGCATCGCCCCGCCCAGCACTGCTTCCCTGCCGCTCGGCCTGCCCTGGCTCGGCGCGCATTTCCGCATCGACGCGCTTGCCGGCCTTCTTCCTCATCGTCGTCAATCTCGGCGGCGGCGCGGCGAGCCTTTACGGCATCGGCTATGGCCGGCATGAACCGGCGCCGCACCGCGTGCTGCCGTTCTTCCCGGCGTTCCTCGCCGGCATGAATCTCGTCGTCCTGGCCGACGACGCCTTCACCTTTCTGCTGTCGCTGGGAGTTCATGTCGCTCACCTCCTGGGCGCTGGTGATGGCCCATCATCGCGAGGCGCGACAATGCGCGCGCCGGCTACATCTATCTTGATCATGGCGAGCTTCGGCACGCTATGCCTCCTGCTGGCCTTCGGCCTGCTGGCCGGCGCCGGACGGCGGCTATGGCTTCGCGGCGATGCGCGCCATCGCCTGTCGCACCGGCGCTCGCCGCGCTGGTGCTGGCGCTCGTCTCTGCTCGGCGCCGGCTCGAAGGCCGGCCTCGTGCCGCTGCATGTCTGGCTGCCGCTCGCCCATCCGGCGGCGCCGAGCCACGTCTCGGCGCTGATGAGCGGCGTGATGACCAAGGTCGCGGTCTACGGCTTCATCCGCATCGTCTTCGACCTGCTCGGCCCGCCCGCCGAGTGGTGGTGGCCATGGTGGTGCTGGCGCTCGGCGGCGCCACCGCGGTGCTCGGCGTGCTCTACGCGCTGATGCAGCACGATCTGAAGCGCCTGCTCGCCTACCACACCGTCGAGAACATCGGCATCATCTTCATCGGCCTGGGTCTGGCGCTCGCCTTTCAGGCCAACGGCTCACCTGGGCCGCGGCGCTCGCTCTCACCGCGGCGCTGTTTCACGTCTTCAACCATTCGCTCTTCAAGAGCCTGCTGTTCTTCGGCGCCGGCGCGGTGCTGACCGCGACGGGCGAGCGCGACATGGAGCATCTGGGCGGCCTCATCCACCGCATGCCGCGTCACGGCCTTCGCGTTCCTCGTCGGCTGCGTGGCGATCTCGGCCCTGCCGCCGCTCAACGGCTTCGTCTCGGAGTGGCTGACCTTCCAGGCCATCCTGCAGAGCCCGCGACCTGCCGCAATGGGGCCTGAAGATCCTCGATCCCGGCGGTCGGCGCCTTGCTGGCGCTCTCGGCGGCGCTTGCCGCCGCCTGCTTCGTCAAGGCCTTCGGCATCACCTTCCTCGGCCGGCCGCGCACGCCGGCCGCCGCGAGAGGCGCAGCGAGGTCGACCGGTTCTCGCTCGCCGCGATGTCTGCCTTCGCCGCGCTCTGCCTGCTGGCCGGCATCCTGCCGGGCTTGTCATCGACGGCCTGGCGCCGGTCGTGCACGGGCTGGTCGGCGACCACATGCCGGCCCAGCTCGCCGTGCCGTGGCTCTCGATCGTGCCGATCGCCGAAGCCCGCAGCTCCTATAACGGCCTGCTGGTCTTCCTGTTCATCGCCTCTCGGCCTCGCTCGCGGCCTTCGCCATCCATCGCTTGGCCTCGCGCGCGCTGCGGCGCGCTCCGCCTTGGGATTGCGGCTTTCCCGATCGCCAGCCCGCTCACGCAATACACCGCGGGCAGCTTCGCCCAGCCGATCCGGCGCGTGTTCGGCACCATCGTCTTCCGCGCCCGCGAGCACGTGCGACATGCCGCCGCCCGGCGATCGCCGGCCGGCGCGGCTGCAAGGTCGAGCTGCGCGATCTCGTCTGGGAGACGCTCTATGCGCCGATCGCCGGCGCCGTCGATGGACCGTCGCCGACCGTCTCAACCTCCTGCAGTTCCTGACCATCCGGCGCTATCTCAGCCTCGTCTTCGCGCCCTCGTCGTCCTCCTGCTGGTGCTCGCGATATGGCCCTGATCCTCGACCTCGCTCGTCCAGGGCGGCCAGATGTTGCTGGTGCTGCTGCTGGCGCCGCTGCTCACCGGGTTCGTGCGCAAGGTCAAGGCGCGGCTGCTGCGCCGCGCCGGCCCTCCGATCCTCCAGCCCTATCGCGATCTCGCCCGCGCTGCTGCGCAAGGAGGTGGTGCTGGCCGAGAATGCCTCCTGGCTGTTCCGCGTCGCGCCCTATCTGATTTTCGCCGCGACCTGGGTCGCGGCGGCGCTGGTGCCGACCTTCGCCACCGGCCTGCTGTTCAGCTGGACCGCCGATCTCATCGCCATCACCGCCCTCCTCGGCAGCGCCCGCTTCTTCCTGGCGCTGGCCGGCATGGATGTCGGCACGAGCTTCGGCGGCATCGGCTCGAGCCGCGAAGTGATGATCGCCTCGCTCGCCGAGCCGGCGATGATCATGATCGTCTTCACGCTGGCGCTCGTCGCCGGCTCGACCCAGCTCTCGACCATCGCCCACGATTCATGCTGTCCGCCGCATGTCGGCCTGCGCGTCTCGCTGGGGCTGGCGCTCGTCGCCCTGATCATCGTGGCGATCGCCGAGAACGCGCGCATCCCGGTCGACAATCCCGCGACGCATCTCGAGCTGACGATGGTGCACGAGGCGATGGTGCTCGAATATTCCGGGCGCCATCTCGCCGTGATCGAGCTCGCGGCGTCGCTGAAGCTGCTGCTCTATATCTCGCTCATCGCCTGCATCTTCGTGCCCTGGGGCCTGGCGCACGCCGGCGCAGGCCCCGCCGCCTACGCCATCGGCATCGCCACCTACGTCGCCAAGCTCGCCGTCGGCGGACTTCTGCTCGCCCTGTTCGAAACGGTGATCGCCAAGATGCGCGTCTTCCGCGTGCCCGACTTCCTCGGCGCCGCCCTGATGCTCGGGCCTGCTCGGCACGCTCCTCCTCTTCGTCTCGCGGAGCCTCTAGATGGGCGGCCTCGACTTCGACATCGCGCATCTCCTCGCCGGCGGGCTCGTGCTGGTGAGCTTCATGATGCTCTACCAGGACCGCCTCTACGCGCTGCTCAACGTCTTCGCGCTTGCACGCCTTCGTGTCTCGCCTTCTCGGTCGGCTGGCAGGCCTACATCCAGGACGCGCCCCATCTCTACATCACGGCGGCGATCGCGCTCGTCTTCAAGGCCATCATCATTCCGGTCGCGCTCCATCGCATCATCCAGCGGCTCGGCATCCATCGCGAGATCGAGACGGTCGTCGGCATCGGGCCGACCATGCTGCTGCGGCATCGGGCTCGTCGCCTTCTCCATGGTGGTCATGCTGCGACGTCACAGCCGAGGCCGACCGCCTGGCGCGCGAGGACCTGGCGCTTGCGCTTTCCGTCATCCTGCTGGGACTGCTGATGATGGTGACGCGGCGCAACGCCGTGAGCCAGGTGGTCGGCTTCATGTCGATCGAGAACGGCCTGATCCTGGCGGCCACCGGCGCCAAGGGCATGCCGCTCGTGGTCGAGATCAGCGTCGCCTTCTCGATCCTGATCGCCTTCATCGTGATCGGCATCTTCCTGTTCCGCATCCGCGAGCGCTTCGACACCGTCGACGACAGCGCGCTCGATCGCTTCCGCGGAGAGCGGCTATGATCACGCCCGCCTTCGATGCGCTGAGCGTCATCCTGCTGATCCCGGTCGTCGCGGCGGCGCTGCTGGCCCTGCTGCCTGGCTATCGGCTCGCTGCGCGGCTCAATGTGCTCGCGACCTTCCTCACCCTGGCGTCCGCGCTCTGGCTGCTCGCGTTCGAGCGGCCGCCGCCGGGCCAGTACCTTTTCGTCGACGATCTCAACATCGTCTTCATCGTGCTCAGCACCTTCGTCGGCTTCACGACCAGCGTGTTCAGCGCCACCTACATCGCCCATGAGCTGGAGATCGGACGGCTGACGCCGAGCTATCTCCGTTTCTACCACGCGATGTACCAGGTCCTGATGTTCGCCATGAACCTGGCGCTCATCGCCAACAATATCGGGCTGATGTGGGTGGCGATCGAGCTTGCCACCCTCACCACCGTCCTCATGGTCGGCATCTACCGGACCCACGAGGCGCTCGAGGCGGCGTGGAAGTACTTCATCCTGGGCAGCGTCGGCATCGCGCTCGCGCTGTTCGGCACGATCCTGATCTACATGGCGGCGCAGCCGGTGATGGGCGAGGGGCTCGACGCCATGCAGTGGACGCTCTGATCGCAGCACGTCGCCCGCTTCGATCCGGCGCTGCTTGAACGTCGCCTTCGTCTTTCTGCTGCTGGGCTACGGCACCAAGGTCGGCCTCGCGCCGCTGCACGCCTGGCTGCCGGACGCTCACGCCGAGGGCCCGACGCCGATTTCCGCCGTCCTCTCGGGCCTTCTGCTGAACGTCGCGCTCTATGCCGTGCTGCGGTTCAAGATGCTGCTGACGGCAAACGCGCGGGCGATCGCGCCGGGGCCGCTCATGGTGACGATGGGGCTCGTGTCGGTGATCTTCGCCGCGCTTCATGCTGTACCGGCGACGCGACATCAAGCGGATGTTCGCCTACTCGTCGATCGAGCACATGGGGATCATCACCTTCGCCTTCGGCATGGGTGGGCCGCTCGCGAACTTCGCCGGCCTGCTGCACATGACCATGCACAGCCTGACCAAGTCGGCGATCTTCTTCGCCGTCGGCCACATCGCGCAGGTCAAGGGCACGCAGAGGATCGCCGATATCCGCGGGCTGACCGAGACCCATCCCGTGCTGGGCTGGGGCCTGGTCCTCGGCGTCGTCGCGATCGCCGGCATGCCGCCGCTCGGCATCTTCATGAGCGAATTCCTGGTCGTGAGCTCGACCTTCGCGCGCGAGCCCTGGCTCGCCTTGCCGCTGGTGCTCGGGCTGCTGGTCGCCTTCGGCGCCCTGCTGCTGCGAGTCAACAGCCTCGCCTTCGGCGAGGCCTTGGGCAGCACCGCGCCGGCCAAGGCCTCGTACGTGCCGCTCTTCGCGCATCTCGCGCTGGTGCTGGGCGCCGGCCTCTACCTGCCGCCGCCGCTGGTGGCGTGGTTTCAACACGTGGCCGCGCGGTTGGGATAGACCGATGCCGAACGCCAAAACGCTCGCCGAGTTGCTCGGCCAGGGACGCGGCATTCCGCCATCATCGTCCCTGGCCGCGCGCCGTCGTGAGCGCGCGAACAGTGGCACGGCGCGGCCGAGCTTCTCGCCGAGCAGAGCCTTGGACGCTGCTCGGCCTCTGGGGCGACCGGGAGCAGGTCCACATGGCGCTCTCTCGACCAATCGGCCGGCGCGATGGGCGTCGCGAGCCTCGACTGCGCGGGCCGGCAATTCCCGTCGGTCGCGCGGCTCCATCCGCCGGCGCTTCATCTGGAGCGCGGCCATCCGCGATCTGTTTGGGCTGGAACCCGCCGGATCGCCCGATGCCCGACCCTGGCTCGACCATGGCCGATGGGGCGTCGCGCCATCCGCTCGGCGCACGCTGAGAGTCCGCGCGAGAGCCGGCCTTACGAATTCCTGCCGTGCGGAAGGCGAGAGCCTGCACCAGATCCCCGTTGGCCCGGTGCACGCCGGTATCATCGAGCCCGGCCATTTCCGCTTTACCGCGGAGGGCGAAACCGTGGTCCGCCTCGAGGAGCGCCTCGGCTACACCCACAAGGGCATCGAAGGCCTGATGGCCGGCGCCGATATCGGTCGCGCGGCGCGCTTCGCCGGGCGCGCGTCGGGCGACAGCACCGTCGCCTATGCGAATCGCCTTCGCCCGGGCCGTGGAAGCGGCCCTGGAGATCGAGGCGCCACCGCGCGCCGTTTGGCTGCGCGCGCTGATGGCGGAGCTCGAGCGCCTGGCCAATCACTTCGGCGACATCGGCGCCATCTGCAACGATGCCTCGTTCTCGCTGATGCATGCCCATTGCGGCATCCTGCGCGAACGCGTACTGCGCGCCGCCGATCTCTGCTTCGGCCACCGCCTGATGCGCGATTGCGTCGTCCCGGGGGCGTGGTGTCCAATCTCGACGACGCAGGGCATCGCGTCCTTGCGGGCACTGCTGGCCGAGATCCGGCGCCGCTTTCCCGCCCTGGTCGAGCTCTACGACAACACCGCTTCGCTGCAGGACCGCACGGTGGCAACCGGCATCCTGCAACCCTCCTTGGCCCGGCAATATGGCTGTGGCGGCTATGTCGGCCGCGCCTCGGGCCGAGACTTCGACGCCCGGCGCACGCCGGGATATCCGCCCTACCACATGCTGCGCCTAAAAGTTCCCGTGCGCGACGCGGGCGACGTCAATGCCCGTGTGTGGATACGGATCGACGAGGTGGCCGAGAGCCTGTCGCTGGTCGAGCAGATCCTGGACGGGCTGCCCGCGGGACGAACCCTGGTCGACGTTGCGGCGAGCGCCGAGGAGGAGCGGGAAGGCGTCGCTCTGGTGGAAGGCTTCCGTGGCGATATTCTCGTCTGGCTGCGCCTCGACGCCGCTGGACGGGTCGAGCGCTGTCACCTGCGCGACCCGTCGTGGTTTCAGTGGCCGCTGCTCGAGGCCGCGATCGAAGGCAACATCGTCGCCGACTTCCCGCTGTGCAACAAATCGTTCAATTGCTCGTATTCGGGCCATGACCTTTAGAGAAAACTGCCATGCGCAACGATCCTCTTTGATGGCCTCATCCATGGCCCACTGACAGAGCCCGCGCCAGGCGCCGACGAGGCGGCCCTTGCCGAGTTCGGCGCGTCGCTCGAGCGCGTCGCACGGCAGCGCTTCGGCCGTTCGCTGGCCATCCGGGAAGTTGATGCCGGCTCGTGCAACGGTTGCGAGCTGGAGATCCACGCCCTCCACAATGCGTTCTACGACATCGAGCGGTTCGGCCTGCGCTTCGTCGCCTCGCCGCGCCACGCCGATGTACTCCTGGTGACCGGACCGGTGACCAAGAATATGCTGGAGGCGTTGGAGCGTACCTATCTGGCGACGCCCGATCCGAAATGGGTGGTGGCCATCGGCGACTGCGCGGTTGACGGCGGCATGTTCGCCGGAGGCTATGCCTGCGTCGGCGGCGTGTCCGCGGCGGTGCCGGTCGACCTCCACATACGGGGTTGCCCGCCGCGGCCGATACAGCTGATCAAGGGTCTGCTTGCTCTCGTCCAGGATGGAGGCGTCAAAAAAGCGTAGTCGCGAGGATTACGTATCGTCTGTATGCAACCTGCCGCACATGAAGAAGATCGAAGGAATGGTGCTCGTCCGCAGCTTGCGGACCTGTTGCTGGAGGAACAGCCCATGCCCGACAAGATACAGCTGGCGACGTTGAAGAGCGGCGTGAGTGCGTGGAGCGTGTGGCGCACGGAGCACTTGGATGTGAGACCCGAGCTGTCCGGCGCTCACCTGCACGGTCTGGACCTTGTCCACGCCGATCTGAGCGGCGCGGACCTTCGCAATGCGGACCTGCGCGGAGCGGATCTGAGTGACGCGGTATTGGCCGGCGCCAACCTGGAAGGTGCCAACTTCTTCAGGACCGTCCTCAGCCGCGCCGACCTCGCGGGGGCAAACCTCATCGGCGCTCAGTTCCTACAGTGCGCGCAACTCACGGCGGCGCGGAACTGGCAATCGGCCTTCCGCGACCCGAGCCTCGCTTGCGGCGCCCCTATTCCGCCGGGGCGCGGTCAATCCTAATCACCCTCATGTCCGCTTCTCTAATCGGCCGGTTTGGGTCAAGCACTTTCAGACTATCCACGACCGCGGTATCGATGTCGCTCACGGGCTCGCGCTTCTCTTCGGAATCGGCACCAGGGCCCTTCCATCATGGGTTTCGAGGACGGGGTGGAACTATCTTCGGGGCGGCCTTGCCGTCTTGCAGACAGCAGGTCCAGGCGGACATACGAACTCACCTCATCCATCGTCCCGCAAGGGACATCATTCCACCGCTCGGTGGAGCTCGAGTGTCCTCCTATCCTGTTTGATCCGGCACAGTTTTCATGCCGCTGCTGCGGCCTGTTCGCGGGTCCACCGGAACTCGGTGCCGTCAACCCAGATGCGGTGCATGATCACGGCCAACCGACGCGCCAGCGCCACGATTGCCTTCTTCATCCCGCGGTGCCTGGCGATCTTCATCGCCCAGGCCTTGAGCCAGGACCACTTCGCCAGACGCACCAGCATGATATGGGCCGCTTCGTAGAGCATCGCCCGCATCATCTCGTCGCCGCACCGTGAGATCGCGCCGCTTCGGTTGATCTCGCCCGATTGATACCTCGAAGGCGTCAGACCAAACACCGCCCCGACTGCCTTGGAGTTCCGGAAGCGGGCGGGCACGTCAACGGTAGCGCGATAGGTCAGCGCCACCACAGGGCCGACACCGGGGACCGTCATCAGACGCCGGCACACATCATCAGTGCGCACGATGGCCAGCAAGCGACGATGGAGAATGCCGATCTGCTGGCGAAGCGTCCGCCGGACGATCAACATCGGTTCGACCAACTCCGCAAGGTCCGGCAGGTTCTCGACAAGTTCCTTGATGCGTGCCTCGAACTTCAACGCTCCCACCACGCCCACCTTGAGGCCGAAATTACGTAACGTCCCGCGCAGGTCGTTATCGATGGCGATGGCCTTCGACTGCAGCAGTTTGCGATGGGTCAGCAGCATGCGCAGTTTCTGGCTGCGCAGCGTCTTCACATGCACCGGGCGATAAAGTCCCGCTCGCACCATCTGCGCAATGCCACGTGCATCGTTGCGGTCGGTCTTGTTGATCTGAGCCTGCAACACGGCCCGCATGTGCCGCGTCTCGACACAGATCACCGGCAAGCCGGCCTCGGCAAGTGCGCCAAAAAGCCATTGCGACAGCGGCCCGGCTTCAAGTCCTATCCGCTTGAAGCGGTAGAGAGCGTTCGTCAGTACCGGCAGCAGAGCTTCGGGCTCACTCGCTACCTTCACTTCCCGCACCATCCTGCCCGTGTCATCCACAATGCACACGCTGGTCTCCTTGACCGATACGTCCAGTCCAGCAAAATGCTCCATGCTGCGCTTCTCCTTCTGATGCTTGAGGCCGTGACAACGGACCTCGTTTCACCATCAGCCTGAAGCGCAGCACCCAAAACCTTCAAATATCCACAAACGCGCCGGCCGATTAACCCATCTTTGGGTCAAAAGCAGACATCGGCGCGCCTGTCGGCGATGTCCGCTTTGCCCCCGAAAGCGGACATACCTCCGCATCCAGGTGATGTCCGCTAAGTGCCATTAGCCGACATCGCGGCGCAGACTGAGCGCGCGCCTAAGGCGCCAGAAGCGCGTCGATCGTGGACTGCTCGAAGAACTTGGCCGGGATCTTCTCCGGCCCGAGCAGGGTCGCTCCGGAGGGCGACGGCGCCCTGTCGACGCGGACCCTCCGCCCGACGCGCTCGCGCCGCTGCCGCGCCTCCTCGCCGAACTCGGCATTGAGTTGTGCCCGGAGGCGCGCGGCGATGCGCAGCCGGCGCATGCGCTCGGACCTTTCCTCGACGTAAGGACCGAAGGCGCCGTGCTCGCGCTTGCCGTCGAGGATCATCTCGCTCAGAAGGCGCACGTCGCGCAGCGCAATCGACAGGCCCTGCCCGGTGATCGGATCGTTGTGGCCCGCGGCGTCGCCCGCCAGCACGATGCCGGGCGCCGTCGGATTGTCGATCCAGTGATCCTCGTTTGAGAAGGAATTGAACGGCCCGATGGGACGGCTCGGCAGCGATCATGCCGGCCTGCGGCAGGCAGGTGAGGCCGGCGAAAGTCTCGATCAGCTTCTGCTGTCGTCGCGGGCCGGCGTAGGTGGATTTGTCGGCGAAGTCGTAGCAGAGATAGAGCCGCACACGATCGCCGCCCTGCGGGAAGACGAGGAAATGCGTGCGCCCCTCGGTGCCGATCACCTGCGTGTCCTGTGGCCAGTCCGGCACGCCCTCGACCAGCATGCCGCCGAGGAGGTTGTGTGGCGGATCGGCGTGAACGGTGAAGCCCAGCTGCTGGCGCACGCGTGAATTGCGCCCGTCCGCGCCCACGATCAGGCGCGGCGTCCATTCCATGCGCTGCCCGCCGTGGCTGAAGCTGATATGCGGCGGCGCGCCCGCCGTGACCTCGATGTCCTCCACACCGCGCAGGAAGACTGCGCCGGCTGCCTCGGCCTGCTCGGCAAGAGCGCGGCACATGGCAGGATGGCTCATGCACAGGGCGCCCGGCACCTCCGGTACCAGGTCGGTAAACTTGAGAGTGAACGGCACGGCCTTCTCGCCCGGCAGGTTCTCGTCGTAGGGCACGCCGAACCTGGCGAACACGCCGCCGGCCCCGACCAACGCATCGTACAGGCCAAGGCGCCGGAGTTCGATGACGCCCCACGGCGCCATGTATTCGCCGCGCACGCGGTCAATCGGTACCAAGTATCGCTCTAGGACAGCGACGGCAACGCCTTCGCGGGCCAGCACTGCCCCCAATGCGCTGCCAGCAATCCCCCACCGGCAATGACAACGTCAAATGGCTCTGGCACCAGAATATCTCCCCCTTGCGAGACCGGAGTTTGGCATGGGGGTACTTCGAGCGCGAGCGTGTCGCAGACGGATCGAGGAAGTAATGCAAATATCCCTCTGTGCTGGCACACTCGAGGGACACCTTTCGACAGGACCGTCATGGCTGAACTGATCCACCGCACCGTCAACACCAACGGCATACATATGCACATTGCCGAACAAGGAAGCGGGCCGCTGGTTCTGTTCTGTCACGGCTTTCCAGAGTCCTGGTACTCATGGCGGCATCAGCTAAAAGCCCTGAGCTGAAGGCAGGCTTCCGTGCCGTTGCTCCAGATATGCGGGGCTACGGCCAGACCGAGCAACCCGAAGCAATAGACCAATACACGCTGCTCCACCTTGTTGGGGATATGGTGGGCGTTCTCGATGCGTTGGGCGAACAGACTGCTGTCATTGTTGGACACGACTGGGGCGCCCCGGTGGCCTGGCATTCGGCGCTGTTGCGGCCCGATCGCTTTCGAGCCGTTGTTGGTCTCAGTGTGCCCTACCGCGGACGTGGCCCCCTTCGACCGACGACCGTCATGCCACAGACCGATGCCGCGTTGTTCTACCAATTGTACTTTCAAGCGCCGGGCGTGGCAGAAGCAGAGCTGGAACGCGACCCGAAGACTTCCATCCGGCGCCTGCTGTTCGGCGCTTCGGGTGACGCCCCACCGGGTACCGGCGGTGCATGGGAAGCCGGACCAAATGTGGGAATGGTGGATCGCAAGGCGGGCCTGCTAGGACCGATAAAGGATCCGGCACGATTGCCGGCGTGGCTGACGTCCGGCGATCTCGACTACTACGCTGGCAGATTTGCTAAGAGCGGCTTCCGCGGCGGTCTCAACTGGTATCGCAATATCGATCGCAGCTGGGAACTTCTGGCGCCGTTCGCCGGCGCGAAGGTGACCGTGCCCGCCTTGTACATCGCGGGCGACCGGGACGTGGTAGTGGCATTTCCCGGCATGGAGCAGACGCTTGCCAACCTGGCAAACGTCGTTCCCCAACTGCGCAAACGGATCATGCTGAAAGGATGTGGTCACTGGACCCAACAAGAGCGGGAATCCGACGTCAATGCCGCCCTCATCGAGTTCGTTCGGTCCCTCTAGAACCGATTAGACGTTACAGGATGTCCGGCGCGGCAGGACCTGATGCGAGTTAAGCGGCCAACGTCGCAGGTCCGCAATGGGTCATTCGCGTCGGTTTGACCTTCCGACCCAACTTCAGACATTGCCGGACCCGTGGCCACTTCAGAAAAGTGCCAAAAGGCGACATAGGGACCGTTGCTCCGGAGAGCTCCAAGAATTCGCTTTTGCAGAATGTTTTTGAACCCGCACGCCCAGCCGATGGACGACCGCACCTTCGAAGCCGTCGACGACGCCTTCGCCAGTTATGGCGTGATCTTCTTCCGCAACCAGCACATCACGCCACAGCAGCAGGTCCCCTTCACGCGCCGGTTGGCACGATTGAGTTCAACATCTTCGGCGAGCGCTGGAGCGTTCCGGGAGCGCCCGAGATCAGACATTTGCCGGACCCAGTCGCCACTTCAGAAAAGTGCCTGCACAAGCGGTAGATGGGCCGCAGAAAATTGCATCTCTATTCGTCTCATCTGCTTCCCGGCAAGGGTAGGCGGCAGCGTAAGGTGAGCTGCGCGCAGCCTTGAGGTCGACGATGATGGGGAAGTGGGTCGGCTGCTCAATGGGAAGATTAGCCGGCGTGGCGCCTGCAGCAGCGATCTACGTAATCCGCCGACTGCCGGAACAGCTCGACGTTGTCGACGCCATAGGAGATCAGACCGCCTTTGGCGGCATCGTAGCGGTACGGATAGACGGCGGGCAGGCGCAGCTTAGCCGCCTGCTCGGCTATCCTGTCGCTGTTGCCGGCGAGAAATCGGTCCGGAACGGCAACAAAGCCGCCGCCCGGTGACGCTGCAAGCAAGGCGAGCGCCGCGTCGATCTCGGGCGGCGACCGTACCTCGGCAGGCGACGTCGCAACGCCAAGCGTGCGGCCGGCGGCGAGGAATGGATCGAGGAATACAGCACCGCGTAACGCCGCTGTCTCGGGATTGAACAGCATGACCGCACGTTTGATGCCCGGCGCAGCGTCGCGCAGCAATTGGAGCCACTTAGCGGCGAGCGTTGGCGTGGTGTTTTTTAGGCCGTCGGCCGGCCTTGAGGGCGGGCCAAACCACCCACCAAACCGGAGCCGATCGGATCGGCAACATGAACGAACACGACGGGAAATTTATCGCCGGCCTCCATCAGCGAGCTGGTCGCCGCCTCCGACTGAACCAGCACGACATCCGGAGCTGCGGCGAGCACGGCAGCGATGGCTTCGCGCCGGCGCTGCGCATCGCCGGTCGACCAATGCACGTCGATGGCGAGGTTATCACCCTTCCGCCAGCCGCGCGCAGCCAGGGCCTGCTCTAAGGCGGCGAGGCTTGCGCTGTATTCCGGCGACGGCGCGACTGCGAGCAGCACGACAATGTGGCGCAGCCCGAAACGTCGCCTACCCACAGTCCCAAGAGACAGCGCGGCGGCTCCGCAAAGCAGCAATCTTCGCTTCATGAGATCACCTCGTCAGTGCGGGGCAGCGACCAAGGACGGGATTTATGCCGATTGCCTGCTGTCGTCTTCAAGTTCAACCAACGCAGAAAGCTGAAAAGTAGCCTAGCATGGGGTCGGCACTGGTCTAGCAGTGCTGTTCTCGATTTTTGAAGCCGAGGTACCGTCAAGCGGGAGAACACCGATGCAGCGACGCGAATTCATTGTCCGCCTTGGCGTGGCGGCTGTTGGCGCGGTCTGCCCCTCGGGTCCGAGCCACGCGCAGGCCACGGCAGCGTTGCGCATCGCATGATCAGGGCAAATGGGATTCATCTCCATTTTGTCGAACAGGGCGAGGGGCCGCTGGTCATCTTGTGCCACGGCTTTCCAGACTTGTGGTACTCATGGCGGCATCAACTTTCCGCGCTGTCGGCGGCTGGATTCCATGCCGTCGCGGTCGACATGCGCGGCTATGGCCAGTCCGACCGGCCGGAGGCGATCGATCAATATACCCTGTTGCATCTCGTCGGCGACATGGTGGGTCTGCTTGATGCGCTCGGAGTTCAACAGGCGGTAATCGCTGGACATGACTGGGGGGCGGTGGTCGCGTGGCACGCCGCCTTGCTGCGACCCGACCGTTTTCGTGCAGTGATCGCCCTCAGCTTTCCGTACCTGCAGCGGTCACCGGTAGCACCGACCCTGATTATGCCGCGCCGCAAGGATGCAGTGTTTTACGTGCTCTATTTCCAGGAGCCGGGCGTAGCAGAGGCCGAACTCGAGCGCGACGTTCGGCAAACCTTCCTGAAGATGCTGGGCGACGGGTCGGTAGCCGGCGGGCCACGGGAGGGGTCGGTCAGTGGCCCGTCGGTATGGTACCGCGTGACGGTGGATTGCTGAGTGGCAGGCCAACCCCGACCACCCTTCCAAACTGGCTAACGGAAGCGGACATTGATTTTCACGTCCGCGAATTCGAACGCACGGGTTTTCGTGGCGGTCTGAATTGGTATCGCAACGCGGACAGAAATTGGGAATTGCTGGCGCCGTTCGAGGGCGCGAAGGTCGCCGTGCCAGCACTTTACATGGTCGGCGATCGCGACTTGATAATGGCGCTCCCAGGGATGGACCGGGCTATCGCCAATTTGGCAAACTCCGTACCTCGACTGCGCGGCAAGCTCGTCCTCGCCGACTGTGGCCATTGGGCCCAGCAGGAGCGCGTGTCAGAGGTCAACGCAGCGATGATCAGTTTCCTGCGAGGATTGTGAGCAAGTTAGCCGGGCGGCCAGCAACCGAATGATGGATGTCACCTGCGCGCGACTGAACAGCGACTGATTTTGGACCGTAGCCGCCAAGTGCTTGGTGTACACCCTTGAGGTCTTCGCGTCGGTTTCAGAGGGTGCGCTGATGCCGGTCTACCCCCATGAACAAGCGTCCCCCGGTGACTTGTTACCGTGTCTGAAAGGTGCCAGGAGCAGAGTGTGCCAGCGCTCTCGTTGCCGATGATCTCGTCGGCGCTGGCGAGTCAGTGACGCGGCACGGTGAGGCCGAGCGCCTCTCGCCGTCTTGAGATTGATCGCCAACTCGAACTTCGTCGGCTGCACGACCGGTAGCTCGGCAGGTTTCTCGCCTTTCAGATTCGGCCGACATAGACACCTACCTCGCGCCACGCATCGCTACCTTGTCCTTACCCAAAACTACATCCGGCAGTATTGATGATGCAGTCCGCCGAGGATCGGCCGGCTGACGACCGAACCGTGTCGGTGGATCGGTCGACGAACCGGCAAATCCTTGCCCAGCGACAGATGTGGCCTGACTTCGTTGTAGTAGTTGGCGTACGTCGCAAGGATCCGGCGCAGGTGGCGCCACGCCGCAGATCACGATGTGATCGAGGCACTCCCTGCGGATCGAGCCGATCAGCCGCTCCGCATACCCGTTCTGCCAGGGTGACCGCGGCGCCGTTGGGTGATCACGGATACCCATTGCTGCCAAGACGCCTCGTGACGGCGTGGCCGTAGGACGGCGTCGCGATCTCGAATCGAGGTAGTCTGGTGCTTCATCCCAAGGGAAGGCATCGGTGATCTGGCGGGCGATCCATTCGGCCGTGGGATTGCCCGTGACGCTGAGCGATATCAGCCGCCGCCGTTGGTGCCTGAGGATGACCAAGCACGAACAGCAGCTCGAAAGCCGACCGTCGGCACGATCAGGAAGTCCATGGCGGCGATGCCGGCCGCATGGTTGTGAAGAAAGGTCTTCCAGGTCTGCGACCGACCCTCGCTCCACCTCCTCGCCATGTACTTGGCGACCGTCGACTGAGCGACCTCGATCCCGAGCTTCAGCAGCTCACCGTGGATGCGCGGCGCGCCCCACAGCGGGTTCGCCAGGCTCATCTCGCCGGATCAGGCCGCCGTATCTCCATGGGAATCCTCGGCCGACCGCCCCGAGAGCGCGACTTCCAGCGCCAGTACAGCCGGAAGCCAGCTCGATGCCACCGAAT
>CAVWKP010000004.1:0-129138 GCA_963755595.1 uncultured Alphaproteobacteria bacterium | reverse complement strand
GACGAGAGCGCCACGCCGATCCTCGCCACCCCGCCCACCACCCGCCCGGCGCCGAAGCGCGCATCGAGCTGGTCGAGATGGTTCATGCCGTTCAGCAGCGGCACCACGGCGGTGTTGGGCCCGACCGCGGCCGCCACCGCCTCGAGCGCCGACCCCATGTCGTAGGCCTTGTTGGTGAGCATCACGATGTCGTACGGCCCGCCTTCGCCGCCGCTCAGGACCGTCTTCACTTTCTGGGTGATGTCGCCCTTGGGGCTCTTGATGACGAGCCCGTCCTTCATCAGCGCCTCGCGGCGGGCGGGACGGACGAGGAAAGTGACGTCAGCGCCGCCCTGGTGCAGGCGGCCGCCGATATAGCCGCCGATTGCGCCGGCGCCGAGAATCAGGGTCTTCACTTCAGGCCTCCCCGAGCGCGCCGCGCCTCATAGGCCTGCAGATGGGCGTAGGCGAAACGAAGGTTGGGCGCGGCGATGCCGTGCTTGCGCGCGCGCGCCAGCATGTCGCCCACGATCTGCTTGCCCTCGACGGCGCCGCCTTTCTCGATGTCGCCCAGGATCGAGGCAACGCTCTTGCCGCCCTTCTGGGTCAGCGCGGCCTTCACGCCCGCATATGCCTTGTCGCCCGGCGGATAGCCTTCGGCCTGGGCGACCTTGCGGCACTCGTCGAGGATCTCGGTCATGATCGCCTCGCCCTCGTCGGACGCCATGATGTCGCCGATCGTGCCGCGCATCGCCGAGCACATTCCGGCGATCGCGCCCAGCATGATCCACTTGTCCCAGAGATCCTGATTGATGTTGGAATTGAGGCCGCCGACGATGCCGGCCTTCTTGCACGCGGCATCGAGCTCGACCAGCGCCGACCGCGGCGGCTTGCCGTCGCGCTCGCCGAACGACACGCCCGACGCGCCGGAATGCAGGATCTCGCCGTTCGGCCCCAGCATGCCGCCGATGCGCGCCAGGCCGCCCGCGACCCTCTCCTTGCCGAAGCGAGCATCGAGGATGGCGAAGTGCATGTGGCCGTTCAGGATCGGCACGATGGTGGTGTTGGCGCCGACCGCCGGCGCGATGGCGTCGAGCGCCGACGACAGGTCGTAGCCTTTGCACGCCAGGATGATCACCTCATAGGGCCCGCCGTCGCTTGCCTTGGTGACGACCTTCACCGGCAGCACCGCGTCGCCGGTCTTCGGGCTCTTCACCACCAGGCCGTTCTTGTGCACCGTCTCGGCGCGCTTCTCGCGCAGCAGGAAGGTGACGTCGATGCCGGCCTGGTGCAGGCGCGCGCCCCAATAGCCGCCGACCGCGCCGGCACCCAGGATCAGGATCTTCACTTCTTGAGGCTCCTCTCCGCGACCCAGTCGGCGAGCCAGGTCGCGAGATCGTCGGTCTGGTGGTGGATGTGGTCGAGGTTGACGCCTTCCGCGCGCTTCACGCTCTCCTCGGTGCGGATCCACACCGTGCGCATGCCCATGTCGTGCGCGGGCTTGAGGTTCACCGCGATGTCGTCGGCGAAGGCCGCGCGCCGGGGATCGATGCCGTGCTTCACGACCAGCTTGTCGTAGACCGCCTGGTGGGGCTTGGGCCAATAGTCGCCGGCGACGACGTCGAAGATCGCCTCGAAGTGATGGGCCACGCCCAGCCGTTCCATGACCTTCTCGGCATGCGGCACGTCGCCGGCGGTGAAGATGATCTTGCGGCCGGGCAGCGCCGCCAGCGCCTTCTCGAGCTCCGGGACTCGGCGGTACCGGCGAGTAGTCGATGTCGTGCACGTAGTCGAGGTAATGCCGAGGATCGACGCCGTGCAGGCTCATCATGCCGCGCATCGAGGTGCCATGGTCGCGCCAGTAGGCCTTCTGCACGCGGCGCGCCTCCTCGGGATCGACCTTCAGCCAGTCCGAGATATAGCGGCCGATGCGCACGTCGATCTGGGCAAAGAGGTTGCAACGCGCCGGATAGAGCGTGTTGTCGAGGTCGAACAGCCAGACGTCGGGGTCGTGCAGCGGTGGCGGCATGTGGGTGAATTAGCGGTCAGTCGTGCGCTTGTCGAGGCGGCGGATTATAAGGAGGGCAATGGATTTTCTCGTCTACTTCCTCCTCGCGCTCATTGCCCTGCTGCTGGTCGGTCTGCTGATCGTCCTGCTGCGCCGCGGCGACAGCCGGAAAGAAAGCGCGCGCCACGAGCTGGTGCTGGCAGACACCATCCAGCGGGTCGAGCGTTCGCTGCGCGAGCAGGAGCAGGCCCTCGCCAAGGTCGTGCATGAGCGACTGGACAAGACCGAGAAGACGACCGGCCAAGTCGTCACCGACCTGCGCGAGCGGCTGGTCAGGATCGACGAGGCGCAGAAGAAGATCGGCGAACTCTCGACCCAGGTGGTCGGCCTGCAGGAGATCCTGAGCAACAAGCAGGCGCGCGGCGCCTTCGGCGAGGTCCAGCTGAACGACCTCATCGCCAATGCCCTGCCGCCCTCGGCCTATGAGTTCCAGAGCACGCTGTCGACCGGCGCGCGCGTCGATTGCCTCTTGAAGCTGCCCAATCCGCCGGGCCCGATCGCCATCGACGCCAAGTTCCCGCTGGAGAGCTATCAGCTGCTGCGCTCGGTCGCGGCGGGCGACGCACAGGGGCTGGCGACGGCGCAGCGTGCTTTCCAGCTGGCCATGCGCAAGCACATCAACGACATCCGCGACAAATACATCCGGCCCGGCGAGACCGCCGAGTTGGCCCTGCTGTTCCTGCCCTCGGAGGCGATCTACGCCGAGCTGCACGCCAACTTCGCCGGCGTGGTCGACGAGTTCCTACAAGGCCCGCGTCTGGATCGTGTCGCCCACCACCATGATGGCGACGCTCAACACCGTGCGCGCCGTGCTGAAGGACGTGCGCATGCGCGAGCAGGCGGGGGAGATCCAGAAGCTCGTCGAGCTGATGATGGGCGACACCAAGCGCCTGCAGGAGCGGGTCGACAACCTCAAGCGCCACTTCACGCTGACCGAAAAGGACCTGCGCGAGGTCGACACCTCGACGTCCCAGATCATGCGCCGCGGCGAGCGCATCCTGCAGACCGATCTGGGCGAGCAGCCCGAGGCGCTGCCGCCGTCACGTTGAAGCGGCTTTACCGCCCTTTCCGCTTTTTTCCATGGCGTGGAAAACGTCCGATGTCGATGGCACAAGGCTTTCAGGCACTTTTTTCCATTTTCCGCCCCACCCCCCTCGATTTTTGACTTGACGGCTACCCCCAAGGCCCACGGCCACTTGTTTGCGGCACTGAGCCCCGTCGGCGCGCGGTTGAGGGCGCCACCGACGGCGCAGGCGACGCGCTCGCCATCGCCTGCAGGCGCGCGATGCGCTCTTCCATCGGCGGATGGGTCGAGAACAGGCTCGCCATGCCGCCGCCCGACAGTGGGTTGTCGATGTAGAGATGCGCCGTCGCCGGATTGGCCTCGGCGGTGGCGTTGGGGATGGCCTGCGTGCCTTCGTGCAGGCGTTGCAGCGCCGAGGCGAGCCACAGCGGATGGCCGGAGATTTCCGCGCCCATGCGGTCGGCCTCGAACTCGCGGCTGCGGCTGATCGCCATCTGCACCATCGAGGCGGCGAGCGGCGCCAGGATCATGGCGGCGATGGCGACGATGGGACTGGCCGACCGGCCGTTCTCGTCGCGGCCGCCGCCGAACAGGCCGCCGAAGGTCGCCAGCATGCCGATCGCGCCCGAGATCGTCGCCGCGATCGTCATGGTGAGCGTGTCGCGGTTCTTCACATGGCCCAGCTCATGGCTCAGCACGCCCGCGACCTCCTCGCGGCTCAAATGGCGCAGCAGGCCGGCGTTCACCGCCACCGCGGCATGCTCGGGGCTGCGGCCGGTGGCGAAGGCGTTGGGCTGGTCCTCGTCGATGACAAAGACGCGCGGCATCGGCAGGCCGGCACGCCGCGGCCAGCTCCTGGATGATGCCGTAAAGCTCGGGCGCCTCCTGCGGGCCGACCTCGTGCGCGTTGCTCATGCGCAGCACCATCTGGTCGCTGTTCCAGTAGGCGAAGAGGTTCATGCCCAGCGCAAAGACGAGCGCGATCACCAGCCCCGACTGGCCGCCCAGCAGGTAGCCGATCACCAGGAAGAAGCCGGTCAGGACGGCCAGAAGCAGCGCCGTGCGGAAATAGTTCATGGCCGAAAAGATGGCTCCGGACTGTGGCGAATCAAGGTTGCAGACGGCATCATGGCGGCATGACCGACGACCAAGAAACCCGCGCCGCCGGAGCCGCCAAAGGCCGAACCGGCAAAGCCCGTCCCGCCCGAGAAGCCGAAGAAGGTCGAAGAGATCGGCGGCCCGCCGGGCCCCGAGCCGACACGTTACGGCGACTGGCAGTTCAACGGCAAAGTGACCGACTTCTGATGCGCAAAGACATCTTCGCTCCCGGCTTCAAGGCGCAGCCTTGGTGGTGGGAGGCCTGGACGCCCAACAATTCGCTGTCGCAGGACCCACCGGCCAAGACCGACGTGGTGATCGTCGGCGCAGGCTACGGCGGGCTGTCGACGGCGCTCGAATTGCGCCGCAACGGCATCGGCGCCGTCGTGCTGGAGCGCGGCGTGTTCGGCATCGGTGCCTCGACGCGCAACGGCGGCATGCTCTCGGGCGGCACCAACGTCGCCAAGGGACTGGGCGGCAAGAACCCGAAGGTAGAAGACGAGTTCGAGCGCAAGAAGGCCGAGTTCCTGGGCAGCGGCGCCGATTCGCTGCAGACCCTGATCGACATCATCGCACGCGAGAAGATCGACTGCGGACTGATCACCAACGGCCGCTTCACCGGCGCCTGGACGCCACAGCACTATGACGACCAGGCGCGCAAGGTCGAGATGTTCAACAAGTACGCCAATGTCGGCGCGGAGATGATCCCGCGCGAGCGCGTGCGCGAGATGATGGCGTCCGACTATTACTACGGCGGCATGTATGTACGGAGCGGCGGCAATCTCCATCCGGCGCGCTACTACAAGGGCCTGCTCGAGGCCGCCAACCGCGAGGGCGCGGTGCTGTGCGGCAACATCGAGGCCGAACGCATCGAAAAGATCGCAAGCGGCTGGCGCGTGTTGACCGCGAAGGGCCCGATCGCCTGCAAGGAAGTCGTGATCGCGACCAACGGCTACACGGGCGACCTGACTCCGCGCCTCAAGCATCGCGTCGTGCCTGTCGCGAGCCACATCATCGCCACCGAAGAACTGCCGATGCCCGCGACCGACCTGATCCCGTTGCAGCGCTCGATCGGCGACACCAAGCGGGTGCTGACCTACTACCGGCCCTCGCCCGACGGCAAGCACCTGATCTTCGGCGGCCGCGCGCGCTTCACCGCGGCACCTCCCGAAGTCAGCGCACCGATCCTGTACCAGTACATGATCGACCGCTTCCCGCAGCTCGACGGCATCCGCATTACGCACGTCTGGACCGGCAACGTGGCCTTTGCCCTCGACAACCTCTCGCACATGGGCACCGACGATGGCATGCACTACCTGCTCGCCTGCAACGGCAGCGGTGTCGCCATGATGACCTACCTTGGCACCCAGACGGCGAAGAAGATCGCCGGCGGCTCGAACGCGCCGATCAACGCCTTCGACGGCCGCGAGTTTCCCGCGCATCCGCTCTACAACGGCGATCCCTCGCTGTTCCTGCCCCTGATCGGCGCCTGGTACCGCACGCGCGACTGGATCGACCGCCGTATGGCGGCCTGATGACCGCCCTCCCCGTCACACTGCAGGACGTGCAGGCGGCAGCCGCACGCATCAAAGGTGCGGTCGTGCATACACCCTGCCTGCGCAGCGAGACGCTGTCGCGCATCGCCAAGGCCGATATCTGGCTCAAGTTCGAGAACCTGCAATTCACCGCCTCCTTCAAGGAGCGCGGCGCGCTGAACACCCTGCTGCAGCTCACAGCCGAGGAGCGCCGGCGTGGCGTGATCGCCATGTCGGCCGGCAACCATGCCCAGGGCGTCGCCTACCACGCCGGGCGGCTGGGCATTCCCGCGACGATCGTGATGCCGGCCTTCACGCCCAACATGAAGGTGAGCCACACGCGCGGCCATGGCGCCAAGGTGGTGCTGCACGGCAACACGCTGGCCGAAGCTGCCACGGAGGCGCATCGGCTGGCCGCCGAGCAGAAGCTCGTGTTCGTGCACCCCTATGACGATCCGCGCATCATCGCAGGCCAGGGCACGATCGCGCTCGAGATGCTGCAGGACGTGCCCGACCTCGACACGCTGGTGGCGCCGGTCGGCGGCGGCGGCATGATCGCGGGGTGCGCCGTCGCCGCGCGCGGCTTGAAGCCCGACCTGAAGGTGATCGGCGTCGAGACGGCCGGCTACTCCGCGATGCGCCAGCAACTGGCCGGCGAGCCGGTGACGGCGGGCGGCGACACCATCGCCGAGGGCATCGCCGTGCGCGATATCGGCGAGTTGCCGCTGAAACTCTGTCGCGCCCTGCTCGAGAAAGTGGTGAGCGTCGACGAGGTGGCGATCGAGCGCGCCATCGCGCTCCTGCTCGAGGTCGAGAAGACGGTGGTCGAAGGCGCAGGTGCCGCAGGCCTGGCTGCGCTCATCGCCTATCCCGACCTGTTCAGGGGCCGCAAGGTCGGGCTGGTGCTGAGCGGCGGCAACATCGATACCCGCCTGCTCGCCTCGGTGCTGCTGCGCGGGCTGGTGCGCGACGGCCGGATCGTGCGGCTCAGGCTGATGATCGGCGATGCGCCGGGCCAGCTCGCGCGGGTTGCCACCGTCATCGGAAAGTCAGGAGGCAATATCGTCGAGGTTCAGCACCAGCGCCTGTTCGGCGTGGTCGCCAAGGCGACCGAGCTCGACGTGACGGTCGAGACGCGCGATAGAGCCCATGTGCGCGAGCTGATGGCCGCGCTGGAGACCGATGGCTTCAAGGTCCATCTGCTGGAGGGTGCCGAAGGCTAGGCTCTGCCTCCGGGGGCTCGTCGAACAGACGTCCGTAGCGGGATGCGGATGAGGGCAGGCCATCGAGCCAGTCGCGCGCCGCTGCGATGTCGCGGAATATCTTCATCGGCCGATCGGTGCCGTCGAGGGCTTCGAACAGCCGAGCCTGCCGGTAGTTCTCGTCCGATGCCGCCACGATGGCGAGCGCGCCAAGGGCGCTCAGGGAGCCGTAGCCCCGGATGCGGGCATTGAGGTCGAGCATGTCGGCAGTGCCCAGCGCGGACGAGCAATCCGTCAGGTCGACCAGCTTGCGATACGACAAGGTCGCGGGCCTCGCCAGTTCATCCAGCGCCGCCTCGAAATCCTCCAGGCGAAGGATCCCCGCGCCAGTCGCCACCACCATGCGGGTCCGGTGGTCGATCACCCAAGTCAGCGACATTTGGCTTCCCCAGGACAAGGTGAATTGCTCTGCCATCCGCTGCCTCTGTAGGCACCGGGCGATGCCGGCGCGGTGGCATTTCGCACATTGGGAAAGCTATTCTTCGGGCGCCGCCGAAACAAGGAGGCGGTCGCGCATGGCAAGATGACATCCTCATTGCGAGGAGGCCGCCATGACCGTCACCGTGTTCATCCGTTACCAGCTCGACCCCTTCAAGCGCGCGGATTTCGAGGCCTATGCCCGGCGCTGGCTCAAGATCATCCCGCGCTTGGGCGGCAATCTCCTGGGCTACTGGATGCCGCACGAGGGCACCAACAACATCGCCATGGCGCTGATTTCCTTCGACAGCCTTGCCGCCTACGAGGCCTATCGCGCCCGCCTGCGCAGCGATCCGGAGGGTTCGGCCAATTTTCAGAGTGCCGAGGAGGGCCGCTTCATTTTGGCCGAGGAACGGACCTTTTTGCGCCAGGTCGAATAGGGCTAAAAGGGCGGCCATGTCCGCCGCCCCCCACTACGTACCCTCGCCCACGCCCGACCTCGCGAAGATCGAGCGGGCGCTGATTTCCGTGTCCGACAAGCAAGGCCTGATCGAGCTCGGCCGGGCGCTGGTGGGGCACGGCATCGAAATCCTGTCGACCGGCGGTTCGGCCAAGGCGCTGCGTGACGCGGGCCTGAAGGTCGTCGAGGTGAGCGACCACACGGGCTTTCCCGAGATCATGGACGGGCGCGTGAAGACGCTGCAGCCCTCGATCCATGGCGGCATTCTCGCCCGGCGCACCGATGCGGGCCACAAGAAGGCGATGAGCGACCACAGGATCGCCGGCATCGATCTCGTGGTGGTGAACCTCTACCCGTTCGAGGCGACGGTGGCGCGCGGGGCGGATTTCGCCACCTGCATCGAGAACATCGATATCGGCGGGCCGGCGCTGATCCGCGCCTCGGCCAAGAACCACGACTTCGTCACCGTGGTGGTCGATCCCGCCGACTACGCCGCGGTGATCGACGAGCTCAAGGCCAACAAGGGGGCGACGACCCTGGCGCTGCGCCGCAAGCTTGCCGCCAAGGCCTATGCCCGTACGGCCGCATATGACTCCGCGATCGCCACCTGGTTCGCCAAGCAGCAGGGCGAGACCTTCCCCGAACGCCTGACACTCGCCGCCGAGCGCGTGCAAGTGCTGCGCTACGGCGAGAATCCGCACCAGCAGGCGGCGTTCTATGCCGACGGCAGCAAGCGGCCGGGCGTCGCCACCGCGCGCATGGTCCAGGGCAAGGAGCTCTCCTACAACAACATCAACGACACCGAGGCGGCCTACGAATGCGTCGCCGAGTTCAGCGAGCCCGCCGTGGTGGTGATCAAGCACGCCAATCCGTCGGGCGTGGCGATCGCCAAGGATCAGTACAGCGCCTACCTGAAGGCCTATGCCTGCGATCCGGTCTCGATCTATGGCGGCATCGTCGCCGTCAACCGCACGCTCGAGGCGGTGACGGCCACCGATCTCGCCAAGCGCTTCCTCGAAGTGATCATCGCGCCCGACGCCACGCCCGAGGCGCTCGAAATCCTGGCGCGGCGCAAGGACGTGCGCGTGCTGCTGGCCGGCGCGCTGCCCGATCCCACGAGTGCCGGCATGACGCTGAAGAGCGTGGCCGGCGGCTATCTCTTCCAGAGCCGCGACAATGGCCGCGTCAAGCGGAGCGACCTGAAGGTCGTGACCAAGCGCGCGCCGAGCGAGCAGGAGATCGCCGACCTGCTGTTTGCCTTCACGGTGTGCAAGCACGTGAAGTCGAATGCCATCGTCTATGCCAAGGACGGCGCCACGGTGGGTGTCGGCGCGGGCCAGATGAACCGCCGGGATAGCTCGCGCATCGCCGCCATTCGCGCGGCCGAATCAGGCGAGATCGCCAAGCTGGCGCAAAGCCCGGCGGTCGGCAGCGTCGTCGCCTCCGACGCCTTCTTCCCCTTCGCCGACGGCCTGCTGGCTGCGGCCGAAGCGGGCGCCACGGCGGTGATCCAGCCGGGCGGCTCGATGCGCGACAAGGAAGTGATCGAGGCGGCCGACAAAGCTGGCCTCGCCATGGTGTTCACCGGCATGAGGCATTTCCGGCATTAAAGCGCTGCGTAGCAGCGCCGGCGGGCGGCAGCGGTTGTAACCAACCGCGGGAGCCCGCTCGCTTCAGGAGAGGCATGAAAGCCGTGAACCCCTCCGCCCGCGATTACACGCAGCACCTCCCCTTGGCGGACTCCGCCAAGGGGAGGGGTCGTCAGTTCTCGTTAGACCAGTTCGGGTTCACGCACTGCCGTCGGTGCGGCAATGTCGTCGATGTCGATGAGGTCGCTGCTGGTGGCGACGAGCACGGCGGTGAGGCCGCAGTCGAGGCGTTGCAGCAGCACTTCCTTTCCATTGGCGAAGCGGACGGCGTCCTTGTAGGAGCCGCCTTCGATCCGCGTCATCACGACTTCTTCGATCGGTCCGACGCCATGCTCCTGTTGAGCGGCCTCGCCGATCCCTTCCAGGCGCAACTGAGCATCTGCCGCAACGCAGACGGCCAGGTCACAGGACTTGCCGCTGGCAAACCCCATGGACCCGCTCGGGAAGCGCTCGAGGGTGAGTTTCTCTCCTACTGCAGCAGGTCGCGACTGATACGCTTCGAGTGAGTAATCACACATATCGACCTCCTTCTTTAGGTCTTGAGCCTCACGTGATGCGGACATCGGCGCGGGAAAGACCGCCCCTGCCCGTGCAATAGGATACGCAAAAACCACACCATCTTTATGCACATGGCGGGTCGGGTTATTCACCGCGAGACGGGTTTCCGCTGCCATATCCACCGGATCGGGCGTTCAGAGACGCTTGACCTGGAGCGAATAGAGTTTGCCGGCTTCTATGGCCTCGACCGCTGCCAGTAGTTGCTCGAGATCGTCCGCCGGATAGAGGTAGCGCCCGGACAGCGCATCGAAACGGCCCGAGGCGAGCTGGCACAAGAGTTCGGCCGGCCGCTCGGCGGGCAGATCGCGGCCTTCGGTGAAGATGTCGGCAAACCACGGCAGCCACTTCTTGCCCTCCGGCGAATTCAGCGAGTGCTCGCTCATGGCGGTGCGCACCGTGCCCGGCCCCATGGCGAAGACCGCGACGCCGTGTCCCTTCAGCTCGTGCGCCAAGCACTCGGAGAAGCGGATCAGCGCGGTCTTGGCCGTCACATAGGCGGAGAAATACGGGAACATCGTCGCGCCGCCGCCGCTGCAGAGATTGACGATGCGCCCGCGGCGGCGTGCGACCATGCCGGGCAGCACGGCGTGCGCGCAGATGACCTGGCCCAAGAGATCGACTTCCAAGGTGCGCCACCAATCGGCGACCGTGCTTTCCACGAACGGCCCCAACGGCCCGATCACGCCGGCATTGTTGACCAAGAGGTCGACGGGCCCCAGCGCGCGTTCGATGTCGGCGACGGCACGGCCGATGGCGGCTTGATCCGTCACGTCGGCGATGAAGGTTCGCGCGCCGTCGACGTCCACCGCCTGCCGCGCCACGATCGCGACCCGCCAGCCTACCGATCCCAGCGCCTGAGCGAACGCCCGGCCGAGGCCTCGCCCCCCGCCTGTCACCACCGCTACTTTCATGGCAGCGGTCTAGCGCGGCGATGATCCTGTTTTCGATTACTTCTTGGGTAGTTGCTCGATCAGGTCCCAGCGATTGCCGTAGAGATCGGTGAACACGGCGACTTGGCCGTAAGGTTCTTGGCTCGGCTCCCTCACGAAGGTTACCCCGCGACTGCGATAGGCGCGGTAGTCGCGCTCGAAATCGTCGGTGTGCAGGAACAAGAAGACCCGCCCGCCTGTCTGCGCACCGATCACCGCCCTCTGGCGCTCGTCGGCCGCCCGCGCCAGCAGGAGCGCCGTGCCCGTGCTGCCGGCCGGCGCCACCACGACCCAACGCCTGTCCGGGCCTTGCCGGGTGTCCGGCGTGTCCTCGACAAGGGTGAAACCGAGCTTGCCGGTGTACCAGGCGATGGCCCGGTCGTAGTCGTCGACCACGATGGCGACCAGGGCGATGTGCTGCTTCATGCGGTAGCGCCGACGGAGAAGGCGCGGCAGCACCGAGACCTCGAGCGGCAGGCGACCTACCGTCTCGCCGTCGAGATCGACCAGGGTCTCGACCGCCGAGTCGAATGTGAACGACTTGCCGCGGCTCATCCGCACCTTGGGATGATGGACATGGGCGCCGCTATAGACCTTGGGCAGCACGGTCGTCAGCATCGCGATCGGGTTGATGGCGCCCATCTCGATCAGGTCGAGCACGCCGTCATCGAACATCGCACCGGGCACCAGCTTCATGCCGCCGCCGCCGTTCTCGGTGTTGCCGACCAGTGCGGTGAAGATCGGCCGCGTTCCGTCCGCCACGCCGTCGATGGTGATGGCGACGTCGCGGCTGCGGTAGCCCAGGGTCACCGGCGGCGTCATCAGGAGATAGGCGATGCCGCCCAGCTTCTTCAGCCAGCGCGACTGCGAAGTGCGATGGCTGATGGTGGCGGCACCTCCCAGCGACACGATGAGATAGCCGAAGCGCTCGACCGGCCGGCCATCGAGGCCCTGGCAGCGCACACCTAAAAGATCGACCGCCCGCGTGCCGGAGCCCGCCGCTGCCTCGTAGGCGCGCAGCGGATGCCCGAGATGCCCAAGCGCACGGCAAAGCTCGTTGGCCGTGCCTGCCGGGATGGGGCAAAGCACGGCGTCAGGCATCGTCAGCCGGCCCGCCGGATCGAGCAGGCCGTTCAGCGTCTCGTTGAACGTGCCGTCACCGCCCACCGCCACGATACGGCGCGCGCCCTCGGCCAGCGCGACGCGCGCCAGCTCGGTGGCGTGGCCCGGCGCCTGCGTGAAACGCGGCTCGAAGGCGCCCATCCGCGAGGTGAGTTCCGCCCGGATCTGCGCCCAGCGGCCGGCCGCGCCGCCCTTGTTTGCGGCGGGGTTGACGATGACGGCAAAGGCGGAGTTTTCCTTCATTCAATACTGACAGAAATTGGCAGCACCAGATGCTAGGGTCGCCTCATCAGGAGGCAAAGGTGTCGCGCGCGCAACGTTTATTGGATCTCATTCAGGTCTTGCGCCGCCATCGCCATCCGGTGAGCGGGGCGGCGCTGGCCGAAGCGACCGGTGTGTCGCTGCGCACGCTTTATCGCGACATCGACACGCTGAAGGCCGAAGGCGCACATATCGATGGCGAGGCAGGCGTCGGCTACGTGCTGCGGCCGGGCTTCATGCTGCCGCCCCTGATGTTCAGCGAGGAGGAGATCGAGGCGCTGGTGCTGGGCTCGCGCTGGGTGCACCAGCGCGCCGACCGGGAGCTCGCCAACGCCGCGGCCAACGTGCTGGCCAAGATCGGCGCGGTGCTGCCCAAGGACCTGCGCGAGGCCCTGGATGATTCCGGCATGCTGATCGCGCCCGGCGAGCCGATCGCGGCGGGCGACGCGCAGCTGCCCAAGATCCGCCAGGCCATCCGCACCGAGCGCAAGATCGGCATCTCCTATCGCGACAAGGATGGTGCTGCGACCAAGCGCACCATCTGGCCATTCGCGGTCGGCTTCTTCGAGAAGGTGCGCGTGGTGGTGGCGTGGTGCGAGCTGCGCGACGACTACCGCCATTTCCGCACCGATCGGATCGCCACGCTCATGCTCAGCGAGCGGCGCTATCCGCGGCGGCGCCAGGTGATGCTGAAGGAATGGCGCGAGCGCGAAGCCACCACCGACACCTAGAGCATAGCCCTTGGTCGAAGCGCCTCGTGCAACGCGTTTCTGATCAGGCGGAACCGCAAGCGGTTCCGCCTGATCAGAAGCCGCTTGGAGGCAGCTGACAGAATCTGACAGTTGCCAGCGCTATGTTGGGTTCACCGATCAAGGAGGACCCGATGAGCAAGTTCAGCTTCGTCCTGCTCTATGTCGACGATCCAACATCGAGCGCCGCCTTCTATGCCGCTCTTCTCGGCCGGCCGCCGGTCGAGACCTCGCCCACCTTCGCCATGCTGCCGCTCAACGGCGACGTGATGCTGGGCCTGTGGTCGCGCCGCACCGTCGAGCCGGTGGCCTCGGCGCCGGGCGGCGGCGAGGTCGCTTTCACCGTGGCCGATGCCGCCGAGGTCGAGCGCACCCACGCCGACTGGAAGGGCCGCGGCCTGCCGATCGCCCGGAAGCCCACCGCCATGGATTTCGGCCACACCTTCGTGGCGCTCGATCCCGATGGCCATCGCCTGCGCGTGTCCGCGCCGGCGGCAGCGTAAGGAGGCGGCCATGAAAGAGGAACTGGCTGGTGATCGCGGCCGCCGAGCATGTCGCGCTGGGCTTGAGCGGAGGTTTCGTGCAGGTCTGCCATGGCAAGCACCCGCCGCTTCGCCGCCTGCAGCCCGGCGACCGCGTGGTCTGCTACTCGGCCAACCGGCGCTATTCGGCGAGCCACGCCTCGCGCGCCAAGGACCGGCTACAGGCCTTCACCGCCCTCGGCACGGTGAGCGACGGCGCGCCGTACCGGGCGGACATGGGCGTGGGCTTCCAACCCTATCGCCGCGATGTCGCCTGGCACGACGCCGAGCCGACGCCGATCGCGGCGCTGCAGGGCGTGCTCGCCATCACGCGGGAAAAGAACTGGGGCTATCGCCTGCGCCAGGGCCTGGTCGAGATCAGCGACGCCGATATGACGGCGATCGCCGAGGCGATGTTCAGGGCCTGGTCAACGCCGATCAGTCCGTTCGACGGGCAGCCGGTGACTGTCTCCCGTCTCACAGACGCGGCAGCACTTTATCGACAAGCAGCCTGAAGCTGTCGCGGCTGAGCGGGGCGCACATCAGGTAGTTGAGCCCGATCTCCTCCTTCAGCCGCGCCACCTGGTCGACGACGGACTCCGGCGTGCCGTGCAGGATCACGCTGTCGAGATAATACTGAACCGGCTCCTTGCCGTCGTAGGTGCGAGGCGCCTGCATCGACTTGCGAGCCGTATGCTGCGGGCCGGCATAGGAGTTGACCAGCCATTGGGCGCCGCGGCGGGCGATCTCTTCGGCTTTGGCCGTGGTCGGGCCGAGCGCGATCAGGCGCGCCATCGGGATGTCGCGGCCCTGGTCGGAGAAGCCCGCCTCGGCGAGCTTGTCGGCGTAGAGCCGGCGCTTGACGCCCAGACTCCTTCATCGAGGCGTGCGGGTCCATGAGAATCGAAAAGCCGCGGCTCGCCGCCCATTCGATCGCCGGCGGCGAGGTCGCGGCCATCCAGGTCGGCGGATGTGGCCGCTGCAGGGGCTTGGGCAGCACCTCGATGTCGTCGAACTGGAAGTGCGCGCCCTTGTAGGTGAAGCGCTCCTGCGTCCAGGCCTGCAGAACAATCTCGACGGCCTCGCGGAAGCGCTCGGCGCTCTCCTCGGGCGGCACGCCGAAGGCGTTGAACTCCGAATGGGCAAAGCCGCGGCCGGCACCCCAGTTGACCCGGCCGCCCGACAGCATGTCGAGCAGCGCCACCTCTTCGGCGAGCCGCAGCGGATGATAGAGGGCTGCCAGCGACACCGCCGTGCCGATGCGCAGCCGCTTGGTGCGCGCCGCGGCCAGCACGCCCAGCATGTGCACCGAGGGGCAGACGCTGAAGGTCGTGAAGTGGTGCTCGGCCAGCCACACGGCGTCGAAGCCCGACTTGTCCATGATCTCGATACGCTCGAGCGCGCGGCTATAGACCTCTTCCAACGGCCCATGGCGGCCGGGCCATGAGAAGAACTGCAGGACGCCGAGTTTCATCGGCGCCAGCCTAGAGCATAGTCCGTCCGGCTGGAAACAGCCGGACGGACTATGCCTTTGATCGAGATGCCCGAAAAACGCGTTTCTAATGAAATGGAACCGCCAAGCCGGTAGTCAGGCCAGCGCGTCGTCGAGGGCGTTGCCCAGGCGATCGACGATCTCGTCGATCTGCCCGGCGGTGACGATGAAGGGCGGCGCCAGCAGCACGTGGTCGCCCGTCTGGCCGTCGATCGTGCCGCCCATGGGATAGACCATGAGCCCGCGCGCCATGGCGGCCTTCTTGACCTTGGCATGGAGCTTCCGCGCCGGATCGAACGGCGCCTTGGTCAGGCGATCCTCGACGAGCTCGATCGCCTGGAAGAGGCCGCGGCCGCGGATGTCGCCGACATGGGCATGGTTGCCGAAGCGCTCGCTGAGCCGCCGCCGCAGCAACGCACCCATGTCGCGCACATTGGCCAGAAGATTGTCGCGGCGGATCGTCTCCTGGACGGCGAGGCCTGCGGCGCAGGCCAGCGGATGGGCCATGTAGGTGTGGCCATGCTGGAAGAAGCCGCTGCCTTTGGCGAACGCGTCGTAGATGTTCTTGGACAGCAGCACGGCGCCGATCGGCTCGTAGCCGCCGCCCAGCCCCTTGGCGATGGTCATCAGGTCGGGCGCGATGCCTTCCTGTTCGCAGGCATGCAAGGTGCCGGTGCGGCCCATGCCGCACATCACCTCGTCGAGGATCAGCAGCACGCCGTATTGATCGCAGATCTCGCGCACGCGCTTGAAATAGCCCTTGGCCGGCGGCACCGCGCCGGCCGTGGCGCCGACCACGGTCTCGGCGACGAAGGCCAGCACCGTCTCGGGGCCGAGCTCGAGAATCTGGCGCTCCAGCGCTTCGGCGGCGCGCAGGCCATATTGCTCCTCCGTTTCGCCCGGCGCCTGGAAGCGGTAGGCGAAGCACGGCTCGATGTGATGGGTCTCGATCAGCAGCGGCGCGAACGGCGCGCGCCGCCAGGCATTGCCGCCGGCAGCCAGCGCGCCCAGCGTGTTGCCGTGATAGCTCTGGCGGCGGGCGATGATGTGGCGCCGCCTGGTCTCGCCCCGCTCGGTGAAGTATTGCCGCGCCATCTTGATCGCGGCCTCGACCGCCTCCGAGCCGCCGCTCACGAGATAGACATGGCTCAGCCCCGCCGGCGCATCCTCGATCAGCCGGTCGGCGAGCTTCTCAGCCACTTCGGTGGTGAAAAAGCCGGTATGCGCATAGGCGAGCTTGTCGAGCTGCTCGTGCAGCGCGGCCGTCACCGCGGGATGGCCGTGGCCGAGGCACGACACCGCCGCCCCGCCCGAGGCGTCGATGTAGGGCTTACCGGTGGAATCGATCAGCTCGATGCCTTTGCCGCCGGCGGCGACGGGCAGGGAACCGGCGATCTGGCGATGCAGGATGTGGGTCATGATCTCTCTCTGGTACCGCGGCGCGGCAAATGGACTCCGAATGCGGCGAGTTGCGCTTCCGTGCGGGTCAGCGCCTCGAGCGCTTTCTGGCCGGAACGGCCGGCGACCAGGGCGGCCAGGATTTCCGCCACGGCGAGCAGCGGCGTCATGGTGTGGAAGAAGGACGGGCTCTCGGTCGAGGCCGGAATGATCGCTACGGCGATCTGCGCCAGAGGCGAGACCTCTGAATCGGTGAGCGCCACTACCGGCACGCCTTGCTGGTGGGCATAGCGCGCGCCCTCGATGGTGGCGCGGGCATAGGGCTCGACGCTGGCGGCCAGCACGACGTCGCTCTTGCCGGCGTCGCGGATGGCGTCGAGCCCGATGCCGCCAGCATCGTCCAGCATCACCGTCTTGTCGCCCAGGAGCGAGAGCATGTAGTGGAAGTGCCAGGCGATGGCGTGGCAGGAGCGCAGGCCGAGGCAATAGATGCGCCGCGCCTGGTGCAGGCGGCCGGCGGCATCGGCGAGGCGATTGAGCGTGGGCGTCTCGGCCAGCCGCGCGATCTGGCGGCTGAGGGTGAGCGCCATGTCGGCCGCCAGTGCGCGCTCGCCGCGCAGCTTCTGGGCCTCGACCTGAACACCCGCCTTGCCGGCGAAGCCCAGGGTGCCGTCGCGCACCGCGCCGGCATAGAGCGCGCGTACCTCGTCATAGCCTTCGAGCCCGAGGCGCTTGGCCAGGCGGGTCATGGTCGCGGGCGGCACGCCGGCGCGCCGCGCCTGCTCGCGCATGGAAAGCAGCGCCACGTCGTCCGGGCAGTCGAGCATGTAGCGCGCCGCGGTCTGCAGCTGCGGCGACAGCGCGTCGAACGCCTCGACGATCGGGCGGGTGAGCGGCCCGCCCTCCACTAGAGAAGCCTCCGGCTTAGCGCAGCGGCAGCGGATACATCAGGCCGCCCTTGCTCCACAGTGCATTGACGCCGCGCGCGAAGCGGAGCGGCGAGCCCATGCCGACGTTCTTCTCGTAGATCTCGCCGTAATTGCCGACCTGCTTGACGATGTTGTAGGCCCAGTCCTCGCTGAGCCCGAGCGCCTTGCCGTTGCCCGGGTCGACGCCCGAGGAAGAGACGCAGGTAGGGATCGTTCACCTCGCGCTTCAGCGCATCGATGCTCTTGGGCGTGATGCCGCGTTCCTCGGCCTCGAGCATCGCATAGTGCGTCCAGCGCACGATATCGAGCCACGGCGAATCGCCGTTGCGCACGTAGGGTCCGAGCGGCTCCTTCGAGATCACCTCGGGCAGCATCATGTACTCCGCGGCCTTGCCCGAGCGCACGATGGTCGCGGCCAATCCTGTCGCATCGGCCGTAACGGCGATGCAACGGCTGCCGAAGAAGCCCGCATACATCGCCTCCTGCGAATCGAACGGCACCGGTACGACCGAAAGCCGCCGGGCTTTGAACCAGGCGTCCATGTTGAATTCGTGGGTGGTGCCTTTGCCGACGCAGATGTTGCCGCTGCGCAAGCCGGCGAGCTGCTCGATCTTGAGCTTCTTGGGCACCACGAAGGCCTGGCCGTCGAAGTAGTTGACGACCGCGAAGCGCACATTCTTCCCGGCCGAGCGCTGCAAGGTGACGGTCGAATTGCGCGCCAGCACGTCGAACTCGCCCGCGGCCAACCTGTCGAAGCGGTCGTTCGCCGTGACCTGCACGAACTGGACCTTGGTCGCGTCGCCCAGAGTAGCTGCGGCGATGGCGCGGCACAGGTCCACGTCCATGCCCTCCCACTCCTTCACCGCGTTCAAGAGAGAAAAGCCGGGCAACGAGCCGTCGACGCCGCACACCACCTGGCCCCGTTTCTTCACCGCCTCGAGCGTCTGCTGTGCTGCAGCCGGCAGGCCGCAGAGCATCAGAACGCCAATCGCAACCACGCGCATGATCTTCTGCATGGCCCCACCCCTCGAGTTGTCGCTCGAAGGGTAGGCGCGATTGGCGGTACATGGCCAGTGCGACGGCTAGCGCAGCGGCATCGGGTACATCAGCCCGCCCTTGGTCCACAGCGCGTTGATGCCACGCTGCAATTTGAGCGGGCTGTCCATGCCGACATTGCGCTCGAAGCTTTCGCCGTAATTGCCGACCTGCTTGATGATGTTGTAGGCCCACTTCTCATCAAGTTGCAGTGCCTTGCCATTGCCCGCCTTGACGCCGAGCAGGCGCTGGACCAGCGGATCGTTGGACTTGAGCTGCTCCTCGACATTGGCCTGGGTGATGCCCTTCTCCTCGGCCTCCAGCATGGCGAACAGCGACCAGCGCACGACCGCCGCCCACACGTCGTCGCCGCGGCGCACGAACGGCCCCAGCGGCTCCTTGGAGATCAGCTCGGGCAGGACCATGTAGTCGGCCTGCTTGTTGCGCGTCGCCAGCGCCGAGGCCAGTGCCGAGGAATCCTGGGTCATGGCATCGCAGCGGCCGCCGAAGAAGGCCTCGTACATCAGCTCCTGGCTTTCGTAGACCACCGGCTTGATGGTCAAGTTGCGGCTGCGGAAGTAGCCCGCCATGTTGAATTCATGCGTCGTGCCCTGGGCGACGCAGATCGTGGCGCCGCCGAGCTCGGTGAGGGCCTTCACGTTGCTCTTCTTGGGCACCATGAAGCCCTGGCCGTCGTAGAAATTGATGCCGGTGTATTGAATGCCAAGACCGGCATCGCGCTCGAGCGTGACGGTCGAGTTGCGCACCAGCACGTCGATCTCGCCCGACTGCAGGGCGAGGAAGCGCTGCTGCGCAGAGAGCGGCACGAACTTGGTCTTGGTCGCATCGCCCAGCACGGCCGCGGCAACCGCTCCGCACATGTCGACGTCGAGTCCCTTCCATTTGCCCTGGCTGTCGGGCAGCGAGAAGCCGCCCAAGCCGACATTGACGCCGCAGACCACCTGGCCGCGCTTTTTCACCACCTCCAGAGTTCGACGGCGTCTGAGCGGCGGCCGGTAAGGCCAGAAATAGGAACGCGCTGGATACAAGAATTCCCTTTGTTATCAATTGCATAGGCCCCTCCTGAATGCTGGCTGAGGCTAGCGCCGGTGAGGCCGGCTTGCAACAAATGAATCATGCAAGATGCATTTGATCTGTTTGGCTCACGGCATGAGAAAACCTTGCCGCGCCGGCGATTGACACTTTGTTGCAGCGCAACCACATCAGCGGCTTCGCGCCGCAAAACTCGTGGTTGGGGAGCATCCTGGTGTTCGCAAATCGCCGCCTGACCCTGCTCGCCGCTCTTCTCCTTCCCGCCGCCGCGTTCGCACAGGGCGGGCCGCCGGCGATGCCGGTGTCGGTCTCGGCGCCGATCGCCAAGCGGGTCACGCAGTGGGACGAGTATTCCGGCCGCTTCGAAGCCGTCGCCACGGTCGATATTCGCGCCCGCGTCTCGGGCTTCATCGAAACGCTGCATTTCAAGGACGGCCAATTCGTCAACGTCGGCGATCCGCTGTTCACCATCGACAAGCGGCCGTACGAGATCGCCGTTGAATTGGCGCAGGCCGACGTGGCACGCAACCACGCACAGGTGGATCTTGCCGAACTGCAGGTCCAGCGTGGTGCGGCCCTGGTCGCCTCGCGCAACATTCCCGAGGCCGAGAACGACACGCGCAAGTCCACCCTCGCGGTGGCCAAGGCTCAGCTCAAGTCGGCCGAGGCGGCGCTGCGCAACGCCCAGCTCAACCTCGAATGGACCGACGTGGCGGCACCGATCACCGGCCGCATCTCCGATCGCAAGGTCGATGCCGGGAACCTGATCCAGGGCGGGCAGACCGGCGCCACGCTGCTGGCCAATATCGTCACCCAGGATCCCATTCGCTTCCTCTTCGACGTCTCGGAATCGGACTACCTGCGCTACCAGCGCCTCTACATGGCCGGCGCGCGGCCGCAGGCCGACAGCTCGACCATTCCGGTGCGCATCCGGCTCGCCGACGAAACTGAGTGGAAGCGCACCGGCAAGATCGACTTCGTCGACAACTTGCTGAGCCTGCGTTCGGGCACCATCCGCACCCGCGCCGTTGTCGAGAACAAGGACCATCTGCTGACGCCCGGCGTGTTCGGCCGCGTCCAGCTCTATGGCGGCGAGTACGACGCGCTGCTGATCCCAGATTCGGCCGTGGTCTCCGACCAGGCGCGCAAGATCGTGTTCGTGGTCGGCAACGACAACGTCGTGCAGGCGCGGCCGGTGACGCTCGGACAGCTGGTCGACGGCCTGCGCGTCGTGCGCGACGGGCTCAAGGCCGACGACAAGGTGGTGCTGGACGGCCTGGCCAATCCGATGGTGCGGCCGGGCGCCAAGATCGTTCCGCAGAAGGGCGAGATCGTCGCCAAGGCCGAGTAAAGCCGGCCCGATGCGCTTTTCCCATTTCTTCATCGACCGGCCGATCTTTGCCTCGGTCCTGTCCCTCATCATCCTGATCGTCGGCGGCATCGCGCAGTTCCGCCTGCCCGTGGCGGAATATCCCGAGATCGCGCCGCCTACCGTCAATGTCACGGCGACCTATCCCGGCGCCTCGGCCGAGGTCATCGCCCAGACCGTCGCCACGCCGCTCGAGCAGGAGATCAACGGCGTCGACGACATGCTCTATATCGTGTCGCAGTCGACCGGCGACGGCCTGCTCTCGATCAACGTCGTGTTCAAGCCCGGCGTCGACATCGACCAGGCGCAGGTGCTGGTGCAGAACCGCACCGCCGTCGCCCAGCCGCGCCTGCCGGAAGACGTGCAGCGGCTGGGCATCGTCGTGCGCAAGGCGTCGCCCGACCTGATGATGGTCGTGCACATGGTCTCGCCCGACGGCAGCCGCGACCAGCAATACATCTCCAACTACGCCACGCTCTACGTGAAGGACGTGCTGGCCCGCGTCGAGGGCGTCGGCAACGTGCAGGTGTTCGGCGCGCGCGACTATTCGATGCGCGTCTGGCTCGATCCCGCGCGCGTGGCCGCCCACAACATGACGGCGGGCGAGGTGGTGGCGGCGATCCGCGCCGCCAATCTCCAGGTCGCGGCCGGCGCCATCAACCAGGCGCCCGCCATCTCGCCCGGCGGCTTCACGCTCTCGGTGCAGACGCTGGGCCGTCTCACCGCGCCGGAGGAATTCGGCAATATCGTGCTGCGCGCCGAGACCGACGGCTCGGTGACGCGCCTGCGCGATGTCGGGCGGATCGAGCTCGGCGCCCAGGACTATACGGTCAACGCTTATCTCGACAACAAGACCGCCACGGCGCTGGTCATTTTCCAGCGCCCCGGCTCGAATGCGTTACAGACGTCGGCCGCCGTGAAAGCCGCCATGGAGGACCTGAAGAAATCCTTCCCGCCCGGCCTCGACTACACGGTCGTGTACAACCCCACCGAGTTCATCCAGGCCTCGGTCGACGCGGTGATCGAGACGCTGTTCGAGGCGCTGCTGCTGGTCGTGATCGTGGTGATCCTGTTCCTGCAGACCTGGCGGGCCGCGATCATTCCCCTGATGGCGATCCCGGTGTCGCTGATCGGCTCGTTCGCCGTGATGTCGGCCGTCGGCATCTCGTTCAACACGCTGTCGCTGTTCGGCCTGGTGCTGGCGATCGGCATCGTGGTCGACGACGCGATCGTGGTGGTCGAGAACGTCGAGCGCTATCTCACGCAGGGCATGTCGCCCAAGGCGGCGGCGCACAAGACCATGGACGAGGTGGGCGGCGCGCTGATCGCCATCTCCCTGGTGCTGATCGCGGTGTTCCTGCCGACCGCCTTCATCAGCGGCCTGCAGGGCTCGTTCTACAAGCAGTTCGCCATCACCATCGCCGCTTCGACCGCGATCTCGGCCTTCGTGTCGCTCACCCTCTCGCCTGCGCATGGCGGCGCTGCTGCTCAAGACGCATGCGCTGTCGCACATCGAGAAGCCCAAGCCGACGCTCTACGACCGCGCTGGTCGCGCCCATCAACTGGTTCTTCAAACATTTCAATCGCGGCTTCGAGGCCCTGTCGAACTTCTACGGCCGTGCCGCGGCGCGGCTGATCCGGATGGCGGTGGTCGTGCTGGTGGTCTACGCCGGCCTGCTGTTCCTCACCGTCAACCGCCTGACCTCGACGCCGACCGGCCTGATCCCGCAGCTCGACCGCTCGTACTTCATCGCGGCGATGCAGCTGCCACCCGGCTCGACGCTCGAGCGCGCCGACCGGCTGGTGCGCCAGGCGTCGGAGCTGATCATGAACACGCCGGGCGTGGCGCACGCCGTGGCCTTCGTCGGCTTCGACGGCGCCACCTTCACCAACGCGCCCAACACCGGCGTGATCTTCGTGCCGCTGAAGCCGTTCGCCGAGCGGCGCGACCTGCCGAAGGAAAAGATCCTGGCCGACTTGCGCGGCAAGATGTTCTCGCTGCGCGAGGCCTTCGTGTTCGTGCTCGAGCCGCCCTCGGTGCCCGGCATCGGCACCGGTGGCGGCCTCAAGGGCTACGTCCAGGACCGGGCGGCACGCGGCCTGCCGGCACTGGAAGGGGCGACTTGGGCGCTGGCCGGTGCGGCCGGCCAGACGCCGGGCCTGACCCAGGCCTTCACCCTGTTCAGCACCAAGACGCCGCAGCTCTGGGCCGAGATCGACCGCACCAAGGCCGAGCAGCTCGGCGTGCCGATCGGCCGCGTGTTCGAGACGCTGTCGGTCTATATGGGCTCGGCCTACATCAACGACTTCAACATCCTCGGCCGCACCTATCGCGTGACCGCGCAGGCCGACAATCCCTACCGCCTCACCTTGCGCGACGTCGAGAACCTCAAGACCCGCAGCGCCGGCGGCGAGATGGTGCCGATCGGCTCGGTCGCCACCTTCCAGGACACCACCGGCCCCTATCGCGTGGCGCGCTACAACCTCTATCCCGCGGCCGAAGTGCAGGTGGCGCTGGTGCGCGGCTTCTCCTCGGGCCAGGGCATCGCCGCCATCGAGGGGCTGGCCAACAAGGTCCTGCCTTCCGGCTTCGGCTTCGAATGGACCGAGATCGCGCTGCAGGAAAAGCTCGCGGGCAACACCGCGATCCTGGCGTTCGGGCTGGCCGTGCTGTTCGTGTTTCTGCTGCTGGCGGCCCTCTATGAGAGCTGGCTGTTGCCGCTCGCCGTCATCCTGATCGTGCCGATGTGCATTCTGGCGGCCATGATCGGCGTCAACATCCGCGGACTCGACCGCAACATCCTGGTCGAGATCGGCCTGGTGGTGCTGGTGGGGCTCGCCGCCAAGAACGCGATCCTGATCGTGGAGTTCGCCAAGCAGGCGCACGAGGGCGGCATGAGCCGCTACGATGCCGCGGTCTCCGCCGCGCGCACGCGGCTGCGCCCCATCCTGATGACCTCGCTCGCCTTCATCCTGGGCGTGGTGCCGCTGGTGGTGAGCTTCGGCGCCGGCGCGGAGATGCGCCAGTCGCTCGGCACCGCGGTGTTCGCCGGCATGCTGGGCGTCACCCTGTTCGGCCTCGCCTTCACGCCGGTTTTCTATGTAATCTCGACCGGTCTTGCCGAGCTGCGTTTCAAGTGGCGCAAGAAGGACATCGAGACGCCCGCCTTCACGCCTGACTGACACCAAAGGAGCCAACATGCGCCAGCGACTCCTGCCCGCCCTGATCGTCGTGGCGCTGGTGACGCTGGTCGCCTTTCGACTCGGCATCTGGCCGTCGGCCGCCGAAACCGCGCACAGCCTTCCTGCGCCGGCGCTCGATGAGCCGGCAGGCCAGGCGACGTCGGCGACCATCGTTCTCGCCGGCGGCTGCTTCTGGGGCGTGCAGGGCGTGTTCCAGCACGTCGAAGGCGTGACCAGCGCCGTATCCGGTTATGCCGGCGGCGAGCAGGCGACCGCGCAGTACGAGAGCGTCGGCAGCGGCCGCACCGGCCACGCCGAATCGGTGCGCGTGACCTACGATCCGCGCAAGGTGAGCCTGGGCCGCCTGCTGCAGATCTATTTCTCCGTCGCCCACGATCCGACCGAGCTCGACCGCCAGGGCCCGGATGTCGGCCCGCAATATCGCTCGACCATCTTCCCGACGACCGAGGCGCAGGCCAAGGTGGCCAAGGCCTATATCGAGCAGCTCGACCAGGCCAAGGTGTTCCCCGCCAAGATCGTCACCACCATCGAGCCCGGCCGGACGTTCTATCCGGCCGAGGGCTATCACCAGGACTACCTGACGCTGCACCCGAGCCAGCCCTACATCGTGTTCAACGACCTGCCGAAGGTCGAGAACCTCAAGCGCCTGTTCGCCGACAGCTATCGCGCCGAGCCGGTGCTGGTCTCCAAGACGGGAATGTAGGGCCGATCAGGCCGGGTTCGGCCGCAGCACGCGATGCAGGTCGAGCACGGGCGGATCGCGGCCAAGCTGCGAGAGCAGCGTATGGACCTGGGCGCGGTGATGGGTCTGGTGATTGAAGAAGTGCGGCAGGATCACCTCGAGCGGGTCCTCGCTGTCGATGCCGGCGTTGTTGACGTAGCGCACCGTGCGGCGCTCGAAGCCCTCGGGTAAATGCGCGAAGAAGCGCTCGATGCGCCGATCCATGGCGGCGCGGGCCTGGCGCAAGGCGTCGAAGCTTTGGTGCAGGATGGCATCGAGGTTGGTCGAGGCATGCGCACCGCCCTCGAAGCGCGCCATCCAGATCGTGTCGCCCAGCAGCAGGTGGTTGAGCGTGCCGTGCACGCTCTTGAAGAACGCGCCAAGGTCGCGGCGGTACTCCGCATCGGAGAGACCGCCGCAGGCCTCGTAGAGCTTTTCGTTGGCGAGCCGGTTATAGCGCGCGTACTGGGCCCAGAATTGGGTCATGGACGCAGTCTAGCCGCGCTTAGCGCGACGCGGCCGAAACCCAGCGCGCGAGATCACGGATCAGGCCAGCCACGACGGCGCCGCGCAGGCGGTGGGCGCGCACGACATAGGCTTGGCGGTCGGGGACGAGGGCGGGGAACGGGATGGGCAGCATGGAACCTCCAAAAGTTGGACGCAGGCTAACTTCTCCCCGTTGTTCAGTTAATCCATCCGATTTGACCAACACTCATGAATGGATTTCAATAATCACGCAATGATCGATCATGCGGGCGAGATGGCGGCCTTCGTGCAGGTGGTCGAGGCCCGGGGCTTTTCCGCCGCCGCCCCCGCGCTGGGGCTGACGCCGTCGGCGGTCAGCAAGCTCATCACGCGGCTGGAGACGCGGCTCGGCGTCCGGCTGCTGCAGCGCACGACGCGGGCGCTCCATCTCACTGCCGACGGCGAGGCCTTCTACGAGCAGGCGCGGCGGATCGTGGCCGAGATCGCAGCGCTCGAGGCCGAGCTCACCGACCGGCGCGGCACGCCGCAGGGGCCGCTGCGCGTCACCACCTCGCTGGCCTTCTCGACCCACCAGCTCGCGCCCTTGATCGGCGAATTCCTCGCGCGCTATCCCGCCGTGCAGCTCGAGCTGATCCCGACCGACCGCGTCGTCGACCTGGTCGAGGAAGGCGTCGACATCGCCATCCGCGTCGGGCGGCTCGCCGATTCGAGCTTCATGGCGCGCAAGATCGGCGAAGACGTGCGGCTGGTCTGCGCCGCGCCCGCCTATCTCGAACGCCATGGCACGCCGCAGCGGCCCGACGAACTCAAGCGCCACAACTGCCTCTTCGGCCGCGACCGCGCCCATCAAAATCGCTGGGCGTTCCGCATTGACGGCGAGATCCGCGAGGTCGAAGTCGGCGGGCGCGTCGCCGTCAGCGATGGCGAGGCGCAGTTGCGGCTGGCCCTGCAGGGCCTGGGCATCGTGCGCCTGACCAGGCTTACCGTGGCGGGCGCGATCAGGAGTGGCGAATTGGTGTCGCTCCTGAAAGAATTCTCGGCCGAGGAGCCGGTGCCCATTCACGCGGTCTATCCGCATCGCCGGCACCTCGCGCCCAAGGTCACCGCGTTCGCCGATTTCATCCGCGAGAAGTTCACGCCGCCGCCGTGGGAGAACTAGAGGGGAGATACAGCGATGCTGCTCAATCTCAGCCAGATCGGCCAGATCGCGCTGCCTGTCACCGACGTCGATCGTGCCGAGACCTTTTATGAGAAGGTCATCGGCCTCAGGAAGCTTTATCGCTTCGGCGACCTGACGTTCTTCGATTGCGCCGGCGTGCGGCTCCTGCTGGAGAAGAGCAAGGATGTCGAAGGTGCGCGCGGCTGCCTCTACTTCCGCTGCGCCGACATCGCGCTGACCGTGGCCGAGCTCGCCAGGCGCGGCGTCGCCTTCGATTCAAAGCCGCATCTTATCGCCAAGATGGACGACCACGATCTCTGGATGGCCTTCTTCAAGGATCCCGATGGCCATACACTGGCGGTGATGCACGAAGCGCCCAAAGGCTACGCACCGTCATAACCAAAAGGAGGATCCATCATGCCCGACGCCATCGACGATCTGTTCCGCCGTTTCGGCAAGGCCTTCAACAAGGCCGATGTCGAGGAGATCGCGGCCTGCGTGACCGACGATTTCGAATGGCGCCTGGCGGCCGGCGCCCGGCCTGCGGGCACGGTACTGAAGGGCAAGGACGATCTCCGCCGCTACTTCGCCGACAAGAGCCAGGCCCACCGCGAGGCGCGCTATTCGGAGGCGCGCATCCATCGTAGCGGCGACAAGCTGTTCGGCACCTTCCGGGTCACCGGCATCGATGCCAAGGGCCAGCCGTTCGACCGCTACGGCATCGACCTCTACGAGCTCAAGGACGGCAAGATCGCGCTCAAGGACAGCTACCTGAAGGTCGACTGAGGGGGCGCCAAGACCCCGGATGCTCGGCTAGAATTGCGCGCGATGCGACTTCCCCTCGAGCGCACCGATTGGGCGCTGCTGACGGCCTATCTCCTCGCGGCGGCGCTCGGCACTTGGCAAAGCTGCCTGCTGGTGAATGACGGCGCGATCTATCTGGCGGCCGCCTGGCTCGGCGATGCCTGGGATCTCTTCTTCAACCAGAATACCGGGCGCGCCGTTTCAACCCTGTTCCAGTTCGGCCTGGGTTGGGCTTTGCGCCCGATCTTTGGCTTCTCATCCGCCGCCTTCGTCGCCGTAGCGCATGGCCTGTATTTCGCGGGCCCGCTGATCCTGTGGCTGATCCTGCGTGCCGTCGAGCCGCAGCGCGTTTTTCGCGCCTCTTTCTCTCGATCAGCCTGGCGATGATCTACTTCACCTCCGAGATGATCGCGGGCATGGGGCTTTGGCTGATCTGGCTGGCCCTATCTGGCCGATCCGGAGCGAAAGCGACGACGATCGTCGTCGCCTCCGCGATCATCGCACCTGCCGTGGCCTTCACCCATCCGGGCATCGCACTGCTCAGCCTGCTGTTCGCCCTGCTGGGCGGGGCGCTCCGCCTGCTCGGCCGGCCTTTTCCCCCGCGCCTCGCGCTCGCCGCTGCCGCCATGGGCCTGGGGCATGGCCCGCGCGGTTCAGCGGCCCCTACGGCGAGCGCAGCTACCTGAAATGGAGCGCGGGACGCGACTACCAGCGCGATGTCGTCGTGCCGTTGTACGATTGGTACCAGGTCACGCTCGCCTTCTACAGCTTCTTCCGCTCGAATTCGCGAGAGCGTGCTGTTCCATACCCTCGGTCGCCGCGGCGACTGGATCCCCTTCGAGTGCGCCGCCCTCGACCGCGCCCGGCCGAGGGCACATGACGCCGGAGACCGGATGTTCCTCGACTTCTTGTCCGATCGCTATTGCGTGCGCTGATGGCGGCGAGGCCCCTGGATCGCTGCGATGTGGCATTGCTTACGGCATTCGCCGTCATTGCCCTGCTCGGCACCTGGCACGAATGTCTGCTCGTGATCGACGGCGCCGTTTACCTCGCCGCCGCCTGGCTGGGCAACGCCTGGGATCTTTTTTTCGACCAGACCGCGGGACGAGCGGTATCGACTTTCTTCCAGTTCGGCGCGGCCTGGGCGCTGCGACCGCTGTTCGGCTCGTCCTCGGATGCCTTCCTGATCGCGGCCCACTTGCTCTACTTCGCAGCGCCGCTTGCCCTGTGGCTGCTCCTCCGCCTCGTCGAGCCGCAGCGCATCTATTCCCGGCTCTACCTCGCCGCCACGCTGTCGCTGATCTATTTCACGTCGGAAATGGTGGCCGGCATCGGCCTTTGGCTGATCTGGCTCGCCTGCCTCGCTGACACCGAGCGCTCGCGTCGCTCCAAGGTCGCGCTGACAATCGTGCTCGCCCCGCTGATCGCCTTCACCCATCCCGGCATCGCCGCGCTCGGTTTCGCTTTCGCCCTGGCCGGCGCGGCCCTGGCCGCCCTCGGCCGGCCGTTCCCCCGGCGCCTGGCGATCGCCGCGGCGGCGATGGGCGCCTTGTCGGCCGCGACCTACTTCGTCATGGCGGCGCTCGCGCCGCCAAGCAATCCCACAGTGGCCATCCAACATGCGATGGCCAAGTACGATTACATCGACCCGGTGTGGATGCTGGCGACACTGGGTTACTTTCCGATGCTGGCCGTCCTCTGGATCCTGCTGCTCGCGCCGGGCTTCGAGAGCGCGGCGCTGCGTTGGCGCCTGGCGCCGCTCGCAATCGTCGTTGTCGGCGTGATCGGCGTGTGGTTCGCCTTCAACGGCACGAATTCGCTGACCTGGATCTTCGCCCGCCAGACGGCGCCCTACGTCCTCGCCCTGGCGCTCGCACTGGCGCTTGCCTCGCCCGCCTCGACGTGGCTTGCCGCGGCCCGTCTGCCGCTCAGCCTCTTTGCGGCCGTCGTCGCGGTCGCCGCCGTCTCTTACAGCATCGACCTCGCCTTGTTCGGCCGCGCGGTCGACGCCGAGCTCGCGCCGCTTTCGGCGGACGGCGCGTCCGCGCCGCATCTCGCCGAGATCGGACCACCGCCGCCTCCAACCGAGCGCACGTCGGCCCGCATCTACTTCAAGTGGCTCGCCGCACCCAACTACGTGCGCGACATCGTCCTGCCCGACTATGGCAGCCGGCGCATGGGCTTCGCCTTCTACACCTTCTTCCGTTCCGGCCGCCGTGCCGTCCTGTACCGCCCGCTCGATCGGCGGGGTGAGTGGATCCCCTTCGAATGCGCGCCGGTTGGTCGCGCCTTGAAGAGCGCGCGCGACGAGATCGACCGGCGGTTTCTGGACTTTCTCGACAGGCTCTATTGCGTGCACGGTTAGTCGCCATGGATACAGTCATGAACCGGCAGCCGCTGGATCGATGCGACATCGCGCTGCTCGCCGCGTTCATCTTCAATGGCGTGCTCGGCACATGGAACAGCTGCCTGCTGTTCAACGATGGCGCCTTCCTTCTGGCGCCCGGATGGCTGGGCGATGCCTGGGACCTCTACTTCAATCAGATGGCCGAGCGTTCCATTGCGGCGCTCATGGGATGGGGGCCGGCGTGGGCGGCTCGCTGGGCATTCGATTTGTCCTCGGGTGCCTACGTTGTGTTGGCCCATGCGCTCTACTTCGGCACTCTCCTGGTCCTGTGGCTTGCGATCCGGGCGATCGAGCCGAACCGGATATATTCGCGCCTCTATCTCGCTTTCGCGCTGGCGCTTGCCTACTACCCCCACGAACTGATCGTCGCGGTCGGCCTCTGGATGATCTGGGCAGCGCTCATCGCCAGCCCTCGTCTGTCCCGAAGGGCCAGCATTGTGGCGACGGTCTGCTTCGCCCCGGTCCTTGCCTTTTCCCACCCGATAACCGCGTTGATGCAGTCTGCTCTATGTCGCAGTCGGCGGGGGGCTCGCGGCACTGGGCCGCCCATTTCCGCGCCGGACGTTGATAGACGCCGCATTGATGGCAGCCCTGGTACTGGTGGCATTCTTCGTGACCTCGGCTGTGGTGCGACCCAGCAATCCGACTATTGCCGCATTGCACGTGACGGAAAAGTACAACTACGTCGATCCGATCTGGATGCTCGACACGCTCCGGGTCTTCCCCATGCTGGCCGCGCTGTGGTTGCTCCTGCTCATTCCGGGCCTGGAGAATCTCGGCCGGCACCGCATGCCGCTGGTCGTCACCGTCGTTGAACTCGTGGGATTGTCGTTCGCCGCCAACGGCACGGGTCTGCTGACCTATCTGTTCGCGCGCCACAGCGCGCCCCACGTCCTGGCGCTGGCGCTTGCATTGGCTCTCGCCGCACCGGCCGCGCAGTGGCTCGAGCAGGCACGACGACCGCTGATGCTTTTTGCGGCGATCCTTGCCGTCGCCGGCATTTCGTACAACGTGGATCTCATGCTGTTCGGGCGCTTTGTCGATCAGCACCTGGCACCGGGGCTCGTCGATGTCGACAAGCTCGCGCCATCCGTCTGGCCGCGTCAGCAGGTCCGGAGCGGGGGCGACGCGAGGACCTACTTCAAGTGGCTCGCCGGACCGGACTATGTGCGCGATGTCGTCGTGCCCGATTATCAGCAGTATCAACACTCGTTGGCCTACTACAGCTTCTTCCGTTCGGGTCGTCATTCAGTGCTGTTCCATCGAATCCCCGGCCGCTACTGGCTGCCCTTCGAGTGCCCGCCCGTGGAACGCGCGCTCGCGCGCGCACGTGACGATCTCGACCGGCAGTTCCTCGCCTTCCTCAGCGAGAACTACTGCGTGCGGTGAAGGCCCCCATCGCCAGAAGAAGCAGCAGCGACGCGCCCGAGAGCGCCCAACCCCACTTCTCTTCGGGCAGGGCGGCGCGCCGCAACCCGACCGTCGTTCGTCCAGCAGGTGCTGCGAAGGAGACCAGCCGGTATTTCTCGGTCGGCTCGACCGCCATCCGGCCGCTGTCGAGCTGCCAGGCGGGAAAGTAGAAGCGCCGCGCGGTCACGCGGGTCGGCGCCTGGCTTTCAATCTCGATCTGCATGTCGCCGAAGCGCCCGGGCGTCGCCCGGCAAAGCGCTGCCGCGGGCGCGCACGAGACCGGCGGCATGTCCTTCACCGGCTCGAGGCCCAGTTCGGAATAGGTGAGGCTGGGCGCAATCGGAAAGCCGCGCGGCTCGTATTCCTTCACGTCCTGCGCCCTGACCTCGACATGGCTCAGCGCCAAGGAGACGGCCGCGGCGCCGGCGCCAATGGCAAGGATGACGCCGGGCGCCAGAGCGACGATGGCGGCGGCCCCCAGATAGACCTTGCCGCGGCTGAGCGGCGCCAGCGGAGCGAGACAGAGCGCCGTGATCAGCGCGAATTCGACGGCCATCAATAACCGCCAGGGAAACTGCACCTTGGCCAATTCCGGCAACTGCCAGAACCACGGCACGACGCCGGCCAGCAGGGCGATGCAGACGACGGAGGCCGCCGCCCAGAACAGCGCCTCACTGCGCCGGCGCGCGAACACGCAAAGGCCGGCGGCAAGGATGAGTGCTGCCGCCGTGATCGAGGCGACGATCTGCATGATGACGGTTTCGGGCCAACGGCCTGGCGCGACCAGGAACCAGTTGTCGACCCGATAGAAGCGGGTCCACAGCAGGTCGGCCGAGATCCAGCCCTGAAGCGTTGCCGCGGGCCAAAGATAGATCGCCGCCAGGCCGATCCCGAGGACGCCGCTTGCGGCCACGCGCAGCAGCTGCGCGACATCGCGGGTGCGAAAGATCGCGTAGGCCGGCAGCACCGTGGTCGACACCAGGAGCGCCGTCGGCAGGTGCGACATCAGCAATCCGCCGTAGGACAGCGCCAACAGAAGCGGCGCGTAATGGCGCCGATCCGTCATCTGCCGAATGCCCAGCATGACCAGGGGCAGAAAGACGTAGGCCGCGCCCTCGGCGAAGGCGCCACGGATGTAGTGATCGACGAGCAGGTGATACGGCGCCGCCATGTAGGCGAGCGCGCCCCAAAGGGCGACGCGCGCCCGGCCGGTCTCGGCCGTGAGCCAGGCGTGCATGGCCAGGCCCGACGCCCACAACAGCAGCAGCCCGTCGAGCGTCAGCCGGTGCGATACCGACAGCAGGTTGAGCGTGACGAGGCTCACGACGCCGTCGAGCCAGAAGGCAAGCGGCGGGTAGAAGTAGAAGGCCGGCCCGCCCAGGCCGTCGAACGAATCGGGCATCCAGCGCGGATAGAGGATGCCGGTCCGGAATTGGTCGGCGAACTGCGCTGCCCAGGCAAGAGTCTGCGGCGCGCTCTGGCTCGGCAGCGTGCCCAGGATCAGCGATGGCGCCAGCAAGAGCGCCGCGGCGACGGCAAGCGTCAGCGCCGGCCGCCGCAGGAGCACGCTACTCCGCCGCCTGTTTCTGAGCCGTGCGGTCGGGGGAGAGCGTGTAAGTCGTGAAGCGTTTGTTGAGCGCGGGCATCGGGCAGGCCTCGAGATGGCCCTCGCCCGGCCGCATCAGGATCATGGCCGAGGTCGCCACCAGGTTGCCGCGGTTGTTGGCCCTGGGCGGCCGGCAGACCGACCACGGCGCATTCCAGTCGTCGAAGAAGGCGGCGCGGAAATCCTCCAGCGTGAGCTTGCCGCGCTTCGGTGCCAGCTGCTCGCGCACGCGCTTGTCGCGATAGATCGAGCAGGGCGTCTCCTGCAGGCCGGTGTCCTTGACCTTGGCGCGCGCCGGCTCGGCGATCCAATGGTTGGCATGCACGTAAAGACCTTTGTCGGGCGCCAGCCAGAAGGTCTCGTCGGGCGCGCATTCGAAGCCGAAGGCCTCGGCGCGGCCATCGGCCGTCGCCTGGCTCACCGCCATGTGGTTGGAGCCGAGCTTGGGGGTCGAGAAGATGGTGCGCACCGCGTCGCTGAGATGGGCGCTCTCCAGCACCTTGCGGCGGATGAAGGGCAGCGGCACGCCGGCGCCGCGCTGATAGTCGCGGTCGCACTCCAGCGCATTGGCGGTGAGGCCGATGCCGGCCGAATTGAGCCCCGAGCGCGCCAGGCCGCCCGCTTCGGTGAAGGTAAGGATGTCGGGGCCGTCATCGCGGCGGATGCGCAGCACCACGCCGGTCTCGGCGCATTCGGCGCGCCAGTCCCAGTTCTGGCCGTGCAGCAAGGCGCCATCGGCGCTCGCCTCGGGCAGCGCCAGGGCGGCGGTGCAGCCGTCCGGGAAGTGCTTCTCGACATGCTGCTTGCGCGACGCCGCCACCATCTCGGTGCGGGCATTCATCAGCACCACGGCGGCGAACGGCTCACCCGCGCCCTCGGCGATGCCGCGCATCTCCTCGACATAGGCCGGATCGAAGCTCTCGATCTGCGGCACCAGCCGCTCGGCGCGATGCTCCAGCTCCTTCCAGTCGACGCCGTTCTTGAGCAGCAATTCCGAATACATCTTCACGCCGCGGCGCAGCCGGTCGGCGGCCAACTGGCCGTGCGTGCGGCCGCGCTCGCGCGGCGAGCCGGAAAGGTCGATCAAGGGAAACGGGGCATAGTCCATCACGGCCTCCATTATGGCCTTCCGAGGAGGGCCTGGCGGAAACGATCTTTCAGATGCGCGCCATCCTGCGGCGGCATGACGAAGTCGAGCTTTTCGACCATCACCTTCACGAGCCTGAAGATGGGGCCTTTCTTGCGGCGGAGATCGGCGACCAGCTGCGCCACCTCGTTCTCGGCACGCACGACGCTCGAGTCGGCGATGCCGCAGCCCCTGGCGACCATGCCGAGATCCGTGCCGGCGCCCGAGTCGGTCGGGCCGTTGTTGCGCGGCGCGGTGGCGGTGGCCTGGTTGCCGGTCTCGCCGAACTTCTCGTTGTCGAGCACGCAGATCGCGAGATTGTCGGGCTGTTGGGCGGCGACGGTCGCGAGCGAGCCCAGGCTCATCAGCATGTCGCCATCGCCGGTGATGACCAGCACGCGCTTGGTCGGTTGCGCGATCGCGAGCCCCAGTCCCATCGGCACCGGCGCGCCCATGCCGCCCCACAGCGGCATGTTGAGCGGCCGGTCGCCCGCCTCGGTGACGTCCCAGTTGGGCGAGCCCAGCCCGGCGATGACCAGGAGATTGTCGTCGGCGCCGGCGAGGATCATCTTCACCAGGGGGCGGCGCTGCAGCGTGGCCTGGGTCATCCCGTCTTCTTCCCGAAATCTTTTATGCCGATCAGCTTCTGGCGCAGCAGCACCGCGACCGCCTGGCCGCCGTTGAAGGCCGAGCGCGCGGCATGCGTCGACGGTCTGCTTCACCTCGTCGGCCGTGTCGACCGACATGACCAGCACGCCCATCGCCTCGAGCACCTTGGGCGTGCCCTGGCCCATCGGGTATTGCCAGGAATTGAACTCACCCAGTTCGCCGCGCATGGTGATTAGGGTCAGGAACGGAAAGCGCAGCGTCTTGGTGAGGCCTAAAAGGTTGATGGTGTTGCCCACGCCCGAGCTCTGCATCAGCGTCGCCGAGCGCTGCCCGCCGAGCCACGCGCCGGCAGCCAGCGGGATCGCTTCCTCCTCGGTGGTGAGTGCGAGCGTGCGGATCGAGTTCGACTTCTGGCAGGCCTCGATCAGGCGCGAATGGCCGGCATCAGGCACATGATAGACCTGCCGGATGTCGTGGTCCTGCAGGACCTCAAAGATGTGGTCGCGCCAGTCGACCGTCGTTGCGACGTTCATGTCGAAGGCTCGGTTACCAGAAGTGACCGTTAAACTAACGGGAATCTAACGGTTACCAAAAGTAACGTTTAAAATAATGGAAAAATATTGGGGCGGTTCCTTCACGGTGATCACTGCAGCACCATAACCCAACTCCCGACTGCCTACCTATTTTGGTCATTAGAAGTTCCAAATGCCCTCACCCTGAGGAGCGGTCCGGAGGACCGCGTCTCGAAGGGTGGCACGAGCACCTTGTCTGTTAATTACCCTTCGAGACGCTCGCTGCGCTCGCTCCTCAGGGTGAGGCTGTTCTGTACGGCCATAGCCTGTTCTCAATCGATCTTCGCCGCCTTGATCTCCCACGGCCCGGGATTGAGCACGACGCCGGAGACTTTGCCGCGCTTCGCTGCGCACGAACGCCAAGCGCGTGTGATCGCCGCCCTCGTAGCGAAACTCCGTGTCGGACGTCGCGACGACAGGCACCGGCTTGTCCTTGTCGAAATCGAGCACCGCCCATCGACCCTTGGCCGCGACCATGAGCTTGCCATCCTCGACCCGGACCTCGATGCGCGCGCCGGGAACCCGGATCGGCTCGCGCACGATCGTGACCTCGATCGGCTTGTCCTCGAGGTAGCGGGAAATTTTCAGCTCGAACCGGCGTGCCCGGTTTGCCGCGCAGTTTGTCGATCACCTCGTTGAGGCCAAGGCCGCGCGTGGGCACGTCGTCGATATCGGTGATGACGTCGAGCGCCTTCACGCCGGCGCGCTCGCCAGGCCCGCCGTCGATCGTCTCGCGGACCACGACCTTGCCTTCGACGATGGCGAAGGTGATCCCGGTCCCGATGAATTTAAGGGGCGGCTCCTTGTCGCGCGCGCTGAGCGACGGGCCAAAGTCGTAGGTCCCGGCATAGCTCTTGAGAATGTCGGGGCTGACCGTCACCGGCGCCGACGCAGGGGCAGGCTGCGGCACGCTGAGCGCCGCGTAAGCGAGATGCCGCAAGGCAGCGCGGGGCGGCCCGGCCATATCCGGCGGCACCTGGATCATCAGCACGCCGATCAGCTTCTCGACCGGATCGATCCAGAACCAGGTCCCCCAGACGCCGCTCCAGTTGAAGCTGCCGACCGCGCCCGGCAGGTTGCTGGCCTCGGGATTAGTGCGCACGGCGAACCCCAGGCCCCACCCCGTGCCGACCTTCGGCCCGACGAACTGCCCGATCATGCCGGTGAACGGCACCTCGGGCGGTAGCAAATTCGTCGTCATCTGCTGCACCGTCGCGGGCGACAGGATGCGTGCGCCATCGAGCTCCCCGCCGTTCAGCAGCATCTGGCAGAAACGCAGGTAGTCCGGCGCGGTCGAGGCGAGACCGCCGCCGCCCATGAACAAGGTTGTCGGCTTGGTGATGTCCCACAGCGCCGGCCGGCCGCTGGCGAGCGGGTCGACCACCCGGGCGAGCTTGTCCGGCGGGACGACAAAGCCGGTATCGACCATGCCGAGCGGCTTGAAGATGCGGCTCTCGAAGAACTTGTCGAGCGGCTGGCCCGAGGCGACCTCGACCACGCGGCCCAGCACGTCGACGCTGTGGCCGTATTGCCAGGCCTCGCCCGGCTGATGGACAAGCCGCATGCGGGTGAAATCGCCGACGAGCTCGGCGATGGTCTTGTCGCGCCGGTACGAGCCGATGGTGTCGTAGGCGCGATGCACTTCGTCGGCGCGCTTCGTTCGAGTGGGTGAAGCCCGAGGTATGGCGCAAGAGATCGATCACCTGCATCGGCCGCTTCTGCGGCGCGCTGTCGAGGCCGACGCGCATGTCGGCCACCGCGGGAATGTATTTGCTCACCGGATCGGTGAGCGCGAGCTTGCCCTCCTCGACCAGCATCATCGCCGCCACGCTGGTGACCGGCTTGGTCATCGAGGCGATCCAGAAGATCGCGTCGGGCTTCAGCGGGATCTTGCCGGCGCGGTCGTAGGTGCCGATGGCTTGCAGGTAGGCGAGCTTGCCCTCGCGCGCGAGAGCAACGACGACGCCCGTGTAGGCGCCGCTCGCGAGATCGGCCTGGTACCAGGGCGCGATGCGCGCCAGCCGGCTGGGGGAGAAGCCGGCGCCGACCGGATCGGGGACCGTCAAGCTTTGGGCCAGAGCGCCGGTCGAGAGCGAGAGAATCAGCAGGACTGCAGCCGCTGAGCGTCGAAGCATCGTCATGTGCCGGTTATAGTCGACTGGCTCGCTCGAATTAACCGGAGAGATCAAATGACCGAAACGTCCTGGCGCGCCGATCCGCTCGAATGGGGGCATGGCCCGCGGGTTTTCGAAGTCTTTCTCGAGCCGACGTGCCCGTTTTCCGTGCGGGCGTTCGGCAAGCTCGACGCGCTGCTCGCCGAGGCCGGGCCCGACAGGATCACGATCAAGCTCCGGCTTCAGTCCCAGCCCTGGCACATGTATTCAGGCGTGGTGACGCGCTGCGTGATCGCCGCCTCGACCCTGCCGGCCGGGAAGGAAGCGGCGAAGGCCGTGCTGGCGGCCGTCGCGGCGCATCGCGAGGAATTCGAGTTCGACCATCACGCCGGCGGCCCGAACATGAAGGCCACGCCCAACGACATCATCGCGCGGATCGAGGGTTACAGCGGCCTCAAGCTGGCCGCCGCCTTCGCCATTCCCAACCTCGACCGCGAGATCAAATGGCACTCCAAGTATGCCCGGCAGAACGGCATCCATGTGTCGCCCACCTTCATGATCGACGGCGTGGTGCAGCCGAATATCAGCAGCGGGGACAATGTTTCTGACTGGGCCAAGCACCTGCTGGCCGCCTGACGGCCAGTACCCGACGATCGCACGGCTCACGATGTGCTCGAGCGGTGCCTTCGGAACGCTGCCGCTCCGCAGGTGAGCTGGCATAGAGGCTGGCCGTGACAGCGCGCATCAACGTTGGGCGCCCGCAGAGTGCGGCCAGCCGTACGAGGTCGGCGCCTTCGCAGGGCTCGATTTCGGTGTCGATGAAGTGTAGCCGACGCAGTCTGGCCTTCATCGCCTTCGTCGGACCAGCTCGCCGACACTATGACGGACGAGCGCGACCTCGCGCTCGTATCGAGCCGACCAGGAGCTGATCGTTGTTGGCATATTCCGCCGCGAGGCGTCGCGATGGCCGGGCCGGCGGCCGCACAGGCGATACGCCGATGCCGCGCGGGCGCGCAGCTCGATCCGCAGCCCTCCAGATGTTGTGGCAGCCCGTACTGCGAGACACGTGTAGGCGCTGCGCGATCGCCGTCGAGCTGTCGGGTGCCGCGCAGGCCGTCGTAGCGGGCCGACGATCTCGATCCCCGGACGCGAGCGGGATTGCGCCCTGCGCGTGCCGGTCAGCGCCGGGTCCGTAAGAGACCGCGCGCAGGCCGGCTTGACCAGCGGACCTTCCGCGGTCCGCCTTCGGCGCGTGCCGAGCTGGAAGCTCTAGTAGATCGCGCGCCAGGTTCAGCGCCGAGGCGCGACGAGATGCACCCTGATGTCGCTGCTGACCTCACCCGGCCTGAACATGTCGATGCGGCAGCCTGCCCGGCCGAACCGGTCACGCCAACGTCTCCAGCCAGTCCTTCATCAATCCGCCCGCGTGCGAAGCAGGCGGCGGGCAGCACCCTGCAATCGCGTCGCTTACGCCGAGGCGTCGAAGTGTAAGGCACAGGGTCGAGAAGATGTCGTCTCATCAAGGGCCCGCTATCAAAACGGCTTCAACACCGCCAGGAACACGATGGCGATCATGAGCACCGTCGGCACCTCGTTCCACCAGCGATAATAGCGGGCAGGCCGCGTGTTCCTGTCGGCCTCGAACTCCTTGCGCCAGCGGCCGTAGAGGTGATGGACCAGGGTGAGGCCGACAACCAGCGCGATTTCACCTGCCACCAGCCGGCGTGCCACCAGTCGCCCTCCTGGGCGAGCGCCAGGCCGAACAGCCAGACGCCGATCATCGCCGGGTTCATGATGCCGCGATAGAGACGGCGCTCCATGACCTTGAAGGTCTCGCTCTGCTTCGATCCCGTCTCGGCGTCGGCGTGATAGACGAACAGGCGCGGCAGATAGAGCAGGCCCGCCATCCAGGCGATCACCGCCACGATGTGCAGCGCTTTCAGGACGTCGTAGACCATAGGGCAGCTCGCACGAGGTTGGCCAGGCCGTGGATGAACAGCGGATGCGTGCCGACGGTCGGCACGCGGACGTAGGCGGGCACGCCCACCTCGTTCGCCAGGCGGCGATAGTCGATGTCGAGCTCGACCAGCGTTTCGGAATGTTCCGAGACGAAGCTGATCGGATAGAGCACCACGCCCGTCTTGTGCGTGCCGGCCCGGCGGATCTCCGCCTCGGTCGAGGGCCCGATCCAGCGCAGCGGGCCGACGCGGCTTTGATAGCAGACCGACCATTCGACGTTGCCGAGATGCTCGCCAATCGCCGCCGCCGTCTGCTCGACCTGGCTTTGATAGGGATCGCCCGCCTTGATGGTCTTCTCGGGCAGGCCATGGGCGGAGAACAGCACGCGCCTGGCGCCGCTGGCTTTTTCCAGGCCTTCCTTGATGAGCTCGACCGACGCACGGATGAAGCCCGGCTCGGTCGGATAGCTCTCCACCGTGGCGGTCGGCACCTTGAGATCCGCGGCGCCGCCTGCCAAGCCTTGAACGATGATCCCGTCGTCGTCGTCGAGATATTGCGGATAGAGCGGCAGCAGCACGATGCGATCGGGCGCGAAGCGCTTGACCGAGCGCACCACCGCCTCGGTCATCGGATGCCAGTAGCGCATGCAGACATAGCCGCGCCAGTCATGCTCGCTGCCATCAGCGCTGTCCTCGAGCGCTCGGGCCTGCGCCTCGGTCTGGCCGAGGATCGGCGAGCTGCCGCCGATCTTGGCGTAGATCGCCGTGGCCTTGGGCGTGCGCCGGCTCGCAATGAAGCGTGCCAACGGCAGCCGCAGCCAGGCCGGCAGGGTGATGATCGCCGGGTCGCTGAACAGGTTGCGCAGGAAAGGCTGCACGGCCTCGAGCGAATTGGGACCGCCGAGATTGAACAGGATGACGGCGATCTTCATCGGCCTTCACATTCCTCTCCCCCGCTAAGGGGAGAGGCGAGGAGAGGCGGCATCGACGGATCGTGTTGCAACCCCTCTCTCCCCATACCTCTCCCCCTAGGCGGGAGAGGAGAAGACGGAATGCGATCACGATGCTTCCGAAGGCTTCCAGTTGCGCACGATCTCGACCAGATGCGCGACGTTCTCCGGCGGGGTTTGCGGCACCACGCCGTGGCCGAGATTGAAGCACGAACGGGCCGTGGCCGAGCTTGTCGAGGATGCGCGTTGCCTCGCGCTCGAGCGCGGCGCCGCCCACCACCAGCATCATGGGATCGAGATTGCCCTGCACGCAGATATGCGGCTGCAGTTCCTTGGCGGCCCAATGCGCGCCGATGCCGGTGTCGATCGACAACGCGGCGAAGGCATCGGGTCGGCGATACATCAGGGCCGCCGGGCCGACCAGACGCGGAAAGGCGACGACCGGCACCTTGGGATGCGCGCGCGCGCAGCCCATGGGCGATTCGCACCATGGGCTCGAGCGACCAGCTGAACAGCTGCTCCTCCGGCAGGATACCCGCCCAGCTGTCGAACAGCTGAACGGCATCGGCGCCGGCATCGACCTGGTAGGCGAGATGATCGACCACGGACTCGACCAGAAGATCGATCAGCAGGCCGAAGGACTTGGGATGGCTAAAGGCCCATGCCTTCACCTTGGCGAAGTCGCGGCTCGAACCGCCTTCGATCATGTAGCAGGCCAAGCGTGAAAGGAGCGCCGGCAAAGCCCAGCAGCGCGGTATCCCGCGGCAGCTCGGCACGGGTGAGGGCAATGGCGCGATAGACCGGCGCCAGATGATCGGCCAGCCGCGCACGCGACAGCTGGCCGAAGTCGGCCGGATCGGTCAGCGCCTCGAGCCGTGGTCCTTCGCCCTCCACGAACCAGACTTTTTGGCCGAGCGCATCGGGCACCACCAGGATATCGGAGAAGATGATTGCAGCGTCGAGGCCGAATCGCCGGATCGGCTGCAGCGTGACCTCGACGGCCTTTTCCGGCGTGTAGGCCAGTTCCAGGAACGAGCGCGTCGTCGCCCGAAGCTCGCGATACTCCGGCAGGTAACGCCCGGCCTGACGCATCAGCCAGATCGGCGGCACCGGGAATTGCTTTCCGCTCAGCGTCTCGAGGAGTTTCCCGTCGCTCAAATCTTCTCCCTCATGCTTCCCCTCTACTCTTTCTTAATAGGTAGTAGCAGTAGTAGGGCCTGCGGATCACGGGGATGGGCCTGATTTGAAGGCCGTCCCCAGCCCCTTGTGGATCGGCAAAGGGTGATTTCCCGCGGTGATTCGCGCGGATTCCCGATTCGAAGGTCATTCTGTTTGTTTCATCCGGAAGGGACGGCGGCTAGGAGGGCAAAGGCGAGTTCGGGTCCTGAATTGCGGCGAATGAGAGAAGCTCGGCTCCTGTCCCCGCTTTGCCTGTCACAATCCCGCATTTCTCCGCGGCGGGCTGTGGGGTAAGAAGGACCGTGGCCAACCGCAACTTCCACGTTCACCTCGTTTCTGACTCGACCGGCGAGACCGTGTCGAGCGTGGCACGTGCCTGCCTCGTGCAATATGAAGGCATCTTCGTTCAGGAGCATATCTGGTCGCTGGTGCGCACGCGTGGCCAGCTCGACAAGGTGATCCAGGCGATCGAGCGCGACCGAGGCCCGGTGCTCTACACGCTGGTCGATCCCGAGCTGCGCGATCTGGTGCGCGATCATTGCCGCCGCTTGCAGCTGCCGTGCGTCGGCGTGCTGGACCAGGTGATGAGCATGCTCGCCGTCCATTTCCATTCCAAGAGCGAACAGTGGCCCGGCCGCCAGCATCAGCTCGACGAAGGCTATTTCGATCGTATCGATGCCATGCACTACACGCTGGCGCACGATGACGGACAGTCGACGCATGATCTCGAGGATGCCGACGTGATCCTGGTCGGCCCGTCGCGCACCTCCAAGACGCCGACCTGCGTCTATCTCGCCAATCGCGGCGTGCGCGCGGCCAACGTGCCGCTGGTGCCGTCGGTGCCGCCGCCGCCCGAGCTCGAGACGACCAAACGCCCGCTGGTGGTCGGGCTGATCACCGATCCCGAGCGGCTGGTGCAGATCCGCGTCAACCGCCTGCGCCTGCTGCAGCAGGAAACCGAGACCGAATACACCGACATGGAACAGGTGCAGCGCGAGATCCAGGAAGCGCGCCGCCTTTACGCCCGCCGCAAATGGACGACGATCGACGTGACGCGCCGCTCGATCGAGGAGACCGCCGCCGCCATCATGCAGATGCTGGCGACGCGGCGCGAACAGCGATTGCAGGCAGGCCCGGTCGCACCCTGAGCGGAGGAGGCGATCATGATCGACAGTCGGCTCGTCCTCTTTGTCTTCCTTGCCGCGGCATCGCCGGCGCTCGCCGCCAACGGCATCAACGTCAAGCGCGGCGAGGACGCGCTGGTGTTCGGCAATTGCGTGCCGAGCCTGGTGGTCGAGAACAAGTCGGCTGAAACGATCGACTATCTGCAGGTCGAGCTCGTCCTGGCGCTGACCGATGGCCAGGAGCGCACCGTCGAGCTGCAGTCGGCCTATCGCGAAGGCGTGCTCTATCCGATTGCGCCGGGCGGCAAGGCCGTCCTCAAGCAGCACCTCGACACGTCACGGGCGCTGGGCGTGCCGTGCGGCGAGGTCAAGCTGCGCAAGGTCGGCCGCATCCTCTGTGAAGCCGCCGGCGGCAAAACCTGCGCCTCGTCGGTGTCGGTGCAGCCGTGATCGGAGCTAGAGCCCGCCGGCCCATTGCGAGCTCACGCGGGCGTCATTGATCGCCGGCTCGCGCATGGGCAGCGGCATCTCGCCGGGCTTCTTGAGAATGTAGACGATCAAGCCGGCGATCGTTCCCACAGCGACAAGTACGAAGATCGCAAGCGCGATCGTGCTCATGAGAGGTCTCCGCCGCCGCCCGGAGTCTTGCGGGTCGCCTCTTCCAATTGGTCGTGATACGGGCCCGGCGTGACGTCCTTGCGTGGACGCAGCAGCCAGTACATGAGCGTCAGTATTGCAACGAGCAGAGTAACGAGAACTGCGATCGTCCCGAACATGACGGCCGTCCGCTATTCCGCGGCCTTCGCCAGCGGCTCGAAGCGGGCGTCGAAGTCGCGGATCGACTTCTCGACCTCGTCGGCGACCTGGGCGAGCTTCGCCTGGTTGACGACCTTCAGGCCGAACATGTCCTTGACGTAGAACACGTCGACGGCGCGCTCGCCGTAGGTGGTGATGTGGGCCGAAGCGATCTGCAGGCTGCAGCGCGTCAAGGCGCGCGTCACGACATGCAGGAAGCCCGGCCGGTCGCGGCCGTTGACCTCGATCACGGTGAAGGTGTCGGAGGCGTTGTTGTCGATCAGCACGCGCGGCTGGACGGTGAAGACACGGTCGCGCACCGGCCACGAGGCCTTCTGGCTGTCGAGCTCGCGCTGGACGTCGAGGCGGTTGGAGAGCGCCAGCTCGACGCGGGCGGCGAGCCGCGCCAGGCGTTGCGGGCCGTCGAACGGCTTGCCCTCGAAGTCCTGCAGCCAGAAGGTGTCGAGCGCCATGCCGTTGGCCAGGGTGAAGATCTTGGCGTCGACGATGTTGGCGCCGCTGATCGCCATCGCACCGGCGAGGCGCGCGAACAGGCCGTGCGTGTCGAGCGTATAGATCGTGACTTCGGTGACCGAGCGCTCGCCGTCGATGCGGTGCTCGATGGCGAGCGGCTGATCATCGCGTTCGGCGCGGCGCACCAGCTCGGCCTGGCGGGCCAAGGTCGGCAGCGGGAAGGAGAGCCAGTAGGGCGCGTAGCCGCGGGCGAAATGCTCTTCCTTCTCGGCCTCGGTCCAGCCGGTGAGGCGCTTGCCGACCTCGACCTGGATCGCCTTGATGCGCTCGGCGCGGCCGCCGGCCAGCGTGCCACCCGACATCACCTGCTCGGCGGCGTAGTAGAGCTGGCGCAGCAGGGCCGCCTTCCAGCCGTTCCACACGGTGGGCCCGACGGCGCGGATGTCGCACACCGTCAGCACCAGCAACAGCCGCAACCGCTCGGGCGATTGCACCAGCGCGGCGAAGGTCTCGATGGTCTTGGGATCCATCAGGTCGCGCTGGAAGGCGGTGCCCGACATGGCGAGGTGGTAGCGCACCAGCCAGGCGACAGTCTCGGTCTCGGCGGCACTCAGCCCCAGCCGCGGGCCGAGCTGCATGGCGACGTCGGCGCCCAGCACCGAATGATCGCCGCCGCGGCCCTTGGCGATGTCGTGCAGCAGCAGGGCGAGATAGAGCACCGGCCGCGACACGATCTTGTGCACGATCTCGGCCGACAGCGGATGGTCTTCCTTCAGCGTGCCGTTCTCGATTCGCGAGAGGATGCCGATGGCGCGGATGGTGTGCTCGTCGACCGTGTAGGTGTGATACATGTCGTGCTGCGTCTGGGCCACGACACGGCCGAAGTCGGGCACGAAGCGGCCGAACACCCCGGCCTCGTTGAGGCGGCGCAAGGTCGTCTCCGGATCGTGCCGCGACGTCAGCATCTCCATGAACAGGCGGTTCGCTTCGGGGTCCGTGCGCAAGCGGTCGAGCAGCCGGATGTTCTGGGTGATCAGCCGCAGGCTCGCGGGATGGATGTCGAGCCCGTTCTCCTGCGCGACATGGAACAGGCGCAGGATCGCCACCGGATCCTTCTCGAAGGCGTCGGGTGTCGCGGCCGCCAGCCGCTCGCCGTCGATGCGGAAGCCTTCCAGCGAGCGCGGCCGCAGGGTCTGCCACAGTGCGGCGAGCTTGGGCTTGCGCCGGCGGCTGTCCTCGAGCGCGGCGACGAAGATGCGCGTCAGGTCGCCGACGGTCTTGGCATGAAGATAGTAGTGCTTCATGAAGCGCTCGACGCCGCGGCTGCCCGGCCGGTCCTGGTAGCCGAGGCGCGTGGCGATCTCGCGCTGCAGATCGAACGACAGGCGATCGTCGGCGCGGCCGGTCAGATAGTGGATGTGGCAGCGCACGGTGCTCAGGAAGCGGTCGGCGCGCTCGAAATGGCGCGCCTCTTCCTTGGTGCAGCACGCCCTTGGCGACCAGCTCGCCGGGCTGCTCGACGCGATAGAGATACTTGGCGATCCAGAACAGCGTGTGGAGATCGCGCAGCCCGCCCTTGCCCTCCTTGACGTTGGGCTCCACGACATAGCGTGAATTGCCCATGCGCTGATGACGCTGGTCGCGCTCGGTGAGCTTGGCCTCGACGAAATCGCGCCCGTCGCCCGAGGTGAATTTCTGCGCGTAGACTTTCGTCAGCTCGTCGAACAGCGCGCGATCGCCCCAGATGTACCGTGCTTCGAGGAGCGCGGTGCGGATGGTGTGGTCGCGATCGGCGTAGCGCAGGCTCTCGTCGACCGTGCGCGTGGCGTGGCCGACCTTCAGCCCCATGTCCCAGAGCAGATAGAGCATGAACTCGACGATCTGCTCGCCGCGCGGCGTCTGCTTGTAGGGACGCAGGAACAAGCAGATCGATGTCGCTGAGCGGCGCCATCTCGCCGCGGCCGAACCCGCCGGTCGCCACCACGCTCAGCCGCTCGGCGGCACTGGGGTTGGCCGCCGGATAGAGGCGGCCGTCGGCAAGATCGAAGATGACCCGGATCAGCTGGTCCATCAGGAAGGAGGTGGCGACCAGCACGGCCGGCCCGTCGTTCCGGAGCGGGCCCGAGCCTTCGAAGCGGCGGCGGATCTCGGCGCGCCCGGCGGCGAGCGCGTCGCGCAGCAAGGCCAGCACCTGCGGGCGCGGCGGCTCGCTGCCGGTCGGCAGGTCCTCGACCAGATGGGCCAAGGCCTCCTCCAGGGCGCGGCGGCGGATGATCGCCCGCCGCTCGGGGATCTGGTCGTACGGTTTGGCCATCGTGGCGCAATACTACAGGTCGATGGGGGGCTAAAATAGGGACATGGCACGTGTTCCCACCCTCGCCGTTTTCACCAAAAACCGCGTCAATCCCGCCTATACGGCGGCCCGGATGGCGGTCGATCGGGTCGCCGCCGAAGCCGGCGCGCGAACAATCCACTACGTGCCGCGAGACGCCCGACGACGTCGGTCAGCAGAAAGCCCTGGTGAGCGAGGCGCTGGCGGCCCGGCCGGATGCCGTGGTCTTCAACCCGGCCGACGACGTGGCGATGCAGGAGGATCTTGCCCGCTTTGCCGGCGCCGGCATCCCGGTCGCGCTGTTCATCAACCGCATGACCAGCCCGGCGCTGACCTTCGTCGGCTCCGACGATGTCGCGGTGGGCCGCCGGGTAGCGACCGCCCTGTTCGAGGCCATAGGCGGCAAAGGCCGCATCGTCGCCCTCGAGGGACCGCCGTCGGCGCCGACCAGCCGCGATCGCGTGCGCGGCCTCAACGAGACGCTGGCCCGCTTCCCCAACATCGAGCTGCTGGGCCTCAGCGTTGGTCACTTGCAGCAGGCGCCGGCCAAGGCGGCGATGGCGACACTGCTCGCCCGGCATCCCGTGATCGACGGCGTGTGGACCGCCAACGACTTGATGGCATTCGGCGCCCTCGATGCACTGCAGGCGGCGGGCCGCACGGCCAAGGTGGTGGGCATCAACGGCCTTCCGGCGGCAATCGAGCACATCGAGCGCGGCACCATGGTGGCGAGCGCCGATTTCAGCGCCTTCAACATCGCCGCCATCGCCGCGCGCGCGGTGTTGCGCCATCTCGCCGGCCAGCCGGTGCCGAAGGAGATCATGGTGCCGGCCGAGCTGATCGACCGCTCGAACTGCCAGCGCTGGAAGGTGCCGTTCGCCGAGCGCGCCTGTCCCGCCTGGGAAGAGATCGTGCGATAGTCGGTCGATGCGGCTCGTGCTCGCCTCTTATCGTCCGGCCCTTGCTTCGCTGCTTCAGCTCTGGCGCAGTCACGACTGCAGCCGCGCGCCGGCCGCCAATCTGATCGATCTCAACAACGCCAGCCGCGACGAGCTGATGACCCTCGACGGCATCGGCGAGGTGCGCGCCGACGCCATCATCCGCGCCCGTCCGTTCCGGGCCAAGACCGAGCTGGTCGAACGGCGCCTGATCCCCGAGGCGCTGTACGACAAGATCGCCGACAAGGTGATGGCGCGCGCCGCCGCCCGGCATGCCCGCGCCGAAACCGGTGCCGGCGCAACCCAAACGCTCCTGAGGCCCACGATGGACGGCGCGACGATTTATGCGCTGGGAACGCCGACGCCCTCGCGCGCCGCGCCGGGCGCGCTCTCGGTCATTCGCCTCAGCGGCCCGAAAGCGCCGGATGCGTTGATCTTCCTCACCGAGCCGCGGGCTTTCGAGCGCGGCCATTCGGCGCGTGATCCGGCGCTGCCCGAACCGCGCCGCATGGTGGTGCGGACGGTGTTCGATCCGGCGACAGGCGAGGAGATCGATCGCGGCCTTGCCGTCTGGTTCGAGGCGCCCAACACCGAGACCGGCGAGATGATGGCCGAGCTGCATCTGCATGGCGGGCGCGCCGTGGTGGGCGCGGCGTTGGCTGCGATCGGCAAGCTGGGGTTCTGCCGCCTGGCCGAGCCCGGCGAATTCACCCGCCGCGCCTTCGAGCACGGCAAGCTCGATCTCACCCGCGCCGAAGCCATCGCCGACCTGGTGGCCGCCGAGACCGAGCAGCAGCGCCGGCAGGCGCTGCAGCAGATGGATGGCGCACTGCACCGGCTCTATGAGGATTGGCGCACGCTCGGGCTTCGCGCGCTGGCGCATCTCGAGGCCGCGATCGATTTTCCCGACGAGGACCTGCCCCAGGGCCTGGCCGACGAAGTCCGCAGCGGCATCACCGAGCTTCAGGGCGAGATCGCGGCCCATCTCGACGACCGGCGCGGCGAGCGGCTGCGCGAAGGCATCAACATCGCCATCATCGGCCCGCCCAACGCCGGCAAATCCTCGCTGCTCAATCTGTTGGCGCGCCGCGACGCTGCCATCGTGTCGGAGAGCGCGGGCACCACGCGCGACATCATCGAGGTGCATCTCGACCTCGGCGGCTGGCCGGTGGTGCTGGCCGATACCGCGGGCCTGCGCGCCACGGCTGACGCCATCGAGCAGGAGGGCGTGCGTCGCGCCAAGGCGCGCGCCCGCGCGGCCGATCTGCGCCTGCTGGTGCTCGATGCCAGCGCCGACTGGAAGGCCGCCATGCGCGAGCTGACGGCGGCCAGCGAACACTGGAACCCCGCGCATGACATCGTGGTGGTGAACAAGGTCGATCTCGCGGCGGTCGATGCGGTGGGCGTGGTGGCGCTGTCGGCCAAATCCGGCGCCGGCCTGCCGGACCTGCTGGCGCGGCTCGAGCGCTCGGCGGCGGCGCTGATGGAAGAGGGCGGCCCGCCGCCACTCACCCGCGTCCGGCATCGCGAGGCCCTGGTGGAGGCGCAAGCCGCCCTCGGCCGGGCGCTGGTCGCGCCGGAGGTGGCCTTGGCCGCCGAGGACCTGCGGCTGGCGATGCGCGCCATCGGGCGAATCACCGGCACCGTGCGGATCGATGAGCTTTTGGACGTGATTTTCCGGGACTTTTGCATCGGAAAGTGATACTGTGTAAAAGTGAAGAATATCACAGTATCACTGGACGACGAGACCTACCGTCGGGCCAGGATCAAGGCGGCGGAAATGGACACATCCGTCTCGGCTCTGGTGAAGCAATTCCTGTCCGATTTAGCCGCCGGCGAAAGCGAGTTCGAGCGGCTGAAGAAAATGGAGCAGGCCCTGCGCGAGCGGATCACGGCGTTCCGCGCCGCCGGCCGGCTGCCGCGCGACGCCAGCCATGAGCCCGCTCGACGGTTCGGGGCGATGACCGCCCGCCGCTTCATCGATACCGGCGTCCTGCTCTATTCGATCAGCCGCGACCGTGACGAGGCGCAGAAGCACGATCGCGCCGTGGCGCTCCTGCAGGCCGACGATCTCGCGCTCTCGCTCCAGGTGCTGCAGGAATTCTACGTCCAGGCAACGCAGGCGAGCCGGCCGGATTCACTGCCGCACGATCTCGCGGCCGGGCTGGTGCGCGCCTGGATGCGCTTTCCGGTGCAGGAGATCACGCCCCGCATCCATGAAGCCGCGCTCGAGATCGAGGCGCAGCACGGCCTCACCTATTGGGACAGTACGATCGTCGCCGCCGCTCAGGCGCTCGGTTGCGAGGAAATTCATTCCGAAGAGCTGCGCCACGGCCAGCAGGTCGGCGGCGTCTCGATCGTCAATCCGTTCCGGTGACCGTCGATGCTCTGGGGCCCGCTCTCCAAGCCGCGCCAGACGTTGATGGAGATCTCTCCGCCTGACATCGTGAAGCGCCGCGTCATGGCCTCGGGCGGCACCACCGCTGAGGTCGTGCGGGCGACGCGCCGCGCGAAAATCGAGCTTCGCTTCCGCGCGCCGTTGCACCTCCTTGCGATGTACGAGCAGGGCGCACGGCGGAAGCTCGCCTTCGTGCCGGCGGGTCACGAGTACCGCGACTGGCAGGAGCCGAAGATGCTGCTGCGGGCGGTGTGTTTCTATTTCGAGCCGGCGCGGATGCCGATACCCCACGGAAGCGATGGCGCCACGTCCGTTCTTCGAAGATGCCGCCCTGGCCGACACGGCGCTCAAGGTGGCGCGGCTGATCGAGAGCCCGCGTTCCGATATCGGGCCCTATTTCGAGGCGCTGTGCGCGGTGCTGGCGCATGAACTCGTGCATCTTGCCACGGCGCCGGCGTGCGGCGAAGCACAGGTGAAAGGCGGCCTCGCGCCCTGGCAGAGCCGGGCGGTCGTCGATTATATCGAGGAGCATCTTGGCGAGCCGATCCCGCTCGCGACTCTGGCGGGGCTGGCCCGCCTCAGCCCGCACTATTTTTGCCGCGCCTTCAAGCAAAGCTTCGGCATGCCGCCGCACCGCTATCACACCAGCCTGCGCATTGAGCAGGCCAAGACACTGCTGGCCAAGCCCATCGTCATCGGTGACGGAGGTCGGCTTGACGATGGGCTTCCAGGAGACGAGCTCGTTCACCGTCGCCTTTCACAAGACGACCGGGCTGACGCCCACCGCCTACCGGCGGAGCCTGCTTTAGCCCAGCGTCTCGAAGATCAGCACGACGTTGAGACCCACGATCAGCAGCGCCAGGCCCCAGGCGCCGGTCTTTGCCGTTCGGCCGAGCGCGAAGTCGCCCATCACGCGCCGCGTGCCGACGAAGCGCAGCAGCGGGATCATGGCAAACGGCAGCTGGAGGCTCAGCACCACCTGGCTCAGGATCAGGAGATGCGAGGTATCGCCTTCGCCCGCCACGGTGAAATAGAGCAGGGCGGGCCCGAGTGCCGCGAGCCGCGTCAGCAGGCGGCGCAGGCCGGGGGCGAGCCGGATGCGCAGGAACCCTTCCATCACCATCTGTCCCGCCAGGGTGCCGGTGATGGTCGAGCTCTGTCCGGCGGCCAGCAGGCCGATGGCGAACAGAAGGGCCGCGACCTGGCAGCCGAGCACGGGATTGAGCAACTCGTAGGCCGCGCCGAGATCGACGATCTCGGTCATGCCGTGGGCATGGAAGGCCGCCCCCGCGGCGATCAGGATCGCGGCGTTGAGCAGCAGGGCGAGAACCAGCGAGCTGTTGGAATCGCGCACGTTCTCGCCGATCGCCCGCTGCTTGGCGGCCACGTTGAGGGTCCGGCCGGCCGGGGCCAGCAAGCCACTATGCAGGTAGAGGTTATGCGGCATCACGGTTGCGCCGACGATGCCGATGCCCAGCAGCAACATCGCCGGATCCGAGACCAGCTCGCGCGTGGGCAGCAGGCCCATCGCCACTTCCGACCAGACCGGCTCGGCCAGCCACAACAGGACGACGAAACTTGCCGCCACGACCGCGATCAGGCCGCCCACCAGGCTGCGCAGCCAGCGCCAGTCGTCGCGGCCATAGAGGAGGACGGCAAAGGTGACGGCGCTCGTCAGCAGCACGCCGGGGACAAGGCCGATGCCGAACAGCAGCTTCAGCGCGATCGCGCCGCCCACAAGCTCGGCCAGGTCGGTCATCACCATGGCGAGCTCGGCCGACAGCCAGAGCGTCAGCACGACGGGCCGCGAGAAGGTCTCGCGGCAGTGCTCGGCCAGGCTCTTGCCGGTGGCGATCGCCAGCCGCACGCAGAGCGCCTGCACGACCATGGCGACGAGGTTGGCGATGAACACCATCGACAGCAGCGCGTAGCCGTAGCGCGACCCGCCGCCGAGATCGGTCGCCCAGTTGCCGGGATCGATGTAACCGACCGCGATCAGGAGGCCCGGCCCGCCCGTGCCGACCAGCCTGCGCCAGTTGGGTCGCCAGGATGTGCGCGACGGCAGCGTCGCCGGAGCGAAGTCCAGAACGGCGGAGGGGGCGCCGTAGTCCGGGGGCGGAGTCATTCGGGCATCACTGCGGGGGCGTTCTTCGGGAAGCGGGCGATCACCGCGGCATCGACATTGAGAGTTTGGGCGACCATGTCGGGCGGCGTGTGGGCAAGCCAGTCCGACAGCGAGATGTTGGCGAAGTGATCGCTCCTGAAGACCTCGAGCATCTGCAGATCGGTGTCGCCGGTGTTCTTGATGTAATGGCCGTGGTTGCGCTTGACGTAGCCGATGTCGCCCGGATTGAAGTCCGTGGTCTTGGCGTTGGGCCCGGTGTCGAACACGCCCATGCGGCCCTTGCCTTTCAGCCAGTACTGCCACTCGTCGGCGTTGGGATGCCAATGCATCTCGCGCAGGCCGCCGGGATGTATGGTGACCAGCGCGGCGGCGATGGACTTGGACACGGTGAAGTTGGTCGATTTGGCGATGCGCACCTCGCCGCCCTTGGTCTGCTTGACCGGCTTCAGCCCGGCCAGGGAGAAGGTGAAAGGATAAGGCAGCGCGCCGTTGGGTCCGCGTACGGCGGCCTGGTCGAACGACAAATCGCCGGGCACGCGGCCTTGGAAGATCCACTTATTGTGCAGCGGGATCTTGGAGAAACTGTCGACCGGCACGCCGAAATTCTCGGCCAGGATCTCGGGTGGCACATGGGCCAGCCAGTCGGTGACCAGGAGCGTGTTGAACTCGTTCGCCTTGCCGTCGTCGAAGGCGATGATGAACTCGCAGCCGTCGGAGCCCGTGCCCTGCAGCGAATGCGGCAGGCCGGCCGGAAAGAACCAGATGTCGCCTTCCTTGACGTCGGAAACGAACATGCGGCTCTGCTCGTCGAACACCGTCACCCGGCAGTTGCCGTAGGACATGTAGGCCCACTCCCCCGCAAGGTGCCAATGCAGCTCTCGGATGCCGCCGGCGGTGAGCCGCATGTTGACGCCGGAGATCGTCTCGGAGAGGGCGAAGTCGGCCTGCGTCACCTGGCGCGCCCAGCCGCCGTTCTGGACGCGCTTGGAGGCGTTGTTGAACGACGCCCAGTTCTGCGGCAGGCCGCCGACATCGGTCGCGGGCGGCGACACGGCGTCGGGGAATTGGCCGGCGATAGCGGGGTTCTGCGGCCCAGGATCGACCAGGCTGCGCGGGTTCTGGGCGTTGATCGCGCCTTGCGGCGGCAGATCGGGATTGCCGAAGGTCTGTGCCTTCACTCTCGCCGCGGCCCCGGCAAGCAAACCTCCGGCGGCCGATGCGGCCAGCAGAGCGCGACGCGAGAACGACACCATTTCGTTGCCTCCGGCTGCAGGGACGACGGCCGGATGTTCGCCCAAGCCTCGGGGCGATGACTTTTTCGATATTGCCGCGATTGCCCGTTATTGCTGCAATCGTCAGGAACCAAGCCCGCGCCCGTCCCGTTGAGGTCCACAATGCGCCGCGACAGCCTCTCGACCTATCGCGCCAAGCGGGATTTCAGCCGCACCCACGAGCCCCAGGGCAAAGTCGCGACGGGCAAAGCTGCGACTCCCCAATCGAGCCACCTTCGCTTTGTCATCCAGCGCCATGACGCAACGCGCCTGCACTATGATTTCCGGCTCGAGCTCGATGGCGTCTTCAAGTCGTGGGCGATCACCAGAGGGCCCTCGCTCGATCCGCACGACAAGCGCCTGGCGGTCGAGGTCGAGGACCATCCCCTCGATTATGGAGACTTCGAGGGCACCATCCCGAAGGACCAGTATGGCGGCGGCACGGTGCAGCTCTGGGATCGCGGCTACTGGCTCCCCGAGGGCGACCCGCACGCCGGCCTGAAGAAAGGCGACCTCAAGTTCCGACTGGTCGGCGAACGGCTGGCGGAAGCTGGGTGCTGGTGCGCATGCGCTCGGACAAGTTCGGCAACGGCAAGCGCACCAACTGGCTGCTGATCAAGCATCGCGACGAGGCCGCGCACGAGGGCGACCACGACGCGCTCCTGGAGGACCCGCGTTCGGTCGCCTCGGGGCGCACCTTGAAGGAGATCGCGCTGGGCGCCGGCAATCCACCGACGCCGTTCATGACAGCGAAGAAGCGCGGTGCGGGTGCCGTCTGGCAAAGCAACAAGAAAGGCGGCGGCGCCGCGGCGACCCTGCCCGAGACGACGGCCAAGGCCAGGAAGATCAAGGCGATGCCCAAGTTCGTCGAGCCGCAGCTGGCCAAGCTGGTCGAGCGCGCCCCGTCGGCGCCCGGTTGGGCGCACGAGGTGAAGTTCGACGGCTATCGCCTGCAGCTGCGCGTCGAGGATGGCAAGGCCAGCTTGCGCACGCGCAAGGGCCTCGACTGGACGGACAAATTCCCGGCCATCGCCACCGCCGCGAAGAGACTGCCCGACTGCATGCTCGACGGCGAAGTGGTGGCGCTCAACAAGGAGGGCGCGCCGGATTTCGGCGCCCTGCAAGCCGCGCTGTCCGACGGCAACTCCAGGGATCTGATCTTCTTCGCCTTCGATTTGTTGTTCGCCGAAAACGAAGACCTGCGGCCGTTGCCGCTCTCCGAGCGCAAGATGCGGCTGAAGGAATTGCTGTCCCGGGTCAAGGACAAGGGCCAGCAGATCCGTTACGTCGATCACTTCGAGACCGATGGCGATTCGGTGCTCGATCGGCTTCCCGCATGGGCTTCGAGGGCATCATCTCCAAGGAGCTGCGCGCGCCTTATCGCAGCGAGCGCGCCGGCGGCTGGCTCAAGATCAAAATCCCGCGCCGGCCAGGAAGTGATCATCGGCGGCTGGACACAGGAGGGCGCGAAGCTGCGCTCGCTGATCGCGGGCGTGCATCGCGGCAACAAGCTCGTTCCGGTCGGCCGCGTCGGGACCGGTTTCAGCGAACGCGTGATGCGCGAGGTGCTGCCCAAGCTGAAAGCGGTCGAAAGCGACAAGAGTCCCTTCGCTGCCGGCACCAGCCCGCGCAAGGAAGCCAACATGCATTGGGCGCGCCCGAGCTGGTGGCCGAAATCGAGTTCGCCGGCTGGACCGATGACGGCAATGTGCGCCAGGCGGCCTTCAAGGGCCTGCGCAGCGACAAGCCGGCCGCGGAGATCAAGGCCGAGCGCCCGCCAAGCCGGAGACGACCAAGATGGCCAAGCCCGCACCAAAGCCTCGAGCAAGACGCCGGCAAGACGTCCGGTCCGGCCGTCGTCATGGGCGTGTCGATCTCCCATCCCGACAAGGCGCTGTGGCCCGATGAGAAAGCGCGCCGGTCACCAAGCTCGAGCTGGCGCAATACTACGAAGCGGTCGGCGACTGGATGATCGCAGCACATCAAGGGCCGGCCCTGCTCGATCGTGCGCACGCCCGACGGCATCAGGGGCCAGACGTTCTTCCAGCGCCATGCCATGGCCGGCGGCCCCGACCTGCTCACCGAGGTCAAGGTGCGCGGCGACAAGAAGCCCTACCTGCAGATCGACCGGGTCGAGGCGCTGGCCGCGGTGGCGCAGATGGGCGGCACCGAACTGCATCCCTGGAACTGCCAGCCGGATGAGCCCGATCTGCCGGGCCGCCTGGTGTTCGATCTCGATCCGGCGCCGGACGTGAAGTTCGACGAGGTGGTCCGGCGGCGCACTCGAGGTCGCCAAGCGGCTGGAGAAGCTTGGCCTCGTGCCCTTCTGCAAGACCACCGGCGGCAAGGGCCTGCATGTCGTGACGCCGCTCACCTCGGACAGGAAGATCCGGACTGGGAGGCGGCCAAGACCTTCGCCAGGGAGATTTGCCGGCGGATCGCCGCCGACGAGCCCGAGCGCTACGTGCTCAACATGGCGAAGAAGGAACGCGGCGGGCGCATCTTCCTCGACTATCTGCGCAACGACCGCATCTCGACCGCGGTGGCGCCGCTGTCGCCGCGGGCGCGGCCGGGCGCCACGGTCTCCATGCCGCTGGACTGGAGCCAGGTGAAGAAGGGCCTCGATCCCAAGCGCTTCACGCTCCGCACCGTGCCGGCGCTGTTGAAGAAGGGCCGTCCCTGGCGCGACTACGCCAAGAGCGGCAAGTCCGCTGCGCTCGGCGATCGAAGCTCTCATAGAATCCAAATGGTGAGGTTCGCCATGGCCAAGACACGCCCCCATGCCAACACCAATCGCCCCAAGGAACAGCATCGCGGCGGCCGGCCGACCTGGGAAGGCCATCTGCGGCTCTCCCTCGTCACCTGCCCGGTCGCGCTCTACACCGCGACCGAACGCGCCGCCGAAGTCCACTTCAACCTGATCAATCCCAAGACCAACAACCGCATCCGCATGCAGACGGTCGATGCCGGCACAGGTGACGCGGTCGAGCGCTCGGAGCTGGTCAAGGGCTTCGAGGTCGCCAAGAACAAGTACGTGCTGTTCGAGCAGGAGGAGCTTGACTCGGTGAAGCTCGATTCGACGCGCAACATCGACATAGAGCACTTCGTCGACGCCTCGACCATCGACCGCATCTACTGGGACCAGCCCTACTACCTCGCGCCATCCGGCAAGACTGGCATCGAGGCCTTCGCGGTCATCCAAGCCGCGATGGCCAAGCAGAAGAAGATCGCGCTCGGTCGGCTGGTGCTCCATCAGCGCGAGCGCATCTGCGCGCTCGAGCCGCGCGACGGCGGCATCCTGCTCACCACCTTGCGCAGCCATGACGAGATCCGCGACAGCTCCGAGATCTTCGACCGCAATCTGCCCAAGCCCGATCAGCGCATGCTCGAGATCGCCGAGAAGATCATCGAGCAGCAGGAGGCCGATTTCGATCCGACCGAATTCAAGGATCGCTACGAGGACGCCTTGCGCGAGCTGATCGAACGCAAGAAGAAGGGCGAGCCCGTGGTCTCGGCCGCGCCTGAGCAGGAAGAAGAGAAAGTCGTCGACCTCATGGACGCCCTGCGCCGCAGCCTCAAGGGCGACAGCGGCTCGCGCGAGAAGGCCGAGCGCTTCCTGGCAGCGCACGAAAAGAAGAAGTCCAAAAAGAAATCGTCGTCGCGCAAGCGCGCCGCCTGATACCCTCGGGGGAGTGACCAAGCTCCTCCTCACCCGTCACGGCCATGTCGAGGGAATCAAGCCCGCCCGCTTTCGCGGCCGCGCCGAGCTGCCGCTGACACCGACCGGCCTCGGCCAGGCGGCCCTTCTCGCCAAGCGCATCGCCCTGCAATGGAAGCCGGCGGCGATCTACACCAGCGGCCTTCAGCGCTGCGTGGTGACCGGCGCCAAGATCGGTGAAGCCGTCGGCGTGAAGCCCGTCGTCCTCGACGGCTTGATGGATCTCGATTACGGCGCCTGGCAGATGCGCACCCACGACGAGGTCAAGGCCGAAGCACCCGAGGCCTTCCGGATGTGGCACGCCGCGCCACATCTCGTCCGCTTCCCCGGCGGAGAGTTGCTGCAAGACCTGGTGGCCCGGACGTCGGACGCGTTGCGCACCATGCTGGCGCGCCATGCCGGTCAGACGGTGGTGATGGTCGGCCATGACAGCGTGAACCGCGCGCTGCTGCTGCAACTCCTCGACCAGCCGCTCGCGGCCTATTGGAAGCTCGCCCAGGATCCCTGCACCCTGAACGAGGTCGATATCGAGGCCGAAAAGATCGTGATCCGCCGCATCAACGATACTAGTCACCTCGAATAGGCGGGCGTAAAAGCCCCGCCTATGGCGAGTATTTCGTCGGGCTTTTCCTATGACGTGATCGTGGTGGGTGGCGGCCATGCCGGCTGCGAGGCCGCGGCCGCGTCGGCGCGACTGGGTGCGCGCACCCTTCTGCTCACCCATCGGCTCGATACGATCGGCGAGATGTCGTGCAATCCCGCCATCGGCGGGCTGGGCAAGGGCCATCTGGTGCGCGAGATCGATGCCCTGGACGGCGTCATGGGCCGCGCCATCGATCGCGCGGGCATCCAGTTTCGGACTCTCAATCTTTCCAAGGGCCCCGCCGTGCGCGGCCCGCGCGCCCAGGCCGATCGCAAGCTCTATCGGCAAGCGATGCAGGCGTTGTTGGCAGAGCAGGCCAACCTCGACATCCGCGCCGACGCGGTCGCCGATCTACTGATGGATGCACGTGGAACGTGTGTCGGAGTTGTGACGGAGTCCGGTGCCGAGATTTCTGCCGGCAGGGTCGTGCTCACCACCGGCACGTTCCTTCGAGGCCTGATTCACCTGGGCGAAATGAAGATCCCTGCGGGCCGAGCGCGTGGCCAGCGCGATGGCGTGCCGGCCGATCTCGCGGCCGACGCAGTCGAGGAGCCGTCGACGTTACTCGCGCAAAGGTTGCAGACGCTCGGCTTCGCTTTGGGCCGCCTCAAGACCGGTACGCCCGCGCGCCTCGATGGCCGCACGATCGATTACGCTGCGCTCGAGCGCCAGGACGGCGACATGCCGCCGGCGCCCTTCTCCTATCTCACGACCGAGATCACGACGCCGCAGATCGCCTGCCACATCACCGAGACCACGGCCGCCACGCACGCACTGATCCGCGCCAATCTCCACCGCGCGCCGATGTACTCGGGCCAGATCGAGAGCGTCGGCCCGCGCTACTGCCCGTCGATCGAGGACAAGGTCGTACGCTTCGCCCAGCGCGAGCGGCACCAGATCTTCCTGGAGCCGGAGGGGCTCGACGACCCGACGGTCTACCCCAACGGCATCTCGACCTCCCTGCCGCGCGAAGTGCAGGTCTTGCTCTTGCAGACCATCCCAGGGTTGGAGCGGGCAGTCATGCTGCGGCCGGGGTACGCCATCGAATACGATCATATCGATCCGAGGGAATTGCACGCGACCTTGGAAACGCGCCGGGTGCCCGGTCTCTATATGGCCGGCCAGATCAACGGCACGACCGGCTATGAGGAAGCGGCCGCGCAGGGCCTGATCGCGGGCCTGAACGCGGCCCTGGCCGCGGCGGGATCAGCGCCCTTCCAGGTCGATCGCGCTGACGGCTATCTCGGTGTTCTGATTGATGATTTGGTCAGTCTAGGGGTTACCGAACCCTACCGGATGTTCACCTCCCGGGCGGAGTACCGCCTGTGGCTGCGGGCCGACAATGCCGATCAGCGCCTGACGCCGCGTGGCATCGAGATCGGCTGTGTCGGGTCCGAGCGCGCCAGAGTGTTTCACGTGAAACAGGGGGCATTGACCGGGGCCCGCGAGCAGGCCAGCCGGCTGACCGCAAGCCCTTCGGCCCTGGCCAAGCTGGGCGTTTCGATCAATCAGGACGGGGTGGTTCGGTCCGCCTTGGACTTGTTGGCCTATCCAGAGATTGATTGGGCCCGGCTGACAGAGCTATGGCCCGAACTGGCCCCTATTCCTGGCGGTATTGCAGAGCAACTGACAATCGATGCCCGCTATGAGGGGTATCTCGGCCGCCAGCGCCAGGACATTGCCGCCTACCGGCGCGACGAGGCGCTCGAGCTGCCGTCGGACATGGATTATGCGGCCGTGGGCAGTCTCAGCAACGAGATCCGCCAAAAGCTGTCGGCCCACCGTCCCGCGACTCTCGGCCAGGCCGCCCGCATCTCCGGCGTCACCCCAGCCGCTTTAATCGCCCTGCTAAAATATGTCCGCCGCCGCGCAGCGTAGACTGCGCGAACTCGACCCCGGTGTTTCACGTGAAACACTCGGCCGGCTGGAAACCATGGTCGAGGTTTTGCTGCGCTGGCAGAAGGCCATCAACCTGGTTGGCCGGGCCACTCTGGACGACATCTGGATCCGCCATATCCTCGATTCCGCGCAGCTTTTGCCTCTGATTCCCAAGGAAACCAGAACTTTAGCCGATCTCGGTAGTGGCGCGGGCTTCCCGGGCTTGGTCCTGGCGGCCCTGCGGCCCGAGCTCGATATCACCCTTATCGAGTCCGACGCCCGCAAATCGGCCTATCTCGGTGAGGCGGCGCGCAAGATGGGCCTGCCGAAACAGCCCAAAGTGGTTGTCAGCCGGATCGAAACGGCCCCGCCAGCCAAGGCGGATGTCGTGACCGCCCGGGCCTTGGCGCCGCTCGGCCAGCTCCTGGCCTGGGCGGCTCCGCACAAGTCAGACCCCGCTATTTGCCTTTTCCACAAGGGCCAGGGCTGGCGGGCCGAATTGACCGAGGCCATGAAGGACTGGGAGATTGAGTGCACCCCTCAACCAAGCGTAACGGACCGTGACGCCGTCATCCTTCGAATTGGCTCCTACCGCGCCAAAGATCTACGCGATCGCTAACCAGAAAGGCGGCGTGGGCAAAACCACGACCGCGATCAACCTCGCGACGGCATTGGCGGCGGTTGGTGAGCAGGTGCTGCTGATCGATCTCGACCCGCAGGGCAACGCCTCGACGAGCTTGGGCATTCCGAAAAGTGAGCGCTCACCCGGTTCCTATGAATTCTTGCTGGGCCTCTCGGCGCTCGATGAGTTGGTGCGGGCCTCGCAGATCCCGGGCCTGTCGGTGATGCCGGCGTCGGTATCGCTCGCCGGCGCCGAGATTGAGTTGATCGATATGGAGCGGCGCGAGCATCGCCTCGCCGATGCGCTCGGCGCCGAAGGCAATGACGCGCGCGCGCGCTGGCAAACCATCCTGGTCGACTGCCCACCGTCGCTCGGGCTCGTGACCTTGAATGCCCTGGTCGCCGTCGATGCCGTGCTGGTGCCCCTGCAGGCCGAGTTTCTAGCGCTCGAGGGCATCGGCGCCTTGTCGAACACAGTGGCGAGAGTAAAACAGCGCCTCAACCCCAAGTTGCATATCACCGGCGTGGTGCTGACCATGGTCGATCGCCGCATGACGCTCAGCCAGCAGGTCGAGGCCGATGTGCGCGGCCATTTCGGCGAGCTGGTGTTCGGCACGACGATCCCGCGCAACGTGCGCATCGCCGAAGCGCCCTCGCACGGCCTGCCCGTGCTGATCTACGACAATGCCTGCGCCGGGGCGCAGGCCTACATCCTGCTGGCGAGCGAATTCATCCGCCGCCGGCGTCAAGCCGCCGAACAGGTTCAACATGAGCCAGCCTCCTAAGCCGCGCGGCCTCGGCCGCGGTCTCTCTGCCTTGCTGGGCGATGACGACGTCGCCGCGACCGTCACGCCGGTGCCGCCAACCGAAGCCGCCGCGTCCCGCGCCCGCCTCGCGCACGCCGTACACTTTGCCGATCGCCCATCTGCGCGCTGGCCCGTATCAGCCGCGCACCACCTTCGAGGATCTCGACACGCTGGTGGAGTTCGATCCGCCAGTTCGGTCTGTTGCAGCCCATCCTGGTCCGGCCGGTCGCGGGCGACGCCAGCAGCTACGAGATCATCGCCGGCGAGCGGCGCTGGCGGGCGGCGCAGGAGGCGCAGCTGCACGACGTTCCGGTCGTGGTGCGGCCGTTCGACAATCTCGAAGCCCTGCAGATCGCGCTGATCGAGAACCTGCAGCGCACCGACCTGTCGGCGATCGACGAGGCGCGCGGCTACGAGCGCCTGCGCGCCGAGTTCAACCAGACGCAGGAGGACATCGCCGAGAAGGTGGGCAAGAGCCGCCCGCATGTCGCCAACACCCTGCGGCTCCTGGACCTGCCGGCGCCAGTGCAGGAGTTGGTGCAGCACGGCAAGCTCTCTGCCGGCCAGGGCCGTACCTTGCTGGGATTTGCCGACCCGGTCGGCATGGCCGAGCGCGCGGTGAAGGAAAAACTCACCGTGCGCGAGCTCGAACGCCTGGCCGCCGGCGAGAAGCCGAAGAAGCCGCGCGCCGGCAAGAAGGGCGCGGCGCCGGGCGAGAAGACCGCCGACACCCGCGTCCTTGAAAAGCGCATCGAGGAGGCGCTGGGCCTAAAAGCCTCGCTCAGCCTCACCGGCCGCGGCGAGCACACGCTGCTCACGCTCGAGATCGCCAACTTCGACCAGCTCGACGGGGTCGTGGAGCGACTGACGCGGCGCTAATCCTAGGGAACCGCCTGCCATCCCTGACGTTGTCGTCCCATTCGGTGCCGGGAGGGAGGCGGGATGGATGTCGAGTGAAACGCTACATGAAGATCCCGCCACCCTAGGGCCCGACGTCATCGACCAGCACCGCGCCATCGTCTCCCTGATGGAGGAGCTGGAGGCGGTCGACTGGTACAACCAGCGCGCCAAGGCCACCGTCAATCCCGCGCTGCGGGCCATCCTCGAGCACAATCGCGACGAGGAGAAGGAACACGCGGCCATGGTGCTGGAATGGCTGCGCCGCAGCGATGCCAAGCTCGCCGAGCATCTGCGCACCTACCTGTTCACCGAAGCGCCCGTCACTGAGATTGAGGCCGTCGTCGAAGGCGGCGGCGAAGAGCCCGCCGCCACCGTCGGATGGCAGTCTCGGCATCGGCAGCCTGCGACAGGTGAAGAAATGAACCATCTGTTTCGCGAGAAGGCGCCGATCACGTCCGCTGGCTGGGCGGAGATCGAGAAGGAGGCCACGCGCACGCTGCGCGCGATGCTGGCGGCACGCCGCGTCGTCGATTTCCGTGGGCCGCTGGGCTGGGGCGCGTCCGACGTCGAGCTGGGCCGCGCCGATCCCATCGCCTCGCCGCGCGGCAGCAAGGACGTGCAGGCGCGGCTGCGCCGCATCCAGCCCCTGGTCGAGTTGCGCATTCCCTTCGAGATGAGCCGGGCCGAGCTCGACGCCATCGATCGTGGCGCGCGCGACCCCGATCTCGACACCGTCACGGCAGCAGCGCGCGAGATCGCCATCGCCGAGGATCGCGCGATCTTCCACGGCTATGACGCGGCCCAGATCGGCGGCATCTGCCAGGTGCGGGCCAAGACGGCGGTGCCGTTGGGCAGCAGCCACGCCGACTATCCCGGCGCGGTCGCCACGGCGCTCACCAAGCTGCGCGATGACGGCGTCGAGGGCCCGTTTGCCGTGGTGCTGAACGAGCAGCTCTACAAGGACCTCGCCTCGCGCACCGACGGCGGCTATCCGATCCTGAGTCACGTGCAACGCCTGGTCGACGGCGAGATCGTCTGGGCGCCGGGGCTGGAGGGCGGCCTGGTGATCTCCCAGCGCGGCGGCGATTTCGAGATGACGGTCGGTCAGGATTTCTCGATCGGCTATCTCGACCATAACAGCGAGCGGGTGCGGCTCTATCTCGAGGAGAGCTTCACCTTCCTGATCCTGACCGAGCAGGCCGCCATTCCGCTGAGCGCCGGCGGCCGCAAGAAAGGCTGACGTCGCCGTTTTGCGCTAAGGTCGGCGGCCGATGAGCTCCGCCGATCCCGCCACCCAGTTCCAGCAGGGGTTCGCCCTCCACAGGCAGGGCCGGCTGAACGAAGCCGAGGCGCTCTATCGCAACGTACTGGCCAACCAGCCCGCGCATTTCGGTGCCCTCCACTTCACCGGCTTGATTCATTATCAGCGCGGCGCGCTGGCCGAGGCCGTCGAGTGGATCGGCCGGGCGCTCGCGGTCAATCCGGCCTCGCCCGAGGCGCATTCCAACCTTGGCCTCGCGCTGCTCGATCTCAAGCGGCCTGAGGAGGCGTTGGCCAGCCACGAGCGATCCCTCAAGCTCAAGCCCGACCTGCCGGACACGCTCAATAACCGGGGCAACGCGCTGCAGGCGCTGAACCGGCCGGCCGAGGCGCTGGCGGATTACGATCGTGCCCTGCAGCTCAGGCCCGACTACGCGCTGGCGCACAACAACCGTGGCAATGCCTTGCGCGCGCTCGGCCGCTTCGAGGAGGCGGTGACCGCCTTCGACCGCGCGCTGCAGCTTGCCCCGGACTTCGACGCGGCGCTGAACAACCGTGGCCGCACGTTGCGCGATCTCAAGCGCTTCGATGCTGCTGCGGCGTCGTTCGCCCGCCTCGTGGCAGTCGCGCCGCACCAGCCGTACGCGGCCGGCATGCTGCTCGATACCCGCCTGAACTTCTGCGACTGGACGGACTACGAAGCGACGTCGGCCGCCATCGTCGCGGCGGTGGAGCGCGGCGAACGTGCCGACGCACCCTTTTCGTTCCTGTGCCACGCCACGTCAGCCAAGGCGCAGCTTCGCTGCGCCGAAACCTTCGTGGCCTTCGAGTATCCATCGCCGGCGCCGCTGGTGACCAAGGCGGTACGGCGTGAGCGGGTGAGGCTCGCCTATCTCTCCGCCGATTTTCATGGCCATGCCACGGCCTATCTCATGGCCGAGCTGTTCGAGCGCCATGACCGGGCGCGCTTCGACGTCACCGGCCTTTCCTATGGCCCGGACGACCAGAGCGCCATGCGCAACCGCCTGACAAGCCGGGTTTGATCGCTTCGTCGATGTGCGCGGCATGAGTGACCTGCAGGTCGCCGAGCTGATGCGCGAGCAAGGCATCGACATCGCCGTCGACCTCAAGGGTTTCACGGCCGGCAATCGCGCTGGCATCTTCGCCTGGCGTGGCGCGCCGCTGCAGGTCGGCTATCTCGGCTTTCCCGCCACCATGGGTGCCTCGTTCATCGACTACATCATCGCCGACCGGCACATCATCCCGCCGCGCCTGGAGGGCGCATACTCGGAGAAGGTTGTCCGCCTGCCCGACAGCTACCAGGTCAACGACCGCCAGCGCAGCGGTGCTGACCGCACGCCGAGCCGCACCGAAGCGGGCCTGCCGGAACAGGGCTTCGTCTTCTGTTCGTTCAACAACAACTACAAGATCCGGCCGGCGACCTTCGACGTCTGGATGGGGCTGTTGCGCGAGGTTAAGGGCAGCGTGCTGTGGCTGCTGCAGGACAATGCCGCCGCGGTCGAGAACCTGCGGCGCCACGCCGAGGCGCGCGGCGTCGCGGCCAACCGTCTGGTGTTCGCGCCGCGCCTCGAGCTCGACCAGCACCTCGCGCGCCATCGCCTGGCCGACCTGTTCCTCGATACCTTTCCGGTCAACGCCCACACCACGGCAAGCGATGCGCTGTGGGCTGGTCTGCCGCTGGTCACGCTCCGGGGTGAGACCTTCGTGTCGCGGGTCGCGGCCAGCCTGCTCGCGGCCGTCGGCCTGCCCGAGCTGATCACCGACAGCCTCGCCGACTACGAGGCGTTGGCGCTGAAGCTCGCCACGATGCCGGCGCTGCTGGCCGCTACTCAGAGAGAAATTGCAGGTCGGGCGCGCGACAGCGCCGTTGTTCGATACCGATCGGTTCCGGCGCCATATCGAGAGCGCGTATCTCACCATGTACGAGCGGCACCTGAGCGGGCGAGCGCCCGAAAGCTTCGACGTCGAACGGCAGTCGACTAGCGGGTCGTGCGTCCCGCGCACTGGCCCTCGCGGTAGGCGCTAGTTTGCTCCCGCAGTAGCCCGTTCACAACGTCACAGGAATGTGACGGGGTCGATGCGATGGTATCGACGTCGGAGGCCTGCAATAACATAATGGGGGTCCCCCTTCGTTGTGATTCTGTGCGTTGAAAGTGACGGGCATACGTACGCTTCCCATAGCTGTCGGCTCTACGCGGTCGCTATACTGCCGACGCCATCGCCCCACCTATTTTGGTCATTAGAAGTTCGGCCGGCGACTCTAGCGTCGCGCCCGCGTCTGGCGGGCGGCCTGGGCGAGGGCGAGGCACAGTCGCCGCGCGATCGCCTCGTCGGGCAGGCCGGTGCTCTTGCACTCGATCTCCGCGTCCAGGATGCGCGTCACGGCTGCGCTCAGCCGCGGCAGGGGCCAGGCGCGGGCATGGCGCTCGAAGCGCGCGCGGATCGGTCCGCCGCGCGGCAGGCCGCGCGCCTTGAACAGGGCGGCCTCGAAGTTGCCGCCGGCCGCGACATGGCCCGACACCAGGTGGAGCTGATCGACGTGGCGCTGCAGGGAGCGCACGAGCTGGACCGGGTTGCCACCTTCGGCGAACACGCGGTCGAGCGCCCGGTCGAGCGCCTCGACATTGCCGTCGAAGGTGGCGCCGATCACGTCGTCGATGCCGATCGCCGCCGTGTCGCCCAGGACCGCCAGCGCATCGTCCATCGTGATGGTCTTGCCATCGTCGCCGGTCTTGTAGAGCAGCAGCTTTTCGATCTCGCTGCGCGTCTGGCCGCGGTCGCCGCCCAGCCGCTCGACGATCCATTCGAGGGCGTCGGGGTCGACGGAGAGGCCCTGCGCCTTGGCGGCGGCCTCGACGAGGCGCTCGAGCTCGCCTTCCGAATCCATGTAGCAGGGAAGCGCCGCCAGGCAGGGTTCGGTCTCGGCCAGCGTGCGCAGCGACGAGCGCGGCGTGAGGTTGCCGCCCTCGATCACGATCAGCGCGTCGCCGGCGGGAGCGGCCACGAGATTTTCCAGCGCCGTCGCGGCCTCCTCGCCGGCCGGCCGGACGCGGACCACGCGCCGGCCGCCCATCAGCGACATGGCGCCGAATTCGTCGGCCAGGCGCGCCGGATCGCCCTTCAGCGCTTCGCCCGTGATGTCGACCACCCGGAACGGGTCCTTGAGGTCCTCGCAGACGCTCCTGGCGAGCTGCAGGGCGCGCTCGGCGACCAGCCCGTCATCGTTGCCGTAGATAACCACGGCGCGGATCTTGGGGTCCGGCTTCTTGAGGAAGGCTTCGACCTGACGCGGCTCGATTTTCACCCGCGCTCTATAGAGCATATTCCGTTCGGCTGGAATCAGCCGATCGGAACCCGCGCTAGCATCGCCGGGCCTATCCGTTTAGGTATTTGGCCATGGATCCCCGTTCCGGCTTTCAGCTCGCCGTGGCGCACTATCGGCAGGGTCAGCTCGAGCTGGCTGAAACCAAATGCCGCGCGGCGCTGAAGAAAGAACCCAAGAACATCGCCGGCCTGCACCTGCTCGCCATGATCCAATTCCGCCAAGGCCGCTCCGACGATTCTGTCGCGACGTTCGATCGGCTGCTCAAGCTGCAGCCGGCCAGTCCCGACGTGCTCAATAATCGCGGCGTCGCCCTGCAGCAGGGCCAGCGCTTCGAGGAAGCGCTGGCGAGTTTCGACGGCGCGCTGCGGCTGAGGCCCGACTATGCCGACGCGCTGAACAATCGCAGCACCGCGCTAAAAGATCTCAGCCGGTTCGCCGAGGCGCTCGAAGCCATCGATCGCGCGCTGGCGGTCGCGCCGAAATCGGTGTCGGCCCTGTGCAATCGCGGCTCGATCCTGCGCATGCTCGATCGGCCCGAGGAAGCCCTGGTCTGCTTCGACCAGGCCCTGACGATCGAGCCGCTGTCGCCGGTGGCGCTGAATTTTCGTGCCCGCCTGCTCTATTTCTTCAAGCGCTACAAGGAAGCCGCCGAGGCCTTCAGGCAGCTCCTGAAGGTCGATCCTGGCCGGCCGTTACGTGCGCGGTCTCATTTTCGAGGTGAAGCTCGGCGCCTGCGACTGGTCGGACTTCGACGCGACGGTTGCCGACATCACTGCGCGCGTCGAGCGCGGCGAGGCGGTCGAGCATCCGCTCAACTTCGGCTGGTATTCGTTCTCGGCGGCGGCGCAAGCGCGCTGCACCGAGATCTTCGCGGCGCGCTCTTGGCCCGCGCCCCGGAAGGCCCTGCCGGCGCCGCCACGCTACAAGCACGACCGCATTCGGCTGGCCTATTTCTCGCCCGATTTTCGCGAGCACCCGATCTCCTACATGATCGCCGGCCTGATCGAGCGGCACGACCGGCAGCGCTTCGAAGTCAGCGCCATCTCATACGGCGCGAGCGACGGCAGCACCATGCGCGCGCGACTGGAGCGCAGCTTCGACCGCTTTACCGACGTGCGCACCATGGTGGACATAAAAGTCGCTCGGCTGATCCGGGAACAGCAGATCGACATCATCGTCGACTTGGCGGGTTTCACGGCCAGCAACCGCGGCGCCGTCCTCGCCTATCGGCCGGCGCCGCTGGTGGTGAACTTCCAAGGCTTCGGCACGGCCGCGTCGTTCATCGACTATGTCATCGCCGACCGGCAGACCGTGCCCGTCGAGTTCGAGCGCTACTATCGCGAGAAGATCGTGCGCATGCCCGACTGCTGGGCGGTCACCGACAATAGCGAGCGCATCGCGGAGGTTCCGCCCAGCCGAGCTGAGCTCGGACTACCCGAACAGGGCTTGGTGTTCTGCGCCTTCAACGGTGCCAACAAGATCATGCCGGCAATGTTCGAGGTCTGGATGCGGTTGCTGCGCGCCGTCGACGGCAGCGTGCTGTGGCTCCGCTACGACAACGATCAGGCCTGCGCCAATCTCAGACAGGAAGCGGAGCGGCGGGGCGTCGCCGGGGATCGTCTGGTCTACGCCCGCCGCATGGGGATCGCCGAGCACCTGGCACGGCATCGTCATGCCGGCCTGTTCCTCGACACCTATCCCTACGGCGCGCACACGACGGCGAGCCACGCGTTGTGGGCCGGCTTGCCGGTGCTCACCATGCGCGGCGAGACCTTCGTGTCCCGGGTCGGGGCGAGTCTGCTCAACGCCATTGGCCTGCCAGAGCTGATTGTGGAATTGCTCGACGATTACGAGGCGTTGGCGCTCAATTTGGCACGCGAACCGGATCGCCTCGATGCGCTTCGTCAGAAGCTGACGGCGGCGCGCACTGCCGCGCCGTTGTTCGACACCGACCGCTACGCGCGGCACATCGAGAGCGCCTACGCCGCGATGGTCGAGCGCCAGCGTCGCGGCCAAGCGCCGGCGAGCTTCGACGTCGCCGAACTCTAGACGACGATGTTGACGATGCGATTGGGCACGACAATCACCCGTTTGGGTGTCTTGCCGTCGAGCGCACGCACGATCTCGGGCAGCGCAAGCGCCGCCTTCTCCGCCACATCCTTCGCGGCGTCCTTGGCGAGCGGCACCGTCCCGCGCAGCTTGCCGTTGAGCTGGACGGCGACGGTAACGGTGTCATCGACCAGCAGCGCATCCTCGGTGGCCGGCCAGGGCGCGTCGGCCAGCAGTGTCTTGTGGCCGAGTGCCTGCCACAGCTCCTCGGCGAGATGCGGCGTCATCGGGCCGATCAGGCGCACGAAGATCTCCAGCGTCTCGCGCAATGCCCATTTCGTGGCCGCGTCCGTGCCCTCGAGGCCGGCGATGGCATTGGCCAGTTCGTAGAGACGCGCCACCGCCTTGTTGAAATGAAAGGCCTCGATGTCGGCCGAGACGCCGGCAATGGCCCGATGGGCGGCGCGCCGCAGCTCGCCCGCGGCCGGCGGGAACGCACCTGGCTTGGCCGTCCCGACGGCGGGCAACTCGGCCGCGGCTTCGCTGGCGATGCGATGCAAGCGCTGCTGGAAGCGCCAGGCCCCGGTGACACCGGCCTCGGTCCATTCGAGATCGCGCTCCGGCGGGCTGTCGCTGAGCATGAACCAGCGCGCGGTATCGGCGCCGTAGTCGTGGATGATCTGGTCCGGGTCGACGACGTTCTTCTTCGACTTGGACATCTTCTCCGAGCGACCGACTTCCACCGGGCTCTTGTCGGCGGCGCGCACGACATTGCCGCCGGCTGTGCGCTCGACTTCCGCGGGCAGCAGCCAGGTGCCGTCGGCCGCACGATAGGTCTCGTGCAGCACCATGCCCTGGGTGAACAGGCCGTCGAACGGCTCGTCTCGGCCGGTCATGCCGACCTCGCGCATGGCGCGCGTCCAGAAGCGCGAATAGAGCAGGTGCAGGATGGCGTGCTCGATGCCGCCGATATACTGGTCGACCGGCATCCAGTAGTCGTTCTCCGCGCGGTCGAACGGGGCGGTTTCCAGTCGGGGCGAGGTGAACCGATCGAAGTACCAGCTCGAATTCGATGAAGGTGTCGAGCGTGTCGGTCTCCCGTTGCGCCGGCCCGCCGCAGGTCGGGCAGGTGACGTGCTTCCAGGTCGGATGGCGATCGAGCGGATTGCCTGGCTGGTCGATCTCGACATCCTCGGGCAGCTCGACCGGCAGGTCCTTCTCCGGCACCGGTACGATGCCGCACTTGCCGCAGTGGATGGCCGGAATCGGCGCGCCCCAATAGCGCTGGCGTGACACCAGCCAGTCGCGCAGGCGGTACTGGATCGTGCCTCGTCCGGCACCGATCTGCTCCAGCCGGGCGATCACCTTCGCCTTGGCGTCCTCGACCTCGAGGCCGTTCAGGAAATCGGAGTTGATGAGGATGCCGTCGTCGACGAAAGGCGCCTCGGCCACGCTGAAACTCTTGGCGTCAGCGTCCTTGGGCATCACCACCGGCAGGATCGGCAGGCCGTATTTGGTGGCGAACTCGTGGTCGCGCTCGTCGTGGCCGGGGCAGCCGAAGATGGCGCCGGTGCCGTACTCCATCATCACGAAGTTGGCGGCATAGACCGGCATCGAATTGCCCGGCATCAGCGGATGCCTGGCCAGCAGCGGCAGCTTGTAGCCCTGCTTCTCTGCAGTCTCGAGCTCGGCGGCGGCGGTGCCGGTCTTGCGGCATTCGGCGACGAAGCGCTGCAGGCCGGGATCCTTCTCCGCCAGTTCGGCGACCAGCGGATGCTCTGCCGACAGCGCTGCGAAGGAGGCGCCGTAGAGCGTGTCGGGTCGCGTCGTGAAGATCTCAAGCTTGCCCCAATCTTTTTTCGAAGAGGCCGCGCCGGCGGCGTCGGTGAGCTGCCAGAACACGCGCGCGCCGCGGCTCTTGCCGATCCAGTTCGCCTGCATCAGGCGCACCTTCTCCGGCCAGCGCTCGAGCGTGCCGAGACGCTCCTGCAGCTCGTCGGCGAACTGCGTGATCTTGAGGTTCCACTGCGTGAGCTTGCGCCGCTCGACCGGCGCGCCGGTGCGCCAGCCCTTGCCCTCGATCACCTGCTCGTTGGCCAGCACCGTGTTGTCGACGGGATCCCAGTTGACCCACGCCTCCTTGCGGTAGGCGAGACCGGCCTTCCAGAAGTCGAGGAACATCTTCTGCTGATGGCGGTAGTAGGACGGATCGCAAGTGGCGAGCTCGCGGTTCCAGTCGAGCGACAGGCCCATCGACTTGAGTTGCGCCTTCATGGTGGCGATGTTGGCGTAGGTCCATTTCTTGGGATGGACCTTGTTTTCCATGGCGGCGTTCTCGGCCGGCAGGCCGAACGCGTCCCAGCCCATGGGATGCAGCACGTTGAAGCCCTTGGCGCGCTTGTAGCGCGCGATCACGTCGCCCTGCGTGTAGTTGCGCACGTGGCCCATATGGATGCGCCCCGACGGATAGGGGAACATCTCCAGCACGTAGTATTTCGGCCGGGCGCGATCCATGACGGCGCGGAACGTCTGGCGCTCGTCCCAGACCTTCCGCCACTTGGCTTCGGTCTCGCGAAAATTGTAGCGGACGGGTGTCGACGACACGGATCGGGGTCCTGAAAAAAACTGAGGCCGCAGCGGATGCCCGGTGCGGCCTCTCGCGTCAAGCGTTGTCAGCGATTACAGCATATTCCGTCCGGCTGAAATCAGCCGGTCGGAACCCGCGCTAGCCACCTTGCGCGATGCGCAACTGACGGGCCCGGGTAAGGATGGCGTTCTCGATGTCGATGTTGGTGCGCGGGTCGACCTGGGCGTCCACCCAGCCGCCGCCCTTGGGGCCGGTCTGCTGCTTGAACACCGCGACACGGACGCCATCGGCCCTGAGTTCGCGGTCGAGAATGGTGATCTGGACCTTCATGCGCTCGGTGGGCTGCTCGGCCGGCGTGTACCAGTCGGTGATGATGACGCCGCCGAACGGATCGGCCGAGACCAGCGGGATGAAGTTGATGGTGTCGAGCGAGGCCCGCCACAAGATAGGCATTGACGGCGACGCCAGTCCCCTCGCTTTCCTTTCTGTCCGCCTTGGAGCCGAACAAACCGCCCGGGCCGAACAGGCTGCCCGTCTCCCGCTTGCCATTGGTGGAGGCGGGGGCATAGACATCGTACTTGCCGCGGCCGCCGTCACTGCCGGTCCTGGTTTCCTTGACGGAGTCGGGGTCTCCGCAGGCGGCGACGGTGGTTGTCAGCAGCCCAGCCAAGACGAAGCGAAAAGTGGTCCTCATGCTGCTATCCCTGCCCATTTTGGCCCCGATATCGGCCGATATCGCGCGCGCCCAGCGGTTGTGGGGCGTTCCAGCGGCCGGACGATAAGCGTGCTGTCGGTGGACTGCAAGCGACGCAACATCGCAACAACAATAAGTCCTTTATAAGGACTATTAACGTGCACGGTCGATCTTTATAGAAAACGCACGATGCGTCGTGATGAGGTCCTAAAGCCGTATATCGCATCACGTGCGCATCGAAATGTGACAAAGACGCCACAGGTGCGGGGAGAATTGTACGGCGGGGCGACCATTTCTTGACCCTTGTTTGGCCTAAGTGTTCTATTGCCTGGCCGTATTGGCGGGGCCCGTGAGTTGCTGCGTTCAGGCTTCCACTTCCGCCGGTCGGGCAGGCCTTTTGGTACGTACCAGTTTCTGATCAACGAGAGAGGGAGAATGATGAAAAAGCTTCTACTGGGTTCGACCGCCCTGGTCGCCGGTGGACTGATGGCCGCCCCGGCCATGGCAGCTGACCCGATCAAGATCGGCGTCGGCGGCTACTACCAGTTCTTCGTGACCGCCGGTGGTATCGAAGGCAGCTATGCCTTGAACGGCACCTCCACCCAATACAAGGGCCTCAGCTTCTATCAAGAAGGTGAAATTTACTTCAACGGCCAGACCAAGCTGGACAACGGCACGACGATCGGCCTGCAGGTCGAACTCGAGGGCTGGAACCAGAACGCCTCGGGCGTGGCCGTCAGCACCGGCTCCGGCGCGCAGACCGTCAGCGGCTCTTCCCGCCAGATCGACGAAGCCTACCTGTTCGCCTTCGGCGATTGGGGCCGCATCGAGTTCGGTTCGCGCGACCAGGCGACCTATCGTATGTTCTACGGTGCGCCGTCGGCTCTCGGCGTGTTCAACGGCTTCTTCCAGCACAACTCGAACTCCACCTGGGGCAACCTGGTCGTGCTCGGCGTCAACAAGGCGGCCGGCGGGCAGTACCTTCGCCACCATCGGCGGCCAGATGCAGGACGTTAACCGCATCAACTACTTCACGCCGCGCTTCTACGGCTTCCAGATCGGTGCCGGCTACGCTCCGAAGATCAACGTCGCCCCGACCGGCGGCGCGGTCGGGGCCGGGTACCAACACCGCCGGCGTTTGCGGCTTCAACGACGCCACGGCGCAGATCAACTGCCCGACCAACGACTATTCGTATCAGGACTTCTTCGACGTCGGCGCCAACTACCTGAACAAGTTCGGCGATATCACCGTGGCCGCGTTCGGCGCGTTCATGTACGCCAACTTCGTTCCGGGCTTCAACACCGGTGTGGCCGCGGCGAACCTCGTCACGGGCTACAACATGGTCCCCTGGAAGCAGTGGGTCGTCGGCCTGCAGTTCGGCTACGCCGGCTTCACCGTTGGCGGTGCCTACAGCTACGACAACGGCGGCCTCGGCTCGAACTACTACACGGGTGTCGACAACGACAACCGCAAGATCTCCGCCGGGCATCATGTACGAAACCGGCCCGTGGCAGATGTCGTTCGGCTGGATCGGCGTGACGAACAACAACGGCAACGGCTCGCTGTCGCTGGTCAACCTCGCCGGCAACAACCAGACCGCAGTTTTGGGCGCTCCGGCCAGCACGTCCGCGGCGTTCGGTCCAAACCCGAACATCGGTGGCCTGTCAGTTCGGTGCGGAACAGGCCAACAAGTTCGAGCTCGGCGCCAACTACGCTCTCGGACCCGGCATCAAGGTCCTGGGCGGCGTCCAGTACTACAACTTCTCTGGTCCCTCGAACGCCGTTGCGGCGCAGTCGTGGGCGGTCCTCATGGGCATGGATCTGCGCTTCTAGTCGCAGACAGCCATCAAATCGGAAAGAGCGGGCGCAAGCCCGCTCTTTTCATTTGTGGGCGCGGGCCGTCACTTGTGAGCCAGCCGGCCCACCAGATTGACGAACAGCGTCGGCAGGTAGGTGCGTGACACCGGCAGGCGTTCCGTCGCCTGGCGGGCCAGTACAGCGCGATTGTCCTCATGATCGAGGACGAGCTGGAACAGACCCTGCTCGACGGCGCCGGCGCGTGGATCGAGCTCGGGCCGGCCGTCGCGCTCGACCTTGTAGGCAACGTCGAGCCCGACATCGCCGCCGCTGTAGAATGCCGACAGGATCTCCAGCCGGCCAAACAGCAGCATCAGGCCGCGCATCGAGAAGCGCCAATAGTCGTCGGGCGTGGCGTGAAAGGCCTGCGACCACGGGGTGGCGACATAGGCCAAGCCCTTCGCCCCCAGCATGCTCTCGATGTTGCGGGCCGCCCGCTGCGGCTCACGGGTGTGCTCCAGCACGTGGCAGCAGATCACCAGGTCGAACGGCTTGGTGCCCAACGCCGAGGCCAGCGCCTTCGGCGGGCTGCAGATGTCGACCACCTTGTCGACGTTGCTGCCCTCGAGCAGATCGATGCCGATAAACTCCGCGCCGTCGAAGCGCTTGGCCAGCAGGCCGCGCCAGTTGCGCTCGTTGCGATCCGAAACCAACGTCCGGGAGCCGACTTGCAGGATGCGCGGCACGCGCCGGCCGACGCTCTCAGCCAGGCGATCGAGCAGCAGTTCGACCTCGCGGGTCACGCTGGTCCCGACGACGCGCAGCTCGCTGCGATGGTCCGGGCTGGCGGCGGTGCTCATTCGCGCACTATGAGGATGTGCAGGCGCCGTGGCCCATGCGCGCCGAGCTCGATCGTCTGCTCGATATCCGCGGTCCGCGACGGCCCGGTGATGGTGTTGACCGTGCGCGGCATGCCGTCCTTGCCATAGTGCTGGCGAAGCCTGATCCACACGTCCTCGTAGCCGCCGACAATGTCGGCCTCGCGCAACACCACGATATGCGTGTCGGGCAGGAGATTGAGGGTCACCGGATGGTCGGGGCCGGACGCCATCACCAGCGTCCCGGTCTCGGCGATCGCCGGCGAAGGCGCCGGTGATCGACACCTGGTCACTGCCGCGGCCCGCGCCGCGGCGCAACGACAGCATGCCTTGGCCCGCCCAGTCGTACCCCTCGAGCTGGGGTGAGGGGGCCATTGCCGCCTCGGCCGGCAGGTTGTTGCGCGCGAGATAGGCCGTTACCTCGCTGGCCACTTCGGCCACGGCCACGCGCGCAACAGTGGCGTTGTTGAACTCGGCCCACTGACAGAACAGGCCGATTTTCTCGGCCTGCGGCAGCTCGGCCCGCGCAATGGCCGGACCGCGCGGCGGCCTGGCCAGCCGCGTTTGCACGGCTTGCCGGGCCGACCCCGAGAGCTCGCCGCGATGCAGCGCGCGGCGGATGCCGTCGAGGATCTGGATCTCGCGGCCGCGCTCATGGCCGTGTGCGCGCGCCGCCGTGCCGCGCCCATTGAGCATGGAACGTGCCGCCCGCCGGCGGAGCCGGGAAGTCGCGAAACCGCGTCCAGCCGCCGGCGAGCGGCAAGGCGCGGTAGCGGCCGGTGGCTCGGCCGAACAGCGCCGAGCACGCGGTTGGCGAGGCCCGTGAGGCGCCGATAGAGCGTCGGTCGGCGAGCGATGAAGGCCCACACGGCGAGGCCCTGGCGCACCGCTCGGGGCGTCAGATGGCGTTCGAACTCGCGCTCGCGCCAGTGCCGCATCATCTTCGGCAGCGGGATGCGCATCGGGCAGACGCTTTCGCAGCGGCCGCAGAAGGTCGAGGCATTGGGCAGGTTGCCCGGCCTCCTCGACGCCGATCAGCTGCGGCGTCAGCACCGCGCCCATCGGCCCGGGATAGACCCAGCCATAGGCATGGCCGCCGATCGCGCCATAGACCGGGCAATGATTGATGCAGGCGGCGCAGCGGATGCAGCGCAGCATGTCCTGCATCTCGGTGCCGAGCAGCGCGCTGCGGCCGTTGTCGAGCAGCACGACGTGATACTGCTCCGGGCCCGTCGAGATCGTCCGGCCGGCGCGGGCCGGTCGAGAGCGTCGTGTAGGTCGAGAATTCCTGGCCCGTCGCCGAGCGCGCCAGCAGGCGCAGCAGCACGGCGGCATCCTCGAGCGTCGGCACCACCTTCTCGATGCTGGCGAGCACGATGTGCATCTTGGGCAGCGTGTTGGTCAGATCGCCATTGCCCTCGTTGGTGACGATGATCGACGAGCCGGTCTCGGCGACCAGGAAATTGGCGCCGGTGATGCCGACATCGGCGGCGAGGAATTTCTGGCGCAGCACGTGGCGCGCCTCGTCGACCAGGTCGTTGCGCTCGCTGAGGCGCTTGGGAAGCCGAGCGTGCTGTGATGCTCGCGGAAGGTGTCGGCGACCTGCTCCTTGGTCAGATGGACCGCCGGCGCGATGATGTGGCTGGGCGGCTCGTGGCGGAGCTGGATGATGTATTCGCCGAGATCGGTCTCGATCGGCGCGATGCCGTTCGCCTCGAGATGTTCGTTGAGCGCGATCTCCTCGGCGACCATCGACTTGCCCTTGGTGACGGTCTTGGCGCCGACGCTCCGGCAGAGGTCGGCGATGATGCGCCGCGCGTCGGCCGCCGTCGGCGCCCAATGCACATGGCCGCCCCGCGCCACGACTTTGCGCTCGAACTCCTCGAGATAGAAATCGAGGTTGGCGAGCGCGTGGTTCTTGATTCGCGCGCGCAGTCGCGCAGCGCCTCGAATTCGGGCAGCCGCGCGACCGCCTGGCGCGGCGCTCCGGGAAGCCGACCTTCAGCATGGCCAGCGAGTCCTGCAGATTGGGGTCGGCGAGCGCGCGTGCGCATTGTGCTTGAAGTCGTGGCTGGTCGACTGCATCAGCGCTTCGCTTCCGGCTCGCCGATCGGCGGCGATGGCCGGCCATGTCGGCCAGCACCTCGGCGACGTGGCGCACCCGCACCGGGCTGCCCAGGCGCTGCAGCTTGCCCGCCATGTTGAGCAGGCAGCCGAGATCGCCGGCCAGCAGCGTGTCGGCGCCGGTCGCGGCGATATCGGCCGCTTTGTCGCCCACCATGCATTCGATATTTCGGGATATTTGACGCAGAACGTGCCGCCGAAGCCGCAGCAGACCTCCGGCGTCGCCATCTCCTTGAGCCGCAGTCCCTCGACCGATCCGAGCAGGCGGCGCGGCTGCTCCTTGACGCCAAGCTCGCGCAGGCCCGAGCAGGAATCGTGATAGGTGACGGCGCCGTCATAGCGCGCGGCGACGCGCTTCACGCCCAGCACATCGACCAGGAACGACATCAGCTCGTGGCTGCGCCCGGCGAGGTTCTCGGCCCGTGGCCTTCAGCTCCGGATCGTCGGCGAACAGCCCGGGATAGTGATGCGCCAGCATGCCGCCGCACGAGCCCGACGGCACGACCACGTACTCGAAGCCTTCGAAGGCCTCGATCACCTGGCGCGCGATGGCGCGGGTGGTGGCGCGATCGCCGGAATTGTAGGCCGGCTGGCCGCAGCAGATCTGCAGCGGCGGCACCTCGACGGTGCAGCCGGCATCCTCGAGCAGCTTGACGGCGGCGAAGCCGACCGACGGCCGGAACAGATCGACCAGGCAGGTGACGAACAGCGCGACGCGGCGCGGGCGGGGCGACGAAACGGACGGCGAGCTGGACACGCCGTCACCTTGGCAGCCGCAAAAATGGGGTGCAACGGGCCTTGTTCAGAATTGTCCCAAGCCGGGACTAACCCCGGTTCGGCACCAGGACGATCGCGCGGCCGCTGCCCACCATGCGACCTGCCCAGTCGGCGGCCTGTGGCGTGTTGCCGAAGAAGACGTCGCCGCGCGCCGGGCCCTTGATCGCGGTGCCGCTATCCTGGGCCACCATCAGGTGGCGATAGACTTCGGTGGCGCTCGGCTTGCCGGTGACGGGCCGCGTCGTCTCGATCCAGATCGGCGTGCCGAAAGGCGTGAACATCGTGTCGACCGCCAGACTGCGCTGCGCTGTCAGCGGAACGCCTTCCGCGCCGATTGCGGCGCGGCTTGGTGTCCTTGAAGAAGATGTAGCGCTCGTTCTTGCGCATGACGTCGCGGCCCTGATGCGGGTTGCGCTTCAGCCAGTCGCGGATGGCAGGCCAGGTGACCTTGTCCTTCTGCAGGATCCGCCCATCTCGACCAGCATGTTGCCGATTGCCGTGTAGGGCCGGTTGTTCGAGCCGTCGAAGCCGAGGCTGAGCGTCCCGCCCTCGGCAAGATGTATGCGGCCGCTGCCCTGAACCTGCACTTCGAACAAGCGCCACCGGATCCTGCACGCAGGCGATCTCGAGGCCCTTGCCCTTGAGCGCGCCCTGCTCGATCTCGCCGCGCGTCAGATAGGGCTGCTCCGTGAGATCGGTCGGCCGGCGATAGACCGGCACGGTAAATATCCGCGACGGGGCACGGCTGCCGCGCAACTCGGGCTCGAAATAGCCGGTGAAGTTGCCGGGCACCTTGACGACCAGCGGCCGGAAATTCTCCTCGAAGAAGTGCCGCGCGCCGATGTTGTCGCCTTCCTTGATGGCCCCGCGCAGTCGCAGATCGTCTTCCATTCGCGACGGCGACGTCCTTGGCGCCGCCATCAGTCGACGATCCTGCTGTCGCCGCCGCCGACCAGCTTGGGGCACGAACGGCGGAAGGCGGCCAGCGCTTCGGCCTGCCGGTCGTCGGCCCAACCGGCGATCTCGTTGAACGACATCGGCTCCATCGCGACGTTGTTCTCGGCGGTCGCTACCGTGCCGGCACACGCAGACAGGAGGCCGGCGGCGGCGAGCAAAGCTGCGCCACCGAACAAGAAGCTCCGCGCATTCGGAAATCGCCTCCCCTCAGCCTTCGCTCTCGGTCTTGATCAATAGCCAGTTGGGATCGCTGGACTTGGTGTTGCGGCGGAACGTCCAGAGATCGATGGCTTTTACCACTTCATTGGGATTGCCGTCGGCGACCTGGCCTTCGGCGTTCGCGGTCGACCTGGATCTGCTCGCTGATGAAGCGCACGGTGACGCTGGGCGATCGTCGCCCTGCAGTTCGGCGGCGGCGACGTCGGATGCCTCGAAGCCGATCAGCGTGGTCTCGTGCTTCTCGCGCCGCTCGACGCGGCCACGGATCTCGGCCTCGAAGCTCGCGAACGTCGGGCCGTCGAGCAGCGGCCGCAACACTTGCCGTGTCGCCCCGGGCGAAGGCCTCGACGATGGTGGTGAAGGCAGCGCGAGCGCCGGCGGTGAAGGACATCGGCTCGAAGACTGGGGTCGGCGGCGCGGATCGCGGCAACGCCCGAACTCGCGGTCGGCAGCACGGTCGAACGGATGCCGCCGGGAGCGGTCACCGAGAGCGAGGACGCTGCGGGGCGGGGGTGCCGGCGTTGGGCAACGGGATCACATTGTCGTTGCCCGACGGAGCGGGCGGCGCATCGCCGATGCGCGGCGTGTTGCCGGCCGGCGGCGTTGGCGGCGTGAACGGATCGCGGCCCGGCGGGCGCTCGTTGCCGGTGCGCTTGCCGAGAACCGCGCGCAGTCGCAGGATCAAGAAGACCGCGACCAGCCCGATGAGAATGATATCGTAGTTGCTACCCACGATGGCGCTCCGCCAACTCGTACCCGACCCGCCCAAATTACATAGGCCGCGATTGGGGAAAGGGCAAGGCAACGGGGCCCCGCTCCCCTGCCGGCTTTATGCAGCCAGCACCACAATATCGACCAATTGGCCACGCCCGCCACCTGCCGTCCCGGCCGGCGTTCGCGCACGCTCGGCGGATTGTAGCCTTGGCGCTCGGCCAGGGCATAGGTTTTGGCATCGGTGAGCGCGCGTGTCCTCTCGTCCTTGTTGTGCTTCTCCAATTTGGCCGTGAAATTCACCGCATCGCCGATCACGGTAAATTCAAGCCGCTCGCCGTCACCCACGGCACCGAATACCACCCGACCGGAGGAGAGTGCAAGCCCGATGGCCAGCGGCGGCAAGCCGGCGGCTTTTCGCTCGCTCGCCCAACGATCGGCAGCGTCGAGAACTGCATCGGCGGCCCGCAGGGCATCGGCCACCGCGGTCGGCGATTGAGTGACCGCGCCGAACGAGGCGAGAATGCCGTCGCCCAGGAACTTGTCGATGCTGCCGCCGTTGCTCACGATTTGCGGGCAGATGCGGCCCTGGTAATCCTGCAGCAGCTTCATGACATCGCCGGGTTGCAGCTCGGTCGAGAGCCGCGTGAAGCCGCGCAGATCGACGTTCAGGATCGCCACGTCGCGCAGCTCCCCTTCGCCCGCCTTGATCGCCATCGCGGCGCTGCGGATGCGGGCCGCGACGCCGGGATCGAAAAACCGCGATAGATCGCGCGCCGCAGCGCCTTCGCTGACCGCGCGGATGAGCAGATGTCGTGCGCGCGCAATGGCCAGGGCAAGCACGATTGTCGTGAGCGCGATGGCGATGATCTTGTTGATCTCGGCGTGCAGCAGCAGCGTGTTCGACGTCATGTAGTCGACGAAGTCGTCGGTGTACGGATTTTCCGGCCCGCCATAGCCGGTGGTGACGTAGTACACGAGCACGATCCAGCCGACGATGGCGGTGAACCCGGTGAACAGCACGAAGCGCGCCTCGAAGCGCAAGGCGCGCAACGCGATGAACAGGAAGACATAGAGCAGCGACGGCACTTTGAGGTAGAAGGCCGCCGGCTGGGCGTATTTGAGGTGAAACGAGAAGATCAGCGCCATCAGCAGTGTCATGTCGGCGAGCACAGAGACATAGAGCATCCATGAACGCATCAGCCTTAGGTGGGCCAGCACCAGGCGGATGAGGCTGAATACGCCATAGATGCCCAGGATCACCGTCTCGAGTGCCTCGTACTGCACCACGCCGACCGGCATTGAGGTCGATTTCGTAGATCGTGGCGAGCAAGCCCAGGATGGCGAACTGCACCCACGCAATGAGGATCTCGCTGCGCTCCTGTTGCTGGCGGATCGCCTCGCGCACACGCTCGGGCAGCTTTTCCGGCCCGCCGCCGTCGAACAGCCAGGCGCGGAGCTTGGCGAGCATCAACGCTTGGCCAGCCAGAGGCTGGTCGACAGGGCCTCGCTCGGCCGCGGCAGGCGCGCCACCACCGAGCGCTCGAGCCGGTCGGCCAGCTGCTGATGGGCCCACACGCTCGAGAACAGCGGCTCGTAGGCGCCGGTCGTCATGAGCGGCAGCACGCCCTGCTGCTCGTTGTAGGCCCGCCAGCCCCAGATCGGCGGATAGTCGAACGGCAGGAAGATGTCGTGGATATGCACCAGCACGCCTGCCGGCAGGCGCGGCAGCACGCGGTTCAGCAGCAGGTCGACGTCGCTGCCCGGCATCAGGATGTGGCTGGAATCCATGAACAGCACGTCACCGGGCTTGAGGCCGTCGAACAGCTCGGCGGGCGCGGCCTGCACGGTCGACGGCACGACCCGCACGCCGGACAAGCCGGCGATGTCGGCGCGCGGTGCGGGATCGATCGCCAGGATCTCGCCCATGCCACCCATCGCCTTGGCCAGCACGCGGGTGGAATGGCCGGAGCCGACCTCGATCACGCGCTGCGGTTTGCGCTCGCGCACCAGCGCGTAGGCGATGGCGGCATCGAGCGAGGGGAACCAGCCCTGGTCGAGCAGACCGCGCAGTCCCTCGAGCGCCGCGGCATGGCTGTCGACCAGGTCGACCACGGCGCGGAAGGCCCCGGCACGGCGGGCGAACAGCGCCTCGATCGCGGGATAGGGCGGTTGTGCGCCGGGTGGCGGCAGCAGGGGCGCATAGCGGTGCGGGATGAACCAGCCGCGTGGCCTGAGGCCGAGCACCGTCGGCAAGCCGAGCGCCAGACGCCGCCATCGCCCCCTGAGGCTGAGGGTGCCGCTCACGGGCCGAGCGTCAGACCTTCATGGGCCACGACCACGCGCGGCAGGCCGTTGGCGGTGATCCCGGGGCGCATGACCGCGGCCTCGCGCGCGACGTCGTCCATGAAGGCGTCGAAATGGCTGGGATCGTGATGGAAGATGACGAGCGTGCCGACGTCCGCCGCCTCGGCGATACGCACGCCCTCCTGCCAGGTCGAATGCCCCCAGCCCTTGTATCGGGGATATTCGGCGTCGGTGTAGCTGGAATCATAAATCATGATATCGGCGCCGCGGCACAGATTGACGATGGTCTTGTCGCGGCGGCCTTCGTAGTGCTCGGTGTCGGTGATGTAGCAGATCGATTTGCCGCCATGCTCGATGCGATAGCCAGTGGCGCCGTTGGGATGGTGCAGCGGCGCGGTGCGCATCGTGACCGTCTGGCCGCAGGTCAAGTCGTCGCCCGCCTTGAACTCCGTGAAGCTGACCGTGGCCTGGAAGACGTCGAGCGTCACCGGATAGATCGGCGCTTGCATCAGGTTGCTGACGACCTTCTTCAGCGTGTAGGGCGGCTCGAGATGGCCCGCCCACAGCCGCACCGAATTGCGCTTGTCGAACAGCGGCGAAAAGAAAGTGAGACCCGACAGGTGATCGAGATGGGTGTGGGTGAAATAGATGTCGATGTCGAGCGGCGCCTGGCGCGCGAGTTCGATGCCGAGCGGACGGATGCCCGTGCCGGCGTCGAGAATCAGCCGCCGGCCACCCGCCGTGACTTCGAGGCACGATGTGTTGCCGCCGTAGCGCATGTATTCGGGACCAGCGCAGGAAATCGAACCGCGAACGCCCCAAAAACGGACCTTCAGACCATCAGCCAACGGACTTCCCAAAACCCTCTGCCGCAGAGTCCACAGGCCGGTGGCTCGCGTCAACCGACGGCAGAGCGACCTGGTTTGGCCACGATCTTGCGTAGAGCAATCCGTGAGGCGCCAACGTGCGTATTTGCAGTATGGGGGTCAATTCGTCCCCGCTCAGTCGCGTTGCTTGCAAACCCATTCGGAGTGATACTTTCGCTATGGAAATCGCCAACCGGACTGCCCCTTCCACGCTCGGCCAGCCGCCGATCCGCATGGCCAAGTTCGCCATTGGCCAGGTTGTGAAGCACCGCATCTACCCATTCCGGGGAGTCATTTTCGACGTCGATCCGGTGTTCGCCAACACCGAGGAATGGCTGGCGTCGATCCCCGAGGAAGTGCGCCCGCGCCGCGACCAGCCATTTTATCACCTGCTGGCCGAGAACGCGCAGACGACCTATGTGGCGTACGTTTCCGAACAAAACCTACTGGCTGATGAGACCGGCAAGCCGATATCGCACCCGCAGGTGCCGCATTTCTTCAAGGAATTGAGGCGCGGCCACTACGTCAGCCGGGACCGCGCGCTGCACTAAGCGCCGCTACTTCAAAGCTTTCGCGATCTGATCGACCGTCGCGGTCCAGCCGACGATGGCGCCTTGCGCGCGGACCATGTCGAGCGTGGCTTTCTTGAATTCCGGGAAATAGCTCTCCGTCGCGTCCTCGGCCAGCAGGCACTCGAAGCCGCGGTCGTTGGCCTCGCGCATGGTGGTCTGCACGCAGACTTCGGTGGTGACGCCGGCAAACACCAGATGTGTGATCTTGCGCTCGGCCAGGAGCGACGACAGCTTCGTGCCGTAGAAGGCACCCTTGCCCGGCTTGTCCAAAACGATCTCGCCCGGTTTGGCGGCGAGTTCGGGCACGATGTCGGCGCCGGGCTCGCCGGCGATCAGGATGCGGCCCATCGGGCCCGGATCGCCGATGCGCATCGACGGCTTGCCGCGCGCCTGCTTGGCTTTGGGCAGGTCCGACAGGTCGGGTTTGTGGCATTCGCGCGTGTGGATGATCGGCAGCCCGGCGACGCGGAAGGCGTCGAGCAGGCGGCCGACCGTGGGCACGATTTTCTTGAGCAGACTGACGTCGTTGCCCAGGGCGGCGCCAAAGCCGCCCGGCTCGATGAAGTCGCGCTGCATGTCGATCACGATCAGTGCGGTGTGCACCGGATCGAACGTGTATTCGAACGGCTGGGCAGCGATGGTCTTCATCAGTGGCTGTGCCCGTGCCCCGCCATCGCCCGCCCGATGGCGCCGACATCGGCCCCCGCGGCCTCGGTCTGCAGCGCCAGCTTGCCGTCGGACATGACGACGATGCGGTCACTGAGCTGCAAGATCTCGTCGAGGTCTTCGCTGACCAGCAACACGGCAGCGCCGCGATTGCGCGCCTGCACGATGCGGGCGCGGATCTCGGCCACCGCCGCAAAATCCAGCCCGAAGCAGGGGTTGGCCACGATCAAGAGATCGCCTTCGCTCGAGAGCTCGCGTGCCAGCACGGCGCGCTGCACGTTGCCGCCCGACAGCGCCTTGATCGGCGCGTCGGGGCCCGGCGTCTTGACGCGATAGGCCTCGATCAGCCGGCGCGCCACGTCGCGCAGCGGGCTGCGCTTGAGCAGGATGCCATTGGGCGAGGCGGGCGGCTGGTCGAACGAGCGCAGCGCCATGTTCTCGGCCACCGACATCTCGGCCACGCAGGCATTGCGCAACGGCTCCTCGGGCAGACAGGCGATCTTGTGGCGGATCATCTCCGGCCGCGTGGCCGTGTAGGGCTCGCCATGCACCAGCATGCGGCCCGCCGCGGCATGGCGCTGGCCGGCCAGGGTCTCGACCAGCTCGCGCTGGCCGTTGCCCGATACGCCCGCCACCCCCACGATCTCTCCGGCCCGGATGTCGAGCGAGAGCTGATCGACCGCGAGCTGGCCGACATTGTCGGCGACGCTCAAGCCATCGATGCTGAGCACGGCTTTGCCGAGCGCGTGTTGCTCGCGCTCGACCGTGGCGCGGGTCTCGCGCTGGCCGACCATCATCTCGGCCATGGTGTCGTTGTCGAGCTCGGCGGTCGGCTTGGTGTCGATCAACTTGCCCCGGCGCAGCACCGTGACGGTGTCGCAGAAGGCATTCACCTCCCGGAATTTGTGAGTGATGATCACGATGGTGAGCTGGCCGTCGCGTGTCAGCTTCTTCAGGGTCGACAGCACTTCGTCGGCTTCGTCCGGCGTCAATACCGAGGTCGGCTCGTCGAGGATCAAAAGGTTCCGCTTGAGATAGAGCTGGCGCAGGATCTCGGCCTTCTGCTTCTGGCCGGCGGCGAGATCGGCGACCGGCGTGTCGAGCGGCACGGCGAACGGCGTCGTCGAGAAGAAGTCCTTCAGCACGGCGCGCTCGCTCGCCCAGTCGATCACGGCCGGCAGGTCCCCGCGCGACAGCACGAAGTTCTCCAGCACCGTCATGTTCGGCACCAGGGTGAAGTGCTGGTAGACCATGCCCAGCCCCAGCTCGTGCGCCTGGCGCGGATGGGCGATGGTGACCTGGCGGCCGTTCAGCAGGATCTGGCCCTCGTCGGCCTCGTAGTAGCCCATGGCGCATTTGACGAGCGTGCTCTTGCCCGCGCCGTTCTCGCCCAGCAGCGCGTGGAAGGCGCCGGACTTGATCCTCACAGAGACGTTGTCGAGCGCCGCCAGCGCGCCGAAGCGCTTGGAGAAGCCCAGGAGTTCCAGCGACGGCGCCCCCTCGTGGGGAACATGGACGGCGCCGATGACGCTCACGATATGGCCTCGATCACCGCGGCGGAGTTGGCGACGGCGCCGAACACGCCGCCCTGCATCTCGACCATTTTTAGCGCGGCGAGATGGTTGCCCTTGTCGGTGGCGCCGGTGCAGTCCTCGAGGATCAGGCATTCGAAGCCGCGGTCGTTGGCCTCGCGCATGGTGGTATGCACGCAGACGTCGGTCGTGATGCCGGTCAGCACCAGGTTGTCGATGCCGCGGGTGCGCAGCATCAGCTCGAGGTCGGTGGCGCAGAACGAGCCCTTGCCCGGCTTGTCGATCACCGGCTCGCCCTTGGCCGGCGCCAGTTCGGGAATGATCTCCCAACCCGGCTCGCCACGGACGAGGATCCGCCCGCACGGTCCGGGGTCGCCGATGCCGGCGCCGATCTGCCGCGAACGCCAGCGCTTGTTGGGCGGCAGGTCGCTGAGGTCAGGGCGATGGCCCTCGCGCGTGTGGATCACATGCCAGCCGGCCTTGCGCGCGGCGGCCAGCAGCCTCTTGATCGGTTCGATCGGCGCGCGCGTCAGCGAAAGGTCGTAGCCCATCTTGTCGACATAGCCGCCGACGCCGCAGAAATCGGTCTGCATGTCGATGATCACCAGCGCGGTGTTGTCGGGCCGCAGCTCGCCGTTCCACGGCCAGGCATAGGGGCGGGATTTCACATGCTTGCTCATGGTCACCTCACGGCTCCAAGCTCGCCGGGCGCGCCGCGCAGGCTGCGCTCGGGCGAGCAGGTGGCAATCATCAGGGCCAGTGTGAGCACATAGGGCGCTGCGCTGAAGAGGTAATAGCCCTGGGTGACGCCGACCGACTGCAGCGCCGGGCTGATGGCGCCGGCCGCGCCGAACAGCAGCGAGGCCCACAGGCACCGCACCGGCTCCCAGCGCGCGAAGATCACCAGCGCCACCGCCATCAGGCCCTGGCCGCTCGACAGGCCCTCGTTCCAGCTGCCCGGATAGTAGAGCGAGAGAAACGCGCCGCCGATGCCGGCGAAGGCGCCGCCGATCGCCGTCGCGATCAGCCGCGTGCGGCCGACCGAGGCGCCGATCGCCAGCGCGGCATCGACGCTCTCGCCGGCCAGCCGCACGATCAGGCCCCAGCGCGTGTTCTTGAGCGCCCAGGCGAGCGCGAACGACAACAGGATGCCGACGATGAAGAGGTAATTGACCTGCAGTGCCTGGTGGACCTGCGGGATCGAGCTCCACCAGCCGAAGTCGATGGCGCCGAGATTGGGCGCCTTGGGCTGGATGTAGGGCTTGCCCAAAAAGAAGGCGAGGCCGGTGCCGAACAGCATCAGGCCGATGCCGGTGGCGATGTCGTTGACCTTGGGCAGCTGGCAGATGCCGGCATGCAGCGCGCCCAGCAGCAGGCCCACGCCGGCCGCCACCAGCACGCCGAGCCACGGCGAGCCGCTCACGAGGGCGACGCCGTAGGCGCTCATGGCGCCCATCATCAGCGTGCCTTCGAGGCCGAGATTGATGCGGCCCGAGCGCTCGGTCAGGCATTCGCCGACGCTGACGAAGATGAACGGCGTCGAGACGCGGATGGCGCCCGCCAGCATGGCGAGCGGCACGCCCCACAGGCCGAGCGAGCTGTTGTCCATCTCAGCCCTCCTTCACCTTTTCCTGGGCCCGCGAGAGGAAATTGAGCGCCGGGAACTTCAGGCGGCCGTAGAGGGTTTCGCTCGCGAGGATCGCCACGAAGATGATGCCCTGCAGCACCACGACGGCGGCATCCGGCAGGTCGAGCCGGCGCTGCAAAAGGCCGCCCGAGGCGCCGATGCCGCCCAGCAGGATCGCCACCGGCACGATCGCCAGCGGATGATGGCGCGCCAGGAACGACACCAGGATGCCGGAATAGCCGTAGCCCACCGCCAGCGAGGCGTTGGCCTTGCCGTGGACGGCGGCGACCTCGACCATGCCGGCCAGCCCCGCCGCCGCGCCGCCGGCGCTGCAGGCCAGCAGCACGTAGCGGCCGACATCGAGGCCCATCATGCGTGCTGTCTTGGGGTTGCCGCCGATCACCTGCATGGCGAAGCCGAAGGTCGTGAAGCGCTGGAACAGCCAGATGATCAGGCAGGCCACCACGCCGAACACCAGGCCCCAATGCACGTCGGTGCCGGGAATGGTGCCGATCATGTTGGCGTCACCGATCGGCCAGGTGGAGGGCTTGTTGAGGCTCGAGGGATCGCGCAACGGGCCCTCGACGAAATGGTTCATCAGCGCGATGGCGATGTAGGTGAGCAGGAGACTCGAGATCGTCTCGTTGACGCCGCGCCATTGGCTGAGCCCGCCCGCCAGTGCGATCCAGGCACCGCCGGCGATCATGGCGGCGACCGCCATCGCGAGCTGCACGAGGAGCGGCGGCGCATTGGTGACGGCGATGCCCGCCGCGGCCGCGGCCACGCCGCCCACCACCAGCGCGCCCTCGTTGCCGATGATGATCAGGCCCATGCGCGCCGGCAGCGCGGTGCAGAGCGCGGTCAGGATCAGCGGTGCCGCGCGCGTCAGCGTGTTCTGCCACGAGAACCAGCTGCCGAAGGCGCCCTGGTACATCAGCGCAAAGGCCTCCAGCGGATCGACATGCGCGTAGATCGCCAGCAGCAGGCCGAAGATGACCGCCGACGCCAGCAGAGCCAGCGTCGGGACGGCGATGCGTTCGAGGGTTTGCTGCATGCTCTAACGCCCGCCGACCTGAAAACCTCATGCTGAGGAGGCCGCGCAGCGGCCGTCTCGAAGCATGGCAACGCGATTGTCGCCATCAGTTGCCACTCGCGTATCGAGACGCCACGCTGCGCGTGGCTCCTCAGGGTGAGGATGGGGCGCGTTGCGACGAACACACTTACGACGTCGAGCCGACCACGCCCTCGACCAGGTAGTTCATGCTCTCGAGCTTGGGCTCGGTGATGGCGTAGCTGGCGCCCGCCGGGATGACGACGTTGCCCTTGTTGTCCTTCAGCCCGCCTTTGTAGATCGCGAGGCTGCCGGCCATGATCGCGGCCTTGGCCGCGTCGGCCTTGTCCTTGCCCTGCGCCGCCGGCCCATAGGCCGAGGGGCGCACGAAGCCTTCCTTCAGGCCGCCGCGCACGAAGTTGCCGGGCGCCTTGCCGGCCTTCATGTCGGCGACCATGTCGGTGTAGACCTTCTCCCAGGCCCACTCCGCGCCGGTCAGGTAACCCTTGGGCGCGAGCTTGGCCTGGTTGCAGTGGTAGCCCGAGCTGAAGATGCCGGCCCGCTCGGCCGTCTCGACCACCACCTTCGGGCTGTCGACGTGGCAGGTCACGACATCGACGCCTTGCGCGATCATGCTGTTGGTCGCCTCGGCCTCCTTGACGGGCATCGCCCAGTCGCCGGTGAAGATCGCCTGCGTCGTGATCTTCGGGTTGACCGACTGTGCGCCGAGCGTGAAGGCGTTGATGTTGCGCAGCACCTGCGGGATCGGCTTGGCGGCGACGAAGCCCAGCTTGCCGCTCTTGCTGGTGCTGCCGGCGACGATGCCGGCGAGATATTGCGCCTCGTCGATGTAGCCGAAGTAGCTGCCGGTGTTCATCGGGTGCTTGCCCTGGGTCCACAGGCCGCCGCAATGGCGGAACTGGATCTTGGGGAACTTGGCCGCTTCCTTCAGCATGTGCGGGTCGAAGTAGCCGAACGAGGTCGGGAACACGAGCGTGGCGCCGTCGAGGTTGATCATGCTCTCCATCGATTTCTCGACGGCGACCGTCTCCGGCACCTTCTCTTCCTCGACCACCTTGAGGCCCGCCATCTTCTTCAGGATGGCCGCCGCCTCGGCGTGCGCCTGGTTGTAGCCGTAGTCGTCGCGCGGCCCGACATAGATGAAGCCGATCACCAGCGGCTTCTGCGCCGATGCGGTGCCCGCCAAACCGAACGCGGCCGCGCCCGCGGCGCTGCCCAACAGGGCGCGACGCCCCAACCTGAACCCGTTGACCATGATTGCCCCCTCCTCTGTTGCCACTGTCGGCCTGAGGAGAAGTCAGCAAGCGTTGTGCCAGCCATTTGGGGCGCCAAATGCCCGGGATTCGGGCCATTTCAGCCGCGCGACGCCGGCAGGGTGTATGCAATCCCGGCCGTTTGCATGCTTTTTGGGCGTTGGCACCCATTTTGTATGCAATCCGCCAGATGCAGACCGACACCTCGACCCTTGCGCCGACCCTTGCTCCGACCCTGGCCGAAAAGCTCGCCACGGCGATCGCCGACGGGATCCTGAACGGCACCCTGAAGCCGGGCCTGCGGCTCGACGAGATCAGCCTCGCCCAGCAGCACGGCGTGTCGCGCACGCCGGTGCGCGAGGCGCTGCGCCAGCTCACCACCTCGGGCCTGATCGACATGCGGCCGCGCAAGGGCGCCGTCGTCTCCAAGGCCACGCCCGAGCAGGTCGAGAGCCTGTTCGTCGCCATGGCCGAGATGGAGGCGACCTGCGCGCGGCTGGCCGCCATGAGCATGAGCCCGGTCGAGCGCCGCCGCCTGCAGGCCCGCCATGAGGCGATGATCGCGCTGGCCAAGGCCGGCGACACCGACGCCTATTCCGACGCCAACGTCGCCTTCCATTCGGCGATCTATGCCGGCACGCACAATGCGCCGCTCGCCAGCTTCACCCTGGGCCTGCGCCGCCGCGTCGGCCCCTTCCGCCGCGCCCAGTTCCAGGTCGCAGGCCGCCTCGTGCGCTCGACCCAGGAGCACGACGCCGTGGTCAAGGCGATCCTTTCAGGCGACCCCGCCGGCGCGCACGCGGCGATGCTGCACCATGTCGGGCTGGTCGAGGACGCGTTCGAGGCGTTTGCGGCAGATAAGGACGTAAGAAGCGAGGAGTCTCAGCGTCTCAAAGCGCGGGTTTGAGACGGTGAGACACCCACCAATCATGGACCCAGTACAAACTTGGCGCCTTCGAGGCGCAACATTTCATAGGGCGTTACACACTTTATACCGAGCCCGATGCAGGCGTTAGGTATCTTGATCTTTCGCAGCGACGGGGATGCGACTTCGTGCGTAACGACCGTGTGTCCATGCGCCAGCGCATGAGCAACGAGATAATAGTCAGCGACCTGCAGAAATGTACTGACCGCTGCGGCTTCATAGCTCTGAGAGTTCGCCCAAAGACTTACAGCCGCGAGCGCTGGCAGCACGCTCGGGTCAGGTTTGAGGAAGAAGCCGTCGCCACGCGCGGACGCCCAAGTCGACAAAGCGTCTGCTATTGCGGCGAGTTCGTCGCCTACTTTCTCGATGCTGAAGATCCGGCCCGCGCCGTTCTGTTTGATCAGCCAATCCCAGAACGCCGGGCAGAAATCGAAACCGTAGTGAAGGTTCTTTGCCTGGATGAAAATATTGGCATCGAGCAAGTACGCCACTTAGGCTGCCACTCCCAAGCTGCGGCCTAGCTCATGGAACGTCCTCAGCTTCGAAAACCCAAGCATGCGGAAAGCATCGCGGTGCAGCGTTTGACCTTCCAAGGTGCTGACGACTAACGCTCGTGCGAATTGTTTGCTGACTCGGACGGCTTGCGTCAAATAGAAGTCACCCACCGCTACCCTTCGGGACTGCCAAGAGGCGCCCGAGTTCCTCCGCATATGCCTGCCGCAACGCACTGGCCGTCAGACCTCCAATGTCATAGATGCGACGCAGCACGACAAGCGTGCTGACCTTAAAGTAGCGCGCGAGCCTCTTGATCTCGGCCGTTAACTCTTCCTTCGGACGGTACTCTCTCTGCACTATCTCAAGCGGCACGAGCAACTCTGCTGCAACGGAATTACACCACCTTTCGACATTGTTCGCAGGTAGGCCCAAAGCCTGGGCATCGGAGATACCGGACTGACCCAGCCAGATATGCGCAAGTTCATGCGCTAGCGTGAACATTTGAGCCGCCATGGACCTCGAAGCGCGCCCCATCCTTGGGCTCGTAGTCGGACGGCCGGCGCAGGGCGAGCACCATGTCGAGCACGTCCTCGCGCCTCGATGTGCCGCGCTGCTGGCCGCCCTTGCCGGCGTGATGCACCAGCAGTACCGACACGCCCATGCGCCGCAGCCGTAAAAGCCAGCTCTGCATCGCCGACCAGCTTTCGACGTCGTTGTCGCGCGCGCTGCCGACCAGCTCGAGGTTGTCGATCACCAGCAGCTCGGGCGTCTCCTCGCCCCAGGCGCTTTCGAGCGCGGCCTGGCCCTCGGGCTAGCCGAGGTCGGGCAAGGGCCTCCTGCATGTCGGCCAGCAGGAAGCGCAGGGTCGCGGGCGAGGAGCCGGTCATGCGCAGTCTCTCCTGCATGTCGGCCGCCGGCATCTCGCCGTCGACGTAGAAGACACGCCGCGGCCGCTCGGCCCGCCACTTCAGGAAGTTCGCACCCGAGGCGGCGGTCCAGGCGATGCCCATCGCCACGTGCGTCTTGCCGAGTTCGCGCGGGCCGTAAAGCATCGCCAGCCCCTTGGCCGGCAGGATCGGCTCGACCAGCCGCTCGCGCGGCGGCAGGTCGGCGACGATCAGCTCGGCGGCGCTGATGGTCTGCAGCCGGATTCGCTCGTGCATGTTGGGATCGAACTCGACGATGACGGCTTCAGTGGACATAGCCGATGCTCCTCTTGGCGAAATGAATATGCGGCGGGCGGCGCATGCGCCGCGTGGTGTCGTGCAGGCGCTGGGCGAGCGAGCGGGACTCACAGGCGACGGCCTGTACATCGTCGAGCAGGCTGCGCACGACGTACCAGTCGAGGATCACGCAGCCCCGCTGGCCGGCGCCGAGCCAGCGCAGCGGATCGGCGAAGATCGGCAGGCGGATGCCTTCGCGCCTCGCAAGCTCCAGCCACTGCTCGCCCAGTACCTCGGCCAGGCCTCGACGCGTGGCAATCCGGCGATCCTCGCAGTCGGCAGGCCACCAGGTCGAAACCGGTCGCGCGCTAGCTGCTCGGCTTGGTGCTCGCAATGAAAGCAGCGATATCGGCGTCAGGAACAGTGGTCTTGGCCGGCACGCATCTGAACGCGACGACCAGCCACTTGTATCCCGTAATCGCCGCCGTGCCGAGCCTGCGAACGCCGATGCAGGCGTCCCCTGCGGCCCCCGTAAAAGTCACGAAATCGACCCCGTCCCGTGGCGTCAGTTCGGAAAAGTTCGAGGCTTGACGAATGAGCTGCTTCATCGTCTCAGCAAGGGTCGATCGGGTCGAAACCCCTGTCTGAAGGCTCGTCGTCTCAAGCAGAAGATAGAAGAGCTTCACCCTGTTGATCGCGCCGCTGGCAATCAATTGCCGATACGTTCCGCTGGGGCTCGTTTCCTGCGAGGCGACGCCCGTGAGGTTGAGTCCTCGGCATTTCAAGCCAATCGCGGCGGGGATCCTGAGCTGCGAACAATCGATATCGGTCCAGACGGGAGTGCTTTGCGCGCGGGCTGCCGCCGCGCCAATGCAACAGGCAATCGCAACCAACAGCGCCTTGCAAAGGGTCATCTCATCCAGCCCTCACAGGAAGATTGCTGCCTGGTCCCAGCGATTGCAACCAGAACGCGTGCACGCGCTGTGAGGCGAAGTTCACGGCGGACAAGGGCGGCTGAACGGGAGTCTCAGCGTCTCAAAGGCAGGGTTTGAGACGGTGAGACACGATCAAGAAACAGGCCCGCCGGAGCTGCTCGACACTTCCCAGCGCGCGTCATCCTTCAGGACGACCTGCACGAAGCCTCCCCATGCCGCCAGCACCAAAAGGAAAATATAAAACCAGCGCACGACACGCCTCCAGTCACGCTGGCACGCTACCTCCCAGCGCCTCTCGGCGGGAATCGCCAAGGTGTAACGATTGTTTGCGCGGGACGGCGGGGGACAGTGCACGGGATTGGTTCGGTGGCTCTGCACCAAACACGCCCATGCGCCGCAGCCGCAAGAGCGTCTGATCTGGATCAAAGCCACCCGTCGAAGCTTCGCGCAGAAGAAGGGCGTGTCACCGGGCTTACGTCGCCGGGCGATCGTTACCCGATCACCAGGGCGGCGGCGTGAATGTCACACACCTTTCGCGTCGCCCGGTGACACATTCCGGCGGCTGCAAATTGCCCGATCTGCAGCCGTCGTTATTTGCTGTTATTGCCGGGCGCCCGGGCGCATCGTCGAGATGATTGCATAGATGACAGCTCTTCGTTCCCTCATGCTCGCGCTGGTGCTGGCATTCGCCGGCACCACCATGAGCCATGCCCAGGCGCCCGCCGACCTTCCCGCCGGCATGACGCAGGAGCAGTTCGACGCGCTGGTCGATGCGATCAGCAAGTCGGTCGCCGAACGGCTGAAGGCCGAGGGAATTCCATCTGCCGCCGCGCCGGCGAAGTCCGGCAAGGCGGCCCCCGCGGCATCGCCAAAACCGGCTCCGCCAAAAGTCGCTGCGGCCGACAGGCCGGACGAGTTCGCGATTTTCCTGCACCAGGCGGGTCGCGTCATCGTGGCGTTGCCGGAGGTCGGTCGTCGTTTGGCGTCGCTGCCGGGCCTGCTCGATGCGCGGCCGAGGGGCGGCAACGGTCCGTTCGCTTTCCTGGCGCTGCTCGGCCTCATCGCGGCCGTCGCCGTGACGGCCGAAGCGATGGTGCGCCGGATCCTGACCCGGTTCCGCGACCGGCTGGCGGCCGGCAGCGCGCCCGAGCAGGGACTTCGCTCGCTGGTCAATCTCGGCCTGCTGGTGCTGCTCGACGGGCTCGGCTTGTGCGTCGTGTGGCTGATCTGCCGCGGCGCCGCCGGGGCGTGGTTCGCCGGCACCGACGGACAGGACAAGCTCGCGGTCGCGGTGCTGACCGGCATCTTCGCCTGGCGCCTCTATGTGCTCGCCTTTCGCGTCGTGCTGCGGCCCGGCCTGGCGCCGGCGCGGCTGTGCGCGGTGAGCGACGAGGAGGCGCGGGCGACTCTACGCCCGCATCGAGGTGATCCTGCTGCTGATCATCCTGTGGCGCATCCTGTACCAGGTCCTGGTCGCCCTCGAGACGCCGCACGACGCCCTCTCGGCCTTTCAGGTGCTGGGCGGCATCGTCTATCTCGCGGCCTTCATCTGGCTCGCGTTCCGCTCGCAGGCGGCCGCCCGCCAATGGTTCGAGGGACTGGGCACGGTGTCGCGCTGGGCCGGCCTGGTCGGGCGCCACTGGATCGGCGTCTCCCTGCCGTTCTTCATCGCCCTCGGCGGAACGCAGATCTACGGCGCCATCTCGGAGCGGCTGAACGTGTCGGGGGCCATGCTGCTCACGCTGATCCTCGTGGTCGCCCTGCTGTTCTTCGAGACCCTTCTCCAGGCCTTCGTCCGCCGCCTCGATTCGCAGCTGCCCGGGCGGACGCCGGCGGGCGACGCGCCGAAATTGCCGGATGTCGTCGCGCGCTGCGTCCGCGTCGCCGTGCTGATCGGCGTGGCGCTCACCGTCACGCAGACCTGGGTCGTCGACGTGCTCGGCCTGGTCAACGAGGGCGAATGGGGTCAGCTCACCCGTTCGTCGCGCACCGCGGGCATCACGCTGTTCGCGGCCTTCGTGCTGTGGGAGGCGTTCAAGTACGCCACCGAGCCGTACATGGAGCGCAAGACCGCCGGCGCGCTTGCCGGGGACCGGGGACGGCGATGGCGCCGCCCAGAGTGCCTCGCGTCTGTCGACCATCATGCCGCTGTTGCGCGCCACGGTGGCGGTGGTGCTGGGCGTGGTGGCGGCGCTGATCGCGCTCGAGGATTTCGGCGTCAACACCGTGCCCCTGCTGGCCGGCGCGTCGGTGCTGGGGCTCGCCGTCTCGTTCGGCAGCCAGACGCTGGTGCGCGACATCGTGTCGGGCATCTTCTACCTGACCGACGATGCCTTCCGGGTCGGCGAATACATCGACTGCGGCAAGGCCAAGGGCACCGTCGAGGGCTTCACCCTGCGCTCGATCAAGCTCCGTCACCAGAACGGCCAGGTCCACACCATCCCGTTCGGCCAGCTCGGCCAGATCACCAATTTCAGCCGCGACTGGATCACGGTGAAATTCAATCTCCGCTTCGCGCGCGACACCGATGTCGAGAAGCTGCGCAAGGCGGCGAAGAAGATCGGCGCCGACATGATGGAGATGCCCGAGTTCAAGAGCGAGATCCTGGCGCCCTTCAAGATGCAGGGCATCGCCGACATCGCCGACAACGCCCTGCTGTGCCGCTTCAAGTTCACGGCAAAGCCCGGCAACCCCGCTTCGATCCAGCGCGAGGCGGTCAAGCGCATGTTCCGCACCTTCCCCGAGCTCGGCATCGAGTTCGCCAAGGAAGGCGCGGCCGTGGTCGTGCAGACGTTGTCCCACGCGCCCGAGCCCGATTCCGCTCCCGCTCCCGCGCCGCCTGTCGCCGCGCCCGAGCCGGCCCGCGCCTAGCTCCCGGATATCGACCTCGTCGTCGAGAGCTAGTTCAACGAGAACGGAAAGTACTTCTCGTTCAGCTTCTTGAACGTGCCGTCGCTCATCATCTCGGCGAAGGCCTTGTTGAGCGCGTCGCGCAGCTTGGCGTCCTCGCGGCGGAGGCCGGCGGAGACGCCGACGCCCAGCGTCTGGTTGTCCTTGATGTCCTGGCCCATCACCTCGCAGCACTTGCCCTCGGGCTTCTGGCTCCACAGCCAGAGCTGCACCTTGTCGCCGAACACCGCGTCGACCTCGTCGTTGGCGAGCGCCGTCAACGCATCGGCGACGCTGGCGTAGCGCTTGATCTGGGCGGAGCGGCGGAAGCTCTTGTCGATCCAGTCGGCGTGGGTGGAATCCTTCTGCACGCCGATGCGCTTGTTGCGCAGCAGGGTCGGCGGGCCGTCGTACGGCTCGCCCTTGTGGGCGATGAAGGCGCCGGGCGAGAGGTAGTAGCGGCGTGACATGCCGAGCCGCCGGCGCCGCTCGTTGTTGACCTCGAGCGAGGACATGATGATGTCGAACTTCTTGTCGAGCAGGCCGGGGATCAGGTCGTCCCATTTGACGACCGTGTACTCGCACTCGGCCCTCATGCGCTGGCAGGCCTCCTGCGCCAGCTCCATCTCGAAGCCCGCCGGCAGGCCCTTCTTGTCGAGGTAGTTGAAGGGCGGGAAGGCGCCTTCGGTGGCGATGGTGATCTTGAAGGCAGGTGGCGTGAACGGCGACTTCGGCTGACCGGCTTGGCCGGCGCCGGGGCGACCTTGGGCACGGGCTTGGTCTGATGCGGCTGCTGCGCCTGTAGCGCAAGGGGTGCCGCGCCCGCCGCCAGCAGCGCGGCCAGCAGGACGGCGCGGAACCTCATGCGACCAGGCGCTCCAGCAGCGCGTTCAGCCGCTGTTGGCCAGCAGGCGTCGCCTTGAGGTGCGTGGCGTCGAAACAGAGGAAGCCTGCATCAACCAGGGGCGCGAGCCTTTTGGCGCCCAGTGCCTCGACGGGATCGCTGCCGGCGGTGGCGGCAAACAGCGCGCGGTCGATGCCGTCGCTCATCCGCAGCCCCATCATCAACGCCTCCTCCACCCGATCGCGGCCCGTGACGTCGGTCACCTCCGCCGTGCCGTGGCCCTCGCGCTCGACCGCGGCCAGCCAGCCCTCCGGCCCGCTGGTCCGCCGCGTCGCCCGCTTGGCGTCGCCTGTGCGTGAAACGCCCATGCGCGCCCGGCCCCACGCCCACGTAATCCTGATACCGCCAGTAGATCAAATTATGGCGGCAGGCCGCGCCGGGCCGGGCATGGTTGGAGATCTCGTAGGCCGGCAGGCCGGCCTGGGCGAGGCGCGCTTGCGTTTGCTCGAACATCTCGGCCGCCGCTTCCTCGACCGGCAAGGCGATGGCGCCGCGCGCCTGCTCGGCGAAGAACTTCGTGCCGCGCTCGATGGTGAGCTGGTAGAGCGACACGTGCTCGCCCGCCAGCGCGAGTGCGCGCTCGAGCTCCTCGGCCCACGCCTCGGGCGTCTGGCCGGGCCGGGCATAGATCAGGTCGAACGAATGCCGCGCGAAGTTTTTCCGCGCGATGGCGAGCGCTTCCAGCGCCTCGTCGAGCGAATGCTCGCGGCCCAGGAACGTCAGCGCCTTGGGATCGAGCGCCTGCACGCCCAGCGACACGCGATTGACGCCCGCCTCAGCCAGCGCCGCGAACCGCCCGGCCTCGACCGAGGTCGGGTTGGCCTCCAGCGTGATTTCCATGTCGGCCGCAGTGTCCCACAGCTCCTTGGTGCGCTTGATCAGGGCGCCCACGGTCTCGGGCTCCATCAGCGAGGGCGTGCCGCCGCCGAAGAACATCGTCTCGACCCGTCGGCCCGGGCGCTTCGCGCGCCGCGTGCTCGAGCTCCGTCAGCAGCGCCTTGCGCCAGCGCTCCTGTTCCACGCCTTCGCGCACATGGCTGTTGAAGTCGCAGTACGGGCACTTCGACTTGCAGAACGGCCAGTGGATGTAGACGCCCAATGGAGCGGAGCGTGGCGTGCTCATTGGAAACAGGCCTCGACCAGTTTCCGAAAGGCGCGGCCGCGATGGCTGATGGCGTTCTTCTCGGCGTCGGTCATCTCGGCCGTGGTGCGCGTCCCGCCGTCGGGCTGGAAGCAGGGATCGTAGCCGTGCCCGCCGCTGCCGCGCGGCGGCCAGACGATGCGGCCGTCGACCATGCCCTCAGCCAGCTCGACGTGCTCGTCGGGCCAGGCGAGCGCCAGGACGCAGTTGAAGGTGGCGGCGCGGGCGGCGTCGGTGTCGGGCACGGAACGCTTGGCGAACTCGTCCTGGATGCGGCGCATGCCGACCATGGCGTCGCGCGTCGGGCCTTCCCAGTCGGCGGTGTAGACGCCGGGCGCACCGTCGAGCGCCTTCACGCTCAGCCCCGAATCGTCAGCCAGCGCCGCGAGGCCGGAGGCGCGCGTCGCGGCCAGCGCTTTCAGCGCGGCATTCTCCTCGAACGTGGTACCGGTCTCTTCTGGTGAGGGCAGGCCGAGGTCGGCGGCCGACACGATCTCGATGCCGAAGCGGCCCAGCATGCCACGGATCTCGCCCGCCTTGCCGCGGTTGTGGGTGGCCACGACCAGCTTGGGCAAGGTGAAGCGACGCGCCATTAGCTCTTGCCGCCTAGCTCTTGCCGATCGCCAGGCGCTGCAGGCGCGTGAGCTCGGTCACGCCCTTCTTGGCGAGCGCCAGCAATTCGAGGAACTGCGGCTCGCTAAAGGGCTTCTCCTCGGCGGTGCCCTGGACCTCGACGATGCCGCCGTCGCCGGTCAGCACAAAGTTGGCGTCGGCCTGCGCTTTGGAATCCTCAGGGTAATCGAGGTCGAGCACCGCCGTGCCCTCCCACAGGCCGCATGACACGGCGGCGACCTGGCCGGTGATCGGGTTGGCGGCGATCTTGCCGTCCTTGATCAGCCGCTCGTAGGCGAAGTGCAGCGCCACCCACGAGCCGGTAATGGCCGCGGTGCGCGTGCCGCCATCGGCCTGCAGGACGTCGCAGTCGATGTTGATCTGGCGCTCGCCCATGGCCGGCAGGTTGACCACGGCGCGCAAGGCGCGGCCGATCAGGCGCTGGATTTCCTGGGTGCGGCCCGACTGCTTGCCGCGAGCAGCCTCACGGTCGGTACGGGTATGGGTCGAGCGCGGCAGCATGCCGTATTCGGCCGTCACCCAGCCGCGCTGGCTGTTGCGCATCCAGGGCGGCACCTTCTCGTCGACCGAGGCGGTGCACAGCACGTGGGTGTCGCCGAACTTCACCAGGCACGAGCCCTCGGCATGGCGGGAGAAGCCCGGTTCGAGGGACACTTTGCGAAGCTGGTCGGGGGCGCGGCCGGACGGGCGCATTTGCTGTCTCCTGGGGTTGGACAGGGCTTATGGCCAAACCTCGGCCCCCGAACAAGCGGCAGGGACAGGCACCCGGGAGGGGCGGCCCTTAGGCGACGCGGACCAGCCAGCCGCGCTTGCGAAACCCGTCGCGGATCAGGGAGACCATCAGCGAGCCCTGGGTGAAGATAGCAAGCGGCACGATCACCAGGATGACCAGCAATTGCTGGACGCTGGGCAGCACCGAGGTGCCGAGCACGATTGCAATAACGCCGATGGCAAAGGCGATGTTGATGGCCAGCGCCTGCAGGACGCTGCCGAAGCCGATCCACCACACGTAGACCGCGCCGAGCAGCCCGCCCCACAGATAGGACCAGCCTCCGATGGTGATGCTTCGCTCCGTTTTCGGGTGCTCGAAGCGGTATTCGCGCAGGGCCACGGCCTTATTTCCTACACCGGAAAGGGGGTTGCAGGCGAGACGCCACGTTGACCGAACACCTTGCACTACCTACATTTTTTGCATGGCCATTCATCGCCTCAGTCTCCCTGGGGCTCCGCTAGCTGATACGACGCCGGGACCGCGTCAGACCGCATCCGTCACCGAACTCAGCGAGCGTGCCCGCGAAGTGTTGCGATTGGTGGTCGAAAGCTACGTCGAGACCGGCGAGCCGGTCGGCTCGAGGGCGCTCACCCGCAAGATTACAGAGACGCTGTCGCCGGCCACCATCCGCAACATCATGGCCGACTTGCAAGATCTCGGCCTGCTTTACGCGCCGCACACCTCGGCCGGCCGCCTGCCGACCGATGCCGGCCTGCGCCTGTTCGTCAACGGCCTGCTGGAAGTCGGCAACGTCTCGGAAGAGGAGCGCGAGAGCATCGAGGCGCGCTGTGCCGCGGTCGGTCGCAGTATGAATGAAGCGCTGGAGCAGGCGACGACGCTGCTGTCCGGCCTGTCGCGCTGTGCGAGCGTGGTGATGGCGCCCAAGACCGAGCAGCCGCTGAAGCACATCGAGTTCGTGAACCTTGGCCCCGGCCGCGCCCTGGTGGTGACGGTGACGCAATCGGGCCAGGTCGAGAACCGCATCATCGACACGCCGGTCGGCATGCCGGGCTCGGTGCTGGTCGAGGCGACCAATTATCTCAATGCGCGGCTGAGTGGCCGCACCTTCGACGATGCGCGCCGGCTGATCCTCGAGGACCTGAAGCTGAAGCGTGCCGAGCTGAACGACATCACGGCGCGCGTGATCGAATTGGGCCTGGCGACGTGGGCCGGCGAGCCGGGCGGCAATTTGATCGTGCGCGGCCAGGCGCGACTGTTGGAAGACATCACCGCCATCGCCGATCTCGAGCGCGTGCGGCTGCTGTTCGATGCGCTGGAGCGCGGCGAGAGCTTCGCGCGCCTGCTCGAGCTCGCCAATGTGGCGGCGGGCGTGCAGATCTTCATCGGTGCCGACAATCCATTGTTCGCCAACACCGGCTGCTCGATGGTGGTGGCGCCGTTCCGCGATTCGCAGGAACGCATCCTGGGCGCCATCGGCGTGATCGGCCCGACGCGCCTCAACTACGCCCGCATCATCCCCCTGGTCGACTACACCGCCCGCACCATCGGCCGCATGGTGGGCTGACCGCCCAGCTGTCACCAATCCTTCTCGTCGAAATCCTCGAACAGCTTCATGTCGTCATCCTCGTTGGCGGATGAAGGCACCTGCTCGGCCGCGCCGAGCGACAGCACGCGGACCCGCGTCTCGGGTCCGAGCAGCGTCACCAGTTCGAGGAGATCGTCGCGGGCGAAGGCGACGCAGCCCCGGGTCGGGCTCATGTCGTCGCGCGCGATGTGGAGGAAGATGGCGCTGCCCCATTCGCCCTCGGGCGGATCGTCGTTGTAGCCGACCACCACCAGCAAGTCGTAAAGCCCGTCTGCGCGCCACATCTTCTCGTGGCTCCAATCGTTCGGGATGTGGACCAGGCGGTTGTATGTGGGCGCGTGCGGGTCGTCGCACCAGCCGTCAAGCCGGCCGATCGGCCGGGCCGGCAGGCGGACCTTGGGCAGCACCAGCCGGTCGTTACGGAAATAGATGCGGCGCAGGGGGAATTCGCCGGCCGGGGTGGCGGCATCGCCCTCGACCTTGTCCTCGCGCACGCCGCCTGCACCCAGCACGCAGCGCCAGCGCTTGGGTCCTAATGAAGCCCAGCCAAGGGCCGAATCGGCACTGTCGGCTTGGATGGTCAAAACGTCTGGATCGGACATTGAATCGAACTCCGGTGCCCGCCATAAAGGCACGCTTTCAAGGAGATATAGAGAGATGGGTTATGTCGTGAAAGCGCCGGCGGTGGTCGGCGTTCCGGTCCACGGGACCGCCGATCTGTTCCCGGTGCGCCGCATATTCTGTGTCGGCCGCAACTATGCCGCCCATGCCCGCGAAATGGGCCACGACCCCGACCGCGAGCCCCCCTTCTTCTTCACCAAGCCGGCCGACGCCATCGTACTCTGCGCCGACCCGAAGAACCCGACCAAGATTCCCTATCCGCCGGCCACCAAGAATCTCCACCACGAGATGGAGCTGGTGGTCTGCATGAAGTCGGGCGGCGCCGACATCCCGGTCGAGAAGGCGCTCGACTACGTGTTCGGCTACGCCGTCGGCCTCGACATGACCCGCCGCGACCTGCAGAACCAGGCCAAGGACATGGGCCGGCCCTGGGATATGGGCAAGGGTTTCGACAACTCCGCGCCGATCGGCATGATCTATCCGGCGAGCGAGGTCGGCCATCCGTCGAAGGGCACCATCCAGCTCGATGTCAACGGCAAGACCCGCCAGAAGTCGGACCTCAACGCCCTGATCTGGAGCATTCCCGAGACGATCTCCTATCTCTCGGGCTTGGTGACCCTGGCAGCCGGCGACCTGATCTATAGCGGCACCCCCGAAGGCGTCGCGGCCGTCGGCAAGGGCGACACGCTGTCGGGCTTCGTCGACAAGTGCGGCACGGTCACCTGCGCCTACGTCTAGCCGCCGTTAGCTAGAGCAGGGGCGTATCGGGCTCCAACCCGAACAATACCCGCCCGGCCGTCTCCATGACGCGTGAATGCACGCCGATGTGCTGGGTGATCGCGTGCACGTCGCGGAAAGCGCGCTCCAGCGGCGAACTGGTGTAGAGCGCGGTCGCGCCGGCGGCGGCGTACATGAGATCGACCGCCTTGGCCGCACTGAACACGGCATGCCATGCCGCCATCCGGGCGTCGGCGCGCATCTCGATCGGTGCCGTGCCGGTTTCGAGCAAGGTTCGCCACAGCCGCTCGACGCTGTCGTAGAGATAGAGGCGGGCCGAGCGCACCAGCGCCTCGGCTTCGGCGACGCGCAGCTGCGCCCCGTGGTTCTCACGCAGGATCTGCATCGAACGCTGCAGCTGCTTGTCGGCGGCGAGCTCGGTGAGGCTCGAGATCGCTGTGCGCGCGATGCCGAGTGTCATGGCGCCAAGGCCGGGAATGACGCGGCAGAAGGGCGGCATGCGATAGCGCGGCTCGGGCAGCACGTAGCGGTCGTTGAACCCTGCGGCATAGGCTGGCAGGCACGAACACATCCCGCACCGTGACGTCGTGGCTGCCAGTGCCGCGCAGGCCACCCACGGTCCAGGTGTCGATGATCTCGCAGTCTCGGGCGGGCAGCACCGCGAACCGGGTTTCCGGTGCCCCGGAAGACGTCAGGCGCGGCTTGCCGCCTTCGTGGACGGTGCAGAGCAGCACCATCCAAGCGCTGAGCTCGCATCCGCTGACCAGCGACCAGCGACCGCTCACGCGAAAGCCGCCGGCGACAGCCTCGGCCACTCCCGAAGCGCGCGTGCTGTTGGCGGTGACGACATCGGCCTTGCCGTGGATGGATCGCGCCGCATCGGGCGGCAGCTGGGCGATGATCCAATGCGTGTTGCCGTTCCAGACGCACCAGGCGACGGACGCGTCGAAGCGCGCCAGCTCCTCGAGCACCTCCAGGCCTTGCGTCGGCGTGAGATCCAGCCCGCCATAGGCCTCGGGAAGGAAGATGCGGAAGAACCCCTGGCGGGCCAATTCCCGCGCCAGCTCCTCGGGCAAGCGGCGAGCCGCCTCGATACGATCGCGTTCTGCCAGGATGCGTGGTCCAAGCGCGCGAGCAGCCGCCAGAAGCGCTGCGCTGTGGCTTTGCACCTCAGCCATCAGAGCGGCGATGCCCGGAACGTATCGCAGCTCTTCATTTCACCCGATTGCAGGCCGCGATTGAACCAGCGCACGCGTTGCGCGCTGGTGCCGTGGGTAAAGCTGTCGGGCACGACGCGGCCCTGCGCCTGCTTCTGCAGGCGGTCGTCGCCGATGGCGGTGGCGGCGGCCAGCGCCTGATCGACGTCGGCCTCGTTGATCATCTTGCCGGCGCGATCCTGATTGGCGTGATAGGCCCACACGCCCGCCAGGCAATCGGCCTGCAGCTCGACCCGCACCGACATCGCGTTGGCGTCGCGCCGGCTCATCTTCTGGCGCATCTGCTCGACCTTGCCGGAGATGCCCAGAAGGTTCTGCACGTGGTGGCCGACCTCGTGGGCGATGACATAGGCCTGCGGAAACTGGCCGGGGGCGCGGAAGCGCTGGGCCATCTCGTCGAAGAAGGAGAGGTCGAGATAGACCCGCTGGTCGGCCGGGCAATAGAACGGCCCCATCGCCGCCTGGCCCGCGCCACACGCAGTTTGCGTGGCGTCGCGATAGAGCACCAGGCGCGGCTGGCGGTATTGCCGGCCCATCTCCTGGAAGATCTTGCTCCACTCGTCTTCCGTGCTCTTCAGCACCCGCGCCACGAACTGCGTCTCGGGATCGGCAGTGCCGGCCGGACGTGAGGCGCTGCGGGTCTGGCTCGGCGCCACATAGCCCGAGCCGCCGTCCAGGCCGAGCAGGGTGAGCGGATTGATGCCCAGGATCAGCGCGATCACGACGATGGCGATCAGGCCGAAGCCGCCGCGGAACAGGCCGCCGCCCAGCGGGATCGGGATGCCGCCACCGCCGAAGCCACCGCCACCCAAGCCACCGCCGCCGAAGCCGCCTTCGCCGCGGCGATCCTCGATGTTGCCGCTCTCGTCGCCATCCATCTGCATGACAGCGTCTCCGTCGTCTAACTATAGTAGCGGCGATGAGTTCTGACCGTCGCCACCTGGAACATCAATTCGGTCCGCCTGCGGATCGCCAACGTCGAACGCTTCCTCAGGTTGCGCAAGCCCGACGTGCTCTGCCTGCAGGAGACCAAGTGCCCCGACGAGTTCTTCCCGCATCTCGCCTTCGAGGCGCTGGGCTACACGCACCGGCTGGTGCAGGGCATGAAATCCTACAATGGCGTGGCCATCCTCTCGAAGGTGCCGTTCACGGCGACCAATATCCATCATCGCTGCGGCAAGGAGGATTGCCGGCATGTCGAGGCCGCGCTCGACATCGGCGGCGATCCCATCCTGCTCGACAATCTCTACATCCCGGCGGGCGGCGACATTCCTGATCCCAAGCAGAACGACAAGTTCGCGCACAAGCTCGCCTTCTACCGCGAGATGGCGGGCTGGTACGCCGAGCGCCGGCCGAAGCCGCGCGCCCGCCGCGGCCTGCGCCGGATCGCCGTAGGCGACCTCAACGTGGCGCCGCTCGAGCATGACGTATGGAGCCACAAGCAGCTCCTCAAGATCGTGTCGCACACGCCCATTGAGGTCGAGCTGTTCGGCAAGATGATGGAGGCGATGGCCTGGATCGACGTGCCACGCCGCTTCGTGCCCCAGAGCGAGAAGCTCTATTCGTGGTGGAGCTACCGCAACAACGACTGGCGCAAGTCCAACCGCGGCCGGCGGCTCGACCATATCCTGGCCTCGCCGGCCCTTTCCGGAGCCATCAAAAGCCACCATATCGATGTCGACCTGCGCGACTGGAAGCTCGCCTCGGACCATGTGCCGGTGCTGGCGACGTTCGAGGTGTGAACGGAGCAAGACATGACCCTTATCGGCATCCTCCTGATTGGCCTGGTGATCGGCCTGCTCGCGCGCTTCTTCACGCCAGGACCGACGCCGCGCGGCATCCTGGTGACCATCGTCATCGGCATCGCGGGCTCGGTGCTCGCGACCTATGGCGGCCAGGCGCTCGGCCTCTACCAGGCCGGTCAGGCGGCCGGCTTCATCGGCTCGGTAGTGGGGGCCATCTTCCTGATCGTGCTGGCCCGCCTGTTCAGCGGGCGCTAGGTCACGCGATAGAGGAAATAGCGGTCCGTCGGCACTCCCGGCGGATCGGGCTGGCGCCGCCAGCGCGGGACCGAGAGCGGCTGGTTGGCGAGCACGTAGCAGCCCGGTGCCGCCAGCGCGTCGAGCGCGGGGCCCAGCCACTTGCCCATTGCCGTGTTGGCCGCGTGATCGCCGGTGCCGAGATCGGTATGGATCAGCGCCGCCACCGCGCCGAGCTTCTGCGCCGCCTGCGCGATCGATTGGCGCGCTTCGCCCAGGAAGAGCCGATCGCCGGGCGGCACGCAGTCGGGATGGGCGGCGACCTGGCGCTCGAAGACATAGATGGCGCGGCCGGGAAAGAGATCGCGCAGATGATCGTAGGTGCGGCCGTTGCCCAGACCTACTTCGAAGATCGGGCCGCGCAGCTTGTCGATCGCGGGCTTGAGGAAGTTCAGGCAGTCGCGTTGCGCCTGCATGCGCGCGATGAAACTGTCGAGGCGGCTCATCTTTGTCGGGTCAGGCTGCCTTCTTGGAGGTCGCCTCGCGCAGCTTCTGGTTGGTGTCCTCCACGCGGTGCGCCAGCTCGCGCATCATCTCGATTGCCATGGTCGGAAACTCGCTGACCAGCCGGTAGAACATGTCCTTGGAGATCTTGAGCGTCAGCAGCGATTCGTTGGCCTTTATCGTGGCATTTCGCGGCGCGTCACACAGGATGGCGGTCTCGCCGAAGAAGCCGTTCTTCTTCAGCTCGGCGACGCGGATCTGGCCCTTGTCTGTGTCGATCAGCACATCCGCCACGCCGCCCAGGATCACGTACATGGCATCGCCGGGATCGCCTTGGTGACAGACTTCCTGGCCCATTCCGAAGGTCATCCGCTCGCCGGTGAAGGCGATCAGCTTGAGCTTGGCGGGCTCGATCTTGGAGAAGATCGGTACGCCCTTGAGAACTTCGACTTCCTCGTTGAGGTTCATCGCATCCTCCTAAGATGCACTTTAGGCCGATGACATGAGTTCGGCATAGAGCCCGCCGCGGGCGGCCAGCTCGGCTGGCTTGCCCTGGGCGACCACCCGGCCGGACTGCATGACCACGATTTGCTCGAACGGCTCGGCCTGACCCGGCCGGTTGGCGATCCACACCACGCCGCGCCCCTTGGCAGACGCAAGAATATTGTCGCGGATGCGGTCCTGTGTGCGGCCGTCGAATACCGCGACCGCCTCATTGACCACCAGGAATTGCGGTCGCTTGATCAGGCCGCGCGCGATGCCGAGCTTCTGGCGCTGAGTCGCGGCCAGCCGCCGCCCGGCCACGCCGACATTGTAGTCCAGCCCGACCTCCATCACCGAGGGGCGCAGGTTGAGCTCGGCCAGCACCTCGGAGATCAGCGTGCCGACCTGCGTGTCGGCCTGCGCCTGCCCGTAGACCAGGCGGCCGAACAGGATGTTGTCCTGCAATGTGGCGGCGCTGTTGTATTTCTCGAAATCATAGAACTCCACGGCGGTGCGCAGGCTGGGCGGCAGGTTGGCGGCGAAGGCGCGGCGGGCGCTGAGCAGCCGGTCCTCCATCGCCGCGTCGATCAGGCCGAGGCGATGGCGCGCCTCGATGTAGCGGAGCGGCAGGGTCATCAGCCGCGCCCGGTCGGCCTCGGGCACCGCCTCGGCGCCCTTGCCGCCGAGACGCTGCAGCAGGACGCGGACGTTGGGCAGCTCGTCGGCCGAGATGAAGCTGTACTGCTCGAACAGCGGGTTGTCGGGCGACAGGCTGGAGAAGAGCTCGACCATGGTTTCAGCGATGGAAAGGCCCATGCGCAGCAAATCCTGGTCCAGCCCGAGGTCCTTTAAGACCGACTGCACGTAGGGATCGGCGGCCAGATTGTCGCCGTCGAACTCCTTGCCGACCGACGTGCCGAACAGGAGATTCTCCGCCACCGACAGGTTCTTGTTGTATTTCTCGGCATTGAACGGCTCGACCAGACCGGCGTAGCTCGTGTCCTGCAGCCGGCCATGCAGGGCGTGGCGGGCCTTCAGGATCTTCTCGGCAAGGTCGGGCCGCCGGGCGGCGTCGATCGCGCCGCGCAGGCCGAAGGCGTAGATGTCCTCGTCGAATTCCACCTGCTCGAGCGCATGGACCATGCAGGGCAGCAGGTCGGCGGGCCCGGTGGCGCCCGCCAGCTCGTAGTCGATCCAGTCTGCGTTGGGATCGAGCGGCGGGTTGCCGGAGCGCTCGGCCTCGCGCCAGAAAGCTTCGCGCTGCTCGAGCGTGGCGTCGTCGTAGTTGGCGGGCGTGACCGGCCGGTGCTTCAGGCCGAACAGCAAGTTGTCGCGCACCGACAGCGGGAAGAGGTAGGTTTCCTGGCCGATATAGGCGGTGCGTGAGCCCAGTATGTACTCGGGCAGACGGAAGAAATCCTCGCCGTCGATCTTGATCGAGCCGCCTGTCGGCGGAATGAGCCGCGCCAGTACCTGGCCCAACACCTCTTTGCCCGAACCGCCGCCGCCGATCACGGCGGTCTTGACGTCGGTCGCGATGGTGATCGTGACGGAATCGAGCTGCTTCACCCGGCCGTCCTCCGTCACGGTGACGCCGGACAAGACGAGCTCGTGGCCGAGCTTGGGCGGCGGGCCGTCGGGGATCGCCTGCAGCTCCGGCGGCATCATGCCTTCGGGCTGGAACTGGTCGATCACCTGTTCGTACTTGATCTGCACGTCCTGGCGCTGCTGGTCCCAGTCGATCAGCTCCTTGATCGGCGACGGCAGGTCCTTGTAGGCCAGCAGCACGCCGACCACGGCACCGACATCCATCTTGCCGGTGATGGCGAAGTAGCCGCCCACCAGATAGATGAAGAACGGCGTCGCCTGCGACAGGAGGTTGTTCCAGAACTTGGCGACGAACTTCTTGTTATAGAGATCGAAGCGGATCTTGTAGATGTGGCCGAGCCGCTCCGAGATATCGGCGCGCTCGAAGTTGGCGGCGCCATGTACGTGGATTTCGTTGACGCCATCGGCGGTCTCGGCGATGCGGCCGGCCAGCAGGCGGGCCGAGAGCTGGCGGGCGCGGCCCAGCACCAGCACCGGCCGGCGCAGCTGCGGGACGATCACCATTTGCACCGCCAGCAGGACGACCACGATGAGGCTGAGCCAAAAATTCTGCATCATGATGAAGATGATGGCCGTCAGCGCCTGGCCGCCGAGGAACATCGGCTGCACGAAGGCATCGCCGATGAAGCCGCCCAGCGGCTCGACCTCGTCCTTGATCATGGTGGCAAGCTCCGCCTGCTTGACCTTGCGGAAGTGTACCGGCGGGAAGCGCAGGATGCGGTCGTAGAGCTCGTAGCGGAGCCGGCGCAGCATGCGCTCGCCCATGCGGCCCTTCTGCGTGTTGATGCTCTTCTTGAACTGACCGTTGATGATCACGGCCACCAGGAAGACGAAGCTCATGATCACCAGGTACTGCAGCTGATCGACCTGGAAGCCGTCGAGGATGCGGATGACCTTGTGGGGAAAGATGGCCGAGAGGTCGAGTTCCCAGACCAGGAACGGGATGGTCTTGGCCTTCTTGAAGGCGAGGCCTGAGATACCGTTGTTGACGATCGACTTCGGCACGCTGAGCGACAGGAAATAAAACACCTGCGCCAGCACCACGAGCAGCAGGATGAAGATCTGCTCAGGCTTGCTGTGCTGCCAGATGTACGAGAAGAGCTTGCGTTGCATTGACCCTGCGCCACGCCCCCGGACTCTCACCCTATTCGATCATACCATTGATTACATTCGGTTTTTTCGTGGCAGGGCGGGGGTTCGCGTCGCCGCAGCCATATGCCATAGTCCAGCGAAATTCACCGGCCAGTGCAGGAGGCGCACGGGCTAAGGGGAGATGCTTCGCATGCCCGCCAGCGGCCGGTCAAAGCGTGTGCTGATCTACAGCCACGATTCCTTCGGTCTCGGCCATGTGAGCCGCTGCCGCACCATCGCCAACGCCATCGTCGAGGCTGACCCGGCCGTGTCGGTGCTGATCATCTCGGGCTCGCCCATGATCGGCTCCTACGAGTTCCACTCGGGCATCGACTTCGTGCGCATCCCGGGCGTGGTCAAGCAGATCGACACCGGCGAGTACGACTTGGCCAACCTGCGGGTCGGTGTCGAACATACGCTCGAGATGCGCACGCGCATCATCCGCGACACCGCCGACATCTACCGGCCCGATCTGTTCCTCGTCGACAAGGAGCCGCTCGGCCTGCGCGGCGAGGTGGGGCCGACGCTGCGGCTCTTGAAGGACCGCGGCACGCCCCTGGTGCTCGGCCTGCGTGACGTCATGGACGATCCGGCGATGCTCGCCGTGGAATGGGAACGCAAGCACGTCGTGCCGGCGCTGCGCGACCTCTATGACGAGATCTGGATCTACGGCCTGCCGCAGATCAACAAGCCGATGGCCGGCATCGATATGCCGCCGTCGGTGCGCCACAAGTCGGTCTATACCGGCTACCTGCGCCGCGAAGTGCCGTTGCACACTGACACGCCGCACGAGATGGAGGAGATCGACGGGCCCTTCATCCTGGTGACGCCGGGCGGCGGCGCCGACGGCGTCGACCTGGTCGACTGGGTGCTGTCGGCCTACGAGACCGATCCGCACATTCCCTATGGCGCGGTGATCGTGTTCGGCCCGTTCATGTCGGCCACCGCGCGCGAGGCCTTCAAGGAGCGCTCGGCGAAGTTCCACAACATTCGCACCCTCACCTTCACCAACAATCTCGGCGCCCTGATGCAGCGCGCCGCGGGCGTGGTGGCGATGGGCGGCTACAACACCTTCTGCGAGATCCTGTCGTTCGATAAGAAGGCGATCATCGTGCCGCGCACGCGGCCGCGGCTCGAGCAGTTCATCCGCACCCGCGCCGCACGCACTCTCGGCCTGCTCGAGATGCTCGATGCCGACCGTGGCCGCAACCCGAACGCCATGGCCACCGCGCTGCGCCAGCTGACGCAGCAGGGCATGCCGAGCGACGTGGTCGTGCCGGGCCTGCTCGACGGCATCGGCAACGTGCTGCGTCTGGTCAGCAAGCAGCTTGCCCATCCCCATCGCGGGCCCGCCTCGCTGGATGCCGACGAGCCCATCGCCGAGCCGGCAGAGCCCGACGACCGGGCCGCCCAGGCCGCGCGGCTCAGGACCTGAGCGCGCCGGGGGGTTCATGTCCGCGTCGGGTGCACGCGTCGCGGTCGTGCTGAAGGGCTGGCCGCGCCTTTCCGAAACCTTCATTGCGCAGGAAATCGCCGGCCTAGAAGCGCGCGGCGTGGCGCTCGAGATCTGGTCGCTGCGCCGCCCCACCGACAAGGCGCGCCATCCGGTGCATGACCGCGTCGAAGGCCGCGTCGCCTATTTGCCGGAATATCTGAAGGATGATCCGCGCCGCGTGCTGGCGGGCTGGCTCCGGGCCCGCCGCCTGCCGGGCTATGCTGCCGCGCGCGCCAAATTCCTCGCCGACCTGCGCCGCGACCCCACGGCGAACCGACTGCGCCGCTGGGGCCAGGCCCTGGTGCTGGCCGCCGAGCTGCCGGCATCGATCGAGCGGCTCTACGCTCATTTCCTGCACACGCCTGCCTCGGTGACGCGCTATGCCGCCACCCTGCGCGGCTTGCCGTGGAGCGCGTCGGCGCACGCCAAGGACATCTGGACCAGCGAGCCATGGGAAGTCACCGGCAAGCTCGGCGATTGCGACTGGCTGGTGACCTGCACGGCCATGGGCCTGCAGCGCCTCAAGGAGCTGGCGCCGCGGCCCGATGGCGACCCCGATGGTGAGAAGGGGCGCCTGCAGCTCGTCTATCACGGCCTCGATCTGGCGCATTTGCCGGCGCCGCCGGTGGCGCGCCCGCGCCGCGACGGTAGCGACGCGGCCGATCCCGTCGTGATCCTGTCGATCGGCCGTAAGGTCGAGAAGAAAGGCTATGGCGACCTTCTGCAGGCACTAGCGCGCTTGCCGCGCGACCTCAATTGGCGCTTCGAGCATGTCGGCGCCGGCGAACTGGCCGCCGCACTCAAGGCGCAGGCGGCGACCCTGGGCATCGCCGATCGCTGCACCTGGCACGGCGCACAACCGCAGAAGGCGGTGTTCGCCGCCCTGGGCCGGGCCGACCTCTTCGTGCTGGCGGCGAAGAAGGCCGCCGACGGCGATCAGGACGGCTTGCCCAACGTGCTGATGGAGGCAGCCCACCAGGGCCTGCCCATCGTCTCGACCCGCGCCGCCGCCATCGGTGAATTCATCGATCACGGCATCAACGGCCTGCTCACGTCGCCCGGCGCGCCCGCCGAACTCGCCGCGGCGATGACCCTGCTGGCCCGCGATCCGGAGCTCAGGCTGCTGTTGGCTCGCCGCGCCAGCGAGACCGTGCGCACGCGCTTTTCCTACGAAGCTGGTGTCGACTGGATCGCGACGGCTCTCGGTCAAACGCGCGTCTCTGAGGCACGCGCTGCGGAGTAGTCCATGCGCGTGCTGTTGCACACGCCGCTCAAGCCGCCGGACAGTCCGCTTCCCTCGGGTGACCGCGAGATGGCACGCGGCCTCTCGCGCCTGCTCCGACAGCTCGGCCATCGCGTCGTGATGCCGGCGCTAAGCCGCGTCGCTCCCGGGGTGCCCGATTCCGAGACGCATCTGGCGCTGCAACGGCGCGCGCGCGCGCAGGCGGCGCGGCTCGTCTCCCGCTGGCATGCCCTGCCGTCGCGTCATCCCGAACGCTTCGACCTCTGGTTCACCTACCACTGCTACTACCGCAAGCCGGACTGGCTCGGCCCCCTGGTGACGCGCGCGCTCGGCATTCCCTATGTCATCGCCGAGGCCTCGCATGCGCCGCGCCGCGCCCAGGGTGCCACGCGGCTCGGTCATCGCGCGGTCGAGCGGGCCTTGGCGGCGGCCGATCTCGTGCTCACTGTCAATCCGCGCGACGTTGCCGGCGTCAAGGCGCGGTTGCGGCCCGGTGCCCGGCAGCGCTGGCTGCCGCCCTTCATCGATGTCGCGCCGTTCAGCGCCAGCCACGTGCGCAACGATCCGCCGCTGCTCTTGAGTGTCGGCATGATGCGCACGCGCGACAAGCTCGAATCGTACCGCGTGCTGGCCAAGGCCTTCACTCACCTGCGCGACCGCACGTGGAAGGCTGTTCTGGTGGGCGACGGTGCGGCGCGGACCGAGGTCGAGGCCCTGATGGCGCCGTTCGGCGATCGGGTGCGCTTCGCCGGCATCGTGCCGCACCAGGAATTGCCGGCACTTTATGCCGCCGCCGACCTTTACCTCTGGCCCGCGATCAACGAAGCCTATGGCATGGCATTCCTCGAAGCCCAGGCCGCCGGACTGCCCGTGGTCGCCGGCCGCACCGGCGGTGTGCCGGCCGTCGTGGCTCACGGCGTCACGGGCTTGCTTGCGCCGATCGGCGATGCGGAGGCCTTTGCCGCCGCCGTCCGCCGCCTGCTCGACGATCCCGCCGAACGGGCGCGCCTCGGCGCCGCCGCCGCCATTCGCGTTGCCAGCCACCATGACGAACGCGCGGCGGCCCGCGCTTTGGCCGCCGCGCTCCGGACCTTGCGATGAGCGCGGTGCCGTTCGCGATCCTGCGCCATGCCGTCACCGCCTGGAACGAAGAAGGCCGCCTGCAGGGCATGACCGACACGCCGCTCAGCGCCGCCGGCGAGGCTGCGGCCCAAGGCTGGCGCCTGCCGGCGCCGGTCGATCGCTGGAAGCGGATGTGCAGTCCCTTGCTGCGCGCCCGGCGAACGGCGGAGCTGGTGCGGCCGGCGGCGGCGGTCGCCGTCGATTCGCGCTTGCGCGAGATGAGCTTCGGCATTTGGGAGGGGCGCACGGTCGCCGACCTGCGCGCCCGGGGCGGCGAGGCTTTCGCCGCGGCCGAGCGGCTGGGGCTCGACTTCCATCCGCCGGGCGGGGAATCGCCGCGCATGACCATGACGCGGATCGGCGACTGGGCGGCGGAGATCACCGCCGCCGGCGAGCCTGTCGTCGCTGTCTCGCACAAGGCCGCGATCCGCGCGCTGCTGGCACTGGCGACGGGCTGGGACATGACCGGCCGACAGCCCGTGAAGCTCGACTGGCGTTGCCTGCATTTTTTTGCCGCGCATGCCGACGGCAAGGTCACGATCGAGCGGCTGAACGTTGCAATGGAAGCGGCATGAGCGCGCGCGTCTTCTTCTATGTGCAGCATCTGCTGGGCATCGGCCATCTGCGCCGCGCCGCCGTGCTGGCGCGCGCCCTGGCGGCCGGCGGCTTCGACGTGCTGCTGGTGTCGGGCGGCGCACCGGTGTCGCTCGATATCGGCCGGGCACGGTGGCACCAGTTGCCGCCGGTCAGGGCGCGCGACGAGGGCTTGCGCGAGCTGTCGCGCCTCGACGGGACGCCGCTCGACGAGGCCTTCCGAGCCGCCCGAGTCAGCGAACTGCTCGGCTTGCTGGCGGCCGAGGCGCCGCAGGTGCTGATCACAGAGCAGTTTCCCTTCGGCCGCACCCAGCTTCGTTTCGAGCTCGTGCCCCTGATCGAGGCCGCACGCGCGATGCGGCCTCAGGCCGTTGATCGTGTCGTCGGTGCGCGACGTGGTGCGCCGCTCGGCCTCGCCGCAGCGGGTTGCCGAGACCATCGAGACCTTCTCGGCCTTCGACGCAGCCATGATCCACGCCGATCCCGGGCTCGTAAGCTTCGACAGGAGTTTCGCCGGCTGGGGGCAGGTGAAATCGCGCGCCGTCTATACCGGGTATGTCGCCGAGGCCGATCTGGTGCCGCAGCCCGGCGAGGCCGGGAAAGGCGAAGTCATCGTCTCCGTGGGCGGTGGCGCCGTCGGTGCGCCCCTGCTCAGGGCGGCGATCGCTGCGCGGCCAAAAAGCCGGCTGGCTGATCGCACCTGGCGCCTGCTGGTGGGTGCGAACCTGCCGGCGGACGAGCGGCGCGCGCTGGGGGGAGGCGAGGGCATCGTGATCGAGCCGGCACGTGCGGACTTCGCGACATTGCTGCGCAATGCCACGCTGTCGATCTCCCAGGCGGGCTACAACACGGTGGTCGAGACCCTGTGCTGCGCCGACCGGGCAGTGCTGGTGCCGTTCGCCACGGCGCGCGAGACCGAGCAGACCGACCGCGCCCAGGCCCTTGCCGAGCGCGGCATGGTGGCGGTGGTGCCGTCCCAAGCTCTGTCACCGGAGAATCTCGCGGCTGCCATCGAACGCACGCTTGCCGGTCCCTCGATCCGCAGCTTCTCGCCCTGCGATGCAAGCGGCGCGGCGGCGACGGTCGGCTGGTTGCGCCGGAGGCTGGCATGAGCGGCTGGCAGGCGCTTGACGAAGAAGTCGCCCGCTGGCGCGACGCCGGCCGCGACGTGGAGCTGTGGTGGCGCGACGACGATGCGACCGACACCAGCGCCGCCCTCGGCCGGCTGCTCGCCTTGCAGCGGGAGACCACGGTGCCGCTCGCCCTCGCCGTTGTGCCCGCGCGCGCCACGCCGGCGCTGGCCGAGCGGTTGGCCACCGCGCCGGCGATCGACGTGCTGCAGCACGGCTACACTCACGCCAATCACGCTCTGCCGCCCGACAAGAAGAGCGAGCTCGGCCCGCACCGACCCGCCATGCTGGTGCTGGGAGAGCTCGGCACCGGCCGCATGGCGCTGGAGCGCCTGTTCGCGACACGCGCGTTGCCGGTGCTGGTGCCGCCCTGGAACCGCATTGCACCCGCTCTGGTTTCAGCGCTGCCGGAGATCGGCTTCACCGGCCTGTCGACCTTCACCGCCCGTCGTCGCGAGGAGCCCGTCAAGGGCCTGCGGCAGATCAACACGCACGTCGATCTCGTCGACTGGAAGGACAGGTGCAACTTTGTCGGCCATGATGCGGCCGTTGCCGCGCTGGTCGAGGCCCTGCGCCATTCCCGCAGCGCAACAGGCGAGCCCGTGGGGGTTCTCAGTCATCATCTTGCGATGGACGAAGGGGCTTGGGATTTTCTAAGGTCGCTGTGGGGAAGGGCAATAATGTTGCCGGGTGTGAAACTGTGCTCGGCGCGAGACTTGTTCGCGTCACGGGAGGCGCGCGTTTGAGTTCTGCTGATCTGCGCTATCCGCGCCAGACGCTATGGGCCGACTATATCCGCGCCGGTGCTGGGGTCTTGCTGTGCGGCTTGCCGCTGCTGGCGGTTGAGGTCAACCGCTGGCTGGCGGTGATCCTGGGCGCGGGCTTCCTGCTGTTCGGCGCCTTCTTTGTGCGCACGGCGCTCAGGCAACGGACCCACTACCTTCTGGGACCCGACACGCTCTGCGCCGACGGGCCGGCCGGCACGCTGGTTGAATGGAGCCGGCTCGACCGCATGAAGCTCAGCTACTTCTCGACCAAGCGCGACCGCTCGGGCGGCTGGATGCAGCTTGTCATCGGCTCGGCCGGTGGACGCGCGGTCAAGATCGATTCTTCGCTCGACGGCTTTTACGATATCGTCGAACGCGCGGCCCGGGCCGCCGAGGCAACGGGGATCGAGCTCAGCCGAACCACCCGCGTCAACTTGAGGTCGATGGACATCTCCGTGGCAGGTCAGGAAGAGACGGCATGAAGGATCTGCTGCGCGTCGACAATCTGACGGTCGAGTTCGGGGTCCATGAGGGCATCCTGCGGGCTGTCGACAACGTATCCTTCGCCATCCCGCCCGGCGGCACGCTGGCGCTGGTCGGCGAGTTGGGCTCCGGCAAGTCGGTGTGCAGCCAGGCCATCATGGGTCTGCTGCCGCGCACCGCCCGGATCCCGTCGGGCTCCATCGTGTTCCAGGACCCGCGCGACGGCACCGCCGAGATCGACATCGTCAAGCTCGACCGGTCGGGCTCCGAGATGCGGGCGATCCGCGGCGGCGAGATCTCCATCATCTTCCAGGAGCCGATGACCTCGCTGTCGGCCCTGCACACGGTGGGCGACCAGATCGGCGAGGCGGTTCAGCTCCATGGCGGCGCGGGCCAGCTGAGCGAAATCCATTCGCTCGGCCATCAGCTTCACGAGGCTGCCGAGCATTCGACGCGGCGCATGAGCCGCGCCGAAATCAACGCGCTGACGCGCGACATGCTGCGCATGGTGGGCTTTCCCGATCCGACCCGCGCGCTGCGCACCTATCCCTTCGAACTGTCGGGCGGCCTGCGCCAGCGCGCCATGATCGCCATGGCGTTGGTCTGCCGGCCGGCGCTCCTGATCGCCGACGAGCCGACCACCGCGCTCGACGTCACCATCCAGGCCCAGATCCTGCGGCTCATCAAGGACCTGCAGAAGGAACTGGGCATGGCGCTCCTGATGATCACCCACGATCTCGGCGTTGTCGCAAACGTCGCCGACGACGTGGTGGTGATGTATCGCGGCAAGGTGGTGGAGGCGGGCGGCCTGCACGACATCTTCCGCGACCCCCAGCATCCCTACCTCAAGGCGCTGCTGCACGCCGTGCCGCGCTTCGACATGAAGCCTGGCGAGCGCCTGCAGCCGATCCGCGAGATTCAGGCCGCGACCGGGCACTTGTTGCAGCAGAAGCCCGAGGCCAAGCCGCTGCCGACCTTCAATCCGCAGGCGCCGGTGCTCAAGGTGCGCCACCTCAGCAAGACCTTCCACATCCGCAAGGCCGACACGCTGCTCGAGCAGCTGATGGGCGGCGGCAAGACGCGCACCATCCGCGCCGTCAACGACGTCAGCTTCGACGTCGTGCGCGGCGAGTGCCTGGGCCTGGTGGGCGAATCGGGCTGCGGCAAGACCACGCTCTCCAAGATGCTGATGCGCGGCATCTCGGCCGATCCCAACGAGGGCGCCGGCCGCGTCGTGTTCGACGACTGGGGCCGCAAGACCGACGTCATGATGATCGAGGGCGCCGACCTGAACAGCTTCCGCACCAAGCTGCAATTCATCTTCCAGGATCCGTTCGGTTCGCTCAATCCGCGCATGACGGTCTACGACATCCTGGTCGAGCCGCTGATCATCCATGGCGTCGGCGACGACGCCTATCGCCGCGAGATGGTGGGCGAACTGATGGAGCTGGTCGGACTCGATCGCCGCCAGCTCAGCCGCTATCCGCACTCCTTCTCCGGCGGCCAGCGCCAGAGGATCGGCATCGCCCGCGCGCTGGCGCTCCGGCCGGACATGGTGATCTGCGATGAGCCGGTGTCGGCGCTCGACGTGTCGATCCAGGCGCAGATCCTCAATCTGCTCAAGGACCTGCAGAAGCAGCTCGGCCTCACCTATCTCTTCATCAGCCATAACCTCGCGGTGGTCGACTACATCGCCGATCGCATCGCCGTGATGTGCGCCGGCCGCCTGGTCGAGCTGGCGCCGGCGGGCGAGCTGTTCCGCAACCCGATGCATCCCTATACCAAGGCGCTGCTCTCGGCGGTGCCGATGCCCGATCCCGACCGGCGGCTCGACCTGCGCGCGCTGATGGAGGGCAAGGCGTCCGACCCCTCGCAATGGCCGGAGCCCTTCACCGATAGCGGCAAGAACAAGCTCTTTTGGACCGAGGCCGAGCCCGGCCATTATGTCCGCGTCACGCGGGGTGTCGATCCATGCTGAACTACGTCGCCCGCCGCATCCTGATCATGATCCCGACGCTGTTCGTGATCAGCCTGCTGGTCTACGTCATCATCGACCTGCCGCCGGGCGATTGCGTGACCTCGCAGATCGACGAGCTGATCTCGCGCGGCGATCCCGACGCGCTCACCCGCGCCGAGGAGCTGCGCCATCTCTACGGCCTCGATCAGTCGCTGATCTCGCGCTACTTCACTTGGGTCGGCGGCGTCTTCCGCTGGGACTTCGGGCTTTCCTGCCAGGACACCGTGCCGGTGAAGGACCTGATCGGCGAGCGGCTGGCGCTCACCATCGTGATGGAAGCCTGCACCATCGCCTTCATCTGGATCGTGTCGTTCATCATCGGCGTCTATGCCGCCACCCACCAGTACCAGCTCGGCGACTATGTCGCTTCGTTCGTCGGCTTCGTCGGTCTCGCCGTGCCCAACTTCCTGTTGGCGCTGGTGCTGCTCTATGCCGGCAAGGTGTATTTCGGCCTGTCGATCGGCGGCCTGATGGATCCCGAATACATCGAAAAGTCGATGAGCTGGGGCAAGGTCTGGTCGATCATGCAGCATCTCGTCATCCCGGTGATCGTGATCGGCACCTCGGGCACCGCCGGCATGATCCGTCGCCTGCGCGCCAACCTCCTGGACGAGCTGCAGAAGCAATATGTCGTCACCGGCCGCGCCAAGGGCCTGCCGCCGCTCAAGCTCCTGATCAAGTATCCGCTGCGCCACGCCATCAATCCCTTCGTCGCCGACATCGGCCATCTCCTGCCGGAGGTCATCTCGGGATCGGTGATCGTCTCGGTGGTGCTGTCGCTGCCGACCACGGGGCCGATGCTGCTGGGCGCGCTCAAGACCCAGGACGTCAATCTCGCCGCCACTTTCCTGCTGTTCGTGGCGGTGCTTACGGTGATCGGCATGCTGGTGTCGGACCTGCTGCTGGCCGCGCTCGATCCGCGCATCCGCTTCGGCGCGACGGGCTGTGGGAGAAGTGAGATGACCGACACCACCCAGCGCCCGGCCACCAAGCACTTCGTCAATACCGCGCCGTGGGACCCCTACGTCTCCGAGACGCTGACGGCCGACCAGGAAAAGTACTACATGGCCGGACAGTGGAAGCTGATGTGGTGGCGCTTCCGCCGCCACCGGCCGGCCGTGGTCTCGGCGATGTTCCTGGGGCTGATGTATTTCTCGACGCTGATCAGCGAATGGATCGCGCCGTACGATCTGCATACGCGGCACGTAAAGTACATCTTCGCGCCGCCGCAGGCCGTCCATCTCTTTCACGAGGGCAGCTTCCTCGGGCCGTTCGTCTACGGGCTCAAGATGGCGCGCGACCCCGATACGCTGCAGCGCGTCTACGTCCCGGATAATGCTCAGCCGCAGAAGCTGCGCTTCTTTTGTCTCGGCGATGGCTACGAGTTCTGGGGGTTCGTGCCGGGTTCCTTCCATTTCGTCTGCCCGGCCGATGGCGGCACCTTCTTCGTCTCGGGCACTGACCGACTGGGCCGCGACATGTTCAGCCGTGTCGTCTATGCCGCGCGCATCTCGCTCACCATCGGCGTCATCGGCATCAGCCTCTCCTTCACCCTCGCCCTGATCCTGGGTGGCCTCGCCGGCTACTACGGCGGCTGGGTCGACATGGTGGTGCAGCGCCTCACCGAGATCCTGAAGAGCTTCCCGCACTTGCCGCTGTGGCTCGCTCTGTCGGCCGCGCTGCCGGTCACCTGGTCGCCATTGCTCATCTATTTCGGCATCACCCTGATCCTGGCGCTGCTCGATTGGCCGAGCCTCGGTCGCGCCGTGCGCTCCAAGCTCCTGTCGCTGCGCGAGGAGGATTACGCCATGGCCGCCCAGATGATGGGCGCCAAGCCCGGGCGCATCATCGGCCGCCACCTGCTGCCGGGCTTCATGAGCCACTTGATCGCCTCGGCGACGCTCTCCATCCCCTCGATGATCCTCGCCGAGACCGCGCTCTCCTTCCTCGGCCTGGGGCTCAGGCCCCCCATCACCTCGTGGGGCGTGCTGCTGAACGAGGCGACCGACATCAACGTGGTCGCGGTGAACTGGTGGCTGATGCTGCCGGTCGTGCCGGTGATCCTGGTGATCCTCGCCTACCAGTTCCTGGGCGACGGGATGCGCGACGCCGCCGATCCATACGCGTAAGCCGTTGCGCTGCTTCCCCTTCGCGGATTCCACGAGGGGGAAGGGTTATGGTGTTGATCTGGCGCGCTAATTCTTGAATCCCCACACTGGCGTGGTGTGATTGAAAAATCACACTCTTGCCGTATTTGGGTCTAGCGAGAGCCATCGGCCGTTTCCATGTTCGGGTTGTATCTCCCCCGAACGTGGTCCCCCCAAAGCCACGTTCAGCCTCTTCGGAGGCGTTCGGCCGTCCTGTCATTCTCCCCCGACAGGACGGCCTTTTTCTTGTCCGCGTGCTACGACGACGGCCGCATGACCAAGCTGCTGGAGGTGGCCGGGCTTGCCTGCCATCGGGGCGGGCGGCTGGTCTTTGACGGCCTGTCCTTTTCATTGGCAAAGGGCGAATTGCTCGTCCTGACCGGCCCCAACGGCAGCGGCAAGACCACCCTCCTGCGCGCGCTTGCCCTGTTGGTGCCGGCCGAGGCCGGCACCATCCACTGGCAAGGCGCCGATGTCGGCGCCGACCGCGAGGCCTGGCGCGCCTCGCTGGGCTGGCTCGGCCACCAGGAGGGCCTCAAAGGCGACCTCACCGTGCGCGAGAACCTTCTGGTCGCCCAGCGCCTGCGCGGCGAGGCGGCGGACGCCGCGCGCATCGACGACGCGCTGGCTGCGTTCGAGCTCACGCCGCTCGCCCCGCGCGCCGTGCGCACCCTGTCGGCCGGCCAGCGCCGCCGCGTGGCGCTGGCGCGGGTCGTGGCGGCCGAGGCGCCGCTCTGGCTGCTCGACGAACCCTTGAACGCGCTCGATGACGATTTGCAGGCCGCCCTGCGCGTGATCCTCGAGAGCCATATCGACGATGGCGGGCTCGCGATCGCCGCCACCCACACGCCGCTCAAGATCTCGGGCGCGCGCACGCTGGATCTTCGACCGTGAGCGGCTTTGCCGCCCTGATGGCGCGCGACCTCAGGCTGGTGTGGCGCCGCCCGGGCGATGTCTCGGTCGTGCTCGCCTTCTTCGTCGTGGCGACGGTGCTGTTCCCGCTCGGCATCGGGCCGGAGGCCAATGTGCTGGCGCGTATCGCCGCCGGCGTGCTGTGGTGCGCAGCGTTGTTTGCGGCCCTGCTTTCGCTCGACCGATTGTTTGCGACCGACTACGAAGACGGCACGCTCGATCTGCTGCTGCTGGCACCCTGGCCGCTCGAGCTCGCGGCCTTGGCCAAGTGCGCGGCTCACTGGATTGTGACCGGCCTGCCGCTCGCCGTGCTGGCGCCGCTGCTGGGCGTGGCCTTCGGGCTCGACGCGCCCGCCCTTGCAGCGCTCGGCACCACCTTGCTGGTCGGCACGCCCACGCTCTCGCTGGTTGGCGGCCTGGCCGCGGCGCTGACGCTGGGCGCCCGCCGCAGCGGGGCTTTGCTCGCCCTGCTCGCCCTGCCGCTCTGCGTGCCGACGCTCATCTTTGGCGCCTCGGCCGTCGAGACCATCGCCATGGGAGAGGGTTTTGCCGTGCATCTTGCGATCCTGGCGGCCTTGGCGCTGATCTCGCTGGCCACCCTGCCGTGGGCGATTGCCGCAGCTTTGCGGCAAGCAGGCGAGTGATAGAAGACGGCCATGGCCCAGCTGCATTTCCTCGCCAACCCGGCCCGCTTCCGCCGCTTCAGCCAGCGCGCGTTGCCGGTGCTGTCCGTCGCCACGGCAATCGCGCTCGCGGTCGGGCTCTGGCTGGCGCTGGTCGCCTCGCCGCCCGACTACCAGCAGGGCGAGACGGTGCGCATCATGTTCGTGCATGTGCCGTCGGCCTGGATCGCCATGGCGGGCTACCTGCTGCTGGCGGCGCTCGGCGCCTCGCTCCTGGTGTGGCGCCATCCCCTTGCCGCGCTGATGGCGCGCGGAGCGGCGCCGGTCGGCGCGGTCTTCTGCTGCGGTCTGCCTGCTGACCGGCTCGCTGTGGGGCCGGCCGATGTGGGGCACCTACTGGGTGTGGGACGCCCGGCTCACCTCGGTGCTGCTGCTGTTCTTCCTCTATCTCGGCCACATTGCGCTGATCCACGCCTACGACGATCCCGGCCGCGGCGACCGCGCGGCCGCGATCCTGGCGCTGGTCGGCGCGATCAATGTGCCGATCATCAAATTCTCGGTCGATTGGTGGAACACGCTGCACCAGCCGGCCTCGGTGATGAAGCTGGGCGGGCCCTCGATCCATCCCGCCATCCTGATCGCCATTGCTGGTGATGGCGCTGGCGCTGGCTGCTTTACGTCGTGCTGGTGCTGTTGCGCACCGACACCGAGATCGATCGCCGCCGGCTCGAGCTCGCCGAGGCCACCGCGTGAGCCACGCGCCGTTCATCATCGGAGCCTATCGGCGGTCGCCTTCGTGGCGCTGGCAGGCCTCGTCGCCGTCTCGCTGATCGACCGCTGGCGCGTGCGCCGCGAGCATCGCCGAGCGCGGCCTGGAGAGGAAGCGGTGACGCCTAAGCGCAAGCGCCTGTGGCTGCTGCTGGGCTCGCTGGCCACGCTTGGCGTCGCGGCGCGCTGGTGCTGACGGCGCTGAACGACAATATCGTGTTCTTCTATTCGCCCGAGCGAGCTCGCCGGGAAGAAGCTCTCGCCCGAGCGGCGACTTTCGCCTCGGCGGGCTGGTCGAGCAGGGCAGCGTGAAGAAGGACGGCCAGCTCGTGCGCTTCACGCGTCACCGATCTGCAGCAGACGCGTGCCGGTGGTCTATCGCGGCGTGCTGCCGGATCTGTTCCGCGAAGGCCAGGGCGTGGTCGCCGAAGGCTCGCTCGGCGCCGACGGCGTCTTCACCGCGCGCGAGGTGCTGGCCAAGCACGACGAGAATTACATGCCGCCCGAAGTCGCCGAGGCGCTGAAGGAGTCCGGGCGCTGGCAGGAAGCGGAGCGGGAAGCAAATGATCGCTCGAGCTCGGCCATTTCGCGCTCATCCTGGCGCTCGCCGTGGCGCTGGTGCAGGCGACGCTGCCGCTGGTCGGCGCGGCGCGCGGCGACGTCAGGCTGATGGCGCTCGCACGCACGGCGGCGCTGACGCAGGCGTTGCTGGTGATCGCTGGCGTTCGCCGCGCTGATGCACGCCTATGTGACGTCGGATTTCTCCGTCGCCAATGTCGTCGCCAACTCGCATTCGGCCAAGCCGCTGCTCTACAAAATCAGCGGCGTGTGGGGCAACCACGAGGGCTCGATGCTGCTGTGGGCGCTGATCCTGGCGCTGTTCGGCGCGGCGGTCGCGATCTTCGGCACCAACCTGCCCGACCTTGCGCGCCCGCGTGCTCGCCATGCAGGCGCTGATCGGCGTGGGCTTCCTGGCCTTCATGCTGTTCACCTCGAACCCGTTCGAGCGCGTCTTCCCGGCGCCGCTCGACGGCAACGGCCTCAATCCGCTGCTGCAGGATCCCGGTCTCGCCTTCCATCCGCCGCTGCTCTATCTCGGCTATGTCGGCTTCTCGGTGGCGTTTCTCCTTCGCCATCGCCGCGCTGATCGAGGGCCGCGTCGACGCCGCCTGGGCGCGCTGGGTGCGGCCGTGGACGCTGGCGGCCTGGTGTTTGCTGACCATCGGCATCGCGCTCGGCAGCTGGTGGGCCTATTACATCCTGGGCTGGGGCGGCTGCTGGTTCTGGGATCCCGGTCGAGAACGCCTCGCTGATGCCGTGGCTCGCCGGCACCGCGCTGCTGCATTCCGCGATCGTCGTCGAGAAGCGCGACGCGCTCAGGAGCTGGACGGTGCTGCTCGCGATCCTCACCTTCTCGCTGTCGCTGCTCGGCACCTTCCTGGTGCGCTCGGGCGTGCTCACCTCGGTGCATGCCTTCGCCCAGGATCCGGCGCGCGGCATGTTCATCCTGGGCTTCCTGCTGGTCGTCACCGGCGGCGGGCTGGCGCTCTACGCCTGGCGGGCGCCCAAGCTCGAGTCGCGGCGGGCTCTACCAGCCGATCAGCCGCGAAGGCGCGCTGATCCTGAACAACCTGCTGCTCTGCACGCTCGCCGCCACGGTGCTGCTCGGCACGCTCTACCCGCTGTTCCTCGATCTTCTGACCGGCGCCAAGGTCTCGGTCGGCCCGCCCTTCTTCAACGCCACCTTCGTGCCGATCGCCATGGCGCTGTTCGCCGCGCTCTGCGTCGGCCCCTATCTCGGCTGGAAGCGCGCCGAGCTGTGGCCGGCCCTGGTCCGCCTGCGCGCCGCTTTCGCCGTCGCGGTGATCGCGGCCATCGTCGCCGCCGTCGCGATCGACGGCCGCGCCACCTTGGCGGCACTCTGCCTCGGCTTCGGCGTCTGGCTGATCGCGGGCAGCCTGCTGGAATTCACCCAGCGCCTCGCCCGCACCAACTGGCGCCTGCCGCCGCGTGCGGCGATCGGCATGACCATCGCGCACACAGCCCTTGGCGTCGTCGTGCTGGGTGCCGTCGCCACCGCGGCCTGGCATCTCGAGATGATCAAGACTTTTAGGCCGGGCGACAGCGCGACCTTCGCGGGCTTCACCATCCGGCTCGACAAGGTCGTGCCGATCGCCGGCCCCAACTACGTCGCCGAGCGCGCCACCTTGGCCGTGTCGACCGACGGCGGCCCCTACACCACGCTGACGCCCGAGCGGCGGCTGTTCACCGTCCAGCAGCGCCAGGTCGCCGAGACCTCGATCCACACCAACCTCCTGCGCGACCTCTATGCCGCGCTGGGCGAGGGCGATGCCGAGAAAGGCTGGACGGTGCGCCTCTACTACAATCCGCTGGCGCCGCTGATCTGGCTCGGCGCCGCGCTGTGCGCGCTGGGCGGCTTCGTCTCGCTCTCCGACCGCCGCTTGCGCATCGGCGCGCCTAGGCGCGGGCGCCAGCCCGTCGCCAGCGCGCTCCCATGAAATCCAACCGCCTCCTGTTCCTGCTGCCGCTGCTGACGCTCGCGGCCATGGCGGGCTTCTTCGGCTGGGCGCTGGTGTCGGGCCGCGATCCGGCGTCGATCGGCTCGGTGATGGTCGGCCGCCCGGCGCCCAAGCTCGAAGGCATCGCGTTCGACGACGGCAAGCCCCGGCTGGTGAACTTCTTCGCCAGCTGGTGCGCGCCCTGCCTCGCCGAGCATCCGCTGTTCACGCGGCTGAAGGAGCGCGACGGCGCCACCATCATCGGCGTCGCCTGGAAGGACAAGCCCGAGGCGACGCGCGCCTGGCTCGCCCGGCTGGGCGACCCGTTCGGCCAGCTGCTGTTCGACCAGGACGGCAAGACGGCGCTCGACTGGGGCCTGTCGGGCGTGCCGGAGACCTACCTGATCGACGGCAAGGGCATCGTGCGCCTGCACTTCCGCGGGCCGATCACCGAGCAGGACCTGACCCAGCGCATCCTGCCGCTGTTGAAGGCGGGGTCATGACCCCTGTCGTCCGAGCGCAGCGAGGCTGCAGGTCGACGATTCGCTGCTGGTAGGTCCTCGCTGCGCTCGGAGACAGTGGCCGCGCTGGCGCTCTTGCGCTCCCGGCGCTCGCGGTCGAGCCGTCGGAGATGCTCAAGGATCCGGCGCTCGAGGCGCGGGCGCGCGACATCGGGCGGAGCCTGCGCTGCGTGGTCTGCCAGAACCAGTCGATCGACGATTCGGCGGCCGAGGTGGCGCACGACATGCGCCGCGCCGTGCGCGAGCGGCTTTCAGCCGGCGACAGCGACGACAAGGTCTATGCCTTCATGGTGGCGCGCTACGGCGACTATGTGCTGCTGAGGCCGCCCTTCAAGCCGGGCACGCTGGTGCTGTGGCTGGGCGCGCCGGTGCTGCTGCTGCTAGCCGGCGGGGCGCTGCTGTAGCAGCGCGCCGGCAGCGGCCGGCGGCGGTTCCCAGCCCTTTGAGCGATGAGGAGCAGCGCCGGCTCGCGGCACTGCTGAAGCGCGATGCTTGAGTTCCTGCTCGCCGCCCTCACCACCGCCACGGTCGGCGCGCTGCTGATCCCGCTGCTGCGCACCCGCGTCGAGGCGACCAATCGCCTGGACAACGACCTCGCCGTCTATCGTGACCAGCTGGCCGAGCTCGAGCGCGAGCGCGCGGCCGGCACGGTGCCCGAAACAGACGCCACCGCCGCGCGAGTAGAAATCGAGCGGCGCATCCTCACCGCCGCCGAGCGCGACGCCGAGATGGGGCTGCCGCTGCAACCGACGCTCAACCGCTTCCTGGCGCCGGCGCTCTGCGTGGTGATCCCGCTGTTCGCGCTCGGCCTCTATCTCTCGATCGGCCATCCCGGCCTGCCATCGGCGCCGTTCCAGCCCGACCGCACGCTGCCCGAGGCGCCGGCGGCGCGCATCGCCGAAGTCATCGCCGCGGCGCGCGCCCAGCTCGCTAAAAATCCCGACGACCCGCAGGCGCTGTCGGCGCTGGCCGAAGCGCTGACCGTCGAGGCTGGCGGCACGGTGACGCCTGCTGCCGTCGAGGCGCTGAACAAGGCGCTGGCCAAGAACCCCGACGATCCGCGCACGCAGTTCTATCTCGGCCTGCACGAGGCGCAGAGCGGCGACAGCGCGGCGGCGCTCAGGCGCTGGCGCGCGCTACGAAGCGCGCTCGCCGGCCGATGCGCCCTGGCTGCCGACCTTGCGCGCCGAGATCTTGCGCGTGGCCAAGGCGGCCGGAGTTGCCGCGCCGCCCGCGCCGGGTCCGACGCAAGACCAGGTGCAGGCCATGCAGAACCTCTCGCCCGCCGACCGCCAGCAGGCGATCCGCGGCATGGTCGAGGGGCTGGATGCCAAGCTGCGCGACAACCCGGGCGATCGCGACGGCTGGCTGCGTCTGGCCAATGCGCGGCGCGTGCTGGGCGAGAGCGACAAGGCGGCCGCTGCCTATGCCAAGGCCGATGCGCTCGGGCCGCTCGACACCCGCCAGCTCGCCGACTGGGCCGAGGCGCATGTCCGCCAGGTCCCGCCCGGCGGCGCGGTGCCGCCGGCCGCCGTGGCCGTGCTGCAGCGGCTGGAGAAGGCCGAGCCCACCAACGGCCTCGCCCTGTTCTATCTCGGCGCCGCCGACTTCGCCGCCGGCAACAAGCCGGAGGCGGCGCGGCGCTGGAAGGCGCTGCTGGCGATCCTGCCGCCCGACGCGCCGATCCGTGGCATGCTGGAGCAGAAGATCAAGGAAGCGGAGTAAGCGCTACGCGAAGCGTAGCGCTGGCGGGCGGCAGCGCTTGTCATCAAGCGCGGGAGCCCGCACGGTGCAGAAAGAATTGGGGAGCCATCACAAATGCCCTTCGCCGACTTCCGCGACTTCCTCACCGCGCTCCGCGACGCACGGCGAGCTCATCGACATCGACCGCCCCGTGGCGCTCGAGCTCGAGGTCGCCAAGGCGATGCGCAAGAGCGCCGCCATCGCCGGCCCGGCCTGCGCTTCAACAACAACGGCACGCCCTTCCCCCTGGTCGGCGGCGTCTACAACAGCCGCGCCAAGGCCCTGATCGCGCTCGAAGCCACCGAGGCCACCGTCTTCCAGCGCATCCTCGACGGCCTCGCCCGCCGCATCCCGCCGGTCATGGTCGACGAACGCCCCGGTGCACGAGAACGTCATCACCGGCGATGCCATCGACCTCACGAAGATCCCGATCCCGAAATACAGCCCCGACGACGGCGGCCCCTACATCACCGCCGGCATCGTCGTCAGCCGCGACCCCGAGACCGGCGTGCCCGACATCGGCCACTACCGCTTCGAGATCATCGACAAGCAGACGCTCTCCTTCAACGCGCTGCCCAACCACCGCCTGGGCAAGCACATCGCCAAGGCTCGCGCGATGGGCCACACCACCTATCGCGCCGCCATCGTGATCGGCGTCGATCCGCTGCTGGCCTATGCCTGCCCCATCCAGGTGCCCGACGACACCGACGACTTCGAGGTGGCGGGCGGCCTGCGCGGCGCGCCGGTCGAGCTCGCCAGGGCCAAGACCGTCGACCTCGACGTCCCGGCCCGGGCCGAGTTCGTCATCGAGTTCGAGGCCGACCTCACCAAGGAGGTGATGGAGGGCCCGCTGGGCGAGTTCACCGGCTACTACACCCCGGCAGCGCCCCAGCCGGTCGCCCGGGTGACCGCCATCACCCACCGCGAACGACGCCGTCTTCCAGGCGCTGCTGACCGGCGTGCCGCCGACCGAGAACCACATCCTGAAGCAGCTCCCCTACGAGGCGAGCTTCCTCAAGCGCGATGCGCCGAGCAGTTCCCGACCCTCGAGAAGGTCGCCGTCCCGTCCTCGGGCGGCGTCGCCTTCCGCATCGTCATGGCGATGAAGCCGCGCTACGCCGGCGAGGCGCGCGCCGCCCTGCTGGCCGCCATGACCGCCAACATCCGGCCCAAGATGGTGATCGTGGTCGATCCCGACATCGACGTGCACGACCCCGTGCAGGTCGACTGGGCGCTCGCCTTCCGCATGCAGCCGGCGCGCGACATGATCGTGGTCGACGCGCTGCCCGCCGGCACGCTCGATCCCTCGGTCGACCACTCGCTGCCGCTCGACCGGCAGACCGGCTCGGTGGTCGGCATCGACGCCACGTTCCCCTTCGGGGCGGAGATCCGGACCGCGGGAGCCCGGCCCGTCAGCCGCGCATCTGCGGCCCGGCGCTGGCCGAGAACGGGCACGAGTACATCGAGGTCGCCGATGTGCCGGGCTGGCGGGAGTATGAGTTTCCGGAGTTGAAGCGGCGGTGACAGCGTAGCTGTCAGGACGACAGAATGCGGTCAGCGCGCCAGCAGCTCTTCGCGGGAGCGCGGCCTGCGATGCAGGTGGAAGCAGGCGAGCACGAAGATCCGTTCGTCCTCGACCGCGTAGAACAGACCGTAGGGAAAACGGCGCAACACGATCCGGCGGATATCGCCGGTCACCTGCTGATAGAGGGCTGGGTTGTCGCGCACCAGGGCCTCCACGCGCCTGATCTCGTCCATGAAGCGTCGGCCCAGGCCGGGCCGCTGTCTTTCGAGATACAGGGCGATGTCGCTGATTTCGGCGCGAGCGGCCCTCTTGTACAGGACCGTCGAAGGCATGCCCCCTTAGCCGGGGAACAGCTTGCGCCGAATTCGTCCAGCGTGACGGCCGGCTCGTCTGGATTGAGCCGATGGTGCGCCAGTCGCGCCTCCAACTCGCGCATCTGCTCGGCGGTCACCGGCAGCGGCGACTTGTCGAAGACGACGTCGTCGAGCAGCGACTTGACGATATCCATCCGGTCCTGGGGGGGAAGCTGATGGATCTGGTGCAGCAAGGCCTTCTTGTCCATGCCCTCAAGGTACTCCTCGCGGCCGGATTTTCAATATAGCGCTACGCGAAGCGTAGCGCCGCGGGCGGCAGCGCTTGTAACCAAGCGCGGGAGCCCGCACGGTTCGAGAAGCGGCGATGTTGCCACATCCTCATGAGCGGGCCGGAGGCCCGCGGTCCCGAAGATCAAGACGCCTGCGGCCGCAGCGTGAAGCCGCCGACCACGTGGCCGTCGTGGCGGGTGTGGACCACCGACAAATCGCCCAGCCGCGCCGACCGGAGCCGTGCCGGGTCGCCCTCGACGCCGAGCGCCATGCCGAAGAAGCGCTCGCGGGCATGGTCCAGCAGCTCGAGCCGGGCGCCTGGTGTCGTCTCGCGCAGGATCACGGCGTCGGGGAACGGCTTGGGTTCCGCATCGCGCACCACCTCGAAGCCGCGGTGCACCGCCTTGGCGCCGTAGCGCTCCCACATCTGCGTCGGCACCGCGAGATAGAAGCGCGCCGCATCCGCCCGGCCAGGCGTGCGCGATGGCCAGCGCATTGGCGCCGGCGCCGGCCTGGCTCATCATGAACACCTGCCACTTGATCTTCTTCATCGCCACCACGCTCATGGCGAAGCCGGCGAGGTTGCGCTGGGCGATGTGGCGGTCCTGGCTGGGCAGCGCACTGTCGGTCGGCCACACCGGGTTGCCGCTCTCGCCGCTCTGCATCAGCACTTTTACGCAGGCATGGGCGTTGTTGGCCTTAGCAATACGTAACGAGCCGTAGACGCAGC
>CAVWKP010000003.1:0-433025 GCA_963755595.1 uncultured Alphaproteobacteria bacterium | reverse complement strand
GCGATGGTGCCGAGGATGCTGAGGTCGGAGGGCGCGAGGGTCATGGTTTCTCCCGTTCACACGCCACTCGGCCGCTCGCCGACACCGCCCTCCGAGAAGTGAGCGTGGATGACGCGCCACTGGCCGTTCTCCTTGTGGAACACCAGCGTCGAGCGGCTCATGAACTCCTGGCCTTGATAGTGCAGGTCGCGCGGAGGTGCTGCACCGGTGCCGACCCAGTTGCGCCGGCACATGCGATGGCACCAGATCACGGCCATGTCGCCCTTGACCTCGCCGCCGATGTCGTAGGGCGTCCAGTAGGAGCCCTTGACGTTCTTGCCGTAGAAATCCCACAGCCGGCTCCAGTGCGCCGCGCCGTTGTAGGTGTGGCCGTTGAGATTGAAGAACGTCGCGTGCGGCTCCTCGCTCCAGATCGGCTGGATCGCCGGCCAATCGAACTTGCCGTTGGCGACCAGGTATTCCTCGTGCAGCGCCGAGCAGCTTCGCGCGGTCGGCGTCGCTGCCGCCGATGATCTTGGCCTCGGTCATCTCCACCCTTCAGTCGGCTTTCGCACCGGACTTTAGCACGTGCGAAAGGCGCGCCATGTCGGCGATCGGGTCCGGCCCAATGAAGGTCAGGACGAGGTCGGTGACTCCAGCCTTGGCGTAAGCGGCGATGCGACCGCGGCACTCGTCGGCCGTGCCGGCGACGGGAAAGGCGTCCACGAACCGCTCATCGAGCGCGGCGGGCGGTGCGGTGACGGCGGCGGCGAAATCGGCGGCGGCGATGCCGCTGTGATCGACCAGGCTCGCCCGCGCAGCCGGCACCGTTTGCCCCAGCGTCCAGAAGGTCTTGAGCATGCCGGCGAGAATGGGCCGGATCGTGGTCAAGGCAGCGGCGCGATCCCCGGCGACGGCGCAGGGAACGTACTGAACCATGCGCGGAACCATGTGGCCGGGCCGCGCGATCGACGCGGCCCACGCCGGCGAAGCCGGGCGGGCACATGTTGGAGATCATCAGTCCGTCAGCCACCTCGCCGGCCAGCGCGAGCGCCTTCCTGCCACGCGCCGCCATCAGGATCGGCAGGGTGGTCCGGAGGGGTTGCCAGGAAAGCCTGGCGCCTTCGACCGAGAACGCAGCGCCCTTGTAGGTCAGCGCCTCGCCCGAGAGCAGGCCGCGCACAATGATGAATGTGTCCTTCATCGCCGCGAGCGTGCGCGCGTTGTCGATGCCCAGGCGCCGGATGGGGTTGGCGAGGCCGGAGCCGAGGCCCAGGGTCAGCCGGCCGCCGGACAGCTCGTCGAGTGCGCTTGCGTCCATCGCGATCTGGGCGGGATGGCGCAGAAAGGGGTTCCAGACGCCGATCCCGAGCTCGATGCGCGAGGTGGCGGCGGCGCTTGCGGCCAGGCCGGGCAGGGCGCCGCGCTCGAGTGGATTCTCGGCGAACCACACCGAGGCGAAGCCGTGGGCCTCGGCGGCGACGGCCAGCTCGGCACAGCGTTGCGGCGGCAGGCCACCGTGCAAGCGGATGCCGAGTCTTGGCGAACGGTCCATTCGTTGGGACGGTAATCACCCCTGTTTACGCAGGCAATCTCTCCCTCCCCCGTCTTCGGGGGAGGTGTCGCGGTAATCCGCGTGAGGGTGTCCGCTTTCGAGGGGACAGCGGACATGACGCCGACAGGCCGTCATGTCGCCTTTTGACCCAAAGCGGACATTCAGCTTAACGGCGGTGGCCTTGTCTGTGAGCAATTCTGGCCTTTTTTCTCCCGGCGACGATTGGCGAGTGGTCGTTTGAGATGCTGCTTGCTACGGCGCACTAAGCTCGATTTAGCCTCATGCCGGCAACCAACGCGGTCACGTTGTGGCGCATCATGGCCTCGTAAGTCGAGGCCGAACCACCGAGCTCTGACAGCGCATCGCTGTAGAGCTCGGCACCGACGATTGCACCCGAGTCGCGGGCGATCTGCTCGATCAGCGCGGGATTGCTCATGTTCTCGAAGAACACCGCCCTGACCTTGTGCCCGCGCACCTTGGCAATCAGCTCGGCGACGCGCCTAGCCGGCGGCTCGCTCTCCGGGAGGCGGCCGCGTAGCGACAGGAATTCCACGCCATAGGCGCGGGAGAAGTAAGCGAACGCGTCATGGTCGGCGATGACCCGGCGCTGCTTGGGCGGCACGCCGTCGATCTCGGCGCGGATCCAGGCGTCGAGCGCTGCCAGCCGCTCGTCGTAGGCAGCAGATTGCTCGGCAATGCGGTCCGCACTGGCCGCGTCGACCGCCATCAGGCCGTGGGCGATGTTGGCGACGTAGCGCCGCGCCGAGGCGACATCCTGCCAGCAATGCGGATCGGGCACTGTGGCCGTGCCGCCTGCCTCCGCGGTTCGCATGAGTGGCTCTACGCCGGTGCTCGCCACGACATGCCGGCCCTTGAAGGCAGCCGCCTCGACCAGACGCGGCAACCAGGCCTCGAAGCCCAGGCCGTTCGAGACGAGTAGCGTCGCAGCACCGACGGCCTGCGCATCGCTGGGTCGCACCAGATAATTGTGTGTGTCGCCGTTGGGGCCGACGAGCGAATGCACTGTCGCACCGCCGCCACAAACCGAGGCGACCATATCCTGCAAGATGGAAAAGGTCGTCACGACGGAAATCGGCCGGGGAGCGCCATACGAGGGCGCCATCCACCCGACCGTCGGCACTGCGAGCGCGCCCAGCAGGCCCACGCCCAGCAGGCCTCGTCGTCCCACTCCTCCGCGCCTTGCCCCATCCATCGCCAATCCGCCGCATCCTTTGCTGTGGACAAGAGATGTTATAATATATCTCTCTGGTCCAGAGGCCAAGAAAACAGGACGCATGACGAGAAAAACCAGATGAGCGGCAATCGCGTGGTCGCGCCGGCGCTCGCCGCCGAAGGCGTGGTGCTGGCGCGCGGCGGGCGGGCGATCGCCGCCTTGCCCGACCTCTCGGTGGCACCCGGACAATCGCTCGCCATCCTGGGCGCATCGGGCTCGGGCAAGTCGACGGCGCTGATGGCGCTGGCCGGCATCCGCGCTCCCGCCGCTGGCGAGGTCGCGATCGACCAAACGCTGATCTGGAACCTCGGCACCGCCCAGCGTGATCGCTTTCGCGGCCGGCGTATCGGGCTGGTGTTCCAATCCTTCCACCTGATCGACGCGGTGAGTGTGGCCGCCAACCTTGCCCTCGCAGCGCGTTGCGCCGGCCTGCCGCGGGCAACGGCGCGCGCCGATGCGCTGCTGGCGCGGTTGGGACTGGCCGAGCTGCAATCGCGGCGCGCCGACCGTTTGAGCCACGGCCAAGCGCAGCGCGTGGCGGTGGCGCGCGCCCTGTTCAACAAGCCCGCCGTGGTGCTGGCCGACGAACCCACCTCTGCGCTCGACGACACCAACGCCAAGAGCCTACTCGTGCTTCTGAAGGAGGCCGCGCTGGCGGAAGGTGCCGGCCTGGTCATCGCCACGCACGATCGTCGCGTCATCGACGTCGTCGACACGACCGTCGAGATGAAAGCCGTGGCATGAGCTTCCCGGCCCTCGCCTTCGCCTATCTGCGCCGGCGCTGGGGACAGGCGCTGCTGTCGGCGCTGGTCGGCGCCCTCGGCATCGCCGCGGTGCTCACCGCCTTGGTGGGCTTCGACGCGCTGCCGCGCGCCGCGCGCCAGGCCTATGGCGGTGTCGATCTTGTCGTCGGGCCGAAGGGTTCGGCCCTCGATCTCGTGCTGTGCTGCGCCCTGCACGTCGCCGATCCGCGCGGGCTGGTCTCGCAGAAGGAGGCATCCGAGGCGGTGGCCAATCCCATGATGCGCGCCGCTGCACCGATCGGGCTGGGCGACAACGTGCAGGGCTGGCGCATCGTCGGCACCACGCCCGCGCTGCTCGCGGTCTATCACGCGCGCATCGCGTCGGGCGCGATGTGGACCGACAAGCTGCAGGCAGTGGCAGGGGCGTTCGCGGCGCGCGCACTCAACCTCAAGCTGGGCGACAGCTTCGTCGGCGCACATGGCCTCGCCGCCGGCGGCGAGATGCACGACAAGTTCCCCTACAAGGTGGTCGGCATCCTGGCCCCCACGGGAAGCGTGCTCGACCGGCTGGTACTGACCGACATTGAGACGGTGCGCTACGTGCATATCGAGCAGGCCAAGGCCGAGAAGCAAGAGCGCGGCTCGTCCGACGAGGACGAGGGCACGCTGGTGCCCGGCGCGGCGACGGCGGTCGTGGCGGCCTACCGCGTGCCGACCGCGGCAATCCTCATGCAGCGCGAGATCGACTCCAAGGAGGGACTGAGTGCGGCGAGCCCGAGCCTCGAGATCGCCCGCCTGCTGGGCTATGCGCGGCCGCTCACCGTCGCCGCCGAGGGCTTCGGCCTGTTGCTGGTGGCGATCGCCGCGGTGGGCGCCGCAGTCGGCCTGCTCACGGCCATGGCGGCGCGCACGCGCGATCTCGCCCTGTTGCGAGCGCTTGGCGCCAGCCGCGCCGGGCTGGCGATGGTGGTGTTCTCCGAGGCCACCATGATCGCGGCGGGCGCCCTGGTGTTCGGGGCGGTGGTTTCATATGGGCTGCTGTCGCTGGCGGGCGACGTACTATCCGAACAGACCGGGCTGCTGCTCCAGCCCCAGCTCGGCATCGTCGAAATCGTCGCGGTGATCGGCGGCACGATTTTGGTTACAATCGTGGCTGCTGCTCTCCCCGCACTGCGGGCCATGCACACCGATATCGAGGAGTTGCTGCAGTCATGAACCTGAAACGCTCCGCCGCCCTCTCTCTCGCCGGCCTGCTCGTGCTGGCGGCCGTGCCGGCCGCCGCGCTCGATCCCAAGCTCACCGGACCCATCGACACCCAGCCGGCCAACGAGGTCGCGGCGCAGAAGCTGCTGCCGCAGGTGCGCGACGAGCTGTGGGCCAAGCTCGTCAAGTGCAAGCTCGACTACGACGAGGACAAGGGCACCTACAGCATCCACGTCACGCCGGAGGTCAAGGCGCTCGACGGCAAGACCATCACGGTACGCGGCTTCGTGCTGCCGATGGACGGCTCGGACCGCACCCAGCATTTCCTGATCAGCCGCAACACTCCGGTCTGCATGTACTGCCCGCCCGGCCAGCCCAACGAGGTGGTGGAGGTCCAGTCCAAGCGGCCGATCGCCTGGTCCAACCGGATCGTGTCGATCACCGGCAAGCTCAGCCTGATCAACGACGGCGAGCAGGCGCTGTTTTTCAGGATCGAGAACGGCGAGGCGAAATAAGCCGAGCGCACGCAGCGAGCAGGCTCTTCGCGCGCGCGACGGTGAGTCCGCCCGACCAGGTGGCGCAGGTCTCGCCATCGACAGTGAGACTGCGCGCATAGGGCAGGATGCCGCGTTCGTTGCCGGCGCCGCGCAGCACCTCGCCCGCCGGCGCTGACGTCGCTGCGGTCGCGATCACGTCCAGCTGTATTGAGACGGCGCGCAACTCGGACCGTGCCCGTTCTTCCTGGTCGAGGATCACGATGCGCACCCGTGCGTCCTTCTCGCCCGCCATTTGGGCGACGGCCGGCAGTTCCAGTCGGCAGGGGACGCAGGTTGGTGAGTAGAAGACTTCGAGGACAGGCGGCGGCAGATCGGGCGGCATCGGGGTCTGGGATTCGGGTTCGGAACGTTATAGTATCCGGCCATGCAAAGCCGACGCAAACTGCTCCAGGCCGCGGCCGCTCTTTTGGGGGGCGGCACGGCGCTATCGTTCGGTCCGGCGAATGCCTTCCAGCAGGTCGAGCTCGACCCCGAGAATCCGATCGCACAGGAGTACTATGCGCACTGCGGCGGCGACCCAGAGCATGCGGCCGTTCAGGCGAACCTGCGCGACGAACTTATGAAGGATCCATCGCTCAAATCCCTGTCGGCGACTTGCCCGATCTGCGGCTGCCCGGTCAGCGTCATCCGATAATTGGCGCACACGGCAGCGTCGCTGTCCGGGGTCCTTAGCGTTTGATGCAACCATCAAGTAGCAACCTCGGGCATGATCGCCTGATTGCCAAGAGCGCTCGCCCAACGATCGCCTAACCGTGATTTCTCTGCGGACATGTCCGCTTTTGGCACACAGCAGACGTTCCCCGAGCCGGGAGGTATGTCTGCTTTCAGGGGGTGGATTCGATAGGTCGGCGCAACACCTCCTAGTCTTACTGGCTCGGGGGTGGCCCATGGTGACATCACGGATATGGTTCACGGCAGCGCAGAAGGCGCAGCTGTGGGAGCGCTGGAAGGGTGGGTCAAGTGCTGCAGCGATCTCCCAGGCACTGGATCGAAGGAACAAGACTGGCGTTCTGCGAATTGTGACGCTCCATGGCGGCATCGCGCCGGCACCACGCCGGAGAGCTTTGGCAGCGCTCAGGCTTGAAGAACGCGAAGAGATTTCTCGTGGCATTGCTGTGGGCCAGTCGATCCGACAGATTGCACTTGGCCTTGGACGAGCGCCGTCGACGGTGAGCCGGGAGATCAGGCGCAACGGCGGCAGCCAACGTTACCGTTACCGTGCCTACCAGGCGGACAGGAGCGCTTGGAAACGGGCGCTGCGTCCCAAGCCTTGTCGTCTGGCGCTCCACAGAGAGCTACGGTGGCGTGTGGCGCAGAAGCTCGCGCTGCAATGGTCACCGGAGCAGATCTCTGGCTGGCTGAAGCGGGAGTTCCCGACCGACCAAAACATGCAGATATCCCACGAAGCGATCTATCGCAGTCTCTTCGTTCAGACGCGCGGCGTGCTGAAAAAGCAGCTGACGGCGCACTTGCGCACCAGACGTCAGATGCGCCTCCCCAAGAGCCACAACGCCGGGAGTGGGCAAGGACACATCCTCGATATGGTCTCCATCCGCGAGCGGCCCGCCGAGGCCGAGGATCGTGCCGTGCCGGGCCATTGGGAAGGCGACCTTCTTACCGGAGGGAACGATACGCACATCGCCACACTGATTGAGCGCCACAGCCGCTTTACGATGCTGGTCAAGCTTCCTCGCAAGGACACGACGACGGTCGTTGCAGCGCTTGCCAAGCACGTCCGAAAACTGCCCGAGGAGTTGCGACGTTCGCTGACGTGGGATCAAGGCAGGGAGATGCATGCCCACAAGCGCTTTACGATCGCCACCAACGTGCAGGTCTACTTCTGCGACCCGCGCAGTCCCTGGCAGCGCGGCAGCAACGAAAACACTAACGGCTTAGTCCGCCAGTACCTCCCAAGAGGAACCAACTTCGCGCGCATCTCCCAAGCGCATCTCAATGCGATTGCCCTGCGACTCAATCAACGTCCGCGAAAGACCTTGGGCTTCGAAACTCCAGCCGATAAACTACAAGCGGTGTTGCACTGACCGGTTGAGCTCACAGGGGCAAAGCGGACATCAACAAAAAACGCACCGATGTCCGCAGATGTCCCAATCGAAGCGTTGTCAAAAGTGTTCAAGTCCGCTCGATATTTCTATACCCCCGAAGACGGGGGAGGGAAGTCATCCCGCCTTCGCCGTCTTCCCGCCGTCGAGCACCATCTGCGCGCCGGTCATGAACGGGTGCTCGTCCGAGGCCAGCGTGAGGGCGAAGGCCGCGACCTCCTCGGCGGTGGCGAGGCGGGGGATCGGCGGGGCGTTGCTCTTGAGCCACTGGTTGAGGCCGACCCGGAAGATCGGCTCGGGCAGGCTCTCGTTGCCCGACGCCTTGCGCAAAAACTCGGTGTCGGTGGTGCCGGGAATGAGCGTGTTGATGCGGATGCCCTGCGGCGCGTAGTCGAGCGCCGCCGACTGCACCAGCCCGACCAGGCCGCGCTTGCTCGCGGTATAGGCCGAACGCCTGGCTTGCGTGGCGATCGCATTGGAGGAGGAGGTGACCACGATCGTGCCGCCGCCGGCCGCCAGCAGGTGCGGGATCTCGTACTTGATGGCGAGGAACACGCCGCGCAGGTTGGTGCCCAGCACGCGGTCCCACTCCGCGGCGCTGTACTGGTGCACCGGCTTCTCGACCGTGATGCCGGCGTTGTTGAAGGCGACGTCGAGCCGGCCGTAGGCCGCCACGGTGCGGTCGATGAAGGCTCTTACCTCGTCCTCGACCAGCACGTCGGCCTTGATGTAGAGCGCCTCGCCACCGGCCTGCTTGATCTCGCGCTCGACCTCGGCGCCCAGCGCCTCGCGGCGGCCGCAGAAGGCGACCTTGCCGCCCTCGGCCGCGAATTGCAGCGCGGCGGCGCGGCCGATCCCGGAGGTGGCGCCGGTGATGGCGACCACCTTGCCGTCGAAGCGTCGGCGACCGGGCTGGGGCGGGACGGGTGCCGCCTTGGGCGGCGTGGCGAAGCCGATCCCGGCGACCAGACCGGCCAACAGGCCAGCGGCGGTGCCCATGGCGGTCGAGCCCAGAATTCGCCGGCGATTGGGAGCAGGGGAGGCGGTATCGGACATGGCAAGCTCCTATCTTTTCGATGTCTAGATCAATGTAGCCAAGATCTAGACGATGGCAAGTTAAATCGATAATCTTGACAGGGAGCTAGCAAAAGGCGCGGATGAGCCCATGGCGAAAGCGGGCAAGCGCTACCATCACGGCGAGCTGCGCGAGGCGCTGGTCACGGCCGGCCGCAAGCTGCTGGAAGAAAAGGGAGTGCGCGGCTTCACCCTGCGCGAATGCGCGCGCCGCGCGTCGGTGTCGCATGCCGCGCCGGCCCACCACTTTGCCTCGATCGACGACCTCCTGGCCGAGATCGCGACCCACGGCTATCACGAGCTGACGGCCGCGATGGCCGCCGAAGCCCGGCGCGCGCCGGCCGATGCCGGCTCGCGCCTGGTGGCGCAGGGCGTCGGCTACATGGCCTTCGCCGCCGCCAATCCCATGCTGTTCCAGCTGATGTTCAACCGCGACGTCGACCGCTTCGAGACGCCGGCGCTCGCGGCGGCCGCCAAGACCGCCTACCACCTGCATGTCGCGGCGGTCGACGCCGTCATCCCCAAGGCCTCGGCCGAGGTGAAGGAGCGCATGGTCGACTTCGCCTGGGCCTCGGTGCACGGCTTCATCACCTTGGTGCTGGAGGGCCAGATCGGCGAGAACGACAGCTCGCGCGCGCTCAAGGCGCGCGGCCTGGCGGCCCTGGCCGCCATGGTCGAAACCGTCGTCCGTACCGGCGGCGGGCGGTAGCAGCTTCCGTCGTCCCGACCGAAGCCGAGTCGCCGTTTCGCCGCCTTCGGCGGCGAAAGCGGCTCAAGCGAGGCGCAGTGGAGGGACCTTCGCTCCACAATTTGCGGCTAGTCGTTGAGAGAAGGTCCCTCCACTCCGCTACGCTCCGGTCGGGACGACGGAGGGACCTACAGCACGATGCGCCAGCGCAGCTCGTCGCGGTCGCCGTAGGCGGCCCCGGCCTTGAAGCGCTCGACCAGCACGCCGCCATTGGCGGTGATCACCTTCTGCGACGGGAGATTGTCCGGGTCGGTCGTGAGCTCGACATAGGCCAGGCCTTCCTTGCGCACTTCCGGCAGCAGCAAGGCCAGCGCGCGCGTGGCGTAACCCCGCCGGCGCTTCCACGGCACGACGGCATAGCCGATATGGCCGAGAACATAGCGGCGGCAGCGCCGCCGTGCCGGGCTGCCAGCGAAAGCCGATCTGGCCGCAGAATTCGCCGTCCCACAGCCAGCGCACGATAGCCCGGCAGGCGCGCCACCTGCGAGCCGTCGGGCAGGGTGACCGGCCCGCCCCGCGCCTTGCGATCCTCGGCCCGCGCGACGAAGGCCGCGGCGTCCTCGGCGATCTGCTCCAGATGCTCGCGCGCCGCCTCTTCCAGGCGGATGTTGTCGGGCGACCAGCCGCGGCGCGAGCGCGTCGGCATAGGCCTCGAGATGGTCGAGCGAGGGAACGACGAGGTCCATGAAGGTACTGTAGCATCGCCGCGCATGAGTTCCGCTCCGGTCCTCGTCCTCGATATCGACGGCGTCGTGTCGCTCGCCCAGCCGGGCTCGGCTGAGCCGTGGTACGCCACGCTGAAGCAGGATCTCGGGCTCGATTATGCGGAGATCGAGCGCGAGTTCTTCCAGCGCGAGTTCCTGGAAGTGCTGCGCGGCAGGCTCGACCTCTATGTCGCCCTGCACGGCTACTTCGAGCCCAAGGGGCTCGCCGACCGCATGGAGGAGTTCGTCGCCTACTGGTTCGAGAAGGACGCCGTCGATCGACCGCGCCGTGCTCGACCAGGCCGATGCCTGGCGCCAGCGGACCGGCGGGCGCTGTTTCGCCGCCTCCAACCAGGAGCACTATCGCGTCGCCTATCTGCGCGACCAGGCGGGGCTGGGCGCGCATTTCGACGAGATCATCTATTCGGCGGCGCTCGGCGTCTGCAAGCCCGATCGCGTCTTCTACACCAGCGCCCAGACGCGCATGGGCGTGACGGCGGCGCAATCGATCCTGTTCGTCGACGACCGCGCCGCCAATGTCGACGGCGCGCGCATGGCGGGCTGGCGCGCCATGCTCTATCGCGGGCCGGAGAGCCTTGCGCGCGCGCTCGCGCAATGGGAGTAAAGGGCCATGCTGATGTTCGACATACCCTTCGGCACGACCGACTGGGACGACGTGAAGCGCACGGAGCATCCCGGCGAGACCGGCAAGGCGTTCTGGCGCACCAAGAATTTCAACAACATCCGCGTGCGCATGGTCGAGTACACGCCGGGCTACCTCGCCGATCACTGGTGCCAGAAGGGCCATGTCCTGCTGGTGCTGGAGGGCGAGCTGCACACCGAGCTGGCCGACGGCCGCACCGTGGTGCTGAAGCCCGGCCAGAGCTACCAGGTGGCGGACGGCGATCTCGCCCACCGCTCCAAGACGGCGGTGGGCGCCAAACTCTTCATCGTGGACTGACATGACCGACAAGATCGGATTCGTGGGCGTCGGCACCATGGGCGAGCCGATGTGCCGCAACCTCGCGAAGAAGAGCGGCGCTGCAAGGTGCTGGCGGCCGATCGCGACAAGGCGCCCTTGCAGCGGCTGGCGGCCGACGGCGTGAAGGCGGCGTCGCTCGACGAGATCGTCGCCAACTGCCGAACGATCTTTCTCTCGCTGCCGGGTGGCAAGGAAGTCGAGCAGGTGTGCCTGGGCGAGGGCGGCATCCTCTCCAAGGTCCGGATGGGCTGGACCATCGTCGACTGCAGCACAGCGCCGGTGTCGCTGGCCCGCCAGCTCTATGCCGAGTTCGAGGGCAAGGCGACGCGCCTTTGCCGACGCGCCGGTCGCGCGCACGCGCCAGGCCGCGATCGACGGCACGCTGTCGATCATGGTCGGCGCCACGGACGCGACCTTCGCCCGCATCGAGCCGCTGCTGCGCCACATGGCGAGCGAGGTGACGCATTGCGGCGAGGCGGGCGCGGGCCAGGCGGTGAAGATCCTGAACAACATGATCCTGTTCCAGACCGGCGTGGCGCTGGCCGAGGCGCTGTGCATTGCCCGCGCCAACGGGATCGACGGCAAGGTGCTGTACGAAACCCTGACCAAGGGCTCGGCCGATTCCTTCGCGCTGCGCAACCACGGCATGAAGGCGATGCTGCCCGGCGTGTTCCCCGAGCGCGCCTTCTCGACCGACTATGCGCTGAAGGATCTCTCCTACGCGATCCAGATGGCGGAGGAGAAGGGCGTGCCGGCGCTCGGCGCCGACGTGGCGCGCGAGCTGATGGAGCGCGCGAAAGAGCTGGGCTTCGACAAGGAATACTGGCCGGTCCTGATCAAGGCGATCGAGGACGGCACGACAGAGAGGCAAGTAACCCGCGTGCGCTAGTTCGACACCGGCACCTGCTCGTAGCCCTTGTAGCGCATGCAGGCGGCGGTCATCCGGAACTCCGCGTGATAGCGGAAGTCGTCGGAGTAGGTGTCCATGATGGCCCAGCGCTGCTGGTCGGCCCACCCTGGCGGCGCATTCACGGCGGAGGGATAGTAAGCGAGCCCCTGCTGTGCCGCCGCGTGGCGGCATATGGAGAGGTCCGACTCTTTCGTTTCGTCGGAGATGCCCGCCTTTTCCCAGCGGGTGGGCGCGGCACAGGCGGCGAGGGCGAGCAGGACGGCGAACGGCAGGATGGTGCGCATGGCGACCATCTTAGCCTTGCGGCTGGGGATCGGCACCAGTTCATAGCCCTTGTTGCGCATGCAGAAGGCGGTCAGCCGGTTCTCGGCGTAGAAGCGCTGCGATCCCGATACTGCTGCCAGGTGAGCCACGACCCGCGGCGATAGGGCCAGAGTGGCGGACCCCAGCCGTACGGGGAGTAGAGGAACGCCTCCTGCGAAGCTGCCCGGCGGCACTCGGTGATGTCCGTTGCCGTCACCTGGTCCGAGACGCCGGGCTTCTCCCAGCGCGAAGGTGTACCGCAGCCAGCAACGGCGAGGAGCAGCGCGCCAGGAACGTTTGGGCACGACTTTGCGCATGGCGATGATATGGTCCCTCGGCGGACAGACTTGTGGAAGGGGAGAGAGCGTATGGCGCGTATCGCGGTTGGTGGGTTCCAGCACGAGACGAACACTTTTGCGCCGCAGCAGGCGACCTGGGAGGATTTCGTGCGCGCCGACGCCTGGCCGGGGCTTCTGCGCGGGCCGGAGATGATCGGCGCGGTCGAGGGCTTCAACATCCCGATCGCGGGCGCGGTGAAGCGGCTGGCCGAGCTCGGCCACGAGATCGTGCCGCTCAGCTGGGCGGCCGCGCCGCCGGCCTCCTACGTCACCGAGGACGCCTACGAACGCATGTGGGCGATGTTCGACGAGGACCTCGCCAAGCTCGGGCCGTTCGATGCCGATCTACCTCGACCTGCATGGCGCGATGGTCGCGGAGAACACCGAGGACGGCGAGGGCGAGTTGCTGCGCCGCATCCGGGGCATCGTCGGCAACGATCTGCCGATCGTGGCGAGCCTCGACTATCACGCGAATTTGACGCCGGACATGGCGCGGCTGGCGACCGCCCTGGTCGGCTACCGCACCTATCCGCACATCGACATGGCGGTGACGGGCAAGCGCGCCGTCGAGCTGCTCGACCGGCTGCTGAAGGAGAAGCGGCCGGTCTATCGCGCCTACCGCCAGCTCGACTTCCTGATCCCGCTGGTCTGGCAGTGCACCTTCATCGAGCCGGCCAAGGCGATCTTCGACCTGGTGGGCGAACTCGAGGCCGGCGAGAAGAGCCACAACCAGGGCATCGTCGAGCGTGACCCACACGCCGGGCTTCCCGCCGGCCGACATCGCGCAATGCGGGCCCGCGCTCGTGGTCTATGGCCACGACAAGGAAGCGGTCGAAGCGGCCGCCGACAAGCTCGCGGCAACGGTGAAGGCACAGGAGAAAGCCTTCGCCGGCGAGCTGCTCGATCCCGACGCGGCGGCGCTACGCGCCATCGAGCTCGCGAAGAAGGCGAAGAAGCCGATCGTGCTGGCCGACGTGCAGGACAATCCCGGCGCCGGCGGCACGTCCGACACGGTCGGCCTGCTGGCGGCCCTGATGCGCCACAAGGCCAGGGGCGCGGTGATCGGCATGATCGTCGACGAGGGTGCCGCGCAAGCAAGCCGTCGAGACGGGCGAGGGCAACGTCATGCGGCGCGGCATCGGCGCCGTCGTGGGCTATGCCGGCGAGACGCCGGTCGAGGCCGACTGGCGCGTGGTCAAGATCGGCGACGGCAAGTTCACCGGCACCGGCCCGTTCTACGGCGGCGCCAAGTTCCAGATCGGGCCGATGGCGCTGGTCACCGACGAGGCGAGCGGCGTCTCGGCGGTGCTCGCCAGCAAGCGCATCCAGGCCGCCGACCAGGAGATGTTCCGCCATGTCGGCGTCGAGCCCGTCGAACGTGCCGATCCTCGCGCTGAAATCGACGGTGCATTTCCGCGCCGACTTCCAGCCCATCGCCGAGACGATCCTGGTCGTGCAGTCGCCCGGCGCGCACATCACCGATCCCGTCGAGATGCCCTACAAGCACCTCCGCAAAGGCATCAGGCTCAGGCCGATGGGGCCGGTGTGGAGCGGAGCCACGGTACAGCGCGAGCGGCTGAGCGCCCACACCATCGGCACGTCGAGCAGCGCCACGGCGCTGACGCAGGCGAGCGCGGGTCGAGAGGCCGATCGCGTCGCCCAGAACGCCGAACAGGAAGGGGCTTGCCGCGCCGGCGATCGAGCCGCCGGTGTAGAAGACGGCGAAGGCGTGCGTGCGGCGCTCAGCGCGTCACGAACTCGGGGATGGTGCCGTAGAGCACCGACGAGGTGCCGTTCAGCATCAGGCCGACCAGCGGCAGCAGAGCGAGCGACGTCGTCAGCGCGAGCGGCAGCAGGGCGAGGATCAGCGCCGTCGTCGCCACCTCGGTCAGCACCACCGAAGGGACGACGCCGAGCCGCGATCCGATCCAGCCCATGGCCAGCTTGCCCGCCGCGCCGCCGGCGAACAGCAGCGACAGGGCGAGGCCGATGGTCGGCAGGTCGGCGCCTTTGGCGCGCAGCAGGAAGGGCAGGAAGATCAGGAAGCCGCTGCGCACGCCGCTGTCGGCAATGTGGATGAAGAACAGCAGCCAGAACGCCCACGGCCGGTCCTGGCCGGCCATGGCTTTGCCCTCGCTCTTCGCCGTCTCGGCAACATGTGTCTCCGTCGGCTGCAGCGTGGCCAGGATCACGCCGGCGCCAGCGACTGCGATGGCCGCCGTCACCATCATCGCCTGACGCCAGCCGAGCGCGGCGGCGATCAGGGCGAACAGCGCCGGCAATGCCACCTTGCCGACGTCGCCAGTGAAATTGTAGGTGCCGAGGGCGGTGCGCGATCTGAGGCCGGGGAAAGCGGAGGAGACCAGGGTCGAGGCGATCGGATGCTGCGTGCTGCCGCCCAGTCCCGCCAGCAACAGTCCCGCGACCACGCCATAGAGCGAGCCGGTGAAGCCGGCGAGGCAGTAGCCGGCGGCGATCAGTGCGGTGCCGCTCGCCAGCACCTTGACGCCGCCGAAGCGGCCGGCGAGCCAGCCTGACGGGATCTGCCCGCTCGCCATCGCGCCGGAATAGACCGACTTCAGCGCGCCGATGGCGGCGTAGCTCAGGCCGAACTGGGCCTGCAGCAGCGGGTAGAGGACATTGAGAAGGTCGGTGAAGCCGTCATGCAGCGCGTGGGCCCCGCCGCACACCGCCAGCGTCTTGCGAGCGGATCGGGGGCGGTCGGCGGCGACTGTCATGGCACTGTCACATTACTACCGCCCGGGCATGCGCTCAAACCAGAAGGCCAGCTGTTCCTGGAAGTCCTTTTCGGCGAACGCCGTGTCGGTGATGTAGGTCGGCTTGCCGTTGCGCGCGTAGCGCACGCTCGACAGCCGCTCGAACTTGGTGTCGCAGTTGTGAAAGATGAGCACGTCGCCCTTGCGGCGGTGCAGCACGAACTCGTGGATCTTGCGGATGTTTACCAGGCTGATGACGTAGCGGGCGTCGTCCGGGTCGCCCTCGGCGAGTTGCTTCACCGGAATGTCTCGGCCGCCATTGGTGATGCCCATCACGGTCAGCGCGTCGGGCGCCATCATCGCCTCGCGGCCCTCGTGCTGGAGCCAGCGCACCATGCGGTCGCCGCGCGGCGTGAGGGTGTATTTCGGCTTCTGGCCGAACATCTCCGCCATGTCGAGACAGCCGCCGAGAGTGAGGGCAGGCGGCAGGACGAGCGCGGCGCCGAGGAACGCGCGCCGGCGAAAGCTACGCTGGGTCAAACTCAATCCTTCTCCAATCTTGTCCATGTCGACGAGCACCGGCGCGATGGTCTCGAGCTTGCCGTCGCGGATCGCGCGGAAGAAACAGTTGTGCCGTCCGGTGTGGCAGGCGACGCCGGTCTGCTCGACCTCGACCAGCAAGGTGTCGCCGTCGCAATCGACGCGCAGATCGACCAGGCGCTGGATGTGGCCCGACGTATCACCCTTGCGCCACGGCGCCTTGCGCGAGCGCGACCAGTAGCACACACGGCCCGTGCGCATGGTTTCGGCCACGGCGTCGCGATCCATCCAGGCCATCATCAGCACTTCGCCGGTGCCGTGCTGCTGGGCGATCGCGGGCACCAGGCCCTGGGCGTCGAACTGGATGGCGGCGATCATGGTGTCGATCGCGGCCCTGGGGTACGTCGTGGCGGCAACGTTGGGCATCGGCTTGGCCTCATCGGGGAACGGGGCGTATAGTCGCGAGCCGTGAGAAAGTCCACCAAGGCTGCTCCCACCAAGGCCAACCGGGGCCACGACCACGAGCACTGCATCGAGGATGCCGTGTCGGCGGCAGAGAAGCTCTGCGTGACCAAGGGGCTGCGCTTCACGCCCCTGCGCCGGCGCGTGCTCGAGCTGGTATGGTCAGGCCACAAGCCGGTCGGCGCCTATGCACTGCTCGACCAGCTGCGTGACGAGGATCTGGGCTCGGCGCCGCCCACCATCTATCGCGCGCTCGATTTCCTGATCGAGCACGGCCTGATCCATCGCATCGAGCGCATGAACGCTTTCATCGGCTGCAGCCATCCGGGCGAGGCGCATCGCGGCTTCTTCCTGATCTGCGGGCAATGCGGCAATGCCGAGGAGCTGGAAAGCGCTGCCGTCGCCGATTCGATCGCTGCATCAGCCAGCCGCCGCGGCTTTGCCGCACGCGACATGACGCTCGAAGTGACCGGCACCTGCGCGGACTGCCGGCGCGCCTGACTCAGGCGTTGTGCGCCCGGTTCAGCCGGTCGAAGCCCTCGGCGAGATCCGTCTTCAGGTCCTCGACGTCCTCCAGCCCGATATGGACGCGCAGGATGTGCTTGCTTTCGGGCCACGGCACGGCGGTGCGATAGTTGCCGGGATGGGCGGGGATCATCAGGCTCTCGTAGCCGCCCCATGAGGCGCCCATGCCGAAGATGTCCATGCCGTCGAGCATGGCGGCGAGCGCGCCCTTGCTGTAGCCGTCGCGCAGGGTGAAGGAGAACAATCCCGACGAGCCCTTGAACATGCGCTTCCAGTTGTCGTGACCGGGACAGTCGGGCAGGGCGGGGTGCAGGACCTTGTCGACCTCGGGCCGCTCCTTCAGCCAGTGCGCGATGTGCAGGCCGCTCTTCTCGTGGTGACGCAGCCGCACCGCCATGGTGCGCAGGCCGCGCAGCGCGAGGTAGCTGTCGTCGGGTGCGGCGTGGGTGCCGAAATTCATGCACGCCGTCTTGACCAGCTCGAACATCTGCCGGGTGGCGCACGAGATGATGCCGAGCATGGCATCGGAGTGGCCGACGATGTACTTGGTCCCGGCGTGGATCGAGACGTCGCAGCCATGCTCGAACGGCTTGAAGTAGAGCGGCGTCGCCCAGGTGTTGTCGATCAGCACGGCGCAGCCATGCTTCTTGGCGACCTTGGCGATGGCATCGACGTCCTGCACTTCGAAGGTCTGCGAGCCGGGCGCCTCGAGATAGACCACCTTGGTGTTGGGGCGGATCAGCTTCTCGATGCCGGCGCCGATCATGGGATCGAAGAACGTCGTCTCGACGCCGAAATTCTTCAGCGTGGTGTTGGCGAAGCGCCGCGCCGGTCCGTAGGCGTTGTCGGTCAACAGCAGGTGATCGCCGGTCTTGAAGAAGCCCACGATCGCGCCGGTGACGGCGGCGAGGCCCGACTGCACGGCGATGGAGCGATGTGCTCCTTCGATCGCGGCCACGGCATCCTCGAGCGCCTTCTGGGTCGGCGTGCCGTTGCGGCCATAGCCGAAGCCCTCGAACGGAATGCGGTTCTCGAACTTCGCCATGGTCGGCGAGAGGATGGTCGAGGCGTGATAGACGGGGGGATTGACGATGCCGAAATTGTTTTCGGGATCGCGGCCGGCGACGGCCAGAATGGTGTCGGGTCTGGTATAAGTTTTCTTCGCGGTCATGAATTGCACTATGGCACAGGCTTCACTTCGGCGGCCACCGATAGATGTCCGGCCACAGCACGCGCGGGTCCTGCAATTCCTTGCTCTCGCTACGCACTACGCGAAATCCTGCCTTGCGATAGGTCTCGAGCGCACGCGGATGGTCGGCCGTGTTGGTGTTCAGGGTGAGCCGTGATGAACCGCGTGCGAAGCCGCGCTCGATGGCACGGTCGAGCAGCCACGGCCCGATGCGCCGGCCGACATAGTCCAGCGTGAGGCCGAAGAAGACGACCTCGTCCTCGTAGAGTTCGAAGTAGCCGACGAGGGCACCGTCATGCAGCGCGACGTGGAGCTCATGACCGGCCCGGTTGATCAGGCCAGTGAGGGCGGCGTCACCGAGCAGGCGGCGTTCATACCAGAGCCAGGGACGACCGACGCGGTCGTAGAGGTCGAGATAGAGCGCGGCACTCGGGTCCGCGATGCGTTCGATGGCAATCGTCAGATCGGGCGGCTCGCCACGCCGCGTCCAATTGGCCGGCGTCAGTTCGAGATGAGTGATCGTGACCGCCAACCGCCCATCACGACGCGGTGGCGGCTGATGGGCGAAGAGCCCCTTCATCGCGGCGGGGGAGCGAGACCGAGGCGGCGGGCGATCAGGTTGTCCACGGTGCGCTTGGGCAGCACGGCGGTCATCAGCTGCTGGACCGGATTGGGCGCCACGGTGTAACGGGTCTTCGGCTTGGCGGTCGTGAGCGCGGTCTTGACCGCCTCACCGATCCTGTCCGGCGGAAGGCCCTTGCGGCCGAGAGAGATCATGTAGGTCTTCATCTTGTCGAGCGCCGACGCGTAGGGCGTGTTGGCGTACGGTGTGACGTCGACGTCGGACTTGTCCCAGATCGGCGTCGCCACCGCACCAGGCGCCACCACGACCACATCGATGCCGAACACCATCAGTTCGCGACGCAGGGACTTCGACAGGCCCTCGAGGGCGAACTTCGACGCGGCGTAGGGGCCGACGAAAGGCAGCGCATTCTTGCCGCCGACCGAGGAGATCATGACGATGCGCCCGGGCGTCCCCTTGCGCTCGCGATCGGCGCCGAGCAGCGGCGCGAAGGCTTGCGTCACGATCAGTTGGCCGGTGAGGTTGACGGCGAGCTGCTGCCGGAAGTCCTCGACCTTGAGATAGAGCAGCGGCCCCGCCACGGCGATACCGGCATTGTTGACCAGCCCGAACAGTGTGGCGCCCTCGAGTGCCGCTTCCACCTTCTTGGCGCCGGCCGCGACGGCGGCCTCGTCCGTCACATCGAAGACGAGCGGCGTGAAGCTTGCGCCGAACTCCTTCGACAACCTCTCTGCATCGCTTTGCTTGCGAACGCTGCCGAAGACATGGAAGCCGCTGGCGACCAGGACCTTGACACAGGCCGAGCCGATACCGGTGGAGGCGCCGGTGACGACGACTGATCGGTGAGCGGGCATCACCTAGCTCCGGTGACGATCGGCGTATCGGCGCGTCCACCCCATTCTGTCCATGAGCCGTCATAGATCGCCGCTTCCGGCGCACCGGTGAGGTAGAGGGCGAGACCGACGACGCAGGCGGTGACGCCCGAGCCGCAGCTCGCCGTAACCTTCTTCGCTGGATCGATACCTGACGCCTTGATGCGGGCGGCAAGCTTGTCGGCCGGCAGCATGGTGCTGGTCTTCGGGTCCAGGAGGTCGTTGTAGGGCAGATTGAATGCGCCCGGCATGTGGCCCGAGCGCAGGCCGGCACGCGGCTCGGGCGCCTCGCCGCGGAAGCGGGCGGCGGCGCGCGCGTCGACCACCTGTTCGCGTTTGCTGTCGAGCAGGCCCTTCACGTCGTCGAGCGAGCGCACCAGCGTGTTGTCCAGCCGGGCGGTGAAATGCCGTTCTCGCGGCGGGGTCGGATCGTCGGTGACCGGCCGGCCTTCGGCCATCCATTTGGGCAAGCCGCCATCGAGCACGGCGACATCCTTGTGGCCCATGGCCCGGAACATCCACCAGACGCGGCAGGCACCGGTCATCGGCGTGGTGTCGTAGACGATGATCTTGTTGCCATCGCCCAGCCCGAGCTTGCGGACGCGCGAGGAGAACTTCTCGGCTGATGGCAGCATGTGTGGCAGCGGGCTTGCGGTATCGGCGATTTCGTCGATATCGAAGAACATCGCGCCCGGAATGTGCTGGTTGGCGAACTCGGCCTTGGGGTTGCGCTTCTGCGCGGCCAGATAGAATGAGCCGTCGACGATGCGGATGTCCGGCGCATCGAGGTGCTTGGCGAGCCATTCGGTGCTGACGAGAGCGTCGGGTCTGGCGTATTCCATGATGCTCCCTATGGCAGCGCGATGATGAAGCGCCGGTTCATCTTTCCCTTGTTCTCGATCTTGGTGCACTCGACGCGGCCGATCTCGGCCGTGCGCGCCACATGCGTGCCGCCGCAGGCCTGCAGGTCGACGCCTTCGATCGAGAGCAGCCGCACGCGGCCGGCGCCCATCGGCGGGCGCACGCTCATGGTCTTCACCAGCTCGGGCCGCGAATTGAGTTCTTCGTCGGTGACCCATTGCGGCACCACGGGTCGGTCGACGGCGAGCAGCTTGTTGATCTCGTCGGTCACCCATTCCTTGGTCGGCACCTCGCCCTCGAGGTTGAAATCGAGGCGGCTCTTGTCGGCGCCGACCTGGCCGCCGGTGACATTGCCCTTGATGACGGCCGACATGACGTGCAGCGCGGTGTGCATGCGCATGTGGCGATAGCGGCGGTCCCAATCGAGGATCGCGTGGACCTTGGTGCCGGCCGCCGGCTTGGCCGAGTCGGGCGCCAGAATATGGAGGACGTCGCTGCCATCGGCCTTCACGGAGTTGACGACCTTCGCTTCACCGCCATCCCAGCGCAGCAGGCCGGTGTCGCCGGGCTGGCCGCCGCCGGTGGGATAGAAGATCGAGCGATCGAGCCGCACGCCGCGCTCCTCGACCGCGGTAACGGTGGCGTCGGCTTCCTTGAGATAGGCGTCCTGACGGAAGAGTTCTTCGACCATCGAACGGATTTAGGCTCTCGCCAGCCGGGCCGCAACTTCCTTGGGTGTCGGCATGGAAGGGGCCGCGCCCAGCCGCTCGACGGAACAGGCCGCCGCCGCATTGGCATAGCGGGCAGCGTCGACGATATCCGCGCCCGTCGCCAGCCGCGCCGCCAGGGCGCCGACGAAACAATCGCCGGCGCCGGTCGTGTCAACGACCTTGGCCTTGAGCGCCGGCAGGGCGGTGGCGCCGTCCGCCGTGACGACGACCGTGCCGCGCCCGCCCAGGGTGGCGATCACCGTGCGGGCGCCCTTGGCGCGCAGCTTTTCGCAGGCGGCGACGATCGTGCGGATGGCGCTCGAAGCCTTGATGCGTGCGCCCGTGGCTTGCGCCAGCTCGATCTCGTTCAGCACCGCGACATCGACCAGCTTCAGGAGGCGCGCCGGGTGGGGAACCATGGGCGCCAGGTTGAGCACGGTGTGTGCGCCCGCGTCGCGTGCCTCGGCCAGCATCGCCTGCGTCGTGGTGACCGGCGTCTCGAACTGCGCCACCCAGACCTCGTCGCGCCGCGGCACGTCGCCGATCATCGCGCTGGTGAAGTGGTCGTTGGCGCCGCCGGCGGCGGTGATGGCGTTGTCACCCTTGACGAGCTGGATGACGGCGACGCCGGTGGTTTGCCCCTCGACCACGCTGACGCCGAGGCTGTTGACGTCTTCGTTGGCCAGGAACGTGCGCAGGGTGGTGCCGAATCCGTCGCCGCCGACCGCGCCCAACATGGCGGTCGGCACGCCGAGCCGCGCCGCCGCGACGGCCTGATTGAGGCCCTTGCCGCCGGGCAGCAACGACACCGTGGCGCCGAGCAGCGTCTCGCCCGAGGCGGGGCGCCGTGCGCTCTGCACGACGACGTCCATGTTGAGGCTGCCGCAGACGACGACCCTGCTCATCAGGGGCGACTCATTTCATCCAGGGCGGGATGGGCAGCTTCTTTTCGCGAAGGAACGCCGGGTTGAAGAGCTTGGACTGATAGCGCTGTCCGCCGTCGGCCAGAATGGTGACGACGGTCTTGCCCGGGCCGAGTTCCCTGGCGAGCCGCATGGCGCCCACGACGTTGATGGCGGTCGAGCCGCCCAGTACCAGGCCTTCGTGCTCGACCAGGTCGAACAGGACCGGCAGCGCCTCCTCGTCGCTGATCTGGTAGACGGTGTCGAGCGGCGTGCCCTCGAGGTTGGCGGTGACGCGGCTGTTGCCGATGCCCTCGGTGATCGAGTTGCCCTCGGCCTTGAGTTCGCCCTTGGTGTGCCAGTTGTAGAAGGCGGAGCCCATGGGATCGCTAAGCGCAATCCTGATCTTGGGGTTGCGCTCCTTGAGCGCGCGCGCCACGCCGCCCAGCGTGCCGCCGGTGCCGACCGAGCAGGTGAAGCCGTCGACCTTGCCGGCGGTCTGGTCCCAGATCTCAGGACCGGTCGTGCGATAGTGACCCTCGCGATTGGCGACATTGTCGAACTGGTTGGCCCAGATCGCGCCGTTGGGCTCCTTGGCGGCCAGCTCCTCGGCCAACCGGCCAGAGTAGCGCACATAGTTCCCGGGGTTGGAGTAGGGGGCGGCCGGGACCAGGCGCAGATCGGCGCCGCAGAGCCGCAGCATGTCCTTCTTCTCCTGACTCTGCGTCTCGGGCATCACGATCACCGAGCGGTAGCCGCGCGCGTTCGCAACCAGCGCGATGCCGATGCCGGTATTGCCGGCAGTGCCTTCAACGATGACGCCGCCAGGCTTCAGTTTTCCGCGCTTCTCGGCATCCTCGATAATGGCCAGCGCCGCGCGGTCCTTCACCGAGCCGCCCGGATTGAGGAACTCGGCCTTGCCGTAGATATCGCAACCAGTGGCCGCCGACGCGGCGCGCAGCTTGATCAGCGGCGTGTTGCCGATACTCTCGATGAAACCCGACCGGACGTTCATGCTCTGCTCGCTCTCTCGCCCTGCGCTCGCTCCCGGACGCGGACCGTAGCAGGCCGCCGAGCGCTAGCGCCAGCGCTTGCGAACCTCGTCGCGGTGCAGCGCGAGCCACTGCAGGGCGATCACGCCGACGGCGTTGTCGACGTCGTTGCGCTCGAGCAGGGCGTAAGCCTCAGTGAACGGCAGCACCTTCACCAGGATATCCTCGCCCTCAGACTGCAGGCCGAAGACGCCGCCGGCCTTCGTCGTATCGATGCGACCGAGAAAAACCTGGCACGACTCCGAACAGGCGCCGGGCGTGAGCATGATGGTGGTGATCGGCATCACCTCGGCGATCTGCAGTCCTGCTTCCTCGACCGCTTCGCGCCGGATCATCGCCTCGGCCGTCTCGTTGGCCTCGATGATGCCGGCCACCGCTTCCCAGGTGAAAGGATGGTGGCCCGCGACGTAGGAGCCGGCGCGGAACTGGCGGATCAGCACGACCTCGTCCCGCGTGGGATCGTAGGGCAGCACGGCGCCGGCTTGCCCGCGCTCGAAGACCTCGCGGCTGATGACGCCGCTCTGGCCGCCGCGATGCAGGCTATGGCGGAAGAAATAGCGCCCGACCTTGAAGTAACCCTGGTACGCCACCTCGTGGCGCACCAGCTCGGCCGTCTCGTTGGGAGGGTTAGGCATCGTAGGCTTTCTGAAGAGCCGCGAGGTCGAGCTTCTTCATCTTGAGTAGAACATTCATGACGCGGCCGGACTTGGCCCGATCGGTCGAGGTCATCATCTCCTCCATGGCAGTCGGCACGATCTGCCAGCTGAGGCCGTACTTGTCCTTCAGCCAGCCGCATTGCTGTGCGTTCGGGTCACCGCCGGCACCGAGCTTGTCCCAGAAATAGTCGATCTCGGCCTGGCTCTCGCAGCGAACCATCAACGATATGGCCTCGTTGAACTTGAAGTGGGGCCCGCCATTCAGCGCGGCGAATTCCTGGCCGTCGAGATAGAAAGTGACGACCATGGCCGACCCCTCCGGCCGGCCATGGATCTCGAACCCTTCCTTGCCAAAGTGGCTGATCGTGCCGATGCGCGAGTTCTTGAAGATCGAGACGTAGAACCTGGCGGCTTCCTCGCCTTGGCCGTCGAACCACAGGCACGGGCTGATCTTCTGGATGCTGGCCATGATGCTCCTCCCAAAAACAGCTACGGCGCGTCCAAAAAGAACGCGCCGTAGTCGTAGGTGGCTCCGGAGGCAGGGTTCGAACCTGCGACCCGGCGATTAACAGTCGCCTGCTCTACCGCTGAGCTACTCCGGAATGAATTCGTCGCGGCCGGCGGTGTAGGCCTACGGAGGGCCGGTTTTTGGCAGAGCGCCACCCTGCAGGCAAGGGGCCGATCTATCCAGTAATGCCCGAAGGACGCGTGGAGGCCTGGGCCGGAATCGAACCGGCATACGCGGATTTGCAGTCCGCTGCATAGCCACTCTGCCACCAGGCCGGGCGTGGAGCGCGGTGCTATACGCATGGGCCGCGAGCAGGGTCAAGCAGGGCCCGCCAAGGCGTCCTTTGACGCTATTGGCGGCCGGCGACTATAAACACCGCAACATTTTGGGGTCAGCCTATGACGGACTTCGCGCTCGCGCGCCGCAACATGGTGGACGGCCAGCTCCGGCCCAACCGGGTGACCCATGCGTCCCTGCTGGCGGCGGTCGGCGAGCTGCCGCGCGAGCGCTTCCTGCCCGAGGGGCTGCGCTCGGTCGCCTATGCCGACGATGATGTGCCGCTGGGGAACGGCCGTTTTCTGATGGAACCCATGGTGCTGGCCCGCTTGATTCAGGCCCTGCAGCCGCAGCCGGACGACAAGGCGCTGGTTGTGGCGTCGGGTCGCGGCTATGGCGCAGCGCTTCTGTCACGGCTGGTGAAGTCGGTCGAGGCCGTCGAGAGCGACGCTGGCCTGGCCGGTTCGGCCGAGCAGACCATCAAAGATCTAGGCATCGTCAATATTCACCAGACAGTGGCTAAATCGGAGGCGGGTGCCCCTGCCGAGGCGCCGTATGACGCCATCCTGATCGAAGGTGCCGTGCAAGAGATCCCGCGGGCGATCCTCGATCAGCTGGCCGAAGGCGGCCGGCTGACCACCGTCGTTGCCGCACCCGCGGGCGTTTTGGGCGTGGCCCAGCTCGTGATGAAGGAGGGCGGTGTGACCTCCGGCCGGCCGTTGTTCGACGCCGGCACGCCTGCTCTCCCGGGATTTGCTCCGCCGCCGCGATTCACCTTCTAGGCCAAGCATTTGCATTGCCGGGTTCGGGTCAGTTGTTGGGGCTACCCAGAGCAGTCGGGGCAATGATAGGTTCGGACTCACAGATGACGACGAGGGTATGGGGTAGTTCAATGCGTATCCGGCCCGTTTCGAGGCACGCCTGCGCAGCGATGTGCGCGCTTGCTGTCGGGCTGGGCGCGGCTTCGGGCGCGCGGGCACAAAGCCTGGTCGAGGCCTTGTCCGCGACCTACAACAGCAACCCCGACCTGCTGGCCGCCCGCGCGGTCCTGCGTCAGACCGACGAAACGCTCGCTCAGGCCGTCGCCAACTGGCGGCCCACGATCAGCCTGAGCCTCCAATATGCCAAGACCGAAGCCAACTCGATCCCGGTCGTCAAGCCGAACAGCTACCTCATCCTGAACGGCCGCACGACGTTGCTGCAGGTGACCCAACCGATCTTCCGCGGCGGCGCGACGGTGGCGGCCACCAAGACCGCCCAAGCCAACATTCAGGCGCAGCGCGCCGTGCTGGCCGATACCGAACAGCAGGTGCTGCTGAACACGATCACCGCCTATGCCGACCTGGTGCGCGACGCGGGTATCGTCGATGCGCGCAAGAACAACGTTCGGGTGCTGGTGGAGCAGCTCGATGCCACGCGCGAACGCTTTCGCGTCGGCGAGCTCACGATCACGGACGTCTCCCAGGCCGAGGCGCGCCTGGAAGGAGCCAAAGCCGACCTGGTGCAGGCCGAAGCGCAGCTGCGCATCGACGAAGCGGCCTATCAACGCGTCACCGGCCAGCGCCCGGGCAGGGTCGGCGAGATCCCGCTTTGGGGTGCGCTTGCCGGCCAGCGAAGAAGAAAGCGTGGCGCTCGCCATGGACGCCAACCCGCGCCCGGTCAGCGCGCAGAACCGGATCACAGCGGCGGCCTACGGCGTCAATAGTGCCTGGGCGGTGTTGCTGCCCCAGGTAAAGCTCGTTGGTCTCATTCAGTACCAGCAGGATCTGGCTGTGCCGACCGACCAGTACTACCAGTATGGCGTGCAGCTACAGGCGACCGTGCCGATCTACCAGAACGGCAGTGAGTGGAGCCAAGTCCGCCAGGCCAAGGAGCTGGTGGGCCAGAGGCGCAATGAACTCGATAGCGCCCGCCGGGTGGCGGCCCAGACCGTGATCACGTTCTGGCGCCAGCTCGACGCGGCGCGCTCGCGGGTCGTGTCGTTCGAGGCCCAGGTGAAGGCCAACGAGGTCGCCTTGAACGGCGTGCGCCAGGAGGCCCTGGTCGGCTCGCGCACCACCCTCGACGTGTTGAACGCCGAGCAGGAGCTGCTGAATGCGCAGGTCAGCCTGATCAGCGCGCGCCACGACGTGCAGGTCGCCTACTACGGCGTGCTGTCGGGCATCGGCCGCCTGACCGCGCGGACGCTCGGATTGCCAGTCGAGTATTACGACGAAGAGAGATATTATAAGGAGGTCGGCTCGCGCTGGGTCGGCGATTGGGGCGCCGGACAGAACCCGAGCCCTGCAAACGCGGCGAATGCAGCGAGCGCGTTCAGCAAATCGGCGCAAGGAGCGCCGGCTCCAGGCGGCCGCCCAGCAGGCGACGACGCCTGGGACGATGCCGGCGTCGGGGCAAGGGACGAACAAATGAGCGAAGCCACCAGCTCAACAAGCGATCCGTCGATGGATGACATCCTGGCTTCCATCCGCAAGATCATCTCGGATGACGAGGCGCGCGCCCAGGTCAGCGGCGGGCAGGGCGCGACGGCCCACGCGGCAGGGGCGGCCGACCAGCGTCCGGGAGCGGCACCGGCCAAACGCGACGACGTGCTGCTGCTCACCGACCTCGTCGAGGAGCACAAGGCCGGTCCCCGGCCGACGTCTCTGCCCTTGCCCCGCATCGATCCCGCCTCGGCGGCCGACATGCCCCAGCCGACGATTGGCGGCGGTCCGGCACCCGACCAGGCGCTGGTTGCGGCCGGCGTGGCGGGTGTTGCCTCTTCGGCTTTCGACCGCCTGAGCCAGGCGGTGCAAGACAGCGTGCCCGCGCCGTCGGCACCCGATCCGGGCCCGACGATGGGCGGTGGCAAGACGCTCGAGGACCTGGTGAAGGAAATGCTGCGGCCGATGCTAAAGGAATGGCTCGACCGCAACCTGCCGCCGATGGTCGAACGGTTCGTCGAACGCGAGATCGTCCGGCTGACCCGCCGCTGACCCCCCGGCGCCCCAAGAGATCGAACGCCACGGCGCCAACCGTGGCGTTTTTTGTTGAGGGGGCGTTTTTCGCTATAAGGCTCTGAATGCTCGACAAGACCTACGACCCCAAGGAGATCGAAGCCCGCCGGTACCCCGAATGGGAAAGCTCCGGCGCATTCAAGGCGCATCCGGAATCCGCCAAGCCGCCTTACTGCATCGTGATCCCGCCGCCCAACGTCACGGGCAGCCTGCATATGGGCCACGCGCTCGACAACACGCTGCAGGACGTGCTGATCCGCTGGCGGCGCATGAAGGGCGACGACGTGTTGTGGCAGCCCGGCACAGACCACGCCGGCATCGCCACCCAGATGGTCGTGGTGCGCAATCTCGAGCAGGAAGGCATCGGCCTAGCGGTCGAAGGCGCGAAGGCTGACGGCAACCGCAAACTGCTGAACCGCGAGCAGTTCCTCGAGAAGGTCTGGGAATGGAAGGCCTTCTCCGGCGGCACGATCACCCGCCAGCTGCGGCGGCTCGGTGCCTCGTGCGACTGGAGCCGCGAGCGCTTCACCATGGACGAAGGCCTGTCGCGCGCCGTCCTAAAAGTGTTCGTCGATCTCTACAAGGCCGGGCTGATCTACAAGGACAATCGGCTGGTCAACTGGGACCCCAAGATGCTGACCGCGATTTCCGACCTCGAGGTCGAATCGCGCGAGGTGAGGGGCAGCCTCTGGTATTTCAAGTATCCGATCGAGGGCAGCGACGAGCATATCGTCGTCGCCACGACGCGGCCCGAGACGATGCTGGGCGACACCGCCGTCGCGGTCCATCCCGACGATCCCAAGTGGAAGCATCTGGTCGGCAAGCACGCCATCCTGCCGCTGGTCGGCCGGCGCATCCCGATCGTGGCCGACGAATATTCCGATCCGGAGAAGGGCTCGGGCGCGGTCAAGATCACGCCGGCGCACGACTTCAACGACTTCGAGGTCGGCCGCCGCCACAATCTCGAGGCGATCTCGATCTTCGACAAGTTCGCGCGGCTGAACGAGAAGGCGCCGGAGAAGTATCGCGGCCTCGACCGCTTCGAGGCGCGCAAGCTAGTCGTGGCCGACATGGAAGCGGCGGGCCTGGTCGAAAAGATCGAACCGCACACCCACACTGTCCCCTATGGCGACCGCGGCGGAGTGCCGGTCGAGCCGTTCCTGACCGAGCAATGGTACGCCGATGCCAAGAAGCTTGCCGAGGCGCCGATCGCGGCGGCGCGCGATGGCCGCGTGAAGTTCGTGCCCGAGCGCGGGCGCGACGACTTCTTCCGCTGGATGGAGAACATCGAGCCCTGGTGCATCTCGCGCCAGCTGTGGTGGGGCCATCAGATCCCGGCCTGGTACGGCCCGGACAAGAAGATCTTCGTGGCGCTCTCCGAGGGCGAGGCGAAAGCCGAGGCGCGCGAGCACTACGGCAAGGACGTGACGCTCGACCGCGATCCCGACGTACTCGACACCTGGTTCAGCTCGGCGCTGTGGCCGTTCTCGACGCTCGGCTGGCCGGACCAGACGCCGGCGCTCAAGAAGTACTACCCGACCAACGTGCTGGTGACCGGCTGGGACATCCTGTTCTTCTGGGTCGCGCGCATGATGATGATGGGCATGCACTTCATGCCCGACGTGCCGTTCCGCACCGTCTACCTGCATGGCCTGGTGACGGACGAGAAGGGCCAGAAGATGTCGAAGTCCAAGGGCAACGCCATGGACCCCCTGGAGCTGATCGACAAGTATGGCGCGGACGCTTTGCGCTTCACCATGGCCTCGCTCGCCGCCAACCAGGCGAGCCGGCTGCGGCTGTCGCCCGCCCGCGTCGAGGGTTCGCGCAACTTCGCGACCAAGCTGTGGAACGCCACGCGCTTTGCCGAGATGAACGGCGCGGCGCTGCCGAAGGACTTCGATCCGGCAGCGCGTGAAGCTCACCGTCAACAAGTGGATGCTGGGCGAATTGGCGCGCGCCAACTCCGCCATCGACAAGGCGATCGCCGAGTTCCGGCTGAACGAGGCGGCGAACGCACTCTACGAATTCATCTGGGGTGTCGTCTGCGACTGGTACGTCGAGCTCACCAAGCCGATCCTTCAGGAGGGCGCCGACGGTGCCGAAAGGACGAGACGCGTGCGGTCACGGCCTTCGTGCTGCGCGAGACGGTCAAGCTGCTGCATCCGGTAATGCCGTTCATCACCGAGGAGCTTTGGGACAAGCTCGGCCATCGCGCCGAGCACGGCATGCTGATCGGCCAGCCTTGGCCGCAGCCGCCGACGATCGACGCCGCTGCCGATGCCGAGATGGGGTGGCTGGTGAAGCTGATCTCTGACATCCGCTCGGCGCGCTCGGAGCTGAACGTGCCGGCGGCTGCCAAGCTCAAGCTGCTGGTGGTCGGGCGCAACGACACGACCCAGAAGCGGCTTGCCGCCATCGCGCCGCGCATCGGCGGCTGGCGCGCGTCGAGGGCATCGACGCCAAGGCCACGGCGGCGCCGAAGGCATCGCTCCAGATCGTGGTGGGCGAGGCGACCTATGCCTTGCCGGTGGGCGAGGTGATCGACCTCGCGGCCGAGAGCGCGCGGCTGCAGAAGGAAATCAAGAAGCTCGACGACGAGATCGCCAAGATCGACGCCAAGCTCGGCAACGCCAACTTCGTCGCCCGCGCGCCGGAAGAGGTGGTCGAAGAGCAGCGTGAGCGCCGCCGGCAGGCCGAGCAGACGCGCGCGCGGCTGGCAACGGCGCTGCAACGGCTCGGCGCCTAAGAGCGCCACGCGGAAGGGGTCGCGAGATGCTGCAGGAGCCACCGGACGGCGGCATGAGCCGTCGCGAACTGCTGAAGTTGATCGGGCTGACGGCCGGAAGTGCCGCGATGTATCAGGCGATGACCAGCCTGGGGTATGCCGCCGACTCCGGTTACAAGGGACGGATCAAGCTGGAAGGCGACCCCAAGGGCGCGTCGGTGCTGATCCTGGGCGCCGGATTGGCCGGCCTGACGGCGGCGCTGGAACTGCGCCAGGCCGGCTACAAGGTGCAGGTCCTGGAATTCAACAGCCGCGCCGGCGGCCGCAACTGGTCGCTGCGCGGCGGTGACACCTATACCGAACTCGGCGGCGCGACGCAGAAATGCGAGTTCGACGAGGGCCTCTATTTCAATCCCGGCCCGTGGCGCATTCCCTATCACCACAACGGACTGCTCGACTATTGCAAGCGCCTCGGCGTCAAGCTGGAGCCCTTCCAGCAGCTGAACCACAACGCGTTCCTGCATTCCGCCAGGGCCTTCGGCGGCAAGCCGCAACGGGTTCGCGAGATCAAGACGGATTTCCAGGGGCACATCTCCGAACTGCTGGCCAAGGTGGTGCAGCAGGGCAAGCTGGACGAAGTCGTCTCGCAGGAAGACCGCGAGATCCTGCTCGCCGCGCTTCGCTCATGGGGCGCGCTGGACGAGAACTATGCCTACAAGGCGGGCGACGACAGCGCCGAGTTCCGCGGCTACGAGAAGGATCCCGGCGGCGGTCTCGGCGCCGAGCCGTTGCCCGGGCCGAGCCCATCGGCCTGTCCGACATTCTGCAGTCGCGCCTGTGGAGCAGGCTCACCTCTTTCGCGCTTCTATGAGTTCCAGACCACCATGTTCCAGCCGGTCGGCGGCATGGGACGGATCGGCGAGGCGTTCGCCGCCCAAGTCGGCGACCTCATCGCCTACAATGCCAAGGTCACCAAGATCGAGCAGAACGACAAAGGCGTGACGGCGACCTACGAGGATACGAAGAACGCCGGTACGCGTCCGCAAGGCCAGCGCAGACTGGTGCGTGTGCACCATTCCGGCTCAGCATCCTGAGCCAGATCGAGATGCAATGTCGGGGCTCCGATGCAGGCGGCGATCAGCGCGGTGCCCTATGCCTCGTCCGTCAAGGTTGGCCTGCAGTTCAAGCGGCGCTTCTGGGAAGAGGACGAGCTCATCTTCGGCGGCATCAGCTATACCGACCTGCCGATCCGCCGATTTCCTATCCCAGCGACCGACTTCAATACAGACCGGCAAGGGCGTCCTGCTCGGGTGCTACACCTGGAACGGGCCGAACTCGTATGAATTCACCGCGATGGCGCCGGAAGAGCGGGTCAGGCGCGCCGTCGAGTATGGCGCGCAGATCCATCCGCAATATGCGACGGAATTCGAGAACGGCATTTCCGTTGCCTGGCATCGCTCGCCGTTCACGCTCGGCTGCGCCGGCGACTGGACGGAGGCGGCGCGGAAGCAGCACTACGATAATCTCTGCCAGATCGACGGCCGCATCGTGCTGGCCGGCGAGCACTGTTCCTACATTCCCGCCTGGCAGGAAGGTGCGATCCTGTCGTCGCTCGACGCGATCGGTCGCCTGCACAAGCGCGTTCTTCAGGGATGAGGACGATGCCGCATCTTGCCCTGCGATCACTGCGCCTTTCGGCTGTCCTGTTGCTGTTGGCCGTCATTGCCGCGCCAGCCTCGCGAGCCGCTCCGCCCGAGGCGACGCTGAGCCCAGGGTTTCGATTCAGCCGAGCAGTCGGGCGAAGCGCTCTACACCAACGTCTGCCAGGCGTGCCACATGGGCCGGGGCGAGGGGGCCGTCGGCGCCGGCCGTTATCCTGCCTTGGTGAAGGACGAGAATCTGCGAGCGGCCGGTTACGCCGTCTATGTCGTCCTGCACGGCTACAAGGCCATGCCGCCGTTCGCCAGGCTGATGAGCGACGGCCAGGTGGCGGCCGTGGTCAACTACATCCGCACCCATTTCGGCAACGCCTACACCGATGCCGTGACAGCCGAGGACGTCAAGAACGCGCGCTAGGCCACGAAGTCCTTGTTGCGCCTAGTACCCGGAATCATAAGTCCGAGAAACGTGATTTGAGGGGCCTTGTGATGGACGACGGCCTTGGTCCAAACGAAGGGAACGGCGCGGGTATTGTAGCTGGCGACGAAGTCATCGATGTGGTTCCTGAGCTGGTGGATGTCGGTGAAGCTGGCTTGGGCGAGCGAACTACCCTGCAGGATAGAGAACCAGATCTCGATCTGGTTGAGCCAGGAGCTGTAGGTCGGGGTGAAGTGAAAGCGAACGTTGCGGGTGGCGGACGAGCCATCGCTCGCGCTTGGGCTTATGGGTCGAGAGATTGTCGAGGACGACATGGATCTCCTTGCCCGGATAGGCGGCGACGATGCGGTTCATGAAGTCGAGGAACTCGACGCGCCGGCGGCGCTTGTAATGGCCGGCGGTGACTTGGCCGGTGAGGACGTCGAGAGCGGCGAACAGGGTCGAGGTGCCGTTGCGCTTGTAGTCGTGGCTGCGGCCGCTGAGCGCTCGCCCGTTGGGCAGCTTGAGATAGCCCTGGGCCCGCTCCAGCGCCTGGATGTGCGGCTTCTCGTCGACCGCCAGCACGATGGCATCGTGCGGCGGGTCGAGATAGAGCCCGACGATCTCGGCGGCCTTGGCGACGAAATCCGGATCGTCGCTCTGGCACCACGACTTGCGCGCCGCCAGATCGATCTTCTGGTCGCGCAAGAAACGCCAGATGTACTGGTCCGACACATCGACCAGCTCTCGCGACAGCAACGGCGCCGTCCAGCGTCCGTAGCCCGGCGGCGGCGCCTGATCGAGCAGCGCCAGGATCCGCTTGCCTGTCTCCGTCGTGTAGCGCGGCCTCGCGCCCGGCCGGGGCAGGTCGTGCAGCCCGGCCAGCCGCTCGCGTGCAAAGCGCTTGCGCCACCGGCTGACCCGTCCCGGCCAGGTTCCCAGCTCGGCAGCAATCGAGCGGGTCGACCGCCGCTTAGCCGCCAGCAACACGATCCGCGCCCGCTCGACGATCCCGTGTTCAGTCTTTGGAGACCGGATGATGGCTTCAAGCGCCAGACCGTTCATGCTCCGTCAGTTCGATCGCAGTCGCTTCCTGGATGTTCATCCCATCCTTAAATCACAACTCCACCTCCGGCGATAGTCGGTACTAGAGCATCGGACTGTTGAGGGGAATCGCGGAGGGTCTTCCCTGTCGGTCGTATTCGTGATTCACCCTTTTGGGAGGTGGAACATGAGCGTGCCGTATTCCTTGGACCTTCGCAGGCGGATCATTGGCTTTGTGACAAGAGGCGGGTCTCGCCGTGGCGCGGCGTGCCGTTTCGGGGTGAGCGCGAGCTGCGCGGTCAAGCTGGTCGAGCGTTTCAAGCGCACTGGATCGGCATCACCCGGCAAACGCGGCGGCAGCGTCGGCAAGCTGTCGGCGCACAAGGACTTCCTGCTCGGCCGGGTGGCGGCCAAGCGCGATATCACCATGCCCGAGCTGGCAGCAGCCCTCGAGGCGGAGAGGGGGACAAAAGCCGCCCCAGCCAGCCTGTCGAGGTTGCTGATCCGGCACGGGCTGCGGTTCAAAAAAAACATTGCGGGCCGCCGAGCAGAGCCGCCCCGACGTAGCCGAACGGCGTGACGAATGGATCCAGCGGCGCCTGCCTCGGATGTGCCAGGAGCCGCACCGCCTGATCTTCCTCGACGAGACCGGCACGACAACAAACATGACGCGGCTGCGAGGTCGCGCACCCTGCGGCGAGCGGCTCAAGATGGCCGCACCGTTCGGGCATTGGCACACCCAGACCTTTGTGGCCGGCCTGCGCTGCGACGGCCTGGTCGCCCCCTCGGTCCTCGATGGTCCGATGAATGGCGAGGCCTTCGAGACCTATATCGAGACACAGCTCGCTCCGATCCTCACCCGGGGCGACGTCGTCATCATGGACAACCTTTCTTCGCACAAGAGCGAACGCGTGGCCCAGCTCATACGACAGCGAGGTGCCTGGCCGCTATTCCTGCCGCCCTACAGCCCGGACCTCAATCCCATCGAGATGGCCTTCGCCAAGCTCAAGGAACTGCTGCGCAAGCTCAACGCCAGGACCATCGACCAGCTATGGCGTGCCATCGGCAGCATCTGCTCTCTCTTCACGCCAGACCAATGTTGGAACTTCTTCCGACATTGCGGTTACGCCAATGCGTCAACATGAGCGTCCGATGCTCTAGGCCCATCGCCGGTCACGGCGCAGGGGCGAGCTTTCGGGCAGGAAAAGGACGTCGAGCTGGGCAGTGGCGCCGTCGAGCGGCCGGCGCGCCATGCCGACGATGTCGGCCACCACGAAGCCGTGGTCATGCCCTCGAGCACCATCAGCTCTGCCCCTTGGACGTCGATCTTGCACAACGACGGGCGGGCGATGTCGTCGATCAGCGAATTGAAGCGGCGCATCGGCACGCGGTCGCGTCGCAGGACGTCACGCTCACCGACGTCCTCGAGCAAGGTCGCGCCCTGGATGTCCGGTCTGATCTCGATCTCGACTTCACCGTTGCGATCGCCGAGCGCGGTCTGATGGACCTCGCAACGCAGCTGGCGCTCGAGCAGCCGCATGTAATGCAGGGATTCGCGCGTTGGATCGATCAGGTGATAGTGGGCATCGGGGAAGGCGCGGTAGAGTTCGTAGGTTCCGTAGGCGACGCCGATATCGAACACCGTGTTTGGGCGAAATCCATAGTGCTCGAGCACGCGAAAGGATTGCTGCCACGACGGTGCCGTCACCCGCCTGGGGATATAAGAGAGATACGGCCGCAGGAAGTCCTTCAGCCGCGGCACAAGTCCGCTTCGCGTCGCGCGCATTTCCGATGCGTCGATCATGATGTTCCCGCTCTGTTGTGGGCTAGATGTTTAGTCCCGGCATTTGATGGAGCGGATCGAGGATGAATTGCTCGGGCTGAGCTGTCGAGGTCTTGCAGATGTATTCATAGGGCGTGAGACCCTTCAGGGTCTTCAGTCTGCGAGCGAAGTTGTAAGCAGTGACGAAGTTGCCGAGATGGTGGCGGAGCTGCTGGTGGCTCTCGTAGTGGAAGCGGTGGACCGTTGCTTCCTTGATGGTCCGGTTCATCCGTTCGACCTGACCGTTTGTCCAAGGGTGCTTGGGCTTGGTCAGACGATGGTCGATATCGTTCTTGGCGCAGGCAAACTCGAAGGCATGGGCGCGGAAGAGATGGCCCTTCGCCATGGCCTCTTTGATCTGCGCAACGGCCGAGCCTCCCGCGCCAGGTGTTGTGAAGTGAATGCCGTTGTCGGTAAGGACGGTATGGATCTTGTACGGCACCGCCGCGATGAGGTGGCGAAGGAAGTCGGCGGCCACCCTGGTCGTCGCTTTCTCATGCAGCTCGATAAAGGCGAACTTCGAAGTTCGATCGATGGCAACGAAGAGATGTAGCTTGCCCTGTTCGGTTCGCACTTGTGCAATGTCGATATGGAAGAAGCCGATCGGATAAGTCTTGAACTTGCTCTTCAAGGGCTTTGTTCCTTCGACAGCCGGCAATTGACTGATGCCGTGACGTTGAAGGCAGCGATGCAACGATGATCTTGTCAGGTGCGGAAGAGTTGGCTGCAAAGCATAGAGGCAATCGTCCAGCGGCTAAGCAGCGTGTGCCGCCGTAAGGCAACAATCACCGCCTCGTCCTCGATCGACAGGACCGTGGACTTAGAGCCCATACGGAAAGAAGTTGATTTTATTAAAATCAGTTGTGATTCATTGTGCGGCACCTTTTGTTAGGAAGGAAGGTGCCGGATGTGGACGCAGGAGCATCGTCGAGCTCACGCTCGCAAGCGGTTGCGCTATCCGAGCGATCTGACGGACGCGGAATGGGTGCTGGTGGAGCCGCTTCTTCCGCCGGCGCGGCGAGGTGGGCGAGCCTCGCGAAGCGAACATGCGGGAAGTGCTGAACGCGGTGTTCTACCTGCTGTCGAGCGGTTGCCAGTGGAATGCCTTGCCCAAGGACCTGCCGCCCAAGACCACGGTCTACGACTATTTCTCGCTGTGGCGCTCGGACCGAACGCTGCTGCGGTTGCATCAGGCCTTGTATGCCCAGGTGCGAGAGGCGGCGGTGCGCAGTTCTGAGCCGACCGTGGCGATCCTCGATAGCCAGAGCGCCAAAGCGGCGCAAAAAGGGGCCCCTCGATCGAAGGGGACTGTCAGGAATCTTGTGTGTGAGGCCATGATGATGGGAAGCAGAAGGAGCATCATATGGCTATCGAGAAAGACCTGTTTGACCAGCTTTTTGCTGGTCGCGATCCGAAGGACGTTTTCAATAAGGATGGGCTGGTTGACGAACTGAAGAAGGCGCTTTCGGAGCGGATTCTGAACACCGAGCTCGACGAGCACCTAGATGGCGACGGCGTTGAGGGCAAGTCCAATCACCGCAATGGCTATTCGAAGAAGTCGGTTCTGACCGGCACCTCGAAGATGACGCTGTCGGTGCCGCGGGATCGGGCCGGCACGTTCGATCCAAAGCTGATTGCCAAATATCAGCGCCGGTTTCCCGACTTCGACGACAAGATCATCTCGATGTATGCGCGCGGGATGACGGTGCGCGAGATCCGCGGCCACCTTGAGGAGCTGTACGGCATCGAGGTTTCGCCCGACCTGATCTCGGCGATTACCGACGCGGTGCTGGACGAGGTCGCCGAATGGCAGAACCGACCCCTCGATCTTTGCTACCCGCTGGTGTTCTTCGATGCCATTCGGGTCAAGGTCCGCGATGAAGGCTTCGTCCGCAACAAGGCGATCTACTCGCGCTCGGCGTTCTGCCGGACGGCACCAAGGAGATTCTCGGCATCTGGATCGAACAAACCGAAGGCGCCAAATTCTGGCTGCGCGTCGTTAACGAGCTGAAGACCCGGGGCGCCCAGGACATTCTCATCGCTGTCGTCGATGGCCTGAAGGGCTTTCCTGAGGCCATCAATGCGGTGTTTCCGCAGACCGTCGTTCAAACCTGCATCGTGCACCTCATCCGCCATTCGATGGATTTTGCCTCCTGGAAGGATCGCAAAAGCGTCGCGCAGGCATTGCGCTCCGTCTATCGCGCGGCCGATGCCGCCCCTCGATCGCGACGAGGAAGAACGTGTCCTGTTCCGCCAGCAGCTTGGTGAAGAAGGTCTTCGTGACTTCGGCGGATTTGGCGGCCTTGCGCCAGAAAGTCGGCTGGTACTTCTGCTGTTGGCGGCGCGTGCGTTCCGCCAGGTCGACCGCCGCATCGATATCGGATGCGATAGCCGGGCGGACGTCCATCGCCTTCTACGACGCCTTGCGCAGGTCCGGAACGTAAGGCCGCGAGGCAAAGTGCTCCTGGTTGTCGCCGCGCGCGAAGCGCAGGCCGGCATGGCGGACGGCATCGTCATCGACCTTGTCGAGCGGAACGAAATAGCGGTCGTCGCTCTTGATGACCGTGTCGTTGTCGACGCGGTTGTAGCAGATCAGCAAGGTCCAGCGGCGCTTCGCCGAGCGGTTGGCATCGGAGCGGTGGATGGCGTTGCAATGGAAAATCAGCGCGTCGCCCGCCTCGAGCTCGCAATACTCGATCGGGCACTTTTCCAGGATGTGGGGCATGCGCTTGGGATCGACCTCGTTCTGCGTCGGCGAGAGTGGCGTGTGGTCGATGCGGCCGAGCTTGTGCGAGCCGGTGGCAATCTGCAGGCAGCCGTTTTCGCGCGTGGTCTTGTCGAGAGCGATCATCACCGAGAGCAGGTCGGGCCGAATGCAGCCGTTGTAGTACCAGTAGCCGTAATCCTGGTGCCATTCCCAGGCGCCGCCGACTTCCGGCTCCTTGGCCGTGAGCTTGGATTGGAAGTGATAGACGTCGCCGCCGAGCAGCGCCGCCGACGTGTCGACCATGCGCGCGCTGCGTGCAGCCAGGCCATAGACCGAATCACCGGCGCGATTCCACAGCGCAATGCGCGTCGAGCGGCCCTCGCCATCGCGGCGATCCAGGATGCTCTCGCGCACCGCCGGATCATGCTCCATGGCGTCGGTCAAAAGCTTGACTTCGTCAGGCGCGAACAGGCCGCGCGCGTAGGTGAAGCCTTTCTCGTTGAACTCGGCCGTCTGCGCGGCACTCAGCACGTTGGCCATGCTTCCTCCTCGAAGGGGAAGCATGGTGCCTGGGCCTCGCCGCGTAAAGAGCCGAGGGCGTCAGCCCCTGGCGCCGGGCGGAGTGACCGGCGGAGCGATTACGCAGCCCTGGCCGTTCAGCCGGTTGCCCTCGCTGTCATAGCGGAAGCCGTATTCGTCTCTGATTGTCGCCGTATGCCCGCAACCGCCCATCGGGCCGCCATACTGGGCCTGGTTCGGCATGGGGGCGTTGGGCATCGGGGCGTTGGAATACCCGGCCGACTGGGCCTGGGCCGCTCCGGCCGTGACGATCAAGGCAGCTGTAAGGAATGCAAGACGCCGCATGTTCGGACCTCCAAGCAACATCCCCCCGATTGGCGTGCAACGTCGGGCCGACCGCGATAGTTGCGGTCGTCTCGCGGGTCGACCGAATTATTTCGTCAGGGCGTCGATTTCATCGGCACTGAGGCCGGCGTCGGCCAGCACGGCCTTGGTGTGCTCGCCCAATTTCGCCACCTTCGGCCCGCTTTGCACCGGCGACCCCGAAAAGCGGAAAGGCGGGGCGGGCGACAGGTACTTGCCGCCGCTGTCCTCGATCGGGCAGAGCGACCCGCGATGGGCGACCTGCGGGTCCTTCAGCGCCTCGGTGACCGTGAGGTAAGGCGAGCAGGGCACCCCGTGCTTCTCCAGCGCCGCGACGCATTCGTTGACCGTGAGCGTCTTGGACCAGCGCTCGAATTCGTCGACGAACTGGTCCCAGTTCATGCGCCGGTCGGCGTATTTCTCGAAGCGCGGGTCGGTCAGCCAGTCGCGCCGGCCGGCGGCCGTCGCCATGTCCTGGAAGGTGCGCTCGCTCGCCGTCGCCAGCATGACGTAGCCGTCCTTGGCCTCGACCGGACCGTACATCGGCCGCGACGGCATCTCGAAGTCGAACTGCGCGCGATTGACCTCGCCCAGCAGCATGCCCACCAGCGCCTCGAACATCGAGACATCGACCATCTGGCCCTTGCCGGTGACGTGACGCTGGTGCAGCGCCGCCAGGATGCCGCCCAGCGCATAGGCGCCCGAGGCATAGTCGGCGACGAAGATGCCGCAATTGTCCGGCCGCTGGCGCCCCTGTTGATAGAAGAGATGGGCCATGTCGTAGCCCGTGGAGGCGTGGATGACCGGCGCATAGGCAGGCCGTCCCGCGGCCGGCCCGGTCTGGCCATAGCCTGAAATGGCGCCATAGATGATCTTGGGATTGATCCTGGCCAGCTCGGGGTAATCGAGGCCCAGCCGCTTCATCACGCCGGGCCGGTAGTTCTCCAGCACGATGTCGACCGTCTTCACCAGCTTCTTCACCACGGCGATCGCCTCGGGCTTCTTGAGGTCGAGCACGATCGAGCGTTTGCCGGCGTTGAGCTGGCCGAACATGGTGCCGGCGCCGTCGCGCTGCACCGGGCGGCTCCTCATCAGGTCGCCTTCGGGCGATTTCGACCTTGATCACGTCGGCGCCCATGTCGGCCATCAGGCGGGCGCAATGCGGACCGGCGATGGTGGTGGAGAAATCGAGGACTTTGACGCCGGTGAGGGGACGGGGTTGGTTTGTCATGGGATCACCTGTCACGTCCTTATCGTGCAATGAGGATGAGGACCACGCCGCCGACCACCAGGATACTACCGGCCCATTCGCCAGAGGACGGCCGCTCCTTGAGCACGACGTGGGAGGCAATGAACGTAAAGACCAGCTCGATCTGGCCGACCGCGCGCACCAGCGCTGCGTTCTCTAATGTCATGGCGAGCGCCCAGCAGGCCGAGCCGAGCACGCTGAAGATGCCGACCCAGCTCGAGGAGCGCCAGTTGACCCAGACCTTGTCGAGCTGTGGCCGGTCGCGGCGGGCGAGGTAGAGCGCCATCAGCACGACCTGGATGGTGTTCATGCAGGCGAGCACGGTGATACCACGCACCACGAAGTCGCCCTCGGGCAGCAATTTTGAGGCTTCTCGGATGGAGCCGGCGGCGACTGCAAAGATCGCGCCGGACAGCAGCCCGTAGAGCGCGCCTTTGTGCGTGAGTTCTGCCAGCACGTTGCGCACATTGGCGAACGAACCGCGCACGCTCAGGATCGCCACGCCTGCCAGGCACACGAGGATGCCGATCCAGGCGCCGAGCTTCAGCCCCTCATGGGCGATGAAGGTGGAGAACAGCGCCACGAACACCGTCTCGGTCTTGGAGTAGACGGTGCCGACCGCATAGTTGCGCAGCGAGAAGGCGTGGATCATCAACGACGTCGCCACGATCTGCGCCACGCCCGCGGTCGTCACCCAGGCAAAGAAACCCGGCGAAAGGCTGGGCACGTGGCGGCCGGTGCCGAACACCAGGAAGGCCAGCATGCCCAGCGCCAGCGGTGCTCCGTAGAGATAGCGGACGAAGTTGGCGCCATCGACACTCAATACGCCACGAATCTTCTGCTGCATCGTCGTGCGGATGTTTTGGAACAGCGCAGCGGCGACGGTAATCGGTATCCAGAGCGGCACATTTCCTCCCGGCGCCAGTGTAGGGAAACACGGCGCGCGAGTTTGCCGGAGCGAGTTTCGCGCTGCGCGGCTCAGTTTTTATAGGGGTATAGATTCTACTCGTGCCGACGAAACCGGAGACTTAACGGCGGCGCGTAGTGCGGCGGCACCGGAGAGGGCGTCGCACCGATCAAAATGCCTTCTTCAAATCGGGCCGATGCTTGTTGCGTACCTCGAAGCCCGATCGGTGTGCGCTTCGCGGCTCCCGAACCCAAACCTGCCGATTCGGGTGCAGACCACCTCCCTGCGTGGCCGGCACGGCGTTGAGCCGGGCACGGTGGAGCAAGCGGGTGTCCGCCTCACCGCAGTTGGGGTGGGTACCGCCATTATCGGCAACAGCCTTCGCCCACGCGTCCTTTCGCTTCTTGAAGGTAGTGGCGTCGGTGAGCGCGGTGCAATTCAGCTCGCTCTTGTTCAGATCGACGACAATCTCGTCGCCGTCTTCAACGAGTGCGATCGGACCACCCAGCGCCGCTTCGGGGCCGACATGACCAATGACAAGGCCGACCGATCCACCCGAGAATCGAGCATCCGTCATCAGCCCAATCACAATGTTGCGCTCGCGGCAAAGTGTCGTGATGCGCGAGGTCGGGTCGAGCATCTCCGGCATGCCAGGTGCCCCACTTGGACCCTCATAGCGCACGATGACCATGTCGTGGTTCTGAAAGCGCTCGGGCGCCTTGTCGAGCGCATCGAGCAGAGCTTGTTCGCCCTCGAACACGCGTGCCTTGCCGCGAAAGACGTTGTTCTCCAGCCCTCCCTCCACGCCGGCGAGCTTGAGGATGGCGGAATGGTCCGGGGACAGGTTTCCCCCCAGCACTCGCAGGCCACCGGTCGGCTTATAGGGCTTGTCGACGGTATAGATCACGCGACCATCGGCGCGCTTGGCCCCCAGGCGTTCGACTTGGGCTCCGAGCGTTTCGCCGGTGCAGGTGAGGACGTTCCCGTTGAGAAGCCCGGCATCGAGAAGTTCCCGAACGATCACTTGCACGCCGCCGACCTGGTCGATGTCGACCATCGAATACTTGCCGTAGGGGCGTGCGTCGGTGAGGACGGGGACGACGTGCTGCGAGAGATAGTTGAACTCCTCCGGCGTCATGATTTCGCTCCAGAAATCTTTGAAGCCAGCAGCCCTGGCAATCTCCGGCGTGTGGAGCGTCACGTTCGTCGAGCCGCCTATGGCCATCGCTACGATCATCGCGTTGCGAAGCGAATCTCGCACGACGATGTCCCGTGGCTTCAAATTCTTGGCGATCAGGTTGGCCAAGTGGTCGACCAGCTCCTTGGGAAACTCATTCAGCCGGCGCGGATCGTCTGACGGTGGTGCCACCATGTGGAGCGGCTGCATCCCGACGACGCCGATGAAGGTCTGCATGGTGTTGTAGGTGAATATGCCGCCGCAGCTTCCGATGCCGGGGCAGGCATGACAGGCGATGTGGTGTCGGTATTTGGCGTCCGGATGGCCTGCAACCTGGTAGGCACTCACAATATCGAGCGCCTCTCCTGTATTCGGATCCTTGCCGGGATGGATCGCACCATCCGACATGATGATCGACGGCTGATTGTGCTCAAGCAGCGCGGCAAGCGTTCCAACTGGCGGCTTGTCGCAAGCGACCACGGCAATGGTGCCAGCAAGCCCCGTTCCATTCAGATGCTCGCACAGGGTATCGTGCGTTATCTCGCGTCCAATCAGCGAGTAACGCATCTCGCGCGTTCCGTTGCGGATACCATCGGATATGCCGAGCGTGTACTCGGGTTGCACCAGTCGGAAATTCAGCTGCCCTGGCTTTCGGCCAATGCGGCTCTTGAGCTGAGCATGGATCGCGTCGACCTTCGACATGACGCCGAGATAGCACTGGCTGTCGCCTTTGGTGCCAACGACGCCCACCGAGGGTTCATGGATCAGCTCTGGATCTGTGCCGAGCGCTACTGCAAGCCCGATGGCTTGCGTTGAACGGCCAGGGTGCCGGTCGATGGTGACGGTGCTCGATTTCTTCACGTTCAATCCCTCGATTTGCAACTTCCTGTCCCCGGGAGCGTCCGGGTTAGGACGTTTGACCATAACAGGTGAACTTCGATACCTGTTAGTGGTGGTTAGATGGAGATAGGGTTCCCCGACAACCGCCTAGAGGCTGAGTGGCGTTCAGCGAGGCTGACGCCTACGTGAAGTTCGACGCCGGGCAATACCTCGAGGACTAGCGCTCCGGCCAGCGCCAGCTTGGCGCCCAGTGCAACGAAGGCTGCGGCGAAGGTCCGACGCATCCAGGCCAGCACGCGCGGCCGGGAGATCACGTGATTGCGGATCGCCGCGGCGAACAGGCCGTAGCCGACGAAGACCACGAAGGTCATGAGCATGAAGGCGCTGCTCAGCAGCAGCATGCGCTCGAGCGGCGCCGCGTCATCGGTAGGGACGAACTGCGGCAGGAAGGCGAAGAAGAAGATCGACAGTTTGGGATTGAGAACGTTGATCAGGATGGCGTGGACGATCACGCCCAGGTCCGAGCGGGCGCCGACGTCCTTCTCGACCTTGAGGGCGCCGTGTTCCCTCAAAGCCTGCCACGCCATGAACAGCAGGTAGGCGACGCCGAGCCATTTCAACGTCTGGAAGGCGAGCGCGCTGGTGTGCAGCAGGGCGGCAAGGCCCAGGATCGCCGCCGCCATGTGCGGCACGATGCCGAGCGTGCAGCCGAAGGCCGCAACCATGCTGGCGCGCGAGCCGCGCGACAGGCCGGCGGCCAGCGTGTAGAGGACGCCGGTGCCGGGCGAGACGACGACGATCAAGGTGGTGATCAGGAACTCGATGGTCATAGGTCGGCTCCGATTGCCTGCGAGACAGACGCAAGACCATCCCGGGCGAGCAGGGCGGCCAGTTCGTCCTTGATGCGCCGCACCAGCGGCGGGCCCTCATAGACTAGCATCGAATAAAGCTGCACCAAGCTGGCGCCGGCGCGGATCTTGGCATAGGCGTCGGCTCCCGACCCGACGCCGCCGCAGCCGATCAAGGGAAACTGTCCTTCGACGCGCCGGGCGGTGCGGCGCAGCACTTCGGTCGAAAGTTCGGCCAGCGGCGTGCCTGACAAGCCGCCCGCTTCCTGCCGCCTGGCCGATCGCAACGACGCGGGCCGCGACAGGGTCGTGTTGCCGACGATGATGCCGTCGATCCTGAGATCTCGGCTGACGGCGACGATGTCGTCGAGGTCGTCGTCCGTGGCGTCAGGCGCGATCTTCACCACCAGCGGCACCGGCGTGGTGGCGATCGCGTCCTGCACGCGCTTCAGGAGGTCGGCGAGTTGGGCGCGGCCCTGCAGGTTGCGCAGCCCGGGCGTGTTGGGCGAGGAGACGTTGCACACGAGATAGTCGGCATAGGGCGCCAACGCCGCGCTACAGGTGACGTAGTCCCCCGCGCGGTCGCTGCTGTCCTTGTTGGCGCCGACATTCACGCCGACGAAGCCGGTGCGCGACCGGCGCTTCAGCCTCGCCAGGGCGGCGTCCAGGCCCTGCCCGGGAAAGCCCATGCGATTGATGACGCCGCGATCCTCGGGCAGGCGGAACAGGCGGGGCCGCGGATTGCCGGGCTGCGGCTTGGGCGTGATGCTGCCGATCTCGATGAAGCCGAAGCCCAGACCGAGCAGGGCGTCGGGCGCCTCGGCATCCTTGTCGAAGCCGGCGCCGAGGCCGATCGGATTGGGCAGTTGCCGGCCCCAGACCTTCACGCCGAGCGACGCCGGATCGGACCGGCGGTCACCCGGCGTCAACCCGCTCTTCAATGCCCTTAGCGCGAGGCCATGAGCGGTCTCGGCGTCGAGGCGGGACAGGAAGAGGTCGGCGAGGGCGTACCAGACGGCCATGCCGTCTGGTTAGCAGAGGTTCGCTGTGGAGCGCAGCTTCTTGGCTACCGCTGGAACGGGCTGGACTTGGGCGCCAGCGCCGGCGAGTTGGTGAACATCATCGCGAACAGCTCCCGGAAGAGCTGGTTGACCGCCGGGTCGCTCGGGCTGGAGGCATTCGTCCAGGCTGTCGTCTGAGACAGCGCGAGCTCGTTGCGGCAGTAGATGGCGAAAACATACATCCGGCCGGGCGTGCCCGGCCTGAAGCGAACGTTACCGGTGGCGCACACGCCATAAGCCTCGAGATCGTTGGCCGAGTCGGCGATCAGGTAGAGGCGGTACCACGGATGCGGCGGCTCGAGGGGCTTGTCGTAGGTGAAGGTAAGATTTGGCGGTGGCTTGGCGGCCTGCATCTGCGGCAGGAGCTGGCGCGCCACGTCGTCCGGGTTCATCCCTGGAAAGGGGTTGCCAGCGAGGATGACCTGGAAGGTCTTGCCGTCGGCGATGGAGAAGAACTCACGGTAGTCGTACTGCACCGCGTAGTAGTAGCCGCCCAAGGTCGCGGCCCAGGCCGCACCGGGGATGGCGGCGGCGGCGAACAGGGCGACCGCGATCTTCTTGATGGAACGCATCGGTTTCCTCCGCGGGCTGCTTGTCCCGGCACCATACGCTCGCAACCCGATCACCTCATTTCACAAAGTCGCGTGTCAGCCGGCCGTAAGCAGCTTACACGTCCAAGTCGCGGGCAAACTTGGCGTTTTCCTGGATGAATTCATAGCGCTTCTCGGGCTTTCGGCCCATCAGGTTCTCGACCAGCGTCGCCGTCTTCATCACGTCACGGCGCCCCTCGGCGGTGTTGCCGGCGCCCACGGCCGTCGGCACGTCGACCTTCAGCAGGACGCGCTTGGCCGGGTCCATCGTGGTTTCGCGCAGGTGCACCGACTGCATCTCGCCCAGCCCCTTGAAGCGGCTGACCTCGACCTTGCCCGCGCCGTTGAAGGCGGTGCGCAGCAGCTCGTCCTTCTGCGCGTCGTCCAGCGCGTACTCGGTCTTCGCACCCTTGGTGAGCCGATAGAGCGGCGGCTGGGCGAGGAAGAGGTGGCCGTTCTCGATCAGCTTCGGCATCTCGCGATAGAAGAAGGTCATCAGCAGCGAGGCGATGTGGGCGCCGTCGACATCGGCGTCGGTCATGATGATCACGCGCTCATAGCGCAGCCGCTCGTCGCTGTAGTGAGCGCCGGTGCCGCAGCCCAGCGCCTGGATCAGGTCCTGCACTTCCTGGTTCTCGCGCAGCTTGTCGGCGCTGGCGCTCGCCACGTTCAGGATTTTTCCGCGCAATGGCAAAATAGCCTGCGTCTCGCGGTTGCGCGCGGCCTTGGCCGAGCCGCCGGCCGAATCGCCCTCGACCAGGAAGATCTCGGTGCCGATCGACGCCGAGCTCGAGCAGTCGGCGAGCTTGCCGGGCAGGCGCAGCTTGCGCGTCGCGGTCTTGCGCTGCTGCTCGCGGTCCTGCTTGCGCCGCAGCCGCTCCTCGGCCTTGGCGATGACGTGCTCGAGCAGGACGTTGCCCACTTCCTTGTCGCCGGTCAGCCAGTGCTCGAAATTGTCGCCGACCACGGTCTCGACCAGCTTGGTCGCCTCGACGCTGACCAGCTTCTCCTTGGTCTGGCCCTGGAACTGCGGCTGCTCGATGAATATCGAGACCAGGCCCGCCGCCCCCTCGAAGATATCGTCGGCCGTGATGACGGAGCCCTTGCGGTTGCCGGTGAGCTCGGCATAGCGCTTCAGACCGCGAACGAGTGCGCTGCGGAAGCCCGATTCGTGCGTGCCGCCCTCGGCCGTCGGCACGGTGTTGCAGTAGGAGCGGACGAAGCCTTCCTCGTCGTTGGGCCACCACACCGCCCATTCGACCTTGCCGCCCTGGGTGCCGTTGGTCTCGCTCCTGGCCTCGCCGGCGAAGGGCTGCGGCACGACCGTCGGCCGCTCGCCGATCTCCGAGGTCAGGTAGTCCTTCAGGCCGCCCTCGAAGTGGAACGACTCCTCGGCCGGGATCTCCGAGTTCTTCGGCAGCAGCTTGGGATCGCACTTCCAGCGGATCTCGACCCCGCGGAACAGGTAGGACTTGGAGCGCGCCATGGCGTAGAGCCGCTCCGGCCTGAACTCGTGCTTGCCGAAGATCTCCGGATCGGGATGGAAGGTCACCGTCGTGCCGCGCCGGTTGGGCGCGGCACCATTGGCCTTGAGCTTGGTCTTGGGCTTGCCGCGCGAGAAGGTCTGCGTCCACGACTGGCGGTCGCGCGCCACCTCGACCACCAGCTCGTCGGAGAGGGCATTGACCACCGAGACGCCCACGCCGTGCAGGCCGCCCGAGGTCGCATAGACCTTGCTGTTGAACTTGCCGCCCGAATGCAGCGTGGTGAGGATGATCTCGAGCGCCGACTTGGGCTTGTACTTGGGATGCGGATCGACCGGGATGCCGCGGCCGTTGTCGCGGATCAGCACCTTGTTGCCGGCCAGCAGCTCGACATGGATCGTGTCGGCATGGCCCGACACCGCCTCGTCCATGGCGTTGTCCAGCACCTCGGCCACGAGATGGTGCATGGCCCGCTCGTCGGTGCCGCCGATATACATGCCGGGGCGCTTGCGGACGGGCTCGAGCCCTTCCAGCACCTCGATGTCGCGGGCGGTGTAAGAATTATCCTTGGTCGCTGCGGCACGCTTGCCGCCCGACCCTCCGAACAGGTCGCCGTTCTTTGCCATGGCAGCTTCTTGTTTCCGCGGCCACGCGAGGGGTTCGTTGATGGCCGCTTAGGCATTGATATGGTAGTAAAATCTCGGGAAAGCAACAACATCCGGCAGGGATAGATGGCCCCACCCATCGCCAAGGGCACGGCTGGGCGGCCGCGCGACCCGATCGTCAGGACCGTGCCGCAGCCGGCCGACATGAACGGCAACGGCGACATTTTCGGCGGCTGGGTGCTGTCGCAGATGGACGTGGCGGGCGGCGCGCTGGCCGCCCGCGTGGCCAAGGGCCGGGTGGCGACGGTCGCCATCACGGCCATGACCTTCGTGCAGCCGATCAAGGTCGGCGACATGGTGTCGATCTACGGCGAGGTCGCCAAGATCGGCCGCACCTCGATCACCATCGACCTCGAGACCATCGTCCAGCGCCGGCACGACTTGGCCGAAATCCAGGTGACGCACGGCACATTCGTGTTCGTCGCCATCGATGACGACGGCAAGCCGCGGCAGGTGCCACAAGTATGAAGCACGGCATGAAACCGGCGATCATTCTGGCCATCCTCGGCCTCGTGGCGCCGACGGTGGCATCGGCCCATCCGCACATGTGGATCTCGCAAGCCGTGCGGGGCGTGACCAAGGACGGCAAATACACCCATGTCGAGATCGTGTGGAAGTTCGACCCCGAATCCAGCGAGGACGAGATCCCGGCGATCGACGAGGACAAGGACGGCAAGTTCTCAGAGGAGGAGATCAAGCTCCTGGTGCACGACATGATGCCGGAGCTGCAGAAGTTCGGCTTCATGACCTGGCTCAATACCGGCGGCAAGGATTTCCATCCGACCAAGCTCCCGACGTTCGCCGCCCGCATCGACGATCCACCAACCTTCACGCCCGCCGACTGGGATCGCTCCGAGGGTCATCGCGATGGCATGCCGATGCCGGCCAACAAGCAGGCCCAATTGCCGGCGCCGGCCGAGAAACACAGCCCGCGCAACCTCGTCTACACGATGCGCTTCGAGCTGCCGCAGCCCACCAAGGTCTTCTCGATCACGACCTACGATCCCGAGGACTTCATGCGCTTCGAGGTCGACAAGGCCAAGCTCCCGGCCGGCTGCAAGTTCGCCAAGCATCCGACCTACAAGTCGGAGTTCGTGCCCGGCCACCCGGTATTCGCCGACATGGTGTCGTGCAAGTTGCCCTGAGGCAGGAGAAAGCAATGCCGTATCTCGTCGCCGCCGATCTGCCGACCGGCACAGCCGGCGCCCGCTTCCGCGACCTGCTGGCGCGACCCGGCATCTTGCAGATGCCGGGCACGCATAACGGCCTGGCCGCGCTCCAGGCAAGGCGGGCGGGCTTCGACGCGCTCTATCTCTCGGGCGCGGGCATGTCGGCCTCGATGGGCCTGCCCGATCTCGGCGTCATCACCGTCGACGAGGTCTGCTTCTTCATCCGCCAGGTCGCGCGCGCCTCGGGCCTGCCGGTGCTGGTCGATGGCGACACGGGCTATGGCGAAGCGTTGAACGTCATGCACATGGTGCGGGCCTTCGAGGAGGCCGGCGCCGGCGCGGTCCACATCGAGGACCAGCTGCTGCCCAAGAAGTGCGGGCATCTCAACGACAAGAAGCTCGCCGATCCGCACGACATGGCGGCCAAGGTTCATGCCGCCGCAAGGGCACGGCGCGATCTGGTGATCATCGCCCGCACTGACGCGGCCGCCAGCGAAGGCATCGACGGCGCGGTGGCGCGCGCCAGGCGCTACATCGAGGCCGGTGCCGACGCGATCTTCCCCGAGGCGCTCATCAACGCCGACATGTTCCGCGCCTTCGCCAAGGCGATGCCTGGCGTCAAGCTCTTGGCCAACATGACCGAGTTCGGCCGCACGCCGTTCTTCACCGCGAGCGAATTCGAGGCGATGGGCTACCGCATGGTGATCTGGCCGGTCTCGGCCTTCCGCGTCGCCAACAAGGCGCAGGCCAAACTGTATGCGGCGCTGAAGCGCGACGGCGGGGCGCAGAACATGGTCGGCGAGATGCAGACCCGCACCGAGCTCTACGACACGATCGGCTACCACCAGTACGAGGCGCTCGACGCCTCGATCGTCGCGACGGTCGTGCCGCAGGGCATGCCGCAGCGCTAGAGGCCGAGGCCCGTGAGGTCGGGGCTGCGGCGGTGGAAGTCGGTGGCGTCCTGGAACGCCTTGCCCAGCCGCAGCACGTCGCGCTCGCGATAGGGCTTGCCGACGATCTGGATGCCGAGCGGCAATCCGCCCGACAAGCCCGAGGGCATGGAGAGGGCGCAGAGGCCGAGATAGTTGCCGGGCCGCGTCAGGTAGCCCGGAATGGGCGACGTCTCCTCGACGTCCGACAGCGGGATCGCGGGCACCGCGACTGTTGGCGCCAGCAGCGCATCGTAGGGATGCATCCACTCGTTGAACTCAGCCCGCCGCTGGCCCATGCGCCGCAGCTCCTCGGCATAGGCGCCGGTCGAGAAGCCCTTGCCCAAGAGCGCGCGGCCGCGCACGCCGGGACCGATCGGTTTCTTCTCGTCCTCGATCCAGTCGCGATGCAGCGAAAACATCTCCGAGGTCGAGATGATGCCGGCCGCCTGCGCCATCTCGAAGAACCAGTCGGGCAACCGGACGGCCTCGACATTGGCGCCGAGGCTCTCGAAGGTGCGGGCCGACGCCTGCCAGGCTTGCACCACATCGTGATGCATGAAGTCGGGCAGCTGATTGGAATCGGGCACCGCGATCCGCATGCCCTCGATCGAGCCAGCCTTGGCTGCAGCCGTGAAATCCTCCAGCGGCTGGCTGAGCGTCGTTGGATCGCGCGGATCGGGCGCGGCCAGGGCATTCAGCAGCAACGCACAGTCCTCGACGCTGCGCGCCATCGGCCCGATCGAATCGAGCGTCCAGCTGAGCAGCATCGTGCCGTGCAAGCTGATGCGGCCGAACGTGACCTTGAGACCGACCAGCCCGTTGAAGGCGCAGGGAATGCGCACCGAGCCGCCGGTGTCGCTGCCGATGCCGGCGGGGGCCAGCCGCGCAGCGACGGCGACGCCAGTGCCGCTCGACGATCCGCCCGGCGTGCGATGGGTCTTGAGGTCCCAGGGATTCCACGGCGCGCCCATCAGCGGGTTGGTGCCCCAGCCACCGAAGGCGAACTCGACCATGTGGAGCTTGCCGAGCGGCACCATGCCGGCCGCGGTCAGGCGCTCGACCGTGTTGGACGTCTCGCTGGCGATGCGCTTCTCCCACATCTTGGAGCCGCCGGTGCCGATCCTGCCGGCGATGTCGCACAGGTCCTTGTAGACCACAGGCAGCCCATGCAGCGGTCCGAGCGGAAAGCCGGAGGCCCGCGCCTTGTCGGCGGCATCGGCCAGCGCCTTGGCTTCCTTGGCATAGACCTCGGTGAAGGCATGCAGCTTGCCGTCCGCCTTGGCGATACGTGCCAGCAGGCCGTCGACGATCTCGCGCGAGGAGAACTTCTTGGCCGAGAGGCCCGCGGCCAGCTCGGTCAGGGTCAGGTCATGGAGCTGCATCAGTAGGTCGCCCCTAATATGTTGCTCTGCCGCCGGTGAGGTCGAATACCGCGCCAGTGCTGAAAGTGCAGAGCGGCGAGGCGAGCCACGATACCATCTCGGCGACTTCCTCGACCTCGCCGAAGCGGTTCATCGGGATCTTGGAAAGCATGAACTGGATGTGCTGCTCGGTCATCTGGCTGAACAACTCCGTCTTGACCACCGCCGGCGCCACGCAGTTCACCAGCACGCCGGTCGTCGCAAGTTCCTTGCCAAGCGACTTGGTGAGGCCAATGACACCGGCCTTCGAGGCGGAATAGGCCGAGGCATTGGGGTTGCCTTCCTTGCCGGCCACCGAGGCGATGTTGACGATGCGGCCCCAGCCGCGCTTGACCATGCCGGCAACCACGGCGCGGTTGCTGAGGAACACGCCGGTCAGGTTGATGTCGATCACCTGCTTCCAGGCGTCGACCGGATATTGCACCGCCGTGGTGTTCGGCCCGGTGATGCCGGCGCTGGCGATCAGGATATCGGGGGCGGCGAGCTGCTTTTCCGTCATGGCGAGCGCCGCCTCGATCGACTTGTCGTCGGTGACGTCGACGGCGACGGCGATGGCGTCGCCCAGCGAGGCGGCGGATTGCTTGGCGCGATCCATGTCGCGATCCCACAGGGCGATCCGGCCGCCGCCGGCGGCGATTTTCGCGGCACAAGCGAGACCGATGCCGCGCGCGCCACCGGTGACAACGGCGGTCCGCCCCTTGAACAACCCGTCCGCCATGGTTACCTCCGGGGCACCGCCCCAAGCGCTTGAATTATCTGGCGTTTCCCACCATACCGGCGCGCCATTCCATCCGCTACACTATCGAATGAGCGCCTTAGAAGGCGCGTAAGCGCGCGAAACGGCGCCCCAGCGTTTCAGGAGTTCCATGTCCTCGCCCAAGCCGGCATCGATCGACGCCACTCTCGAGCTTCTGAAGGCTGGCGACTATATCGCTGACCGCAGCCTCGCCACCGTCCTCTATCTCTCGCTGAAGCTCGGCCGCCCGCTGTTTTGCGAGGGCGAGGCGGGCGTCGGCAAGACCGAGATCGCCAAGGTCCTGGCGAGCACGATGAAACGCCCGCTGATCCGCCTGCAGTGCTACGAGGGCCTCGACATCTCGTCCGCCGTCTATGAATGGAACTACGCGCGCCAGATGATCGAAATCCGCCTGGCGGAGGCGCAGGGAGTGCATGACCGCGGCGAACTGGCCTCCGATATCTTCAACGAGCGCTTCCTGATCCGCCGCCCGCTGCTCGAAGCGTTGGAGCCTCATACCGAAGGCGCTCCCATCCTGCTGATCGACGAGCTCGACCGCACCGACGAGCCGTTCGAAGCCTATCTCCTTGAAGTGCTGTCCGATTTCCAGGTGACCATCCCCGAACTTGGCACCGTCAAGGCGGCGGAAACGCCGATCGTGATCATCACCTCCAACCGCACCCGCGAGATCCATGACGCGCTCAAGCGCCGCTGCTTCTACCACTGGGTCGACTATCCCGACCTCAAGCGCGAACTCGAGATCCTGAAGGTCAAGGCACCTGGCGCCAGCGAGCGCCTGTCGCGCCAGGTCGTGGGCTTCGTCCAGGAGCTGCGCAAGCTCGACCTCTTCAAGTCGCCGGGCGTGGCCGAATCGATCGATTGGGCGACGGCGCTCTCGGAGCTCAACGCCCTCGACCTCGATCCCAAGACCATCAACGACACGCTGGGCGTGCTGCTGAAGTACCAGGACGACATCCAGCGCCTGCAGGGCTCGGAGGCGGCGGAAATCCTGCGCAAGGTGAAGTCCGACATCGCCGCCCAGCCGCTGGGCTGACCGCCGATGGACGCGCTGCCCGTTCCCGAGGCGGCCCCGGAGCCGCGCGGCGGCAAGCTCGCCACCAACATCGTTCATTTCGCCCGCACTTTGCGCACGGCCGGCCTGCGCGTCGGGCCGGGCCAGGTGTTGAAGGCTATCGAGGCGGTCGAGGCGGCGGGCCTCACCAAGCGCGACGACTTCTACTGGACGCTGCATTCGGTGTTCGTGAACCGGCGCGACCAGCGCGAGATCTTCGACCAGGCGTTCCACGTCTATTGGCGTAACCCGCGGCTGCTCGAGAAGATGATGGAGATGCTGCTGCCGCAGGTCGGCGTGCCGGCCGATCCCGACAGCAAGCAGCTCAGCCGCCGCCTGCAGGACGCGCTGCAGCCGGGGCAGGGCGAAGCGCCGAAAGGCGAGGACGAGCCGCCCGAAGTCGAGGTCGAGGCGACCTTCACCGTGTCCGACCGCGAGGTGCTGCAACATCGCGACTTCGAGCAGATGACCCAGGCCGAGATCGACGAGGCATTGCGCGCCATCTCGCGGCTGCGCCTGCCGGTGCCGGAACGCCGCACCCGCCGCTATCAGTCGGCCCTGCGCGGGCCGCGGGTCGATTTCCGCGCCACGCTGCGCCGGGCGCTCAGGCCGGAAGGGCTGGTCGAGCTGCGCAAGCGCAAGCCGCGCCGCCGGCCGCCGCCGCTGGTGATCCTGTGCGACATCTCGGGCTCGATGGCGCGCTACACCCGCATGTTCCTGCATTTCATGCACGCGATTACCAACGATCGCGACAGGGTCTTCTGCTTCACTTTCGGCACGCGGCTCAGCAACGTGACGCGCGCCTTGCGTTATAGGGACGTGGATATAGCGCTGGCCAAAGCCTCGGCGCAGGTGGAAGATTGGTCCGGCGGCACCCGCATCGGCCAGGCGCTCCACGAGTTCAACAACAAGTGGTCGCGTCGCGTTCTCGGGCAGGGCGCCGTGGTATTGTTGATCACCGACGGGCTCGACCGCGAGGGCGCGGCCGGGCTCGCCGAGGAGATGGAGCGCCTGCACAAGTCCTGTAGCCGCCTGATCTGGCTGAACCCGCTCTTGAGATACGGGGCCTACGAGCCCAAATCCCAGGGCAACAAGGCGATGCTGCCCCACGTCGACGAGTTTCGGCCGGTGCACAATCTCGAGAGCCTGGCCGGGCTGATCGCCGCCCTCGACAGCCATCCCCACGGCGCCGACCGGCGGCTGGCGAGCTGGCAGACCGAACTGCGCAAGGAGTAGACCATGAGCGACGCATTGGAAGTTCTGGATCAGGTGGGCAAGTGGAAGGACGCGGGCAAAGGCGTCGCCATCGCCACCGTGATCACCACCTGGGGATCCTCGCCGCGGCCCGTCGGCAGCCAGCTCGGTGTCGATGACAGCGGCGCCATGGTGGGCTCGGTGTCGGGCGGCTGCATCGAGGGCGCCGTCGTCCAGGAGGCGCTGGCGGCGATCAAGGACGGCAAGCCGCGGCTGCTCGATTTCGGCGTCACCGACGAGCAGGCCTGGGATGTCGGCCTCGCCTGCGGCGGCAAGGTCCAGGTATTCGTCGAGAAGGTGAGCTGACCCCATGCAAGCCAAGACCCTCGCCGCGCTCCAAGACGCGCGCACCAAGCGGCGGGCGGTGACGCTCGCCACCCGCCTCAGCGATGCCGCCGAGGCGCTCGTCTATCTCGATGCGGCGGACGGAGCGCTCGCCGGCGACGCGGCCATTCTTGCCGCCGCGCGCCGCGCCATGACCGTCGGACGCAGCGAGACGGTGGAGGTCGGCGGCGAGAAGGTGTTTCTCAATGTCTATGTGCCACCGCCGCGCCTCATCATCGTCGGGGCCGTGCATATCGCACAGTCGCTGGCGCCGATGGCCACCATGCTCGAATTCGACGTCACGGTGGTCGATCCGCGCGGCGCCTGGGCGACTGCCAACCGCTTTCCCGGCGTGAAGGTCATTCAGGATTGGGCCGACGAAGCCTTTCAGGCGATGGGCCTCGATGTCTCGACCGCCGTCGTGACGCTGACCCACGATCCCAAGCTCGACGACCCGGCGCTCGAAGCGGCGCTGAAGTCGGACGTTTTCTATATCGGCGCGCTGGGCAGCCGGCGCACCCATGCCAAGCGCAAGGAGCGACTGGCGGAGGTCGGCATCACCGACGAGCAGTTTGCCCGCGTGCATGGCCCGATCGGCCTCAATATCGGCGCCAAGTCGCCGGCCGAGATCGCGGTGTCGATCCTCGGCCAAATCATCGAGGTGCGGGCGCGCCGCCTCGAGGCCATGACCGCACCCAAGGTGGCCGCGGCGTGAGGTTCGGCGACACTCCGATCGACGAGGCCAAGGGCGCCATCCTGGCGCATAGCTGGCGCGCCAACGGCGTGAACTTCGCCAAGGGTCGCGTGCTGAGCGGCGACGATGTCGCCAAGCTCAAGGCCGCCGGCGTGTCGACCTTGGTGGCGGCGCGTCTCGACCCCGATGATGTGCACGAGGACGAGGCGGCGGCCACGCTGGCCAAGGCCTTGGCCGGCGAGGGGATCGAGGTCACTGCGCCCTTCACCGGGCGCTGCAATCATTTTGCCCGTGAGGCCGGGCTCGCGGTGATCGACCACGAGCGCATCGATGCCCTGAACGAGCTCGACAAGTCGGTGACTGTCGCGACCCTGCCGCCGTTCGCCCGCGTCGAGCCGCGCCAGATGGTGGCGACGGTCAAGATCATTCCCTATGCCGCGCCGCGCACCGCAGTGAAGCGTGCCGTCGAGGTCGCCCATTCGGCCAACCAGCCGCTGGTCTCCGTTGCACCGTTCAAGGCGATGAAGGCGGGCCTGGTGCAGACGAAGCTTCCCGGCACGCGCGACAAGGTCCTGGACAAGGCGCTCGGCACCACGGGCAAGCGCCTGACGTCGCTCGGCAGCACGCTCGCCGGCGAGCGGCGCTGTGCGCACGACGCGTCGGCCATCGCCGGCGCGCTGAAGGAGCTGAAGGGCGAAGGCTGCGACATCTTCCTGATCGCCGGCGCTTCGGCGATCGTCGATCGCCACGACGTCATCCCGAGTGGCATCGAGCAGGCGGGCGGCAAGGTCATCCATTTCGGCATGCCGGTCGATCCCGGCAACCTGCTGCTGACCGGCGAGTTCGAAGGCAAGCCGGTGCTGGGCCTGCCGGGCTGCGCCAAGTCGCCCAAGTACAACGGCTTCGACATGGTGCTCGAGCGGCTGGCCGCCGGCTTGCCGGTCGGCCGCTCCGAGATCGTGCGCATGGGGGCGGGCGGTCTGCTGGCCGAAATCCCCACCCGCCCCAAGCCGCGCGACGACAGCGACGGCGAGGATACGAGCCCGCAGCAGGCGCCGCGTGTTGCCGTCATCGTGCTGGCGGCCGGACGCTCGACCCGCATGGGCGGCCCCAACAAGATGCTGGCCGATGCCAACGGACAGCCGCTGGTGGTTCACGCCGTGAAGGCCGCACTGGCCTCGCAGGCGGTCGAGGTGGTGGTCGTGCTGGGTCACATGGCCGACCAGGTCAAGGCCGCCATCGTGCAGGCCGTGCCGACATCGCGCCTGCGCTTCGTGATCAATCCCGATTTCGCCGAAGGGCTCAGCACCTCGGTGCGCACGGGTATCGCCGCCCTCGGCAAAGACATCGACGCCGCCATCGTGCAGCTGGGCGACATGCCGGGCGTCAATTCGGCTCTGCTCGACCGCCTGATGGCGGCCTTCAGCCCTGTCGAAGGCCGCTCGATCTGCGTGCCGACGGTCGGCGGCAAGCGGGGCAACCCCGTGCTGTGGGACCGTCGCTTCTTCCCCGAGATCGCCAAGGTCGAGGGCGATACCGGCGCCAAGCACCTGATCGGTGAGCATGCCGACCTGGTTTGCGAGGTGGAGATGACGGGCGAGGCGGCGATCACTGACATCGACACGCCGGAGGCGCTCGCCGCGTGGCGGGCGCGGAGCCCGTCATGAGCTTCGATGTTGTTGCGGTGCGCCGTCAGTTCCCCATCCTTGTCCGAGGTCGTCAACGGCCAGCCGCTGCATTATCTCGACAATGGTGCATCTGGCGCAAACGCCGCTTGCAGTACTCGACGCTGTGCGCAAGTACGAGACGACTGGCCGAGCCAATGTCGCGCGCGGCGTGCACGTCCTCGCCGAGCGCGCGACCGAGGCCTACGAAAACGCGCGCGCCGAAGTCGCGATCTTTCTCGGCGTCCACCCGCAGGAAATCGTATTCACCGGTGGGTGCACGGCGGCGATCAACCTCGTCGCTTATTCCCACGGCTCGCTGCTGAAGACAGGGGACCGCATCCTGCTGTCGGAGCTGGAGCACCACTCCAACATCGTGCCGTGGCAGCTCCTGCGTTCGCGCAGCGGCATCGAACTCGATGTGCTTCCGGTTACTCAGGACGGCCGCATCGACGTGTCGGCATTGGCCAGGCTGGTCACGCCCAAGACCAAGCTGGTGTCTCTCGCCCACGTGTCGAACGTCACGGGCGCCTCTCTCGACGTGAAGAGCCGTGGTGGAGGCGGCGAGGAGCGTCGGCGCCAAGGTCATGCTCGACGGGGCCCAGCGCGCCCCGCACGGTCCGCTCGACTTGCCGGCTCTTGGCATCGATTTCTATGTCTTCGCCGGGCACAAGACCTACGGCCCGAACGGCATAGGCGTCCTGTGGGCGCGGCCGGAGTTGCTCGACGCCATGCCGCCCTTCCATGGCGGTGGCTCGATGATCGGTCGTGTGACCTTCGCCGAAACGACCTGGGCCGAGCCACCTCGCCGCTTCGAGGCCGGCACGCCGCCGATCGGGCCGGCGATCGGGCTGGGTGCTGCCTGCAGGTGGATGGCGTGGTCTCGATTGGCCGGCGGCGCACGCTCATGAGATGGCGCTGACGCAGCGCGCCATGGATGGCCTGCAGAAGCCATCAAGGGAACCTGGCTGCTGGGGCCGACGAGTCCTTTCAGGACCGCTACCCCGTCGTGTCGTTCGCACTGGAGGGAGTGCATACCGCACGACGTGGCGCAGGTGCTCGATTCGTACGGCGTGGCGGTGCGCGCCGGCCATCATTGCGCCCAGCCATTGCATGATCGCTTCGATATCGTCGGCACAACTCGCGTGTCGATCGCGCCCTACAACGACAAAGCCGACATCGACGCGATGCTGAAGGGTGTCGATCACGCTGCACGGACCTTGCGATGACCGAGCAGCTTTATCAGGAGCGCATCATGGCGCTCGCAAAGGCGAAGACCGGCGCGGGCAAGTTGCCCTCTCCAACCAAGTCTGCGCGGCGCGACAATCCGTTGTGCGGCGATCGCGTGACGATCGACGTCAAGCTCGACGGGCAGGGGCGCATCGCCGAGATCGCCCAGCAGGTGCGGGGCTGCCTGCTCTGCCAGGCTTCCGCCTCGGCGCTGGCCTCGGTCGCCGTCGGCCGCGACGCTGCGGGCATCGCCGAGCTCCGCCACGATGCCGAGCGCGCCGTCGGCCGCGAGGCGGGCGAGGCGCACGAACCGTTCGCCGCCTTCGCGCCGGTGCGCGATCACAAGTCTCGCCAGGAGTGCGTGCTGCTGCCGTTCGAGGCGCTCAAGGACGCGCTCTCCTAGTTTCGTCTTGCCGCCGCCGTGGTTGTGTCACAGTCCAAGCGCACGGTCCGCGTGTAGCTCGCGGGAGGACTCATGACAAAATGGCTGCTGGCCGTGGTGTTCGCGGCGCTTTGCGCTTGTCCCAATCCTTGCCCAGGCGCAAGATCTTGCGCTGAAGCGCGTGATGCTGTCGTCCGGTGGCCTGGGCTATTTCGAATACGAGGCTACGGTCGAGGGCGACGCGACCTTGAAGCTCACCGTGGCGCTCGAGCAGGTCGACGACGTGCTGAAGAGTCTCGTTGTCTATGACGACAAGGGCGGTGTCGGCGGCTTGAGCTTGCCGGGGCGCGAGCCGCTGAAGCAGGCTTTCAAGGACCTGCCGTTCGACGAAAGTTCGCTCGCCTCGCCGGCCGCGCTGCTGGCGACCCTGAAAGGTGCCCAGGTCTCGGTCGGCGGCGGCCGCGCGATCTCCGGTCGGATCGTTTCGGTCGAACCGGAAACCGTCAGCCTGAACGATGGCAAAGCCACCATCCGGCGCACGCGGGTGACCTTGCTCACCGATCGCGGCCTGCAGCAGTTCATCCTGGAAGATGCCGAGAACCTGCAGTTCGCCGACGCCTCGTTGCGCGACAAGGTCGGCCAGGCGCTGATGGCGATTCAGGGCAATCGTGCAAAAGAGGCCCGTACGCTCGAGTTGTCGGCGCGCGGGCAGGGCAAGCGCACGATCCGCGTCGCCTACATCGTCGAGGCGCCGGTGTGGAAGGCGTCCTATCGCCTGACCCTGGGCGATGTGGCGGCGCCGCGCTCGGCCCTGCAGGGCTGGGCCACGGTCGAGAATCTGAGTGGCCAGGATTGGAAGAACATCGAACTGACGCTGGTTTCCGGCCGGCCGGTCGCTTTCCATCAGGCGCTGTACGAAGCGTACTACGTCACGCGCCCCGAGATTCCCGTCGAAGTGGCCGGCCGGCTGATGCCGAACGTCGATCGCGGCGGCGTGGACCTCGCGCGCAAGGCCATGGGGCAGCCCGCGGCTCCAGCTCCGGCACAGAACAATCGCCTCCAGCAGCGCGGCGTCGCCGAAGTGGCGTCCGCTCCGCCGCCACCGCCGATGGCGGGTGGCGTCGAGCAGATCGAGGCCACGGACGCCGCCACGCAGGTCGTGTTCAAGTTTCCGCGGGCCGTCAGCGTCGACAATGGCCGTACGCTGTCGATCCCGATCCTCGACCGCCAGATGCCGGCGCAGCGGCTCGCGCTCTATCAGGCCGACACCGCGGCGCGCAATCCGCTGGCGGCGGTGCGGCTCACCAACGACGGCGAGACCGGCCTGCCGCCGGGCATCCTGACGATCTACGAGCGCGACAAGGCGGGCAGCGTTGCCTATGTGGGCGATGCCCGCCTGTCGGGCTTCCCGGTCGGCGAGACGCGGCTGCTCGCCTATGCGCTGGACGAGAAGATCACCATCGAGCGCGATCCATCACAGACCGACCGGATTGCCAGCGGCACCATCGTCGACGGTGCGCTGCGCTTCTCGCGCTTGATACGGCAGAGCACGACCTATCGCGTGCGCGGCCCGGCCAAGGAGGCGCGCCAGCTCATCATCGTGACGCCGCGGCTCGCCGGTTGGACGCTGGTCAAGCCCGACGCCAAAGGTGTCGAGATCAGCGAAGGCAACTATCGCCTTCCGTTCCAGCTTCCGGGCGGCGACCAGACGCAGACCTTCGAGGTGGCGCAGGAGCAGACCCAGCAGCAGGAGCTGCGGCTGATCGGCGCCTCGGCGGACCAGATCAAGGTGTTCGCCCAGGCCAAGGAGTTCGACGCCAAGACGCGCGAGGCGTTGGCCAAGATCCTGCAGCTGCAGCAGACGGTCGCCGAGGCCGAGCGCAAGGTGACGAAGCTCGATTCCGACCGTCAGCAGATCGTGCAGGAGCAGGCGCGGCTGCGTGACAACCTCTCGCGCGTTCCGGCCAACAGCGACCTGCAGCGGCGCTATCTCGCCACCCTCGACAAGCAGGAGACCGACCTCGAGGGCATCGCCAAACAGCGGGCCGACGCGGACAAGGCGGTGGAAGCGGCACGCTCAACCCTCAGAAATTTCGTAGCTCAGCTCGGCTAAATGAGATTGAGAGGCAAAATCGCAGGGGGTGGGGCGCGGGAAGTGGGAAGAATCGCCTAAAATCCAAGCGGGCATGCATTATGTGTTTCCCAGACCGTTGGGAAGTCTTGGGAAGGTCTAGCCCGCCCGGAGCGTTCGTACCGCGTCGTCACGCCGGAACAGATAGAGCAGGGCACGCAGCGCCGATCCGCGCTCGGACTGGAGGTCGGGGTCGCGCTCGATCACCAAGCGGGCGTCGTCCCGGGCGGCCTGCAGGAGCTCGCCGTGCACGGCCAGGTCGGCCAGGCGCATGTCGGGCAACCCGCTCTGGCGGGTGCCTAACAGCTCGCCGGCGCCGCGCAGCTTCAGGTCTTCCTCGGCGATGCGAAAGCCGTCCTCGGTCTCGCGCATGATGGCGAGGCGGGCCTTGGCGGTCTCGCCGAGCGGCTGCGCGTAGAGCAGCAGGCAGGTCGACTTGGCCGTGCCGCGCCCGACGCGGCCGCGCAGCTGGTGGAGCTGGGCGAGGCCAAACCGTTCGGCATGCTCGATGATCATGACGGTGGCGGCCGGCACGTCGACGCCGACCTCGATGACGGTGGTCGCGACGAGAATGGAGAGCTGGCCCTCGGCGAAGGCCGCCATGGTCGCCTCACGCTCGGCGCTCTTCAGCCGGCCATGCATCAGCCCGACCTTGCCGGGGAAGCGCGCGCTCAGCAGGCGATGGCGCTCCTCGGCATTGGCGAGGTCGACTTCCTCCAACTCCTCGATCAGCGGGCAAACCCAGTAGATGCGGGCGCCCGCAGCGACCATGCGGCCGGCGGCATCGACCACCTCGCCGATGCGCTCGAGCGGAATGGTGCGGGTATCGATCGGCTGCCGGCCGGCCGGCTTTTCGGTGAGCTTGGAGACATCGAGGTCGCCGTAGGCCGCCAGCATCAGCGTGCGCGGGATGGGGGTGGCGGTCATGACCAGAAGATCGACGGCCTGCGCCTTGGAGGAGAGGGCCATGCGCTGGTGCACGCCGAAGCGGTGCTGCTCGTCGACCACGGCGAGCGCGAGATCGGCGAACTCGACTTCCTCCTGGACCAGCGCGTGCGTGCCGACGACGAGCTGGACCGAACCATCGGCCAGGCCCTGCATCGTCTGCTTCTTCTGCTTTTGCCCGTCGCGGCCAGTCAGCAAGGCGAGCGTCACGCCGGCCGCCTCGGCAAGCGGCGCGATGGTGGCGTAGTGCTGGCGCGCCAGCAGCTCCGTCGGCGCCATCAAGGCGGCCTGCGCTCCCGACTCGACGGCCGTCAGCATGGCGAGGAAAGCGACCAGCGTCTTGCCGCTGCCGACATCGCCCTGCAACAGCCGCACCATGCGCTCTGCCTTTGCCATGTCGGCGGCGATCTCGGCGGCGGCGAAGATCTGGCTCGGCGTCAGCGTGAAGGGCAGGGCCGCGAGCGCACGCTTCTGCAGGCGGCCGTCGCCCTTGGTTGCCCGGCCCGCCAGCGCGCGCTGATGATGGCGCACCAGGGCGATGGCGAGCTGGCTTGCGAGCAGTTCGTCAAAGGCGAGCCGCGCGCGGGCGGGATGTGCGGGTGAGAGATCGTCCGGCTCGGCCGGCGCGTGCGCCTGAGCGAGCGATGACTTCCAGTCGCTCCACTTCTGCCGCTTGCGCCAAGCGTCGTCCTGCCACTCCGCCAGCTCCGGCGCCCGCTCGACAGCAGCGGCGATGGCCTTCTGCAGCGGCCTCTGGGTGAGCCCGCCCGTCAGGCCATAGACCGGCTCGACGCGCAGGATGGAGTCGCGCTCGGCGAGCGGCACCACGTGGTCGGGATGCGTCATCTGCGCCTCGCCCTGATAGAGCTCGACCTTGCCGCTCACGACGCGGATCTCGCCTGGCGGCAGCAGCTTCTTGAGATAATCCTCGCGGCCGTTGAAGTAGGTAAGGCAGAGCCGGCCGGTCTCGTCACTGCACCACACCCGATACGGCTGGCGCGGATTGTGCGGCACCTGGTGCTCGTCGACCGTCACGGTGAGGGTGGCGACCTCGCCGGCCTTGGCATTGGCGACCTCCGGCGCGTTGCGGCGATCGATCACGGCGACGGGCAGGTGCCACAAAAGATCAACCACCAGCGGCCCGGCCAGCCGTTCCACGAGCTTGCCCAGGCGCGGCCCGATTCCGGGCAGCGATGTCACCTGGGCAAAAAGGGGCGTCAGGCTCTGCGGGCGCATTAGACCCGTGACTTGGCCATTGCTGCCGCCTATATGCTACGCCCCTTTTTTGCGACCGCCCTGGGGAAAAGATGGACGAGGGACTCGGAACTGGAGACGCGGCGGAAGCGTTTGCTCTATCGCAGCGTCTACCGCGGCAACAAGGAGAACGACATTCTCCTTGGCCAGTTCGCGCGCGCCCATATCTCGGAGTTCGATGTGCACGAACTCGACCAGTACGAACGCCTGCTGGAGACCGGCGACAATGAGCTTTTCGACTGGGTCGCCGGCAAGATCGAGGTGCCTGCCGAGGCCGACACGCCGGTGCTGCGCAAGCTCATGGCCTTCCGGGTGAGGTTTTAGTGCCGACGCTTGCCGAACGCCTGTCAGTGCTGCATCGCAAGGCTGGCCGCTGGACCATCGCCGGCCTGCCCGAGGGCGCCGACGCGCTGGCGCTCAGCGAGATCGCCAAGACCACGGGCGGCCAGGACATCCTGCACGTGGCGCGCGATGGCCAGCGGCTGGAGCGGCTGCAGGACGGCCTGCGCTTCTTTGCGCCCGAGCGGGAGGTGCTGGTCTTTCCGGCCTGGGATTGCCTGCCCTACGACCGGCTGTCGCCGCATCCCGACATCGAGGCCGAGCGGCTGGCGACGCTGGCCCGGCTCGCCGCCCCCAAGAAGCCCGCCACACCGGCGCGGATCATTCTGGCCTCAGCGGGCGCCGCCCTGCAGCGCGTGCCGCCGCGCAGCCTGTATGCCGAGGCCGCGGTCATCCTGCGCAAGGGCCAGAGCGTCGACGTGACGTGGCTCACGAAGTTCCTCGGCGAGAACGGCTACGGCCGCGCCGAGACGGTGATGGAGCCCGGCGAGTTCGCGGTCCGCGGCGGCCTGGTCGATCTCTTCCCGCCCGGCACCGCCGAGCCGTTCCGGCTCGACCTGTTCGGCGACACGCTGGAAGCGATCCGCTCGTTCGACGCCATGAGCCAGCTCTCGACCGGCGAGCGTGACGAGGTCGTGCTGCTGCCGGTGAGCGAGGTGTTGCTGACCAAGGACAGCATCGCGCGCTTCCGCAGCGGTTATCGCGAGCTGTTCGGCAATGTCGCGGGCGAGGACGTGCTCTACGAGGCGGTGTCGGCCGGCCAGCGCCATGTCGGCATGGAGCACTGGCTGCCGCTGTTCCATGAGCGGCTGGAGACGCTGATCGACTATTGCCCCGAGGCGGTGGTGACGGCCGACCACCAGATCGCCGAGGCCTTCCAGGCTCGCCACGAGCTCATCACCGACTACTACGACGCGCGACTCAAGACCGGCGCCAAGGGCGGCATGTCAGGCGGCGCGGACTACAAGCCGGTGCCGCCGGAGCGGCTCTACCTCAAGCCGTCGGAGTGGGATCGCCTGCTCGAGGGCCACAGCGTCGGCCAGTTCACCAGCTTCGATGCCGCACCCGAGGCGCCCAACACGGTCGATCTCGGCGGCCACCGCCACGAAGGTTTCGCGCAGGCGCGCACCGCCCAGGGCGTCAACCTGTTCGACAAGGTTTCAGAGCACGTCGCGGCGGCGAACGCTGCCGGCCGGCGCGTGGTGATCGCGACCTTCACCGAAGGTTCGGCGGCACGGCTCGCGCATCTCCTGCAGGAGCACGGCGCCACGACGCCAGTGCCGGTCGCCGACTACGCGGTTGTCCAGGGCCTGCCCGCCGGCGCGGTCGGCATCACGGTGTGGCCGCTCGACCACGGCTTCGTGCTCGATGGCCTGGAGGCGATCGGCGAGGAGGACATCCTAGGCGACCGCCTGTCGCGCCCGGCGCGCAAGCGGCGGCCGTCGGAGCGCTTCATCGCCGAAGCGGCGGCACTCAGCGACGGCGACCTGGTGGTGCATCGCGAGCATGGCGTCGGCCGCTACGAGGGCTTGGTGACGCTCGAGATCCAGAATGCGCGGCACGATTGCCTGCGCCTCACCTATGACGGCGGCGACAAGCTCTTCGTGCCGGTCGAAAATATCGATGTGCTGAGCCGCTACGGCGCGGCCGAGGAGGGTGCGGCGCTCGACCGGCTGGGCGGCGTCGCCTGGCAGTCGCGCAAGGCCAGGCTCAAGCAGCGCATCGCCGACATGGCCGACCGGCTGATCAAGATCGCGGCCGAGCGCGCGGTGCGCCAGGGTGAGGCGATGAGCCCGCAGGAAGGCCTTTATGACGAGTTCTGCGCGCGCTTCCCCTATGCCGAGACCGACGACCAGCTGCAGGCCATCGCCGACGTGCTGGAAGACCTGTCGTCGGGCAAGCCGATGGACCGGCTGATCTGCGGTGACGTCGGTTTCGGCAAGACCGAGGTGGCTCTGCGCGCGGCGTTCGTGGCCGCGATGTCTGGCAAGCAGGTCGTCGTGATCGGGCCGACGACCTTGCTGGCACGCCAGCATCATCGGACCTTCGTCGAGCGCTTCCGCGGCCTGCCGGTGAAGATCGGCCGGCTGTCGCGCCTGGTGCCGGCCAAGGAGGCGCGAGAAACCAAGGCCAGCTTGACAGATGGCACCGTCAATATCGTGGTCGGCACGCATGCGCTCCTGGCCAAGAACATCGAATTCAAGGACCTCGGCCTGCTGATCGTCGACGAGGAGCAGCATTTCGGCGTGGCCCACAAGGAGCGGCTGAAGGAGCTGCGCGCCGACGTCCATGTGCTGACGCTGACGGCGACGCCGATCCCGCGCACGCTGCAGCTTGCGCTCACCGGCGTGCGCGATATGAGCCTGATCGCCACGCCACCGGTCGATCGCCTGGCCGTGCGCACCTTCGTGACGCCGTTCGACGGTGTCACCATCCGCGAGGCGCTGTTGCGCGAACAGTATCGTGGCGGCCAGAGCTTTTATGTCTGCCCCCGCATCGAGGATCTCGCCGCGGTCGCGACTGAGCTGCGCGAGCTGGTGCCGGAGATCCGCATGGCCATGGCGCACGGCAAGCTGGCGCCCACCACGATCGAGAACACCATGCAGGACTTCGTCGACGGCAAGCTCGATGTGCTGCTGTCGACCAACATCGTGGAAAGCGGTCTCGATATCAGCAACGCCAACACCATGGTGATCCACCGCGCCGACATGTTTGGCCTGGCCCAGCTCTACCAGCTGCGCGGCCGCATCGGCCGCGGCAAGACCCGGGCCTATGCCTATCTCACGGTGCCGCCCGGCCGGGCGCTGAACGAGGCGGCGTCCAAGCGGCTCGAAGTGATGCAGACCCTCGACACTCTGGGCGCGGGCTTCCAGCTCGCCAGCCACGACCTCGACATCCGCGGCGCCGGCAACCTTTTGGGCGAGGAGCAGTCGGGCCATATCCGCGAGGTCGGCATCGAACTCTACCAGCAGCTGCTCGAGGAAGCGGTCGAAGCGGCGCGTGGCCGGGTGCAGGAGGCGGCCAGGGCGGATTGGTCGCCTCAGCTCAATCTCGGCATTCCCGTGCTGATCCCAGAGGAGTATGTCGCCGACCTCTCGGTGCGCATGGGCCTCTACCGACGGATCGGCCAGCTTGCCAACCAGGGCGAGATCGACGCCTTCGCCGCCGAGCTGGTCGACCGTTTCGGCAAGATGCCGGCCGAGGCCGAATTCCTGCTGAACACCGTGGCGCTGAAGCTGCTTTGCCGCGCGGCAGGCGTGGAGAAGATCGATGCCGGCGAGAAGGCGATCGTGCTGTCCTTCCATGACAACAAGTTCGAGCGGCCGGAGAGATTGATCGCCTGGATCCAGAAGAACGCGCCGCTGGTGCAACTCAGGCCCGACCACCGCGTGATCGTGCAGCGCGTCTGGGCGGACGACCGCCAGCGGCTTTCCGGTGTGAGCGCGCTCGTGGCCGGGCTCGCGAAACTCGCCGGGGCTTCGGACGCAGCAGAGCCCGCGTCGCCAGCCGCGCGCAGCGCAGCAGCCAGTCGCTGAGCCGCCGGTCGCCGCTCGCCCTGGCGAGGCCGATTGCGCCGATGGCTAAGATGGCGGCGGCCGTGGCGTCGGGATCGAGCTTGCGTTTGCGGCCGCGTGCCAGCTCGCCGATCACCGCGTGCAGGACATTCGCATAGGCGAGCTGGCCCGGCAGGGGACCGCGCGCGACGTCGCCCGGCAGCGCCGCGAGCGTGCAATCCTGCGCAGTGGCCGACAGCTCCTCCTTGGCGAGGTAGGCGTCGAGCACTGCAAGGACCTCGGCGTCGCGGGCGCGCAGCTTCCACAACAGGCCTTGGCCCGTGCCGATGACCTGGGCGAACAGCTCCTCCTTAGACTTGAAGTGCGCGTAGAAGGCGCCGCGGGTCAGGCCGGCGGCCAGCATGATGTCGTCGATATTGGTGCCGGCATAGCCGCGCAGCCGGAACAGGCGGCCGGCATGGCCGAAGATTTCGGCCCGGACGCGGAGGGTTTGGGCGATGTTCGGAGGCATTTATGTCGATCATCATATCATATGATGATCGACATATAAAAGCCTCAGGCGATCGATTGAGCCGTGCTGGTGGCGGCGTCGCGCTCGGCGAGATTGAAGACCTCGACGAAGGCCGAGGGCGGCTGGGCGCCGGAGACGGCGTATTTCCGATTGACGATGAAGCAGGGCACGCCATTGATTCCGAGCCGCCGGGCATAGACGTCGGAGGCCACGACCTCCTGGCGGCCCTCGTCGCTCAGCAGGTATTTGTGGGCAAGCTCCTGGTCGAGGCCGGCCCGGCGCGCGCAGTCGACCAGGACCTCGAGGTGGCCGATATCGAGCCCGTCCTCGAAATAGGCCCGGAACAGCTCGCCGACGACCTCCTCCTGGCGCTCCTGCTTGGCGCTCCAGAAGATCAGTCGATGTGACAGCACGGTGTTGGGCGTGCGCCGAATGCGCGAGAATTGGAACTCGATGCCGGCCTCGCGGCCGCTCTCGGCGATCGCCTGGTAGATCTGGCGCGGCCGGTCGCCGCCGCCGAATTTGGCCCGCACATAATCGTCGCGCGTCATGCCTTCGGGCGGCATGTCGGGATTGAGCTGGAAAGGCCGCCACGAGATCGCCACGTCGTTGCGGCCGCTGATGTCGAGCGCGCGCTCGAAGCGGCGTTTCCCGATGTAGCACCACGGACAAATCGTGTCGGAAACGATGTCGACATAGATCATGCCGCGAGCTTACGCCTTTCACGCCAGTGCAGGAAGACGCCGGACGCCGCCACGATGCCCAGTGCCACGGTGGTGAGCCAGGCCGCCTGTGGCCAGCCGCCGGCCGACACCAGGGCGGCGGTCAGAGGCGGACCGGCCAGCGCGCCGATATTAGAACCCTGCATGAGAAGGCCGGTCGCCGCGCCGACCAGCCGGCGCTCGGCATGCACGGGAATGGCCGCAAACAGCGAGGCGGCAACCGCGCCGATCACCGCTGAATAGAGGCCGGCCAGCACCAGCCGCAGCAGATCCGGCACGCCGTCGACGAAGATGCCGGCCGCGCATACCGCCATGGACAAAGCGGCGCCCGTGATCACGACGACCCGTGGCACGCCGCGCTGCAACAGCCAACCCGCGGCGAGATTGCCGGCGACATTGACGATGGTCACTACGCCATTGACGACGGCCGCAGTGGATGCGGAAAGGCCCAGTCGCTCAACCTGCAGCGTCGGCAGGAAACCCACGACCATGTACCAACAGCAGGAGTAAGCGCCGAAGCAGACTGCGATCGCGAGCGGCCCACTACTGGTCGAGACCTCGGCCATCTCGGCCAGCACGGGGTGGCGCTCGACCGGTACCACGTCGAGCTCGCGCCGCGGCAGCGCCCAGGCTAGCAACGCCAGCAACATCAGCGCCGATGCTGCCGACGCGACCAGCCAGGCGATCCGCCACGAGCTGTCGGCCAGCACCAGCGCTGCGATCAGCATCATGGTGCCGGCACCGGCCGGCATGTAGGTGCTCCACCAGGTCATGGCGATGCGCTGGTCGGCGGGTGCCGCAAGCCGCAGCACCAGGGTCGGGATGGCGACGACCACGGCGATGAAGCCCAGTCCTTCGAAGGCGCGGCCCACCAACAGGGCGTCGACGCTGCTGACGAACGCACTCGCCAGGCTCGCCAGCAGGCAAAGCGCGGTGCCGAGGATCACCAGCCGGCGATGGCCCAGGCGATCGGCGGTCAGCGCGATCGCCGTACCGCCCAGCGCCGTGATCAGGTTGACCATCGACAAGAGCCATCCCGCCTGGCTCAGGTCCGCGCCCAGTTCGGCGCGAATCGAGGGCAGGGACGGCGGCACCTTGCCGACATGGAACGCCGCCACCATGCCGGCCGCGACCAGCAGTGCGACGAGGTTCCACGGCGTGCGCCGCGATGAGCTCAGTACTGCACCCGCGTGGTGATGGCGCCGTCGACGATGAAATTGGCCCCGCTCACGAACGACGCAGGTGTGCCGGCGAGGAAGGCGACGCAGGCGGCGACCTCCTGCGGCGTGCCCATGCGGCCCATCGGATTGCGCGCCAGCGTGCGCTTGTAGCGTTCGGAGCCGGCGTCGCGCTGGCGTCCCCAGGTGTTGCCGTCCTCCAGGATCGAGCCGGGCGACACCATGTTCACGCGTACGCCCTTGGGCGCGCTCTCGATTGCCAGAGATTTCATGTAGGGCACCAGCGCTGCCTTCACCGAGCGGTAGGGTTGCGCAGGCCCAGCGGACGCCTCAACCAACGACACTGTGCCGATGATGGTGCAGGTGGCGCCTGGCTGCTTGGCGCCACTCTTCAGCAGATGCGGCATGGCATGACGGATGGACTCGACCGTCGACACGATGTCGATGTCGATCGCCTTGCGCCAGCCTTCGGGCGTATCGTCAGTGCCGAGCGCGCTGACATTGGCGACGAAATGATCGATCCCGCCCTCGGCGGCAAAGCCGTCGACCCACTTCTTGAGCGCAGGATCGTCGGTGACGTCGAGGGCGACGCCCTGCACGCGAGCCTGCTTGGCCCGCCATTCCTCCTCGCGCTGCCTCACGAGCTTCGCATCTCGCGCGCAGAAACCGACCACGGCGCCCTCGGCGACGAACGTATCGACGATGGCGCGGCCGATGCTCTTGGTGCCGCCGGTGATAAGCACGCGCTTGCCCTTCAAACCCAGGTCCATGTTTCCTCCGCAGCGGACGCTCGCTAAGAAGGTCCTATGAAGCCATTCGATCTGAGCGGCAAGACAGCCTTGGTCACGGGCGCCTCGTCCGGGCTGGGCGCGCATTTCGCCAAATGCCTGGGCAAAGCAGGTGCCGCCGTAGTGCTGGCGGCGCGGCGCGCCGATCGGCTGCAGTCTCTACAGGCGGAACTCGCGAGCGCGGGCATAAAGGCCACGACGATGGATCTGGACGTGACGTCGAGCAACTCGGTAGGAGCTGCGTTGGACGCCGCAGGACCGATCGACATCCTGGTGAACAACGCCGGCATCTCCATCGTGAAGCCGGCGCTCGAGATGCCGGAGAAGGACTGGGACGCCGTCGTCGACACCAACCTGCGCGGGGCCTGGTTGATGGCGCAGGGAGCGGCCAGGCGCTGGGTGGCCGGCAAGCGATCCGGCAGCATCGTCAATATCGGCTCGATCCTGGGGCTGCGCACCATCGGCCAGGTTGCGCCCTACAACGCCTCGAAGGCGGGCCTGATCCACCTCACGCGCGCGCTCGCCATGGAATGGGCGCGCTACCAGATCCGCGTCAACGCGATCTGCCCGGGCTACATCGAAACCGAGATGAATAGCGCCTTCTGGAAGACGCCGGGAGGCCAGAAGCTGATCGAGCGCATCCCGCAGCGCCGCATCGGCCAGCCCGAGCATCTCGACGGCGCTTTGTTGCTGCTGGCGTCGGACGCCGGCGAGTTCATGACCGGCAGCGTGATCACGGTTGACGGCGGCCACACCGTCAGTTCGCTCTGATCACCAGCCGTTGATGCGGTCGTAGACGTCGACCACCGACTTGCCGCCGTCGAGGTCGCTGTCGACGACATAGTAGCGGTCGTAGGCCGCCGCGGTGATGCAGGCGTGGTTGGGCAGCACGCGCACGCGGCTGCCGACCGGCAGGTTGCCGTAGGGGATGGGATCGTCGGAGCCGACGAAGCCATGCTCCTGCGAGCAGGCGATCACCGCCATGTCCCTGGCCGGCGGGTCGGCGATGGTGCCGTAGCCGACCTTGGGCTGGAACTCCTGGGCGCTGATGTCCTTGGAGAGGGCCAGCGCGCCGGCATCGATCAGCACCTGATTACGATGCGGATAGTGGCCGATCACCGAGGCCAGCACCGAGAGCGCGAGATCGCCGGCGCCGCACGAGCCGATGAACGCCTGGTCGAGATCGTTGAAGCAATAGACGCCGGGCCGCATCTCGGTGATGCCGGCGAAGTTCTTCGAATGCGTCGCGGTCGGCGTCGAGCCGGCGCTGACGATCGGGCAGGGGAGGCCGGCGGCGCGCAGCTTCTCCGCCGCGCCGACGATTGCCTGGCGCTCCTGCTCGGCGACCTTGGCGATGCCGTCCGGCGTGCTCTCATGATAGGAATGGCCGGCATGGGTCATGACGCCCGCGAACTCGATGCCGGGCGCCTTGTGAAGGACACGCGCAATGTCGAGCAGCCCAGGCAGCTCGGGCCAGGGCAGGCCGGCGCGGCCGGCGCCGCTATCGATCTCGATGAAGACCGAGAAGGTGTCGCCGTCTTGAGCCGCATCGGCGATCGCCTGGGCGACGGCGAGGTTGTCGGTGACGACCCGCAGATTGATCCCCTGGCGGCGCAACTCGGTCACGGCAGCGAGCTTGGAGGGGACGATGCCCACGCCGTAGAGGATGTCCTTGAAGCCGCCCTTGGCAAAATAACGTGCTTCGGCGAGCGTTGAGACCGTGATGCGCCCGTCATGGCCCTCGACCGCCATGCGGCCGACCTGGATGGATTTGGCGGTCTTCAGATGCGGGCGCAGCATCACGCCGGCCGAGCGCAGGCGGTCGCTCATGCGCTTGAGGTTGCGGCTGAGGATGGCACGGTCGAGAATGAGCGCGGGCGTCGGTAGGTCGTCGATCGTCTGAGTGGTCATCCGGAATTCATAGCGCATGCCGATCGAAAACGAACGCAAGTTCGTCCTCAACGAGGACGGCCAGCTCGAGCCCAGGTTGGCGCAGGCGCCGGGCGTCACCAAAAGCCGGCTTACCCAGGCCTATCTCGACAGCGCCGGCGTGCGCATCCGCTCGATCGAGACGGCTGGCAAGCTGCGCCACGTCTTCAGCTTCAAGCGGCCGGTCGACGGCCAGATGGTCGAGATCGAAACCGAGATCGACGAAGCCGACTTCCAGCGCCTGTGGACGCTCGGCCGCGAGACGCTGCGCAAGACCCGCTATTCCTGGACCGACGGCCGCTATCACTGGGACACCGATTTCTTCAAGACCGACGACGGCCGCACCTACTTCGCGCTGGCCGAGGTCGAGATGCCGGAACACGAGCGCGAGCCGCCGGCGGTTCCGGCGCGCCTCGCGAGCCATCTCCTGGGGCCAGCGCCGCTTGGCGATCCTCGCTTCACCTCCAAACGTCTTGCCGATCAGTCACATGCCGAGCGCCTGCTGGCCGATATCCGTGCGAATGGGTCGGTATCATGAAGATCGCGAAGATCGACAGCATCGTCGTCAAGGTGCCATTCGCTTTCGGAAAGGCGCCGGGCGGTCCCGCGGCGCGTACCGGCGCGACTAACAACATCCTGCTGGTCAAGGTCGAGACCGACACCGGCATGACCGGCTGGGGCGAGGCCTTCTGCTACAGACTGCATCGACGCAGTGAAGGGCGCGTTGCACTCGACCGTCGCGCCGGTTGCAATCGGCCGCGATGCTCGGGACATAGCGAAGCTGTCGCGCGATTTGCAGCAGGAACTCCATCTGTTCGGCCGCTATGGCATCACGATCTTCGCCCTGTCGGGCCTCGACATCGCGCTGTGGGACATCGCGGGCAAGGCAGCCAACTTGCCGCTGCATCGTCTGTTGGGCGGAGCAGGGCAGGCCTCGCTGCCGGCCTATGCGAGCCTGCTGAGGTACCGCGATCCCGAACGCGTCGCTGCGCGCACCAAGCTCGCGATCCAGCAAGGCTACCGCCATATCAAGCTGCACGAGACGGAAGAGGCCGAGGTGCGTGCGGCACGCGAAGCAGCAGGTCATGACGTGAAAATAATGGTCGACACGAACTGCCCGTGGACGCCGGAGGAAGCGCGCCACATGACTCTGAAGCTCAGGGCCTACGACCTGCACTGGCTCGAGGAACCGATCTTTCCGCCGGAGGACTTCGCTGCGCTCGCACGACTGCGCGCCGGCACTGGCGTCGCCATCGCGGCGGGCGAGAACAACTGCACGTCGTTCCAGTTCCGCGACATGTTCGCGGCGAATGCCGTCGACTACGCCCAGCCCAGCGTCACCAAGGTGGGCGGTGTGACCGAATTCCTGAAAGTCGGTGCACTCGCCGATGCGGCAGGTGTCACCTTGATGCCGCACTCACCGTATTTCGGACCGGGGTTCCTCGCCACGTTGCAGCTCGCGGCGGCGCGGGGCCAGCCGGGCGGCATGATCGAGCGCTACCACATGGACCTCGAAGCCAGCCTCTATGGCGAGCTGATCGAGCCCGTGAACGGCGCCTTCGCCGTGCCGCAGGGACCCGGCCTCGGCCGTGATCCCGATCCCGACGTCATCAAGACTTACGCGGCCTAGCCCTCGGCAAAGCGACCAGCGCCCACGGGTCGGGGAGCGGGCCCACCGGGCAATCGATCAGGGTCGGGCCGCCGCGCGAGATGCCGCGCGAGATCGCAGCACCCAGTTCTGCGGGCGATTTGGCGCGTTCCGAAGCGATGCCGAAGCTCTCGCCAAGCTTCACGAAGTCCGGATTGTGCAGATCGGAGGCGATGGTGCGATTGTTGAAGGCCTGCTGCTGGATGCGCTTCACGTTGCCGTAGGCGCCATCGCTGAAGACCACGGAGACGACGCCAATGCCGTTCTGGGCGGCAGTCGACATCTCCATCGCCGTAAAGAGGAAGCCGCCATCACCGCTGATCGACAGGACCGGCGTGTCGGGCCTCGCGACCTTGACGCCAAGCGACGTGGCGTAGCCCCAGCCCAGCGTGCCCTGGTAACCGGGCGACAGGAACGTGCGCGACTTGTAGGTGGGATAGGCGAGCCTGGCCGCGTAGCCCATCTGGGTCAGTTCATCGACCAGGATGCCGTCCTCGGGCAGCGCACCGCGCATTGCCTCGAGATAGGAGATCTGCGGGCCCAGCGTATCGCGAATCTTCTTGGTGGCCTCGGCCTTGGTCTGGGCGACGTGATCGGCGCGGCCATTGCGCTTGGCGTTGTGGCCGGCCAGCCGATTGGCCAGTGCCTTCAAGGTCGCCGTCGCATCGCCGACGATTCCGATCTCGGGTTTGCGCTGGCGGTCGAGCTCCTCGCCGTCGATGTCGATGCGGATGATCTTGAGCTCGTCGTCCATGCCCCAGTTCATCTGTTGCGGCTGCAGGCGTGTGCCGACCGCCAGCACGACGTCGGCCTCGCTCCAGAAGCGGTAGCCGGCGAGCGATGTCACTGAGAGGCGATGACGGCCATCGATCACGCCCTGGCCCATGCGGCCGGTCACCACGGGCGCCTCGAGCATCTCGGCGACCTTCAGCACGTACTCGCCTGCGCCTTGCGCGCCGCCGCCGACCACGATCATCGGCCGTTGCGCGCTGCCCAAAAGCTTGACGGCGCGCTCGACGCCGTCTTCGTCGACGGGGCAGGGGTCGGGTTTCGCTGCCATCGTCGGCAGCTCGACTGGCGCCTTGCGGCCCCAGGTATCCATGGCGCATTCCAGCGCGACCGGGCGCTTGCGACCGGACAACAGCCGGCGGAACGCCTCGTTGATCAGGCCGGGCGCTGCGGCGGGCGAGGTGATGCGGTCGGCCCATTTGGTGAGGCCGCGCATGATCGAGAGCTGGTCGGGCAGTTCGTGCAACAGCCCGACATTGCGGCCGATCATGGCCTGCTGGATCTGGCCAGTCAGCGCCAGCACCGGCGCGTTGACAGCGTAGGCGGTCGAGAGAGCCGCCGTGGTGTTGAGGAAACCGGGGCCCGGCACGACGACGTAGGCCGAGGGCTTGCCGCTCGCCATGGCGTAACCCAACGCCATGTAGGCGCAGCCCTGTTCGTGGCGGGCATGGATGGGCCGGATGGCGTTGGTGCGATCGTAGAGGGCGTCGAAGAACGAATCGTTCTGCACGCCGGGCAGGCAGAAGATCGTGTCGATGCCGTTCAGTTCGAGCATCGACACGACGGCTTGAGCGGTCGAGAGGGTTTGCATGGCCTTAGTCTACACGCGCACCCGAAGCGCGGATAATGGGGGCGAGGCGCGCTTCCTCGCTCAAACCGCTCCCCACCTTGAACAGGCGGCGCGAACTTCTAATGACCAAAGTAGGTGGCTGAGAAGGGTCGGGACTATAATTCGACCGAACCGGCAGAAATGGTCTGCAGCCTTCGGGAGCGTAGCGTATGCCCAGCGTCGTCGATCCGTCGTCGAGCGACTTTCCGCACTTTGCGCTACCCCGCTACCCCCTCGGACAAGACGGCAGCACGGGGCAGCGAATGGGGCGAAAAGCCTTGGGCCACCGTTTTTTGACCGTTTTCCACCGTTTTCGACCGTTTTTCCCGGGGGTCCGAATCGAAATTCGCCCGACAAATCAAGCGCTCGACCGTTTTCGCCGGCCGTGCGGCGGTTAAAAAACGGTGAAAACGATGAAAACGGTAACATCCGTCGAGCGGCCAAGATTGTCGCAGTCCTGATGGAAATAGTTGCGAGCTGTGGTAAGAGGGCGCGCTTCTTTGGGGGGCGGGCGGCTGTGGGAGTGGGTGTGCTCCTACGCCGCCCACTGCTTCTGAGCGTTTGCGCGGCCTGCCAAGGTGAAGGGTCATGCCGAGAGCTGCGTCGTCCGAAATCTTGAAAGTCTTCATCGTCTGCCTCTGCATGCTTGGCGCGGGGCCGGCGCTTGCGCAGCCCAAGGTCGGCGGAACGCAGCCTGTGGCGGCCGCTCAGCCCGCGACCGCGGACGCCTGCTACGCGGGCTACGGCCTCAATCCGGCGCAGAAGATCAAGATCTGCTCCGACGTGATCGAACTCGGGCATCGTCAAGGGCCTCGGGCTGGGACTCGCCTACTTCAACCGCGGCCAGGCGCTCAGCAATGCTGGCGACCAGAAGGGCGCCATGGCCGACTATCGCATGGCGCTGCGCTACTACACCGAGGTCATCCGCACGGCGGCGCCGAGCGCCCAGCTCGTCTTCCAGCGCGGCCTGATCTATCACGTCATGGGCGATTCAGATCAGGCGATCGTCGATTACAGCGACGCCATTCGCATCGCCCCGAACGAGACCTTCGCCTACGTCAACCGCGGCATCGTGCTCTACAGCAAGAAGGACAACAACGAAGGCGCCATCGCCGACTTCAATTCGGCGCTCAAGCTCAACAAGTGCGAAGTCAACGCCTTGATCAACCGGGGCCTCGTCTACAAGCGCAAGGGCGACCTCAACCAGTCAATCGCCGACTTCACCTCGGCCATCGCCTGTCTGCCGGGCAATCCCGCGCCCATCACCTCGACCAGCCTCGATCCGGGCAAGCCGATGTCCGCGGCCTACTTCCAGACTGTCACGCAGACCACCCAGCTCGCCGACGCCTACTATCAGCGCGGCCTGGTCTATCTCGACAAGGCTGGCAAGGAGCGCGGCCAGGCGCTGCCGTTCCTCGACAAGGCGATGGCCGACTTCACCACGGCGATCCGCATCAATCCCACGGCGGCGGCTCACTTCGTCGGTCGAGCCTCGGCCCACATGTACAAGGAGGAATTCCAGCCGGCGATCGAGGACTTCACCGAGGCGATCCGCCTGTCGCCGGGCGACGAATACACCTTCCTGCATCGCGGCATCGCCTATCACTCCGTCAACGAGCCGGACAACGCCATCGCCGACTACAGCGAGGCCCATCGCATCAACCCCAAGGACGTGGCGCCGCTGGTCAATCGCGGCATCGTCTACTATTCGAAAAAGGGCCAGTACGACCTCGCGATCGCCGACTTCACGGAAGCGCTGAAGATCGATCCCAAGGAGATCAACGCCCTGATCAACCGCGGCATCTCGTGGCGCGAGAAGGGCGATCCCGACAAGGCCATCGCCGATTTCACCGAGGCGCTGAGACTCGGCATGCTGACCGCCGATGTGCTGAAGTTCGGCACAAAGGACCCTGAGGCCGTGCGCCACTGGGCGCAGGTCGCCCATGCGCGCTACCAGCGCGGCACCGCTTATGTCGCCAAGACCGAGTACGACCTGGCATTGGCCGACTTCAACGAATCGATCCGCCTCAATCCCAACGAGGCGCGCGCGTTCGTGTCGCGCGGCGGCATCTATCTCTACCGCCAGGAGTACCCGCGGGCGATCGCTGACTTCAACGAGGGCATCCGCCTCGATCCGAACTTTGCCTTCGCCTACTTCCAGCGCGGCTTCGCCCATCACGCGATGGAGAAGCCGGATGAGGCATTTGTCGACTACACCAAGTCGATCGAACTCGATCCCAAGTACATCACGACCTACCTGAACCGCGGCATCATCTCCTACACCCGCCGCGGCGACTACGAAGGGGCGATCAGCGACTTCACCAAGGCGCTGCAGCTCGGGCCCGACAACATCAACGCCCTGATGCATCGCGGCGTGGCCTACGCGGCGAGCAACGAGTTCGACAAGGGGCTGGCCGACCTCAACCGGGCGATCGAGCTGTCGCCGGAATTCGGCAAGGCCTTCTATTACCGCGGCATTCTCTACAGCATGCGTGGCAATACCGACCGCGCGCTCGCCGACTTCGACGCCGCGATCCGGCTCGAGCCGAGGGCGCCCGAGGGCTACATCAACCGCGCCGCGCTGTTCGCCAAGCTCGACGATCATGACCGGGCGATCGCCGACCTCAACGAGGCGATCAAGCTCATCCCCAACGCGGCCTACGTCCATTACAACCGCGGCTTCTCGTATTTCGCCAAGGGCGAGTACGACAAAGCCATCGCCGACTACAGCGAGGCGATCCGGCTCAATCCCAACCTGGCTGTCGCCTACAACAACCGCTGCCTCAGCCGCGGCGTCAGCGGCAAGGACCTGGTGCAGGCGCTGAACGACTGCGACGAGGCGCTGAAGCTCCTGCCCAACAACATCGACGCCCACGACACGCGCGGCTTCATCTACCTCAAGCTGGGCGACTTTCCGGTCGCAATCAACGAATACAACGCCTCGCTGCAGCTCGACCCCAACCGGTCGCGCTCGCTCTACGGGCGGGGCCTCGCCAAGCTCAAGAACGGTGACAAGGCAGGCGGCGAGGCCGACATGGCGGCGGCGCTGAAGATCGCGCCGAAGATGGCGGACAACTTCATGCGGCTTGGCATCAAGTAGCAGCGCTCACGCGCCGCCCAGGTGATCGAGGACGTAGGCAGACCTGCTTCCGAAGAAGGGGTCGTGTTCGCCTCCTACTGGCGGATGGGGTGAGATTCGAACTCACGGTGGGCTTGCACCCACGCCGGTTTTCAAGACCGGTGCCTTAAACCGCTCGGCCACCCATCCGGTGCGCCATTGCAATAACCGAGGGCAAGGGGCCTGACAACGCAGACGGCACGGCCGCTCAGCGGCCGCGCCTGGCCACATAAGCGATCCGAAGCCCGGGCTCGAACCCCAGCCCCTCGTAGAAGGCATGGACGCGCGGGTCCGCCCGGCCGCTCTGCATCAGGACATGGTGGCAGTCGCTCGCCCAGGCATGCGCCAGCGCGGCTTGCACCACGGCCTTGCCGTGCCCCTGGCCGCGCAGCTCAGGGTGGGTGACGACGTTCTCCAGGAAGGCGTGGCGTCGTCCGCCGCGCAGGAGGTTCGGCGCCGTGATCAGCATGCAGGTGGCGGCAATTCGGTCGCGATCGCAGGATACGAAGACATGCACGCCGGGCTGCGCCAGGGTTTCCTGCCAGATGCCTTCGGCACGCTCGCGTGGCTCGGCGGCGGCGCTCACCTCCGACACGGCAAAGAGCGCGAGCAGGGACGGCAGGTCGGAGGCGCGAGCGAGGCGGGCACTGGGCATGCCGGATAGTCTGCCACAAGCCCAGCCGCCGCCGCGACGGCACACGCAGGCAAGATGAGAGACCCGCGCACCCCCACGGCACGCGGGCCTCGCTCTTCCCGGTCCCAATCAGGAAGAGCTCGCGAGGCGACAACGCTGCGGCAACTCAATCGGCCACGTCCGATAACGGCGCCCGGGCGGGGTTTTTGTATCGATTGCTTCCAGGCAACAGCATTGCCGGCACTTCCGTCGGCCGCACTACAACAAATACACATCGGGGCGAGGATCGGCGGCTGCAGTCTGATACATCGGGATCAAGCCATTAAGGCGAGTGTCGTTTTGTCGAGATGCCGCCAATCCCAGAGCGCGGCCCCTGCTGTCATAATTTTGGAGATTTCCATGTTGTCCATTTTCCGCAAGCTGATGAAGAACGACGATGGCGCCACGGCCATCGAGTATGTGCTGATCGCCTCGCTGATCTCGGTCGCCGCCATCACCGCCATGGGCCATGTCGGGGGCAAGGTCAGCAACGTGCTGAGCAACGTCGCCAACGCGATGAACTAAGTCCCCTCGCGGGTTACCCGCGGGACCACGGCAAGGCGGGCGATCCGGCAACGGGTCGCCCGTTTTTGCGTGGGGAAATGACGGCGTCGCGTGGTACGTGGCCGTCACGCGACCCCGCGCATCACCGCGGCACCCTTGTCGAGAAGGGGCAGCACCTTGTCCTTGGCCTCTGGCGGCACGCCGAACACGACGCGGTCGACGCCGGCGTCCCGGGCTTGCTTGAGCGCGTCGCCGTTCATGCCGACGCCGAACAGCGTGACCGGCACCTCGGCCGGGTCGCGGCCTTTCTCCTTCAGCATCTCGCGGAACGGCGGCAGCATCGCCGAGCGTGTCGCCGCCGCGGCCGCCGATCGGCATCCAGCCATTGCCATAGGCGATGGCGCGGCGCGCGCCGTGCGGGAAGCCGCCGCCGACGATGATCGGCGGATGCGGCTTCTGCACCGGCTTGGGCCACTGCATCATCTCGTCGAACTTCACCATGTCACCTGCGTAGGTCGGCTTTGAGCGCTGCCAGATCTCCTTCATCGCCTGGGTGCGCTCGCGCATCAGCTTGAAGCGCGAGGAGAATGCCGTGCCGTGATCGGCCATCTCCTCGGCGTTCCAGCCGCCGCCGATGCCGAACAGCAGGCGGCCGCCCGATAGCCGGTCGACGGTCGCGACCTCCTTGGCGGTGTGAATGGGATCGCGCTGCACCACCAGGCAGACACCGGTGCCGAGCTTAATCGTCTTGGTGACAACGGCGGCCGCGCCCATCGCCACGAAGGGATCGTAGGTGTCGTAGTAATATTTTGGCAGCTCCGCGCCACCCGGCCACGGCGACTTGCGGCTGGTCGGGATGTGGCTGTGCTCGGGGAACCACACCGATTCGAAGCCGCGCGCCTCCGCCTCGACGGCGAGCTCGTGCGGCGGAATCGCGTAGTCCGTCGGAAACATCGTTATACCGAACCGCATGCGTCGCTCTCCCTCAATGGTGTTATGTTCAGTCTACACGACACGGGCGCGCTGTCTTGAGCGTCAAGATCAGGTAGGTTGAACCACGATGATCAGCCGGCGCCTCCTCCTCACCGCCACCGCTCTCGCGCCATTTCCGGCCCTCGCCCAGACGCGCGATCCCAAGTTCGCCGCTTGGCTCGCCGGCGTGCAGGCTGAGGCAATCAAGGCCGGCGTCGATCAAGGTACCGCGCAGGCGGCGCTGGGCGCGCTCGAGTTGCTGCCCGAGGTCATGGAACTCGCGCGCAATCAGCCGGAATTCAAGATGAGCTGGGACGACTATCGCGAACTGGTCGTCTCGGCCGAACGGGTGAAGAATGGCCGCGCGCTCTTGACCCAGAACCGCGTGCTGGTCGACCGCTTCGGCGCCCCGGTCGGCCTGCCGGCCTCGATGATCGTGGCGCTGTGGGGGATCGAGAGCAATTACGGCGCGCGGCAGGGCGAATTCGAGGTCGTGGCGGCGCTGGCTACGCTTGCCTACAACAACTTCCGCGCGACGTTCTTTCGCCAGCAGCTGATCGCGGCACTGAAGATCGTCTCGCAGGGTCACATCGGGCTGCACCAGATGAAGGGCTCGTGGGCGGGCGCCATGGGCCAGTGCCAGTTCATCCCGACCAGCTTCCTCGCCTACGCGGCCGATGGCGACGGCGATGGGCGCTACGACATCTGGAACAGCAAGGCCGATGTCTTCGCCTCGATCGCGAACTACCTGCGTGCCGCCGGCTGGCGCGCCGGCGAGACGTGGGGCAGGGAGCTGCCGCCGGGAACGCAAGCCGCGCCGGCGGGCGGACGTATCGTGCGGCCGGCAGGGGCGGGCGGTCCGGCCTTCAGCACGACGCAGAATTTCCGCGCCATCCTGCGCTGGAACCAGTCGGATTTCTTCGCGCTCGCCGTCGGTCTTTTGTCCGATCGCATCGCCGCCTGACCACCATCATCCGACCATCCTGACGGGCAACTCAAGCTGATGTATGATGTGGGCGAGATGCCCCTAGACGTAGTCAGCCCGCGTTCGGCGTCGATAACCGTTGTCCGCACCTGCGGAATGCTGCTCCTGCTGGCCACGGCCGCCGGCTGCGCCAGCCATCGCGGCGCGTCGGGCGGCGGCGCCACGGCCAGCCGCGGGATGTACAAGGTCGGCGCGCCCTACACGATCGACGGCGTCACTTACACGCCGATGGAGGAATTCCAGCACGTCGAGACCGGCATCGCCTCGTGGTACGGGCCGGGCTTCCACGGCAAGTCCACCGCCAACGGCGAGACTTACGATCAGATCCGACCATACGGCCGCCCATCGCACCCTGCAGATGCCCTCAGTGGTCCGCGTGACTAACCTCGACAATGGCCGCTCGACCGTGGTGCGGGTCAACGATCGCGGGCCCTATGCGCGCGGCCGGGTGCTCGACGTGTCGCGGGCCGCCGCCGAGGAGCTCGACATGACGCATACCGGCACGGCCCACGTGCGTATCGAGCAGCTCAGCATGGAAAGCCAGGCGATGAAGGACATCGCGCTGAATGGCGGCGGCGCCAGCGAACAGCGCGCCGCCCTCGACAAGTACATCGCAGGCCGCCGCGGGCCGCCGCCGGTCACCGCCACCGCCCAGGCGACCCCGCCACCACCGCCCACGCCGCCGGTTACGGTTCCGGCGAGCCCGCCGCCTCCCGTTCTGCCCAATTCCCGCAGCCCCGCCGTCACGCCGCTGGTGGCGTCCGGTTCGGCCGGGCAAGGAAGCTGGCAGCAGCCGACGGTCGCCACGATCGCTTCGGCCGCGGCGGCGCATCCGTCGGGAGGGTTTTATGTCCAGACCGGCGCCTTCTCGACCATGGGCAATGCCGAGAAGCAGCGCGGCCTTTTGGCCAGCTACGGCTCACCCGAGATTTCCCCGGCCTCGGCGGGCGGCAGGGAGGTTTATCGTGTGCGCCTGGGGCCTTATACGACGTCGGATGCCGCCGGCATTGTCGCCGACCGGCTGAAGCGTTCAGGTTATGGTGATGCTCGTGTGGTGGCTGATTGATCGACTGCGCCCGCTAGTGGCGCTCCTTGCTGTGGCCGGGATCGCCGGCGCGACTTTCGACTGGCTATGCCCAGCAACAAACACAGGATCCGGCACCCAAACGGCAGCAATCGACCAAGCCCGCCAAGCCCCAGCGGCCGGCGCAATCGAGCACCAAGGCCAAGGAGCCGCCGGCCTCCAAAATCGACGCGCTCGCGCCTTCACAAATCGGCATCGGCACGCTGGCGCAGTACGCCTTCATGGTCGATCCGCAGACCTCGACCGTGCTTCTGTTCAAGGACGCCGACAAGCCGATGGCGCCGTCCTCGATGGCGAAGATGATGACGGTCTACCTGATGTTCGAGGACCTGGCGGCCGGCAAGCTCAAGATGGACACGCCGTTCCGAGTGAGCGAACGCGCCTACGCCATCACGCGCGGCGTGCATTCCTCGACCATGTTCCTCGAGATGACCAACACGCCAACCGTCGGCGAGCTGCTGCAGGGCATCATCGTCGCTTCGGGCAACGATGCCAGCGTCGCCGTCGCCGAGGGTATGTCAGGCAGCGAGGAGGCTTTCGCCGACCGCATGAACAAGAAGGCGCGCGAGCTCGGCTTGAACGGCTCGGTGTTCAAGAACGCCTCGGGCTGGCCGGCTGAAGGTCAGATGGTGACGGCCCGCGATCTCGCGCTGCTCGCCTGGCGGACAATCAACGACTTCCCGCAATACTATCCCTACTATGCTCAGCGTGAGTTCGCCTACAACGGCAAGACGCAGCCCAACCGTAACCTTGAGCTCAAGCGCATGCCGGGCGTCGACGGGCTAAAGACCGGGCACACGGAGGAGGCAGGCTTCGGGCCAGACCACGTCCGCGATCCGCAACGGGCGGCGCCTGATCCTGGTGATCAATGGCCTCGGTACCATGGCGGACCGGGCCCAGGAGACGACTCGGCTGCTCGAATGGGGCTTTCGTGAATTGAGCAACACCACGCTGTTCCGCGCCGGCGACGTGATCGCCGAGGCGCCGGTGTGGCTGGGCGACAAGGACAAGGTGCCGCTTACCGTGGCGCGTGACGTGCAAATTACCACGCTGGCAGGCCAGACCACCCAGCCGCGCGTGGTCGCGCGCTATGACGGCCCGCTGCCGGCGCCCATCACCAAGGGGACCAAGCTCGGCACCGCCGCGATCAGCCTGCCCGACAGCCGCGTCATCGAATATCCGCTCGAAGCCGGCGCCGACGTGCCGCGCCAGGGCATCGTCAGCCGGATCTTCACGCTCGCGCACCATTACCTATTCGGCTGGCTGTCGTGAGCGATGGTCCGGGGCGCTTCATAACCCTGGAAGGCGGAGAGGGAGCCGGGAAGTCGACGCAGATCGCCCGACTGAAGGGCTGGCTCGAATCACGCGGCCGGCCGGTCGTGGCGACGCGCGAGCCTGGCGGCTCGCCGGGCGGCGAGGCGATCCGCAAGCTCCTGGTTGAAGGTTCGGCCGAGCGCTGGGACGGCACCACCGAGGCGCTGCTGCATTTCGCCGCCCGCCGCGATCACCTGCGTGCCACCGTCTGGCCGGCCTTGAAGAAAGGCGCCTGGGTGCTGAGCGACCGCTTCGCCGAATTCGACGCGGGCTTACCAGGGCTACGGCCATGGCCTCGACCTTGCCATGCTCGACCGCCTCTACGAGGCGGCCGTCGGCGTCTTCCGGCCGGACCTCACTTTGGTGCTCGACCTGCCGGTGGAGACCGGCCTCGCGCGTGCGGCCGAGCGGCGAGGGGTCGAGACGCGCTACGAAAGCCTGCCGCGCGATTTCCATGAGCGCGTCCGCAAGGGCTTCCTCGAGATTGCCAAGCGTGAGCCCAAGCGCTGCGCGGTGATCGACGCGACCAACGATATCGACACCATCGCCACGACCATCACGCGCGTCGTGACGGATCGGTTGGGGTCGTAGTGGCGCGCGGCAAGACCAGTACCGATCCGGCTGAGCTCGAGAAGCTCGAATGGCCGCACGCCTGGACGCCGCCCTGGCGCAACCACCGGCTGGTCGGACATGAGCTCGCTGAAAAGACGATGCTGGCTGCCCAGGGCTCCGGCCGTCTCCATCACGCCTGGCTGCTGACCGGCCCGCGTGGCATCGGCAAGGCGACGCTGGCCTGGCGCTTTGCCCGCTACCTGCTGGCCGGCCAGCAGGGCGGCGGCCTGTTCGGCGATGCTCCCGACAGCCTCGAGGTGGCAAGCGATGCGCCTGGGCCGCGGGCTTGTCGATGCGCGTTCGCATCCCGACCTGTTTCATCTGCGCCGCATGCTCAACCCCGACACTGGCCGCATGCGCCTCGAGATCGCCGTCGACGACGTGCGCGACCTGGGCGCGTTCATGCACATGACGCCGGCCATGGGGAAATGGCGAGTGGCCATCATCGATGCCGCCGACGAGATGAACCGCAACGCCGCCAATGCCGTGCTGAAGATCCTCGAGGAGCCGCCGCCCAACGCGGTGCTGCTGATGGTCGCCCACGCGCCCGGGCCGCCTGCTGCCGACCATCCGCTCGCGCTGCCGGCGCCTGGCCCTGCAGCCGCTCGCCGACGACACAGTCATGCAGCTTCTCGCCGACTATGCGCCGGACACGACGAAGGAGGAGAGGGCGGCCCTCACCGGGCTCGCCGAAGGCAGCATCGGCCGCGCGCTCGAGCTTGCCAGTGCCGGCAGCCTCGGCCTTTACCGCGAAATGGTCGAGGTGCTGGCGACCTTGCCCGATCTCGACATGCCGCGGCTGCATTCCTTCGCCGAACGCTTCGCCAAGCGCGGCGAGGAGGCCAATGCGGACTGGCGCTCGCTCAATTTCCTGTTCGACAGCTGGCTGAAGGGCCTTGCCCGCCACGCCGCGGTCGGTGGCGAAGGCGTGGCAATTGTGCCGGCGGAGCGGGGATTGCAGGACCGTCTGCTGGCGGCGAGCGACTCTTGATCGCTGGATGGAGGCGTGGGAAAAGACCGCCGCACCTCTTCGCCCGTGCCGATGCCGTCAACCTCGACCGCAAGCAGACGGTGCTCGGCAGCTTCCTGGCGCTCCAATAGGCGATGCGCTAAGGCGCTGAACCCGGCGCTCCGGGAGGGGCGACGGACCGGAGTTCAGTCATCATGTCGGGCCGCAGCCCTACTACGTCACCACACCGATCTACTACGTGAACGACGTGCCCCATATCGGGCACGCCTACACGACGCTTGCCTGCGATGTGCTGGCGCGCTTCATGCGCCTCGACGGGCGCGACGTGCATTTCCTCACCGGCACCGACGAGCACGGCCAGAAGGTCGAGACGGCCGCGGCCGCCGCAGGCCTGTCGACCGCAGGCCTTCACCGACAAAGTGAGCCAGTCGTTCCGTGACCTGGTCGGCCATGATGAACTACAGCACCGACAACTTCATCCGCACGACCGAGAAGCGGCACTATCGCGGCGTAGCCAGGCGCTGTGGCAGAAGCTGGTCGCCGTCGGGCGACATCTATCTCGGCAAGTATGCCGGCTGGTACTCGGTGCGCGACGAGACCTACTTCACCGAGAGCGAGACCGAGGTCGGACCCGACAAGAAGCGCCGCGCCCCTCGACCGGCGCCGAGGTCGAGTGGGTCGAGGAGCCAGTCTATTTCTTCAGGCTTTCGGCCTGGCCGACCGGCTGCTCGGCGTTCTACGAGAAGAACCCGCGCTTCATCGCGCCGGAGGCCGGCGCAACGAAGTCGTCAGCTTCGTGAAGGGCGGCCTGCAGGATCTCTCGGTGTCGCGCACCAGCTTCTCCTGGGGCGTGCCGGTGCCGGGCGATCCCAAGCACGTGATCTACGTCTGGCTCGACGCGCTCACCAACTACATCACCGCAGTGCGGCTACCCCGACACCAGCAACCCGCTGTGGAGGTACTGGCCGGCCGACCTGCACATGGTCGGCAAGGACATCATCCGTTTCCACTGCGTGTTCTGGCCGGCCTTCCTGATGTCGGCCGGCCTCGCGCCGCCGAAGCGCGTCTTCGCGCACGGCTGGTGGACCGTCGAAGGCCAGAAGATGTCGAAGTCGCTCGGCAACGTCATCGACGCCGGTGGAGCTGGTGAACAGCTACGGCGCTCGATCCGGTGCGCTATTTCCTGCTGCGCGAGGTGCCGTTCGGCAACGACGGCGACTTCTGCAGAAGCGGGCGCTGATCGGCCGCATGAACGGCGACCTGGCCAACGCCTACGGCAATCTCTGCCAGCGCGTGCTGTCGATCGTCGGCCAAGAACTGCGGCGAGCAAATGCCGGCCAAAGGCGCGTTGCACGGCGGCGGACGACGGCGCTGCTCGACCGCGCCACGGGCTTGCTGGCGACCGTGCGCGACGGAACTCGCCGACCAGGCGTTTCACCGAGCGCTCGATTTCGATCTGGGACGTGATCGCCGACGCCGACCGCTATGTCGATGAACAGGCGCCGTGGGCGCTGCGCAAGACCGACCCGGCGCGCATGCGACACGGTGCTTTATGTGCTCGCCGAGATGATCCGGCAGCTCGACGCTCCTGGTGCAGCCGGTCATGCCGAACTCGGCGAGCAAGCATGCTCGACCAGCTCGCCGTGCCGGCCGAAGCGCGGGCTTTCGCCGCCTTCGACAACGCCGCTCGCAGCCGGGCGCGAAGCTCCCGAAGCCGCAGGGCGTCTTCCCGCGCTTCGTCGAGACACCGAAGGCCGCGTGATGCTGATCGACAGCCACTGCCATCTCGACTTCCCCGAACTCGGCCAGTGACGCGCCGGCGTGCTCGCGCGCGCGCCGGGCGCGGGGTCGCGGCCATGCTCACCATCTGCACGCAGCTCGACCAGTTCGACCGCGTGCGGGCGATCGCCGAGCGCCACGACGAACATCTGGTGCTCGGTCGGCGTCCATCCCCATGAAGCGAAGGAGCGAGGGGCAGCGCACGCCCGATCGGCTGATCGAGGCTGGCGCGCCATCCCAAGGTGATCGGCATCGGCGAGACCGGCCTCGATTTCTACTACGAGCACAGCCCGCGGGAGCGCCAGGCGACCAGCTTCCGCGCCCATATCGCGGCGGCCCGCGAGACCGGCCTGCCGCTGATCGTCCACACGCGCGATGCCGATCGGCGAGACCGGCGATATTCTCGAGGATGAATACAAGAAGGGCGCCTTCACCGGCGTGATCCATTGCTTCAGCTCGGGTCCGCGAGATTGCCGCAACGCGCGCTGGAGCTCGGCATGTACATCTCGATCTCGGGTATCGTCACCTTCAAGGCGGCCGAGGCGCTGCGCACGATCGGTGCGCGACATCCCGCTCGACCGGCTGCTGGTCGAGACCGACGCGCCCTATCTCGCGCCGGTGCCGAAGCGCGGCAAGACCAACGAGCCGGCCTTCGTCGCCCATACTGCAGCCAAAGTCGCCGAGCTCAAGGGCGTCGGCATCGCCGAGCTGGAAGCCGCGACCACCGACAATTTCTTCCGGCTGTTCGCCAAGGCGCAGCGCGCCCAGGCGGAGCGTCTTAAGTGCGCGTAACCATCCTGGGCTGCGGCACCTCAGCCGGTGTACCGCGGCCCGGCGGAAAGGACGGGAAGGGGGAGTGGGGCGCCGCCAATCCCGACGACCCGCGCAATCGCCGCACCCGCTGCTCGATCCTGGTTCAGGACCGGGGCAAGACGGTGTTGGTCGACACCTCGCCCGACTTGCGCGCCCAGCTGCTCGATGCGCGCGTCGAGCGGGTCGACGCCGTGCTGTGGACCCACGATCACGCCGACCAGCTGCACGGCATCGATGATCTGCGGCCCTTCATGTTGCGCCACGGCCAGATCGAGTCGTGGTCCGACCGGCGCACGTTCGGCGTCCTGCGGCAGCGCTTTGGCTACTGCTTCGAGGCGCAGGACGACGGCTTCTACAATCCAATCTACCGGCACAATCTGATCGACGGGCCGTTCCGGGCCGCCGGCCTTGCCGTGACGCCGATTCCACAAGACCACGGCACCATTCCATCCCTCGGCTACCGGTTCGGCCGCTTTGCCTACTCAAACGACGTGGTCGAGCTGCCCGACGCTGCGTTCGAGGCCATGAAGGGCGTGCACGTGCTGGTGGTCGACGCCATGCGCTACCGACCACATCCAACCCACGCCCACCTCGAGCGGGCCCTGCAATGGATCGAGCGGATCGCCCCGGCGCGGGCGTTTTTGACAAATCTCCACGTTGATATGGACTATGCTGAACTCGACCGGCACACCCCCGAGCATGTTCGGCCATGCCATGACGGGCTTGTGATCGATATCGATGGAGAATAATCCATTATTATCAGTCTATTAAAAGAGCTAGCTCATCTAAGGGGTGAGCGGAGACAAAACGAGTTCCGGCCGGCATCTGTTCCTGGTCGGGGCGCTGGCCGCCTGTTGCGTGACTTTGCCGGCCTTGGCCGACAGCAGTCTCGACGCTGGCGGCCTCACGTTTCGCGATTTTGGCGTGGCTGACCACGGGGCGAGCTTCAATCGCATCGATTCGACTTTCGGCGTCAACGGCGCCAATCCGGCCCCATCCAGGGTCGTGGCGATCGACAATGACAACGGTCTGGCGCGCATCCGCTTCGAGACGATCCGGGTCGAAGTCTCCTTGCCACTAGGCTGGCAGGCCACGGAGGATTGGGAACGGGGCGTCGGCTATAGCAGCGACAAGCGCTACCGACTGCTCGTGTGGCGCGTAGATTTCGCCTTCGAGGGCGTCAAGGACGCTGAGCACTATGCTGCGACCAAGACCGGCACCATCAAGGCGCGCCGTCCAGGCATCCAGGCTCAGGCGCGCAAGCTCAGCGACGGCACCTTCCTGATCGTTTACGAGAATGCGCCGCCGAGCCAGGGCGACAGCGAGCGCCGCGTCGTGTTCGATCTGGTGATGAGCAAGCCCGGCAACCCGAAGGAGGGCGTTCTGATGACCCTGGGGCTACCGTCCAGCGAAGCCCCACGCGGACTGAAATTTCTGGCTCTCCTAAAGTCGAAAATCCGTATAGACTGGTAAAGCACAGTAGGTTCTTAATATATCGAAATTTGTCATAATATATATTATACGATAATAGACCGCTCGGCAAACGCATGTCGCATCCTCTTCACAGCCAGCCAGAGCGCTTCATCCAGCTCGATGCGATGCGCTTCTTCTTTGCCGTGATCGTCGTGCTCGTCCATACGGTCGGCTTCAAGCTCACACTCGTTCTTGGCGGCTACGCCGTCGACTTTTTCTTTATCCTGTCCGGCTTTGTGCTGAGCCATGCATTGATCTGCCGGCCGGTTTCCGCGGCCGAGTTCGCCTGGGCACGGCTGGCCCGCCTCTACCCGCTCCACCTGGTGACGCTGCTCTGGCTCCTATGCCTCGTTGCCAAGACGATCGCCGACCCTCCTCCCGACTACCCGTTCGCCGCCCTGGGGCTGAACCTCGTTCTGCTGCACGGCGCGTGGGCGCTCGGCGCGGATGCCTGGAACTTCCCGTCTTGGTCGATCAGTGTCGAGTTCCTGGTAAATGTGCTCATCCTGTATCCCATTGTCCGGGCGAGAAACGTCGCTATCGCGGCAATCGTGGTCTTGCTGGCCTGCCTTGTCGTCATTCAGGTGTGGGGGCCGGTTTTTGATCATTTCACTGTTCAGCCAATTCGAGGCACGTTCCTTGCGGGCGGGCTGTTGCGGGGCGCAGGTGGCATCATGCTCGGCTATCTGCTGTATGAGACCTACCTTGTCCTCCGGCCGCGCCTGGCCAACAACCACGGCGCCATCCGCCTGGCGGCCACCAGCTTCGAGGTTACCGCCGTTGCCCTGCTGGTGTTTTGCCTGTGGATCGACAAGCGAGGATGGAACCTCCTGCCCGTGCCGCTCAGCGCCGCGCTGATCCTGCAGATGGCGACAGTTCCCGGCCTTGTCGCCAAGCTCCTGCAGCGCGGCCCAAGCGCCTTCCTGGGCAATATCAGCTATTCGATCTACCTCATCCACATCCCGCTCTTCGCCATGTTCGTCGGAGCGGACCTCTTGCCACTCCCGGACACTGCCTTCTCGCCGGTCTGGTTCGCGTATTTCGGGCTGCTCCTCCTTCTGTCGGCAATCAGCTTCCGCTACCTCGAGCGGCCGGCGCAGCGAGGGCTGATGCGACTTTTCAAGGGCTGGCGTACAACCCCATCCCATGAAACCCCGGCCTGATCGCCCCACCGTTGAATCCCTTCCCAACGAACCGTTGAGCCGTCTGCTGGCCGTCATGGCCTGGCTGCGCGATCGCCAGCATGGCTGTCCATGGGACATCGAGCAGACATTCCGGACCATCGCGCCCTACACGATCGAGGAAGCCTACGAGGTCGCCGACGCCATCGAACGCGACGACATGGCAGCCCTCAAGGAGGAACTGGGCGACCTTCTGTTGCAGGTCGTCTATCACGCCCAGATGGCGGCCGAGGCCAAGGCCTTCAGCTTCGCCGACGTGGCCGCCACCATCGCCGACAAGATGGTCGACCGGCACCCCCATGTCTTCGGCGACCTCAAGATCGCCGATGCCGACGCCCAGACCGTCTCCTGGGAGGCCCGCAAGGCGGCGGAACGCGCCAAGAAGAACGGCGCCGAAGCCGCCGGCGCCCTCGACGGCATTGCCCGCGCCCTGCCCGCGCTGCTGCGCGCCGAGAAGATCCAGAAGCGGGCAGCCCGGGTCGGCTTCGACTGGAAGACCATCGGTCCGGTGATCGACAAGATTGAGGAGGAACTGGCCGAGCTCAGATCAGAACTGAGCGCCGGCAAGATCGACCGGACCCGCACCACCGACGAACTGGGTGACGTACTGTTCGCCGTTGCCAACCTGGCACGCCATTGCAAGATCGACCCTGAGGCCGCCTTGCGCTCGACCAACGACAAATTTGAGCGCCGCTTCCGGTACATCGAGCGCCGCTTGCGCGACCAAGGCCGCAAGCCGGCCGACGCCAGCCTCCATGAAATGGAAGCCCTCTGGCAGGAAGCCAAGGGCAAGGCCTAAGGGCGCGGTGCCAGCAACGGCATCTGAACAGCTTCGAGGATCGTCCGCACTTCCACGAGGACCTCTGGCGACACCGCGGTGATGATGCCACCCTCCATGCTGCCGACCGGACCATAAGGCGTGCCGTTGAAGCGCACGGCCCGGCCGCCCGCCTCGCTCACCATCAACGCACCCGCCGCGTGATCCCATGGTTTGGTCCGCCGATAGAGGGTGAAATCGCGATGGCCGGCCAGGACATCGACGTATTCCCGTCCCGCACAATTGAGCGACGTCAGCCCACCCAGCCGCCGGCGCTGGGCGGGCGCCAACTGGCGATCGAACTCCTTCAACACCCTAAAGCCGATATAGCCGCTCGGTGGCCTACTCTTGGCTTCGAGCCGGACCGCCTGGCCGTCCAGAGTGACGCCCCGCGCTTTGACCGCCACGGCCATCCGCTGGTTGGGAACATCGAGGATCCAGCCAGCGATCGTCTCGCGGTCATGTACTAGGCAGACGATCATGGCGAACCGGTCGCGGCCAGCGGCGAAGTTGGACGTGCCGTCGAGCGGATCGACGATCCAGCAACTCTCGCCCGGCCGGCCGATCAAATCGAGCAGGCCGGAGTCCTTTTCGACCGCCTCCTCGCCCACCACCGGCACGCCGGGCAGGATCTTGGCAAGCCCCACGGCCAGGCGCTGCTCGGACGCGACGTCGGCCACGGTGACGATGTCGCCCGGCCGCTTGTGACGGATGTCTTCCTTGGCGAGATTGCGGAAACGCGGCAGCAGCTCCGCCGCCGCCGTCTCACGCATCAGTTCGGCGACCCGTTGCGAATCGCCGGCGCCGAGCATCGGCCTCAGCCGAGGACGCCGAACAGGTCCTCTTCCTTGAGGATCACGTGATCCTTGCCGTCGAGCTTGACCTCGGTGCCCGACCACTTGCCGTAGATCACCTTGTCGCCCACCTTCACGCCGAGCGGCAGCAGGCGCCCGTCTTCGAGGCGCTTGCCCTTGCCCACGGCCACGACCTTGCCCTGCATCGGCTTTTCCTGGGCCGTGTCGGGAATGATGATTCCGGCCTTGGTCTTGGTCTCGGCGGTGATCGGCTCGAGCAGCAGCCGATCGTGCAACGGCTTGAATTTCATGGTGTTTCCTCTGTCCTGAGGCGCCGCTTATAGGAAGCGGCAATGCCTTGTGTCAACGCGCCAGCCTGCGGTCGAATTGGGCCGATGCCGCGGAGTCCAAGGCCACCGTCAGATGGGCGATTTCGCCCTCGTCATGTCGGCTGCGCACTTCGCCATGGCGATAGAGCCACGCGATGGTGGCGCCATCGCTGAGCGGCACGGTCACCTCGCGGGCTGCGGCCTGCCGGCTGAGGAATGCGTCGATCGCTTCGAGGAGCTGCTCGACGCCCTCCCCGCTCAGCGCCGATACCGGGAATTGACGCGCCCGATCGGGGCCGGCCGAGGCGCGGGTCTGCAGGAGGCTTCGCTGCTCTTCCGGCAGGGCATCGATCTTGTTCAGCGCCTCGATCATCGGCGTGCCGCCGCCTTCCTCGATCGCGCCGAGTTCGCGCAGCACCTCCTCGACATCGGCGCGCTGGCGCTCGCTGTCGGGGTGGGCAATGTCACGGACATGCACGATCAGGTCGGCCTCGATGACCTCCTCCAGGGTGGCACGGAAGGCGGCCACCAAGTGGGTCGGCAGATCCGACACGAAACCGACCGTGTCGGAGATCACGCAGGGCTTGCCGCCCGGCAGCTTGATCGAGCGCATGGTCGGATCGAGGGTAGCGAACAGCAAGTCCTTGGCCATGACGCCGGCACCGCTCAGGCGATTGAACAGCGTCGACTTGCCGGCGTTGGTATAGCCGACCAGCGCCACGGTCGGCAGGTGCGCCTTCCGGCGGCCGACTCGATTGACGGCACGCGTGCGGCGCACGCCTTCAAGGTCGCGCTTGATCTTGACGATGCGGTCGCCGATCAGGCGGCGGTCGATCTCGATTTGGCTTTCGCCAGGGCCACCCAGGAAGCCGAAGCCGCCGCGCTGGCGTTCCAAGTGGGTCCATGACCGCACGAGCCGGCCGCGCTGGTAGTCGAGAGCCGCCAACTCGACCTGCAGGCGGCCTTCGTGCGTGCGCGCGCGGGCGCCGAAGATCTCCAGGATCAAGCCGGTTCGGTCGATGACCTTGGCGTTCCACGCCTTCTCGAGGTTGCGCTGCTGAACGGGTGTCAGTTTGTCGTCGACGACGACCAGGCCGATGCTCTGCTCCTCAACCGCTGTCTTGACGCGCTCCACCACACCCTTGCCGATCAAGGTCGCCGGCGTGACACGGCGCAGCGGTGCGGTTGCGGCCAGTCGCACGTCGAGGTCGATGGCGCGCGCAAGGCCGACCGCCTCTTCCAGCTTGGCGTCACTGCCGCGGACGTCTGCGCCGCGAGGATGGGAGGCGTAGGGACTGACGACGGCAGCAACCGTCGCCGGCCGCATGGTGTCCTGCGGCGAACGCTGGCGCTTGTCGTGTCCGTTGCGCTTGATGTCTTCGGTCAAATCAGCCTTCGGCTTTGTCTCCGTCGAACAACTGGACGGGCGTGACCGGCATGATGGTCGAGATCGCATGCTTGTAGACCAGCTGCGAATGACCGTCGCGGCGCAGCAGCACCGAGAAGTTGTCGAACCAGGTGACGATACCCTGCAGTTTGACGCCGTTGACCAGGAAGATCGTGACCGGCGTCTTGTTCTTCCGTAGGTGGTTCAGGAAGACGTCCTGAACGTTCTGTGCCTTTTCGCTCATGTTCTTGGCCTCTTGCTGGGCGACCGAACGGCCCGAGAGCCGACGGCTTAAAAGGTACGGGTCTCTACCCGCTACCGAGTTAGGATCAAATATAGGCGACGTTGAGGTCAAAGCAATGCCGCCAGCTCATGACAATCGCGTGCGTGCAGCCGTGGGGGACATTCCCGCAGCAGGTCTGACATATGCTCAACGTTACCGAAGAAAACCGGCAAAACTCCGGCGGCATGGGCACATTTCAGGTCGGCCGGGGTGTCCCCCACCATCCACACGCCGTGGTCCGGGGCAATTCCCGTGCCGTCGAGCGCCATGAAGATCGGATCGGGTGCCGGTTTATCGCGTTTTGCGTCCTTGGCGCCCACCGCCCGCGACATCCACCGATTCCAGCCGAGATGAGCCAGTTCGGCACGCAGGTTTTCACCCACCTTGTTGCTGACCACGGCGACGTAGCAGCCAGCTGCGCAAGCCCGCGCCAGTAATGCATCGGCGCCGGGCAGCGGCTCGAGCCGTTCCAGATGGATACGAAAGAAGGTTTCATAGAACACCCGCTCGGCTTCGCCGGCACGCGACCCGAACAGGGCGGGAAAAACATCGCGCAGCGAGCCGTGAGCGCGGGCGCGCACCTCGGCGTCGGTCCAGGGTGTCCGGCCAAGCGCCGTAAACGTGTCGCGATAGCACTCGACGATGGTCGGCCAGGTGTTGACCAGCGTGTTGTCCCAGTCGAACAGGATGGCACGTGGCCGGCTGAGCCCGTCGGGCAGGCTCACGTCACCGCCTCGCCAGTTCGCCGCAAAGCGAACGTATTCCTCGCGCAGCCGGCGCGCCGTCGGTCCGGGCTTGCCGTCGCCCACCTTCTCGTCGTCGATCTTCACCACCGGCGTGACGAACGAGGTTGCGCTGGTGATGAACGCCTCTTTCGCTTTCTTCGCTTCAGCCAGGGTGAAGGCCCGCTCGACGAACTTGAGCTGCAGATCGCCCGCAATCTTCTTCAAGGTGCCGCGTGTGATGCCGGCCAGGATGCCGTTGTCCGTCTGCCGTGTGACGAGCTCGTTGTCGGCGCGTGACGATCCAGGCGTTGGTCGATGCGCCCTCGGTAATGCAGCCCTTGCCGTCGATCAGCCACGCCTCGTAGGCGCCGCTTTCGCGCGCCGCCTGCTTGGCAAGCACGTTCGGCAACAGCGCCACGCGTCTTGATGTCGCAACGTTCCCAGCGGATGTCGGGATGGGTCTTCACCGCAACCCCCGGCCCGGGATCGGCACCGAGGTGCTTGGTATTCTTCGTGGTCAGCACCAGCGCCGGCTTCACCGGCGTCGTCGGAAAGGCGTGATCGCGCCGGGCCACGCCGCGCGTCACCTGCATGTAGACCAGGCCGTCACGCAGGCGGTTGCGGCGCATCAGCTCGCGCATGATGAATCCCAGCGTCGGACGCGACACCGGCCAGGCGATCCGAAGCTCGCGCAGGGAGCGATCGAGCCGGTCGATATGCGGGACCTCGTCGATCAGCTTGCCGTCACGCACGCCCACGACCTCGTAGACGCCGTCGGCGAGCTGGTAGCCGCGATCCTCGATATGGACGCTGGCGTCGCGATGATCGACGTAGCGGCCATTGACATAGGCATAACGCGCCATGAACGCCCTCCTTCGCGCCTCAGTCCGTCGGTTCGGCAGCGCCTCGCTCGTCGCCCGCCCCGCCATGCAGGCCGAGCGATTTCAACTTGCGATGCAGCGCCGAGCGCTCCATGCCGACGAACGTCGCGGTGCGCGATATGTTGCCGCCAAAGCGCGTCACCTGGGCGAGAAGATACTCGCGCTCGAAGACCTCGCGCGCATCGCGCAGCGGCAGCTGCATGATCTCCCCGCCCTTCTCCCAGCGCAGCACCGAGGGCGCGTCCTCGCTCACGTCGTTGGGCAGCACGTCGGCGCGAATGGCACCGCCGCCGGCCGGCGCCAGGATGAGCAGGCGCTCGATGACGTTGCGCAGCTGGCGCACGTTGCCCGGCCAGTCATGGCCCTGCAGCGCCGCCAGCGTGTCCTCGCCGATCGGTCGCGTCGGCAGGCCGGTCGCGTCGGCAACTCGGCGCAGCAGGTCGGCGCGCGAGCTCGGGGATATCCTCGCGGCGCTCGCTGAGCGGCGGTATGCGCAGCGACACGACGTTCAGGCGATGGAACAGCTCCTCGCGGAAACGGCCGGCGGCAATCTCGTCCTGCAGAGCCCGCGCCGTCGACGCGAGCACCCGGACATCGACCTCTACGCGCGTCTTGCCGCGCGTCTCGGGTATAGGATTGTTCCTGCAGCACGCGCGCCAGCCGGCTTTGCAGCGCCAACGGCAGTCGCCGACTTCCTTGAAGACCAGCGTGCCGCCATGCGCCAGCTCGAAGGCGCCCGAGACGTGCAGCGAATCGCCGTCGGTCTCGCCATCGGTGCCGAACAGCTCGAGTTCGAGGCGCTCGGCCGGCAGCGTCGAGCAATTGATCACGACGAACGGCCCGTCCGCGCGCTTGGAGCCCTGGTGGATCAGGCGCGCCACGGTTTCCTTGCCCGCACCCGAGGCGCCCGTGATCAGTACGCGGCTGCCGGTCGGGGCCACCCGCTCGATCTGCGTGCGCACGCTGGCAGCCGGCCCCGATGAGCCGACGAAAGTTACCTCACCGCCGGCTCGCCGGCGCAGGCTGGCATTCTCACGCCTCAACCAGTCGGCCTCGATGGCTCGATCGACGACCAGCAGCAGGCGATCGGCCTTGAAGGGCTTTTCGATGAAGTCGTAGGCGCCACTCTTGATCGCCGAAACCGCAGTGTCGATGGTGCCATGGCCGCTGATCATCACCACCGGGATCGGCGGCTCCTCGCGGCGGATCACGCTCGAGCAGCTGCAAGCCGTCGAGCTCGCTGCCCTGCAGCCAGACGTCGAGGATGACCAGCGCTGGCCGGCGCTGGCGGACCGCGTCGATCGCCTCGGTGCTGTTATGGGCGCGGCGTGGCGCGTGCCCTTCGTCTTCGAGGATGCCCGCGATCAGGGTGCAGATGTCGCGTTCGTCGTCGACGATGAGAATGTCGTGGCCCATATCGGTTTCAGACTGACTCTTCTGGCTGCCCGCTCTTGCTCAGCGGATCATTGTGCGGCCGTCGCCTGCGGAGAAGCCGACGCGATTTCCTTCGCGTCGCGCCGGAATACCAGACTGATGCGCGCACCGCCACCCTCGCGGTCATCGAGGACAAGCTGCGCCACCATGATCCTCCATGATCTTCTTGACGATCGCGAGGCCAAGACCGGTGCCCTTGCTGCGCGTCGTCATGTAGGGCTCGGTCAGCCGCTCGCGGCCTTCCTTCGGCAATCCTTTGCCGTTGTCCTCCACGATCATGCTGACCACGTCGCCGTCTTCCTTCAAGGTGAGCGCGACTTCGCCGGGTGGCAAGGTCTGGCCGGATGCCGCTTCCCTGCCCTCGATCGCCTCGGCGGCGTTCTTGAGGATGTTGGTCAGGACCTGGCTGATCTGGCGGCGGTCACAGATCAGCGACACCGGACGATCGGGCAGGTTCGCCTTGTAGCGGATCTCGACATTGCCGCTGCGCTGCAGGAACAACGCCTGCTGGCAGAGCTCCTTGGCATCCTCGAGCTGCACCGTCGGTCGCGGCATGCGGGCGAAGGATGAGAACTCGTCGACCATGCGGCCGATGTCGCCGACCTGGCGGATGATGGTGTCGGTGCAGGTCGAGAAGGTCTCGGGATCCTCCTTGATCTGCTTGAGGTAACGGCGCTTGAGACGCTCGGCGGAAAGCTGGATCGGAGTCAGCGGATTCTTGATCTCGTGAGCGATGCGTCGGGCCACGTCGCCCCAGGCGGCCATGCGCTGGGCCGACATCAGGTCGGTGACGTCGTCGAACGTGACGACCGAACCCGCGTCCGACACGACTGATGCGCACCAGCAGCGTACGCCGCGCGCCGCGCTGCAGGATCTCGACCTGGCCCTGCGTAACGCGTTCGGGGCGCTCGGCCGCCTGCACGGCCAGCGGCGCCAGTTCGGGCATGACCTCGATCAGCTGCCGGCCGATCACGCCATCTTCCGGCAAGGCGAGCAGTTCTAGCGCCGAGCGGTTGCCGCGGCTGATGATGCCCGCACCATCGACGCTCAACACACCGGCCGAAACGCCCGCCAGCACCGCATCGGTCAGCCGGCGGCGAGTGTCGAGTTCCTTGTTGGCATCGACCAACTCACCTCGCTGCTGCTCGATCTGGCTCGCCATGCGGTTGAACGAGCGCGCGAGCTGGCCGAGTTCGTCGTTGGGTGGGCCCTCCGCGACGCGCACCGCGAGGTTGCCGCCGCGCATCTGCTCGGCCGCCGACATCAGGCCGCCGATCGGCTCGGTGAGCTTGGTGGCGAACAGGATCGCGAGCCACACCGCCGCCAACAGCATCAGAAGGGCGATGGCGCCGCACACGACGAATATCGTGACCTGACTGCGCTGCAAGGCGCCGTTGATTTGGGCGTAGAACTCGCCGGCAGACTCCATTCGTTTGCCGGCAACCTCGATGCTCTTGATGTAGTCGACAACGCGGAGGTCGACATTGTGGCCGGTCACCAGGAAGTAGGGCTCGCTGACGAAGAGCTGCATGACAAAGTAGGCGCCCTGCTGAGACTCGAGTTGGACGGGGCCACCATGATTGACCGCCTGCCAGATGAACTGCGCGGGCGGCACCGGATTGGCGATGGGCTTGGTGTCCGGCGCCACGGCGCGCGCTAGCAACCCTTTGTCGACTTCGATGACGTCCGCCTCGATGACCTCGGGGCGGCCCGCGATGAGTTGTTCCAGGAGCTTAGTGGTCGCCTCTTTGTCGCGCAGCGCGTCGATGCCCCGTTCCTGCAGGGGCGTGGAGATCGCGGCGATGTCGCGCAGGATCTCGCTCTCACGGGCGCGCCTCACGGGCTCTCCGATGGCCCGCGCCGATTCGAAAGAGTTCGCGGCGGCCTTGTAGGAATCCTGTGCAGGCTTGACCACAAAGTCGGCGAGATTGATCACCAGCAGCGACTGGATGATGGCGATGATCAGCGTCGGCGCTATGGTGAAGATGCTGCACATCAGCACCAGCCGCATGTGCAGCCGCGACCCGGCGGCACCGCGTCGACGATCAAGCCAGAGCTGTGAGATGCGCGTAGCAAGGACTGCGACCAGCACGATCGCGATGACGAGATCGGCCACCAGCAGACCTGTGATCCAGCCGGTCGTACCGAAGGCCGCTGGCGCCAAACCCGCCAGCCAGGCATAGGTCGCGACGCCCGACAAAATTGCGAGCACGGCCAGCGATGCGGCAGCGGCACGGCCGGTCAGGCTGCGGCCGATCGCGTTCATCCTGTCGCCAAAGCGGGACACGCTCAGCGAGGCTGTCACCAGGTCACCCGCCTCGACGAACCTGCGGCGTGCGAACCACCGGGACGTCGAGGTCCTTGATCTTCTTGCGCAACGTATTGCGATTGAGCCCCAGAAGGCGGGCGGCACGCAACTGATTACCGCGTGTTGCCCCCAGGGCCAGGGACAGAAGCGGCCGCTCGACCTCGGAAATGACACGATCGTACATGCCGTCCGGCGGCAGTCGGTCGCCGTGCGCCGCGAACATGGCCTGCAAATGCCGGTCCACCGCGTCGGTCAAGGAAACATCGCTGGCAGCATGACCGTTGGCCGCAGCTTCCGGCTCGGGCGCCAGGATGGCGTCGGCAAGCTCGGACTCGATCGTCTCGACCCCGATCACCTCTTCCGAGTAGAGCGCCGAGAGGCGACGCACCAGGTTCTCGAGTTCACGCACGTTGCCCGGCCAGCGGTGCTGACGCAGACGAGTCATGGCATCGGGCGACAACACCTTGGTGGGCAGCCCGTCCACGGTGGCGGCGCGCAGGAAATGGTTGGTGAGCTCGGGGATATCGTCGAGCCGCTCGCGCAACGGCGGCAGGCGAATTGGCACGACGTTGAGGCGATAGAATAGATCTTCGCGGAACAGGCCCTGTTGGATCAGGCGACGCAGATCGCGGTGGGTGGCCGCCACGATGCGCACATTGGCCTTGATCGGCGTGCGGCCGCCGACGGTCATGTATTCGCCCTCCTGCAGCACGCGCAGCAGCCGCGTCTGGGCTTCGGGCGGCATGTCGCCGATCTCGTCGAGGAACAGTGTTCCGCCCGACGCCTGCTCGAACTTGCCCGACGAGCGCTGCACGGCGCCGGTGAAGGCACCACGCTCGTGGCCGAACAGCTCGCTCTCGATCAGTTCGCGCGGGATCGCCGCCATGTTGAGCGCAACGAAGGGTCCTTTGCGGCGCTTGCCGTAGTCGTGCAGCGCGCGCGCGACCAGTTCCTTGCCGGTGCCCGACTCGCCCGTCACCATCACCGTGAGGTCGGTCGCCATGAGGCGGGCCAGCGCACGATAGATCTCCTGCATCGCGGGCGACCGGCCGATCAACGGCAGGCGCTCGCCCTCCTCCGGCGGCTGCGCCCCGCGCGGCATCGAGGCGGCCGGCGCCGAGAGCGCCCGATTGACGACCGAGACCAGCTCGTTGAGGTCGAATGGCTTGGGCAGGTATTCGAAGGCACCGCGTTCGGTCGCGCGCACCGCCGTCAGCAGCGTCGACTGCGCGCTCATCACGATGATGCGCAGGTCGGGCCGGAGCTTGCGGATGCGCGGGACGAGGTCGAGGCCGTTCTCGTCGGGCATCACCACGTCGGTGATGACCAGTTGCCCCTCGCCTTCCTGCACCCATTGCCACAGCGTGGCCGCCGCACCCGTGCTGCGCACGGTGTGGCCCTGCCGGCCGAGCGCCTGGTGCAGGACGGTGCGGATGGCGCGGTCGTCGTCGGCGATGAGGATGGTGGTACCGGTACTCATGGAACTGCCTGAAGGGGGAGCATCACTCGGAAGGTCGTGCGGCCGGGCTCGCTGTCATATTCGATGGCGCCGCCATGGTCGTTGACGATCTTGGCGACCAGCGCGAGGCCGAGACCGGTGCCGGTCGGCTTGTTGGTGACGAAGGCATCGAAAAGGTGCCCGCGGATCTCCTCGGACACGCCGCGGCCATTGTCGCGCACCGCCACAACCAGCGGCAGGTTCACCCTCGCCTGCTGGCCCGGCACGGCAAGCCGCAGGCCATGCTTGTATGCGGTCGACAGCTCGATCTCGCGCTCGCCATCACCCGGCACCTCGCAGGCATTCTTCACCAGGTTGAGGAACACCTGGATGAGCTGATCGCGATCGCCGAAGACATCCGGCAGCGATGGGTCGTAGCTTTCGACGAAGCGCACATTCTTGCCGAACCCGTTTTGCGAGATGCGACGCACGTGGTTCAGCACCTGGTGGATATTGAGTGGCCCGCGATCGATTGGCCGGCCGTCCTCGAACGCCTCCATGCGATCGACCAGCGCCACTATGCGGTCAGTCTCCTCGCAAATCAGGTTGGTGAGTTCGCGCTCGCTATCGGGCACCGATTGCTCGAGGAGCTGCGCCGCGCCGCGGATGCCGGACAGCGGGTTCTTGACCTCGTGAGCGAGCATGGCGGCGAGCGCGCTGACCGAACGGGCCGCGCTGCGGTTCGACATCTGGCGGTCGATACTGCGCGCGATCGACTGTTCGGTGAGCGAGACGGCCACCAGACCGTCGCTTTCGACGATCGGCGACAGGCGAAGTGCACAGAAGCGGTTGCCGATGCGCGGCGAGCTCAGCGTCACGCCGTTCTCGGCGACGGCACCGCCGGTCGCCAGCACCTGTTCAAGCAGCGAGAAAAGCGGCGTGTCCTCGGGCACGAACTCGTTCAGCAGATGGCCGACCAGGCGGGCCCTGCCGACGCCGAAGAACTGCTCGGCCGAGAGGTTCGCGTAGTGGATCATGCCGCCGCCGTCGACCACGACGACGGCCTCTGACAGCGAATTGAGGATGGCGGTGGGAAACTGCTCACCCACAAAGTCGGAGCGTTTCAACGGGCGGACAGCCATGTCAGGCAGCCTGCCGGTCGAGTGCGGGGAGGAAAAAAGCGGCCAGCAGCGCGCGCACCTTGGCGGGCTCGGTCTCGCGATTCACGGCGGCGCGGAACTCGGCAGACGCCGGCAGACCCTTCGAGTACCAACCGAGATGCTTGCGCGCCATGCGCACGCCTGTCTCCTGGCCGTAATGCTCCAGCATCGACTCGAAGTGGGTACGGACCGTCGCGTATTGCTGGGCAAGCGGCGGATCAGGCAGTTTCTCCCCGGTGCGCAGATAGTGGATCGCCTGGTTGAGAAACCACGGCCGGCCATAGGCGCCACGGCCGACCATGACGCCATCCGCGCCGGACTGCTCCAGCGCCGTATCGACATCGTCGAGCGTGTTGATGTCGCCATTGGCGATCACCGGGAGCGCGGTCGCGGCCTTCACCTCGCGGATGAACGCCCAGTCGGCATGGCCATCATAGAACTGGCACCGCGTGCGGCCGTGGACGGTCAGCATCTTGATGCCGCACTGCTCGGCGATGCGCGCGAGGTTGGGCGCATTGCGACTGGCCTGGTCCCAGCCGGTGCGCATCTTGAGGGTCACCGGCAGCTTCACGGCCTTGACGGTGGCCTCGAGGATCTTCGCGGCATGCACTTCGTCGCGCATCAGCGAGGAGCCGGCATGGCCGTTCACGACCTTCTTCACCGGGCAGCCGAAATTGATGTCGATGATCGCCGCCCCACGGTCTTCGTTGAGGCGGGCCGCGTCAGCCATGACCTCAGGCTCGCAGCCTGCAAGCTGCACCGACATCGGGAACTCTTCCGGCGAGTTCTTCGCCATCAAGAGGGTCTTGCGGTTCTCCCGCACCATCGCGGCGGAGGCGATCATCTCGGACACGACGAGGCCCGCCCCGCCGCGCTTCACCATCTGCCGAAACGGCATGTCGGTGACGCCCGACATGGGAGCCAGGATCACGGGATCTTCGATGCGGACGGGGCCGATATCGACAGGACGGAGACGCGCGGTACGAGCCATGCTTGTTTGATCAGATTATAGGCAAGTTGTGCAGTGCACAATAATTGGGCCGAGCAATAGCGGGTCCCGGCAGCGCGTGCAAGAGCGCGAAGTGCGCACCCCCTAAGCCGATGTTATCTAAGACCTCGTGGCCACTTGCACCGCCCTGATCGTCGCTGCGGGCCGGGGAAACCGCTTCGGCGGCCCTCTGCCCAAGCAATATGCCCTGCTGGACGGCCAAAGCGTCCTCCGGCACAGCCTGGAGGCCTTTCGGGCCACCGCCGGCATCAACCAGTTGCGGGTTGTGATCGGTTCCGGTGACGAAACACACTACGAAGCGGCCACCGTCGGACTCGGCCTGCCGGCTCCTGTCTTGGGCGGCGTGACCCGCCAGCAATCCGTGCTCAATGGCCTGGAAGTGCTGGCGATGGCGCCACCGGACTTCGTCGCCATCCATGACGCCGCACGGCCCTTCGTCAGACCTGTGGATATCACGGCGTGCCTTGATGCCGCGGCCACCCCCGGGACGCATGGCGCCGTGCTGGGCGTCAGGCTGGCCGATACGGTGAAGCGCGTCGAGGGCGGCGCCATTCGCGAGACCGTGCCGCGCGCCGATCTGTGGAGGGCGCAGACACCGCAGGTCTTCCGCTTCAGCACTCTGCTCGAGGCGCATCGCGCGGTGGCAAGCTTGGGCGCTTCGGAAGCGACCGCGCTCACCGACGACGCGGCCGTCGCCGAACGTGCAGGCCTCAAGGTGGTCATGGTCCAGGGCAGCGAAGACAACAGCAAGATCACCACCAACGACGATCTGCGGCGCGCCTCCGTCATGGAAACACGCACCGCCTTCGGCTTCGACGTGCATGGCTTTGGTCCGGGCAACGCCGTCATGCTGGGCGGCATCGCCATTCCACATGCCCAGGCGTTGGCCGGTCACTCCGACGCCGATGTCGCGCTGCATGCGCTCACCGACGCCGTCCTGGGCACGATTGGCGCCGGCGACATCGGCCAGCACTTTCCACCGTCTGATCCGCAATGGCGCGGCGCCTCGTCCGATCGCTTCCTGCGCCACGCCGTCGAGCTGCTGACCGATCGCGGCGGCCGGATAGTGCATCTTGACCTCACGTTGGTGTGTGAAGCGCCGCGCATCGGGCCGCACCGCGATTCCATGGTGGCGAGCATCGCGCGCATCGCCGGGATCGACAGCGGCCGTGTGAGCGTGAAGGCCACCACGACCGAGGGACTGGGGTTCACTGGTCGCCGCGAGGGCATCGCGGCGCAGGCCGTCGCCACTGTGGAAATTCCGAGGAGCTGAACGGGATGTTCGATCACGAGATGAGGGAAGTGGCCGAGCACGTGCTGCACGCCTGCCGGCAGCGGAAGCTGCGCGTGGTCACCGCTGAATCCTGCACCGGCGGCCTGATCGCCGCGACCCTGACGGCGATCGCCGGCTCCTCCGACGTGGTCGAGCGTGCCTTCGTCACCTACTCCAACGAGGCCAAGCGCGAGATGCTGGGCGTGCCGTGGGATGCGATCCTGGGACATGGCGCGGTGAGCGATCCCGTGGCGCGCGCGATGGCGGCCGGCGCACTGTCCCGCTCCAACGCGGATATCGCCGTTTCGGTTACCGGCGTTGCGGGCCCGGGCGGCGGCACAGCGGAGAAGCCGGTTGGCCTGGTGCACTTTGGCGCGGTCCGGGCGGGCCACGAACCGATCGCCGAGCGTCATGTCTTCCCAGGTGACCGCGACGGCATCCGCCGCGTCTCGGTGCTCACCGCGCTTGCGATGCTGGCGTTCGCTGGCCGAGCGCTAGCCGGGAATTTGCAGTCGAGTTTCCCATCTTGGTGGGAAACCTCCGATGCCGATGCCATCACGCTTTTACGTGATTCTTCCCAATTTCTGCGCCACCCCCTGCGATTTTGATTAGCAGTCGCAGCCAGGACCTCAAACGGCCTTGGCTGTCCCATAGAGCTTGGTCGCACGCGCCTCGAAGGCGACCACCATTCGCCTCACCGCTTCGGCGAACAGGACGCGGACGGTGTGCTGCAGGATGCGTGAGCGGAATTCGAATTCGAGGGAGAAGTCGATCAGCGTGCCCTCGGGATGCGGCTCGAAGCGCCAGCGGCTCGACAGGGTACGGAACGGTCCTTCGGTCCCAATCGTCTCGATGTGCGGCCCCGCCGGATCATCGGGCGTCAGCACCACGCGCGATACGAACTTCTCGTGGAACGGACCGAATCCGATGGCGACTTCGTCGATCTCGACAGTGGCGCTTTCGCGGCTGCGTACCCTGGCCGCCGTGCACCACGGCAGGAACTCGGGATAGCGCGGCACATCGGCCACGAGGTCAAAGAGCTGTCTTGGAGCGAAAGCCACGACCTTTCGCTCGGCATGACGGGTAATTGCCACGACAGGTCAGGTCTTGAGCTGATTGGCGCGTGCCTCGCGCAGGCGCGCAAAATCGTCGCCGGCGTGATAGCTCGAGCGGGTGAGCGGCGAGGCCGAGACCATCAGGAAGCCCTTGGCGCGGGCCATCGCCGCCAGTTCGTCGAACTCGGCCGGCGTCCAGAAGCGGTCGATCGGCGCGTGCTTGGGTGTCGGCTGGAGGTATTGCCCGACCGTCAGGAAATCGACCTCGGCGGCGCGCAGGTCGTCCATCACCTGCAGGATCTCCTCGCGCGTCTCGCCCAGGCCCACCATCAGGCCGGACTTGGTGAACATCGACGGATCGATTTCCTTCACGCGCGACAGCAGGCGCAGCGACGTGAAGTAACGCGCGCCCGGCCGGATCGTCGGATAGAGCCGCGGCACGGTCTCGAGGTTGTGATTGAAGACGTCGGGCCGCGCCGCGACCACGGTCTCGATCGCGCCGTCCTTGCGCAGGAAGTCAGGCGTCAGCACCTCGACCGTTGTGGTGGGTGCCGACTGATGCAGCGCCGCGATCACCTCGGCGAAGTGCCCTGCCCCGCCGTCGTCGAGATCGTCGCGATCGACCGAGGTGACGACGACGTGGCCAAGCCCCAGCTTGCCGACAGCCTCGGCGATGTTGGCCGGCTCATGCGGGTTGAGCGCTCCCGGCTTGCCGGTGGCGACGTTGCAGAAGGCGCAGGCACGCGTGCAGGTGTCGCCCATGATCATGAAGGTGGCGTGCTTGTGCTTCCAGCATTCGCCGATGTTGGGACAGGCCGCCTCCTCGCACACCGTGGTGAGGCCGTACTGGCGCATCAGTCGCTTGGTCTCGGCATATTCCGGCGAATTGGGCGCGCGCACGCGAATCCACTCCGGCTTGCGCCGAATGGGATTGTCCGGCCGGTGCGCCTTTTCGGGATGGCGTTCGGCGCGACTGAGCGGGGCCTTGTCGAGCGTGCCGTCCATGGCGTCCTAGATATGGAGCGCGCGGCCGTAGGCCGCCAGTACCGACTCGTGCATCATTTCCGACAGGGTCGGATGCGGGAACACCGTGGCCATCAGCTCGGCCTCGGTGGTCTCCAGGGTCTTGGCGATGCTGTAGCCCTGGATCAGCTCGGTGACCTCGGCGCCGATCATGTGGGCACCCAATAGCTCACCTGTCTTGGCGTCGAAGATCGTCTTGATGAAACCCTCAGGCTCACCCAAAGCAATCGCCTTGCCGTTGCCGATGAAGGGGAACTTGCCGACCTTGATCTGCAGCCCCTTGGCCTTCGCGGCCGGCTTCGGTGAGGCCGATGCTGGCGACCTGCGGCTGGCAATAGGTGCAGCCCGGGATGTTCTCGCTCTTCATCGGGTGGACGCCCTTCACGCCGGCGATCTTCTCGACCACCAGCACGCCCTCGTGCATCGCCTTATGGGCGAGCCACGGCGGGCCCGCGACGTCGCCGATGGCATAGACGTTCGGCTCGCCGGTGAAGCCCCACTGGTCGATCATGATATGCGTCTTCTCGACCTTCACCTTGGTGCCTTCGAGACCGAGATTCTCGACGTTGCCGACGATACCCACGGCCGAGATCACGCGATCGACAGTGACCTCCTGGCTCTTGCCCGCCGCCGTGATGGTCGCCGTGACGTTGTTGGCGCCCTTCTTGAGGTTGCCGACGGTCGCCCCGGTCAGGATCTTCATGCCCTGCTTCTCGAAGGCGCGCTTGGCGAAGGCCGAAACCTCCTCGTCCTCGACCGGCAGGACGCGGTCGAGCACCTCGGCCACCGTCACCTCGGCGCCGAGGGTGCGGTAGAAGCTCGCGAACTCGATGCCGATCGCGCCCGAACCGATCACCAGCAACGATTTGGGAAATTCGGGCGGGACCATGGCTTCCCGGTAGCTCCAGATCAGCTTGCCGTCGGACTCCAGACCCGGCAGCTGCCGCGCCCTGGCACCGGTCGCCAGAATGATGTGCTTGGCGGTGAGCGTCGCATTGCTCTTGTCGTTCATTGCCACGGCGAGCTTGCCGGTTCCGGCGAGCTTGGCCGAGCCTTCGAACACCGTGATCTTGTTCTTGCGCATCAGCATCTTGACGCCGTTGCTGAGCTGGTTCGCAATCTTGCGCGAGCGCTCGACAACCTTCTTGGTATCGAACGAGACGTCCTTGACCGACAGGCCGAAGGACTCGGCGTGTTTGATCAGCCCATAGACTTCCGAGGTGCGCAGCAACGCCTTGGTCGGGATGCAACCCCAGTTGAGGCAGATGCCGCCGAGATTCTCGCGCTCGATCACCGCAGTCTTCATGCCGAGCTGCGCCGCGCGGATGGCGGCGACATAGCCCCCGGGTCCGCCGCCGACCACGATGATGTCGAAGCTGGTGTCGGCCATGGCTTGCTCCTAGACCAGCATCGCCGCGGGTTGCTCGATATAGGCGCGCAGCGTCTGTAGAAACTGCGCGCCCATGGCGCCATCGACCGCGCGGTGATCGACGGCCAGCGTGCAGCTCATCATCTGGCGGATGACCATCTGACCTTTGCGCGCTACCACGCGCTCCTCGCCGACGCCGACTGCCAGGATCATGGCCTGCGGCGGATTGATGATGGCGGAGAAGCTGTTGACGCCGAACATGCCGAGATTGGAGATCGTGAAGCCGCCGCCCTGGAACTCATTGAGCTTCAGCTTGCCTTCCTTGGCGCGTCCGGCGAGATCCTTCATCTCGATCGAGATCTGCGCCACGCCCTTCATATCGGCGTTGCGCACGATCGGCGTGATCAAGCCTCGGTCGGTGGCGACGGCGACCGAGATGTCGACCGCGCCATACAGGACCATATCTTCCTCTGTCCACGAGGCGTTGCACTCCGGGTGATCGCGCAACGCCTTGGCGCAGGCCTTGATCACCATGTCGTTGACGGAGACCTTGGCGCCCTGCTTGCGCGCCACGTCGTTGATCGCCTGGCGCGCCGCCAGGAGCGCATCGATCTCCAAATCGACCGTGAGATAGAAGTGCGGCACGGTTTGCTTGGATTCGAGCATGCGCCGCGCGATGACCTTGCGGATCGCGGTATGCGGCACGCGCTTGTCGCCCGGCGCGGTGAAGATCGGTTGGGGTGCCGCCGCGGGCGCGGCCTTTGGCGCCGCGGATGGAGCGGGAGCAGCACCAGGCTTCGCGCTCTCGATGTCGGCCTTCACGATGCGGCCATTGGGCCCCGAGCCCTTGATGCTGGCGAGATTGACGCCCTTTTCCGCCGCGATGCGCTTGGCGAGCGGCGAGGCAAAGATGCGCTGACCGCTCGGCGCGGCGGCGGGCTGAGGTGCAGGCGCGCTGGGTTTCGGCGGTGGTGGTGGTGGTGCCGCCTGTACCGGCGCCGGGGCGGGCTTGGCGGCAGGCGCGGCGGCTTGCTGTGGCAGCGGCGCTGCGGCGGCAGCTCCCGCCGGCACCGAGGTTTCGCCTTCCTCCAGCAGGATGGCGATCACGGCATTCACCTTCACGCCTTCGGCACCTTCGGGCACGACGAGCTGGCCGATCTTGCCTTCGTCGACGGCCTCGACTTCCATCGTCGCCTTGTCGGTCTCGATCTCGCAGATCACCTGGCCCGACTTGACCGTGTCGCCCACTTTCACATGCCACTTGGCGAGCTTGCCCTCGGTCATGGTGGGTGACAGCGCTGGCATGAGGATGTTGATCGACATCTGGGCCGGCTCAGCGATTGCAGACCGCGCGCGCGGCCTCGACGATATTGTCGGGCTGCGGCAGCGCCATCTTCTCGAGGTTGGCGGCGTAGGGCAGCGGGAGATCGAGCCCGGCCACGCGCTTCACCGGGGCGTCGAGCCAGTCGAAGGCATGCTCCATCATCTGCGCCGCGAGCTCCGAGCCGATGCCGGCGAACGGCCAGCCCTCCTCGACCGACACCAGGCGGTTGGTCTTCTTGATCGAGGCGACGATGGTTTCGGTGTCGAACGGACGCAGGCTCCTGAGGTTGATCACCTCGGCGTCGATGCCGTTCTTTGCAAGCTCGTCGGCCGCCTGCAGCGCCTTGCCGACCATGATCGAGAAAGCGACGATGGTGACATCCTTGCCCGGCCGCTCGATCTTGGCCTTGCCGATCGGCAGCACGAAGTCGGGATCCTCCGGCACTTCGAACTGCTGGCCATACAGGATCTCGTTCTCGAGGAAGATCACCGGGTTGGGATCGCGGATCGCGGCCTTGAGCAGCCCCTTGGCATCGGCGGCACTCCACGGCGCCAGCACCCGCAACCCCGGAACGTGGGCGTACCAGCTCGCGTAGCACTGCGAATGCTGGGCTGCGACGCGGGCAGCAGCGCCGTTGGGGCCGCGGAACACGATCGGGCACTTCATCTGGCCGCCGGACATATAGTGGGTCTTGGCTGCCGAATTGATGATCTGGTCCATCGCCTGCATGGCGAAGTTGAAGGTCATGAACTCAACGATCGGCTTCAGTCCGCCGAACGCCGCGCCGACACCCAGGCCCGCGAAACCATGCTCGGTAATGGGCGTGTCGATGACGCGCTTCTCGCCAAATTCCTCCAGCAGGCCCTGGCTTATCTTGTAGGCGCCCTGGTACTGCGCGACCTCCTCGCCCATCAGGAAGACCTGGCCGTCCTTGCGCATCTCCTCGGCCATCGCGTCGCGCAGCGCCTCGCGCACGGTCATCTTGACCGTCTTGCCCTTCCATTCGGGCTCTGCCGCCGGCGACGGCGAAGATGGAGCAGCAGGCGCGGCGGTCGAAGGCTTGGCGGCGGTCGGCGTCTCCTGGGCTTTCGGCGCAGCCGCCGGAGCGGGACTTGGCGCGGACTTCGCGGCGTCTGCGACGCTCTCGCCTTCCGCTGCCAGAATCAGGATCGGCGTATTGACCGCCACGCCCTCGGTGCCTTCCTGCACGAGGATTTGCGCGACCGTGCCTTCATCGACCGCCTCGACTTCCATTGTCGCCTTATCGGTCTCGATCTCGCAGATCACCTGCCCTGATTTCACGGCGTCGCCGACCTTCACATGCCATTTCGCGAGCTTGCCCTCGGTCATGGTTGGCGAGAGCGCCGGCATCAGAACAGGAATGGACATCGATCAGCCCTCGACCAGGACGTCGGTCCATAGCTCGGAGGGATCGGGCTCGGGACTATGCTGGGCGTATTCCGCCGCATCGTTGATGGTCTTGCGCACGTCGGCGTCGAGGGCTTTCAACGCTGCCTCGTCGGACATCTTCCCGTCGATCAGGATCTTGCGCACGTGATCGATCGGGTCGCGCTCGTTGCGATACTTGTCGACCTCTTCCTTGGTCCGGTACTTGGCCGGATCGCTCATCGAATGGCCGCGATAGCGGTAGGTCTGCATCTCGAGCACGTACGGGCCTTCGCCGGCGCGGGCATGCTCGACGGCCTTGGCGCCCGCCGCCCGTACCGCGACGACGTCCATGCCATCGACCCGTTCGCCCGGGATGCCGAAGGTTCGGCCGTGCCGGTACAGCTCGACGACAGCGGAAGCCCGCTCGACAGACGTCCCCATGCCGTAGCGGTTGTTCTCGATGATGTAGACCACCGGCAGCTTCCAGAGTGCCGCCATGTTCATGGCTTCGTAGACCTGGCCCTGGTTGGCGCTGCCGTCACCGAAATAGGTCAGCGAGACGTTCTTGTTGCCGTTGTACTTGTGGGCGAAGGCCAGCCCCGTGCCGATCGGCACCTGGGCGCCGACGATACCGTGGCCGCCATAAAAATTCTTCTCGCGGCTGAACATGTGCATGGAGCCGCCCTTGCCCTTGGAGTAGCCCCCACTGCGGCCGGTCAGCTCGGCCATCACGCCCTTGGGGTCCATGCCGGCCGCCAGCATGTGGCCGTGGTCGCGATAGGACGTGATGATCGCATCTTTCTCGACGACCACTGACTGCATGCCGACCACGACGGCTTCCTGGCCGATATAGAGATGGCAGAAGCCACCGATCAGGCCCATGCCGTAGAGCTGGCCCGCCCGCTCCTCGAAGCGGCGGATCAACAGCATGTCGCGGTAGTAGGTCTGGAGCTGGTCTGGGGTGACGCTGTTGTCGCCGGGACCGGGCGATTTCGGGTCGGCAGGAAAAGACTCCACCTTCGGCTTTGTGGCCGGCTTCGCCATGGCAGTTTCCCCTCCTGAGCCCCGCAGCCTGTATAGCATCGCCCATGCCGATGTGGTTGATCTAGCAGGAAAAACCAGAAGCGGCACGAGTGCGGCGCAGCAATTGAGCGATTGTTTGCAAACGACCGAGCGCGCCGGAAAGTTTCTTTCAGACGACCGCGTTGCGGTCCTAAGTCACGTCAACGTGTTGGCGTGAAGACGATGATGTCGTCCTTGCGGGAGTAGTGCAGCAGCACGCGGGCGCGCTCGTCCAGCATGTCAGGATCGAGGCTCTGGTTGCGCAGAGCCGCCACGCGACGCTCCCAGATCTTTCGCGTGGTCTCGGCCTCGGCAAGGTTCTGGTCGGCGATCTGGGTTTCGCGCTGAAGATGCGCCATGGCGAGCAGCCCGCGATCACCATTCACCAGGTGGTAGCCGAAATAGCCGAACACCGTGGCGAAGATCACGGGAGCTAGAATCTGACGCGGCCTCAACAACATATGCGCGGTTCCTGACCGCATATGCCAACATATAGTGTTGAAAATCAAGGGTTTTCGGCCAGGCCGATCCGTATCCGCCTGTTGTGGCGGCCCTTGTTGTCGATCTTGAGGATGCGGATGGGCGGCGAGCCGCCGGTCGAGGCGAGGTGTGTGCCGCCACAGGCCTGGCGATCGAGGCCGACGATCTCGACGATGCGGATCTTGCCGTCGGGCGTCGGAGGCGGCGCTACCGAGCGGCTGCGGATCAGTCCGCGCTCGGCCTGGGCCTCGTGCATGGGCACGTAGGTGAAGGTCACCGGGATGTCCTGGCGGATCAGGTCGTTGATTGGCCCCTCGAGAGCGCGCAGCCGGTCGTTGTCGGCGGCGTGCAGGTCGAAGTCCATGCGCGCCGTGCCGTCCTCGGCCATCTGCACGCCGGTCACCAGCGCGCCGTCGAAGTTCTGGAAGACGAGCGCGTTCAGGACATGGGTGTCGGTGTGGAGTTGGCGCATCTTGCGGCGGAACTCCGGATCAACAGCGGCTTCGACCGCACCCGTTACCTCGCCCTGCGTGTCGAGGAGATGCCAGAGCTTGCCGGCGGAATAGTCGAAGCCGGTGACCTTCGCCTCGCCGCCCGCCCAGCGAATGACGCCGCGATCGGCGAGCTGGCCGCCGCCGCCCGGATAGAAAGGCGACGTCGCCAGCGCGACTTTGCCCGGCCGCGCATCGGCGATCTCGGTCTGCACGACCAAGGTCTCGGGCTGTTCGTGGCAGAAAAGATGCATGCCGAACCGTTACCGCGCGGCGCGGCAAGGTTATTGGCCGAAATTGCCCTACGCCGCTGCTGCCCGGGCGAACTGCAAGGGTGTGATGCCGTAGCAGCGCTTGAAGTGCTTGTTGAGCGCGCTCTGGTCGTAAAAGCCGACGGCCGTCGCAACGTCGGCCAGCACCGGCGCGCGCCGAAGATGCCGGCACGCCATGTTGAGCCGGATTTGGGTCAGATAGGCATGCGGCGTCAGGCCGACCGTGCGCTTGAACAGACCGATGATCTGAAAGGTCGTGAGACCGACATCGGCCGCCAGATCCTCAAGGCGCAGGTTGGTGGCGTACTCGGCCCGCATGCGCTCAATCACGCGCGCCAGCAGCAGACGGTCGGTCGGCGGCGCCTTGATGCGGTCGCGACCGCTGCCGTGACGCTGGAACAACCGGCCGAAGGTGCCGATCAGCAGTTCGCGCTCGCGGAAGGCGTCTCGCCCCTCCTCCAGGGCGCAATGCATCGCCAGGAAAGCCTCGATCAGGTCATGGTCATGGAAGGTGTTGCGCGTGAAGTAAGGCACCGCTTCGATGCCGAGACCTTCGGCCATCCGATCGAGCGCGCCACGCGTCAGGTAGATCGCGCGGTACTGCCAGCGCGCGCTCCGGCCCATCCAGCCCGCGTGAGGCTCGGCGGGATTGAAGACGAAGAGCGTCGCCGGCGTCGCCTGCTCGACCTGGCCGCGGCTCTTGACCACCGAGCCGCCTTGCTCGGTGATGGCGACGACCAGGGCTTCGTGCGTGTGCGGCGGATATTCATGGGTCGTGAAGTCGGCATGCAACAGGCTGAGGCCCGAGAGGTGCCGGTCCCACCAATACTGCGCCGAGTTATGAGGATCGATGCGCGCCATGCCCAATTTTTACCAATAGCGTGGCGGGGCGCGCCACTACTCTCGGGCCATGATCGTGCGGGAATGGCGGGCATTGGCGACCAAGGCCAATGCCCAGGCTTACATCCACTTCTTCGGCCAGACGGTCGTGCCTATCCTGAAGACCGTCGAGGGCAATCGCGGCGCCTGGCTGATGCATCGGGACGTCGAGGCGGGAGTCGAGATCGTGGCGCTGACCCTCTGGGAGTCGCGCGACGCCATCAGAGCCTTCGGCGGCGCCGACATCAGTCGGGCCCGCGTCGAACCGGAGGCGCAGGCATTGTTCATCCGGTTCGACGACACGGTGTCGCTTTACGAGGCGGACCTCAGGATCGAGCGGCCGGCGTAGCGTGCCTGGGTGCCGAGCTGCTCCTCGATGCGGAGCAGCTGGTTGTACTTGGCCAGCCGATCCGAGCGCGACAGCGAGCCGGTCTTGATCTGCCCGCAGTTGGTCGCGACCGCGAGGTCGGCGATGGTCGAAGTCCTCCGTCTCGCCCGAGCGATGCGACATCACCGCGCCATAGGCAGCGTGGCGTGCCATCGAAACCGCTTCCATGGTCTCGGTGAGCGTGCCGATCTGATTCACCTTGATCAGCATCGCATTGGCCAGTCCGCCCTTGATGCCGTCGGCCAGGCGCTTGGGGTTGGTGACGAACAGGTCGTCGCCCACGAGCTGGATCTTCTTGCCGAGCTTGTCGGTGATCGCCTTCCAGCCAGCCATGTCGTCCTCGGCCATGCCGTCCTCGATGGAGACGATCGGGTACTTGTTCACGAGGTTCGCGTAGTAGTCGACCATGCCGCCGGCATCGAGCGACTTGCCCTCGCCTTCGAGCTCATACTTGCCCTTCTTGAAGAACTCGGTCGAGGCCGGGTCGAGCGCCAGCATCACGTCCTCGCCCGGCTTGTAACCCGCCTTCTCGATCGACTTCATGATGAAGGAGAGCGCCTCGTCGGCCGTGGCGAGGTTGGGCGCGAAGCCGCCCTCGTCGCCCACGTTGGTGTTGTGCCCGGCTTCGTGAAGCTGGCTCCGCAGCGCGTGAAACACCTCCGAGCCCATGCGCAGCGCCTCGGCGAAGCGGTCGGCCTTCACCGGCATGATCATGAATTCCTGGATGTCGATCGGATTGTCGGCATGCGCGCCGCCATTGATGATGTTCATCATCGGCACCGGCAGCAGCGAGGCCTGGCTGCCGCCGACATAGCGGTAAAGCGGCAGGCCGCTATCCATCGCCGCTGCCTTCGCGACGGCCAGCGACACGCCGAGGATGGCGTTGGCGCCCAGCCGCCCCTTGTTGGGCGTGCCGTCGAGATCGATCAAGGCGCGGTCGATCTTGATCTGGTCGAGCGCATCGAGGCCCGACAGCAGGTCCATGATCTCGCCATTGACCGCGCCGACCGCCTTCAGCACGCCCTTGCCGCCATAGCGCTTCTTGTCGCCATCGCGCAGCTCGACTGCCTCGTGCGCGCCGGTCGAGGCGCCCGACGGCACCGCCGCCCGGCCCATCGCGCCGCTCTCGAGCTCGACCTCGACCTCGACCGTGGGATTGCCGCGGCTATCGAGGATTTCGCGGGCGCGGATGTCGACGATGGCGCTCATGGGCAAACTCCTTTGGGGCGCGGCCTGTCTAGCCGCTGGCGCCCGGTTTTTCTATACTCCCGTCATGCGTGGCGTTCATGACATGGGTGGCCTCCAGGCGGGGCCGGTGGAGCGGGTCGATCACGACTACCAGCTCTGGGAGAAGCGCGTCGATGCGCTGATGGTCCTGCTGTCGCGCAAGCGGCGTTTCACGGTCGACGAATTGCGCAAAGGCATCGAATCGCTGCCCGGCGACGCCTACGACCGGCTCACCTACTACGAGCGCTGGATCGGCTCGATCGCCTCGGCGCTCGTTCATCGCGGCACGATCAGCATCGAAGAGCTGCGCACCAAGCTCGCCGACATCGAGAAGCGGCCGGACGGACCGAAAGCCCAAAGCGCGGCGGGCAAGCCATGACGCCGCGCTTTGCCGTCGGTTCGCATGTCAATGTCCGGCGCGGCAATCCGCCGGGCCATATCCGCACGCCCTACTACATCCGCGGCAAGGCGGGCACGGTCGAGCGCATCTGTGGCGGTTCCGGAATCCCGAGGAGCTGGCCTATGGCCGCACCGGCGAGCCCAAGCAGGTGCTCTACCGCGTGCGCTTTGTCCAAAAGGACGTGTGGCCGGAATATGCCGGTCCGCCGCGCGACACGATCGACGTCGAACTCTATGAACACTGGCTCGAAGCATGATGGACAACATCACCCACACCCACGACGGGCCCGACCCGCACGCGCCGCGGCCCGATCACGACGACACGCTGACGCATCACAAGATGCTGGAGATCGCCGTCCGCGAGCTGCTGATCGAGAAAGGCATCCTGACGGCAGACGAGATCCGCCAGGCCGTCGAGCGCATGGATGCGCGCGGGCCGCATCTCGGCGCCAAGGTCGTGGCCAGGGCCTGGACCGACCCCGCCTTCAAGGCGCGCCTTCTCGAGGACGGTTCGGCTGCCGCCGAGGAAGCCGGCGTGCAGATGGATCAGCCGACACGGTTGATCGTCGTCGAGAACACGCCCGAGGTGCACAATCTCGTCGTCTGCACCCTTTGCTCCTGCTACCCGCGCATGGTGCTCGGCATTCCGCCCGACTGGTACAAGAGCCGCGCCTATCGCAGCCGCGCCGTGCGCGAGCCGCGCGCCGTGCTGGCCGAGTTCGGCACCCACTTGCCCGACACCGTGACGGTCCGGGTCCACGATTCGACGGCGGACATGCGCTATCTGGTGCTGCCGATGCGGCCCAAGGGGAGCGAAGGCTTGGACCAGGCCAAGCTCGCCGCGCTGGTCACGCGCGATTCGATGATTGGCGTCACGACCCTCTAGGCACAGCGCGATGGGCGCGTCAGGGCAGTTACCAGAAGTGACCGTTAAAATAACGGAAAAATAACGGTCGCTTTTTGTAACCACGGCGATGGGCCAACTCAAGTCGCACGCAATATAACCTGCCGCGGTCCCAATCGCCTACTTTGGTCATTAGAAGTTCAGCCGCCGCGTCGGCGCCGCAAAGCTAGCGCCAGGCGCTGCGCAGGGCCTGGTCGGTCTTCCACTTCTCGACACCCGCGACATCGTCGCAGGAGAAGACCTGGGTGTTCTTGCGCGGGTTGCCTTCGATCCAGGCAAACACCAGGCATTGCGACTGGCTGCTTGAGTCCTTCTTGCTCTCGATCAGCACCTCGCTGGCGACGCCCGCGCCAACCTTGGCATCGCCATAGTCGTCGATGACCGGCGCGATCTGGCCGACCGCGCGGCCGGCCGCCTTGTTGTCGGCGTACCACTTGGCAAAGCCCGCGAATTGATCGCCGGCCACGCCCTTGCCATCGGCAGCGACGTAGGCCTTGAGATCGCCGATCAACGACTTGGCCGCGGCTTCGGCCTTCGGCTCGGCCGCCTTGCGACGCTCGGCGAGCCTCGCCTGTAGCGCCTTCAACGCGTCGGCGTTCGACTGCGGCGGCGGCGGTGGCGGTGTGGCAGCTGCCTGGCTCGATGGATCGATGCGCTTGATCGGCGCCCTCGCCGCCTCGTTGTTGAGGGCCACCGCCTCTGGTGGCGTCAGCTTGCCGGTGACGGGCGCATTGTGGCCCTTCTGCCAGTCGCCGATCGCCTTCGCCGTCGCCTCGGACTGCATGTTGCCGTCGATCGGGCCGTTGTATTTGTCGAGCGTGCGCAGCGATTCCTGCAATTTGCGCCGATCGGCCTCGGGACTGTTCAGCACAGTCGTATAGTCAGGCGCCGGTGCAGCTCGCGGCGCGGCCACCGATGGTCCCGGCGCCATCGGAGCCGGCGCGCCGCCGCTCTGCGCGCATGAGCCAGGAGTCTGGAAGCAGCGCTCGACCTCGCCCGCGCTCTGCGCGAAAGCCGTCGCAGGCAACAGCGCCACAAGCAGGAGGAACCGGCCGCGCATTTCAGAGAGCGCCATAAGTGCCCACCGCCAGCTGCGACGGCAACCCGATCACCAGCACGATGGGCTGGCCATGTCCGGTTTGGCCGCGGCCGATGATGTGGTCGTTGGGGGAGCCGAACTTGGTCTGGTAGGTGCCGTTGCCCGCGAACTTGCCGCCGAAACACGACAACGAGAAACGGCCGGCGTTGACGCCGTCGTTGGTGAAGGTGCCGCCGCAGACCGTCTCTGCACCGGGGTTCTCGACTGAAAAAGTGACCGAGCGATCACGCCCGATCAGCGCACCGTAGCGCGCCACGCCGTTCAGCCGAGCGACGTTGCCGCGATCGTCGCGATAGAAGATCGAGATAGGGCCATAAGCTTGGTCCGGCATGGTGTCGCGCGGTACGACGTAAGCCTCGTCGCTGATCACCAGCTTGCACTGGCAGTTCACGCTGTAATTGTCGCCCAGCGGTCCGAGCTCGGCGAGCTTGCGGCTGCAGTTGGACAGCGCCGTTTCCTGGACCTCGCGCTCGCTCATGGCGCCCCTCGTATAGGCATCGGCATAGACGAACGCGCATTGACGGGGCATCGGCACCGCCACCGACTTGTGGCTCGCCGCCATGGTCTCGGTGTTCACCCAATAGCGCTCGGCCATTTCGGGAAAGCGCAGGAAGATCGGGTCGCGCCGGTCGGCCTTGCCGTAGTGCGACTGCGCGGCGGCCTGTGCCCAGCCGTCGGCGCTGCAGGTCGCGAGGGCGAGGACGACGACAAGCAAGGTGCGGATCATGTGCCAGACTTCAGCCGAGAAAGGTGACCGAAATACGACTAGGCACCGTCTGCGGTGCCCGCGCAGCGGCGTATATTCCCGGCAGTCTACACCAGACGGCTCTGGTTCTTGGCGGCGCCGATGAACGAGGTGAACAGCGGATGGGGCGCGAACGGCCGGGATTTCAGCTCGGGATGGTACTGCACGCCGATGAACCAGGGGTGATCGGGAATCTCGACGATCTCGGGCAGGATGCCGTCCGGCGACATGCCGGAAAAGCGCAGGCCCACCTGCTCCAGCCGGTCCTTGTAGTTGACGTTGACCTCGTAGCGGTGGCGGTGGCGCTCGCTGATCACGTCCTGGCCATAGATCTCGTGCACCTTGGTGCCGCGCCGCAAATGCGCCGGATAGGCGCCGAGCCGCATGGTGCCGCCCATGTCGCCGTTGGCCGCGCGCTTCTCGATCTGGTTGCCCTTGATCCATTCGGTCATCAGGCCCACCACGGCATGGTCGGTCGGGCCGAACTCGCTCGACGAGGCGCCCTCGATGCCGAGCAGGTTGCGGGCGGCCTCGATCACCGCCATCTGCATGCCGAAGCAGATGCCGAAGAACGGCACGTTGCGCTCGCGCGCGAACTGCACTGCATGGATCTTGCCCTCGGTGCCGCGCTCGCCGAAGCCGCCGGGCACCAGGATGCCGTGCACGTTCTCGAGATGGCTGACCGCGTCGTCGCGCTCGAAGATCTCGGAATCCATCCATTCCAGTCCGACCTTGACGTTGCTGTCGAAGCCACCGTGGGTCAGCGCCTCGGAGAGCGACTTGTAGGCGTCGAGCAGGACGGTGTACTTGCCGACGACGGCGATCGTGACCTTGCCCTCGGGCTCGCGCACCGAGCGCACCACCCCGCGCCAGCGCTCGAGGTTGGGCTCCTTGTCCTCCAGCCCGAAATACTTGCAGACCTCGCGGTCGAAGCCCTGGTCGTGATAGGCGATCGGCACCTGGTAGATGGTGTCGACATCGCGCGCCTCGATCACACGCTCGGGCTTGACGTTGCAGAACAGGGCGATCTTGCGCCGCTCATTGGCGGGGATCTCCTTGTCGCCCGAACGGCAGACCAGCAGGTCCGGCTGGATTCCGACGCTCAGCAGTTCCTTGACCGAGTGCTGCGTCGGCTTGGTCTTGAGCTCACCTGCCGTCGGTACCCAGGGCAGCAGGGTCAGGTGCACGTACATCACGCGCTCGCGACCGACCTCGTTGCCGACCTGGCGGATCGCTTCCAGGAACGGCAGGCTCTCGATGTCGCCCACCGTGCCGCCGACCTCGATCAGGACGAAGTCCTCCTTATCGGTATCGGTGAGGACGAATTCCTTGATGGCGTCGGTCACGTGCGGGATCACCTGCACGGTGGCGCCGAGATATTCGCCGCGCCGCTCGCGCCCGATCACGCTCGAATAGATGCGGCCGGTGGTGATGTTGTCGCTTTGCTTGGCGTCGACGCCAGTGAAGCGCTCGTAGTGGCCGAGATCGAGGTCGGTCTCGGCGCCGTCGTCGGTGACGAACACCTCGCCATGTTGGTAGGGGCTCATCGTGCCCGGATCGACGTTGAGATAGGGATCGAGCTTGCGCAGCCGCACGCGAAAGCCGCGAGCCTGCAGCAGCGCGCCGAGCGCCGCCGACGAAAGACCCTTACCTAGCGAGGAAACCACGCCGCCCGTTATGAAGATAAAGCGCGTCATGGAACTACAGACTACTAAATCTTGTTGACTGCGGCCATGGGGATATTGCCCCGCCGGTGATGCTTCGGCGAAGGGAACGGTCGGCCGCGGCCATTGTTCCTAGCGGGTGGGCGCCGACGGCGCGGCAGGCGGCGTTGGTGTGCCCGGAGCGGGAGCCCCTGGAGCCGGAGCAGTCGCACCGCCCGGCGCGGTCGAGCCGGCTGGCACAGTGTCCATGAAGGAGCGGTTGGTGTTGGCGGGTCCTCCGACGCTCCATGCCATCAGAAGGCTCAGGAAGAAGAACATGCCGGCGAAGATCGCGGTGGCGCGCGACAGCACATTGGCCTGGCCGCGCACCGAAAACAGCGCGTCGGTACGGCCCATGCCGAGCCCGCCGCCCTCGCTGCGCTGAAGCAGGATGACGACGATCATGGCGGCGGTGACGCCGACATGGATGATCAGCAGCACCAGCCGCCAATCGTGGAGAAAGCCTCTTACCGCGTCCATTTCGCGGGCGCTTCTAGAGCATATTCCGTCCGGCTGCAATCAGCCGGACGGAATATGCCCTTTGGCCGAGGCGCCTGGAGCAACGCGTTTCCGGTCAGATGGAACCGCAGCGGTTCCATCTGACCGGAAGCCGCGCTAGCCTCTTTAGACTGCCTTGGCGATAGCCAAAAATTCGTCGGCTTTCAGGCTGGCGCCGCCCACCAGGGCGCCGTCGACGTCGCCCGCCGCCAGCAGTTCGGCCGCGTTGCTGCCCTTCACCGACCCGCCGTAGAGCAACCGCACCGCGCCCGCCTCCGCCGTCAGCCCGCCCAGCACCTTGCGAATATGCGCATGGGCTGCGGCCACTTCCGGCGTGGTCGGCGTCTTGCCGGTGCCGATCGCCCAGACCGGCTCATAAGCCACCACCAACTTGGCGGCTGTCGCTCCCGCCGGCACGCTGCCCTTGAGCTGGGTCTCCAGCACGCTCAGCGTCTTGCCGGCTTCGCGCTCGGCCAGCGTCTCGCCGATGCAAACGATGGGCAGCAGACCCGCCCGCCACGCCGCCTCGGCCTTGGCGCGCACGATGGCGTCTGTCTCGCCGCAATCGGTCCGGCGCTCCGAGTGACCGACGATGACGTGGCTGGCTCCGGCGTCACGCAACATCTCGGCCGATACCTCGCCAGTATGGGCGCCGCTTGCCTTGGCGTGGCAATCCTGCCCGCCGACCAGCACGCTGGTTCCCTTAACAGTATCGGCCACCGCAGCCACCAGGGTCGCCGGCGGGCAAATCAGTACGTCGCGGTCGGCCCATTTGGCCTGCTTCACGGCGTCGGCGACACCCTTGGCCAGGGCGATAGCGTCGGCGTGAAGGCCGTTCATCTTCCAGTTGCCGGCTATCAGCGGACGGCGCGTGCGGGCCATGATTTCCTCATCTTTTCGACGCCAGCGTGTCTAGTTGGCTGCCACGTTGCCTGCAAGGGGGGCCGGTGCTAGGCATGCGCCCCATTATTTTGCCGGACCCGTCCCAGTGAACAGTTTCCGCAAATACGCCCGCTTCATCATCCTTTTCATAATGTTCAGCATGCTGATCATCAGCTTTGGCCTGTGGGGCATCGGCGACATGCTGAAGGTGGGCGGGCGCAGCAGCGAAGTGGCGCATGTCGGCGGCACCCATATCCCGCTGTACGGATGGCTCGGCGGCACCTCAGTCCCGATCGAGGACGTTCGCCAGCGCTTCAACCTCCAAATCGAGCAGATCCAGCGCCAGACCGGCCAGCGACCGGAGCCCGAGCAGGCGGTGCGCTACGGCCTGCACATCCGTGCGCTTGAGGATGTCGTGCAGCGCGCGGTGATCGACAACGCCATGCAGCAATACGGCCTGGTGGTCGGCAACGCCGAGGTGCAGTCGGTGATCGCCAAGAACCCGTCCTTCCAGGGTGTCGGGGGCTCGTTCGACAAGCAGCGCTACCTCGGCCTCCTGCAGCAGGCGCGCATCACCGAAGCCCAGTATATCGCCGACGTGCGCCGCGAGATCGCCTCGGCCCAGCTGTTCGGCACGGTGCGCACCGAGGGCCTCGCCCCCAAGCTGCTGCGCGACGACATCTTCAAGATGGAGAGCGAGCGGCGGGTGGCCGAGACCGTCTACGTGCCCGACACCATCATCGTGAATGTGCCCAAGCCCACGGCCGAGCAGCTCAACAGCTATTTCGACACCAACAAGAACAAGTTCCAGATCCCCGAGTATCGCGCGTTCTCCTATGTGCTGCTGACGACCGACGACGTGTCGGGCCAGGTCTCGGTGACGCCCGAGCAGGTCAAGCAGGAGTATGACGCGCGTCAGGCCGACTTCGGCGCGCCGGAGAAACGCGACGTCGACCAGGCGATGGCCGACAGCGAGGACAAGGCGAAGAAGATCATCGCCGCGGTGGCTGCCGGCAAGTCGCTGGAGGACGCCACCAAGGAAGTGACGGGCAACGACAGCGTGGTGAAGCTCGGCCCGATCCTGAAGAAAGACCTGCCAGCCGGCGCGCTGGCCGACGGCGTGTTCGCCGCCCCCATGGGCGTCGCGCCGTCGCCGATCCAGTCGCCGCTCGGCTGGCACGTGATCCGCATCAACAAGATCGAGCCCGGCAAGATCACGCCCTTCGACCAGGTCAAGGAGAAGATCGAAAAGGATCTCAAGGCCCAGATGGCGCCTGACATCCTGATCAAGCTGGTGACCGACTTCGAGCGCGCCCTGAGCAAGAGCCAATCGATGGCCAAGGCGGCCGAGGAGATGGGCCTCAAGGTCAAGACCTATGACAACGTCGATTCGCGCGGCCAGGATGCCGCGGGCAAGCAGGTCGTGATCGGCCCCGCCGCCTCCGAGCTGGTGCAGGCTGCCTTCGCCACGCGCGAGAGCAGCGAGAGCGACCTCCTGGAGACGCCGCACGGCGAATACTTCGTCGTCCGCACCGATCGCATCACGCCCGCCCGCATCCCCGCCCTCAACGAGGTCGAGGCCAAGGTGGTCGCGGCCTGGGAGCGCGACGAACGACACAAGCTCGCCGACCAGAAGGTCAAGGAAGCGGTCGACAAGGCCAATAGCGGCGGCGACCTCGCGGCCATCGCCAAGGAGCTCGGCCTCGAGCTGCGCACCACCAAGGCCGTGACGCGCTACGAGGCCGACACCGGCAACTACCTGACGCAGCCGGCGACGCAGGATCTGTTCAAGCTGCCGGTCGGCAAGGTGCAGTCGGTGCGCAGCGCGGAAGGCAACGCGATCATACGGGTCAAGGAGATCCAGCCCGCCGATCTCGCCAAGGAAAAGGACAAGCTGGACCGCTTCGGCCAGCAGCTCGACACCATGATCGCCAACGACCTGCTGGCGCAGCTGCTCGCGGCGCTGCGCGGCAAGTACGGCGTGACGGTCAACGAGCAGGTCTTCACCGCGGCGTTCCAGCAACAACCGCAGTAGCGGCGATGTCCGTCTCGCCTGACTTCGACGCTTTCGCGAAGGTCCATGACCGCGGCAAGCCCCAACTCGTCTGGACCACGCTGGTGGCCGACCTTGAGACGCCGGTTTCGGCCTATCTCAAGCTGGCCGACGGGCGGCCAAATTCCTTTCTGCTGGAATCGGTCGAGGGTGGCTCGGTGCGCGGTCGCTATTCGATCATCGGCTTCAAGCCCGACGTCATCTGGCGCTGCACAAAAAACAAGGTCGAGATCAATCGGCGCGCCCGCAGCGACGCTCGCGCCTTCGAGCCGGTCGAGGGCCGGCCACTCGAAACGCTGCGCGCCCTGATCCGCGAATGCCAGATGGAGCTGCCTGAGGGTCTGCCGCCGATGGCGTCGGGACTTTTCGGCTTCCTGGGCTACGACATGGTCCGCGACATGGAGCGGTTGCCCGACAAGAACCCCGATCCGATCGGCCTGCCCGACGCGATCATGGTGCGGCCCACCCTGATCTGCATCTTCGATCGGCTGGAAGACAACGTGACGCTGGTCACGCCGGTCTGGCCGCAGGCCGGCACCAACGCGCGCGCCGCCTACGAAGCGGCACAGGAGCGGCTGGCCGATGCGGTGTCGGATTTCGAGCGCACCCTGCCCTTCCGCCGAGAAGGCGACGATGCGCTGGAGAGCCTGCCCGAGCCGCAGGCCAACATGTCGAAGGACGACTTCAAGAAAATGGTCGCGACCTGCAAGGAGTACATCCACGCCGGCGACGCCTTCCAGATCGTGCCCTCGCAGCGCTTCTCGCTGCCCTTCAAGCTGCCGCCGCTCTCGCTCTATCGTTCGCTGCGTCGCATCAACCCCTCGCCGTTCCTGATCTTCTTCGACTATGGCGACTTCTCGATCGTGGGCTCGAGCCCCGAGATCCTGGTGCGGCTGCGCGACAACATCGTCACCATCCGGCCGCTCGCCGGCACGATCGGACGAGGCGCCACGCCCGAAGAGGACAAGCGTCTGGCGGACAAGCTCCTGGCCGATCCCAAGGAGCACGCAGAGCACCTGATGCTGCTCGACCTGGCGCGCAACGACGTCGGCCGCGTCGCCAAGATCGGCTCGGTGAAGGTCGTCGAGCAGTTCACCATCGAGAAGTACAGCCACCTCCAGCACATCTCGAGCCACGTCGAGGGCACCCTGGAGGATGGGCTGGAGGCAATCGACGCCCTGAAGGCGGGCTTCCCCGCCGGCACCTTGTCGGGCGCGCCCAAGGTGCGCGCCATGGAGATCATCGACGAGGTCGAGCCGGTGCGCCGCGGCATCTATGCCGGCTGCGCCGGCTACTTCGCCGCCAACGGCTCGATGGATACCTGCATCCTGCTGCGCACAGGGCTGGTGAAGGACAACACGATGTACGTGCAGGCAGGCGTCGGCGTGGTGGCCGATTCCGACCTCGAGGCCGAATATCAGGAGAGCGTGCTGAAGGCGCGCGGCCTTGTTCGCGCGGCGGAAGAGGCCGTGCGCTTCGCCAGCGCCAGCAATTGGACGGCCGGCAACACGAGGCGTTAGGGTGATTCCGCGGCAAGCGGAATCGCTCAAGCGCATTCCGCCTGCGGCGGAATTGCTCTAGGCTCCCTCTAACGGAGGAGAGCTCATGTCCGACTGGCAAAAGCGCTATCAGCGCCTGGTGTTCGATCGCCCGCACCCCAAGGTGCTGCGGGTGACCATGAACCGCCCGGAAAAATACAACGCCACCGACGCCATCATGCACACCGAGCTGGTCAATGTGTGGCGCGACATCGACGGCGACGACACGGTCAACTGCGTGATCATCCAGGGCGCCGGCGGCAAGGTGTTCTCGGCCGGCGGCGACTTCGATCTCATCGAAGGCAACATGAAGGACTACAACGCGCTGCTGCGGACCTGGAAGGAAGCGCGCGACATCGTCTACAACGTCATCAACTGCTCCAAGCCGATCGTCAGCACCATGCGCGGCCCGGCGGTCGGCGCCGGCCTGGTCGCCGGCATCCTGGCCGACGTCTCGATCGCCTCGAAGAAGGCCAAGATCATCGACGGCCATACCCGGCTCGGCGTTGCCGCCGGCGATCATGCGGTGATCGTGTGGCCGCTGCTCTGCGGCATGGCCAAGGCCAAGTACTACCTGCTGCTCTGCGAGGCGGTCGACGGCGAGGAGGCCGAGCGCATCGGCCTGGTGTCGCTCTGCGTCGAGGACGACCAGCTCGAAGCCAAGGGGCTGGAGGTCGCGACCAAGCTCGCCGAGGGCGCGCAGACCTCGATCCGCTTCACCAAGTACGCGCTCAACAACTGGCTGCGCATGATGGGCCCCTCGTTCGACGCCTCCACCGCGCTCGAGATGCTGGGCTTCATGGGCCCTGAAGTGAAGGAAGGCCTCGCGTCGCACCTCGAGAAGCGCAAACCCAAGTTCGACCCCTACTCTCCCCTCTGAGGAGCGCGCCATGCGTGGACTGCAAGGCAAGAACGTCATCGTCACCGGCGGCGCCGGGGCGATCGGCGGCGCGATCTGCCGGCGCTTTGCCGACTACGGCGCCAAGGTGGGCGTGTTCGACAAGAACCTCGACGGGGCGAAGAAGGTCGCGCAGGAGATCAAGGGCTTCGCCTCGGGCGTCGACATCACCGACTATGGTGCCGTCGCCAAGGCGATCGCCCAGTTCGAGAAGGACGCTGGCCCGACTGACATCCTGGTGAACAACGCCGGCTGGGACAAATTCGTGAGCTTCGTCGACACCACGCCCGATCTCTGGAACCAGGTCATCGCCATCAACCTGCACGGCCCGCTCAACATGAGCCATGTCGTGCTGAAGGGCATGGTCGCACGCGGCCATGGGCGCGTCGTGAACATCGCCTCCGATGCCGGCCGCGTCGGCTCCTCGCTCGAGGCGGTCTATTCCGCCTGCAAGGGCGGCATCATCGCCTTCACCAAGACCGTGGCCCGCGAGGTGGCCCGCAAGGGCATCACGCTCAACACCGTCTGCCCCGGACCTACCGACACGCCCCTGCTGGCGGCCGTCGCCGGCGCCGACGAGCGCGGCCAGAAGATCCGCGCCGCCCTGGTCAACGCCATCCCGATGAAGCGGGTCGGCCAGCCCGATGACATTCCCGGTGCGGTCTGTTTCCTGGCGAGCGATGATGCCGCCTTCATCACCGGCCAGACGATCAGCGTCTCGGGCGGTCTCACGATGCATGGCTAGCGCGGCTTTCGATCAGATGGAACCGCTCGCGGTTCCATCTGATCGAAAACGCGGTGTTCCAGGCATCTCAACCTAAGGGCATATTCGGTCCGGCCGGTTACAGCCGGACCGAATATGCTCTAGCGGAGGCGAGGTCATGAGCAAGATCTGGATCCAGCCAACCGGCGGCGCGCTCGGCGCCGACGTGCACGGCATCGACCTGTCGCAGCCTCTGGACGAGGCGACCCACAAGCGCATCGCGGCAGCGTGGGCCGAGCATCTCGTCCTGCGCTTCTCCGGCCAGAAGATCGACGATGCCGCGCTGATGAAGTTCAGCGCCCATTTCGGCGAGCTCGATCGCGTGCCGATCGCCGCGGCGAACTTCGATCGCGTCGATTCCGAGCTCGACAAGGACGCCGAGAGCTGGGTTGCCGTGATCTCGAGCGTCAAGAAGAACGGCAAGGCGATCGGCGGGCTGGGCAGCTACGAGCTCGTCTGGCACACCGACATGTCCTACAACCCGCTGCCGCCGCGCGCGTCGCTGCTTTACGCACTGGAAGTGCCGGCAGATGGCGGCAACACCGGCTTTCTCAACATGTATTCCGCCTACGAGACGCTGCCGGAGAACCTGAAACGCGCCGTCGAGGACAAGACCTGCATCCATGATTCAAGCCGCAACTCGGCCGGCGAGCTGCGCCAAGGCTTCCAGCGCACGCTCGACGTCCGCCAGACGCCGGGCGCGGTCCATCCGCTGGTGCGCCGGCATCCGGTGACTGAGCGCAAGGCGCTGTTCCTCGGCCGCCGCCCCGGAGCCTACATCCACGGCCTCTCGGTCGAGGAGAGCGAAAAGCTCCTGGATGCGGTGTGGGCGCACGCCACGCAGGAGTGCTTCGCGTGGTACCAGAAATGGCGCATCGGCGATCTGGTGATGTGGGACAATCGCTGCGTCATGCACCGCCGCGATGCCTTCGACGAATCGCTGCGGCGATTGATGCACCGAACGCAGATCGTCGGCGAGCCCGTGCTGGCGGGCTGAAGTTAGCGGTAGCCCGCCGCCTGCAATTCGAAAAGCTCAGCGTAGAGGCCAGGCTGGGCCACCAGTTCCTCGTGCGTGCCCGACGCCTGCACCTTGCCCTCCGCCAGCACGAAGATGCGGTCGGCCATGCGCACGCTGGAGAAGCGGTGCGAAATAAGGACGGCCGTCTTGCCCTGGCTCAGCTCCTTGAAGCGGCGGAACACCTCGAACTCGGCGCGCGCGTCGAGCGCCGCCGTTGGCTCGTCGAGGATCAATACCTCGGCCTCGCGCATGTACGCCCGTGCGATCGCCATCTTCTGCCATTCGCCGCCGGACAGCTCGACACCGTTCTTGAAGCGCTTGCCGATGCGCTGCATGTAGCCATCCGGCAGCCGCGCGATCACTTCGTCCGCCTGGCTGCGCTCGGCCGCGCGTTCGATCCGGGCGTGATCCTCGCGTTCGGCGATGCGGCCCACGGCGATATTGTCGCCGGCGCTGAAATTGTAGCGCACGAAATCCTGGAAGATGACGCCCATGCTGCCGCGCAGGTCGTCGAGGTCGTAGTCGCGCAGGTCGCGGCCGTCGAGCAGGATACGGCCCTCGTCGGGGTCGTAGAGCCGCGTCAGCAGCTTCACCAACGTGGTCTTGCCGGCGCCGTTCTCGCCGACCAACGCCACCACTTCACCCGCCTTCAGGGTGAAGCTGAGATTGCGCACTGCCCAGCGTTCCGCGCCGGGATAGATGAAGCCGACATCCTCGAACACGAAGCCCTGGCGGATCGGCCGGGGAAACGGCAGTGCGTTGGCGGGCGAGACGATCTCCGCCTCGACCTCGAAGAAGGAGAAGAGATCGTTGAGATAAAGGGCCTGCCCCGCCGTCGAGGAAAAGCCGATCAGCAGGCCTTCGAGCAAGGTGCGCAAACGCAAGAACGAGCCGGCGAGGAAGGTGAGATCACCGATCGAGAACTCGCCTTCGAGCGTACGCCAGGCGATGTAGGCATAAGCGAGGTAGTAGCCCACGGTGCCGAGCGTTGTGAACAAGCCGCCCCAGCCGGCTCGCCTCAGGGCAAGGCTGCGATTGGCGTCATAGAACTCGGCTGCCAGGCGCTTGTAGCGCTCGATCAGGAAGGCATTGAGGCCGAAGATCTTCACCTCCTTGGCGGTCTCGGGACTGGCCGCGGTCTGGCGCACGTAGTCGAGCTCGCGCCGCTCGGGCGTTCGGCCGAAATCGAGCGTGTAGGTCTGGGCGTTGAAATGTGCTTCGCCGAGGAACGCTGGCACCAGCGCCACGATCAGCAGCACGATCAGCCACGGCGCATAGACCAGCAGGCCGGCGGCGAAGCTCGTCACCGTGACGATGTCCTGCGCCTGGCCGAACAGCTGACTCATCAGCGTCAGCCGGCCGCTGGTCTGCCGTCGCGCCCGCTCGAGCTGATCCTGGAACTCAGCATCCTCGAAATCCTCGAGGTCGAGCGTCGCTGCGTGCTCCATCAGCCGCACGCTCGACGCGTCGGTCACCCGTTCCGACAGGAGCGTGTCGAGGAGCGAGACAACACGGCCCAGGATGTCTGACAAGACGGCCAGCGCGAACTCGCCCAGCAGCAGCACGGCCAGCCAGTTCAGCTGCCCGCCGTCGATCCAACCTTGCAACGTCGTCGGCCGGTCGGGCAGCTGCACCAGATTCACCACGTCGTCGATGATCAGCTTGCCGATGTAGAGGCTGACGACCGGCAGGAGCGCACGCACCAGGCGCAGGAACAGCGAGCCGGCCGTCAGGCCGGGGCTCGTGCGCCAGACCATGGCCACGAACGGCCGCAGCGTGCGCAGCGCACCGAAGCGCTCCTTGAAGGTGCGCGGATTGGGGATGGTTCGGGGATCGCTCATCGGACCGTTTGCGGCCCAATGACTACGCCGTTCCCGGCATCTTGACCGCGGAGTTCCGCCGCTCGGGCATCGGCTCCTCGAAGGCGCGCGGATAGCGCCACGGCCGGGCCGAGACCTTGTTCAGCTTGTCGAGCGCCTCCTTGGGCAGGCGCCAGCCGCCCGCCTTCAGCGTTTCGCCGAGCTGTTCGGCGTTGCGGGCGCCGACGATGGCCGAGGTCATGAACGGCTGGTCCATCACCCAGCGCAGCGCGACCTGGGCCGGCGACTTGCCGACCTCCTTCGCCACATCGAGCAGCATCTGCAGGATCTCGGCGTGGTTGGGCGCAAAGAACCGGCTCTGGAAACCCCAGCCTTCGGCCGAACGGCTGCCCTGCACTTTCAGGCTGCCCGGCGTGTACTTGCCGGTGAGATAGCCGCTGCCGAGCGGCGACCAGGCAACGCAGCCCAGCCCCTTGAGCTCGAGCGCCGGCACGATCTCCTCGTCGATGTCGCGCACCACCAGGCTGTATTGCGGCTGGTAGCAGGCGAAGCGCTCCCAGCCGTGCGTGTCGCTGAGCCACAGCGCTTCCATCAGCCGCCACGCCTCGAAGTTCGAGCAGGCGGTGTAGAGGATCTTGCCCTGGCGCACGAGATCGTCGAGGGCGCGCAGCATCTCCTCAAGCGGCGTCTGATGGTCGACGTGGTGGATGTAGTAGATGTCGATGTAGTCGGTCTGCAGCCGCTTCAGGCTGCCCTCGATCTGCTGCTTGATGTGCAGTCTCGACATGCCGGAGTTGTTGGGCCGATGGCCCATGGGATTGAAGAACTTCGAGGCGACGATGGCGTCGTGCCGTTTGCCCTTCAGCGCCACGCCCAGCATCGTCTCCGAGGTGCCGCCGACATAGGCGTTCGCGGTATCGAAGAAATTGACGCCGGCCGCCATGGCGGCATCGACCATGCGGCTCGCCTCGGCCTGGTCGGCCCCGTTGCCCATGGTCATGGTGCCAAGGCAGATCTCGGAAACTTTCAGGCCGGCGCGGCCCAGGTTGCGGTAGTCCATCCCTCTCCTCAGCTGCGACGGTCAACGCCCAAGCTTGGAGATCAAGTATAGGACATATCCGCCCTGTCTAGCGGTTGAACACGAAATAGAACTTTTCTCGCATGTAGCGGCGTTGGAACTGCTCGCGCAGGCGCCAGATTCCGGCATCGAGCACGAAATGCGTCATGACGATCCCGACGAAGGCGCCATAGACCGCATAACCGTATTGAAAGTCCGGCCACCTCGGGGCCCATCTCACGTGATCCAAGATGACCCCGCCGATTGCCGCGATGAGCAGAAGCTTGATCAGCGAGGCGATCGGCTTCCTCTTGCCGACACTCACGAATCCCATGAAGACGAAGTACTGCAGCCCGTGACTGAGCGCATAGGCCGACAGGGCCGACATCTGCTCCGAGAAGATGAAAGTGGGCATGAAGAACAGAGTTCCGAACAGGAAGAACGCAAGCCGCAGCCAGTTTGTCCTCAGCGCCGCACACTTGACGATCGCGATGCAGAAGACGACCGGCAGCAACCAGGAAATCGCCAGGCCGATCCGGTAAAGGACCGCGAATTCGGTGGACAAGGTCAAGGCTCCGGTCTGACCAAGCGCAAAGAAGCCCAGGATTCCCGTTACCGCCGCAAGCATCAGGGTGCGGCGTTCCCAGATCGACAGCGGCGCGCCGTCCGTGCCGGCCGCAATGAAGCTCAGCAGCCCGACATTCTGCTTTTGGTAGTGCCACAGCTGCCAGCCGAAAAACGCCATGACCAGATAGATGCTCACCGAGCGATCGAGGAAGTAGAAAGCGGCGGCGCTGCCTGGAATGAGCATGCCTGGAACAAGCAGATATCGAACCGGCCGAGCGCGGAAGTGCGTCAGCATCTCGGAGTCGGTGTAGAACCAGCCCGTCAGGGCGACATGGAAGTTGGAACCCAGGAAGATTATCGCCGAGACGATGAAGAGCAATTCGCCGTTCGCCATGACGTGGGAGGCCAGCGGCATGACCACGAAGGGAATCAGGCTGGCAAACGAAACGAGGGCCAGGAACAGATACCAGACGCTGGCGTGGTCCCTCTCCCGAAGGCCGTGAGCCCGCCCGCCGACCACGCCATCAGTCATCGCCGCACCGCGAATTGGCTACCAAGCGCCTCCCGGCAGCCGTCCTGCCGGTCGAGGCTGGTGAACTATACTCGTGGCGCTTTGTGTGGCCTAAGTCGGCCTTGTAACAATCGTGTCCGGGGCCTAGAGCCCGAGCATCGCCTTGGCGAGCACGTTGCGCTGCACCTCCGATGAGCCACCGTAGATCGTGGTCTTGCGCGTGTTGAAGTAGCGCGGCGCGACGTCGTCGACGTAGTCGCCGCCGACCGGCACGACGTTGCTGTCGTAATTGCGCAGTTCGGTGAAGGGCGCGCCGTACCAGCCGACCGCCTCGACCGCGAGCTCGGTCACCTTCTGGCCGACCTCGGTGCCGCGCATCTTGACGATCGACGCCATGTTGCCGGGCGCATCGCCAGTCTTGAGGCTGGAGTAGAACATCAGCTCGTTCATCTCGATGGCGTCGATCTCCATCTCCAGCGCCGCCATCTTCTCGCGCCAGTGCGGATTGGCGGAGAGCGGCTCCGCGGAATCCATCTGCGTCTTCGACAGCGTCTGCAAATGTCGGAACGCCTTGCGCAGCCGCGGCCCGTGCGCCTGGCCGCCGCGCTCGAACTCCAAGAGGTACTTGGCGTAGGTCCAGCCCTTGTTCTCCTCGCCGACCCGGTTCTCGACCGGCACTTTCACGTCGGTGAAGAACACCTGGTTGACCTCGTGCCGCATCGGCGTGCGCGTGCCGTCGACCAGGTAGATCGGATCGACCTTGATGCCCGGCGTCTTCATGTCGATCAGCAGGAACGAGATGCCCTCCTGCCGCTTGCCCTCATTCGAGGTCCGCACCAGACAGAACATCCAGTCAGCCCAATGGGCGTTGGTGGTCCAGATCTTCTGGCCGTTCACGACGTAATGATCGCCCTGCCGCTCGGCCTTGGTGCGCAAGCTCGCGAGGTCGGAGCCTGAGCCGGGCTCGGAATAGCCCTGGCACCACAGCTCCTCGGCCGCCGCGATCTTGGGCAGGAAGCGCTTCTTCTGCTCCTCGCTGCCGTACTTCATCAGCACCGGCGCCACCATCTTGATGCTGAACGACGAAAGGTACGGCGAGTCGGCCCGCGCCATTTCCATCTCGAAGATGAACTTCTGCGTCGAGTTCCAGCCCGGCCCACCGAACTCCTTCGGCCAGTTGGGACAGAGCCAACCGCGGCTCGCGAGCTTCTTCTGCCATTGCAGCAGGCGCTCCTTGGAGACGTGGCTGGTGCGGCTGCGCCGGCTCTCCTCCGCCACCTCAGGCGGCATGTTGGCGGTGATCCAGTCGCGCACTTCCTTCTGGAAGGCGAGTTCCTCTGCGTTGAACGCCAGGTCCATCGGCTCAGAGCCCCAGCATGACCTTGGACATGATCCCGCGCTGCACCTCCGACGAGCCGCCATAGATCGTCATCTTGCGGCCGTTGAAGTAGCGCGGCGCCAGCACGTCGGCGCCCTCGGGCCCGATCGGTTCGACGTTGGCGTTCCAGGCGCGCTGCTCGGGGAACGGCATCGAGTACCAGCTCGCCGCCTCGACGGCGAATTCCTGGACCTGCTGCATCACTTCGGTGCCGCGCAGCTTGATCATCGACGACAGCGGCCCTGGGTTCTGGCCCGAGGCAAGTTTCGAATAGAATTCCTGCTCGAACATCTCGAGGCCCGAGATCTCGATGTCCATGCGCGAGAGCTTCTCGCGCCAGGCCGTGTCCGACAGGATCGAGTCCTCGCCTTCCGGCATCGACTGCGCCAGCCGCTTCAGCTTCTCGAAGCCTGAGCGCAGCCGCGGGCTGTAGGGATTGCCGCCGCGCTCGAACTCCAAGAGGTACTTGGCGTAGGTCCAGCCCTTGTTCTCCTCGCCGACCCGGTTCTCGACCGGCACTTTCACGTCGGTGAAGAACACCGAGTTGACCTCCTGCGTGCCGGCGCGATTGCCGTCTGCGGTGATGATCGGCTGCACAACGATGCCCGGCGTCGTCATGTCGATCAGCAGGAAGGAGATGCCCTCCTGCGGCTTGCCCTCGGTCGAGGTGCGCACCAGGCAGAAGATCCAGTCGGCGGTCTGGGCCAGCGTCGTCCAGGTCTTCTGGCCGTTCACGATATAGTGGTCGCCCTCGCGCACCGCCTTGGTGCGCAGGCTGGCGAGATCGGAGCCCGAGCCCGGCTCGGAATAGCCCTGGCACCAGATCAGGTCGGAGTTGAGCATCGGCGGCAGGTGGCGCGCCTTCTGCTCGGGCGAGCCGTACTTCATGATCACCGGCGCGCACATCTTGGGGCCGAACGGCGAAGTGCCGGGAGCTCCCGCGCGCGCCATTTCCATCTCGAAGATATACTTCTGCGTCGTGGTGAAGCCCGGCCCGCCGAATTCCTTCGGCCAGCCGGTGCACAGCCAGCCCTTCTTCGCCAGCCGCTTCTGCCAGTCGATCAGCTTTTCCTTCGGCATGTAGGCGTTGCGGCCGACCTTGAGCTCGCCCACCAGCTCGGGCGTGAGATTGTCCTTTAGCCAGCCGCGCACCTCCTGCTGGAACGCGAGCTCTTCCTTGCCGAACGTGAGATCCATGAGGGGCTCCTTATGGGGGCGAAACTACCGCGCCTGCAGAGCACGCGCAAAGCCCGCCCTACCGTCCCGCATGCCGCCATGCAACAAGAGAGCATGGTCCCTGTTCAGCCTGTCGCGAGCGACCAGAAGCTTCCGACATCAGTCGACGTTGTGGTGATCGGCGGCGGCATCGCCGGCGTCACTGCAGCCTACGCGCTCGCCAAAAAGGACCTATCGGTCGCGCTGCTCGAGAAAGGCGTGATCGCCGGCGAGCAGTCGAGCCGCAACTGGGGCTGGTGCCGTCAGCAGCATCGCGATCTGCGCGAACTGCCGCTCGCCATGAAGAGCCTGGAGATCTGGGGCGAGCTCAATCGCGAGGTCGAGGGCGAGACAGGCTTTCGCCGCACCGGCCTCGTCTATGTCACGACCAAGCCGGTCGACTTCGCCGAATGGGAGGCCTGGACGCTCAAGGCGCGCGAGCACCAGATGCATAGCCGTATCCTCAGCCCGTCGGAGGCGAAGGCCCTGACGCCGGGCAGCACGCCGGACTGGATCGGCGGCATCCATTCGCCAACCGACGGCCGGGCCGAACCATGGCTCGCCGTGCCGGCCATTGCCGAGGCCGCTCGTCGCCTCGGCACGACGCTGCATCAGAACTGCGCTGCGCGTGGTCTCGACCTCGAGGCCGGCAAGGTCTCGGGCGTGATCACCGAGCACGGCAGCATCCGCACCCAGGCCGTGCTTCTGGCCGGCGGTTCCTGGAGCAGCCTGTTCTGCCGTCGCCACGGTCTCCGCCTGCCGCAGGCCGGCGTCCGCTCGACGTCGTTCGCGACCAAGCGGGCGCCGGCCGTGACCGATGGTGGCCTGTCGATGCCCGGCGTCACCATCCGCCGCCGCCTCGATGGCGGCTACACGGTGGGGCTGGGCGGACGCGGGCTGGTCGAGCTCTCGCCACAGGGCCTGCTCTACGCGCGCCAATTCTGGCCGACACTCAAGAAGCGCTGGACCGGCGTGACGCTCGGCATCGGCCGGTCGTTCTTCGACGGTCCGGAATCCTTCGCGCGCTGGTCGCTCGACGGCGTCTCTCCCTTCGAGCGCCACCGCACGCTCGACCCGGCCGCCGACCCCAAGCTCGTGCAGGAGGGCCTGGCGACGCTTGGCGCGCACTATCCGGCGTTGAATGGGCTCGAGGTCGCGCATAGTTGGGGCGGCCTGATCAATTCGACGCCCGACGGCATTCCCGTGATCTCGGCGGTCAACTCGCTGCCCGGTCTCTTCCTGTCGACGGGCTTCACCGGCCACGGCTTCGGCATCGGCCCCGCGGCGGGCCAGCTCGCCGCCGATCTCGTGGCCGGCGACCCGCCGATTGTCGATCCGTACCCCTTTCGCTATAGCCGCATGATCGACGGCACCGACTTGGCGCGCCGGGGATGATGTAGAAAAATACCGACCTGGAGGAACGAACATGGCCAATCGCATCAACCGCGCCATCGAGCTGCTGGCGGACGACCAGGCGATCTACTACGACGGCCCGCATACCGGCCACGTGCTGACCTACGACCAGGGCCGCGCCGATGCCAAGACCTGGGCCGACTACATCAATGTCGGCATGGAGCACGGCGCCTTCGATATGACGGGGCTCGAGGACTATATGCGCGGCCTGCTCGATGGCGGCCCGACCAAGTCGGGGCATTTGACGCCGACGGTGATCGTCGAGGCGCCGGTGAACGGAATCGATGGCCCCAACGTCGCCTTCAATGCCTGGCAGTTCCGCCAGATCTTGGCGCGCGGCGTGCACGGCATCCTGCTCTGCCAGGCCGAGTCGGCCGACGCCGTGAAGGAATTCGTGCGTGCCTGCCGCTTCCCGCACCACAAAGTTGGCACTGACAAGCTCGGCGGCGGCACGCGTGGCCGCGGCTCGGAGCCGACCGCCGCCCCGGTCTGGGGCCTTGATCAGCAAGAGTATTTCGCCCGCGCCGAGCCTTGGCCGCTCAATCCCAAAGGCGAGCTGTTGCTCGGTGTAAAGATTGAAAGCCCTGCCGGTGTCGAGCACTGCGACGAAATCTTGGCGGTGCCTGGATTGGGCTTTGCCGAGCTGGGACCGGGCGATCTGGGCCTGTCGCTGGGCTATACCAGCCTGCAGCGCCGGCCCTACCCGGCCGAGATGGAGCGGGCGCGCAGCAAGGTCTTCACCGCCTGCAAGAAGAACAAGCTCGCCTTCCTGGAGGGCGCCACGCCGGACAAGATCGCGGCCAGCCTCGATGAGGGCGTGCGCGTCATTTCCGGTCATAATCCGGAGACCGCCAAGGTCGGCCGGGCGCACCAGAAGCGGAAGATGCCGGTATAGCCTGGGAGAGAGGACCATGGCCAAGAAGCCAACGCGTCGCGAAGTTGCCATGCTGCCGGTGGTGCTGGGTGCGGTAGCAGACGAGCCGGGCCGAGGCACAGCAGCAGCCGGGCATTGCAATCGACGATGCTTCGCTGGTCGACGTCCAAGCCGCGCTGGCGCAGGGCAGGATCAGCTCGAGCGCGCTGACCAAGGCTTACCTGGCGCGCATCGAGGCCTACGACCGCGGCGGGCCTGGCCTCAATTCGGTGCGCGAGCTCAATCCGGATGCGCTGGCGATCGCTGGCAAGCTCGAGGGCGTGAAGCCCTCGGCCAAGCAGCCGCTGGCCGGCGTGCCGATCCTAGTCAAGGACAACATCGCCACCGGCGACAAGACGCACACCACCGCAGGCTCGCTCGCCCTCGAAGGAGCAAAGGCCAAGGCCGACGCCACCCTGGTCAAGCAGCTGCGCGCCGCGGGTGCGGTGATCCTGGGCAAGGCGAACCTCACCGAGTTCGCCAACATCATCGCGATCGACATGCCCTCGGGCTACAGCTCGCTGGGCGGCCAGGTCAAGAACCCCTACTCGCCCAGCCTGATGGACGACCGTGGCATCCCGGTCATCCTGCCCGGCGGCTCGAGCGCGGGTTCGGCCGTCGCGGTCGCGGCCGGCCTCTGCGCCGCGGCGATCGGCAGCGAGACCTCGGGCTCGTTGCTGAGTCCCGCGACGCAGAACGGCCTGGTCACGGTAAAGCCGACGGTCGGGCTCGATCAGCCGCGCCGGCATCCTGCCGATCTCGCACAGCCAGGACACCGCGGGCCCGCTCACCCGCACGGTGCGCGACTCGGCGATCCTGCTGAACGTGCTCGCCCAGAAGGATCCGCAGGATCCCGCGACCCAGGCGATGCAGCGCCCGGTCGACTACACCCGGGACCTCGACAAGGATGGGCTGAAGGGCGCGCGCATCGGCGTGCCGTCCGACAAGGACGATCCCCTGGGCGACTTCTACTTCGGCAAGCTGGGGCCCAAGTCGGCCAAGCTGATGGCCGACGCGATCACCGCGCTGCAGGATGCCGGCGCGATCCTGGTGCGCGCCAATATGCCGGCGATCGGCTGGGTCGGCGGACCGGGTACCACCATGGGCGTGCTGAACCGCAACCCGCTCAGCCGTGGGAAAGGCAACACCGCCACGCCGCCAGTCGTGTTCCTTTACGAATTGAAGCGCGACCTCAACCTCTACCTGCGCGACTGGGCGACCGACACCAAGATCAGGACCATGGCCGACATCGTCGCCTTCAACAAAGCCAATGCCGAGAAGGCGCTGCGCTTCGGCCAGGATCTCTTCCTCGCCGCCGAGGCGACCAAAGGCGACCTGAGCGAGCTCGAATACAAGTCGGCGCGCGCCATGGACCTCCTCGCCGCCAAGCAGCGCGGCATGGATGCCTACATGGCCGAGCACAAGCTCGACGCCGTGATCTTCCCCGGCACCGCCGGCGCCTCGATCGCGGCCAAGGCGGGCTATCCCAGTGTGCAAGTGCCGGCGGGCTTCGTTTCAGGCTTCGACGGCAAGGAGACGCCCGACTACCCGCTCGGTCTCACCTTCTCCGGGCGGGCGTGGAGCGAGGGCAAGCTGTTGCGGCTGGCGTACGCGTACGAGCAGGCCTCCAACGCGCGCAAGGCACCGCCGGGGCTGCCGGCGCTATAGGCGCACCAGAGACGGAGCATGGTTGCCAGCGACAGCTTTGCCGAGTTCCTGCGCGAGCAGCTGGCTCCCCTCGGCCGCATCACCCTGCGGCGCATGTTCGGCAAGACCGGCGTGTTCTGCGACGGGGTGATGTTCGGCATGGTGACGGACAACATGCTCTACCTGCGGGTCGATGAGCAGAACCGCGAGGCTTTCCAGGAGGCCGCGTCCTCGCCGCCGCTCAACTACGCCAAGGGGGGCAGCACCATCGACCTCTCCTTCTGGCGCGCGCCGGAGCGGCTGTTCGACGAACCCGACGAGCTCGTCGAGTGGGCGGGCGTGGCGCTGGCGGCCGCGCGCCGGGTCGCGGCGAAGCGAGGACGGGCAGCGCCGAAGCGGGCCCGATAGAAGAACGACCTGCCGGGTTGACAGCCTCGCCGGGCCATCGCCCGATGCGTACGTGAAGTAACGATAGGAAGGAAGAAGGCTGATGTCTGAAACCCCGACCTTCGGCCGCTACGCCGAAATCCCGTACGACAAGATGACCCCGGAACAGCAAGCCGGCTACAACGCGATGATCGAGGCCCGCGGCCGCCTGCCGGGCCCGACCAAGATCTGGGTGCACAATCCAAAGCTCGCGAAAGTCGCCGGCCCGTTCGGCGCGCATTTTCAGCCAGGTCGCTACTCCCTGACCGAGCGCGAGCGCGAGATCGCGGTCTGCGTCATCACCAGCCGCTGGCATTCCGCCTATCCGACGGCCGCGCACGAACGGCACGCCAAGGAAGTCGGGCTGCCGGCCACCAAGGTCGAGGCGATCATCGGCGGGATGCCCGTCGCGTTCGACGACGAACGGGAACAGACCGTCTATGAGATGGCGATGGTGCTCAGCAACGCGCGGTGGGTGCCGCGCGGGCTCCACGACCGAGCTGTCAAGGCGCTCGGTCACGTCGGCATCACCGATGTCATCACGTTGATGGGGCACTACACCAGCGTCGCGATGACCCTGGCCTTCTATGACGTTCCGGACGGTGCCACGGGCATGGCGCGCTGAGCCGGATGCGCGCCGCCCTAGCCCTTCTCGAAGAAGCGCGCTGGTGCTCGGTCATCCGATCGGCCAATGTAGTGCTGCAGTGACGGGAGGTTCGCATGGACATCCGACACGATGAAGGTATCGAACAAGCCACATTGAACGGTCCATGGCCGAGGATTCGCTCGCTCGTGTGCCGTACTGGGTCTACCAGGACGAGGCCAACTACAGGCTCGAGATGCGGCGCCTGTTCGAGGGCGCGACCTGGAACTTCGTCTGTTTCGAAGCCGACATTCCCAGCAAGGGCGACTATCGCACCAACCATATCGGCATCCTGCCGGTGATCGTGGTGCGCGACGCCGACGGTTCGATCAACTGCTTCGAGAACCGCTGTGCCCATCGCGGCGCACTGATCGCCTTCGACGACGGCGGCAACGTCCAGAACAACTTCAAGTGCATCTACCACGCCTGGAGTTACGACCTCTGCGGTAACCTGAGGGGCATCGCCTTCGAGAAGGGCATCAATGGCCTGGGCGGCATGTCCAAGGACTTCAAGCGAGAGAGTTTCAGTCCGCGCAAGCTGCGCACGACGACTTTGGGCGGGCTGGTGTTTGCCACCCTCTCACCCGACACCCCGCCGATCGAGGATTGTCTCGGCAGCGACGTGCTGGGCCGCCTGAAGCGCGTGCTCAACCGGCCGGTCCGGGTCATGGGCCGCTTCGTTCAGACCCTGCCCAGCAACTGGAAGCTCTATGTCGAGAACTCCAAAGACACCTACCACGCCAGCCTGCTGCACCTGTTCCTCACGACCTTCCGCATCAACCGCCTGACCCAGGGCGGCGGCGTACTGGTCAGCCCCGACGGCGGCAGCCATTCGACCTACACCATCGCCATCGCCGAGGGCGCCAACGCCACAGCCTATCGCGACCAGGGCATCCGCACGGACGGCGACTACACGCTGGCCGATCCCAGCCTGCTCGATACGGTCAACGAGTTCGGCGATCCCATCCAGGTGCAGATCCTGTCGATCTTCCCCAACACGATCGTGCAACAGATCCACAACTGCCTCGCCGTGCGCCAGATCCTGCCCGCGGGTATCGATCGTACCGAGTTGCATTGGACTTATTTCGGCTACGCCGATGACTCGGCCGAAATGAACCGGCGCCGGCTGAAGCAGCAGAATCTGGTGGGTCCGGCAGGCTTCGTGTCGATGGAAGATGGCTGCGTCACCGGCTTCGTGCAGCGCGGCATCGCCTCCGCTGGCGACAAGGTGTCAGTCGTCGAGATGGGTGGCCGGAGCGCCGACAGCCAGCAAACGCGCGCCACAGAAGCCGCTGTGCGCGGCTTCTGGAAAGCTTACCGCGCGCATATGGGCTACTGAGCAACGCTGGCGCAGCCAGCCGACCTCGACGTGGCGCATCGACTTGCAGCCGATACACCAAGCGTGAACTTCCAAGTCGCAGCGCGAGCGGCGACGTCCGCCAACACCGCCAACGCGATAACGTTGGCGGTGTCGAGCGGTCAGCAGACGCGCACTACTTCTTCAGTCCTTCGCACGGCGCGAGCGGCTGGTGGGCCGTGGCGGCGGCCGTCATGCATTCGGACGCACTGCCGTAGGCACTGGGATTGAATGTCGACATGTCTTGTGCGTGGCTGATGCTGGCGTTGGTCGACGGAGCGGGCGCAGGCGTCGGAGCCGGTGCGGGTGTCGCGAACTGGGCGTTGACGTTATTCCCTCCACCCGGCTGGATCGGTGCATCCATCGCCCAAGCTGCCGGCGCGACCAGAAGGCTGGCAGCCAACACAAGTAAGGTTCGTGTCATGTTGTTTCCTCCGAAGCTTATGCTTCCAAGCATTCAACTTTAGAGAGGCGGCGTGGTTGCCGGGTTGCACGCTTTTTTGTGCGACGTGGCGACGCAGAAGGATCGTCTACTGCCTGGGAGGCTCACCTAAGATCATCGGACCAGTCTTTGCGAGCAGCACGCGGTCAGCGCGGTTGAGGAGGACTTACCCTTCCTTGCGGCTAGACCGCGATCACCACGCCATCATGGCCGGGATCAGCGCCGCCATCGAGGCCGTCCTCGTGGATCCGTATGCCGTGCACTGCGGCGAAGCCGAAGCCGTAGGGGCTGCGCACCACGGGATAGCCCTGCTCCAAAAGCTCGCGCTCGACGCGGCGCTGGATCCTGTTGGAGATGTCGATCGTGTCGGAGGTGGCTGAGAAGCGCGGCGCGCTCACCGCCTCGACCATGGTCATGTCGAAGTCGAGCGCGTTCAGGATCACGTGCAGCACGCCCATGGCGATCTGCGTCGCGCCCGGCGCACCGATGATCAGATGCGGTTTGCCGTCCTTGAAGATGATCGAGGGCACGACCGAGGAGAAGCGAGCCTTGCCCGGTGCGATCGAGCCGGCGCGGCCCGGCCGCGGGTCGAACACGCCCATGCAGCCGTTGTACATGAAGCCCAGCCCCGGCGTGATCACGCCCGAGGGCATGCCGAGCGAATGGGTCATCGAGAAGCAATTGCCATCCTTGTCGAGCACCGAGATATGCGTGGTGTCCTTGGAGACGGCGCCCGAATTGAAGCGCGGCACGGTGGCCTTCACGCCGTTCTTGATGTCGTTGGCCATTGTCCGGGCGTAGGCCTTGGAGGTGAGCTCCTCGACCGGCACGTTGACGAACTTGGGGTCGCCCACCCTGGCGTCCTTGTCGATGGTCGCTCGCTTCATCGCCTCCGCCACGATGCGCAGGTACTCGGTCGAATTGTGCTCGAGCCGGGCGAGATCGAAGTTCTCCAGGATGTTCAGCATCTCGAGCAGCATCACCCCGCCGCCGGGCGGCTGGTTGGTCGAGACCTTGTAACCGCGATAGTCGCCCCATAGCGGCGCGTTGCGCGTCGTCTTCCACGCCTTGAGGTCGGCGATCGAGAGCAGCGCCTCGTTCTTCTTCATGTCCTCGTCGATCGCGCGGGCGATCTCGCCGGAATAGAAGACGTCGGCGCCGCCCTTGGCGATGGCGCGCAGCGTCTGGGCATAGTCGCGGTTCATCACCGCGTCGCCCACGCGCTTGGGGCTGCCGTCCGGCCGGCAATAGAGCGCGCGCGCCGCCGGGGTGAAGCCGGTACGCTCGTAGTTGGGGGCGCGGCCGAAGTTGCCCTCGTCGGCCCACCAGAAATGGACGTGCGGGCGCACCGTCCAGCCGTTCTCAGCCCGATCGATGGCGGGCTCGACGATGCGCGACCACGGGAGACTTCCGTGCTCCTGGTGTGCCTCGTAGTACATTTTCAGGTTGGCCGGCGCGCAGATCGACTTGTAGCCGATGTCGTTGACGCGGCCCTTCAGGATGAAGCCGTAGCCGTCGCGCGCCTCGCCCTCGATCAGGTTGGCCCACATGTCGGGCCTGGCCGCGAGCGGCGCCGGCGCATGGGCGTCGATGTAACCGTGGAATTTCTTGTCCGGCATGTAGATGCCGCACGAGCCGAAGCCGGCTATGCCGCACATCTGCGGATCGACCACACCCTGGACCAGCGCGCAGGCAATGCCGGCATCGACCGCATTGCCGCCCTCGCGCAGCACATCCGCGCCCGCTTCCGTCGGCTCCGGCTGCGGCGCGACGATCATGGCTTGCTTGTGATAACGCATGCGCGACTCAATCCCAACCGTTGCGCTTGCGCAATGCAGCCGACAGGGGTGCCTGCGCCATGCCTTTCGCAGAGAGGGTCGGCAGCCACTCGGCTAGCGCCTGCAGGGTCGCCTCATGCGGATGGCCGATCGCCACCACGAAGCCCTGGCGGCGCGCCACCGCCTCGGTCTCGGCGAGCTTGCGGCGCACCGCGTCGATCGAACTCATCGTCGTCGAGGAAGACGTTGCGCGCCACGCTGGGCACGCCGAGCTCCTGGGCGAGCTGGTCGCCCACCGTCTCCGGCGTAGTGCGCGAGTCGAGGAACAAGAGCCCGCGCGCCTTGAACAGGCGCAGCGTCGTCTCCATGCCGGGTTTGAAGGCGGTGAAGCGACTGCCCATGTGGTTGTTGACGCCGACATAGCCATCGAAGCTGTCGAGCGCGGTGTTCACGCGGTTGCGCAACTCGCTGTCGCTGAGCGAGACCAGCAGCGCATTGGGCCCGGGATCGGCGCGGCCGTTGGGCTCCATCGGCAGATGCAGCATCAACTCGTTGCCGTGAGCGCGCGCCAACCTCGCCTGCTCGCGCAGGTCCTTGGCATAGGGCAGGAACGACAGCGTGAGCGGCCCCGGTAGCTCCCAGGCGCGCTTCGAATGCGGCCGGTCGATGCCGACATCGTCGATCACGATGGCAACCAACGGCTTGCTGTTGAGATCACGGAACGGCAGCGCATTACGCCGCCAGGCGGCCTGCTCGGTCGTGCTCGCGGCCGCGGCGACCTGCGTCGGACGGCTGGGCCGGGGCTTCTCCTCGACCGTGTTGCGCTGCTGGCCGGGCTCGGTCTCGGTGTAGCGCGGCAGGCCCGGGATATCCTCGATGCGCGCATAGCGCGGGCCGGGCTTCGCCGCCTCCGCCGGTTTGCGATCGAAGCGCTCGGCCAGCCAGTAGCCGCCCGCCAGGCTGCCGACGAACAGCACCACGAAAGCGATGCCGGCGGCGTGCCAGCGATGGGCATCAACCCAGACCAAAAGTGCCCGCCATCGCCCAACCAGGCGACTGTTCAATTTTGGACTCTTTCTGTTCGCCTTACTGCTTCTGTTCTTCTTAGACGCCATCTGAAAGATCTTTGGTAAGCCGCTGGCCTTTGGTCACAATTTTGCCTCAGGTGAGAGACGCTGACAAAACAATCGTTACAATTGCCCGAGGAACTTCACGACGCGCAAACCATTCCCCTCGCCCATGCCGGCCTCGCGCTTGAAGCCCAATCGCTCGGCGAGATGGAGCATTTTGCGGTTTTCCCGCAGCACGTGCCCGATGACACGCTGAATGCCGCGGGTCTTGGCGTAGGCCAGCACGTGGCGCAGCAGCAATTCGCCATAGCCCTTGCGTTGCCGGTCCGACGCAACGACCAGGGCGAACTCCGCCTGCTCGAACCCTGGATCGGCGGCCAGGCGGCCGACGCCCAGGAGATGTTTTCCGTCGAGCAACAGGAAAGCCATCTCGCGGTCGTAGTCGATCTGGGTGAGCCGCGCGGCCATCTCGTGGCTCATCTCGCGGATCGGCCCAAAGAAGCGCAGCCGCACATCCTCCGGCGTGAGATGCCCCGTGAACGCCACCAGCAGGCCCTCGTCCTCCGGGCGGATCGGGCGGATGCGCAGCTTATCGCCGCCATGCTCGATCTCGGTCTCGAGCTCGACCGGATAGGGCCGGATGGCAAAGCGCGCCGCCCTCTCCTGCCCGGCCTCCAGCTTGCGCACCACGATGCGGGCATCGAGAGCGATCACGCCCGAGGCATCGACCAGCAACGGGTTGATGTCGAGCTCGGCGATCTCGTCGACATCGGCGATGAGCTGCGAGAGGTGCACCATCGCCTCGCCCACCGCCCCACGATCGGCCGGCGCGCGATCGCGGTAGCCGCGCAGCAGGCGATCGACCCGGGTGCGGCTCAACGCTGCCTCGGCAAGGACCGGATCGAGCGGCGGCAGCGCCAGCGCCTTGTCGTCGATCACTTCGGCCGCGACGCCGCCATGGCCGACCATGAGGATCGGCCCGAACACCGGGTCTTCGGCCGCGCCCAGGATCAACTCGACGGCATGCGGTCGCTTGATCATGGGCTGGACCACGAAGCCGTCGAGGCGCGCACCGGGCGCTGCCGTGCAGACCTTATCGTGCATGGCGCGCGCGGCCTCGCGCACTTCCGTCTCCGAGCCGAGATCGAGCGCCACGCCGCCGACATCGCTCTTGTGCGAGATCTCGCGCGACAGGACCTTCAACGCCACCGGAAAGCCGATGCGCGCCGCGGCGTGGGCCGCCTCGCTGGCATCGAGCACGACTTCCGTCGGCACGACCGGGATGCCATAGGCCGCCAGCACGCGCTTGGCCTCGGGCTCGGTCAGCACGGTTCGCTTCTGGGCCAGTGCGCCATTGACGATCGAGCGCACCAGGTGAGTGTCCGAGCGTGCCTCGGGGATCGAGGGCGGCGTGCGCTGCAGCGCACGCTGGCCGCGCCGGTAGTCGACGATGTGCATGAAACCGCGCACCGCGCGCAGCGGCGTGTCGTAGGCCGGAATGTCCGCATCGCGCAGCACACGGCGCCCCGCTTCCGCCTGTGGGCCGCCGATCCAGCAGCCGATCACCGGCACGACCCGCCGACCGGCCGCCGCCGTGATCGCTCGCGCGGCTTCTTCCGGCGAGGCCAGTGCGGTCGGCACGTTCATGGCGAGGACCGCGCCGACATTGCGATCGTCGGCCAGGATGTCGAGCGCGGCGGCATAGCGCGCGCCATCGGCATCACCCACGATGTCGACGGGATTGGCGCGCGACCAGATGCGCGGCATTTGCTTGTCGAGGTTGGCCAGGGTCTTGGGCTGCAGCGCCGCCAGTTCGCCGCCTTCGTCGATCAGCAAGTCGGTGGCGATGATGCCGACACCACCGCCATTGGTCAGGATCGCCAACCGTTCGTTGCGCGGCAACACGGCATGGCCCAGCGTCTCGGCGGCGTCGAACAGCTCACCCAGTCCACGCACTTGCACCAGACCCGCGCGGGCGAAGGCTGCCTCATACACCGCGGCCGAGCCCGCCATCGATCCGGTGTGCGATGCCGCGGCCTGTGCCGCCGCGGCATGACGCCCGGCCTTGAGCACGATCACCGGCTTCAGCCGCGCCACGCCGCGCGCGGCCGACATGAACTTGCGGGCCTGGGTGATGCCCTCGACATACATCAGCACGGCGCGGGTCTCGAAGTCTCGCGCCAGCATGTCCAACAGATCGCCGAAATCGACATCGGCCATGTCGCCCATCGAGAAGAGATAGGAGAAGCCGATGCCTTGCGCGGCGCCCCAGTCGGCGAGCCCGGCCAGCACGGCGCCCGACTGGGCGATCGCCGCGATCCGGCCGGATTTCAGCTTGCCCGGGCCGAAGCTCGCATTGAGCGAGAGCTTGGGCGCGACGTAGCCGATGCAGTTGGGGCCCACCAGGCGCAGCAGGTAAGGGCGCGCCGCGCGCAACAGGCGTCGACGCCAGCGCGCATTGGTCTCGGCCGCGTCCTTGCCCGCGCCAGGACCTGAGGAAATGACCACCGCCACCTTGGTGCCGCGCTGGCCGAGATCGACGATCAGAGCCGGCACCGACTTGGCCGGTGTCATGATCACCGCGAGGTCGGGCACCGACGGCAGCTCCGACAGCGTGCGCAGCACCGGCCGCCCGGCGATCGAGCCGCCCTTGCGGTTGACCAGATGGATCTCGCCCTTGAAGCCGCCCGCCAGCAGGTTCTGCGTCACCGCCGCGCCGACCGAGCCTGCGCGTTCGCTGGCGCCAATGGCCACCACCGACTTCGGCGCGATCAGGCTCTCGAGGTTGCGGATGGACATGGCGCTAGAAGAGCGCCGGTCCGTTCATCAGCACAAGGCCCGAAACGATGACAAAAGCTGCGGCTACCCTTCGCAAACCGAATGCTTCACCCAACAGCAACGTGCCCATCAAAGCGCCAAACAGCACCGAGGTCTCACGCAAGGCTGCGACGTGGGCCATCGGACCCAGGACCAGGGCATAGATCGCGATGCCGTAACCGGTGTTGGCGATCAGCCCGCCGATCACGCCGCGCCACCAGCTGCGCTTCAGATGTGACCACACGGTTTCAGGCCGCGACATGACAGCGAATACCAGCAGCCATGGCCCTTCCAGGACGCACAGCCAGGCGATGTAGGCCAGGCGATGCTCGAAATCCGGGCCGGCGGACCGCACGCCCATGCCGTCGGCGATGATGTAGGCAGCGATGGTGACGCCGGTCAGCACGGCGAACAGCGTCGCCAGGCCATGCCGTCCGGTGGCCGCGCCGCCGGCCGGCTTGAGCGGCATGGCGAGCGCAATGAGGCCCAGACTCAGCAGCACCACGCCGACGATGTCTTGCACCCGCAGGTGCTCGCCGATCACCCGGCCCGAGACCAGCGCCACCAAGAGCGGCCCCAGGCCGCGCGCGATCGGATAGGTGTGGCTGAGGTCGCCGTAGGAATAGGCCTTGAGCAGGAACGTGTAGTAGGCCACGTGCACGATCACCGAGATGGCGAGGAACTTCCACGCTCCCGGTTCGATCCACGGCAGGAACGGCACGGCACAAACGCCCATCACCGTGCCCGTCGTCATGATCACGCCAAACGTCGCCAGCCGGTCCGAGCGGTCGGCCTTCAGGAGCGCGTTCCACGAGGCGTGCATGAGGGCTGCTGCGAGCAGCAGCCCGACGATCAGGGGCGAGACGACCATCGAGGGCTTTCAGCGCGCCTTGTATTCGGAGTATTTGGCCGTCAGCCGCACATGGACCGTTTCGCCGCTGATGCGCGCATCCTCGTCGGCACGGATCAAAGCCGGGAACCAGTACTTCTCGTCCACGGAAGCACGGACCACGTCGAAGCGCATCGGCGCGATCGGCGAGGCACTGGTCCTGCCGCAGATGTGAATGATGGCGTTGTCGCGCGCCCTCGCCCAGACGCGTCCCTCGAAGCCGCGGATGTCGGCAGCCTGGTTGCGCGGCAGGATGTCGAACACCGCGGTATTAATGTCGTCGATCTTCTGCCGGCCCGCATAGACGATGTCGTTGTCCGACACCTTGGCGGCGGTGAGCGAGAAGGCCTCGCGCAGCGTCTCGAAGTCGCGATCTCCGAGCTTCAAGCGCGTGAGGGTGTTCACCGGCCCCTCGGTCACGGTCTCGCGGCGCTGGCCGTTGGCGTCGAAGTCTACGATCGAGGTCCGCCGATATTCTCCATCGACGGTGTCGCCGTTGACAGTTTGGACGCTGACCTCGAACTTGTAGCCATAGCTGGCAAAGGCCTTGGAGAAGACCGTCTCGTTCGTGGCGACTTCCTTGATGAAGTCCTGGGCCGACATCCGCGATTCGGCATCGCGCTCGAGCGGCTCCATGGCGTCGCTGCACTTGACTTGGGCCGCAGCGGGCCATGCCAGCTGCAGCGTGAGAAGGAGGATGACGAACCGCGGCATCGAACGAGTTCCCTCGCCTCTCCGTACACCACGGCCGGCGCCTCGGCTAGTTGGGCGGCTCGGCGATCGAAAAAAGATCACGCTGGCCGAGGTCGGCATTGCGCCGCCTCTCGAGTTCCTGGTTGTAGCGCCTGAGCGCAAATTGCTCGGTGAGATAGGCGATGATCGACTTGTCGTTGGGCGAATCGACGACCGGCAGGATCTCGACCTCCTTCTCTTCGAACCGCGCCAGCGCGGTGCGCACGTTCTCGTAGGGCAGCAGGTAAAGGTCGCCATGCGTGGCGAACTCCCGGGCGAAGCGGCTGTCGAGCGCTTCGTCCTGCTTCTCGTCATGGATGGCCGCCATGTCGAGCGTGCCCACGAACGCCCCCGACTTCGACACCACGAAGACGTGCTTAGCGCTACCCGGCGGGAATTTTTCGCGCAACTCTCGGAGCGCTGTGGTGTCCAGTACCACCTTGGGATCGGTCCGCATCAGCCGCCCGACCGTGAGATCGGCCAGCCAGCCGATGTCGTGCGGGCTGCGGATGCCGATGCCGCGCTGATGGAAGCGCCAAGTCGAGAACGAGTAGCCGAAGCTGAGCCGCACGATCGTCGACGCGATCACCACGCCAACCATGACTCCGATCGTCACCGGAAAGTTGCCGGTGCCCTCGAGCACCAGGAACACCATGGTGAGCGGCGAGCCGATGATCGCCGCCGCGACCGACGCCATGCCGACCATCACCAGCGCTGCCTGATGTCCGGCCAAGTTCGGCGCCAGCGCCGCTAGGCTCTGTGCGAATACGGCGCCGAGCAGTGCGCCGAGCAGCAGCGACGTGCTGAACATGCCGCCGCGGAAGCCGGCGCCGAGCGAGATACCCGAGGCGACCAGCTTGGTCACGAGCAGGATCGACAGCACGAGCAGGCCGGGATTGTGATCGAACAGCAGCTGGATGGCGCCATGACCGCCGCCCAGCACCTGCGGCACGAGGAGTGCGATGCAGGTGACGAGCACGCCGCCGATTGCCGGCCGCAGCCATTGCGGCAGGGGAAGGCGCTTGAGCAGGCGCTCCGCCCAGGTCACCGATTGCATGGCGAGCACGCTGAAGCCCGCCGCCACGATGCCGAGCGCGGCAAATAGCCAATAGAACCACTGCGGGATCGCCACGAAGTCCTGCACGTCGAACAGCACCTCGGGATGCATCAGTACGCGCTCCGCCACGGTGGCGGTCAGCGCCGCGGCGGCTACGGGCGCAAGCGCTCGCACCGAATAGCCCCCGAGGATCAGTTCGTAGCCGTAGAACGCGCCGGCCAACGGCGTATTGAAGGCGGCGGCAATGGCGGCTCCCGCGCCGGCCGCGACGAAGATGCGCTGATCCTCGCGGCGCAGGCGGAAATATTGTCCGGCTTTGGCCAGCACCACGGCGCCGAGCTGGCTGTAGCCCGCTTCCATGCCGACCGACACGCCGGCGCCGTTCGACCAAACCGTCGCCACCACGAGGCGCAAGCTGTCCTTCAGCGACATGCGTCCGCCATGCAGCGCGTTGGCCTCGATCGGGTCGACGACGTCGTTGGGGCGATAGCGCCGCATGATCAGTGCGCCAATACCCAGCACCAATCCGCCCAGCGCCGGCACGATCAGGATGCGGTTTGGATCGACCCCGATACCCGCGCTGAGAGTGAGGTCACCACTGACGTTGAAGGCGAAGTGATGGATCCTGTCGACCAGCGCGTGCAGGCCGGCCACCAGCGCGCCGACCAGGGCGCCGAACGACGCACAGACCAGGATCTGGGTCGGCTCGTTGGAGCGCAGGCGGCCCTGCAGGAGCAGCAAACGCCGCGCCCACCTCAGGGCGGCCGCGCTCTCCGCCAGGTTCGGTAACTTGAATGCCATGTCAGGGATCGCCATGATACCGCAGAAGGTGCGTTATGCTGCTTTTGATCGATAACTACGACAGTTTCACCTACAACCTCGTGCACTTTCTGGGCGATCTCGGGGCACGCTGTTTTGTGCATCGCAACGACCAGATCACGGTGGACGCCGCGATGGCGCTGAAACCGGACGGCATCGTGCTGTCGCCTGGTCCCTGCACGCCGAACGAGGCCGGTATTTGCATGGACCTGATCAAGGCCGCGGCCAGGGCTCAAGTGCCGGTGCTGGGCGTCTGTCTCGGCCATCAGGCGATCGGTCAGGCATTCGGCGGCAAGGTCGTGCGGGCGCCCAAGCCGATGCACGGCAAGCTTTCAGGCATCCAGCACAAGGGGCAGAGCGTGTTCGAGGACGTGCCCTCGCCGTTCGAGGCGACGCGCTACCACTCGCTGATCGTCGATCGCGCCGGCCTGCCGGCCGAGCTCGAGGTAACCGCCGAGACCGGCGAGATCATCATGGGCCTTCGCCACAAGAGCCTGCCGATCCATGGCGTACAGTTCCACCCCGAGAGCATCGCCTCGCAGCACGGCCACAAGATCCTCGAAAACTTCCTCAAGATCGCCGGCGAGCATCCGACCCAGCAGAAGCGCGCCGCCTAGCTGCCCAAGGGCGGCGGCTCGAAATCGACGGAGAAACAAAGACTTAGGACGCGACCCCGAAACCAGCGCGCTGGATCGCGCGGGCAATGGCGGGGACGTCGGCCTCGGCCGGCAGGCGCATCTGGCCGCTCTTGAGATCGACGGAAATCGGCGCGGTTCCGGCGCCGATGGCAGCACGGGTGACGGCCTTGACGCAGCCGTCGCAATCCATGCCGGTGACCTTCAGGATGAGTTCTTGAGCCATGTGATATAGCTACCCGCCCCGCCGCCCAGCCGGCAAGGGGACAAAACGACAGGGTCTCTGAGTGAGCGGCGATATCGACGATTTTCGCGGTCTTTTGGCGAAGGTGGGCAACGGCCAGGCACTCGGTATCGACGAGGCCGAGCGCGCCTTCGACATCATGACCAATGGCGATGCCACCCCGGCCCAGATGGGTGCCTTCCTGATGGGGCTGAAGGTGCGCGGCGAGACCGCCGAGGAGTTGGCCGGCGGCGCCCGGGCACTGCGCGCCAAGGTGTTGCGCGTGCGCGCGCCCGATGGCGCCATTGATATCGTCGGCACTGGCGGCGATCATCACGGTACCTACAACGTCTCGTCCTGCTCGGCCCTGGTCGTTGCCGGCGCGGGCGTCCCGGTCGCCAAGCACGGCAATCGCGCTTTCACCTCGAAGGCGGGTGCTGCCGACGTCATCTCCGCGCTCGGCATCGGGCTCGAGTTGCCGATCGAGGTGCTGGAAAAGGCCCTGGTCGAAGCCAACGTCTGCTTCCTGATGGCACCACGCCATCACAGCGCGATGCGCAACGTGGCCGGCCCGCGCGTCGAACTCGCGCCCTCGCGCACCATCTTCAATCTTCTGGGCCCTATGTCGAACCCCGCCATGGTCAAACGCCAGCTGGTCGGCGTGTTCGACCGCCGCTGGCTGAAGCCGGTCGCCCAGGCGCTGGGCCAGCTCGGTCTCGAGCGGGCGCTGGTGGTGCATGGCCAGGACGGCATGGACGAGCTCACGACCACGACCACGAGCTGGGCCGCGTCGCTGGACAACGGCAAGGTGAGCGAGATCGAGATCGCCCCCGAAGAGATCGGCTTGAAGCGCGCCTCGTTGGCCGAGCTCAAGGGCGGCGACGCGCAACACAATGCAGAGGCGATCCGCTTCGTGCTGTCGGGACGGCGCGACCCGTTCCGCGATATCGTGGTGCTGAACAGCGCCGCCGCCCTGATGGTGGCCGGTGTCGCCCGCGACCTGAAGGACGGCGCCGACCATGGCCGTTGCCTCGATCGACAGCGGCAAGGCCCTAAAGGCGCTCGATACCCTGGTGAGGATCATGACGCGCATGAGCGATACGCTCGCCACGATCGTCGACGACAAGCGCCGCCACGTCGCCTCCTGCAAGGCGCGCCGCCCGCAGGCCGCGGTCGAGGCGGCGCCAAGGCAGCCGGCGCGCCGCGCGGCTTCGCCAAGGCGCTGAAGGCGGCCATCGCCGCCGGCCGCTATGGCCTGATCGCGGAGATCAAGAAGGCGTCGCCCCTCGCAAGGGCCTGATCCGCGCCGATTTCGATCCGCCCCCCTGGCCAGCGCCTATGAAGCGTGGCGGCGCGGCCTGCCTGTCCGTGCTGACCGACGAGCCCTCTTTCCAGGGCGCGGACGAGTTCCTGACCCAGCGCGCGAGGCCACCCGCCTGCCGGCGCTGCGCAAGGATTTCATGATCGAGCCCTATCAGGTGACCGGAGCGCGCGCGCTGGGCGCCGACTGCATCCTGCTGATCATGGCCATGTCCTCGACGACCAGCCCGCGCCCGCTGGACGAGGCTGCGCATCTTTGGGCATGGATGTGCTGGTGGAAGTGCATGACGAAGCCGAGCTGGAGCGGGCGCTGGCCCTGGATGCCGCCCTGATCGGCATCAACAACCGCAACCTCAAGACGCTCCCGTCGATCTCGCGTTACCGAGCAACTGGCGCCGAAAGTGCCGAAGAACCGCGTCGTGGTGGCCGAAAGCGGGCTTGGCTCGCCGGCCGACCTCGCGCGCATGGCCAAGGTTCGGCGCCTCGGCCTTCCTGATCGGCGAGAGTTTCATGCGCAAGCCGGATGTCGAGGCCGCCGTGCGCGACATCCTGAGGGAAGGCGGCATGAGCGCAAGCTCACCCACTTCGACAATAGCGGCAACGCCCACATGGTCGATGTCGGCGCCAAGGGCGAGACCGAGCGCGTGGCGGTCGCGCGGGCAAGCGTCACCATGCAGGCGGCGACGCTAAAGCTCGATTCGCGACAAGAAGGCCGCCAAGGGCGACGTGCTCGCGGTGGCTCAGCTTGCCGGCATCATGGCGGCCAAGAAGACGCCCGAACTGATCCCGCTCTGTCATCCGCTGTCGCTGTCGTCGGTCGACGTGAAGCTCTCGCTCGATAGCAAGCGCCACGCCGTCGACATCGAGGCGACGTGCAAGCTCAAAGGGCGCCACCGGCGTGGAGATGGAAGCGCTCACCGCCGCCTCGGTCGCTGCCCTCACCGTCTACGACATGTGCAAGTCGGTCGGATCGCGGCATGGTGATCTCCGAGGTCAAGCTCGTGCACAAGTCCGGCGGCAAATCCGGGACCTTCAACGCATGACACTGCGGCGGGCCGAAGCGGGCGACGCAGCGGCCGTCAGGGAGCTGACGCGGCAGGCGTATGCCAAGTGGGTTCCCGTGATTGGCCGCGAGCCCAAGCCGATGCAGGCCGACTATGACGAAGCGGTGCGCAATCATCGGATCGATCTCCTGCATGTCGATGGCAAGCTCGCGGCCCTGATCGAGACCATCGACGAGCCGGATCATCTGCTCGTCGAGAATGTTGCCGTCGCGCCCGGCCTTCCAGAGGCGAGGGCTTGGCCGCAAGTTGATGGCACACGCCGAGCGATTGGCGGTGTCGCTGGGCTATCGCGAGAATTCGGCTCTATACCAACAAGCTCTTCGCCGAGAACGTGGAACTCTATGCCGGACTCGGCTATCGGGTCGACCGTGAGGAGACCATCCCCGCCGGTACCGTGGTCCATATGAGCAAACCATGCTGACCGTTCGCGACGCCCATGCCCGAGTGATTGCGGCCTTCTCGCCTCTTCCGGCCGAGACGGTGTCGGTGGCCGATGCCGCCGGCCGCGTGCTTGCGAGTACGCCCAAGGCGCGGCTGACCCAGCCACCATCGGACCTCTCGGCCATGGACGGCTACGCCGTGCGCGCCGGAGACGTGCCCGCCGCGCCGACAACGCTCAGGCTGGTCGGTCAGGCGCCGGCCGGCGGTTCCTACGATCACGCGCTGAAGCCTGGCGAGACGGTTCGCATCTTCACCGGCGGGCCGCTTCCGATGGGCGCCGACGCCATTGTGATCCAGGAAGACACCAAGGCGGACGGCGACAAGATCACCATCCTCGAAGCGCCGCGGGCGGGACGTCACATCCGCAGGGCGGGCCTCGATTTCAACGCCGGCGATACGCCTTTCAAAGTGGGTCGCACGCTCACCACCCGCGACGTGGCATTGGCCGCCGCAATGAACCTCCCGTGGCTCTCGGTGCATCGAAAGCCGCGTGTGGCAATCCTCTCGACGGGTGACGAACTCGTGCTGCCGGGCGAACCGGTAGGTCGCAACCAGATCATCTCCTCGTCAGGGATCGCCGTTGCCGCCCTGATGCGCGCCTGGGGTGCAGAACCCACCCTGTTCGACATCGCGCCCGACGACGCCAAGCTCATCCAGGATCATATCGCTGCCGGCGCGCAGCACGATCTCCTGATCACCCTGGGCGGCGCCTCAGTCGGCGACCACGACCTGGTGCAGGCCGCCCTCAAGGCGCAGGGCTTCGGGATGGACTTCTGGCGCATCGCCATGCGTCCGGGCAAGCCGCTGATGTTCGCGGCCAAGGATCGCGCGCGCGTGCTCGGCCTGCCGGGTAATCCAGTGTCGACCATGGTGTGCTCGTTGCTGTTCGTGAAGCCGGCACTCGAGCGCATGCTCGGGCAGGCGGGCGACATGCCGGCCACCAAGCCCGCCAAGCTCGCCATCGACGTCAAGCAGAACGACACGCGCGAGGACTACGTGCGCGCGCTCACCACGCGCGGCGCCGACGGCGGCCTGACCGTCGAGCCACACAAGATCCAGGACAGCTCGATGCTCTCCGTGCTGGCCTGGTCGAACGCCCTGCTCATCCGGCCGCCGCATGACCCGGCGCGCAAGGCGGGTGACGTCGTTCAGGTGATCGACCTCGCGGAACTCCCCGGCGGTTATTAGCCCGGGCTCCTCACTGTCTGGTGCCGCACAAGGGCATCCTCCCCAGCCACCGTGGGATAAGTTGACAATTCAGAGGAACTAAACTAGAACATGTCCCGGGTTTCAGGATTTGTTCCGAGATCTGGTAGGCGTTTCGGGGAGAAGACGGTGTTAACCCGCAAGCAAAACGAACTGCTGATGTTCATCAACAAGCGCCTGAACGATGGCGGCGTATCGCCGTCATTCGATGAAATGAAAGAGGCGCTGCGGTTGAAGTCGAAGTCCGGCATCCACCGCCTGATTACCGGGCTGGAGGAGCGCGGCTTCTTGCGTCGCCTGCCTCATCGCGCGCGCGCCCTGCAAGTTCTGAAGCTACCCGAGGCGGCGGCATTGCCGGCGCCCAATGTCACCCCTCTGCTCAATTCGCGGCGCGGCATGGGCATGGCCGAAAGCCGTGAAGGGTTTGTGCCGCAGATCGTACGGGGCGATCGGGTGCCGCTCGCTGGCGCCATCCAGGCTGCCAACGAAGCCCAGGCGCTCAGCTTGCCGCTTTATGGACGCATCGCCGCCGGCACGCCGATCGAGGCGTTGCGCGACAATTCCACCACCGTCGACGTGCCGGTCTCCCTGCTCGGCTCGGGCGCCCACTATTACCTCGAGGTCCAGGGCGACTCGATGGTCGACGCCGGCATCCAGAACGGCGACATCGCCATCATCAAGAGCGCCGACACCGCCGAAACGGGCGAGATCGTCGTCGCATTGATCGACGACGCCGAGGCAACGCTGAAGCGCCTGCGCAAGAAGGGCGCCTCGATCGCGCTCGAGCCCGCCAACCCGGCCTACGAGACGCGCATCTTCGGACCCGACCGGGTCAAGATCCAGGGCCGTCTGGCCGGCCTTTATCGGCGCTACAACTAACTGGCATTCAGCCGGCGTTCGGGTGCACCCTGTCGGGACACGTGATCAAACGTGTCCGGAACAGGAGCGCGGCCCATGGATGGCAGTCCCGCACCGACCCATCGGGTGAACGAGCTGACGCCCGATCCCACCGTCACCTTCGACCCTCAGGTGGTGAAGGACTATGTCACCTATGCTCATCGCCTCGCCGACCGCGGGCTGGTCAACAGCAGCGTCGGCGGCATGGTGATCCGCGTGCCCCATCCGAACTACCCGGACGGCGTCTGCTATGCCAAGCCGCAAGGCATCAGCCTCGAGGAGGTCGAGGACGGCGATCTTGTCATTACCGACATCCCCTGCGGCCGTATCCTTGCCGGCGAGCGCGCGACCACTGTAGGCCATCAAATGAATCGCGAGATCCTGCGCCTGCGTCCCGATATCAACTCGGTGATCCACCTCCATCACGACGAGATGATCGCCTTCATGGCGGCAGGCTACGACAAGATCCGCTCGTTCAGCCTGACCTATGGCTACCTGATGCAGAAGCCGGCCCACTACCTGCAGGCCAGCATCAACGTCGAGGAGGATGTGAGCCCGATCAAGACCTTCATCCAGGACACCAACTGCATCATCATGAAGCGGCACGGCTTCACGGTGCTCGGCCGCACAGTGTCCGAGGCCTATCATCGCACCTGCGTGCTGGTGAGCGAGATCAAGCGCAACATCATCGTCGAGCAGCTCTGCGCGGTGAACGGAAAGACGCCGGAATACATCACCGACGAGGAGCTCGAGCAGATGTACAGGCACGGCGACGCCGTCATGTACCCCAAGCTGGTCAAGAAGACGGGCTGATCCTCAGGCGCCTGGCGCCTTCACCATCACCTTTCGCGTTGAGCTGTTCGGCACCCACGGCCTGTCTCCGCGCGCGGCGTTGGCCGTCACACGACGCACACCTTGCTCGTCGAGCCACAGCGCCTGCGCGCCCTCGCGCCATGCGTCGCGCCGATCGATCACCAGGCGCGGGCCACGGCAGCGGCCCTGAGCATCGACGGTCGACAGCACGATGTCGGCGTCGGCGCAGGCTTCGGCGAGCCGCCGATCGTCGCTCACCAAGGCGACCCGCCACGGTCCCTTGCGCCAGCGGCAAAGACCGGTGCGGCAGCCAAGCCCGCTCGCCTCCTCCTCCGCACTCGCAGTCCATTTCTTGGCTCCGTCCTGGCCACTGCGACGCGCCCAGGTGTCGCTGACGAAACGGTCGATGCGCGCCGAGGCGACATGGACCACGCCCCGTTGGTCGCGCAGGCCCAGCACGCGGCCATCTTCGCTCATCAGCAGATCTGGCGGCGGTCCCGGACCCAGCAGCAGCGCGAGCCCGACCACCGGGACGCCAGCAAGCCGCCAGCGGCGACGCCACAAGCAGCACCAGAGGCCACCCAGCGTCATCAGCCACAGGCTGGCGCCCGGAAGCGACGGCACGAGCGCCGCGGCCTGCGGCCAGGCGGCGACATGAAAGGCGATGGCATCCAGTCCCGCGACGCCCCAGCCCATCGGCACGAGGGCGAGCTGCTCGAGACCGAACGGCATCAGCAGCATGGCGAGCAGGCCCCAGGGCATGATCCAGAAGCCGGTCAGCGGCACGCCGAGCAGGTTGGCCACCACGCCGAGGAACGAGATGCGATTGAAGTGGTAAGCGGCGAAGGCGCCGGTCGCCACGGAGGCGATCATGGTCGTGGCGAGGCTCGCGGCCAGCCCAGCCATCAGGCGCCACAGCCAGCGATGACGGGAGAGTTCGGCTCGATTGTGCAGCCTGCGACGCCAGCCGGCGGCGGCTTCCCAGGCCGCGATCAGCGCGATCACGGCAGCGAACGACATTTGGAACGAGGCACCGGTCAGCGATTCGGGCGCGGCGATCAGCACGATGATCGCCGACCACGCCACCAGCCTGAGCGAGAGCGCGGTGCGGTCGAGTAACACCGCCAGTAGCGCAAAAGCCGCCATGGCACAGGAGCGCTGCGCCGGCACTGGAGCGCCGGAAAGAGCGGTGTAGAAAAGCGCCACCAGAAGCGCGATCACGGCGGCCATCTTCTTGGCGTCGATGCGCAACGCCACCGCCGGCACCAGTGCGATGCCATAGCGCAGCATTCCCATCACCAGCGCGATCACGAACACGATGTGCAGGCCCGAGATCGACAGGATGTGCGCCAGCCCCAAATCGCGCATGGCCTGATTGATATCCTTGTCGACGGCGGTCTGCTCGCCGGTCAGCAGCGCCGCCGCCACGCCGCCTTCTGGCCCGGGCAGTGCCTTCAGGATGCGGGCCGTGATGTCGGCGCGCAGGCCGTCGATGAAGCGCACGATGCCGTCGGGCCGGCCATGATCGATCACCGCCGCCGGCGCCAGCGCATAGCCCACGGCGCCCAGCTGTTGGTACCAGGCGACCCGCTGGAAATCGAAGGCGCCCGGCGCGGCCGGCCCGGACGGCGGCGACAGGTTGGCCAGCACCAGGATCCTGTCGCCGACATGGAGCGGCGGCGCTCCCTTGCTCAGCGACACCCGCAGCCTGGCCGGAGTCATCTCAGGCACGGGCGCGCCATTGCCCTTCAGGCGCACCGCCTCGAGGACCACCCGCATGCTCTCGGGCAGACGCTGGATGTCGGCCACCCGCCCCTCGACGTTGATGCTGAAGAGCGGCCGGCTGAGGGTCGGCGCGGCGAGGTTTGCTGTTCGCCAGGTCGCAAGCCCGAGGCCGGCTGCGGCTGCCGCGAGACCAATGCAAAGCGCGCGGGCGTGGCTGCCGCTCGGCGCCATGAACACTGCCGCCGAGGCCGCTGCAGCCAACCCCGGGCCCAGCCAGATCGCCGGCTCGTTCGGCAATTCGAAGTAGACGGCAATACCCAATCCCATCGCGACGGGCAGCCACAGCATCCAGCGGCCGCGCTCGGCCTCCAGTTGCTGCAGGATCCAGGCACGTGCCGCCGCCACCGCTCCCCCACGTTTGACAGGTCGGCGACGGTCCCCTACCTACGGCGCGCTTTTTGGTCCGAAATGCGGCAAAACCCGCGCTTGCTCACATGACTGTCGTCACCCGCTTCGCCCCATCGCCCACCGGTTTCCTGCATATCGGCTCCGCGCGCACCGCGCTCTTCAACTGGCTGTTCGCGCGCCATCACGGCGGCAAGTACCTGCTGCGCATCGAGGATACCGATCGCGCGCGCTCGACCGAGGTCGCCATCGAGGCGATCCTCGACGGCCTGTCATGGCTTGGCCTGCCGTGGGACGGCGAGGTCACCTACCAGTTCGCCCGCGCGGCCCGGCACGCCGAGGTCGCCCGCCAGATGCTGGCCGAGGGCAAGGCCTACCATTGCTACGCCTCCCCCCAGGAGCTCGATGAAATGCGCGCCGCCCAGCGCAAGGCGGGGGTGCCGATGCGCTATGACGGCCGCTGGCGCGATCGCAACCCAAAGGACGCGCCGGCCGACGTGGCACCAGTGATCCGGCTGAAGGCGCCGCAGAGCGGCAAGACCGTGATCCAGGATGCCGTGCAAGGCGAGGTCACGGTCGAGAACGCCCAGCTCGACGACATGATCCTGCTGCGCGCCGACGGTACGCCGACCTACATGCTGGCGGTCGTGGTCGATGACCAGGATATGGGCGTCACCCACGTGATCCGCGGCGACGATCACCTGAACAACGCCTTCCGCCAGATGCAGATCATCAAGGCGCATGGGCTGGCCCCAGCCGGTCTACGCCCATATCCCGCTGATCCACGGGCCCGACGGTGCCAAGCTCAGCAAGCGCCACGGCGCGCTCGGCGTCGATGCCTATCGCGACATGGGCTTCCTGCCGGCGGCGCTGCGCAATTACCTGCTGCGGCTGGGATGGGGCCATGGCGATGACGAGATCATCTCGACCGAGCAGGCGATCGAATGGTTCGACCTGCCGGCGGTCGGCCGCGCCGCCTCGCGCTTCGACCTGGTGAAGCTCACCAACCTCAACGCTCACTATCTGCGCGAGGCGCCGAACGAGGAACTGCTGCCGCTGGTAATGCCCCAGATCGTCGCCAAGGTCGGCAGCAAGATCGGCCCCATCGGCCTCCAGCGCATCGAGCGGGGTCTTAGCGGCGTCAAGCAGCGCTCACGCACGCTGGTCGAGCTGGCCGACAACCTGGTCTTCTACGCCAAGGACGGCCCACCCGCGATCGCCGACGACAAGGCCCGCGCGCTGCTAACACCGGAAGCGCGGACGCTGCTCGGCAAGCTCGCCAAGGCCCTCGAGGGCGAGAACGAATGGAGCGAGAAGCACACCGAGGACGCCATCCGGCGCTTTGCCGAGGCAGAGGGCGTAAAGCTTGGCCAGGTCGCCCAGCCGTTGCGCGTGGCGCTGAGCGGCTCGACCGCGTCACCGGGCATTTTTGAGGTGCTGGCGGTGCTGGGTCCCACGGAGACCAAGCAGCGATTGCTGGCGGCGAGCGGCGCCTGATCGACGGCTTTTCGCCGCGGCGCCACGCCCGGCGAAATAGCGGCCCGGCAGCACAATTGCGCCCTCCGGATGGGCTTGTTAGGGTGGTCCCGAACCCGCCAATTCGAGCTGAAAGACCCCATCCAATGGCCAAGTCGACCGCCACGCTGACCGACAACGAAACCGGCAAAACCTACGATTTCCCGATCATCCACGGCACGGTCGGGCCACGCTTGGTCGACATCCGCAAGCTCTACGGCGAGTCAGGGATGTTCACCTACGATCCCGGCTTCACATCGACCGGCTCGTGCGGATCAAAGATCACCTACATCGACGGTGACGAAGGCATCCTGCTCTACCGAGGCTACAACATCGCCGAGCTCGCCGAGCAAAGCGACTTCATGGAATGCTGCTACTTGCTGATGAACGGCGAGCTGCCGACCAAGGTGCAGAAGGAAAAGTTCGTCAAGGACATCACCAACCACACGATGGTTCATGAGCAGATCAGCACCTTCTATCGCGGCTTCCGCCGCGATGCTCATCCGATGGCGGTGTGCTGCGGCGTGGTTGGCGCTCTTTCGGCCTTCTATCACGACTCGCTCGACATCAACGATCCACGCCAGCGCATGATCGCCTCGTACCGGCTGATCGCCAAGATGCCGACGATCGCCGCCATGGCGTATAAATATTCGGTCGGCCAGCCATTCGTTTATCCGCGCAACGACCTCTCCTACTCGGCCAACTTCCTGCGCATGATGTTCTCGGTCCCGGCCGAGGAGTACGAGGTCAATCCGGTGCTCGAGAAGGCGGTCGACCGCATCCTGATGCTGCACGCCGACCACGAGCAGAACGCCTCGACCTCGACCGTGCGCCTGGCCGGCTCCTCGGGCGCCAATCCCTTCGCCTGCATCGCCGCCGGCATTGCCTCGCTGTGGGGACCGAGCCACGGCGGCGCCAACGAGGCCGTCATCAACATGCTGAACGAGATCGGCGGCAAGCAGAATATCCCGGGCTTCCTGAGCCGAGTGAAGGACAAGCAGGATCACACCCGCCTGATGGGCTTCGGCCATCGCGTCTACAAGAACTACGATCCGCGCGCCAAGGTGATGCGCCAGACCTGCCACGAGGTGCTGACCTCGCTCGGCATCGAGCACGACCCCTTGCTCGAGCTTGCCATGGAGATGGAGCAGATCGCGCTCAAGGACGACTATTTCGTCTCCAAGAAGCTCTATCCGAACGTCGACTTCTATTCGGGCATCATCTTCCGCGCGATCGGCATCCCGACCTCGATGTTCACCGTGCTGTTCGCAGTGGCGCGCACCGTCGGCTGGATCTCGCAGTGGAACGAGATGATCGAGGATCCCGACCAGAAGATCGGCCGTCCTCGCCAGCTCTACAACGGCCAGACCGAGCGGCCCTACAAGCCGCTTCACCTGCGGGGCTAGCGATGGCGAGGTCATCGCACGGATCGCACCGAGCGACGACCTGGGCGGTCGAGCGCAAGCCCCGGCCGATGCCACGGGTCGTGCGGCTCGGCCGTCCGGCCAACGACAATTCCCGGCGAACCGGCCTGCCGGCGCGCCTCTTCGTCGTCGCATTGGCAACGGCGCTCACCATGCTGGTGTTGCTCGACTGGCGGCTGATCTAGGCCGGCGCTACTTGCGTTCGACGCGAGAAGTAGGCTGCGCCTACTTCCGCTCAATCAGCTCGATCTTGTAGCCATCCGGATCCTCGACGAACGCGATCACCGTCGTTCCGAACTTCACCGGCCCCGGCGGGCGGGTGATCTTGCCGCCGGCCTTGGCGACCTGATCGCAAACGCCTTTGACGTTGGGAACGCCGACCGCGAGGTGGCCGAAACCAGTGCCGATCTCGTACGGCTTGGCCTGGTCCCAGTTATAGGTGAGTTCGACCACCGCCTGCGACGTCTCGTCGTCGTAGCCGACGAAGGCCAGCGTATACTTGCCTTCGGGCACTTCGCGCTTGCGCAGGATCTTCATGCCCATCGCGCCAGTATAGAAGGCGAGAGACTTGTCGAGATCCATGACGCGGATCATCGTGTGAAGCATGCGATAGTTAGCGGCACCATCAGCCATCGGTATCCTCCCTACTCTGCCCGCCGACTCTGCCAGCCTACTCCGCCGGCTTGTCGCGAATCATGGCGGCGAAGGTAGCCTCTGCCGCGACCTTGCCGTCGACCACCGCCTTGCCCGAAAACTTCCAGACGCTGGCCCTGCTCTGTACCTTCTCGACATGGAGCTCGAGACGGTCGCCCGGAAAAACCGGCCGCCGGAACCGCACGCCGTCGATCGACATGAAGTATACCAGCTTGCCCTCCGACTCCTGCCCGTATGTCGCGACCACCAGCACGGCCGCGGTCTGCGCCATCGCCTCGACGATCAGCACCCCCGGCATCACCGGCTCGGACGGGAAGTGGCCCTGGAAGAACGGCTCGTTGATGCTGACGTTCTTGATGCCGACCGCGCTGTGGTCGAGTTGCATGTCGACCACCCTGTCGACCATCAGCATGGGGTAGCGATGCGGGATCATCTGCAGGATCCGCTTTATGTCCACCGCCTTTGCCATGGTGCTGGCTACGCTGGTCTTGTCGGTCTGCATGTTCATATCAGCACCATCTCCACTCAGAAGCGCGTACCGAAGCTGAAGCGGAAGTTCTGCGTCTTGTCGAAAGGCTGCGCAGCCAACGGTATCGCATAGTCTACACGGATTGGACCAAAGGGGGATATCCATTGCACGCCGAGACCGGCGCCCACACGCATTGCGTTGCTGTCGAGGATGCTGAATAAAGAGGTACTATCCACGGTGCCCCACGCCGAGCCGATGTCGACGAAGGCTTTGCCGAGAAGGCCGATTTCCTTGGGTATGCCCCACAGCGGGAAGCTGAGCTCGGTCGTCCCCGTATAGTAGTACTGGCCACCCAGCGCATCGGTGGTATTGGCGTCACGCGGGCCGACGCCGCCTACGGCGAAACCGCGCAGCGTGTCGCCGCCGATGAAGAACAGATTGTTCAGGCGGGGGATGGTGTTGTTGTACGGCAGGATTATGCCCACTCCACCCCCGACCGACGCAACCACGTCTTCGAACAGCTGCTGGTAATATACCGCATCGGCAGTCGTACGAACGTAGTACTGGTCGCCTCCCGGACCGGCCAGGGAGACCGTACTGCGCACGAGATGGCCCTTGGTGGGATTAACCCGCTGATCACGGGTATCCCATATGAGGCTTTCCGAAATCTCGGACGTCGTGGAATACCCCGCCTGGGACTGGATGATCGGCGAGGCATAGTACGGCACGTTGTAGATGTTCGTTTGGCGCAGCGTGTAGCGCCACGTTTGCCGGGTGTGCTCGGTATAGGCCCAGGCAGTGCGGAGCGCGAAGCCGATGCTGTCGTCGCTGTAGGAAGCGATGGCCTGGCGATTGTTCGACGTCCTGAAGATATCGAAACCCGCCGCCATCGCACGGTCCAAGAAGTATGGCTCGGTGAAGCTCAGGTCGATCAAGGTGCTCAAGGTGCCGACCGAGAGCCCGAGTCTCAGGTCCTGGCCCTTGCCGAGCAGATTGCGTTCGCGGATCGAGATGTCGGCCAAGGGACCTGATGTCGTCGAATATCCGGCGCCGAACGAAATTTCACCTGTGCTCTGCTCGACCACCTGTACTTCCAGGTTGGTCTTGTCCGGCGACGAGCCGGGGGCAGCGGAAATGTCGACTTTCTCGAAGAAGCCGAGGTTCTTCAGGCGATCCTGGCTGCGCCGAACCTTCGCCGTCGAGAAGGCATCGCCTTCGGCCAGGCGAAACTCTCGGCGAATCACTTTGTCGAGGGTGCGCGTATTGCCCGAGATGTTGATGCGCTCGACGTAGACGCGCGGTCCTTCCTGCACGTCGAAGGTCACGTCGACTGTCTGGTTGTCCTTGTTGCGCCTGATATTGGGCCGAACGTCGACGAAGGCGTAGCCCAACGAGCCGACCGCGTCGGCCATCGCGGTCACCGTTTTCTCCACCTCGTCGGCGTTGTACCAGTCGCCTTCGTCCATCGTCAGGTAGCTCTTGAGCGTGTCGACATCGAGCCCCTGGAAGCGCGACGTCACCTCGATCTTGCCGAACTTGTAGCGCTCGCCCTCGCTGATCGTGAAGGTGATGAAGAATCCGTCGCGGTTGGGCGACAGCTCGGCGACCGCCGAGATCACGCGGAAGTCGGCATAGCCCTCGGACAGGTAGAATTTGCGCAGCAGCTCGCGGTCGAGGTTGAGCCGGTCGGGATCAAAGCGATCGTCGGACGACAGGAAACGCCACCACGCACTCTCGGTGGTGCGAATCTTGCCGCGCAGCGTGCCGTCGCCGTAAGCCTCGTTGCCGACAAAGCTGATGCGCTTGATACCGGTGACATCGCCTTCGTCGATCTCGAACACCAGGTCGACGCGGCCCTGCTCGAGCCGGATGATCTTGGGCTCGACCACGGCATTGTAGCGCCCGCTGCGCCGGTAGATGGTGAGGATGCGCTCGACGTCGGATTGCACCCGGGCACGCGTGAAGACCTGCCGCGGCTTGGACTGCACTTCGTCACGCAGCTTGTCGTCCTCGATCTTCTTGTTGCCCTCGAACGCCACGCGACTGAGGATCGGGTTCTCCGTGACCTTCACCACCAGGGTCGAGCCCTGCATGTCGATCACCACGTCGGAGAACAGGCCGGTCGCGAACAGAGCCTTCAGCGAGCGGTCGGCGGCCGCGGCATCGTAAGGCTGGCCTTCCTTGAGCTGGAGGTACGAACGGATCGTCTCCGGCTCGGCGCGCACATTGCCCTGGATCTGCACAGCCGTGATGGTGCCGCCGGATGGCGCGACGCGGCCCTGCGGCAGCGCGGGAGCGCGCTGCGCATACGCCGGTGCACCGAGCGCAAGAATGGCGGCAACGGCCAAAACGGCCCAACGAAGGATCAAACTCACCCCTGCATCCTCACGACCTGCCGGTGGCCACGTTCAGGAACGTGAGCTTCATAGACTGGCGTTCGGGTCTTCACCACCCTATTTGTCCCCCGATCCCTTCCCCACGCCATCACGTCGACTCAGCGCAGCAACAGCTTTCCGAGCTGACTAATATCGTTAAAGGTTGCGACCAGGGCCAACCCGACCACCAGGGCGAAGCCGACCTTGAGACTGAGCTCCTGGGCCTTCAGGCCGAGCGGCCGACCGCGGACGGCCTCGTAGAGATACATCGCCAGATGCCCGCCATCGAGCATCGGCACCGGCAGTAGGTTGAACACGCCCAGCACCACCGAGAGCGCGATTACGAGATTGAGGATCCCGACCCAGCCGCCATACGACGCCTCGCCCGCCGCTTTGGCGATGCGGATCGGTCCGCCGAGTTCGTCGACGGGCCGCGCTGCCGTCACGATCTGGGCCATCGACGTATAGAACATCGTCGTCATGCCCCAGATCTGACGAACGCCGGCGAGCACGGCGCCGCCGATGTCATGGCTGCGGAATTCCGTGACGCTCGCCGGCCGGATGCGCAGCCGGCCCACCGTCTTTTCCTTGCCGGTGCAGTCCGTGACCTGGTCGGCCTCCGGAGTCACCGTGGTCTCGTAGCGCCGGCCGTCGCGATCATACTTGACCGTCACAGGTTGGCCGGCGCTGTTGCCGATCAGCTCGGGGATGCGCGTGAAGTGATCGACCGGCTTGCCGTCGATCTCCAGCAGCAGGTCGCCGACCTTAAGGCCGGCGGCTTCGGCCGGGCTGTTCGGCGTGAAGCCACCGACCACGGGACGAATGAGCTGGTCCAGACCGAGCTCGCCGAAGCGCATCTTGTTGCCGTACTTGTCGGTCCGCTCGCAAAATTGCGGCACGATCTCGCCACGCAGCATGGCGTCGCCGCGGCGATACTCGACCTCCATCGGCCGTGCCAGGTAGAGGAACTGCGTGTCCTGGATGTCTTCGTAGCGACCGACGTGCTTGCCATTCAGGCGCACGATCTGATCCCCCGTGTGCAGACCCGCCTGCGCCGCTGGGCCCTCGATCTGCACTGCGACTAACGCCGGCGAATAGGGCTCCCCCGCCACGTAGAACACGGCCGTGAGCAGCAGCAGCGCGAACAGCAGGTTCGCGAGCGGGCCGCCGAGCACGACGGCGGCGCGGGCATAGAGGGGCTGGGTGAAGAAGGCGCGGCGTTGCTGCTCGGCCGACAACGGCTGTTCAGAAGGCGTGGCGCTGCTAGCGTCGTTGTCGCCCAGGAACTTCACATAGCCGCCCAATGGAATCGCCGCGACCTTCCAGCGCGTGCCTTGTCGATCGGTCCAGCCGAACAGCTCAGGCCCGAAGCCGATGGAGAAAACCTCGGCATGGATGCCGAAACACCGCCCCACCCAGTAGTGGCCAAACTCGTGCACGAACACGAGCAGCGTCAGCACGAAAACAAAGTACGGCAGGTATGTCGTGAACAGGCTGACGATGGCGTGCATGGCTCAATAAATCACAATTCTCTTTCTTCTTCAAATAGTTAGCGCATGGCCCTTAACGGCCTCTTCAGCCCGGCAACGCGCCTCGTGCTCGGCGGCATGAACCTGCTGCAGCGACGTCACAGGTCCCGGCAACGCGCCGACCGCGGCCAGTACATCCTCGACGATGCGAGCGATGTCGAGGAAACCGATGCGTCGCGCCAGAAAGGCCGCGACGGCCACCTCGTTGGCCGCATTCAGCACGGTCGGTGCAAACCCACCCAGCACCAGCGCTTCTCGCGCCAAGCGTAGGGACGGAAAGCGGCCAGAATCGGGCCGCTCGAAGGTGAGCGGGGAAAGATTCGCGAAATCCAGCCGTTCCGCCGGACCGTCGATGCGCGATGGCCAGCCAAGCGCGTGACTGATCGGCACCCGCATGTCGGGCGTGCCGAGTTGAGCTAGCACCGAGCCGTCGCGGTAGGAGACCATCGAGTGGATCACCGACTGAGGATGCACAACGATCTCGATCTGCTCCGACGGCAAGCCAAACAGCAGATATGCCTCGATCAATTCGAGGCCCTTGTTCATCATGGTGGCCGAATCGATCGAGATCTTCGCGCCCATGTCCCAGTTGGGATGGGCCAGCGCCTGCTCGGGCGTCGCCTCGGCCATGTCGGCCAACGACCAGCTGCGGAACGGGCCGCCCGACGCGGTCAGGATCAGACGGTCGACAGCGGCGCGCTGGCCGGCGTCGAACACCTGGAAGATCGCGTTGTGCTCGGAATCGACCGGCAGGACCACGCCGCCCGACTCCTTGATCGCGTCGGTCAGCAGCCGGCCGGCACAGACCAGCGCCTCCTTGTTGGCCAGCGCCACCATGGCGCCGCGTCTCGCCGCGCACAGGGTGGGCGCAAGGCCGGCAAAGCCCACAATCGCCGCCATCACCCATTCTGCCGGGCGCGATGCCGCCTCGGTCACCGCCTCGGGGCCGGCCGCGGCCTCGATCGTCGTGCCGATCAACGCGTCCTTCAGCGCACGATAGCGCTGCGGGTTGGCGACGACGGCCATCTTTGCCTTCAGCCGCCGCGCCTGCTCGGCGAGCGCCTCCACGGAGTTGCCCGCAACCAGGGCCTCGACGCGATAGCTCTCGGGATCGCGTGCGATGAGATCGGCCGTGCTCTGCCCCACCGACCCGGTCGAGCCCAGGATCGTTACGTGGCGGGGCGCAGCATGGGAGGGCGCCGTCCAGGCCGTCACTGCCATGGCCATTCTCCTCCGATCACCAGCCGCATCGCCGCGACCGCAACCAGGGCGGCGATCAGCCCGTCGATGCGATCGAGCAAACCGCCATGGCCGGGGATCAGGCGGCCGCTGTCCTTGACGCCGGCACCACGCTTGGCTGCCGATTCGAAAAGGTCGCCCGCCTGGGCGACCGCCGCGATGGCGATGCCCGTCAGGGCAAGTGTCGGCGTGTCGCTGGCGTCGAAGGCCAGGCCACACGCCGCGCTCGCCACCGCGGAAAAGCACATGCCGCCGACCAGACCCGACCAGGTCTTGCTCGGGCTGATGGTCGGCGCGAGCTTGGCACCGCCGGCCAGCGAGCCGATGAAATAGGCGCCGATGTCGGTCGCCCAGACGCACGCCACGATCCAGAGCATCGTCTCGCGGCCGAACGACGGCTGGTGGCGCAGCCACAGGAATGCCAGCACCGCGGCGATCGAATAGGCGAAGGTCACGACACGCAGCACGGGGTGATCGCGCGTTAAACGGGCCCATTCCGCGACCATGATGGGCGCAGCGAGAGCCGCCAGGACATCGATCCAGGGGAAGCCGAACCAGATGGCCGCGAGCAACAGCGGGCCGAGGATCACCGCCGATACGATCCGCAGCAGCAGACCGCGAAACCGCACGGTGGGCGCCGCGGGGGCGCTAGCTGCCGACGCCGCCATAGCGACGTTCGCGACGACGAAACTCAGCGATGGCCTGCTCGAGATGCTCCTTGCCAAAATCCGGCCAGAGCGTGTCGACAAACACCAGCTCAGCGTAGGCGCACTGCCATAGCAGGAAGTTGCTGATGCGCTGCTCGCCGCTGGTGCGGATCAGCAAATCGGGATCGGGAACGCCCGCCGTCAGGAGCTCGCGCTCGAAGCAGGCCTCATCGATGCGCTCGGCCGCCAGCTCGCCGGCGGCGACGCGCCGGGCCAGGCTGCGGGTGGCGCGCAGGATCTCGTCGCGTGACCCGTAGTTGATGCAGATATTGACGTCGATGCGGGTGTTCGCGCGCGTGCGATTCTCGGCATCGGTGATGTCGCGCACGATATCCGGCGCCAGCCGCTCGCGATCGCCGATCACACGCAGGCGCGCGCCGTTGCGGCCGAGCTCCTCGAGCTCGTTGCGCAGATATTGACGCAACAGGCCCATCAGGTCGCTGACTTCGTCGGCCGGCCGCGCCCAATTCTCGGTCGAGAAGGCAAACAGCGTCAGCACCGGAATGCCGAGCTCGCCCGCGCCGCGGATCACCCGCCGCACCGCCTCGGCGCCGCGTCGATGGCCGGCCACCCGCGGCAGTCCGCGCGCCTTGGCCCATCTGCCGTTGCCATCCATGATGATGGCGACGTGCTGGGGACCCGGCGAGGGGTCGGGATTGGCGGGCAGCGGGGCTGTCGACATCAGACCGTCTTGATTTCTTTTTCCTTGGTCGCCAACACGTCGTCGACCTGCTTGACGTAGCGGTCGGTGAGCTTCTGCACCTCGTCGGACTTCTGGCGGTGCTCGTCCTGCGAGATCTTGTGGTCCTTCTCGGCTTTCTTTAGCGCCTCCATACCGTCGCGCCGCACATTGCGCACGGCGACGCGCGCCAGCTCGGCATATTTGTGGCCAAGTTTCGCGAGCTCGGCGCGCCGCTCGGACGTGAGCTCGGGCAGAGGAATGCGGATGAGCTGGCCGTCGGGCTGCGGGTTGAGGCCAAGGCCTGCATCGCGGATCGCCTTGGCCGTCGGCGTCACCAGGCCTTTGTCCCAGACATTGACCGACAGCAGCCGGGGCTCCGGCGCACTCACCGTGCCGACCTGGTTGAGCGGCATGCGCTGGCCATAGGCCTCGACCATCACCGGATCGAGCAGGTTCACCGAGGCACGGCCGGTTCGCAGCCCCTGGAACTCCTTCTTCAACGCGTCCATGGCGCCTGCCATGCGTTTCTCTAGTTCTTTGAGGTCTGTGCTCATATTCAGCCCTCGTCCTTGATGGTGGTGAAAGTGCCTTGCCCGTGCATCGTCTCGGCGAACGCTCCCTGCTTGTGGATGTCGAACACGAGGATCGGAATGCGGTTCTCGCGGGCAAGCGAGATCGCCGAGGCGTCCATAACCTGCAGGTCCTGCGACAGCACGTCCATGTAGGACAGCGTGTCGTAGCGCTTGGCCTTCTTGTCCTTGCGCGGATCGGCCGAATAGACGCCGTCGACCTGGGTGCCCTTCAACATGCAATCAACGCTCATCTCGGCGGCGCGAAGGGCTGCGGCGGTGTCGGTGGTGAAGAAAGGATTGCCAGTCCCGGCCGCGAAGATCACCACCCGGCCCTTCTCCATGTGACGGGCGGCACGGCGGCGGATATAGGGCTCACAGACGGTCGTCATCGGGATGGCCGACTGTACACGGGTCTGCACCCCTTGGCGCTCCAGGGCACTCTGCATAGCCAATGAATTGATGACCGTGGCCAGCATGCCCATGTAGTCGCCGCTGGCCCGGTCCATGCCGGAAGCCGCCGCCGAAACGCCACGGAAGATGTTGCCGCCGCCGATCACCAGGCAGACCTGCACACCCATGTCGTGAACTTGCTTGATCTCCTGGGCCAGCATGCCGATCATGGCGGGATCGAGCCCGTATTCGCGCTCCCCCATGAGTCCCTCGCCCGAGAGCTTCAGCAGGACGCGGCGATAACGTGGAGCCGGCGGCATTCAGTGTGCCTCAGATTCCTTCTTGGGCGGCGCGAGCACCCAACCCGCACGCCAACCCCGGTTTCATACTACTTCTTGAGCTGTGCAGCCACCTCGGCCGCAAAGTCTTCGGATTTCTTCTCGATACCTTCGCCCAGGGCGAAGCGCAGGAAACCCGCGATGCGGACCGGTGCGCCGACCTGCTTGGCCGCATCGTCGACCACCTTGGCGACCTTGGTCTTGCCGTCCATCACGAAGGCCTGCTCAAGCAGCACGACCTCCTGATGGAACTTGCGCAGGCCCCCTTCGACCATCTTGGCGATGATGTCGGCCGCCTTGCCGCTCTGCCCCGCCTTCTCGGCCAGCACCGCGCGCTCGCGCTCGATTGAGGCCTGATCGAGGTCGGCGACGGTCAGGGACTGCGGGTTTGCGGCTGCGACATGCATGGCAAGCTGCTTGGCGAGCGGCTGAAGCTTGGCCTTGTCGCCGTTCGACTCGAGAGCCACCAGCACGCCGATCTTGCCGAGATCGGGTACCACCGAATTATGCGTGTAGGCCACGACCACGCCGTCGGACACCGACAGTGACGCGGCGCGGCGCAGCGACATGTTCTCGCCAATGGTGGCGATCAGGTTGGTGAGCTCGCCCTGCACGTCGCGGCTCGAGCCCGGGAACGGGGCGGCCGCGATCTTGGCCATGTCGCCCGCTTGATCGAGCGCGATCCTGGTGGCAGTGCCGACAAACTTCTGGAACTGCTCGTTGCGGCCGACGAAGTCGGTCTCGGCGTTGACCTCGAGGACGGCGCCCCGCGTGCCATTGGCGATCACGCCAACCAGGCCTTCGGCGGCGACGCGGCCGGCTTTCTTGGCGGCGGCCGACAGGCCCTTGGTGCGCAGCCAGTCGACGGCCTTCTCGAGGTCGCCCTGCACTTCGTTCAATGCCTTCTTGCAGTCCATCATGCCTGCGCCGGTCTTTTCGCGCAGTTCCTTGACGAGCGATGCGGTGATCTCAGCCATTCTCAGCTCCATTCGTGCAACAAGGGCCGGTCTTACGACCGGCCCCGCTATTCGTTCGCCAGAGGGGCCGGCTATTCGGCCGGCGGTGCCTCAGCGCTCGGGGCTTCGCCCTCGGCGGCGGGCGGAACCTCTTCCGCCGGCGGCTCGCTGAGCTCGCCGACATCGCCGCCGGACGCCGCGATCTCGGCGCGGATGCCGTCGAGCACCGCACCCGACATCAGGTCGCAATAAAGCGACACGGCGCGGATGGCGTCGTCATTGCCCGGGATCGGGAAATCGATGCCGTCGGGATCGGAGTTGCTGTCGAGCACCGCCACGATCGGAATGCCGCGCTTGCGCGCTTCCAGAACGGCGATCGATTCCTTGTTGGTGTCGATGATGAACAGCATGTCGGGCGTGCCGCCCATTTCCTTGATGCCGCCCAGCGAGCGCTCGAGCTTGTCGCGCTCGCGCGTGAGGTCGAGCTGCTCCTTCTTGGTGAGACCGACGACGTCGCCCTTCAGGCGCTCGTCGAGCTCGCGCAGGCGCTTGATCGAGGCAGAGATGGTCTGCCAGTTGGTGATCATGCCGCCCAGCCAGCGATGGTTGACGTAGTACTGGCCGCAGCGCTTGGCCGCCTCCGCAACGCGCTCGGCAGCGGCTGCCTTGGTGCCGACGAACAGCACACGGCCGCCGTTCGACACGACCTGGCGCGCCTGCTGCAGCGCCTGCTCGAGCAAGGGCACGGTCTTGGTGAGATCGATGATATGGACCCCGTTGCGCACCCCGAACAGGTACGGCTTCATCTTGGGGTTCCAACGCCGGGTGTGGTGGCCGAAATGGACACCCGCTTCCAGCAACTGACGCATCGTGAATTGCGGCATAGCCATGCCGTTATCTCCTTTTTCCGGTTGAGCCTCCGCGGGCGTCGTCCCTCCAAGCTCATGAGCCCTGGGGACACCGGAGCGAGCGGCGGGATGTCTCCCCGTCGACCGCAAACCCGCGTGCGAAGTGGCGCGTTTCTAGGGGGTTGGCGCCTCAAATGCAAGGAGCAATGAAATCAAGGGATTAGGCCCCTAATCCTCAGTGATCTTCGACGGAAATTGGCACCTGCCGGAAATCGTAAGCCTTTGATGTGGCTGCACTTTGGGCCCGATTTTCCAGATTCCCACCCACCCTCAGGAAGGGTTTTACCCGGGTAAAATACTTCCCACTCTAACAGTGGCGGGCGATCTCCTCGGCCAGCTTGGCCAAGGAGAGCGGCGCGCTGCCCTCGGCCTTGTTGTTGGCCGTGATCCAGACCCGGCGCTTGGCCTTGAAGGCGGCGGCGGCCATCCGGGCCAGGGTCCGGCGAGTTTCGGGGTCCTCGTCGACCAGCTTGTCGAACGGCTCGTAGCGCTGCTTCGCGGCTTCGTACAGGAAGCCGCGGTGCAGGTTCCAGCGCACCACCAGGTCACCCGGCGTGTCGCCGTCCAGCGCCCTCAGGGCCACCTCCTGACGCTCGACCTCGGGCATCCGGTCATGCAGGCCGATGCAGTAGCGCACGCCCGCCGCCGCCAGCATCTTCATCAGCCGTGGCGTCAGCAGCTCGGCATTGCGCACCTCCAGCGCATAGATCGGCCGATGCTTGCCGAGTTCGGTCGGCAACGCGGCGAAGAACGCCGCCAGCCGCTCGATCACGGTCGCCCCCTCCTCCACCAGGCTGCGCGGCAGCGGCGAGACCTGGAAAACCAGCGGTCCCGCCTTGGCGCCCAGCCCCTCGATACACGGCACAACGAATTCACGTGCCGCGATGGACGCATCGAGGAAGTGCGGGTTGGCCACCTTCCCTCGTCCCTGCTCGTCACGCATCACCGCGTCGCAGACCAGCGCCGGCGCTTTCACCACGAAGCTGAAGTGATCGGGCACTTGGCTGGCATAGCGCGCGTACTCGATGGTCGTGATCGGCGCGTAGAAAGTGCGATCGAGGCTGACGGTGCGCAGCAGCGGGATCTGCGCATAGGCGGCGAGCCCTTTCTTGCTGAGCGCGGTCTGCGGATGGACGCCCTCGTAGACGAGCCCGCGCCAGCCGGGAAAGAACCACGACGAGGTGCCGAGACGGATTTCGGGCGGCAAGGCCGGCGCCTGCAGCAGCGGCGAGTTCCAGTCCGGCTGCACGTCGCCCGCCGCCGGCACGCGCCGCGTCGGTGCAGGAGTTGTCTCGAACAGGCCAGGCTGGCGGCTCAAATCTCCTCCACCTGCGCAATGCCCGGCAGGCTGCCGATGGCGTCGCGCAGGCCGCCTGCGATTGAATAGCTGCCGGGCAAGGTGACCTCGGCCTGGGACTCGTCTGGCATGGCCACGACCAGCGTCACGCGGCCGCGGCCACGCTTGCCTTCGAGGGTCTTGCGCAACGCCTCGAGCGCACCCGGGTCGGAAATCACGATGCGCAGCCCGGCCGCGGAATTGGCCACCGCGTCCTCGAGCTTCTCGACGCTCTGGGCCGTGAGCTTCACCTGCTCGCCATCAAGCCGCCCGTCGGCGGTGACCAGCACCGCCTGCGCCGGCTCCAGCAGGTTGCGCTTGCTGCCTAAAAGCTCGCTGAACACGGTGAGCTCGAAGGCGCCCGACTGGTCGGAGCACTGCACGAAGGCGAACCGGTTGCCCTTGGCCGAGGTGCGTTCCTGGCGATCGATGATCGTGCCGGCAAGCTTGATACGGCCCGGCGCGCCCCGCTGCAGCAGCACCGGCAGGTCGGCGGCGCGGGTAACGCCCAGCCGCTGCAGGCTGCGCTCGTAGGCGGCCAGCGGATGCGAGGAAAGATAGAAGCCGATCGCCGCGAATTCGTTCTGCAGCCGCTCCATCGGCGCCCAGTCCGGCACCTTGGGCAGCGGTGGCCGGCGCTGGGCGGTGTCGTCGCCGAACAGGCTGTTCTGGTTGCTGACGCGCGACTCCTGCGTGGCCTGCGAATGTCGGACCAGGGCCTCGATGGCGCCGAAGACCTGGGCGCGGTTCTTGTTCAGCGAATCGAAGGCGCCCGCCTTCACCAGGCTCTCGACCAGCCGCTTGTTCAGCACCTTCTGGTCGAGCCGTTCGGCGACGTCGAACAGGTCCTTGAACGGGCCGTTCTCGGTCCGCTCGGCGGCCAGCCGCGCCATCGCCTCGCGGCCGACGCCCTTGATGGCAGAGAGCGCATAGCGCACCGCCTTGCGGCCATCGTCGGTCGTCTCGACGGCGAACTCGGCCATCGATTTGTTCACGTCCGGTCCCAGCAGGGGCACCTTCAGCCGCTCGAGCTCGCGGCGGAAATTGCCGAGCTTGTCGGTGTTGCCCATGTCGAGCGTCATCGACGCGGCGAAGAACTCGACCGGATAGTTGGCCCTGAGATAGGCCGTCTGGTACGCGACCAGCGCGTAAGGCGCGGAGTGGCACTTGTTGAAGCCGTAGCCCGCGAACTTCGCCACCTTGTCGAAGATCATCGAAGCGCGGGCGTCCTCGACATTGTTCTTGCGCGCGCCCGCTATGAAGTCGGCGCGTTGGGCATCCATCTCCGACTGGATCTTCTTGCCCATGGCGCGGCGCAGCAGGTCGGCCCCGCCCAGCGAATACCCCGACAGGACCTGGGCGATCTGCATCACCTGCTCCTGGTAGACCATGATGCCGTAGGTCTCCTCGAGGATGCCCTTGAGCGAGGGATGCAGGTAGTCCGGCTTCTCCTGGCCGTTCTTGACGCTGATGAAGGTCGGGATGTCGTCCATCGGCCCGGGGCGGTAGAGCGCCACCAGCGCGATCAGGTCCTCGAAGCGGTTGGGCTTCAGCTTGCTCAGGATATCGCGCATGCCGCTGCCTTCCATCTGGAAGACACCGTAGGCATCGCCCCGGGCCAGCATCTTGAAAGTCGCTTCGTCGTCGAGCGGGATCTTGGTGATGTCGATCTTGTCGTGACCGATCAGCCCGCAGGCTTTCTCGATCACGGTCAGGGTCTTGAGGCCGAGGAAGTCGAACTTCACCAGCCCGGCCGTCTCGACCCACTTCATGTTGAACTGGGTGGCCGGCAGAAGTCCTTGTTGTCGGTATCGCGATAGAGCGGTACCAACTCGTCAAGCGGCCGGTCGCCGATCACCACGCCTGCGGCATGGGTCGAGGCGTTGCGGTAAAGCCCTTCGAGCTGCAGCGCGAGATCGATCAGCCGCTTGATCTCCTCGTCGTTCGAATACTGCTCCTTGAGCAGCTGCTCGGTCTCCAGCGCCTGCGCGAGCGTCACCGGCTTGGCCGGATTGTTCGGCACCAGCTTGCAGATGCGATCGACCTGGCCATAGGGCATGCCCAGCACGCGGCCGACGTCGCGCAGCACGGCGCGCGCCTGCAGCTTGCCGAAGGTGATGATGGCAGCGACCCGGTCGTGGCCATACTCGTCGCGCACGTAGCGGATCACGCGGTCGCGCTTGTCCTGGCAGAAGTCGATGTCGAAGTCGGGCATCGACACGCGCTCGGGATTGAGGAAGCGCTCGAACAGCAAGCCCCAGCGCAGCGGATCAAGGTCGGTGATCTTGAGCGACCAGGCGACCAGCGAGCCGGCGCCCGAGCCACGCCCCGGTCCGACCGGGATGCCATTGTCCTTGGCCCACTGGATGAAGTCGGCGACGATCAGGAAGTAGCCCGAGAAGCCCATCTTCTCGATCATGTCGAGCTCGTAGGCGAGCCGTTCCTCGTATTTGTCGAAGGTAATGTCGGGCGAAAGGCGAGCCTGCTCCTTGAGCGCGGCCAGGCCGCGGTCCGCCATTTCCTTCAGCGCGTCCTTCTCGGCGCGGCCACCGAGCTTGGTGTAGCGCGGCAGGATCGGCTTGCGTGGCGCGGGCATGTAAGCGCAGCGCTGGGCGATCGCCAGCGTATTGTCGCAGGCTTCGGGCAAATCGGCGAACACCGCGCGCATCTCCGCCGCCGACTTGAAGTAGTGCTGGCGCGTCAGGCGGCGGCGGTTGGGATCGTCGATATGCACGCCCTGCTCGATGCACAGGAGCACGTCGTGTGCCTCGTACATCGAGGCTTGGGGGAAATGAACATCGTTGGTCCCAACCAGCGGCAGGCCCTTGGAATAAGCGAGATCGAGCAAGGGGCCTTCGATCCGGCGCTCGTCCTCATGGTTATGGCGCTGCAGCTCGATGTATAGCCGATCGCCGAACAGCTTCTGCAGCCGCTCGAGCAGATGGACCGCCGCCGGCGCCTGACCGGCCGCCAGCAAGCGGCCGAGGCTGCTGCCGGCACTGCCCGTGAAAGCGAGCAGCCCGTCGGCATGGCCTTCCAGCTTGTCGAGCGGCAGGGCGCACAGCGAGCCGGTCTTGAAGTCGAGATGCGCCCGGCTCACCAGCCGCATCAGGTTACGATAGCCCGTCTCGCTCTGGACCAGCAGCGTCAGCCAGTCGGCCGCGGCCAGCTTGCCGGCCGTGGCGATGCCGCCCTCTTCTTCCCGGCGGATGCCGAGATCGCAGCCGACGATCGGCTGTATGCCGGCCTTGGCGGCATACTGTGAGAATTCCAGGGCGCCAAACAGGTTGTTGCGATCGGTGACGGCGACCGCCGGCATCGCCTGCGCCTTGGCCAGCGCCACAATCTTCTCAATCTTGTTCGCACCCTCGGTGAGCGAATAGGCGGAACGGACTTTGAGATGGACGAAATCAGCGATGGCCACGGGGCACTATCGCCTTCAATCCTGTGGAAAGTTAGGCGGTGAGCACGCCATCTTTGAGGTGCACCGTGCGATCCATGCGTGCAGCGAGGTCCGGATTGTGAGTGGCGATCAGCGCCGCCATGCCGGTCTCGCGTACCAGGGCAAGCAACTGTCGGAATACGGTGTCTGCTGTCGCCGCATCGAGATTGCCGGTCGGCTCGTCGGCCAGAAGCACCCTAGGCGCATTGGCCACTGCGCGGGCAACGGCCACCCGCTGCTGCTCTCCGCCGGACAGCCGCCCTGGCCGATGGTCGGCGCGATCCTTGAGCTGAACCATGGCGAGGAGATCGACCGCTCGCCGACGCGCTTCGCTGCGTGACAGACCGTTCAGCATCTGTGGCAGCATGACGTTCTCCAGCGCCGAGAATTCCGGCAGCAGGTGGTGGTATTGGTACACAAAGCCCAAGAACTTCCGTCGCAATAGCGTGCGTTGATGGTCGCCCAGGGCTGCGGCGCCCTTGCCGTCAAGCACGACATCTCCTGCGTCCGGGCGTTCCAGCAGGCCGGCAATATGCAGCATGGTCGACTTGCCGCTGCCCGACTGTCCGACCAAGGCGACGATCTCACCGGCTCGAAGATCGAGCGAGACGCCTCGCAGCACCTCGAGCTGGCGGTCCCCCTGCATGAAGGTTCGCTGTATGCCACGCAAGGCGAGCGGACTACTCATGCCGCAATCCCTCCACAGGTTCGACCCGCGCGCTGCGCCACGCCGGATATGCGGCCGCGCCCAGCGACAGCACGATGGCGATGACGATCACCGCCGCCACCTCGCCTGCCTGCACCCGAACCGGCGCGGCGGTGATGAACTCTATCTCGCTCCCGCCCGCACCCTGTCCGCCCGCCCCCAGCAGCGTCGCCAACAACCGTGCGACGGCGGCCATGTTGGCGCAGACCAGCAGGCCGAGCGCGGTACCGATCGCCGTGCCTACGAGGCCAACGGCAGCTGCCGAGAGGAAGAAGGCGCGCACGATGGTGCCGGGCGACGCTCCCATCGTTCGCAGGATGGCGATGCTGCCGCGCTTGACCCGGACCAGCATGGTGAAGCTCGCCACCACGTTCATGGCTGCCACCAGGACGATCAGGGTGAGAATGATGAACATCATCACCTTCTCGACTTCCAGCGCTCCCACGAAGCGGGCGTTCAGTGTCTGCCAGTCCGCCACCTTGAGATCGCTGCGGCCGAGAGCCTTGCGGATTGCTTCTGCGACTTTAGGCGCATCGGCCGGGTCGGCAACGTCGAGGTCGATCGAGCTGACCGTCTTGCGGTCGTACTCAAGATCCTCTTGCAGCATCTGCAGCGGCATGAAGATCAGGGTGTTGTCGAATTCGTAGCGCTTGGTGAGGAAGCTCGCGAGCACCTCGTAGTCGACATAGCGCGGCGCGATGCTGCCGTTTTCGTTCAGCCGGTGAGTCACGATGGTGATCTTGTCGCCGGCGCGAAGGTTCAGGGCCTGGCGCAGCCGCTCGCCGATGACCACGCCCGGCCGCGTGTCGAAGGCGCCCAGCTCGCCATGCACGACATTCCTGGTGATGATCTCGCGCGACATCAGGTCTTCGAGACGAACCCCCCGCAGCAAAGCGCCACGCGTTACGCCATTGGCGCTGGCCAAGGCCTGGCGCTCGAGCGTCAAGTGGACGGTCTTGACGCCTGGCACATTGCGCAACTCGGCCAGAAGATCGGGCGTGGTTTCGAGCATGCCATCACTCGCCGTGATCACGACATGGCCATTCATGCCGATCAGGCGGCCGATCAAGGAGGCGCGAAAGCCACCCATCACCGAGAGCACGATGATCAACGTAGCCACCCCCAGCGCGACGCCAATCAGCGAGAAAGTCGCGATGAACGACACGAAGCCTTCGCGCTGGCGGGTCGCGAGATAGCGCCAGGCGAGCCAGCGCTCGACCGCCCCATTCCCATTGGCAAGGGCGCGGTCACTCACGGCGCAGGCCCTCCACCGGATCGAGCCGCGCGGCGCGGGCGGCGGGATAGAGCGAGGCTGCAAGTGCGAAGACCAAGGCCATCACACCGATCCCCACAACCTCCTGCCATTCGATGTGCGAGGGCATCTCGGCCAGGAGGTAAAGCGACTCGTCGAACAGCACGAGGCCGAAGGTGTGTTGCAGCCATTGGCGGATCGACTCGATATTGGTGGCGAAGGCCAGCCCCAGCGCGGAGCCCACCACTACGCCGATGCCGCCGATCGCCAGCCCGTCGAGCATGAAGAGCCGCAGGATCGCGCCGCGCGTGGCGCCCATGGTGCGCAGGATGGCGATGTCGGCGGTCTTGGTGCGTACCAGCATCACCAGGCTCGACACGATATTGAACGCAGCCACCAGCACGATCATGGTCAGGACTATGAAGATGACGTTGGTCTGGGCCTGGATCGCGGCGAAGAAGCCGAAATTCGTCTGATACCAGTCGAAGACCCAACCCTGCAGGCCGACCACTTGTGTCACCAGTCGGCGCGCCTCAGCGAGCGGCATGCCCTCCTTCAGGAAGACCTCGATTGTCGAGATCTTGTTGCCGAGGTTGAGCAGGCGTTGCGCGTCGGCCATCGGCGCATAGACGAAATTGGCGTCGTAATCGTACATGCCGGCGCAGAAGATCGCAGTGACGCGGGCCGACGCAGCGCGCGGCATGACGCCAAGCGGCGTCACTATGGAAACGGGTGAAACGAGCTGCAGGCGATCACCCACCTTCAGGCCCATCAAGTCGGCAAAGCGGCGGCCGACCACGATCGTGAAATCATCGCCGAAGCCCTTTAGACTGCCCCAATCGACAGGCTTGCTGTCGTCACTCCGGCAGAGCGCCCGGTAGCGGTCGCGTACTGCCGGCTGCCCTTCGATCGCTGCCGCGAGCGGCGTGCGGGCGCGGAAATCCTCCGGCGTCATGCCGCGCAGCAGCACACCGCGCACGCGGTCGCCCGCAATCGCGATGACCTGGCCTTCGACCGAGGGCGTCGCCGTCACGACGCCCGGCACGGCGCGCAGCCGCGCCAGGAGGTCCGGCGTCGCGTCGAGCCCGTCGCGATTGCCCTGCACACCGAGCTGGCCGCTGATCGCCGACATCTGGCGCAGCATCTCGATGCGAAAGCCGTTCATCACGGACATCACGACGATCAGGGTGCCGACGCCAAGCGCGATGCCCACCAGGGAGAACCCGGCGATCACCGAAATGAAGCCTTCCTCGCGGCGCGCCCGCAAATAGCGGAAGGCGATCAGGCGCTCGACGGAGGCGAAGGCCATTCTCAGGCGAAGCGAGCGAGGACCTGGTCGGCGGCGAGCTCCTCGCGCGCACCGGTCTTGCGGTTCTTGACTTCGAGCTTGCCTGCGGCGAGCCCCTTGGGACCGACGATCACCTGCCAGGGCGTGCCGATAAGATCCATGTCGGCGAACTTCGCGCCGGGCCGCAGATCGCGATCGTCATGCAGGACCGCTACGCCCTTGGCCTGCAGAGTGTCGTAAAGCTTGATGCAGGCGCCCGACACGGCGCCATCATCCGGCTTCAGGTTGACGAGCGCGACCTTGAAGGGCGCCACTGACTCCGGCCAGACGATGCCATTGTCATCGTGGCTCGCCTCGATAATGGCGCCGACCAGCCGCGACACGCCGATGCCGTAGGAACCCATCTCCACCGTCACCTGCTCGCCGCCGGGACCGGCCACAACCGCGTTCATCGGTTTGGAATACTTGGTGCCGAAGTAGAAAATATGGCCGACTTCGATCCCTCTCGCGGCGAGCCGTTCCGTTTCCGGGATCTTCTCGAACGCCGCCTTGTCGTGCTTCTCGTCGGTCGCGGCATAAAGCGACGTCCATTCCTGGACGATCGGCTGCAGGTCGGACTCATAGTCGATCTGGCGGCCGAGGATGTCCTTGTCGATCAGGCCCTTGTGGCAGAACACGGCGCTCTCGCCGGTGTCGGCCAGGATGATGAACTCATGGCTCAAGTCGCCGCCGATCGGCCCGGTGTCGGCGCGCATCGGGATCGCTTTCAGGCCCATCCGCGCGAAGGTGCGCAGATAGGCCACGAACATCTTGTTGTAGGAGTGGATGGCGCCGGCCTTGTCGAGGTCGAAGGAGTAGTTGTCCTTCATCAGGAACTCGCGCCCTCGCATGACGCCAAAGCGCGGCCGCACCTCGTCGCGAAACTTCCACTGGATGTGATAGAGGTTCTTCGGCAGGTCGCGGTAGCTCTTCGCGCCGTCGCGGAAGAGCACGGTGATCATCTCCTCGTTGGTCGGCCCGAACAGCATGTCGCGGTCGTGCCGATCCTTTATGCGCAGCATCTCGGGGCCATAGGCGTCGTAGCGGCCACTCTCGCGCCACAGGTCGGCCGACTGGATGGTCGGCATCAGCACTTCCTGCGCGCCCGAGGCGTCCTGCTCCTCGCGCACGATGCGCTCGATGTTCTTCAGCACGCGAAAGCCCAGCGGCAGCCAGGCATAGATTCCGGCGCTGGTCTGCCGGATCAGCCCCGCACGCAGCATCAGGCGATGTGAAACGATCTGCGCTTCGGCCGGGTTTTCTTTCAGCGTCGGCAGGAAATATTGGCTCATCCGCATGGCGGCGGACTGTAGGGAACAGCCCCTGCAAAGGCAAACAGAGCCCATTCTCGCTGGTTTTGCACAGGTCGATGCCCGCACACTGCGACAATCGACGGGGGAGACCGCGAATGCTCGAACAACTGTTCAAACTGAGCGAGAACAAGACAACGGTACGGACCGAGATCGTGGCGGGGATCACGACTTTCCTCACCATGGCCTACATCATCTTCGTCAATCCGGACATTCTCAGCAAAGCCGGCATGCCGTTCGGCGCAGTGTTCACAGCAACCTGCGTCGCGGCCGCCATAGGCTGCCTGCTGATGGCCTTCCTCGCCAATTACCCGATCGCGCTGGCGCCTGGCATGGGCCTCAACGCCTACTTCGCATTCGTCGTGGTCGGCGCCATGAAATACAGCTGGCAGGTGGCGCTGGGCTGCGTATTCATCTCCGGCATCATCTTTTTCATCATCAGCGTGCTGCCGATTTCGGGAATGGATCGTCAACGCCATCCCCAAATCGCTCAAGATGGCGATTGCTGCCGGCATCGGCCTGTTCCTGGCGCTGATAGCGCTCAAGAACGCCGGCATCGTGGTCGCCAATCCCGACACCCTCGTCGCGCACGGCGACCTCAAGAGCTGGCCAGTGCTCATGGCCACGCTCGGGTTCGCCCTGATCGTGGCGCTGGAATATCGCCGCGTCATCGGCGGCGTCATCATCGGAATCCTGGCGGTAACCATCGTGTCCATCATCTTTGGCCACCAGAAGTTCGGTGGCGTTTTCGACGTGCCGCCCTCGATCGCGCCGGTCTTCCTGCAAATGGATCTCGGCGGGGCCCTGAAGGTTGGATTGGTGACCGTGGTGTTCGCCTTCCTGTTCGTCGACCTGTTCGACAATACCGGGACGCTGATCGCGCTGGCCCACCGCGGCGGGTTCATGCGGCCGGACGGCACGGTGCCACGCCTCAATCGCGCCCTGATGTCCGACAGCGCCGCGGCGATGATCGGTGCCGCGGTCGGCACCTCGACCACGACCAGCTACATCGAAAGCGCCTCGGGCATCGCCTCGGGCGGCCGGACCGGACTGACGGCGGCCACGGTGGCCGTGCTGTTCCTGCTGGCGCTGTTCATCGCGCCCTTGGCCGGCTCGGTCCCGGCTTACGCGACCGCTCCTGCCCTGCTCTACGTCGCCTGCCTCATGACGCGCGGGCTGGTCGAGGTCGAATGGGACGACATCACCGAGGCGGCGCCCGCCGTCATCACGGCGATCGCCATGCCCTTCACCTTCTCGATCGCCGAGGGCATCGCCTTCGGATTCATTTCGTACGCCGGCATCAAGCTGGTCGCCGGTCGCTGGAGCGACATCCATCCCGCCGTCGGCGTTCTCGCTGTGCTGTTCGTGATCAAGTATCTGGTCATCTGATGACCACCCGATAATCCGACGCACGACGCGGAAATTTGTGTGTCGTCGAACGATGGCGGCCACAACAATCGTTCGGCGCGGCCCGACCCTTCGAAAGAAAAGGTCTTGGCAAGATGTAGATCGCCATGTACACAGCCTACGGCTTGGGCGCAGCCCGAGTTTAGGGAGGAGAGCGGCGCAAGCCGCCTGTCAACCGAGTTTCGGGGGTAGAGGAACGGCGGACCAATGGTCCGCCGTTTCCTTTTCAATGAGTTAGACGACTATCTTGAGAGAATGGATTAACGTCATTCGCAGCCACTGACGGAAGCTGAAAACGTCCGCTTGGTGCAGGAAATAGAACCCCAGCCACAGCACCGCGGCGACCAGCGAGGTGATGATCGCCTTGCGCAGAAGCTGCGGCCGCTCGGGCGCCCCGTGGTCCTGGCCGCGCCCGGGATTTTCGACCCGCCGCACCCCCAACGGCAGAACCGCGAACAGGATCGTCCACCAGATCACCAGATAGACCATGAGCCCGGTCGCCCAGCTCATGGCGTCGCCTCAGACCTGCTCGAGTTCGATCAGGGTCCCGGCGAAGTCCTTGGGATGCAGGAACAGGACCGGCTTGTCGTGGGCGCCGATCTTGGGCTCGCCGTCGCCCAGCACCCGCGCCCCGCCAGCCTTCAGCTTGTCGCGCGCGGCGTAGATGTCCTCGACCTCGTAGCAGACATGGTGGATGCCGCCGTCGGCGTTGCGGGCGAGGAAATTGGCGATCGGCGACTTCTCGCCCAGGGGATGCAGCAGCTCGATCTTGGTGTTGGGCAGCTCGACGAACACCACGGTAACGCCATGAGCCGGCTGCGCCTTGGGCGCGCTCACCTTGGCACCCATGACGGTGCGGTAGAGCTCGGCTGCCTTGGCAAGGTCGGGCACGGCGATGGCGATATGGTTCAGGCGTCCAATCATGGTGCTTAGATGCGGACGATGTGCACGTCCGTCAACGGCTTCTTGCCGAGATGCGCGCGCACGACGCGCCGCACGGCTTGGCGGGCGGCCTGCTCGATCTGCCCGTCATCGCGGCGCTCGGCAGCGCTTAGGTCGGCCAGCGCCTCCTGCAGCCCGGCCACGACGGCCTTGGCCAGGCTCCCGTCAGGGTCCTCGATGCCACGCAGGCTGACGACAGGGTCGGCTTTCGCCCTGCCTTGTTGGTCGATCACCAAGGTGGCGCCGGCGGCGCCGTTCCAGAGGAGCTTGCGACGCTCCTGCAGCGCCACGCTCCCGAGCGGGACCACGATGTCTCCATCGCGCGCCAGGCGTCCGGCATGGACGTGGTCGATGATCTCGGCCGGCCCCGGCGCCAGCCGCACCAGCGTGCCGTTGGGTGCCACGACCGTCTCGGGCACCTGGCAGCCGCGCGCCAGCGCCGCATGCTCGACCATGTGGCGGACCTCGCCATGCACCGGCAGTGCGATCCTGGGCCTGACCCACTGATAGACCCGCACGAGTTCGTCGCGCGCCGGATGGCCGGAGACATGGATATCGGCCTCGCGGTCAGTGATCACCTCGACGCCGCGCGCCATCAGGGCGTTCTGCAGCCGGCCGACCGAGCGCTCGTTGCCCGGAATGACCCGCGAGGAGAAGATCGCCGTGTCGCCTTGCTCCAGCACCAGGTCCCGGTGGTCGCTGTTGGCGAGCTTGGCCATGGTGGCGCGGGCCTCGCCTTGGCTCCCGGTGCAGATGAACAGCACCTTGTCGCGCGGCAGGTAGCCCGCCTGCCGTTCATCGACGCAGGGCGGGAAATCGAGCAGGTAGCCGCATTCCTGGGCGGCCTCGACCATGCGCTGCAGCGCCCGCCCCGCCAGCACGGGATGGCGGCCCGCCGCGACGGCGGCCTTGGCGATGCTTTCCACGCGCGCGAGGTTGGAGGCGAAGCAAGTCACGGCGACCCGGCTTTTTCGAGTTCCTCACCAGTTTCTCGAGATTGGCGCGCACGGTCGCCTCGGAGCCCGCCTCTCCTTCGACGAAGACATTGGTGCTGTCGCACACCATGGCGAGCGCACCCTCCTCGCCGATGGCTTTTAGCCGCGCTTCGTCGGTCAGCTCGCCGAGCAGCGGCTCGGGATCGATCTTCCAGTCACCGGTATGGAACACCGTGCCGAACCTGGTGCGGATGGCGAGCGCGTTCGGCTCGAGGATCGAATGCGTCATGGTGATCAGCTCGAGGTCGAACGGCGCAATGCGGAACTTGCCGCCGAGCGGGATCTCCTTCAGTGGCACGGCGTCGATCAGCCCGGCCTCGATCAGCTTGCGGCGCAGCACCGAGGCGGCAAAGGGCGTGGCATAGACCGGCGCCTTCAGCCTCGGCCAGAGGTCGGGCACGGCGCCCAGGTGATCCTCGTGGGCGTGGGTCAGCACGATGCCCACCAGGTTCTCGCGCCGCTCCTCGATGAAGGCCGGATCGGGCATGATGACCTCGACGCCCGGCATCGAATCGTCGCCAAACGCGATGCCGAGATCGACCATCAGCCATTTGCCGGCATGGCCATAGAGATTGAGATTCATGCCGATCTCGCCGGCACCGCCGAGCGCGAGGAACAGGAGCTCGTCGTCCGAGGGAACGGTCACTTCTTCGTGCTGCGCTTGAATATCTCGATCAGGCCGCGGGCTGTGATGTCGACCACCGTTTGGTCGATGACATCGGTCGATCCCTCGAACACTGGGCGCCAGGCCGCCGGTCGAAACCACCTTCATCGGCCGACCGAACTCGCCCTTGATGCGCTTCACCAGGCCCTCGATCAGGCCGATATAGCCCCAGAACACACCGCTATGCATGCAGGCGACCGTGTTTGTGCCGATCACCTGCTTGGGCTTCTCCACGATGATGCGGGGCAGCTGGGCCGTGGCGTTGTGCAGCGCCTCGATGCTGAGGTTGATACCTGGCGCGATCGCTCCGCCGCAGTAGCTGCCCTCTTCGTCGACCACGTCGAAGTTGGTCGAGGTACCGAAATCGACCACGAGCACGGGCGTCTTCGGGAACAGGATCGACGCACCGACACTGTTGCAAATGCGATCGGCGCCGGCGCCGGCGCCTTTCACCTGGATGCCGTAGACGACGTTCGGCTCGCCGAGGAACAGCGGCGTGCAATTGAAATAGCGCGTGCAGAGGCGCCGCAGATTGAAGTTGGCGTTGGGCACCACGCTGGCGACGATCGCATCGGTGATGGACTTGGGCTCGATGCCCTCCATCTTCATGAGCTGCAGCAGCCACACGGCGTGTTCGTCGGCGGTGCGCATCGCCGAGGTGTGCTGGCGCCATTCGCCGACAACCTCGTCGCCGTCGACGACGCCGAACTTGATGTTGGTGTTGTTGCAGTTGATGGCGAGCAGCATCACCGTCCTCCTTTTAGGCCGCCCGGCCCAGTAACTCGCCGGCCACGATCTTGCGCGGGCCGGCCGGTGTGTCCAGCAGCAAGGCGCCCTCGCGGTCCATCCCGGCGAACCGGCCACGCACCAGTTCCTCGCCCAGCTTCACGTCGACTTCGAGGCCGAGTGGGCCTGCCTTGGCAAGCCATGCCGCTCTTGATCGTCGCGAAGCCCTCGTGCCGCCACTGGACGAGGCGCGCGGCCAAAGACGCGGTGAGCTTCTCCAGCGCCTCCTCGACCGAGCCGCCGAGCGTGGCTGCCGGTAGCGCAGGTCCGGGAAGTTGCGGCGCAAGCCCGACATTGACGCCGATCCCCAGAACAACATGCTCGACCTCGCCGCGCTGGCCGATCACGCTCTCCGGCAAGATGCCGGCGACCTTGCCGCCATCGACCAGCACGTCGTTGGGCCATTTCACGCGCACCTCGCGGCCCGCGGGCACCATGTCGCAGACAGCCAGCGCGGCCGCAAAGCCCAGTTCCGCAGCGCGCGCGGCACTGCAGGCCGGCCGCAGGACCGTCGATGTGTAGAGATTGCCGATCGGCGAGGCCCAATGGCGACCGCGGCGGCCGCGCCCGCCGGTCTGCTCGCGCGACCACACGATCGTGCCTTCAGGAGCGCCGGCCTCGGCCAGGCGCGCAGCTTCGTCGTTGGTGCTGCCGACGCTTTGCAGCGCGACCAGCGTCCACCCGTCCGGCAGGACGGGCGCGTGGCTCACGGGAACAGGCCCTTCGCGGCCGCGGCGGCGACCAGGCTGAGCGGCTGCGGCGCCAGCGAAAACGCCGCCACCAGAAGGGCCGCTGCGAAGGCGATGGCGCGCGTCGCCCCGAACACCGGCTGGTCGAGCGTTTCGGTACCTTCGTCGAAGTACATGACCTTGACGATGCGCAGGTAGTAGTAGGACGCAACGACCGACGCCAGCACGCCGAGCACGGCCGGCCAGAAGAGCTTGGCCTCCACGGCGGCGATGAAGATATAGAGCTTGCCCCAGAAGCCCGCGAGCGGCGGGATGCCGGCCAGGGAGAACATGAAGACCAACATGGCGAGCGCCATCATCGGATGGCTGCGGCCGAGCCCGGCAAGGTCGGGCACCGTTTCCACCATGATCCCCTTGCGCTTCATCATCAGGATGATAGCGAAGACGCCGAGCGTCATGACCATGTAGATGGCGAGATAGAAGACCACCGACTGGATGCCCATCTCGCTGCCGCTTGCGAGGCCCAGCAGCACGTAGCCGACATTGCCGATCGAGGAATAGGCCATCAGCCGCTTGATGTTCTGTTGGCGCAAGGCAGCAAAGGCACCCCAGCCCATGGACAGGATAGAGGCCACGATGACGATCTGCTGCCACTGCGCGAACAATGGCTTGAACGGTCCCATCAGCACCGAGACGGTCAGGGAAATAGCGGCGATCTTGGGTGCGGCGGCAAACAGCGCTGTTACCGGCGTCGGCGCGCCCTCGTAGACGTCCGGCGTCCACATGTGGAACGGCACCGCCGATATCTTGAAGGCAAGCCCCGCCACGACGAACACCAGGCCGACCACGGTGCCGATCTCGCCCGACTTGCCGGCCAGCAGCGCCTGCGAGATCTGGACGAACGCCGTGCCGCCGCAGAAGCCGTAGATCAGGGAGGCACCGAACAGCAGCATGCCCGAGGCGACCGATCCCAGGACGAAGTATTTCAGTCCCGCCTCGGTCGAGCGCACCGTATCGCGTTGGAAGGCTGCCACGACATAGAGCGCCAGCGACTGCAGCTCGAGCCCGACATAGAGCGCCATCAGGTCGTTGGCCGAGATCATCAGCATCATGCCGAGCGTGGCCAAGGCCACGAGCAGCGGATACTCGAAGCGCCAGGCCTTCACGTGCTCGAAATAGGCGCGCGACATCAGGACCGCGACCGCAGAGCCTACCAGGACCAGCGCCTTCATGGTCGTGGTAAGACGGTCGGTGATGAAGAGCGCAGCGAAGGCCGTGCCCTCGCGATACGGCAGGAACAGCAGGACCGCCGTCGCCAGCAGCGCCACCACGGTCGCCGCCGAGACGAAAGCCGCCGACGCCTCGCCGCGCAGCACGCCATAAAGCAGCAGCAGCGCGGTCACGCCGGCGAGAAAGAGCTCCGGCCGCGCCAGTGTCCAGGATTCGAGGCCCACGAACATGTTGGTCATGGCAGTGCCGCCGTGCGCGCCAGCTTCAGCGCCGCATTGTAGTCGCCGATCAGCTTGTCGACGGAAGGCGCCATCGGATCGAGGAAGGAGTTGGGATAGATGCCCATCCAGAGCACGATCAGCGACCAGCGGCAGGAACACCGCGACCTCGCGCGGGCTCATGTCGAGGATCGCCTTCAGCGTGTCCTTGGTGAGCTCGCCGAAGATGATCTTGCGGTAGAGCCACAGCGCGTAGGCCGCGCCCAGGATCAGGCCCGTCGCGGCCAGGAACGCCACCCAGGTGTTGGCCTTGAACGTCCCGACCAGCACCAGGAACTCGCCAACAAAGCCCGACAGGCCGGGCAGGCCCACGCTTGCGAGGGTAAAGAACATGAAGACGAAGGCGTAGCGCGGCATGCGATGGACGAGACCGCCATAGGCCGCGATCTCGCGGGTGTGCATGCGGTCGTAGACCACGCCGACGCAAAGGAAGAGCGCGGCCGACACGATGCCATGGCTCAGCATCTGGAAGATGCCACCCTGCACGCCCTGCATGTTCATGACGTAGATGCCGATCGTCACGATACCCATATGGGCGACCGACGAATAGGCGATCAGCTTCTTCATGTCCTCCTGCACCAGCGCCACCAGCGAGGTGTAGATGACGGCGACCACGGAGAGGCCGAAGATCAGCGGCGCGAAATACTGCGTCGCCTCCGGCATCAAGGTCACGGAGAAGCGGATGAAGCCGTAGCCGCCCATCTTCAAGAGCACGCCGGCCAGGATCACCGAACCCGCGGTCGGCGCCTCGACGTGGGCATCGGGCAGCCAGGTATGGACCGGCCACATCGGCACCTTGACCGCGAAGGAGGCGAAGAAGGCGAGCCACAGCCAGAACTGCCACTGGAACGGCAGGTTGAGCTTCTCGAAGGCCGTCGGCAGGTCGGTCGTGCCGATCTGCCAGTAGATGGCGATGATCGCCAGCAGCATCAGCACCGAGCCGAGCAGCGTGTAGAGGAAGAACTTGAAGGCGGCGTAGACGCGCCGCTGGCCGCCCCACACGCCGATGATCAGGAACATCGGGATCAGAACGCCTTCGAAGAAGACGTAGAACAGCGCGAGATCGAGCGCGCAGAACATGCCGACCATGAAGGTCTCGAGCACGAGGAACGCGATCATGTATTCCTTGACGCGGTTCTGGACGGCCTCCCAGCTCGCCAGCGACGCAGATCGGCGTCAGGAAGGTCGACAGCAGCACGAAGAACAGCGAGATGCCGTCGATCCCCATGTGGTAGCCGATATTGAGCGCCGGCACCCAGGCGAGCTTCTCCTCGAACTGGAAGCCCGCCTTGGTCGGATCGAAGCGCACCCACAGGACCAGCGAGATCAGGAAGGTCGCGAGCGACGTGATCAAGCGCGGCGCTACGGCAGTTGCGGTCGACGGCCTCCTTCGGCCCGTTGACGACCAGGCAAAAGAAGCGCGCCCACCAGCGGCAGGAAGGTGACGACGGAAAGGATTGGCCAGCTCGCCATCGCCTACCTCACGAACAGCATGAAGTAGCTGACGAGGCACGCCACGCCGACCAGCATCACGAACGCATAGTGATAGAGATAGCCGCTCTGGAAGCGGCTCAGCACGCCCGCCAGGTCCTGCGAGCGCGCGGCGATGCCATCGGGCCCGAGCCCGTCGATCATCGCCCCGTCGCCCTTCTTCCAGAACAGGCGGCCGATGGCGAGCGCGGGCTGCACGAGCACCGCGTCATAGAGCTCGTCGAAGTACCACTTGTTGAAAACGAAGGTGTAGATGCGCGCCCAAGGCCTTGACAGTGCGGTCGGGCAGCGACGGCACGGCGAAGTAGTAGATGTAGCTCAGCGCGATGCCGCTCAGCCCCATGACCAGGGGCAGCAGCTTCGCCCACACCGGCGCTTCGTGCATGGCGTGGATGATGTGCTCGGTCGACTTCACCGCGATCGAATGACCCCAGAACTGCTCCCAGCCGTCGCCAACGAACCAGCCATAGGCGACCATGCCGGCGAAGGCGGCACCGGCCGCCAGAACATAGAGCGGAATCAGCATCACCGCCGGCAATTCGTGGGCGTGATCCCACGTGTGATGATCGCCGCGATACTTGCCGTAGAAGGTCAGGAACATCACGCGCGTCGAGTAGAATGCCGTCATGAAGGCGCCGGCGATGCCCAGCCAGTAGGCGATGAAGCCAACGTGGGTGTCGACGCCGAACGAAGCTTCGAGGATCGCGTCCTTTGAAATGAAGCCGGAGAAGCCCACGCCGTGACCCATGATGAAGGGCACGCCGATGGCGGAGAGCGACAGCGTGCCGATCCACATCAGGTAGAAGGTCTGCGGCGTCTTCTCCTTAACGCCGCCCATCTGGCGCATGTCCTGCTCGTGATGCAGCGCGGTGATCACCGAGCCCGAGCCGAGGAACAGCAGCGCCTTGAAGAAGGCGTGGGTCATGAGATGGAACATCGCCGCCGAATAGGCGCCGACGCCCGCGGCGAAGAACATGTAGCCGAGCTGCGAGCAGGTCGAATAGGCGACCACGCGCTTGATGTCGAACTGGGTCAGGCCGATCGTTGCGGCGAAGAACGCGGTCGCGCCGCCGATCAGGGTGACGATCTGCGAGGCAACGGGCGCCAGTTCGAACAGCGGCGACAGGCGGCAGACCATGAACACGCCCGCCGTCACCATGGTCGCGGCGTGAATCAGGGCGGAGACCGGCGTCGGGCCTTCCATGGCGTCTGGCAGCCAGGTGTGCAGGCCAAGCTGGGCCGACTTGCCCATGGCGCCGATGAACAGCAGCACGCAGGCGGTCTCCAGTGCCGGCAGGTCCATCCACAGGAAATGGATGCGCAGCTTCGCCATGTCGGGGCCCTTGGCGAAGACGTCCTCGAAGCCCACCGAACCCGACAGCATCCAGATCGCGAAGATGCCGAGCGCGAAACCGAAGTCGCCGACCCGGTTGACGATGAAGGCCTTGATGGCGGCGGCATTGGCCGACGGCCGGTCGTACCAGAAGCCGATCAGCAGGTAGGAGGCCAGCCCCACGCCCTCCCAGCCGAAGAAGAGCTGCACCAGGTTGTCGGCCGTCACCAGCATCAGCATGAAGAAGGTGAACAGGCTGAGATAGGCCATGAAGCGCGGGATCGACGGGTCCTCGGCCATGTAGCCGACGGAATAGACGTGGACCATCGACGACACGCCGGTGACGACGATCAGCATCACCGCCGTCAACGTATCGACGCGCAGCGACCAGGTGACGTCGAGCGAGCCCGAATCGATCCACGAGAAGAGCTGCACGACCACCAGCTTGCCGTTCTCCGGGCCGAAGCCAATGCGGACGAAGACGAAGACCGAGAGCGCAGCGGCAATCAGCAGCGCCGCGCAAGTGACGATCTGCGCTGCTCTATCGCCGATGACACGACAGAACAGGCCCGCGATCGCAGCCGCGAGCATGGGCAGCAGGACGATGAGCTTGATGGCAAGATCCATGATGCGTTCTGCGCCCCTAGCCCTTCATCGCGCTGATGTCTTCGACCTCGATGGTGCCGCGATTGCGGAAATACACCACAAGGATGGCGAGCCCGATCGCCGCCTCGGCGGCGGCGACCGTCAGCACCAGCATGGCGAAGACCTGGCCCACGATGTTGCCCTGGAAGACCGAGAAGGCCACGAGGTTGATGTTGACCGCGAGCAGCATCAACTCGACGCACATCAGGATGACGATGACGTTCTTGCGGTTCAGGAAGATGCCCAGGATGCCGAAGGTGAACAGCACCGCTGCGAGGCCGAGATAGTGGCCGAGGCCGATGGTCATGACACGCCTCCCCCGGTCGGCACCTTCACCGTGGTGACTACCTGGTCCTTGGGCCGGTAGAGTTGCTCGGAGATCCGCTGGCGGCGCACGCCCGGGCGGCGACGCAGTGTCAGCACGATGGCGCCGATCATGGCGACCAGCAGCACCAGGCCCGCTACCTGGAAGAGGTAGAAATACTGGGTGTAGAGCACGCGACCGATCGCGCGGGTGTTGTCGATGGCGGCGACTTGTGCGCCGGCCTTGCTGAGCGCGACGATAGTGTCGGATTGCTGCCCCACAGCACGCCCAAAGCGAACAAGATCTCACAGAGCAGGGCCGCTCCGATCATGACGCCGACCGGCAGGTATTCCAGGAAGCCCTCGCGGAGCCTGGCGAGGTTGATATCGAGCATCATCACGACGAACAGGAACAACACCGCGACGGCGCCGACATAGACGATGATCAGGATCATCGCGATAAACTCCGCGCCAATCAGAACGAACAGGGCCGCCGTATTGAAGAACGCCAAGATGAGAAACAGCACCGAGTAGACGGGGTTGCGCGAGATGACGACCGCGCCCGCAGACAGCACCACGACCGTCGCGAACACCCAGAAGGCTATGGCCTGAAGCAGCATCGTCTCCCCTTCCCCGAGTTCGGCCTAGCGATACGCCGCATCGGCCTGGAGATTGGCGGCGATCTCTTCTTCCCAGCGGTCGCCGTTCGCGAGCAGCTTCTCCTTGTTGTACATCAGCTCCTCGCGCGTCTCGGTCGAGAATTCGAAGTTTGGCCCCTCGACGATGGCATCGACCGGACAGGCCTCCTGGCAGAGGCCGCAATAGATGCACTTGGTCATGTCGATGTCGTAACGCGTGGTGCGCCGGCTGCCGTCGTCTCGCGGCTCGGCCTCGATGGTGATGGCCTGGGCGGGGCAGATCGCCTCGCAAAGCTTGCAGGCAATGCAGCGTTCCTCGCCATTGGGATAGCGACGCAGTGACGTGCTCGCCGCGGAAGCGCGGACTGAGCGGCCCCTTCTCGTAGGGATAGTTCAGCGTCACCTTGGGCTTGAACATGTATTTCAAGGTCAGCGCGAAGCCCGCCACCAGCTCGGTGAGCAGGAAGGAGCGTGCCGTACGGTCGAGAGAGGCCATGTGTGATCTCCCTAGAGCTTCGGAACCCAGCCGCCGAACTGAAGCACGGCAGCGGTGATGACGACCCAGCCCAGCGAGACCGGCAGGAATACCTTCCAGCCCAGCCTCATCAGCTGGTCGTAGCGGTAGCGGGGCAGCGTTCCCTTGGTCCAGCTGAAGACGAACAGCAGGAACGCGATCTTGAGGCAGAACCAGATGACCCCCGGCACGTACGTGAACGGCGCATAGGGGATCGGTGACAGCCAGCCGCCCAGGAAGAGGACGGCGGCCATCGCCGACAGCAGGATCATGTTGGCATATTCGCCGAGGAAGAAGAGCGCGAAGGGCATCGACGAATATTCGGTCTGGAAGCCCTGGACGAGCTCCGCCTCCGACATCGGCAGGTCGAATGGCGTGCGTGCCGTTTCGGCCAGCGCCGAGACGAAGAAGATCACGAACATCGGCAACAGCGGCAGCCAGAACCAGTTCCAGAACCAACCGGACTGGGCGATCACGACCTGACTCAGGTTCAGCGAGCCGACGCAGAGCAGCACGGTGATCAGCACGAAGCCGATCGAAACCTCGTAGGACACCATCTGAGCCGCCGAGCGCAGCGCGCCGAGGAAGGCGTATTTCGAGTTGGAGGCCCAGCCGGCGATGATGATGCCGTAGACGCCGAGCGAGGAGATGGCGAAGAGATAGAGGATGCCGACATTGATGTCGGCGATGACCCAACCATTGTTGAACGGCACCACCGCCCAGGCGATCAGCGCAGTGATGAAGGTGATCATGGGTGCGATGATGAACAGCACGCCATTGGCGCTCGACGGGACGATGGTCTCCTTCAGGACGAGCTTCAGCCCGTCGGCGAAGGGCTGCAGCAGGCCGAACGGGCCGACCACGTTGGGGCCGCGGCGCAGCTGGATCGACGCCCATACCTTGCGGTCGACATAGGTCATGTAGGCGACGGCCACGAGCAGCGGCACCGTGACGGCCAGGCACTCCAGAAGGATGATGATCGCCCGTAGGATCGCCTGGCCGACCGGGTCGACGGTGAAAAAGCGCACGATGTCGGCGAACATGCCCTACTCCGCCGCCATCTGGTGCTGACGCGAGGCGATGCACTCGGCCATGGTCCGCGACGCCCGGCTGATCGGGCAGGTCATGTAGAAGTTGGCGATCGGCGCGACGAACGGCGCGTCGCTGACGTTACCGGCCTTGCCGAAGTCGCCCCAGGCACCCGCCGCCTGCTGGTCGAGCGCCGCGAAGCTCTTGTTGACCGCCACCAGCCTTGCGCGGACCTGATCGATCGTGTCGTAAGGCAAGGTCTTGCCCAGACGCTCCGACAGGGCGCGCAGGATCGCCCAATCCTCGCGGGCGTCGCCTGGCGGATAATTGGTGCGCAGGCCGAGCTGCACGCGGCCCTCGGTGTTTACGTAGGTCCCAGGCTTCTCGGTGTAGGCAGCGCCCGGCAGGATGACATCGGCGCGGTGCGCCCCGGCATCACCGTGATGGCCCTGGTAGATGACGAAGGCCTTGCCGAGCTTCTTGGTGTCGATCTCGTCGGCGGCCAGCAGATAGACCACCTCGATCTCGCGCTTCTCGCAGCCGGCCAGGATGCCCGCGACATCGCGACCGCCCGGGCCCGCTACCAGGCCGAGGTCGAGTCCACCGACCCGCGCCGCCGCCGTGTGCAGGATGGCGAAGCCGTTCCAGTCGTTGCGAACGACGGCAAGACTGCGGGCCAGAGCCAAGATCGCCGCTCCGTCCTCGCGGGCGAGCGCGCCCATGCCGACGATAATCAGCGGATTCTTCGCGGCCTTGAGCTTTTCGGAGAAGCCAAGTTTGCCATCGGCGAGATCGCGCAGGGTCGTGGGCCCCGCGCCCAGCCGCTCGACCGGATAGGTGAGATCGACCGCCGGGCCGATGCTGGCGATGGCGCAGCGGCCATGGAGGTAGCGCTTGCGGATCCGCGCGTTCAGCACCGGCGATTCCCAGCGCGGATTAGTGCCGATCAGCAGGATCGCGTCGGCTTGGTCGATGCCGCGCACGCCCGCATTGAAGATATAGCTGCCGCGCACGCCCGCCTCGAGCTTGGCACCGTCCTGGCGGCAATCGACGTTCGGCGAACCGAGCGCCGCCATCAGATCCTTGAGCGCCACCATCGCCTCGGCGTCGCACTGATCGCCGACGATGGCCGCAATCTTGTTGCCGTCGATCCCTTTGAGCTTGGCCTCGATTGCAGCAAAGGCCTCGTCCCAGGTGGCCTCGACCAGCTTGCCCTGCTTGCGCACGAAAGGCCGGTCGAGACGCTGATAGCGCAGGCCGTCGACCGCATGGCGCGTCTTGTCGGAAATCCACTCCTCGTTCACGTCGTCATTGAGCCGCGGCAGCACGCGCATCACCTGGCCGCCGCGTGTATCGACGCGGATGTTCGAGCCGAGCGCATCCATCACGTCGACCGACTCGGTCTTGCGCATTTCCCAGGAGCGCGCCTCGAAGGCGTAGGGCTTGGCGGTCAGTGCGCCGACCGGGCAAAGATCGACCACGTTGCCGGCGAGCTCGGTCGTGAGCGCGTGCTCGACATAGGTCGTGACCTCCATGCTCTCGCCGCGGCCCGTCGCGCCCAGCTCCTCGACGCCCGCGACCTCGGTCGCGAAGCGGATGCAGCGCGTGCAGTGAATGCAGCGGTTCATCGACGTCTTGACCAGGGGCCCAAGCTCCTTGTCGGGCACCGCGCGCTTGTTCTCGTGGTAACGGCTGCGGTCGAAGCCGTAGGCCATCGCCTGGTCCTGCAGGTCGCACTCGCCGCCCTGGTCGCAGATCGGGCAGTCGAGCGGATGGTTGATCAGCAGGAACTCCATCACGCCGTTGCGCGCCTTCTGCACGACCGCGGAGTTGGTGATGATCTCCTGCTTGTCGGCAACGGGCATCGCGCAGCTCGCCTGCGGCTTGGGCGGCCCGGGCTTGAGCTCAACCAGGCACATGCGGCAGTTGCCGGCGATCGACAGGCGCTCGTGGTAGCAGAAGCGCGGGATCTCCACGCCGGCCAGCTCGCATGCTTGCAAGACGGTGATGCCGGCCGGCACCTCCATCTCCTTACCGTCGATCTTTACTGTGGGCATCGCCTGCTCCCTGCCCTACTCGGCCGCCAGCTTTTCGGTGCGCTCGCGGATGCGGCGCTCCATCTCCGGCCGGAAATGCCGGATCAAACCCTGAATTGGCCAAGCCGCGGCGTCGCCCAGCGCGCAGATCGTGTGGCCCTCGACCTGCTTGGTGACGTCGTACAGGGCATCGATCTCCTCGATGCGCGCCTTGCCCAGCACCATGCGTTCCATCACGCGCCACATCCAGCCCGTGCCTTCGCGGCAGGGCGTGCACTGGCCGCAACTCTCGTGCATGTAGAAATAGGAAAGCCGCGCGATCGCTTTCACCACGTCGGTCGACTTGTCCATGACGACGACGGCCGCCGTGCCCAATCCGGTCTGTTGATCTTTGAGTGAGTTGAAATCCATCAGGACGGTGTCGCAGATCGACTTGGGCAGCAGCGGCACCGAAGCGCCGCCCGGGATCACCGCGAGGAGATTGTCCCAGCCGCCGCGCACACCGCCGGCATGGCGGTCGATCAACTCGCGGAGGGGAATGCCCATCTCCTCCTCGACATTGCACGGCTTGTTCACGTGGCCGGAAATGCAGAAGAGCTTGGTGCCGGTATTATTGGGCCGGCCGATACCTGCGAACCAGGTCGCGCCGCGGCGCATGATGGTCGGCGCCACGGCGATCGACTTCGACGTTGTTCACGGTAGACGGACAGCCATAGAGCCCTGCGCCAGCCGGGAAAGGCGGCTTGAGCCGCGGCATGCCCTTCTTGCCTTCGAGGCTCTCGAGCAGGGCCGTTTCCTCGCCGCAGATATAGGCGCCGGCGCCGCGATGAATGTAGATATCGAACTTCCAGCCCGAACTGCAGGCATTGTCGCCGATCAGGCCGGTCTCGTAGGCCTCCTTGACGGCGAACATCAGGTTCTGCGCTTCGTTGTAGAACTCGCCGCGCACGTAGATGTAGGCCGCGTGCGCGCGCATGGCGAAGCCCGCGACCAGGCAGCCTTCGACCAGCAGATGCGGGTCGTGGCGCATGATGTCGCGATCCTTGCAAGTGCCCGGCTCGGACTCATCGGCATTGACGATGAGGTAATGCGGGCGGTCCTTCACCTCTTTGGGCATGAACGACCACTTGAGGCCGGTCGGGAAACCTGCGCCGCCGCGGCCACGCAGGCCCGACTTCTTCATCTCGTCGACGATGGCATCCGGGCCCTTGTCGAGGATCGCCTTGGTGTTGTCCCAGGCGCCGCGCGCGCGCGCGCCCGCGAGCTTCCAGTCGTGGAAGCCGTAGAGGTTGGTGAAGATGCGGTCCTTGTCGGCGAGCATGGCGTCACGCTCCCTTCAAGGTCGTCGGGCCGCCGACCGGCGCCGACGTCTGGCGGTCGATCTGCGGGCCAGGCTTGGGTGTTTCACCGCGGCCGAAGGCGTCGAGGACCTTCTTCATCGAGGCGGCGTCGAGATCCTCATAGAAATCGTCATTGATCTGGACCACCGGCGCATTCACGCAGCCGCCGAGGCACTCGACTTCCTGCACGCTGAAGGTCTCGCCGTCGGCCGCCTCCTGGCAGGCTCTCATCACCGCCTCCGAGCCGCGCAGCCAGCACGGCGTCGTGGTGCAGACCTGCAGGAGATACTTCCCGCGCGGCTTGAGCTGGAACATCGTGTAGAAGGTCGCGATCTCGTAGACGCGGATCGGCGCCATATCGAGGAGCTTGGCCACTTCGTCCATCGCCACGCGCGGCAACCAGCCCTGCTGACGCTGGGCGAGATCGAGCACGCCGATCACGGCGCTGGCCTGGCGGCCCGGCGGATAGTTCGCCATCAGCGCCTTGGCCTTCGCCAGATTCTCCGGCGTGAAGGCAAAGCTCGCGACGTGCGGCACGTCCTTGGGATCGGCGGTGATCATCGCCATCGCGTTCGTCTCCTAGCGGTCGATCTCGCCGAACACGATGTCGAGCGAGCCGATATTCGCCGACATGTCGGCGAGCTGGTGGCCCCTGGTCATCATGTCCAGCGCCTGCAGATGCGGGAATCCCGGAGCCCGGATCTTGCAGCGGTAGGGTTTGTTGGTGCCGTCGGAAATGAGATAGACGCCGAACTCGCCCTTGGGCGCCTCGACGGCCGTGTAGGTCTCGCCGGCCGGCACCTTGTAGCCCTCGGTATAGAGCTTGAAATGATGGATCAGGGCTTCCATCGAGCCCTTCATCTCGGCCCGGCGCGGCGGGGCGATCTTGCGGTCATCGACCCGCACCGGACCTGTCACGGTGCGCAGTGCCTTGATGCACTGCTCCATGATGCGGGCGCTCTGGTACATCTCCTCGACGCGGACGAGGAAGCGCGCGAAGCAGTCGCCCGTCTTGCCAACCGGGATGTCGAAGTCCATGCGGTCGTAGACGTCATAGGGCTGCGACTTGCGCAGATCCCACGGCAGGCCCGAGGCTCGGATCAGCGGGCCCGAGAAGCCCCAATCGATCGCCTGCTCCTTGGAGACGACGCCGATGTCGACCATGCGCTGGCGGAAGATGCGGTTGTCGTTCAGCAGGTTCTCGAGGTCCTTGAGGAACGGATAGAACTGCTTGATCCAGGCATCCATCGAATTGAGCATGCCGTCGGGCAGATCCTGGTGAACGCCGCCCGGCCTGAAATAATTGGCGTGCATGCGCGAGCCGCTCACGCCTTCGTAATATTCCATCAGCAGCTCGCGCTGCTCGAAGCCCCAGAGCGGCGGGGTAAGCGCACCGACATCCATCGCGAACGTGGTCACGTTCAGGAGGTGGTTGAGAATGCGCGTGATCTCGGCGAACAACACGCGGATGTATTGCCCACGTTCGGGCGCCGTGATGCCCAAGAGCTTTTCGACGGCGAGCGCGAAGGCATGCTCCTGGTTCATCGGCGACACGTAATCCAGCCGATCGAAATACGGGATCGCCTGCAGGTAGGTCTTGTACTCGATCAGCTTCTCGGTGCCGCGATGCAAGAGGCCGATATGCGGATCGCAGCGCTCGATGATCTCGCCGTCCATCTCGACCACCAGACGCAGCACCCCGTGGGCCGCCGGATGTTGCGGCCCGAAGTTCATCGTCAGGGTTTTGATCTCGACGTCGGACATGTCAGCTCTTGGTCGCCTTCTCGTCCCCCGGCAGCGCGTAGTGAGCGCCCTCCCAGGGGCTCAGAAAGTCGAAGCGGCGGAACTCCTGGGCCAGCTTCACAGGCTCGTAGATTACGCGCTTCTGCACGTCGTCCCAGCGCAGCTCGACGAAGCCGGTCAGCGGGAAATCTTTGCGCAGCGGATGGCCTTCGAAGCCGTAGTCAGTGAGGATGCGCCGGAGGTCGGGGTGGTCGGAGAACCACACGCCGTAGAGATCGTAGGTCTCGCGCTCGAACCAGCCGGCCGAGCTGTAAAGCGACGATGCCGACGGCACCGGCGTGCTCTCGTCGGTCGCGACCTTGAGGCGGACGCGCTGGTTGTTCTTGAGGCTGAGCAGATTGTAGACGACGTCGAAGCGCTTTTCGCGCTCGGGCCAGTCGACGCCACAGACATCGACCAGCTGGTTGAACAGGCACTTGGCGTCATCGCGCAGGAACTTCAGCAGGGCGAGCAGCTTGTCCGGTGTGGTCTCGAGCATCAGCTCGCCGAGGCGGACGGACATCGCCGTCGTCGCGCCGCTCGCCTGGACGATGTGACTGCCGAGCCCTTCCATTACCGCACCAGCGTGCCCGTGCGGCGGATCTTCTTCTGCAGCTGCAGGATGCCGTAAAGCAGCGCCTCCGCCGTCGGCGGACAGCCCGGCACGTAGACATCGACCGGTATGATGCGATCGCAGCCGCGCACGACGGAGTAGCTGTAGTGATAGTAGCCGCCGCCGTTGGCGCACGAGCCCATGGAGATCACGTAGCGCGGCTCGGCCATCTGGTCGTAGACCTTGCGCAGCGCCGGCGCCATCTTGTTGGTGAGCGTGCCCGCCACGATCATGACGTCGGCCGAGCGCGGGCTCGGCATCGGCGCGAAGCCGAAGCGGTCGAGGTCGTAGCGGCTCATCCAACAGTGGATCATCTCGACGCCGCAGCAGGCGAGGCCGAAGGTCAGGCCCCACAGCGAGCCGGTGCGCGCCCAGGTGATCAGCTTGTCGAGCTGGGCGACGACGAAGCCCTTGTCCGCCAGCTCATCGTTCAGGGCGCGCGACAGGGCGGCTTCCGCCGCCGCACTGGCAGCTCCACTGGGCTTGGACTGGATCACTCCCATTCCAACGCTCCCTTGCGCCATTCGTAGATGAACCCAACGGTCAGCACCGCCAGGAACAGCATCATCGACCAGAAGCCGAAGATGCCGATATCGCCCAGGGCCACCGCCCAGGGGAAGAGGAAGGCCACCTCGAGGTCGAAGATGATGAAGAGGATGGCGACAAGATAGAAACGCACGTCGAACTGCCCGCGGGCATCGTCGAAGGGTGCAAAGCCGCACTCGAAAGGCGACAGTTTCTCGGAGTTCGGATGCTGGCGGGCGATCAGGTAGGAGCCCCCCAGCATGACGCAGACAATAGCGAAAGCGAGGCCAAGGAAGATGAGGATCGGAAGATATTCCGTCAGAAGAGCTTCCATCGTCAGTCCTCCGCCCCCCTGCCTCTTGCGCTTGGGATACCAGCGTTGGGCTGGCGCGAGCGACGGGACTCGAACCCGCGACCTCCGGCGTGACAGGCCGGCGTTCTAACCAACTGAACTACGCCCGCAAAAGCCCCAAACGGCGCGCGGAGAGATAAAGGACACCCCATGGTGAGTCAAGCTTACCGCAGTCGCGAAGACGTGCGTAAGTGCCCGAAAAATCAGCGCTTTCCGCATTCTGCAAAACGTGGTGGGCGATGACGGGATCGAACCGCCGACCTGTCCCGTGTAAAGGGAATGCTCTACCGCTGAGCTAATCGCCCGACGCGTTTCCTACCACAGCAGACGTCGGAATGCTCAGTTGAGCGCATCCTTGAGCGCTTTGCTCGCCTTGAAGCGAGGCACGGTCGCGGCCGGGATCTTGATCTTCTCGCCAGTCTGTGGATTGCGTCCCTCGCCCGCCTTGCGTCGCGACACCTGAAAGGTGCCGAAGCCGACCAGTAGAACCTTTTCCTTCTTCTTCAGCGATTTGGTGATCACCGTCAGCATCGCATCGATGGCGTTGGCGGCATCGACCTTGGAGAGATTGGTTGAGGCGGCAACGGCGGCGATCAGGTCGTGCTTGTTCACGGGCGAGGCCTCTAGCAGGAGTTAGGGCAGCTTCGAGTGTAAGGGCGGCCGCAAAACCGCGTCAACGTTGAATACCATATTTGGTAGAAAAGACGGCCCGACGCGGGCATAGATTGGGCCAAACGCAACGAAGCCCCGGATCGCTCCGGGGCTTCGCCATTGGATAGGATCGTCGTGGCTAGTGAGCGACGACGCTCTGCTCGGCGCCCTCCGGCTTCTTGGCCGGCGTTTCGAGGTCGTCCGGCCATTCGATGGCGACCAGCGGCTTGACCAAGGCGCGGGCCAGCACCTCGTCCACGGTCGAGACCGGGACGATCTCCAGGCCTTTCTTCACGTTGTCCGGGATCTCTGGCAAATCGCGCTCGTTCTCCTTGGGAATCAGCACGGTCTTGAGACCGCCACGCAATGCCGCCAGCAGCTTCTCCTTGAGGCCGCCGATCGGCATCACCCGGCCACGCAGGCTGATCTCGCCGGTCATGGCCACTTCCTTGCGCACCGCCACGCCCGTGAGCGCCGAGACGATCGAGGTGATCATCCCCACGCCCGCCGAAGGGCCATCCTTGGGCGTCGCACCCTCCGGCACGTGCACATGGATGTCGCGCTTCTCCATGACGCTCTGCTTGATGCCGAAGATCGCCGCGCGGGAACGGACATAGGCATTGGCCGCCTGCACCGACTCCTGCATGACGTCGCCCAGCTTGCCGGTGACGGTCACCCGGCCGCGGCCTGGGACCAGCACGGCCTCGATCTGCAGCAGTTCGCCACCAACCTCGGTCCAGGCCAGGCCCGTGGTGATGCCGACTAGATCCTCGAGCTCGGCCTCGCCGTAGCGGAAGCGACGGACGCCGGCGTACTTGTCGAGGTTCTTGGCACGGACCTTCACCTTGGCCATCCCCTTCATGAGGATGTCCTTGACGCCCTTGCGGGCGAGGTTGGCGATCTCGCGCTCCAGGTTACGCACGCCAGCCTCGCGCGTGTAGTAGCGCACGAGATCGCGGACGGCGTCGTCATGGATGTCGACCTCGCCTTCCTTCAACCCGTTCGCTTCGAGCTGCTTGGGGATCAGGTGCTTGCGGGCGATCGCGATCTTCTCGTCCTCGGTGTAGCCAGCCAGCCGGATGATCTCCATGCGGTCCATCAGCGGCTGCGCCATGCGTAGCGAATTCGCCGTGGTGATGAACATCACGTTCGACAGGTCGTAGTCGACCTCGAGGTAGTGATCGTTGAACGTCGAGTTCTGCTCAGGGTCGAGTACCTCGAGCAGCGCCGACGACGGGTCGCCGCGGAAGTCGGCGCCCAGCTTGTCGATCTCGTCGAGCAGGAACAGCGGGTTCGACGACTTCACCTTCTTCATGCTCTGGATGACCTTGCCCGGCAGAGAGCCGATATAGGTCCGGCGATGGCCGCGGATCTCGGCCTCGTCGCGCACGCCGCCCAGCGACATGCGCACGAAGTTGCGCCCCGTCGCCTTGGCGATCGACTTGCCGAGAGACGTCTTGCCGACGCCCGGTGGGCCGACCAGGCAGAGGATCGGGCCCTTCATCTTGTCGACGCGCTGCTGGACCGCGAGGTACTCGAGGATGCGCTCCTTGACCTTCTCCAGGCCATGGTGATCGGTATTGAGCACGTTTTCGGCGAACTTCAGGTCCTTGATGATCTTGGTCGGCTTGCGCCACGGAATCGACAGCAGCCAATCGAGGTAGTTGCGCACCACCGTCGCTTCGGCCGACATCGGGCTCATGGTCCGGAGCTTCTTTAGCTCGCCATGCGCCTTCTCCCGCGCCTCCTTGCTGAGGCGTGTCTTCTTGATGCGCTTCTCCAGCTCGGAGATCTCGTCGCGACCATCCTCGGTCTCGCCAAGCTCCTTCTGGATCGCCTTCATCTGCTCGTTGAGATAGTACTCGCGCTGCGTCTTCTCCATCTGACGCTTAACGCGATTGCGGATCTTCTTCTCGACCTGCAGGACACCGATCTCGCCTTCCATCAGGCCGAGGATGCGCTCGAGCCGCTTCGACACCGAGTTGAGTTCGAGCAACTGCTGCTTGTCAGCAACCTTGAGCGCCAGATGCGCCGAGATGGTGTCGGCGAGCTTGGCCGGCTCCTCGATCTTGTTGATCGAGACCACGACCTCGGGCGGCACTTTCTTGTTGAGCTTCACGTAGTTCTCGAACTCCGAGACCACGGTGCGCGCGGCGGCTTGCAGCTCGGCGGGCTCGCCGGCCGTCTCTTCCATCTCGACGGCGCGCGCCTCGAAGAACTCGGTCTTGTCGGTATAGCCGGCAATGCGCACGCGCTTGCCGCCTTCGACCAGCACCTTGACGGTGTCATCGGGCAGCTTCAGCAGCTGCAGCACGGTGCCGAGCGTGCCGATCGAATAGATGTCCTCAGGGCCGGGATCGTCCTGGGTGGCGTTCTTCTGGGCGATCAGCAGGATCTGCTTGTCGTCCTTCATCACTTCTTCGAGGGCCTTCACGCTCTTTTCGCGGCCGACGAAAAGCGGGACGATCATGCCGGGAAACACGACGATGTCGCGCAACGGCAGGACGGGGTAGACGGTTCCTTGGATGGGGGCGTTCATGATGCCTCGCAAACTACGCTGTTAGAGCTATCGCGCACCGCGGCCGAGGCCCCCAGATGGGCGACCCGCGGCCAAAAGCCACGCGCACTCGGTTGCAGAGATTGGCCTGAACGGGTTCCCGTTCAAGGCCCGGCCGGTTTCCCGCTGGTAACCGTTGTCACCAGGGTAGCAAAAGCTAGGCCGGGGCGGCTGCAATGCCTTCCTTGCGCTCCCCGTGCACATAAAGCGGTTGAGCCCGCCCTTCTATGACTTCGCGGTTGATGACGACCTCGTCGACACCGTCGAGCGACGGCAGGTCGTACATGGTGTCCAGCAGCACGGTCTCCATGATCGAGCGCAGCCCCCGCGCGCCGGTCTTGCGCAGGATCGCCTTCTGGGCGACCGCACGCAGGGCGTCGTCGGAGAATTTCAGCTTCACGCTCTCCATGTCGAACAGGCGCTGATACTGCTTCAGCAGCGCGTTCTTCGGCCGCGTCAGAATCTCGATCAGCGCGCCCTCATCTAGATCCTCGAGCGTGGCGACCACCGGCAGGCGGCCGACGAACTCCGGGATCAGGCCGTACTTCAGAAGATCCTCCGGCTCCAGATCGCGCAGCACCTCGCCCGTGCGCCGATCGTCGGGGCCGCGTACTTCGGCGCCGAAGCCGATCGACGTGCCCTGGCGGCGCTGGGAAATGATCTTGTCGAGGCCCGAGAACGCACCACCGCAGATGAACAGGATGTTGGTCGTATCGACCTGCAGGAACTCCTGCTGCGGGTGCTTGCGGCCGCCTTGCGGCGGGACCGAAGCGACCGTGCCTTCCATGATCTTGAGCAGCGCCTGCTGCACGCCCTCACCGGATACGTCGCGCGTGATCGAGGGGTTGTCGGATTTGCGGCTGATCTTGTCGACCTCGTCGATATAGACGATGCCGCGCTGCGCCCGCTCGACGTTGTAATCGGCCGACTGCAGGAGCTTCAGGATGATGTTCTCGACGTCCTCGCCGACATAGCCCGCTTCGGTGAGCGTCGTGGCGTCCGCCATGGTGAACGGCACGTCGAGCATGCGGGCCAAAGTCTGGGCGAGCAGCGTCTTGCCGCAGCCGGTCGGGCCGATCAGCATGATGTTCGACTTGGCGATCTCGACGTCATTGGCCTTACCGCCATGGCTCAGCCGCTTATAGTGATTGTGCACTGCAACAGCGAGGATGCGCTTGGCCTGATCCTGGCCGATCACGTAGTCGTCGAGGATTTGGCGGATCTCCTTGGGCGAGGGCACACCATCCTTGGACTTGACCAAGGTGGTCTTGCTCTCCTCTCGGATGATGTCCATGCAGAGTTCGACGCATTCATCGCAAATGAACACAGTCGGGCCCGCGATGAGCTTGCGGACCTCATGCTGGCTCTTGCCGCAGAAGCTGCAATAGAGGGTATTGCGGGAGTCGCCCCCGGACTTGGCGGCTGGCATCTTATTAACGCACCTCCGCTTGGGCAGCCCGCCAACCCTGCGAGCCCGCACCGAAGCCTATGTTAAACGCGACGCCCCGATGGCCACAACATCAAAATGTTGTGGGTCAGCAGGCGAACGCGGAACAATTGGTCGCGGCTGCCTCTTTAGGAGGCGGCCGCCTGAATGGTCGGCGTCGGCCGTTTTTCGAGCACGTCGTCGATCAATCCGAAGGTCTTGGCCTCCGGCGGGGAGAAGAACTTGTCACGCTCCATGGCCCGCTCGATCTCCTCGATCGTCCTGCCGGTATGTTCAACGTACATCTGGTTCAGACGTGCCCGGGTTAGCAGGATTTCCTTGGCATGGATCTCGATGTCGGTCGCCTGCCCTTGGGCGCCACCCGACGGCTGGTGGATCATGATTCGCGAATTGGGCAGCGCGAATCGCTTGCCTTTCTGGCCGGCCATCAGCAACAGCGAGCCCGCCGAGGCCGCCTGGCCATAGACCAGGGTCGAGATCTGCGGCCGGACATATTGCATGGTGTCGTAGACCGCCAGGCCCGAGGTGACCACGCCGCCCGGCGAATTGATGTAGAACGAGATGTCCTTGGTGGGATTCTCGGATTCGAGAAAGAGCAACTGGGCGCAAATGAGCCCGGCCACGTTGTCTTCAATGGGCCCGTTCAGGAAGACGATGCGCTCCTTCAGGAGCCTCGACCAAATGTCGTAGCCGCGCTCGCCGCGGGCCGACTGCTCGACGACCATCGGAACGTAATAGTTATTGTAGACCTGCAGCGGATCGCGCTCGCCACTCATCGCGGGGCCCTCATGTGACTATGTTGTAGAAAGTGGCAGCGACGGCAGCCCGGTTCAAGGCCACTGCCGTGGATCAGTTTGCCGCCGGCTGAGCCGGCTTCTCCTCTTCGGCCTCGCGGGCGGCCTTGAGGAGTTCCTCAGGCGTAACCGACTTCTCATTAACCTTGGCGAGCTCAAGGATAAAATCCACCGTCTTCTCCTCGAAGATCGGCGCCCTGAGCTGCTCTTTCAGCTCGGCGTTCTTGCCGTAGAATTCCAGCACCTGGCGCTCCTGCCCAGGGTAACGCATGGCCTCGCGCATCACTGCCTGGTTCAGCTCCTCGGGCGTGACGTCGATCGAGTTGGAGCGGCCGACGTCGGCCAGCAGCAGGCCGAGACGGATGCGGCGCTCAGCGATCTCTCGATACTCCTTGCGCATCTTTTCTTCGTCGTCCTCGAGCTTCTCGCCGTTCTTCTTGGCCTCTTCGACGCGCTGCCAGATCGCGTTGAACTCGCCCTCGACCAGCCCTTCCGGCACGGCGAACTTGTGGCTGTCGGCAAGCTTGTCGAGAAGCTGGCGCTTGATCATGGAGCGCGAGACCTGCGCATAGTCCTGGCCGATGCGATCGGACACCGCCTTACGCATGGCTTCCAGGTTCTCGAAGTTGTTCTTCTTGGCCAACTCATCGTCTGCCGGCTTGTCGACGAACTCGCGGATTTCCTTGACCGTGCACTTGAAGACGGCCTCCTTGCCCGCGAGCTCGGCATTGCCGTAGTCGGCCGGGAAGGTGACTTTGACGTCCAGTGATTTGTCGACTTCGGCGCCGATCAGCTGATCCTCGAAGCCCGGGATGAAGGAGCCCGAGCCGAGCTCGAGCACGTAGTCCTCGGCCTTGCCGCCGGGGAACTCCACACCGTCGACCGAGCCCACGAAGTCGAGCTTCAGCGCATCGCCCTTCTGCGCAGGGCGCGGCGGGTCGACCGGCTTCTGCTCGCGGTTGGCCTTGGCGATACGGTCGAGGGCGTCGTCGACATCCTTCGTCGGCACCTCTGCCTTCAGCCGCTCGAGCTCGATGCTGGAGAAATCGAGCTTGCCGATCTCGGGCAACACCTCGACCGCGACCTCGAACTCGACATCCTTGCCCTCAGCCAGCTCCTTCAGGTCGACGCGCGGCTGCAGCGCGGGCCGCAACCCGCGATCCTCGATCGCCTTCGCTGTGCTCTGGTTCACCGCCTGTTCGAGCGCCTCTCCGTACAGCGCCTGGCCGTATTGCTTCTTGAGCAGGCCGACCGGCACCTTGCCCTTCCGGAAGCCGGGCAGCTGGGCCGTTTGGGCGAGCTCGGCGAGGCGTTCGTCGACCTTGGCCGACAGGTCGCCCGCCGGGACGACGATCTTGAATTGCCGCTTCAGTCCGTCGGCTGGGAGTTCCGTTACTTGCATTGAGCTACTTCCATCATTTCCTGGTGCGGGCGGAGGGACTTGAACCCCCACACCTTGCGGCACGAGAACCTAAATCTCGCGTGTCTACCAATTCCACCACGCCCGCTTGAGACCGCGAGGCTGAATCGCGGGCCTCTTAGCCCGTGCCTGCAGGACGGTCAATTCATCGCTGCGGCAAGGGCTTGCGGCAGCCCCTCGATGAGGTCTTCCGCGATCAAGCCCGGGGCGCCAAAGCGATAGGCGCTCTCACCATGCAGCCAGGCCGCTGCCGCTCCCGCTGCCAGCGGCGCCAAGCCCTGGGCCATCAATCCGCCGGCGATTCCGGCCAGGACGTCGCCCGAGCCTGCCGTCGCCAAGGATGCCGGCGCATGGACGTTGATAACGGCCTGTCCGTCCGGCGCCGCAATCACCGTGTCGGGTCCCTTCAGCAGGACAGTGGCGCCGCTCCGTCGCGCCGCCTGCCTTGCGCGGTCGAGCTTGCCCGGCACGCCGTCGAGGTCCGGGAAGAGGCGACGGAATTCTCCTTCATGGGGCGTGAGCAGGACCGGTCCAGAGATCGCCTTGAACAGCTCGGCCGGCCGGTCAGCAAAGGCCGTGATGGCATCTGCGTCGAGCAGCACCGATCGGCGAGTGGCGAGCGCTACGAGCACGACGTCGCGCGTGCGCTCGTTCACGCCACAGCCGGGCCCGATCAGGAAGGCATTGCGTCGCTCATCCGCGGCAAGGCGCGCGAAGGTCTCGCGATCGTCCGCAGCCACGACCAGATTGCCCGGCTCGGCCGCCTGGTAAACGGACATCGCCTCTTGCGGTGATGCGATGGTCGCGAGCCCTGCCCCGCTCCGCCGCCCGGCAAGGGCCGCCAGACGTGCGGCGCCAGTGGCTATCGCGCCGCCGAGGATCGTCAGATGCCCACGCGCGTACTTGTGGTCGGCCAGCCCCTGGCGCCGCAACGGCCACAAGGCGGGTTCGTTGCGCCATATACTCGGCCGGATCCCCTCCAGAACTGATGACGGAATGCCGATATCGACGATCCTGAGTTCGCCGCATCGCCGCAGCCCCTCGAGGGAATAATGACCCGGCTTGCCGCGAAAGAACGTCACGGTGAGGTCGGCGTTCGGCGCACACCCCATCACCTGGCCCGAGTCGCCGTGCAGGCCGCTCGGCACGTCCACCGCCACCACCGGGCATGCGGCGCGGTTCATTCGTTCGATCAAATCGGCGGCGACGCCTTCGATCGGACGTGCGAGGCCTGCGCCGAACAGGGCGTCGATCACCAGCGGACGGCTCTCCAGAAGGTCGGGCGATGCGGGTTCAGTGGCTCCCCGCCACTGGCTTGCGGCCCAGGCGGCGTCACCTTTCAGGCTGCTACGCACGCCAAGAAGCCCCAGCCGCACCGGCCAGGCCGCCGCCTGCAGGCAGCGGGCGGCCACGAACCCGTCACCTCCGTTGTTTCCGGGTCCACACAGCACAAGCACCGGCTGGCGGCGATAGCGCTCGATCACCGCCGATGCCACCGCCCTGCCCGCGGCTTCCATGAGTGCGGTACCTGGTGTGCCGGCCGCAATCGTTGCCGCATCGGCCGCCGCCATTTCCATGCAGGTCAGCAGAGCGGCTGCGTCGTGGGGTCTGATATCCCTGAGCTTGATCGGTTCAGCCATGGCACGCGGGCGACTGGGGCGGCCGACCGGAATTGAACCGGCGACATCCAGAATCACAATCTGGCGCTCTAACCAACTGAGCTACGGCCGCCACCGTGGGTCGCTCCCGGCGAAGCGCGCTTTCCTACGCTCAGCCGCTCTGAGCGTCAAGAAACAGCCGGCGTGGGCGGCGGCGGCGAGGCTCAGCGTCAGCAGGTCGGGAAAGCGCTCGAACAACGACCGCACCGAGTAGCCGGCGCGCTCGGCGATCTGCATTGCCGTCGGCACCCTCGGACTTTCGCTCAGCAGCGCGAGATAGGCCTCGATGATGTATTGCCGCGTCCGTTCACTGCGCAGGCGGCGGCCATCGATCGAGGCGGGCTGGGAAGGCAAGGCCATCGTCTGGTCAGTGACGTGGCGTAGGCGGCAGCAGGCGATCGATGACGCCGACCCACAGGGTGCAGCCCTGTTCGAATGACAGGCCATAGAGGTCGCGCATGCGCGCCCAGCTCTCGAAATCGGTCAGCGCTTCGAGTGCGATCAGGGTGCGCTTGCGGTCGGGCTCCGACAGCGTCGAGAGTTCCGGCTGATACATCAGTTCCAGGCGCTTCATGATCAGGTCGCGCGCCAGCCGGATGCGCGTCTTCAGCTCGGTCGACTCGCCTTGGTTGGCGTTCAACGCGCGCCACAGCGGCAGCCATTGCTCGCAGGTATGCGCCCGCGTCTCGACCTGCGAACGCAGGCGCGTCGGGCGATCGCCGTCGACGTCGTGCGGCGCGGCCTGGGCATTGCCCACCGCGAACACGTAGTCGGTGGCCGCGATTCGCAGCGTGAGGAGATCGGGAAAACGCTCGAAGATGGAGCGCACCGAATAGCCCGCACGCTCGGCAATCTGCGCTGCAGTTGGAACTTGCGGGTTCTCGCGCAGCAGCGCCAGATAGGCCTCGATGATGCTCTGCCTCGTCCGCTCGCTGCGCTGCCGACGGCCGTCGATCCGCACGGGCTTGAGGGGCGTGCCCACGCTCACCGTGATCCTCAGCCGGACGCCGGCGTCGGCGGCAACAGGCCGTCGATGGCGCGGGCCCAAACCGCACACGCCTCCTCGAATGACAGGCCATACATCTCGCGCATGCGCCCCCAGCTCTCGTAGTCGGTGATCGCTTCCAGGGCCAGCAGTGTCTTGCGCCGCTCGCCCTCCGACAAGGTCGAGAGCTCGGGCTTGAACATGAATTCCACCCGCATGGCGATGAGTTGGCGAATGAGCTTGATGCGCTCGCGCAGCTCGCTCGATTCGCTGAGATTGGTGCTCAACACCCGCCACAACGGCAGCCAGCGCTCGCAACCGCGGCCGCGCGTCTCCACCTGCGATTTCACGCGTGTCGCGCGATCGGCATCAAGATCGCGCAGCCCGCCTTGCGCCCGACCCTCGGCGATCGCGTAGTCGGTGGCCGCGATGCGCAAGGCGTGGAGGTCCGGAAATCGCTCGAAGATCGACCGGACCGAATAGCCCGCTCGCTCGGCGATCTGCACCGCCGTGGGTACCTGCCGGTTTTCGCGAACCAGGGCCATGTAGGCCTCGACGATAAGGCGCCTGGTCCGCTCACTGCGCAGGCGACGGCCGTCGACCTTGCCGGGCTTGCGCTCGGGGGCAGCTGGCGGCTCTACATCGGCCACGGCGACTTGCCAGTCAGCGCGCCGGCGGTACCGCCGGTGTCGGCGGCAGCAACCGATCGATGGCGTGAACCCACACCTCGCACGCCTCTTCGAATGACAGGCCGTGCAGTTCGCGCATGCGCGCCCAACTCTCCATATCGGTCAGCGCCTCAAGCGCGATCAGCAACTGCCGGCGTTCACTTTCAGCCAGTGAGGAAAGTTCCGGCCGATACATCAGCTCCAGGCGTCTGACGGTGGTCTCGCGCCCGCGCGCTACGCGTGCCTTGAGCTGCCCGGTTTCGTCCTGATCGGCGAAGTGCAGCAAGACACGCCACAAGGCGACGCCGCGCTCGCAGGTGTGGGCGCGGGTCTCCACCTGGGACCTCAAGCGGGTGTGGCGGTCGGCGGCGTCGGCATGGCGCGGCGGCGCCAGTGCCAAGGATTGGGCGAGGCTGTAGTCGGTAGCGGCCACGCGCAGTGCGTTCAGATCTGGAAAACGCTCGAAAATCGACCGAACGGAATAGCCGGCGCGCTCTGCAATTTGCACAGCTGTCGGCATCTCCGGATTGTCCCGAAGAAGCGCCAGGAACGCCTCGATGATCAGTTGCTTGGTCCGCTCGCTACGCAGGCGGCGACCATCGATGCGGGTGGGGGTACTAAGCGACGTTGCAGACAAGGCTGGTTCCACCGGGCTCACGCCGACTGAAGTTTCGACGAGAACATCCATGCGTGAGTGCAGAATGCGCGGTTTCAGGGAATATGGCAATGGCAATGCAGTAATAGTAGGCAGAACCTGACGCATGCGCCACCGATTTCGGTAATATTTCGTACACAGCGCCGAATTGTCACCGTTTATCGGCGGAAATGGCGCGACAGCCGCTCGATGGCCGCCTCCAAGGTCGCATCATGCTTGCAAAAGCAAAATCGGGCGAAATGGCGGGGGGCCCTTTGCGGATCGTCGTAGAAGGCGCTGACGGGAACGGCTGTCACCCCCGCCTCAACCGTAATATGGCGGCAGAAGTCTTCGTCCGTCCCGTTGAAACCCAACGGGCGAAAGTCCGTCGTCACGAAATACGTGCCGTGCGCGGGCAGGACTTCGAAGCCGATCTCGCCGAGCGCATTGGCCAAGCGGTCGCGCTTGCGTTGCATGTCAGTCGCCAAGGCAGAGTAATAGCCGTCGCCCAGCCGCAGTCCGGTCGCCGTGCCCCATTGCAAATTGGGCGGTGTGGTGAAGGTCATGAACTGATGCGTCTTGGCGATCGGCTTCAGCATCTCGGCGGCCGCCGTGACGTAGCCGACCTTCCAGCCGGTGACGCTGAAGCTCTTTCCCGCCGAGCCGATGCGCGCGGTGCGCTCGCGCATGCCGGGCAGTGTCATGATCGAGCGATGGCGGCGATCGTCGAAAATGATGTGCTCGTAGACCTCGTCACAGACAGCGTAGGTATTGTGCTTCAGGCACAAGCCGGCAATGAACTCGAGCTCGTCTCGATCGAACACTTTCGAACAAGGGTTCATCGGCGTATTGAACAGGATGAGCTTGGTGCGATCGCCGAACGCCGCCGCGAGTTCATCGCGCGGCAGACGCCAGGTCGGCGGCTCCAGTCGCACCAGCTTGGCGACACCCCCTGCCCGGCGCACGATCGGTAGATAGGAATCGTAGAGCGGCTCGATCAGCACGACTTCGTCGCCTGGCTCGATCAGGCCGAACAGGCAGTCGCCCAGCGCTTCGGTTGCCCCCGAGGTCACCAGCACTTCGCTTTGCCAATCGATGTCGAGTCCCTGGAAGCGCTTGGCGTGCGCGGCGACCGCCTGGCGCAGCTCGGGAATGCCCATCATGGGCGGATACTGGTTGTGCCCGTTCAGCAGGTATTCGGCGGCGGCCTGCCGCACTTCCTCCGGGCCCCTGTCGTCCGGGAAAGCCCTGACCGAGATTGACCGACTGGTGCTGGCGCGCGAGCGCCGACATCACCTCGAAAACCGTCGTGCCGAGGCTCGACATCAGCGCATTTGCGGTTTTCATCGTCGGCGTCACCGTTGCTGCATTTGTAGGCACTTTTCCGCCTATTCTTCAGACATTTCGTGCACGAAACAGACAATACCGGCGCTGATTTCCGGCTCTACGGCTGTGGAAATGTCTGGCATGGAAGCTGCTTCCTTGAGGCGCGCCCGGGCCGCCGGAACGGCGGCGCCGGTGCTGGCGCGCGGAGTAGGCCCAAGCAAATGAAGAAGATCGAAGCGATCATCAAGCCTTTCAAGCTCGACGAGGTCAAAGATGCGCTCAATCAGATCGGGCTGAAGGGCATCACGGTGCTGGAGGCCAAGGGGTTCGGCCGGCAGAAGGGTCATACCGAACTGTATCGCGGCGCCGAATATGTCGTCGACTTCCTGCCCAAGGTGAAGATCGAGCTGATCATCGAGGATGAGATGGTCGAGAAAGCCGTCGAAGCGATCCGCGCCTCGGCCCATACCGGCCGCATTGGCGACGGCAAGATCTTCGTGTCGAAGATCGACGACGCGATAAGAATTCGTACTGGCGAGCGCGGCGACGCCGCCGTATGAGAAAAAAGCCCGAGGGGGCAGGCTCAATCACAAGAGAGGGACAATGGACGCCAAGCAAGTTCTCGCGATGATCAAGGAAAAGGACGTGAAGTTCGTGGACTTCCGTTTCACCGATCCTCGCGGCAAGTGGCAGCATACTGCCCGCATGGCTTCGGCCACCCAGGAAGACTTGTTCACCGATGGCGTGATGTTCGACGGCTCCTCGATCGCTGGCTGGAAGGCGATCAACGAGTTCGACATGATCCTGATGCCGGATCCCTCGACGGCCGTCCTTGATCCCTTCACTGCCCAAACGACTCTGATCGTCAACTGCGACGTCGTCGAGCCGTCGACCGGCCAGCTCTATGCCCGCTGCCCGCGCTCGACCGCCAAGCGCGCCGAGGCGTTTCTGAAGTCGTCCGGCGTCGGCGACACCGCCGTGTTCGGCCCCGAGCTCGAGTTCTTCGTGTTCGACGACGTGCGCTTCGACGTGCAGATGTCGGGCAGCTTCTACAAGATCAACTCGAGCGAATTCGCCGTGGAATACCGGCGCAGAGTTCGAGGGCGGCAACATGGGCCATCGCCCCGGCATCAAGGGCGGCTACTTCCCGGTGCAGCCGGTCGATTCGATGAACGACCTGCGCGCCGAGATGATGTCGGTCGCGACCGAGATGGGCCTCATCATGGAGATCCATCACCACGAAGTGGCACCCAGCCAGAACGAGCTCGGCTTCCGCTTCGACACGCTGGTGAAGACCGCCGACAACGTGCAGAAGTACAAGTACACACTGCACAACGTCGCCCACAGCTACGGCAAGACGCTGACCTTCATGCCGAAGCCCCTGTACGGCGACAACGGCTCGGGCATGCACACCCACCAGTCGATCTGGAAGGACAACAAACCGCTGTTCGCCGGGTCGGGCTATGCCGACCTCTCGGAGACGGCGCTCTACTACATCGGCGGCATCATCAAGCACGCCAAGGCGCTGAACGCCTTCTGCAACGCCAGCACCAACTCCTACAAGCGCGTCATCCCGGGCTTCGAGGCTCCGGTGCTGCTGGCCTACTCCTCGCGCAACCGCTCGGCCTCGTGCCGCATCCCCTACGCGTCCTCGCCCAAGGGCAAGCGCGTGGAAGTGCGCTTCCCCGATCCGTCGGCCAATCCCTACCTCGCCTTCGCGGCGATGCTGATGGCCGGCATCGACGGCATCAACAACAAGATCCATCCGGGCGACCCGATGGACAAGAACCTCTACGACCTGCCGCCGGAGGAGCTCAGCAAGGTTCCGACCGTCGCGGGCTCACTGCGCGAGGCGCTGAACGCGCTCGACGGCGACCGCACCTTCCTGACCAAGGGCGGCGTGTTCACCGACGACCAGATCGACGCCTACATGGAGCTCAAGTGGGAAGAGGTCTACGCCTGGGAGCACCAGCCCGCGCCGGTCGAGTACAAGATGTACTATTAGGTCTGACCGCGCCGTTCTTTCGGACTATGGAAGGGCCCGCTGTTGCGGGCCTTTCTTTTTGACCTCGTCGAGGAAGGCCCTGATCTCGGCAGGTGATCTCAAATGGTGAACCTGTTTGATGGCAACAGAATCGAGGACGAGCTGCCGGTACTTTGGTGCCAAATGACGCCCGCAAAGCCGCAGTACCCGATAGGCGTTGAGGGTGCTGCTCCACAGCGGACTTTTCTCAGGCCAACCCTCCGGATTGACGAACAGCCCCTTGATGAAGCGCTTGGTCACCCAGCGCCACTGCGTGAACATCGGCAGGTCGAGGTAGACCAGCGTGTCGGCGGCCGCGAAGCGCTCCCAAGCCGAAGCGTGCAGCCGTAGCCATCGATCACCCACTCCTCGCGCCTCAGGATATCGGCGTGCACTCTCAGATACTCGTCGTGCGGAACAGGATCGCCGCCGGTGCGGAACTGGATTCTGTCCAAGGGATAAAGCGGCAGTCCCGTCGCCTCGGCCAGCCGCTTGGCGAGCGTGGACTTGCCGGCCCCGGCATTGCCGAACACCGCCACCCTTTTCATGCTGAACAGTCTATTCTCCCCTCCGCGCGAGCGAGAGAAGAAAGAGCCGGAGAGGAACTGAGCAATGGGCTGGATGGATGACGCCATGAAGGAGCTGCGCCCCTGGATCGGGCGCGTGCGCGTGGTCGAGGACGATATCGGCCTGATGGCGGTGCGGCGCGTCGCCGCCACCTTCGATGTCGATCCCGAGAGCTTCAAGGCCGGCAGCGAACTGCCGCCGCACTGGTTTGGAGTGTTCTTCGGCGAGACAATCCGCCAAGGCGAGCTCGGCCCCGACGGCCATCCCAACAAGGGCATCGTGCTGCCGCCGATCCCGATGCCGCGCCGCATGGGCGCCGGGCGGCGGGTCCAGATCCTGGGCCGCCTGCGTGCCGGCGAACCGGCCCGCAAGAAGGCCGAGGTGGCCGACATCGTCCCCAAGACCGGACGATCGGGCGACATCTTCGTGCTCACCATGCGCCACACCATCGAGCAGGCGGCCAGGACCGTGGCCGTCGACGACCTTCGACGCCATCTATCGGCCGGCCGTGCCGCCGGGCCAGAAGACGACGGCAACCGTGCCTACCAAGGCGCGCACCGACCATGTCTGGACCGCGACCACCAAGCTCACGAACACGCTCAACTTCCGCTACGGCGAACTCACCTGGAACGCGCACCGGATCCACTATGACGGCGACTACACACGCAGCGAGGAAGGCTATCCCTGCCATTGTGTCCAATGGCGGCCTATCGATGCACTTGATGGTCGACGCCGCGCTCAAGCACGGCAAGGGCAGGCTCGCCAACTTCAATGCCCGCCTCGTCCATCCGCTGTGGGTCGGCGACTTCATCGAGGTGCGCGGCGAGGAGCAGAAGGACGGCAAGATGAAGATCTGGGCGGCCGACAAGAACGGCGTGCTGTGCGGCGAGATGGATCTGGAGTTCACGCCATGACCGGCGGGCCTCTGTCCGGCGTCAAAGTCGTCGATCTCACCACAGTCGTCGTCGGACCGATCTGCACCCGCACCCTGGCCGACTATGGCGCAGACGTGATCAAGGTCGAAGCGCCGGGCGGCGACCTGTTGCGCACCATGGCCGAGGGCAGCCGCAATCCCGGCATGTCCGGCAAGTTCATCAACTTCAACCGCAACAAGCGCTCGATCGGATTGGACATCAAGAAGCCGGAGGGCCTCGCCGCCCTGCTTCGCCTGATCGAGCGCACCGACGTTTTCGTCAGCAATGTCCGGCCGGAGGGCCTGGCGCGCGCCGGGCTCGACTATGCGAGCCTCTCCAGGAGCAATCCGCGGCTGATCCATTGCTCGATCCTCGCCTTCGGCCGCGGCGGCCGTTACTTCAACCGCCCGGCCTACGATCCGGTGATCCAGAGCCTGTCGGGCGTCGCCGGCACCATCGCCCGCGCCACCGGCGAGCCGCGTTTCGTCCCCATGGTGATGAGTGACCACGTGAGCGGCCTGATCGCGGCCCAGGCCATCGGCTTCGCCCTCTTCCGGCGCGAGAAGACCGGCAAGGGCGAGGCGATCGACGTGCCGATGCTCGAGAACATGGCCTCGTTCGTGGCGAGCGAGCATCTCGGCGCCGCCACCTTCGACCCGCCGGTCGGCCCGACCGGCGACGGCCGCCTGCTCAGCCCCAACTACCGGCCGGTGCCGACCAAGGATGGCTACGTGACGGTGCGGCCCAACACCAACGCCCAGGCCTTCGCCTTCTTCGACGCCATCGGCCGGCCCGAGCTCAAAGCCGATCCGCGCTTTGACAGCGCCGCGTCGCGCACCCGGAACGCCAAGGCCTACTTCGAGGTCCAGGCCACCAGCCTGGGCGGCAAGACGACCGACGAATGGGTCGAGCTGTTCGACAAGCTCGACGTACCCGCGGCGCGTTACAACTCGATCGACGACCTGATGACCGACCCGCACCTGAAGGATGTCGGCTTCTTCAGGGAGGAGGACCATCCCAGCGAAGGCAAGATCCGCCGCAGCAAGCTGGCCAATGTGTTCTCAGGCGGCGCGCGCGAGAAGGAAAGCCACGCGCCGCTCTATGGCGAACATTCACGCGAAATCCTCGGCGAGCTGGGTTACAGCGCGGCAGAGATCGACAAGATGATCACGGTCAAGGCGGTAGACGAACCCGCCAAACGCTAGAAGGGCTTATCGCCCTCGATCAGCACGCGCTGCATGATGCGCTTCTCGCCCATCGGATAGTCGACGTCGACGCGGTGCATGGTGGCGCGGTTGTCCCAGATCACGCAGTCGCCGACCGTCCCACGCATGACCGAAATGATGCTCGGGCTTGCGCGCTTCGGCGGCCAGCTCGTCGAGCACGGCGTCGCTTTCCGCGCGTTCCATGCCAACGATGCGGTCGAGGCGGTTGAAATTGAGGTAGAGCGCCTTGCGCCCCGTCTCCGGATGAGTGCGCACCAGGGGGTGTTCGACGTCCGGTGTCTCGGCGATCTCCTGAACGGTGCGCGCTGACGGCCGGTTGCGCGCCCGCGCCGTGTCGTAGGCGTGGACGGCGTGCCTGCCGTCGATCTTGCGCCGCGTCGCCTCCGGCAACGCCTCGTAGACCGAATGCATGTTGCAGAACCAGGTCGTGCCGCCCTTGCTCGGGATCTCGATGCTGTGCAGCAGCGTCGCCTTGGCGGGTACGGCCATGTACGAAATCGTCGGTATGCCAGTCCTCGGACCGAAGAGCGGTCTTGTCGGTCGTGCCATCGGCCATGAGGGTGCTGACCATGACCGACACTTCCGGCACGTCGCCGCTGCGCTTGTAGCGCAAGAGCTGCACGCGCGGCTTTCCGAAGGCTGATGCGAAGTCGCGCATTTCGGCGGGCGTCATGCGCTCGCCCGGCACGACGACCAGCAGATGCTCGCCGAGCGCCTTGTTGAGCGGCGCCGCAACCTCGGGTTTGGCCGCGTCGGCGTGCTTCAGGCCCTCGATGCGGGCACCGAGGGCTGCCTTCAAGGGAACGACTTGTAGGTTCGCCATCTGACGAGCCTAGCGCGCAAACAATCCGGAAACCAATTCCGCCAACCAAAGCCGCGTACGCTCGATGAGGGCCTTGGCCCGCTGCCAGGCCGGCAGGCCGCGGACGAAGCCATAAGCCCAGTCGCGCCAATGGAAAAACTTGGTGTCAGCCCAGGCGAACCAGGGGAGCGTCATCATGGTCGGCCGGAGGATGCGATAGAGCCGCGCCAGGATCGCGGTCGCCAGGATCTTGCCAAGCACCACGGCACCGGTCGCTAGAGCGAAGCGGTGGTGCGCGGCGAACCAGAACGCTGAGACCTTGACCGGAAGAATGATGATCGAGGGCGCGGCAAAGACGAGAACTGCTGCCCACGGCGGCAGCGTCACCAGCCACCCCTCGAGCCGGGCGATCGGCGGCCAGCGCGCTACCGCCGCCATCATCATGTTGAGATAGCGGATCAGCACCTGCTCGACGAACACCACGGCCGCGGCAAACGGCACGACGGCGATTTCGAGGGCGCGCTTCAGGCGAGGGTTCATGGCGCGTGAGTGTAGTGCGCGATCAAGGCGCGCACACTCTGTGTTTCTGCCCCGCAATCGCCTTGATTGGTCTCAGGGATGCACCGATTCGCGCGGCCGTAGTGACCCAGGAGGTACCGCTATGGCCGTGAGGAAGATGTTTATCTGCGTCTCGTTGATCGCCTTCGCGATCGCAAGCCAACCCGCCTTCGCCGAGAACGGCAACGACCCCTCTGCCACGCCTGCTCAGCGCCCACACAGACATCACAGCGGCAAGCACAGGCGCCAACAGAAGCAACAACAGCAGCAGCAACAGGCGCCGCAGACCGACGGCACCTACTAACCGCTAGACTGTCTTCACGAGCTCGGCGATCGCGGCACCGACGGTCTTGGTGTCGCCGTTACCACCGAGATCGCGCGTGCGCGGACCGCCCTCGACCAGCGAGGCCGCGATCGCGCGCTCGATCGCCTCGGCCGCTTCGGGATAGCCGAGATGGCGCACCATCATCGCCCCCGACCAGATCTGGCCGATCGGATTGGCGATGAACTTGCCGGCGATATCCGGGGCGGAGCCATGCACCGGCTCGAACATGGACGGGAACTTGCGCTCGGGGTTGATGTTGCCCGACGGCGCCACGCCAATCGACCCGGTCAACGCGGGCCCCAAGTCGGAGAGGATATCGCCGAACAGGTTCGAGCCGACCACGACGTCGAACCAGTCCGGGTTGCGCACGAAATGCGCCGTCAGGATGTCGATGTGGTACTGGTCGGCCTTGATGCCCGGATATTTCTTTTTCATCTCGGCGAAGCGCTCGTCCCAGAACGGCATCGTATGGATGATGCCGTTGGATTTGGTCGCCGAGGTGACGTGCTTCTTCTTGCCTTTGCTGGCGAACTCGAAGGCGAACTTCATCACGCGGTCGACGCCCTTGCGGGTAAACACGGCTTCCTGCACCGCGAACTCGTTCTCGGTGCCTTGGAACATGCGGCCGCCCAGCGTCGAATACTCGCCCTCGGTGTTCTCGCGCACCACCCAGAAGTCGATCTCGCCGGGCTTGCGGTTGGCGAGCGGCGACGGCACGCCCTCAAACAGGCGCACGGGACGGAGGTTCACATATTCGTCGAAGTCGCGGCGAATCGGGATCAAAAGACCCCACAGCGAGACGTGATCGGGCACGCCCGGCCAGCCGACGGCGCCCAGGAAAATGCTCTCGAAGGCCTTGAGCTGCTCCATGCCGTCTTCCGGCATCATCTTGCCGGTCTTGAGCAGGCGATCGCATGACCAGTCGAAATCCGTGAATTCGAGCTGGAAGTTGAAGCGCCGCGCCGCAGCTTCCAGCACGCGCACGCCCTCGGGCAGGACTTCCTTGCCGATTCCGTCTCCCGGAATGAGGGCGATCTTGTGCTTGGCCATGTGTTTCCTCTCCTTGCTGCCAAGGACGTATACTCGACGGACGTTCAGGAGCAAGCCATGGCGTACGACCTCAAGATCACGGGCGGCACCATCGTCGACGGCACCGGGAAGCCAGGCTTCATGGGCGATCTCGGAATCAAGGATGGCCGGGTGGCGGCGCTCGGCAAGGCCGATGGTCCTGCCGCGGCGACCATCGACGCCACTGGCAAGGTCGTGGCGCCGGGCTTCGTTGACGTGCACACCCATTACGACGCGCAAGTGCTGTGGGACCGCATGCTGTCGATCTCGCCCTGGCATGGCGTCACCACGACGGTGATCGGCAATTGCGGCTTCGGCGTCGCACCGACGCGAGCCGCGCACCGCAAGCTGATCCTGCAGACGCTCGAGAAGGTCGAGGGCATGAGCCTGGAGGCCTTGCAGGCCGGTTTGGGCGAGAGTTGGCCGTTCGAGACTTTTCCGCAGTATCTCGACGCCGTCGAAAAGCGCGGCGTGGCGATCAATGTCGCGGCACTGTTCGGTCACACGCCGCTTCGGATGTACGTCATGGGCGAAGCCTCGACCGAACGCGCCGCGACGGCCGATGAGATCGCGGCAATGAAGAGGTTGATGCGCGAGGCGATGGACGCGGGCGCCATCGGCTTCGGCACCTCCAAGTCGATCACCCACAACGGCTATGCCGGCAAGCCCGTGCCCAGCCGTCAGGCCACCGTCGAGGAGATGCACGAGCTGGTGTCGGTGATGGGCGACATGAAGCGCGGCCTGATGCAGATCACCATCGGCCGCGAGTTCTCGACAAAGGAGATGGCCGAGCTGAGCCGCAAATACCAAGTGCCCGTCACCTGGACCGCGCTGCTCTCCTACATGTACGGCCCCGGCGGCCATCGCAAGCAGCTGGAGCTTGCCGCCCAGCAGCGCCAGTCGGGCGCGCTGGTCATTCCGCAGGTGAGTTGCCGGCCGCTCAACTTCGAATTCACCTTCGCCGAGCCGTTCATCTTCGACGTCCAGAAGATCATGCACGAGCTTGCCGTCGACGACGCCAAGTCGCCGGGCACCCGTCGTCGCGCCTACGCCGATCCGGCCTGGCGCAAGCGGTTTACCGCCGAGCTGACGCCCGTCTTCCAGCGCTGGTGGGACCGCACCACCATCGCCTGGGCACCGTCCGCAAAGGAACTCGAGGAGCAGCCGCTTGGTGACGCCGCCCGCAAGGTCGGCAAGGACCCGGTCGACCTGGCGCTTGACCTGGCGCTGGCCAGTGATCTGCAGGCGCGCTTTCGCATGGCCGTGCTGAACTTCGATGAAAGCGAAGTGAGCGACCTCATCACCGATCCCAACACCATCATAGCGCTCTCGGACGCCGGCGCTCATGCCAGCCAGCTCTGCGACGCCTGCTACTCGACCTACTTGCTGGGCCACTGGGTGCGCGACAAGAAGACGTTCACGGTCGAGCAGGCCGTGCACCATCTGACGCAACGGCCGGCCGAGATGTTTGGCATCACCGACCGTGGCGTGCTGGCCGATGGCCGGCCAGCCGACGTTGTGGTGTTCGATCCCAAGACCGTCGGTCCCGGCCCGCTGAAGCGTGTCTACGACCTGCCTGCCGGGGCCGACCGCCTCGTGTCGGAAGCAAACGGCATCGCTGCCGTGATCGTGAACGGCATGGTGATCCGCCGGGACGGCAAGGACGCAGTTGCCGCCAACGACAAGCTACCTGGCCGCCTGCTCCGCCACGGCCGAGCTGCCTGAACCAATGAGAGGGAGGAAGACATGATCCACGTCATCGCCATCATCACCGCCAAGCCCGGCAAGCGCGAAGAGGTTCTCAAGAACTTCAAGGCCAATGTGCCGGCCGTGCACGCCGAAAAGGGCTGCGTCGAGTACGGCGCTACCGTCGACACCGATGGCGGCCCATTCGCCAAGTTCGGGTCCGACACTTTCGTCGTGATCGAGAAGTGGGCAACCATGGACGACCTGAAGGCCCACGGCGCTTCGGAGCACATGAAGGCCTATGCCGCCAAGAACAAAGATCTCTTGGCCAACCGCGCCGTTCACGTCCTGCAGAACGCTTGATCGCCGACAGCGACGTCACCGCTTACGAGCGCGACGGCGTCGTCTGCCTGCGCCGCCAGTTCGACGCGCGCTGGGTCGAGCGCCTGCGCGGCGCGATCGAGCGCGATCTCGCCGCGCCCGGGCCCAATGCGACCAACTTCGCCGAAGGTAGCTCGGCCGGGCAATTCTTCGGCGATATGTTCATGTGGAAGGACGATCCCGACTTCCGCGCTGTCGCCCTCGAGTCCCCTGCTCCGGCCATTGCCGCCAGGCTGATGCGGTCGGGATCGGCCGACTTCTTCTACGACCAGCTATTCGTGAAGGAGCCCGGCACCGCCCATCCCACGCCGTGGCATCAGGACCAGCCCTACTGGCCCGTAAAGGGATGGCAGATCACGTCGGTCTGGATCGCGCTCGACACCATCGACCGCAGCAATGGAAGCGTGGAGTTCATCGCCGGCTCGCACAATTGGGGCGTGAATTACCGGCCGACGCCGTTCCGCAAGGGCCACGAGATCAAGTTCACCTCGAGCGACCTCGCCGAAATCCCCGACATCGACGCCGACCGCACCAAGTACGACATCCGCTCCTGGAAGATGCAACCCGGCGACTGCCTGGCCTTTCACGCCATGATCGTGCACGGCGCGCCCGGCAACGACACGCCGGGTGCCCGCCGCCGCGGCCTATCCCTGCGCTACACCGGCGACGATGCGCGCTACGACCCGCGGCCGGGTACATTTCAGTTTCCCTACAAGCCTGATCTGGCCGCCGGCGCGCCCATGACCTGCGACCTGTTTCCAAGGGTGTGGCCCACAGGCTGAGCCGCTGTGGCATACTCCGTGCTCACACGGCTGGGAAAGTACGCCATGGAATCGAAGGCCGCAGGCACCGCACCAAAGGACTCCCGGGTCCGACCGAACTTCGAGCGCATCGCCCTCCTGCTGCAGGGCGGTGGAGCGCTCGGCGCCTATCAGGGCGGTGTCTATCAAGCCCTGGCGGAGGCGGACCTCCACCCCGACTGGGTCGCCGGCATCTCGATCGGCGCCATCAATTCCGCCCTGATCGCCGGCAATCCGCCGGAGCGGCGTGTCGAGCGCCTGCGCGAATTCTGGGAGACCGTGACCCAGGGACCATTCGGTCTCGCCCCCCTTGCGCCGGCCGACATCAAGAACGACCTGGTGCATCAGTTCGTCAATCAAACCCGCGCCCTGGGCTCCTTGCTGTGGGGCGCACCGAGCTTCTTCCAGCCCCGCGTTCCGCCGCCGATGTTCGCCCCGGTCAGCAGCCCGGGAAACCTCAGCTACTACGACGTCTCGCCGCTCAAGTCCCTGCTCGGCCGGCTGGTCGACTTCGACCGGATAAACTCGGACGACATTCGGCTCAGTGTCGGCGCGACTAATGTCAGGTCGGGCAACCTGACGATCTTCGACACGATCGACACGAAGATCGGGCCAGAGCACGTCATAGCGAGCGGCTCGCTGCCGCCCGGATTTCCGGCCACCGAGATCGACGGCGAGTACTTCTGGGACGGTGGCGTCGTCTCCAACACGCCGCTGCAGTGGGTGTTCGACGCCTCGCCGCGGCTCGATACGCTTGCCTTCCAGGTCGATCTGTGGAGCGCACGAGGCGACCTGCCGCGCGACATGATCGAGGTCGACACGCGGCTGAAAGACATCCGCTATTCCAGCCGCACACGGCTTGGCACCGATCAGTTCCGCAAGATGCAATCGCTGCGGCGCGCGACAGCGAAGCTCATTTCCGAGCTGCCGGAAGAGCTACGACAGACGCCCGAGTGCAAGATGCTGGCCGCCGAAGCCGACAATAAGGTCTATAACATCGTTCACTTGATCTATCGCGCGCGAATCTATGAAGGAGCGTCGAAGGACTACGAATTCTCCCGCCGCACGATGGAGGAGCACTGGAAGTCGGGCTACACGGACATGACGCGCACGCTCGCCTACCCTGAAGTGCTGCAGTGTCCCACTACCATGGACGGCGTCTTCACCTTCGACCTCAAGCGAAAGGTCGGCGAATAACTACGGCTGTCGCACCACGCCGCGCACAACCATGTCGATCATGCCGGCGATCAACGTGTCGCGCTTGGTCCAGGGAAATTCCGGATTGTTGATCAGCGCCGCGGCGAGGCCGTGCAGGCCCATCCATACCAGCTCGGCGGCGGTCTCCACCGGATAGTGCAGCGGCATGCCGGCATTCTCGATGTCGCGGAACATGCCCATCAGACGCTGGAAGGCGATCGCGCCGGCGGTGCCCGGCTGGCTGGGATCGATCACCTCGGCCTTGTGGCCGCCCTGGTGGTTGATCTGCTTGGGCGTGTTGCCCGACATGAAGGTGAGCCAATACTCGCGCGGATTGGCGAGCGCGAAGCGGACATAGGCCTCGCCGCAATGGCGCAGACGCTCGATCGGCGGCAGGCTCTGCTTCTCGATCTCCGCCATCTGGTCGGTCAGGAAGCCGAACGTCTGGTCGCAGAGCGCCAGCATGATCGCTTCCTTGTCCTTGAAGTAGAGGTAGAGCGCGGGCGCCGAAACACCCACCACATCGGCGATCCGGCGGATCGTCGTGGCCTCGTAGCCCTCCCGGATGAACAGCTCCTTCGCCGCTATCAGGATCTCATCGCGCCGGGTATGCCCTTCGCCGCGCCGTTTCCGGGTGCCGACCGCCGCCGTGGACAAATGTTGCTCCATCCCTTGACTTATATCTGAACGTCGTTAAGTTATCAACGTTAAGTTATCGACGTTCAGTTCGTTGCCGCCATTGTACGCCCCGGCGGCGCCTCACGAAACGACACAAGGGTGGCCGCCATGCGCCTGTCTGTTGATGGCTTCGCAAAGTCCCTCGCCAGTCGCAGGGTCAAGTTCGTCTTGGTGGGCATCGTCGCTACCGCTGTGGTCAGTGCCGCGGGAGCCTTCACCTGGAACGCCAACGCCTCGCGTACCCCGTTGGTTGTCGAGCCCGTGCTGCGCCCCGCGCGCGTGGCAGAAATCCAGTACCGCCCGCACATGCATAGCCTGCTGCTGGCCGGCACGGTGGTGCCCAGGATCGAGACGGTTCTGGGCTTCCGCGTCGCCGGCAAGGTGACCGCGCGCGAGGTCGATGTCGGCAGCGTCGTGGTGCCGGGCCAGCTGATCGCCCGCATCGATCCGGCCGACTACCGCCTTGCCGTCGACAATGCCCGAGCCGCCCTCGTCTCGGCCGAAGCCGACTATGCGCGTGCCAAGGCCGATCTCGAGCGCTACCAGGCGCTGCGCGGCGGTGCCGCGTTCATGAGCCAAACGCTCGACCAGCGTCAGTCGCTCGCCTCGACGGCGCTCGCCCATGTCGACCAGGCCAAGAGCCAGCTTTCCACAGCAGAGAACAACGTCGCCTACACCGAGCTCAAGGCCGACGCCGCCGGCGTGATCACGGCAGTCCAGGCCGAGGTCGGCCAGGTACTGGCGCAGGGTCAGGGCATGGTGAAGCTGGCACGCAGCGAGGAGCTCGAGATCCTGGTCGGGGTGCCCGAGCATCGACTGAAGACCGTGCGCGAGGCGGGCCAGGTCACCTTCGAGTTGTGGTCGGATGCGGGGCATCGCTTTGCCGCGAAGCTGCGCGAGCTCTCGCCCAGCGCCGACCCGATGACGCGTACCTACCCCGCACGCTTCACCGTGATCGATCCGCCGGCCTTCATCGGGCTCGGCATGACGGCCTCGCTGATGCTGTCCAAGCCCGAGCCCGGCGTGCTGGCCGAAGTGCCGCTCAGCGCCATCTTCCAGCAGGGCACGCGCCCTGCGGTATGGGTGGTCGACAAGACGAGCGGCGCGGTCGAGTTGCGGCCCGTCACCATCGCGCGCTGGCGCGACGAGACCGCGCTGATCGCCTCGGGCGTCAAGGACGGCGAGATCATCGCCAGTGCGGGCGTGCACAAGCTCGAGCCCGGCCAGAAGGTGAAGCCGATCCAGGCGGTGCAATAGCCATGCCCGCCCGGACCAATCTCAGCGCGCTGGCGCTCAAGCACAGCACGCTCACGCTCTTCTTCATGCTGGTGCTGGTGGCCGCCGGCGTGTTCGCCTACTTCAATCTTGGCCGCGCCGAGGACCCGCCCTTCACCATCAAGCAGATGGTGGTGTCGGCGGCATGGCCCGGCGCCACGTCGCGCGAGATGGAGCTGCAGGTCACCGACAAGCTCGAAACCAAGCTCCAGGAGCTGCCCTACTTCTACAACGTCCAGAGCTACACCAAGCCCGGCGAGACCGTGATCTACGTCTCGCTGCGCGACGACATCCCGCCCGCCAAGGTACCCGACCTCTGGTACCAGGTGCGCAAGAAGATCGGCGACATCCGCGGAAGCCTGCCGCAGGGCGTGCTGGGCCCCAACTTCAACGACGAATACGGCGACACCTACAGCCTGATCTGGGCCTTCGAGTCCGACGGCTTCTCCGACGCCGAGATGAAGGAGATCGTGAAGGAGGCGCGACTTGAGGCTCCTGCGCGTGCCCGACGTCACCAAGGTCGACCTGTTCGGCGTGCAGGACCAGAAGATCTTCATCGAATTCAGCCATGCGCGGCTGGCCATGCTGGGCGTGCCGGTCGACCAGATCCTCGACGTGGTGCGCAAGCAGAATGCCGTGGTCTCCGCCGGCACGATCGAAACCAAGGGCGAGCGCATGGCGATCCGCGTCGACGGCGCGCCAACCTCGGCCGAGCAGCTGATGGCGCTGCCCTTCAGCGCCGGCGGCCGCACGCTCACCCTGGGCGACGTCGCCGAGATCAAGCGTGGCTACACCGACCCGCGCCAGGTCTCGATGCGCTTCAACGGCAAGCCGGTGATCGGGCTCGGCGTCGTCATGCAGGCCGGCGGCAACGTGCAGGTGCTGGGCAAGGCGCTCGATGGCGCGATGTCCGAGATCGAGGCCAACCTGCCGGTCGGCATCACCATCCATCGTGTCGCCAACCAGCCCGAGGTGGTCGACGAATCGGTGCACGAATTCACCCGCTCGCTCGCCGAGGCGCTCGGCATCGTGCTGGTCGTGTCGTTCATCAGCCTGGGCTTCCGCACCGGCATCATCGTGGCGCTCTCCGTGCCGCTGGTGCTGGCCATCACCTTCGTCGGCATGATGCTCTTGGGCATCGACTTCCAGCGCATCTCGCTCGGCGCGCTGATCATCGCGCTCGGCCTGCTGGTCGACGACGCGATCATCGCCGTCGAGATGATGATGGTGAAGCTCGAGGAAGGCTTCAGCCGCCTGGAAGCGGCGACCTTCGCCTACACCTCGACCGCCTTCCCCATGCTGACCGGAACCCTGATCACCGCGGCAGGCTTCGTGCCGGTCGGCTTCGCCAAGTCGAGCGCCGGCGAATACACCAACTCGATCTTCTGGGTGGTCGGCCTGTCGCTGGTGATCTCGTGGTTCGTGGCGGTCCTTTTCACGCCGTGGCTGGGCTATCGCCTGCTGCCCCAGCCCAAGACCGGCGGCCACCACGATCCCTATGGCGGACGGCTCTACAGCGCCTTCCGCAAGATGGTCGAATGGTGCCTGACCTGGCGCAAGACAACCATCGCAGTGACCGCCCTCGCCTTCGTCGCCGCGATGGCCGCCTTCGGCCTGGTGCAGAAGCAGTTCTTCCCGACCGCCAACCGGCCCGAGCTGATCATCGACCTCAGGCTGGCGCAGGGCGCGTCCTACGCCGCGACCGATGCCGAGGTGAAGAAGCTCGAGCACTGGCTCGCCTCCAACGGCGATGTGGCTTTCTACACGTCGTATATCGGCGCGGGCTCGCCGCGCTTCTACCTGCCGACGGTGCCCGAGCTGCAGAACTCGAACTTCGGCCAGGTCGTCGTCATGACGCACGGCATCGAGGCGCGCGAGAAGGTCGTTGCCGAGCTCGACCAGCTGTTCAAGGAACATTTCGAGGCGGTGCGTGCGCGCGTGCAGCGCCTGCAGAATGGGCCGCCGGTCGCCTATCCGGTGATGTTCCGCGTGTTGGGCGAGGATCCGCAGAAGGTGCGCGAGGTCGCCGAGCAGGTGCGCCAGGTCTTCAAGGCCGATCCCGACACGCGCGACATCAACTTCGACTGGAACGAGCTCGCAAAATCGGTGCGGCTGGAGGTCGACCAGGCCAAGGCGCGCGCGCTCGGCGTCGACTCGCAGATCCTGGGCAATGCCCTGCAGACGATCCTCTCGGGCGTCGTCGTCACCCAATATCGCGAGGGCACGGAGACGATCGACGTGGTCGCCCGCGCCGTGGCAGCCGAGCGGCTGAGCGTCGACGGGCTGGAATCGATCCATTTCCGCACCGCCACCGGCGGCATCGTCTCGCTGGCCCAGCTCGCCACGCTGCATTTCGAGCTCGAGGAGCCGATCCTGTGGCGGCGCAACAAGGAGCTCCTGATGACCGTGCGCGCCGGCGTCGCCGACGGCGTGCAGGGCCCCGACGTCGCCACCCGCCTCGACCAGGCGCTGGAGCCGGTGCGCGCCAAGCTGCCGGCCGGCTATCGCATCGAGGTCGGCGGCGACAAGGAGGAGAGCGCCAAGAGCCAGGGCTCGATCTTCAAGATGATGCCGGTGATGGCGTTCCTGACGCTGCTGTTCCTGATGCTGCAGCTCAGGAGCTTCTCCAAGCTCGCCCTGGTGCTGCTGACCGCCCCGCTCGGCATGATCGGCGTGTCGCTGTTCCTGCTCTTGTTCCACCAGCCGTTCGGCTTCGTGTCGCTCCTAGGGACAATCGCGCTCGCCGGCATGATCATGCGCAACTCGGTGATCCTGGTCGACCAGATCGACCAGGACATCGCCGCCGGCCACGCCACCTGGAACGCCGTGGTCGACGCCACCGTGCGCCGCGCCCGGCCGATCCTGCTCACCGCGGGCACCGCCATCTTCGCCATGATCCCGCTGTCGCGGAGCGTGTTCTGGGGGCCGATGGCGGTGGCACTGATGGGCGGCCTGCTGGTCGCCACGGCACTCACCCTGCTCTTCCTGCCGGCGCTCTACGCCGCCTGGTTCCGCGTGAAGCGCCCAGAGGCGGCGGCGCAGGCCCAGCCCCTCCGCCACGACCCGCCGCCGCTCGCCATTGCCGCGGAATAGCAGGCCCGAAACTTCCCAAAACTTCCCAACATCCTGGGAAGCCTCGGATGCCGATCGCATATGGCCTTTAGGCGATTCTTCCCAGCTTTTGCTCCACCCCTCCCGGCGAATATAAGAAGAACGCACTACAAACCATTGATATAGCGTCGTTTTAGTCGATTGGCGATCGTGCGGTATTAGGATACCGCTCCGCAAAGCCCTTGATAGAGAACGCCTTTTGCTTCCCGGCTAGGAGAGGCTGCCCTCGGCCGTGTGCAGGTCGCTCTGGCGCGCCGCGCTGACGGCCACGACGATCTCGATGCCGCGCACGATGTCCTCGAGCGCCATCGATGGCGCTGTTCCCAGTCGGGCCGCCTGCTCGGGCACGTAGGGGATATGCAGGAAGCCCGCCCGCATCGGGATGGGATGGCGCGCCGCCATGTCCATCAAGGCATAGAAGACGTTGTTGCAGACGAAGGTGCCGGCGGTGTTGGACACCGCAGCCGGCAGCCCCGCCTTGCGCATCTCGGCCACGCACGCCTTGATCGGCAGGGTGGCGAAATGCGCGGCCGGTCCGTCGCGCACCACCGCGCGGTCGATCGGCTGCTTGCCGTCATTGTCCTTGATGCGCGCGTCCTGGACGTTGATCGCCACCCGCTCCAGGCAAAGCTCAGTGCGCCCGCCGGCCTGGCCGACGCACAGCACGATGTCCGGCCGCACTTCGTGGATCGCGCCGCGCAGCGCGATCGCCGAACGGGCGTAGGAGGTCGGCAGCACCGCCGTGTGAAGCGCCACGCCGCCCAGCTTGCGCTTCAGCTGCCGGACGGCGAGCGCCGATGGATTGACCTTGTCGCCGCCGAACGCGTCGAAGCCCGTGACCAGAGCTTTCATGCCGGCGGACGGCGGCTACTTGTTGGCAGCGTCAACGGCGCGACGCGCCATCACGCCCACCAGATGGGCGCGATACTCGGCGCTGGCATGGATGTCGCTGTTCAGCCCATTGGCCGGGATCTTGATGTCCTTGATGGCGGCCGAGGAGAAGTTCTTGGCCAGCGCATCCTCCATCGCCTTCACCCGGAACACGCCAGGGCCCGCGCCGGTCACCGCGACCCGCACGCCGTCCTTGGTCTTGGCCACGAACACGCCGACCATGGCGTAGCGCGACGCCGGGTTCGGGAACTTCATGTAAGCTGCCTTCTCGACCTTCGGGAAGCTGATCGAGGTGATCAGCTCGCCGTCCTCGAGGGCGGTCTCGAACAGGCCCTTGAAGAAGCCGTCGGCCGGAATCTTGCGGGTGTTCGTGGTGACCGTCGCATTGAGCGCCACCACGGCGGCCGGATAGTCCGCCGCCGGATCGTTGTTGGCGACCGAGCCGCCCATCGTGCCGCGGTTGCGCACCTGCGGATCGCCGATGTGGGCGGCGAGGCCGGCCAGGGCCGGGATGTTGCTCTTCACGTCGGCCGAACCCGCGACATCGGCATGGCGGGTCATGGCGCCGACGGTGACGTTGTTGCCCTCGACCTTGATGCCGGCCAGTTCCTTGATGCCCGAGAGATCGACCACGTCGGTCGGCTTGGCGAGCCGCTGCTTCAAGGTCGGGATCAGCGTCATGCCACCCGACATCGGACGGGCTTCGGGCTTGCCCTTGAGCGCGGCGATGGCTTCAGCCAGCGACTTGGGGCGATGATAGGCGAAATCGTACATTACTTTCCTCCGTGGATGGCCTGCCACACATTGAGCGAGGTGGCGGGCATCGGAACATGCGTGACGCCGAGCGGCGCCAGCGCGTCATGGACGGCATTCATCACGGCGGCAGGCGCGGCGATCGCGCCGGCCTCGCCGCATCCCTTCACGCCCAGCGGATTGTGCGGGCAAGGCGTGACCTTGTAGCCGAGCTTGAAGGACGGCACGTCGTCGGCGCGCGGCATGGTGTAGTCCATGAACGAGCCGCTCACCAGCTGGCCGGTCTCCTTGTCGTAGACCGCGTTCTCCATCAGCGCCTGGCCGACGCCCTGCGTGATGCCGCCATGCACCTGGCCGTCGACGATCATCGGATTGATGATGTTGCCGAAATCGTCGACCGAGGTGTGGTTCACGATCTCGACTTCGCCGGTATCCGGGTCGATCTCGACCTCGCAGATCTGCGTGCCGGCAGGATAGACGAAGTTCGCCGGATCGTAGAAGGCGTTCTCGTCCATGCCGGGCTCGAGCTCGGCCAGCGGATAGTTGTGCGGCACGTAGGCCGCGAACACCGCCTGCGCCCAGCGGCACGTTCTTGTCGGTGCCCGCCACCTTGAACACGCCGTTCTCGAACACGACGTCGGCGACCGACGCCTCCATGAGATGGGCGGCGATCTTCTTGCCCTTGGCGATGATCTTGTCGCTCGCCTTCATGATCGCCGAACCGCCGACGGCCAGCGATCGCGAGCCATAGGTGCCCATGCCGAACGGCGTCGTCGAGGTGTCGCCGTGGACGACCTCGATGTTCTCGAGCGGGACGCCCAGCTTGTCGGACACCAGCTGGGCGAAGGTCGTCTCGTGGCCCTGGCCGTGGCTGTGCGACCCGGTGATGACCTGGACGTTGCCCGTCGGGTTGAACTTGATCTGCGCCGACTCCCACTGACCAACGCCGCCGCCCAGCTGGCCGATCACCTGCGACGGGGCGAGGCCACACGCCTCGATGTAGGACGAGAAGCCGATGCCGCGCAGCTTGCCGCGCGACTTGGCCTCGGCGCGGCGCGCCTCGAAGCCCTTGTAGTCGGCGATCTTGATCGCCTCGTCGATGATCGGCGGGTAATTGCCCGATGTCGTACTGCAGCGCCACCGGCGTCTGGTACGGGAAGGCGGTCGACGGGATGAAGTTCTTCCGGCGCAGCTCCGCCGGGTCGATCTTCATTTCCTTGGCCGCCTTGCTGACGATGCTCTCGACCACGTAGGTCGCCTCCGGCCGTCCGGCGCCGCGATAGGCGTCGACCGGCGCGGTGTGCGTCAGCGCCGCCTTCACCTTGGCGTAGATCAGCGGCGTCGTGTACTGGCCGGCCAGCAGCGTCGCATAGAGATAGGTCGGCACCGCCGTCGAGAAGGTCGAGAGATAGGCGCCCATGTTGGCGATGGTCTCGACCTTGAGCGCCAGGAACTTGCCGTCCTTGTCGAGCGCCAGCTCGGCATGGGTGACGTGGTCGCGGCCGTGCGCGTCGGTCATGAAGGACTCGGAGCGCTCTGCCGTCCACTTGATCGGCCGGCCGACGCGGGACGCCGCCCAGGTGACCATCGTCTCCTCGGTGTAGCAGAAGATCTTGCTGCCAAAGCCGCCGCCCACGTCGGGCGCGATCACGCGCAGCTTGTGCTCCGGAATGCCCAGCACGAAGGCCGACAGGATGAGGCGCAGCACATGCGGGTTCTGGCTCGTCGACCAGAGCGTGTAGTTCGCCGGTGCCGCTTGTCGTACTCGCGCGGCTGCCGCGCGCGGCTCCATGGCGTTGGGGATCAGGCGGTTGTTGACGATGTCGATCTTGGTGACATGCGCTGCCTTGGCGAAGGCGGCATCGACGTCGGCCTTCACGCCGATCTCCCAGTCATAGATCAGATTGCCCGGCGCCTCGGCATGGACCTCGGGCGCGCTCTTGGTGCAGCGCCTTGGCAAGATCGACGTTGGCCGGCTTCACGTCGTAGTCGACCTTGATCGCCTCAGCGGCGTCCTTGGCCTCGTCGTGGCTGTTGGCGATCACCATCGCCACCGTGTCGCCGACATAGCGCACGGTGTCGGCGCGCCATCACCGGATGCGGCGGCGCCTTGTGCGGCTGGCCGTGCTTGTCCTTGACGACCCAGCCGCAGATCAAGCCGCCGACCTTGGCATCGGCGATGTCCTTGCCGGTGAAGATTTCGACCACGCCCGGCATCGTCTTCGCCGCCGAGACGTCGATGCTCTTGATCTTCGCATGGGCATGGGGCGAACGCAGGAAGTACGCATAGGTCGCTCGTGCGAGCGGCAAGTCGTCGACATAGCGGCCCGTGCCGGTCAGGAAGCGCTGATCTTCCTTCCGCTTGACCCGGGCGCCGATCCCTGTGGCGGCGGTCATGGCGTTTACACTCCTGCTGACTTCATGGCTGGCGCGGCGGCCAGAATTGCCTTCACGATGTTGTGGTAGCCGGTGCAGCGGCAGAGATTGCCCTCGAGCTCGCGGCGCACCGTCTGCTCGTCGAGCTGGTAGTTGTGGCGCTTCACCATGTCGATGGCGCTCATCACCATGCCCGGCGTGCAGAAGCCGCACTGCAGCGCATGATTCTCGCGGAACGCCTCCTGCATGGGATGCAGCTTGTCGGCGCTGGCGGCGAGGCCTTCGATGGTCAGGACCTTGGCGCCCTCGGCCTGGACCGCGAGCATGGTGCACGACTTCACCGACTTGCCGTCGACATGCACGACGCAGGCGCCGCACTGGCTGGTGTCGCAGCCGACATGGGTGCCGGTCATGCCGAGATGCTCGCGCAGGAATTGGACCAGCAATGTGCGCGCCTCGACCTTGCCTGAGACGGACTTGCCGTTGACGGTCATGGCAACGGAAATGGTCATCACGCTTCTCCCTCACATTGTTGGTTCGCGGCGCGCCAACGAGCGCCTGCCGGGCGTTGGCCGGACTCTCGCAAGCGGTTCATAGGCCGGTCAAGCGAATTGCAGATTACGGATAACGCCGGCGCAGGTGTCATCCCGAGCGCAGCGAGGGACCAAGGCTTTCCTCCCCATTCAAATGGGGGGTATAGAGATATCGAGCGGACTTGAACACTTTTGACAACGCTCCGATTAGGACATCTGGGACATTGGTGCGCATTTATTGATGTCCGCTTTGCCCCCGAAAGCGGACATCCCTCCGCGCCGAGGCAATGTCCGCTTTGTGCCATGTGTGGACGGCGCCCCGTTGGCAAGGGTGTTAGTGACGGGTGATGCTGAGCTGGTCGGTGCGGCCATGTGTTCGACCTGTTGATGCGGCGCGAACGGCCGCTGGCCATGATGCCCTCCGCGAAGTGGGTCCCGACCAAAAACACGCATTCTGAGATGCTCTGGCACATAGTGGGTTGTCCCGCTTCCCGGTTGTCGACCGGCTTAATGCATCATCGTCTCGTTGCCCCTCCCAACCTCTGGAACACAGTCACTGCTGGCACTGTACTCTTCAGGCCGCAATGAGGACCGGTTCGCGATATCGTTCGCCCTTGGCCATGATCGCCCAGGCCATCCGCGCCATCTTGTTGGCGAGCGCCACGGCGGCAACCTTGGTCGGCCGGCGGGCGAGAAGCTTGATGATCCACGGCCGCTTCGTGCCGTGCCGCTCGGCATATCGGATGACCGCCAGCGCCCCGACCGTCAGCATCGAGCGCAGATATCTGTTGCCCTGCTTGGTGATGCCGCCGAGCCGCTCCTTGCCGCCGCTGGAGTTCTGCTTGGGCACCAGCCCGATCCAGGCCGCAAAGTTGCGCGCCGAAGCAAAGGCTCGTGGATCGGGGACCGTCGCAACCAGGGCGGTCGCGAGCAGCGGGCCGATGCCCGGGATCTCCGCCAGCCGACGGCTCATCTCGCTCGAGCGGTGGCACGCCGCGATCCGGCGATCCATGTCGAGGATCTTGGCTTTGACGAGCATCAGCTGTTCTGCGACCGCGACCAGGCAGTCCCGCGCCAGCGCCGGCACCCGCTCATCGTCGAGGTCCGACAGAACCGCCAACAGCTCGTCGAGCCCATGCCGGCCGATCGGCGCGACGATCCCGAACTCCGCCATGTGGGCGCGGATCGTGTTGCTCAGCATTGTCCGCTGGCCCACCAGCATCAGCCGGATACGGTGCAGCATCAGCACGCTTTGCTGTTCGGGCGTCTTGGTCTCGACGAACCGCATGGTCGGCCGCATCACTGCTTCGCAGATCGCCTCGGCATCGGCCATGTCGTTCTTCTGCCGCTTGACGTAGGGCTTCACGTACGACGGCGGCATCAACTTCACGCTGTGGCCCAGGGCCTGCAGCTGACGCGACCAATAGTGAGAGGTCGCGCAGGCTTCTATCCCCACGACGCAGGGGGCTTGCCCGGCGAAGAACCTCAGCACGTGCGATCGCCGCAGCTGACGACGGACAACGACCTGCCCTGCCGCATCGACGCCGTGGACCTGAAACACAGACTTCGCGATATCCAGCCCGATTGTCACAATCTCCGCCATGATCGGCTCCCTTCGCTGCCCGATCGCCTCCGACCAACCTTAAGGCAGGTCGGTCCCCGCGAAAGGCGCCGTCCACAGCATCAAAAGCGGACATCGCGCCCGTCACACCGAGCCTGCAGGCCCAGCGTGCCTACCTTCCGTTTTCAATCTTCTGGCCGGAGCGTAGAGCAACTGGAATTCTTTGGCGCATGCGAAAGACGACGGATAGATGGGCACCGCAACCACATCCTACGTCGAATGCTGCCGTCCCTTTCGAGAGGTCAGTGCTTTGCGTACAGGCTTGTCTTTTGCGATGAGCATCTTCGCTGCCCGAGCCGCTGCCGCCGCGTAGCTGCGATCGCCGTGGACCAGTATCATAGAGATCGCTCCCTCGGAGAGGAGCCAAATCTCGCGAGCTCGTTCGCGCGCTTGACGAATGCCGGCCTTCGCCAACAATTCGGCAAGGTGGCCTTCGAGAAGCGCTTTATGGCGGCGGGCAATGGCCCTTGCGGGGTGTCCAGGAAGATCCGCAAGTTCGACGACGAGACGTGTGAAGCCCGATCCCGCCCAACGCGGCCTGTCCGACCAGACTGCGAGTTCCCGGAACAGCCCTTCGATGATCGCGTCGGGTGAACCCGATAGTCGATCACCGAAGGTTTTGAAGGCTTTCAAAGCCAAATCATGCTGAGCCTCGAGGACCGCAGCCAGCAGATGGTCCTTGCTCCTGAAGTGATAGTAAAGCGTCCGCTTGGTGACAGCCGTGGCGACGGCAATCTCATCCATGCTTACACGGCTGTAGCCACGTTGGCGAAACAGCACATAGGCGGCGCTGAGGATGCGTTGTCGAGTTTTTTCCGCTGACCGTGGCATGAACGAGGCTTGTGTGAATGTATACCGTATAGTGAGTTTACTTCAGTCGCAGCGCCATCCTAATTAGGGAAGCGCCGGTAGATTTACCTTGCGCGCGGCATATCAGGAGCTGTCGATGCAGGTTCCAACGCTGACATTCAGGGAAATTCGTGCGCGCGCCGTTGTGCTCAAGCTCAAACGGCCGCTCGTTGCACGCATTGCCGCGATGACGGAATTTCCCATTGTTCTCATCGATCTCCTCACCGACGAAGGGATCGTCGGCCGGAGTTACCTTGAACCCTACATCGTGAACTCCATGCGCTATCTCATCCCGGCGCTTGAGGATCTGGGCCGACTACTCAAGGGTAGAGCCGTAGCGCCCTTGGAACTCTACGATTCTGCGCGCAAGTCGCTTCATTTCGTCGGCTACGAGGGTTTGTCGATGATTGCCGCCTCCGGATTGGATATGGCGGCTTGGGATGCGTTGGCAAAGGCGGCCAACAAACCGCTTTGCGTGCTCCTCGGTGGCAGCGTCGGACCCGTAAAATCATACAATAGCAACGGGCTGTGGCTGAAAAGTCCGGAGCATGTTGCGGCCGAGGCGCTCGAGCTGCGAGAGGAAGGAGGATTCACCGGTCTCAAGCTGAGGCTCGGTCGCGATCGTGTCCGGGATGATCTGGCGGCATTGGATGCCGTCCGCAAAGCAGTCGGCGACGAAATGCACTTGATGGTCGACTTCAACCAGGGGCTCAACCTCGCGGAAGCTCTTCATCGATGCCACCTGATCGATAGTCATGGGCTCGCCTGGATCGAGGAACCGATCGTCTATGACAATCTCGATGGCTATGCCCAGCTTGCCGCCGAGCTCGAAGACTCCGCTCCAGATGGGTGAGAATTTCTACGGCCCGCGCGAGCTGTACAAGGCTCTACAAAGAAAAGCGTGCGATCTGGTGATGCCGGACTTCATGCGAATTGGGGGCGTCACGGGCTGGCTGCGGGCGGCCGCAATCGCTGGAGCGGCCGGCATTCCAATGTCCACCCATCTGTATCCTGAGGTTGCCGCCCATATGATGCGGGTGACGGAAACCGCGCACTGGCTCGAATGGCAGGATTGGGCAGAGCCAATCCTGCAGCGGCCCTACGAGATCAAGGCTGGACATCTGCATATTCCGGATGTGCCAGGCATCGGGCTGGAGTGGGACGAGAAGGCGGTTAGCGCTCATCTGGCCGATAACCTCTAGGTCGCGATGGGTCTTCGATCTACCTCGAGTTGCATGGGATCGACTGGACACCTAGTGTTGATATAGTTTTTCTGCGCCGGAGTTGTTCGTCGTCGTCGATTGGAACGGCGCACATTGCGGGGTTACCAAGCGTACTGAGTTCATCTCATTAGCGATGGGACAATGCTGGTGCGCACAAGAACGAAAATTGACCGGTTGGGCGGGATGCCGCGCGAGTCAGAGCCTCTGTTACACGTCGCCCTCGACAACATGCCGGGCGCGCTTGTCTACACGGATGACGATCTGAATATCGTCTTCTGCAACGAGCGCTTCAGGGAGATGTATTCCACGCCGAGGGAATTGCTTCAGCCAGGCCGTCCTTATCCCGACTTTCTCCGCTTTCTTGCCGAGAATGGCTACTATGGAGACGGCGACACTGAATCGCTTGTGGCCCAGCGCATAGAGAGCCTGCGCAATCCTTCTGGCAAGGTTTTCGAGGACCTCACACCCGGCGGACGGATTTACCGGATCTTTCGCCGCCGGGTGGACGCCGGCGGCGTCGTGACGGTGATGACCGACGTCACCGACGAGAGGCGGGCCGAGCAGGAACGGGTGCGAAAAGAAGCGCAGTTTCATGTCGCCCTGGACAACATGCCTGGCGCGCTCGTTTACACCGACGAGGATCTGAACATCGTCTTCTGCAATGAGCGCTTCAGGGACATGTATTCAACTCCAGCGGAATTGCTTCAGCCCGGTCGTCCCTATCCTGACTTTCTCCGCTTTCTTGCCGAGAATGGCTACTATGGAGAAGGCGACACCGAAGCGCTCGTAGCCCAGCGCGTAGAGAGCCTGCGCAATCCTTCGGACGCGAGCTATCGAAGACCATGCACCCGATGGCCGCGTCTACCGGATCCGTCGCCGACGGGTGGAGGCGGGCGGTGTCGTGACGGTGATGACCGACATCACCGATGAAAAACAGGCAGAGCGAAACCTGATTGAAGCCAAACGCCGCACCGACGAGGCGAACGCCCTGGCGACGGAAAAGAACACGATGCTCGAAGGCCTGTCATCCAAACTGTCGAAGTATCTTTCGCCTCAACTCTACCGCTCGATCTTCAGCGGCACGCACAATGTCGAGATCGCTTCCAAGCGAAAGAAGCTCACGGTCTTCTTCTCGGACATCGCTGCCTTCACTGAAACCACGAACAACCTGGAATCCGAGGAGTTGACCGACATTCTCAATCACTACCTGACTGAAATGTCCACGATCGCACTCCAGTACGGGGCAACCATCGACAAGTACATCGGCGACGCCATGCTGCTGTTTTTCGGTGATCCCGAAACGAGAGGCGTGAAAGAAGATGCCAAAGCGTGTGTCTTGATGGCGATTGCGATGCAACGGCGCATGCGGGAACTCGAGCACCAATGGCGGGAGCGCGGTCTCGAGAGGCCGTTCCGCATCCGGATGGGGATCAGCACCGGGTTCTGCACCGTCGGCAACTTCGGCAGCCAGGATCGCATGGAATACACGATCATCGGCAACGAAGTGAATTTGGCGGCGCGCCTTGAGTCTCGGCCGAACCGGGAGGCATCCTGCTGGCTCATGAAACCAACGCTTTAGTGCAGGATGTCGTGCTGACCGAGGAGCAGCCGCCCATAACGGTGAAGGGGTTCGACAAGCCGGTAAGCACATTCAAGGTCGTCGGTACCTACGATGCACTCATTGAGTCAGGCAGGGTCGTCCTTCAGGAGCGCGATGGCCTGCGCGTTCTCGTTGACCTGTCCAAGCAGGACAGAACCGAAGCTATCGCGATCCTCGAAGAGGTGCTCCTGCAACTCAAGAGCTAGCCGGCCTGACTATCCCTCGTCGATCGTAACCCTCGCCGACAAGTTCAATTGAACAGGCGGTTCCCCATGTCCGCTTTGGGTCAAAAGGCGACGTGACCGTCTGTCAGCGGCATGTCCGCTTTACCCCCGAAAGCGGACATACCTCCATACCGTGAGCAGTTTCTCGCCCCCATTCAAATGGGGAGGTGTCGCGTCATACGCGACAGAGGGGTCATGACCCCATCGCCCTCGTAGGACGAGGGCACTTCCCCATTTGAATGGGGAAGAAAGTTAAAGATCGGGAAGACACACTATCGGCTGACCAAGAACACGATGATCAGCACGGCCGCCCCGATACCGATGATCGTCCAGTGCCGGTATCCTCGCTGCGCCGCAGCAGCCTTTGGGTCGTCTGGCGACATTCAGGCCGCCTCCGGAGCGGTCACCGGCGGCGGCGCACCGACGCTCTCGGCAAACTTGCCGAAGAATTGATCGGCCAGCTTCTTTGCCGTGCCGGTTATCAGGCGGGCGCCGACCTGGGCGATCTTGCCGCCGACCTGCGCATCGACGTCGTAGGTCAGCACTGTGTCGCTGCCCTCCTCCGTGAGCTTCACGACCGCACCCCCTTTGGCGAAACCCGCGACGCCGCCCTGCCCCTCACCACTGATCTTGTAGCCGTTTGGCGGGTCGATGTCGGACAAGGTCACCTTGCCGCTGAAGGCAGCGCTCACCGGTCCGATGCGCAGCCGCACCTTCGCCGTCATCTCGGTATCCGAGAGCTTCTCAAGCGATTCGCAGCCGGGAATGCAGGCCTGCAGCACGGCCTGGTCGTTCAACGCCGCAAACACCTTGTCGCGCGGCGCCGCGATCTTGTACTCGCCCTTGATTTCCATGACCTATGACTCCTGGGCATAACGCTACCATTTGCTGGTAGAATAAAGCACAGATCAACGACCGCAGCCTGGCTGGATTGCTGGAGGCCCGCGACCTCACAGCTCAGGTGGCCAGCCCGATCGCTCGGCTCGACGCAAAGACGACTTTACGATCAGGCGATGGAAAGGCGCAATTCCCGCGATATAGGCCCGCCCTCCCAGATGATTGAAAGTCACGACCGTTGTGGCGACAAGTCGGCGGCACAAAGCGGACTCTTCAACCAAAACAGACAAACGGAAGTCGAGATGGCGATCGTCCTCGCCAAGAATAATCTCATGACGCCGCCGATCATAGACTCGAAAGAAATCCATCCTGTCGGACGCAACGTCATCGCGTAACGCAGACGATGTCTTAAGACCAAACCCCGCAACCAAGGTGTCTCTTAGAGCTATTAGCCAGCCAACCCACCACGCCTGACCCATAAGCATATGGGCAGCGAGCCGCTCTGCGTCGCCCGTCGCATTGCTCGGCAGATCGATCGCGTATGCGTCAGCGAAGCCCGCCTTGGCGTAGAGCGGCTTAAGCACCGAACGTTGCGGCAGATCGACTCGAGCAACGCGCGCCATAGATGCCCCGCCTGAATGGAAGCGAAGAGGTGGTAGAGACCAATAGCACGAGCGGGAATCCGCGTCGATCTTTGACAAGGCTTGGGGCAATATGCCTTTGCATTGAGGTCTCAACCTAGATCGGTTCGCTCCAGAGGCGATCAAGCGCGACGAGTTTCCCAAGATCCTCGTGAGCGTGAATATGCGGGACACCGGGTTCGACTGCCCCGAAGTGGTCCACCTTGTAGTGGCCCGGTTCACAAAGAGCGCGATCCTCTATCAGCGCCATAACGCTACCATTTGCTGGTATAGGAGTCCGGTGGCGGTTCTGCCAGTGGTTCGCGGATCGACACGAAGATGGTCGCGAGATAGGGGACCGCCATCAGCACGGCGATGCCGGCGAACCAGTCGGCCTGGGTGTTCCAGAAAAGTGTCCTGATTACCCAGCGGCCACCATCGGCCGCCACGAAGCCGCCGGAGCCGCCGTCATAGAGCTTGATCGCGCCCTCGGTGAGCAGCATGGCGACCGCCCAGACGATCAGCAAGGCAGACAGCACGATCTCCGGCAGCACTGGCATGAAACGGCTGAACGAGCGGTCCATGCGCACGAAGCCCCGGCTGCCGTCGTAGCCCAGCAGGCGGCCGAAGGAGAGTGCCCGCATCAGCCGCTCGGGCCGCGAGACCTTCTCCTTGCGCAGCACCGTCAGTACCTTCCACGCCATCAGCACGATGCTCGGCAGCACGAAGCTCCAGATCGGGAAGTCGCGGTAACGGCCATCGATGGCGATCTGGCGGAAGAAAGCGTCGCTGAAGCGAATGACGCCGTCGTACCAGTCGATGGTGATGACCACGAGATAGAAGATGCAGAGGACGGTGAGCACGAGATAGAGCATCTGCAGCAGGAGGTCGGCCCGCTGCAGGACGCGAAAGCGCGGCAGCTCCCGCCAGGCGTGCCAGGCCTCACGGACACGCGCGCCGTAGAGTGAGGGATCGGCCATGCGGCCGGTCAGGCTGTCGGCGATGCCGCGCAGCAGTGCGTAGCCGAAAGCGCCGAGCAGGATCGCCCAGAAGGCGACCCCGAGCATGCGTTCAAAATAAAAAGTGCGCGACATGTCGAGCCAGACCGACTGCACGTAGCAGGTCGCCACGACCTGGCAGAACACGGCGAAGATCGCGATCGGCTTGACCGGCGCGCGTCGGCGCCAGCTGAAGAAGGCAATCAGCAGCAGGCCCGACAGGATGGTCGACAGCGCAAACAGGATGCGCCAGTGCGGCTCGGCCACCACCGGCTTGCCGAGCTCGAACTTGTCGTGGCGATAGGCATCGAGCAGGCCCCAGGCGGCGCCGACCGTGCCTTCCTGGCGCGCCTTCCAATATTGGTCGAAGGCCTCGACGACGTTGTAGTCGAACTTCTCGCGCTCGGCGATCGTGCGGAAGATCGAGAAGTACTTCACCTGCTCGACCCGGCCCGGCCGCGCGTCGGAGCGCATGCGGCCGTCGCTCGGCCAGCCCGTCTCGCCGATCACGATCTTCTTGCCGGGAAAGCGCTGCTGCACCTTGTGATAGATATCGAGCAGGTGCTTTTCGATGCGCAGTTGACCGTCGGCCTCGCGGCGCTCCAGCCCGATTGGCTCGTCCTCCCAGTAGGGCAGCAAATGCACGGTGATGAAATCGACCTCGTCGGCGAGCGAGGGATTGCGCAGCCAGAACTCCCAGACATCGGCATAGGTCACCGGCTGCTTGACCCGGCTCTTCACCAGGCGGATGTACGCACGCAGCTGGTTGACCGTCAGATCCTTGCGCAGCAGCACCTCGTTGCCGACGATCACCCGCTCGATGGTGTCGGGATACTTGTTGGCGTGATCGATCAGCAGGTTCACCTGCTCGAGATTTTCCTTGTCGTTGTCGTTCAGCCAGGCGCCGTGCCAGACCTTCAGCCCGTACTTGCCGGCGCGCTGCGGCACCGCTTCCAGGTTCTCGCCCGTCGAATAGGTGCGCACCGCGCGCACCTTGCCCTGCAGGCGCTTGAGGTCCTGGTCGATCTGGTCTGCGGTCGGGAAGCTGCGCGTCAGCGGGCTCTGGCCCGGCCGGTAGGGCGCGAAGGACACGCTCTGCAGCGGCGCGCTGGTCCAGCCGGCGATCTCGACCGGTCGATCCGGCCACCACCACCACAAGAGATTGAGCGCCGTCACGACCGCGAAGGCCAGTAGTGCCGCGAGAGAACGCATGGGGCTTTGTAGCAGGATCGAAGGTTGGCCGAACGGGTTTTTGCCGGTTGTCCCCAAAGCCTAGGGCGTATTGCGTTGCATGCCCGCAATGGCTTGACGGACGATCTGATGGCCGCGGAACAACACGGCCTCCTTCCAGTCATCGGTGTCGGGGTAGAACTGCCGGCGCATCGCCGCGCGCACCGGCTCCGCCTCCTTGCCAAGCGGGTCGCCATATTTGTGAAGCCAGTGGTCGGCCCGGAAGGCCTTCTGTCCGCTCTCGCGATCGAAGGTGCCGAACTCCAGAGTGCACATGGTGAGACGCGTCTCGGGTTCCACGAGAACCCGGTTGAGGCCGTAATGGCCAAGACCATCGCGCGCCTGCGACGCCGTCTGTCCGCGCTTGGATTCGGTCACCGACTCGCCCCAGAAGGCGCGCACGCGGCGCGAGGCCGGCGTGTCGATGTCGTAGTGCGTGATCGGCTCGCCGTAGCCATAGGGGCCGAGGCCGGTATGGAAGTCGACCACCGCCACGTCACTCCGGCCCTTGAGGTATTTGTCGACGATCGCGTGCAGGGTGCGATTGGACCACGAAGGGCCGCCGCCGCCGAAGAACATGCCGTCAGGATGGCTGTACTGGCCGCCGGACAGGGCGCGGAAATAGGCTACGTCGCCCACCTTCTTGCGATAGGCGGTGAGCTTGGCGTCGGCGGCCTTGATGCCGGTCTCGCTGAAGTCAGGCGGAACCAGCGCATCGGCGATTTCGAGATAGCCCTCGTTCACCGGGTAAGGCCTGCTGTGATCGACATAGTTGCGGTTGAGATCGTTGCCCTCCTCCGTCACCCGCCGCGTCCAGGCGAAGCCGTAGGGGTTGATGGCGTGGACGAACAGCGCCGCCGTGCCCTTGGGCAGCCCTGAAGCGCCCACGCTCGCCAGCCAATCGACCTGGGCGCCCGATCCGCAATAGCCCTCCACGCCATGGGTGCTCGAGATCGTCACCACGATCTTGCTGGCATCGTCCGGACCCAACCGCGCCACGTCGGTCGACAGCGCCTCGCCCTTGGGTCCTTTGGTCGGATTGTCGTAGCGATGCAGCGTCGCGCCGGCCACTCGGGCGGCGGACAGGAATTTCTCGCGGGCCTCGCCGTAGGTCGCGGCGAAAGAATGGATGTTCGCCATGCTGAGCCCTAGGTCCTGAGCGTCAGGCCGCCATCGACCACCAGCTCGTGGCCGGTGATGAAGTCGGCCTCGTCGGATGCCAGCAGCAGCGCGCCACGGGCGATGTCGATGGGCTGGCCGAGGCGACGCAAGGCCGCCTTCTTCTCCCACACGGCGCGGATCTCGGGATTGTCGAAGTTGGTGCGAGTCATGCCGGTATAGATCGCGCCGGGGCAGACATAGTTGGCCGTGATGCCGAACTTGCCGAGCTCGAGGGCGAGCGTGCGTGTCAGGCCGCCGACGCCGGCTTTCGACGCACAATAGGCGGCAAGGCCAAAGTCGGTATCGAACGCCATGACCGACGCCGTATTGACGATGCGGGCCCGCCCCTTCTCCTTGGCGCGCGCCTTGAGCGCCGGGATGGCCTCGCGGCAGAGCCGGAACATGCCGCGCACATTGACGCCATTCACGCGGTCCCAGAATTCGTCGGTCATCTCCTCGACGAAGGCGCGACCGCTCACGCCGGCATTGTTGAACAGAATGTCGATGGCGCCGAACTTCTCCAGCGCCGCGGCGACGATGTTCCTGGGGGCATCGTCGCCGGTGATATCGGCGGTAAACGGTGCGATGGCATTGCTGCCGGCATGGACGGTGTTGATCTCGAACTCGGGCCGATCGACGGCAAGCACCTGGGCGCCCTCGTCGGCAAACAGCTTCGCCGAAGCAGCGCCGATGCCCGAGGCAGCACCCGTGACGATTGCGATCTTGCCAGAGAGCCTGCCCATCGCCGCCTCACGTCATCGTCAATACGACCTTGCCTGTCGCCTTACGCGACAGCAGCGCATTCATCGCCTCGGCACCCTTTTCCAGGGGAAAGCGCATGGAGATGTGCGGTTTGAGCTTACCCTCGCCATACCAGGAGAGGAGCTGGTCGAAATTCTGGCGCGCCTCGACGGGTTCGCGCGCACGCCACGCGCCATAGAAGACGCCGCGCACGTCGCAGCTCTTAAGCAGCGCCAGGTTGGCCGGCAGCGAGGGAATGCGGCCCGCCGCGAAGCCGACAACCAGCAGGCGGCCATACCAGGCGATACAGCGGATGGATTCGTCGAAGGCATCGCCGCCGACGGCGTCGTAGATGATGTCCGCGCCGTTGCCTTGGGTCAGCTCCTTCACCTTGTCGCGCATCTTCTCCTTGGAGTAGTTCACGAACATGGTGGCGCCGTACTTGCGGCAGACCTCGATCTTCTCGTCCGAGCCGACGGCGGCGATCACCTTCAGGCCCATCAGCGCGCCAAGCTCGACCGCGGTCAGGCCGACGCCGCCCGATGCGCCAGTCACCAAGAGCGTTTCGCCGGGTTTGTAGCTGCTGCGCTGCTTCAGCGCATAGTAGGACGTGCCATACGTCATGGTGAAGGCGGCGCCATCTTCGTAACTCATGTTCTTGGGCATCGGCAGCAATGCCGCCTGGTCGGCCACGACCTCGGTGGCGTAGCCGCCATGGCCGACCGAAGCGATGACGCGGTCCCCTTTCCTGTAGCCCGTGACACCTTCGCCGATTTCGGTGATGTCGCCCGCCACCTCATGGCCCGGCGCGAACGGGCGCGGCGGCTTGAACTGGTATTTGTCGGCGATGATCAGGGTGTCGGGGAAATTGACGCCCGCGGCCTTGACGGCGATCCGGACCTGCCCCTTGCCGACCGGCTTGGAGGGCAGCTCCATCAGCTTCAGGCTCTCCGGCCCGCCCGGACTCTCGCTCATCATCGCGCGCATCGTTTGCTCCCGTGTCGCGGCATTTCGTTCTGTGGCGGCATTGATACGATGGCCGGCCGCCCAGCGTCCATCCGTGGTAGAAGGTCGCCGTTCGCGGGGAGGAAGATGGCGGGCCTGTATTTCGAGGAATTGACGGTTGGTCGCGTGTTCGACCATGCCTGGACGCGCACCGTGACCGAGATGGACAACGTGCTGTTCAGCTCGCTCACCATGAACGTGCAGCCACTGCATCTCGACGAGGAGTTCGCGTCCAAGACCGAGTTCGGCCAGCGCATCGTCAATAGCCTGTTCACGCTCGGCCTGATGATCGGCATCACGGTGAACGACACCACGCTCGGCACCACCGTGGCCAATCTCGGCATGACCGACGTGCGCTTCCCCAAACCGGTGTTCCATGGCGACACGCTCAAGGTGCGAACGACGGTGCTGGGTGCGCGCGAAAGCAAGTCGCGGGCCGATGCCGGCATCATCGAGTTCAGCCATACCGCCACCAACCAGCGCGGCGAGGTCGTGGCGGAATGCAAGCGCCAGGCGCTGATGCGCAAACGTCCGAGAGGCTGAGCCGATGCGTTCCTTCCTGTTCGTTCCCGGCGATTCCGAACGCAAGCTCGCCAAGGGCCCCTCTTCCGGCCCCGATGGCCTGATCCTCGATCTCGAGGACTCGGTGGCCGCCGATCGCAAGAAGCTCGCCCGCGAAATGGTGCTGGCGTACCTGAAATCGGCAAATCGAAGCGGACCCAAGCTCTATGTGCGCGTCAATGCACTCGACACCGGCCTGACGCTGGGCGACCTCGCCGTCGTCATGCAGGGCAAGCCCGACGGCATCGTGTTCCCCAAGTGCGTGGGCCAGGCCGACCTCGATCGGCTGGCGCTCTGGCTCGACGCCTTCGAGGCGCGCGAGGGAATCGAGATCGATTCCACCCGTATCCTCACCATCGCCACCGAGAGCGCCGCGGCCGTGCTCGCGCTCTCGGCGTCTCCCGCCCGGCACGTCCGCCTGATGGGCCATTCGTGGGGCGGCGAAGACCTGATGGCTGATCTGGGCGCGCTGGCCAAAGGGCCGGCACCGGGCGTCTACGACGACACGTTCAAGCTCGCCCGCACGGTCAATCTCATGGCCGCCGTCGCGGCCGGCGTCATCGCCTACGACACCGTCTATCCCGACATCAAGAATATCGATGGCCTGCGCGCCGAGGCCAACGACGCCAGGCGCATGGGCTATGGCGGCAAGATCGCCATCCATCCCGACCAGGTCGCGGTCATCCACGAGGTGTTCACACCCACCGCGCAAGAGGTCGATTGGGCCAAGCGCGTCGTTGCCACCTTCGAGAGCAATCCGAACGCCGGCGTGCTGACCCTCGACGGCAAGATGCTCGATCGTCCCCATCTGGTGCTCGCGCGTCGGCTGCTTGCCCGCGCCGGATGAGCGAACGCGGCGCACTGCTGCCGGCGCTAGACCGGCTGTTCGCAGGGCCGCGCGAGTCGGTGCTGACGCTCGATGAGTTTCTCGCGGGACTGGAGACGCGCTCCTATGCCTTCGCCATAGCCGCCCTCGACGTGATCAATGTCGTCCCGACCGGCATCCCCTGGCTCTCGACCGTCACTGGCGTGCCGATGTTCCTGCTGGTCATCCAGTACTTCCTCGGCCGGCCGTCGCCGTCCCTGCCTCAGTTCATTGGCCGCCGCGGCCTCACGCGCGGCAAACTGCAGGACTTCCTGGGCCGTGCGCGCGGGCGCATCGCGCGCTTGGAGAGCATCATTCGTCCGCGTCACGACTGGTGGGTCAGCGGCATGCCACGTCGCAGCATGCTGCTCACCTGGCTGCTCCTGATCGTCCTGCTCGCCCTGCCAGTGCCGTTCGACAACCTGCTGCCGGCGCTGGCGATCCTGTTCTTCTGCCTCGCACTGCTCGAAGGCGACGGCATGATGGCGATCGTCGGCTGGTTCTTCACCATCGTGACCGTGGTCTGGACGATCGTCCTGCTGACGGTCGGCCAGATACTCGTCAACCAAATACTCCGGATGCTCTTCTAGTAGGAGCGCGCCTAGTACGACCGAGGAAGGCCGAGGACGTGCTCGGCCACGAAATTCAGGATCATGTTGGTCGAGATCGGCGCCACCATGTAAAGCCGCGTCTCGCGGAACTTGCGCTCGATGTCGTACTCCTCGGCGAAACCGAAGCCGCCATGAGTCTGCACGCACATGTCGGCTGCGGCCCAGGCCGCCTCCGAGGCGATCATCTTGGCCATGTTGGCCTCCGCGCCGCACGGCAGGCCCGCCTCGTAGAGGGTCGCCGCCTTGCGCACCATCAGGTCGGCCGCTTCGGTCTGGGCGTAGCAGCGCGCGATCGGAAACTGCACGCCCTGGTTCTGGCCGATGGCGCGGCCGAACAGCTTGCGCTCCTTGGCGTAGTCGGTGGCCTTCTCGATGAACCAGCGCGCATCTCCGATGCATTCGGCGGCGATCAGGATTCGCTCGGCGTTCATGCCGCCCAGGATGTAGCGGAAGCCCTGCCCTTCCTCGCCGATCAGGTTCTCGGCCGGCACCTCCATGCTGTCGAAGAACACCTCGGTCGAGTTGTGGTTCATCATGGTCCGGATCGGCCGGATGGTGAGGCCATGACCCAGTGCCTGTCGCATGTCGACCAGGAAGACCGACAGGCCTTCGGTGCGCTTCTTGGTCTGCTCCTTGGGCGTGGTGCGGGCGAGCAGCAGCATGAGGTCGGAATGCTCGGCGCGGCTGGTCCACACCTTTTGCCCGTTCACGACGTAGGTGCTGTTGTTCTTCTTCACCGCCGTGGTGCGCAGCGCCAGCGTGTCGGTGCCGCTGCTGGGCTCGGTGACGCCAAAGGCCTGTAGGCGGAGCTGGCCGCTGGCGATGCCGGGCAGATAGCGCTTCTTCTGCTCGGCGCTGCCATGCCGCAGCACGGTGCCCATGGTGTACATCTGGGCGTGGCAGGCTGCGCCATTGCAGCCGGCGCGCTGGACTTCCTCCAGCACGGCGGCGGCCGCCGAGATGCCGAGGCCCGCGCCGCCATATTCCTCGGGAATGAGCGTCGCCAGCCAGCCGGCCTCGGTCAGCGCCTTGACGAACGCCGTCGGGTAGCCGCGCTCGCGGTCGAGTTCACGCCAGTAGGCACCATCGAACTTCAGGCAAAGTTGACGAATGGCGTCGCGAATCTCGGGGTGCGTTGGCGCATAAGGATTTTCCATGCGGCGCAACCTAGGCCGCGGCTTTCCCCCAGGCAATGCGGCGCAGCCCATCGATCAGCGCGCCGTGAACCTCCGGGCCGAAGCCGTCGACGGTCGCCTCGCGTCGCGCCGTGACGCCATCGACGGCACCGCCTTCCGAGACGACAGCGCGCGTCACCGCGAGGTCTCGTTCCGCGGTCAGGAACTTCGCAATCGTCCGCGACCATTCGGGCCGCACCAGCGACAGCGCGGCCATCAGGCCGTAGGCGCCCCAGTTCGAGACGCCTGCGACCACCAGGTGGTCGCAGGACGTAACGCAGGCGATTTGCGCGCCGTTCGGCACGTGCCGGGCGATCAGCCCGGCCGGCAGCTTGCCCATGCCGATCTCGTTGCCGCCGTCGCCGACACCGATCTTGCGCCACGGACCGTCGAGAAAGAGATCGTCGAGTGGCGCCGTCCACGGCGAGACGTCGACACCGCGCATGTTGCGCGGCCGGCCATCGGCGGCGATGCCGCAACGCTCGATCGCCACGGCATGGCTGATGCCGGCCTGCCGCCACGCCTCGATCACCCGGTCGAGGCCCGGCCGATCGACGACGCCCATTTCATCGACAGTCACGTCATGGCCCGCCGAACCCACAGCGGCCCGCACGGCATCGGCGCAAGGCGAGTCGACCGCTATTCGCGACGCCACGCCGCAGGCCGCCAGCGAAGCCGCCAACAGAGCGGTACCGACCGGACCATCCGTCTCGGGCGCGGCCACATCGCCGCGCGGCACGAAGAAGCCAGTGATCAGGCCAACATTTGTCGCTGCGGCGAGCGATCGCGCGGCGTCGGCGAGTTCGCCCCGCGTGGCATCGATCAGCGCCTGCGTGCCACGGCCGAGGTCGCGGCAGACCAGCGCCTCGATAGCATTGAACTCACTTTTCCTTGGCGACATACACTCCGTTCCAGTCGGGCGGCGGTTCTTCGATCAGCTCGCGGATGCGCTCGCGCATCATGTCGTAGTAGCCCTGCTTCCAGCCCACGGCCGCGGCCTTGCCGTTCAGGCCGTCGATCATCTCGAGCGCTTCGGAGAACTTGCCCGCGCGATAGAGCTCGAGAAACGCGGCCTGGCCCTCCGCAAGCTCACGAAAGGCCGCCGTCTGCGCGATCGTTGAATCGCCCAGCAGGGCAAATGCCCGTACAGGTTCAGTCTTGCCCTTGACCGTGATCAAATCGAGCTCAAGCGTGGCGAAGTCGGTGGCCTGCCTGGCGGTGTTCTCGCCCACGATGAGACTGACCACGTAGGTCTTGCATTGACCCTCGAGACGCGACGCCAGGTTCACCTGGTCACCCAGGCAGGAATAGGTGAGGCGCTGCTCCGAGCCGAAGTTGCCGACCGAGGCAAAGCCGGTGTTGAGGCCAATGCCGATATTGACCGGAATTTGGTTGCGGCCCTCGGCTTCGGCTTCGGCTTTCCATTCCTCGTTGAGCGTGACCAGGCGCGCCTGCATGGCGAGCGCCGCCTCGCAGGCGCGCGCGGCATGACCCTCAATCGTCAAAGGCGCGTTCCAGAACGCCATGATGGCATCGCCCATGTACTTGTCGATGGTGCCGCTGCGTGCCTGGATCATGTCGGTCATGGGCGTCAGGAAACGGTTCATGAACCGCGTCAGGCCCTGCGGGTCGAACTGCTCGGAGATGCGGGTGAAGCCGCGCACGTCGGTGAACATGACGGTGATCTCGCGCTGCTCGCCGCCGAGCTTCAGCAGCTCGGGATCGCGCACCACCGCCTCCACCTGGTCGGGCGACAGGTAGAGGTTGAAGGCGCCGCGGATCTCACGGCGGTCGCGCTCGGCGCGCATGAAGCTCAGCGCCGAGCCGCTGACATAGATGAGCGCCAGCGTCGCCGGCGGATAGATCGGGTCGAACAGCAATTGGACCTGGGCGAAGAGTATCCATGGCACGACAACGCCGATGCCCACGAAGCCCACCGCCACCAGCGCCATGGCCGCCGCGGACAGACGCGGCAGCAGCAGTACGAAAGCGAGCCCGATGGCGGCCAGATAGATGAACTCCGCGCCGTCGGCGTAGTCGGGCCGCTCCAGGAAGGTCTGGCTCAGCATCTGCTCGACGATCTGGGCGTGGATCTCCACGCCGGCCACCGAATCCTGGGTGGGTGTATTGCGCAGGTCCTTGAGCCCCACGGCCGACGTGCCGACGAACACGATGTGCCCCTCGATCTTGTCGGACGGCACCCGTCGCTTGATCACGTCCTTCGCCGACACGAAGCGCGAGGGTTTGTGGCCGCTGTCGTAGAGCGCCATACGGCCCTGCGCGTCGGTGTCGATATTGAGCTGGCCGACGCGGATCGAGCCGATGCCGGTGCGCGCGCCGAAGGCCTCGAGCCCCTGGGCCCCCGACCAGCGCACCAGATAGGTCGAGGCGCCCTGCGCCACACGGACACTTTCCGCCGACAAGGCGGGATACAAATCCTCGTCGCGCTGGCCGGCCAGACGGAACAGCATCGGCACGCGCCGCACGATCGCGCCCTCGACCACTGGCGTGACGCTGCCGTTGCCCTTCGCGGCCTGCTCCAGGAGGGGAAGCGTTATCACCACGCCGGTTTGCTGCGGAATGAACTGGCGAATGAGCTCGGGGACCATCTTGGGATCGGTCTCGCCGGTGTTGTTCGCGACGCCCCACATTCGCCTAGGCGAGGCGTTTTTGGCATTGGCGTCGAAGGCAAAGCCGGTCACCACATTGGCCCGCGCCATCGCTTCGGCAAGCAGCTCGTCGCTGATCCGGCAGGGATTCCAGCGTGCGGCGTACGTCGCTATTGCGCAGCGCTTCGGGCAGATTCGTCGCCATCATCGCCGGCGAGTGCCTGTCCGCCTCGGCGAACACCACGTCGAAGGCAATGACGGCGGCGCCCTGCTCGCGCAGCCTGTCCACCATGCGCGCAATCAGAGTCACGCGGCCACGGCCACTGGCCGTATGCCTCCAGCGCCGCCTCGTCGATGTCGACGATGCGCACCGGCAGGTCATCGGGCACGACCCTGGGCTTGATGCGCTGGTAGCCGTCGAAGGCAAGGTCGCGCAGCCGAACCAGCGCATCGGGATCGGCAGCGCGCAAGATCAGCGCGTTCATCAGCACGAGCAGAGCAACGATCACCGGAGCGCGCGGCGCATTGCCGTGGCCAAACAACCAAGTCATGCGCATCCGGCTGGTGTCCTCCTTGCAAACGTCACTTTACGGAAGGACGTGTGCTAAGCCAAATAGCGCACCTTGTTCGCTGCCGCCTCCCCGACGGTGCTCGGCATCTATCTCCGGCTGAGCGGCCTCGCCCTGTTCTGCACCATGGACGCCATGGTGAAGGCGCTGGGCGGCGTCTATGGGCCGTTCCAGCTCATGCTGTTTCGCAGCGCCGTCGCCCTGATCCCGATCGCGATCATTGTCTGGCGTGCCGGAGATCTTTCGATCGTGCGCAGCCGGCGGCCATGGCTGCAGGCCGTTCGCATCCTCGCCGGCCTGGGCAGCATGTCCGGGTTCTTTTACGTCTTTCCGCGCATGGCGCTGGTCGACGCCTACGCCATTTCGTTTGCGGCACCGCTCTTCATGGTGGCGCTGGCGGTGCCGATGCTGGGCGAACAGGTCGGCTGGCGCCGCTGGAGCGCAGTCTCGGTCGGTTTCGTCGGCGTGATCATCATGCTCGATCCGCTCGGCATATCCTTCCACACCATGTCCCTGGTCGTGCTGGCCGCCACCTTCTGTTACGCCCTTTCGACCGTCATGGTGCGGCTGACCAGCCGCTACGATCACGATGCCGCCACTCTGTTCTGGTTCGCCGTGGTGTCGAGCGTGGTTTCGTTGCTCGCGGGGGCACCCGACTGGATCTGGCCAACGGCCATCGACTGGGTATGGCTGCTCCTGTTGGGGGCGCTGGGCGGCATCGCGCAGGTTCTCGTGACTCGGGCCTGGCGGTTGGCGCCGGCATCCATCCTGGCACCCTTCGACTACGCCTCGATCGTGCTTGCCGTCCTCTACGGCTACCTCTGGTTCCACGAGGAGCCGTCGTGGACGGTATGGCTTGGCCTGCCGCTGGTGATCGGTTCAGGCCTATATATCCTCCATCGCGAGCGCGTGCGCGGCAGCCAGCGCGCCATAGCCGCCCTGCCATGACCGCAAAACCCCGGGAAAACCACCAATTCAGGGGTTTGCGGCGAGCATTGACGAAACGGCGTGCAATCCACATCTTAGCCGCATGAGCGAAACCCAATTCTCCGTAAGCGAGAGCGCCGCCCGGCGCATCGCCTTCCTGGCCGCCAAGGAAGCCAAGCCCGTCATGATGCGCGTGGCGGTGCTGGGGGGCGGCTGTTCGGGCTTCCAGTACAACTTCTCCTTCGAGGACCAGCGCAACGACGACGACCTCGTGATCGAGCGCGACGGTGCGGCAGTGCTGGTCGACGCCACGTCGCTCGAGCTGCTGAAGGGCAGCGAGCTCGACTTTGTCGAAGAGATGGTCGGCTCGTCGTTCCAGGTGAAGAACCCGAACGCCACCTCCTCCTGCGGCTGCGGCAACTCCTTCAGCGTGTGATCCGGCCGCGATGAAGATCGCGACCTGGAACGTCAATTCCGTCCGCAGGCGGACGGGCAACGTCGTCGATTGGCTGAAGAACGCCAAGCCCGACGTGGTGGTGCTGCAGGAGCTGAAGGCGCAGGAAGCGCAGTTTCCCCGTCTCGAAGTCGAGGCTGCCGGCTACAAAGTCGAGATCGTCGGCCAAAAAGGCTTCAACGGCGTCGCCCTGCTCTCGCTGCATCCCGTCGAGATCACCGCCCGCAGCCTGCCCGATCCGGAGCCCGACGAGCCGGCGCGCTACATCGAGGGCAAGATCCAGACGCCAGAGGGGCCGCTGACGGTGGGCGGCCTCTATCTGCCGAACGGCAACCCGATCCACACTGACAAGTTCGCCTACAAGATCGCCTGGATGGACCGGCTGAACCAGCGCGCCAAAACCCTCCTGGCCAGCCAGGAGATGTTCGTGCTGGGCGGCGACTACAATGTCTGCCCGACCGACGCCGACGTGTTCAGCCCGCAGGCCTTTGCCAATGACGCGCTCTGCCAGCCGCAGTCGCGTGCTGCCCTGCGCACACTATTCAACCTCGGCCTGACCGACGCCGTGCGCGCTTTTCACGTCGAAGGTCCGCAATACACCTTTTGGGACTACCAGGCCGGCGCCTGGCAGAAGGGCAACGGCCTCAGGATCGACCACCTGCTGCTGTCGCCACAGGCCGCCGATCGGCTCACCGCCGTCGGCATCGACAAGGCCGAGCGCGGCCGGCCCGAGCCCTCCGACCACGTGCCGGTTTGGTGCGAACTCGACGTCGGGTAGCGACTATTCGGCCCCTGTGCCGATCACGCCGCCGTCGGCGATGATGGTCTGACCGCAGACGAAGTTGCCGGCCTTGGAGGCCAGGAACACAGCGACGCCGCCGATATCGTCGGGCTGGCCGATGCGCTTCAGCGCGGCCTTGCTCTCCGAGACCTTGCGGATCTCCGGATTGTCCCACAGCGCCTTGGCGAAGTCGGTCTGGATCAGGCCGGGCGCAATGGCATTCACCCGGACATTGTGCTTGCCCCATTCCATCGCGAGCGACTTCACCAGGTTGATGTCGGCTGCCTTGCTCATGTTGTAGGCGGCGATGTGCGCCGAGCCGACCAGGCCGCCGATCGACGAGACGATGATGAACACACCGTCCTTTCGCTCCGCCATCTCCGGCCCGACCATGTTCATCAGCCAGAGGTTCGACATCACGTTGTTCTGCATGATCTTGAGGAACACTTCCTCCTTAAGTCCGGTCAGCGGGCCGAAATAAGGATTGGAAGCGGCGTTGCAGACCATGATGTCGATCTTGCCGTAGGTCTTGCGCGCGAAAGCGACCAGGTTCTCGAGTTGCGCCTTGTCGGAGATGCTGGCGGCCACCGCGGTCGCCTCGCCACCCTTGGCTTTGATGCCCTTCACGACCTCCTCGCAGGCCGGCAGCTTGCGGCTGGAGACGATGACCTTGGCGCCGTGCGCGGCCATCTGCTCGCAGATCGAGCGGCCGATGCCGCGGCTGCCGCCGGTCACGACGGCCACCTTGCCGGAAAGATCGAACATCATCGGGCGTCTCCTGATCTCATTTGGCGAACAGCGCAATCAGCTCAACATGCGCCGACCAGAGGAATTGGTCGATGGGCATCAGTTTCTCCAGCCGGTATCCCCCGTCCTGCAGGGCGCGCGCGTCGCGCGCGAAGCTGCCGGGATCGCACGAGCCATAGACGACGCGTCTGCACTTTCGAGCGCGCCAGCTCGGCCGACCTGCGCGGCCGCCCCCGCGCGCGGCGGATCCAGCACGACGGCGTCGAAGGCGTCGAGCTCCTTGGCCGTGCAGCGGATTGCGGAAGAGATCGCGCCGCTCGGCCGTCACCCGATTGCCGCCCAGCTTGCGCGCCGCCGCATCGAGCGGCCGCGACCGCCGGCTTGTCGCTTTCGAACAGCGCGAGCCTGCCGAGCCGGCCGAACGACAGCGAGCCCGACGCCGGCGAACAGATCGGCGAGCCTCGGCGCATCGCCGGTCCAGGCCGCGACCGCCGCGCGCATCGCCTGCTCGGCGCGCTTGGTCGCCTGCAGAAAGGCGCCCGGCGGCGGCTCGACCGTCACCTCGCCCAGCATCAGGAGCGGCGGGCGGCGCGTCACGATCGGCTCGGCGGTTGGCACGGTCGCCCCAGCTCAGTCGCGCCAGATTGGCTCGTGTCGGCAAGGTCGACCAGCGCCTGCCGCCGATCGAGCGACAGGTCGAGCCGCTTGTGCGGACGGACCAGCACGTCGATGCCGCTGTCGGTTTCGTTCACCACCGCATCGGCCGCCGCGCCGTCGGGCAGGACTCGACCAGCGCTGTCCGCAGCGGAGCCAGCAGGGCCATCGAGCGTCGGACGGGCGATCACACAGATCGCCGACATCGACGATGCGCGGCACTCGCCCGCTCGTGGAAGCCCGCCAGCACGCGCTTGCCCTGGCGGCGCAGCACGAAGTCCACGCGCCGCCGCTCGCCCGGCGCGCCGACCAACGGCGGCTCGAAAGTCGGCGCCTCTACGCCGCGCTGCTTCAGCGCGCGCGCGATGAGCCCGACCTTCCACGCGGTGTAGACATCGCGCCGCCAATGCTGCAGCGCGCAACCGCCGCACACGCTTGAAGTGTGCGCAAGGCGGCGCCTCGCGATGGCGCGACGGCGCGAGTACCTCGATCAGTTCGGCAGTGATGCCCTCGCCGCGCTTGTCACCGGGTTCAGCCTCGACGATCTCGCCGGGCAACGTAAACGGCACGAAGTAGCGCTGGCCGTCCTCTTCGGCGATGCCGTCGCCGCGCGCGCCGACCTCGAGGATGTCGAGCGTGACGCGCACGCCCGCTGCTACCCCAGCCAGCTCTTGGCCGGCCGCATCTCGCCGACCAGCAGGCCGACCACATTCTTGACCGGCGGGTGCAGCAGCTCTTCCTTCTCGGTCGGCCGGCAATACGCCGAGATGACCGAGCAAGCGTCGCCATCGCGACTTCGGCGGCGCGCGCCCGCGCCGTCCCACATCTTGATCGCGACACCCGAGGCCCAGGGTCGGCAGCATGCCGCAGAACACGCCCTCCGCACCGGTCTTGACCTGAGCCGACACCGGGCAGCGCTGCGTTGATGCGCGTGCAGAAGCGGCCGGTGCCCGCCATCATGAACGGCTCGGCATTCATCGCCGCACGGATGCGGGTCGCCGCTTCGGCGTGCTTGTTCGAGAGCCTCGACGGCTCGGCCATGCTGGCCATCGCGCGCGCCAGGCTCTTGAGCGGCGTCGCCAGAGTGGGAATCCCGCAACCGTCGGTGCCGTAGGCGAAGTCGTCGGCATTGCTGCCGCAGAGATCGGTCATGACCTCGCGCAGACGGCGCTGCACCGGATGGTCGTACTTGATGTAGCCCTTGGTCGGCTCGCCGTACTGCACCGCCGTCGTCAGGAAGCCGCTATGCTTGCCGGAGCAGTTGTTGAAGGCAGCGGTCGGTGCCGCGCCTTCGCGTACCAGTGCCTCGATGCTCGCTGGCAGGCGCGGCGGATGCGTGCCGCATTCGAGGTCCGCTTCACCCAGCCCGACCTTTCTCGACCACGGCGTCACCGTCTCGACATGGCGCGGCTCGCCGTTGTGCGAGGCGCAGGCCAGCGCAATGTGCTCGTCGCCCAGCCCGAACTGCTCGACCGCGCCGCTTTCGACGAACGCCATCGCCTGGATCGGCTTGTTGGCCGAACGCGGCAGCACCCGCGCATCGATGTCACCCCACGAGGCCACGACCGTGCCGTCGGGCTTGACGACGGCGGCGATACCTTCGTGCCGGCTCTCGACCACCGGCCCGCGCGTGACTTCGATGACGACAGGATCGTTGCTCATGGCATGCGTTCCAACTTGATGACCGTGACATTGTCCTGGTGTGGACTTGCCGACCGCCAGCACCTGCCGAGATCAGTGCCTGCACCGGCTTGGCCGACTGCGACGGCGATATCGATCGTGCGCCGAGGCTGTGCACGCCATCGCTGCAGAGCAGCAACGGCGCCCCGGCGCCGCAGCCGGCGGGGCCCTCGTCGATCAGACGACAGCGGTTGGCCCATCACCGCCTCGCGCAGGGTGTGGCGCCCCGGATGGCCGGCGCCTTCCTCGGCGGTGATGACGCCGCGCGCCACCAGTGCGTCGATCTGCGGTGCCATGGAGTGATCGGCGTTGAGCCGCTCCAGCCTGCCGGCCGACACCATATAGAAGGGCGAATTGCCGACGCTGATCCAGCGCACTTCGTCGCCGGCGACGATCGCCGCTACCAGCGTCGAACCCATACCGGCAAGCTCTGCCTTCTTTGCTGCGCCGTCGCTGCACCGCTCCATTGGCCGCCTGCAGGCCGTCAGCCAGGCCGTGTCCCTGTTCGACCGCCTTCACCAAGGCGTCGACGACGAGGCGCGAGGCAACCGCCCCGCCGACATGCCCACCCATGCCGTCGGCGACCACCGCCAGCAGCGAGCCGTCCTGAGAGTCCGCAGCGCCCAGCTATCTTCCTGGTAGGGACGGGCGCCCTGGTGCTGGCCACCCTCACCCCGCCAGCGCCCGGCCATGGCTAGTGCCACACCGCCGGCAGCTTGTGCAGGCCGCGCAGAGTGAAGCTGCGCCGCCAGGCCGGGCGCGTCCTTCTCCGGCAGCTCGAGCGCTGGCAGGCGCTCGACCAGCGCGGTGAAGACCAACTCGGCCTCGAGCCGCGCGAGCTGCGCGCCCAGGCAATGATGGATGCCGCCGCCGAACGACATCGGCCGAATGTTCTGCCGGCCGACATCGAGCTTGTCCGGGTCGGCATACTGCGCGGGTCGCGGTTGGCCGCGCCCAGCAGCTGCACCACGCTTTCGCCCGGCGGCAGCATGACACCGCCGATCTCGACCTCGGTATTGGTGACGCGACCGGTCATCTGCACCGAGCTGTCGAAGCGCAGCAGCTCCTCGATCGCGTTGGGAATCAGCGACTGGATCATCTTTCAGCCGCTGCCATTGATCGGGCGCGCGATGCAGCGCCAGCAAGCCGTTGCCGATCAGGTTGGTGGTGGTCTCGTGGCCCGCGCCGAACAGCAGGCCGATATTGGCGCGCAACTCCTCAGTCGAAAGCCGGTCGCCCGCCTCCTCCGCCCTGCACCAGCTCGGTCGTGAGGTCGTCCTGCGGATCCCTGCGGCGCAGCTCGCAGAGCTGGTCGAAATAGTTGTTGCCCATCTGGGTGGCGGCATTCGCGTGATCCAGCTCCTCGCGGGTCATCGGCACCGGATCGAGGATGCGGCCGCTGACGTTGCTGCCGACCAGGAAGGCCGCGCGATGATCCTCGGGGATACCCAGCATGTCGCAGATCACGATCACCGGCAGGCGATGGGCGAGGTCGCGGATCACGTCCATCGTCGCCCTTGTCAGCCACCCGGTCGAGCTGCTCGTCGACGAGCTTGCGGATGCGCGGACGCATGTCGGCGACCCGGCGGGCGGTGAAGGCCTTGGTCACCAGGCTGCGCAGGCGCGTATGGTCCGGCGGGTCGACCACCAGCATGGTGTGTGACAGGTTGGCGATCACCGGCTCGTTCATGCGATCGGCGCCGTAGTGGCGATGGATATTGCCGGCGAAATCCTTGCCGAACCGGCTGGTCGCGCAGCGAGAAGGCCATGTCCTCATAGCGCGTCAGCAGCCAGAAGCCCTTCGGTGTCTTGAACACCGGCGCCTCTTCGCGCAGCCGGTGATAGAAGGGATAGGGGTCGGCGATGAAGGCCGGATCGAGCGGATCGAACGTCAGCGGCTTGCTCGGCCAGCGCCGGCGGGGTCATTTCGTTCATGACCTCTCTTACCACGAACCCCCTTGCCGCGCGAACGAGCGCGCCCCTAGCATTGCAACCATGTTTGCACTGACCCAGGGCCTGCGCCGCGCCGTCCAGATCAAGCCGAACGGCCCCTCCACCGCTTTCGCCACGCCGCCGCCGAACCTGGCATCAGACGCTGGACCGCGTGGCCCGCGTCGCCGGCGCGCTTTCCGCACTGGGCGTGAATCGCGGCGACAGGGTCGCCATCCTGGCGCTGAACAGCGACCGCTATTTCGAGTTGATGTACGCGATCCCCTGGATCGGCGCCGCCATGGTGCCGCTCAACACTCGGCTGGCGACGCCGGAGATCGAGTACGTCCTGGCCGATTCCGGCGCCGTGGCGCTGTTCATCGACGGCGCGATGGCTCATCACCTGACGGACGCTGGAAGGCAGGATCCCGAGCGTGCGCGAGGTCGTCTGGCTCGACGACATCGCCTCGCCCGACGGCATGTTGCACTACGAGGACCTCACGGCCTACGAACCCGCCGACGACGTCGTCGCGGCCGACGACGACCTCGCCGGTCTTTTCTACACCGGCGGCACGACGGGTCGCTCCAAAGGCGTGATGCTGACACATACCAATTTGGTGGCGAACGCGATCAATGCCGTGGCCGGCATCGGCTTCAACGGCGACACCACCTACATCCATTGCGGGCCGATGTTCCATCTTGCCGATGGCGCCTCGACCTTCGGCGTCACCATGGTCGGCGGCCGCCACACCTTCGTGCCGCGCTTCGAGCCGGTCGAGGTGCTGGCCAATATCCAGGCCGAGAAGGTCACCCACGCGCAGCTCGTGCCGACCATGGTCAACATGCTGGTCAACCATCCCCGCTGCGCCGAGTTCGACATCTCGAGCCTCAAGCGTATGCTCTACGGCGCCTCGCCCATGCCCGAAGGCGTGCTGCGCAAGGCCATGCAGATGATGCCGCAGCGTCGGTTTCATGCACGCCTATGGCATGACCGAGGCGGCGCCGATCGTGACGCTGCTCGATCCGCGCTACACCACGCTCGACGGTCCCCATGCCGGCCGGCACAAGTCATGCGGCCAGGTGGCGCCCGCGCTCGAGACCAAGGTGGTCGACGCCGATCGCCAGGAAGTGCCGCGCGGTACGCCCGGGGAACTCGCGATCCGCGGCGCCAACATCATGAAGGGCTACTGGAACAAGCCGGCCGAGACCGCGGCCGTCCTCGAGGACGGCTGGTACTATTCCGGCGACGGCGCCTACATGGACCAGGAAGGCTTCGTCTATATCGTCGATCGCCTGAAGGACATGATCATCTCGGGCGGCGAGAACGTCTATTCGGCCGAGGTCGAGAATGCGATCTCGCTGATGCCGGGCGTCGGCGAAGTCGCCGTGATCGGCGTGCCTGACGAGCGCTGGGGCGAACGCGTGCATGCGATCATCGTTCCCAAGCCGGGGGTCACGCTGACGGCCGACGATGTCATGGCCCATTGCCGAGAGCAGATCGCGGGCTACAAGTGCCCGCGCAGCGTCGACTTCCGCGACACGCCGCTGCCGCTCTCCGGCGCCGGCAAGGTCCTGAAGCGCGAGCTGCGCGAGCCCTACTGGAAGGGCTACACCAAGGCCGTCAACTGACCATGAGCGGCATTCCTCCCTACTACGACTGGATCGCCCACCACGCGTATCGGCGGCCCAGGCAGCTCGCGATCAACGATCTGCAGACGGCGCGGAAGCTCACCTACGCCGAGCTGGACAAGCGCATCGACCGGCTCACGGGTGCGCTGGCGAAGCTCGGCATCGGCCAGGGCGATCGCGTGGCACTGCTGGCGCCCAATTGCGCGGAATATTTCGAGCTGCAGTTCGCCTGCGGCCGGCTGGGCGCCATCATGCTGCCGCTCAACTGGCGGCTCACCGTGCCCGAGCTCGAGTACATCCTGGGCGATTCGACGCCCAAGCTGCTGGTGCACGACAAGTGCCTTCGCCGAGCAGGCGAAGGCACTGTCGAAGAAGCCTGCTCGAGATCGACCCTGAACGCCCCGACAGCGCCTACGAGCGCGCGCTGGCAGTCGGCGCCGCAAGCCGCCGCGCGCCGGTGGCGATGACGCACGATGACATCGCCATGGTGATGTACACCTCCGGCACCACGGGGCATCCCAAGGGCGCGATCATCACCCACGGCATGGTGTTCTGGAACGCAGTCAATCTCGGCATCCCGGCGCTGATCTCGCCGCAGACCGTGCAGCTCGTGATCCTGCCGCTGTTCCATACCGGCGGCCTCAATTGCTACGCCAACCCGGTACTGCACGCCGGCGGCACGATCCTGATCATGCGCACCTTCGAGCCCGGGCTGGCGCTCGATTACATCTCCGACAAGTCGCTCGGCATCACGCATTTCTTCGGCGTGCCGGCGCCCTATCAGTTCATGATGCAGCATCCGAAGTTCCAGGGCGCCGATCTCTCGCGGCTGAAGGTCTCCGGCGTGGGCGGCGCGCCCTGTGCGCTCGCCATCCTCGAAGGCTGGGCGGCGCGCGGCGTGCCGCTGGTCCAGGGCTGGGGCATGACCGAGACCAGCCCCGCCGGGCACCATGCTCGATGCCGCCGACGCCATCCGCAAGGTCGGCTCGGCCGGCAAGGCGATGATGCACACCGCCATCCGCATCGTCGACGAGGCGGGAAAGGACGTGCCTCACGGCGAGATCGGCGAGCTCCTGATCAAGGGCCCCAACATCACGCCGGGCTACTGGAACAAGCCGGAGGCGACCGCGGCGGCTTTCACCGACGGCTGGCTGCACACCGGCGACGCGGCGCGGCTCGACGACGAAGGCTTCGTCTATATCGTCGACCGCTGGAAGGACATGTACATCTCGGGCGGCGAGAACGTCTATCCGGCCGAGGTCGAGAACGTGCTGTTCCAGCTGCCGCAGGTCGCCGACGCCGCCATCATCGGCGTGCCCAACGAGCGCTGGGGCGAAGTCGGCATGGCGATCATCGTCAGGAAGCCGGACCAGACGCTCGAGGAAGGCGACGTGATCCGCCATTGCCTCGGCAAGCTCGCCAAGTTCAAGGTGCCGCAGTCGGTGGCCTTCGTCGAAGTCCTGCCGCGCAACGCCACCGGCAAGGTCCTGAAGCGCGAGCTGCGCACTCAATTCGTCGGCAGCGACAAGCCGGCAATCACCTGACTGATCAGACCAGCGGCACGTAGTCGTATTCACCCATGCCTTGCAGCACCAGGAAGGTAAGCGAAGTTTTGCCGACATTGGTCACCAGATGCGGCCGGCCGGCGACCGCCGTGAACGTCTCGCCGGGTTTCAAGCGAACCTCCTGCTTGGGTTTTTGCAGGAACAGCCGCATCTCGCCTTCCAGCACGTAGAACGTGTCGGCGATATTCGTGTGGAAGTGCCACGGCACGGTCTGCGTCGGCGAGAGCTGCAGCTCGCTGATGTGGAAGCCCGGCCGCGTCACGTGCCGGGCGCGGCGCTCGACCTCGTAGAGGTGGCTGGCGTCTTTCACGGGCTGGAGTCTGGTGCTGGCTGTCATGAAAAAAGCTTAAACTCACGCCGAACTACCAACAAGGACAACCCGGCCCGCCGCTGATAGACAGGCCAACCATGTTGACCATCTACGGCGTCTGCCGCTCCCGCGCCTCGCGCAACATCTGGCTCGCCTACGAGCTCGGCATCCCCTTCAAGCACGTCCCCGTCATCCAGCACTACCGGCTGAAGGAGCCGCTGCCGGCGGGCGTGGTGCACACCAGGTCGCCGGAATTCCTCAAGGTCAATCCCAACGGCCACATTCCGTCGATCGACGATGACGGCGCTTGTGCTGCACGAGTCGCTCGCCATCAATCTCTACCTCGCCAAGAAGCATGGCGGACCGCTGGCGCCTGCCAACGTCGCAGAGGACGGCGAGATGGCCATGTGGTCCATGTGGGCGCTCACCGAGCGGGTTGGAACACCCGCGCATGCATCGGGCGGCGGCTTCGAGGCGATGACACTCGCCTACATGCAGAGCGGTGAGAAGGCCGAAATACTCGAGGCGCTGAAAGGCCCCTTCGCGGTGCTCGACAGAGCGCTCGCCAAGACCGGCTGGCTGGTCGGCGGCCGCTTTACCGTGGCCGATATCAACGTCGCCGAGATCGTACGCTATGCCGCCGGCGCCAAGAGCCTGTTCGCCGCCAATCCCAGCGTGAAGAAGTGGTACGACGCCTGCGTCGGCCGCCCCGCCTACAGGAAGATGTGGGAAGCGCGCGAGAAAGAGCCGGCGTAGCTAAAGTGAATTTGCCGGAGCTTCCGCCTTTTTCCATGGGTTGGAAAACGTCCGATGCCGATGGCACAAGGGTTTTCAGCCATTTTTTCCATTTTCCGCCCCACCCCCTTCGATTTGTAACTTGACAGCGATTCAGACGCTGTCAGCCGGAGACGATGAACGGCTTGGCCTGGGTGTCGTAGTCGCCATAGCCCAGCGTGGCGCGGAGTTCAGGCGGCGGCAGGGCGCTCGCCGCTTCCGCCTTGCCGGCGGCCAAGGCGGCCAATCCCGCCTTCATCCCCGCCACCGCGGGCGAGAGCATGCCGGTCGGGTAGGTGCCGATCTTGAAGCCCAGCGCCACGGCCTCTTTCTGCGACGGCGTGGCGCGCGGCGCGCCGGGCGACAGCACGGCAAAGGACGGCCGGCCCTTGGCCGCGGCGATGCCGCGCTTGATCTCGGCATCGTCGGCCGGCGAATCCAGGAACAGATGTCGGCGCCCTCCTCGACATACATCTCGATGCGCGCCACCGCCTCGTCGATGCCCTGGGTCGGACGGCAATCGGTGCGCGCCATGATCAGGATGCCGGACTCCTTGGCGGCCTGGACGGCAGCGCGGATCTTCATGCGCGCCTCCGCGCGCGGCAGGCAGGGCTTGCCCGCGGCCGTCAGGGCGCGCGGCGTGATCTTGTCCTCGATCAGCACGGCGGCGGCGCCGGCACGGCCATAGGCGCGCACGGTGCGCTGCACGTTCATGGCGTTGCCGTGGCCATGATCGCCGTCGGCCAGCACCAGCATGTCGGGCGCCGCGGCATGCACCATGTTGAAGGAGTTGAACATCTCGCCGAACGAGACGAGGTCGAGATCGGGCCCGCCCAGGCGGCTGGCGGCCACGCAGGAGCCCGACAGGAACGCCGTCTTGAAGCCCGCCTCCGCCGTGAGCTTGGCGGTCAGGCCATCCCACACCGCCGGCATGACGATGAGGCCGGGTTCTGCCAGCAGTTTACGCAGACGATCGGGCGCATTCATGGACGGCATTCCTCCAGGCTGAATTTTCAAGCCGGACGATAGGACGCCCTCAGGGCTCGGTCGAGCGAAAGGCGGACTCCTCGGCGAGCTTGCGCGTGAGCGGCCCGCAGCCGCGGGAACTGCGAGTCGGTATCGATACTCAGGCCGAAGCGCGCGAGCCGCTCTGCGACAAAGGCCGTGATGTCGGCCTGGGTGAGACGGCCCAGCAGCAGATAGGGCGCGGCCGGATCGACAGTCGCGTCGATCGCCGCCAGCGCGCTCACGACTTGCGCCGTGCAGTCGTCGACCCATGGCTGATGGCGCTTCTCGACCGGCGTGTGGTTGCGGTGGTAGGCGGCCTGCAGGGCCTTGTCGCAAGCGCCCATCATGATCGCGGCGACCTTGAGTACGGCTCGCCGATCGGCGCCGGAGGCAGGCGTGAGCGGACGGTCACCGCCGTAAACCTCGTCGAGGTGATCGATGATGGCCCCGCTGTCGACCAGCGTTTCACCACCGTCGAGCACCAGCGCCGGAATGCGCCCGAGCGGATTGGCCGCGCGTACTTCCTCGCGTTCGCCGAAGCCAGAAACGCATTTCTGCTCGTAGGCCACGCCGTAGGCCGTGAGCGTGATCGCCACCCGCCGCGTGTAGGGCGAGCGGTTCACTCCGATCAGCAGCATCTCATGCCGCCAGGACCAACCGGTCGACCGACGCGGCGAAGCCGAAGCTCTCGTAGAAGCGCCTGGCGTCGCGATTGACGTCGCCGACGCAGACCTCGACCTGGCTGGCGCGGCGCTGGCGCGACCATTCGACGACCGCCGCCAGCAGACGACGCCCGATCCGCCGGCCGCGCTGGTCGGCGCGCACGACGAGATTGTCGACCTCGACCACCTTGTGCATGCCCGCATCGGGCCGCGGAATGATGCGCGCGGGTCAGCAGTACGGCGACCGCCAGGATGCCGAACTCGCTCTGCGCCACCAGCAGCGTCGTGCCGGGCGTCTGCAGCCATGTGCATCACCTGCTCGCGCGTGCGCGGGCGGCGGAAGGCTGGAATATCTCGGGCCGCGCCTGCGATGCAGCTCGTCGAGCTCGTCGAACAGGCTGCACATCTCCTCGCAATCGCGCGGGCCCGCGAGGCGCACGCGAATCGGCGGCGGCATCTCGCTCGCCGTCGTCCTGGTGTCTCCGTCTGATGATCGACATCTCGTCCTCCGTCTGCGGTTTGCGCCGCGGCCCGGAGGCCGATCGAGAAACAAAGAAGCCGCCGGGATGCGGCGGCTTCGTTAGGTCATGACCTTTCGCACCGCCTATGTAAGCAGTGTAAAATACCAACCCTTCTGGATCAGGTTCGCGGTCATGGCCATTTTATAAGGCTCTCTCTGCGGCGCTGTCAATCACTCTGCCGCGACTGCCATCGCCTGCGCGAGCCCCGGCATGGTGAAGCCGAGCTTGTCGAGCTTGGCGATCATTTCCTTGCCCGCCCTCTCGTCGGTCTCGACCAGCGGCGGACGCACCGGCGTCCACGCAGCGTCGCTGCCGTAGTGCGCGATGCAGTATTTCAGGCCCGGGATCATGACGTAGCCCTGCATGACGCCGCGCACTTCGTTGATCCAGCCCTGCAGCTTCTCGCCTTCCGGCGTCGCGTACTTCTTGTAGGTCTCGGCGATCTTGCCCGGGTTGATGTTGGCCGTCGCGCTGATGCAGCCCGCGCCGCCCGACTTGATGTTGTCGATCAACGGCTTCTCGTTGCCGGAGAACACGTCGAAGCCGTCCTTGGCGAAGGCGTCGATCATGCTCTTGGTGTGCGCCCAGTCGTCCGACGAATCCTTCATGCCGGCGATCTGCTTCGGATACGCCTTCATCAGCCGCTCGACGAGCTTGTGGGTGATCGGCACCGCCGACACCGGCGGGATGTGATAGAGATAGACGCGGAGCTTGTCGTCGCCGACGCGCTGCACGACCTCCGAGAAGAAGCGGAACAGCCCCTCCTCCGGAACGCCCTTGTAGTAGAACGGCGGCAGCATCAGCACGCCCGAGACGCCGTGCTTGGTCGCATGCGCGCTCACCTTGGCGGCCTCGTTGATCGAGCACGAGCCGGTGCCCGGCATCATGCGGTCGGTCGGCACGCCGGCCGAGCCGACGACCTTGTCGAGCAGGCCCATGCGCTCGTCGGCCGACATCGAGTTGGCCTCGGAGTTGGTGCCGAACATGGCCAGCCCGCAGTCCTGGCTGATCAGCCACTTGCAATGAGCGATGAAGCGGCCGACGTCGGGCGACAGGTCGCGCTTGAAGGGGGTGACGACGGGCGAAAGAACGCCTTTGATCCGCGCTGCGGCCATGATTTTAATACCCTCCGGGAAATGGCGCGCCTTTTGTGCAACGAAGCGCCGAGAGACGTCCAGTGGCAGATATTCTTCCGGAAGACGGCACGGCCGGCACCCTGATCGGCCGGGTCCAGGGGAAGGACGGCCCCAGCGTGATTTCGGTGCGCAGGCCGACGGCGTTTTCGACATCACCGCCGCCGTCCCGACCGTCGCCGACCTGTGCAATGCGAGCCGATCCGGTGGCCCTGGCCCGGTCGAAGGGCGAACGTTTGGCTCGCTGGAGGACGTGATCGACAGCCCTGCTGGCGCCGGTCGACCTGCAGGCCACTCAAGGCGGCCGGCGTCACCTTCGCGGTCAGCCTGCTCGAGCGGCTGATCGAGGAGCATGCCAAGGGCGATCCCGGCCGCGCCGAACAGGTGCGCAAGGAGCTGAACTCGATCATCGGTGCCGACGTCACCACCATCAAGCCGGGCTCCGCCGAGGCCGAGGCGCTGAAGAAGACCCTGATGGCGCGCGGCGCCTGGTCGCCCTATCTCGAGGTCGGCATCGGCCCCTATGCCGAGATCTTCACCAAGGCGCCGCCGATGGCCGCCGTCGGCTATGGCGCGGAGATCGGCATCCGCTCGGACTCCGACTGGAACAATCCTGAGCCCGAGGTCACGCTGATCGTCAACGCCAAGGGCAAGATCGTCGGCGCCACCCTGGGCAACGACGTCAACCTGCGCGACATGGAAGGCCGCAGCGCGCTCCTGCTGGGCATCGCCAAGGACAACAACGCTTCGTGCTCGCTCGGGCCATTCGTGCGCCTGTTCGATGCGACCTTCACGCTCGACGACGTGCGCAAGGCCAAGGTCGATCTCGAAGTCACCGGCCCCGACCAGTTCCGCCTGCGCGGCTCGAGCGATCTCTCCAAGATCAGCCGCGACCCGACCGAGCTCGTCGCGCAACGCCATGGGCAAGACTGCATCAGTATCCCGACGGCATGGCGTTGATGACCGGCACGCTGTTCGCGCCGACCGAGCCGCGCAAGCCGGGCGGCACGGGCTTCACCCACATGGTGGGCGACCTGGTCTCGATCCGCTCGCCCAAGCTCGGCACGCTCACCAACCGGGTCAACCATTGCGACAAGATCGCGCCCTGGACGTTCGGCGTGTCGGCGCTGATGCGCAATCTCGCCGGCCGGGGATTGCTATGATCCGTCGCCTCGAGCGTAGCGAAGCGAAGTCGAGAGGCCTCCTCTCTATAGGCATGGCTTGTCTGGTGGAAAGAAGGTCTCTCCACTTCGCGCTACGCGCTCCGGTCGAGACGACGGTATGACCGAACTCTGGCGCCTCCCCGCCTCGGCCTTGCGCGAAAAGATCGAGGCCAAGGATGTCTCGCCGGTCGAGCTGATGAAGGCCGTGCTGGCGCGCGCCGAGAAGCTGCAGCCGGTGCTCAACTGCTTCATCACGCTCGTGCCCGAGATGGCCATGAAGGCGGCGCAGAGGGCGGAAGACGACGTCATGAAGGGCAAGGCGCTCGGCCTGCTGCACGGCATTCCCTTCGCCGCCAAGGATCTGGTCAATACCGCGGGCGTTCGCACGACCTACGGGCGCTGGCGCACGAGAACAACGTGCCCAAGGAAGACGCCGTCGCCGCCGCGCGCATGAAGGCGGCGGGCGCCGATCCTGTTCGGCAAGACCACGACACCGGAATTCGGCCACAAGGCTCTGACCGACGCGCCGCTGTTCGGCCGCACGCGCAATGCCTGGAGCGCCAAGCACACGTCGGGCGGCTCGAGCGGCGGTGCGGCAGTCGCTGTCGCGGCCGGCATCGGGCCGATCGGCATCGCCACCGACGGCGGCGGCTCGACGCGCATCCCGGCCGCGGCCAACGGCATGGTCGGACTGAAGCAGAGCAACGGCGTGATCCCGCACAGCCAGGTACAAGACGCCTTCGGCAACTACACCTACGTCACGCCGATGACGCGCACGGTGATGGACACCGCCCTGATGCTGCAGGCGATGGCTGGTCCGCATCCCTCCGACCCCTGGTCGATCGGCGTTCAGCCGCAAGACTATCTCTCGGCGGCGCGGCCGGAAGGCGATCTCAAGGGCAAGCGCATCCTCTACAGCGTCACGCTCGGCAACCGCTTCGTGGCGAAGGACGTGCGCACCTCCTTCGAGCATGCGCTCGGCAAGCTGAAGGATCTCGGCGCCGAGCTGATCGAGCTCGACGAGGCGCTGCCGGACATGGAGCCGATCTGGAAGGTGATCAACCACACGACCTGGCGGGCGCGCTTCCACGACATGATCCGGCGCGAGGACAACAAGGTCTCGCCCTCGCTGGTGCGCCAGGTGGCGCATGGCGGAGGAATGGAGCGGCGCCGACTACCAGCGCGCCATGTTCCAGCGCACCGACCTCTTCCGCATGATCCAGCGCTGGTTCGAGCAGGCCGACTATCTGGTGACGCCGACGCTCTCGCGCACCGCGCTGCCGATCGACCAGGACCTGTTCGAGCCGATCAAGATCGACGGCATCGAGGTGGGCGAGCTGCGGCGCAACTGGTTCCCCTACACCATGCCGTTCAACATCACCGGCCACCCCGCCCTCACGGTCTGCTGCGGCTACGACTGCGAGGGCCTGCCGATCGGCCTGCAGTTCGTCGGGCATTTCCGCGACGAGGCATCGGTGCTGCGCGCGGCGGCGCTCTACGAGGCGAGCGAGAACTGGCTCGACGCGCTGGCCCGGATCCTTTGAAACGCCCGCCGCCGCTCAGCCCGAAGAAATCCAGGCGCGCGTGCTGCATCGCGACGGGCTGATCCTGGTGATCGACAAGCCGGCAGGCCTCGCCGTCCATGCCGGCCCCAGCAAGGCGCCCAATCTCGAGGAGTGCTTCGACGCCCTGCGCTACGGCCTGCCGCGGCCGCCGGCGCTCGCCCATCGCCTCGATGCCGACACTTCGGGCGTGCTGGTGCTCGGCCGCCATCCCAAGGCGCTGGCAAGCTCGGCCGCATCTTCCAGGCCGCGACACGGAGAAGACCTACTGGGCGGTCGTCGAAGGCGCGCCGCCGGCCGAGGAAGGCGTGTTCGACAGCCCGCTGCTCAAGGTCAACACCAGGAGCGGCTGGTCGGTGAAGGTGTCGGACAAGGGCCAGACCGCCGTGACGCGCTACAGCGTGCTGGGACGCGCGCCCGGCATGACCTGGCTCGAGCTGAAGCCCGAGACCGGACGCACCCACCAGCTCCGCGTGCACTGCGCCCATGCCGGATGCCCGATCATCGGCGATCGGCTGTACGGCAAGGCGCTCCCGGCCAGCAACTCCATCTGCAGAGCACGCGATCGTGCTGCCTCTGTCGAAGACCAAGCCGCCGATCCGAGTCGAAGCACCGCCCGCCGCCGCACATGCTGCCGGCGTTGCAGGCCTGCGGTTACGACCGCGGCTAGTCGCGGGAGATGAACCCAGACCCGGAGCGGGTCGCCGACTTCGAAGCCTGCCTTGCGCGCCGCCTTCAGTTCGTCGTCCGAACTCGTAGCCGACCAGCGGCAGGCCGTGGAACTCCCGGGCGGCGATGGCGGCGAGATCGTGCCAGACCGCGACCTCGTCGGTGGCATCGGCCACGACATTGGACACACCCACCACCGTCTCGGTCCGGTAAAAGCGTGCCGCCGGCCACCACCGTGCCGTCGCGCTTGCCCGAGAACATCGAGAAATTGGCATCGCTGAACAGTCCGGCCGGCAGGTCAACGTTGGCCTGGCCGCCGCGCTCCCAGGCCAGCCCCGAAGTCAGCGCCGCCGCCCGCGGATGGGCCATGCGGATCCAGTTGGCCTCGAACAGCACATCGAAGCCCAGCCGCGCGATGTCGAGCGCATGGAAGCTGTCCTTCACCGACCAGCGGCCGGGAATGTTCGACTTCTGCAGGATGCGGACGGTCTGGCGCTGCTCGTCGATGTCGCGGCTGGCGTCGCTCAGGGTGACGGCATTGGGATAGAAGCGCGGCACGGCGTCGGCATTGACCCACATATGCTCGAGGAATCGTCCCGACTTGCCGTGAGCGAAGCAGACGGCATTGCACCAGCGTGCGTTGTTGCGCGCTGCGTCCACCGTCCAGGCGTGTTTCATGTCTATGAACGGACCCGCGCTAGGCCCGCACTTCCTCGCGCTGGAAGATGACGTAGGCGGCGGCGAACACCACGATCATGCCGGCAATCAGACCGGTAATCTGCGGCCAGATCAACAGCAGGCTTTGATCGAGGGGCAGCGGTGCGCCAAGGATGGCACCCCGCATCTGGAACGGCAGCATGGGACCCAGCGTGCGGGTTTCGGGATTGAGCAGGCCCAGGACAGCCTCGGTGAACAGCGTGCCCGGCGACAGCCGCATCAGGGCGAGGCCGAACGACTGGGCGGCGACGTATTCATCGAGATTGCGGATCTCCGACGGCCCCAGCGCCGTGAAGATCGCCGACGCAAGCTGGGGCCACAGGATGAAGAAGAACAGCCAGAGGCCCAGCGCGCAGAGCGCCGAGGTCGCGGTCGAGCGGAAGATCACCGAAAACAGCATCGAGACTGCAAGCCAGACGCCGCCATAGGCGATGGCCACCACCAGGAAGCCGATACCGCGCGCCACCTCGACCTCGCGCGGCGGCAGGCCGAGCATCAGGATGCCGGCGCCGAGCACGATCAGCCACAGCGCCACCAGGGCGACGGCAAGCGTGGCCAGCCCCGCCAGGAACTTTCCGAGCAAGAGTGCGTCGCGATAGATCGGCTGCGACAGCACGCGCGAGAGCGTGCGGCGGTTGAATTCGCTGTTCACCGAGTCGAAGCCCAGCCCGATCGCCATCAACGGAATGATGAAGTTCAGCGCCGCGGTGAAGGAGATCCCGCACCTGCTCGGGCTCGAGCGTGAAGATGCGCAGGAAGAGGTACGAATTGGGATCGACGACCTGGCGCAAGGTCTGCAGCGACGTCGCCACCGGGAAGGCGCCGAAGGCGATGACGAACAGCATCAGCACCATCATGCGCGCGCTGCTGAGATGATCGGCGAATTCCTTGACGAACACCGGGCCGATGCCGGTGAAGGGTGAGCCCTCGCGGCGCCCCTCCTTGTGCTGGGCCACGGCTGTCTCAGGCGGCATGACGCGCCTCCTGGAAGTAGCGGGTATAGACCTCCTCCAGGCTGGGCTGCAGGTCGGCCAGTCGCGTGAGCGAGCCGCCGGCCGAGACAATGCGCTTGGCTGCCTCGGCGCGCACATCGCGATCGGCCACGACGCGCCAGGCGCCGTCACCGTCGGCCACCACCTGCTGCACGCCCTCGATGCCGCGCAGCGCCGCTGCGACGTCGGTGCCGGTCGCCTCGACGAGAATCGGATGGCCCGCCCCCAGCACCTGGTTGGCGAGCTCCACCACTGTGCCCATCAGCGCGATCTTGCCCTTGTTGAACAGCGCCACGCGATCGCAAACGCTCTGCACGCGGTCGAGCAGGTGCGAGCTCAGCAGCACCGCCACACCGTTCTTCTTCAGGCCACGGATCATCTCCAGCAGCTCATGAGTCGCATGCGGATCGAGACCCGAGGTCGGCTCGTCGAGGATCGCGACCTCGGCCCGCTTCATCACGATCTCGGCGATGCCCAGCCGCTGCTTCATGCCGCGCGAATAGGTGCCGACCCGCTTGTCGATGACCTCGTGCGAGCTGCACGCTCTTCAAGGCGTCGATGATGCGCCCGGCGGCCTCGCGGCGCGGGATGGCGAGCAGGCGCGCGGTGTAGGTGAGGTTCTCCCGCGCCGTCAGATTGTCGTAGAAGCCCACGGAGTCCGGCAGGTAGCCGACGCGGCGCTTGACCTCGAGCGGCTGGCGCACCGGGTTGAAGCCCAGCACGTCGACCGACCCGCCGCTGGTTTCGGTCAGCCCCAGCATCATCAGGATCGCCGTCGTCTTGCCCGCGCCATTGGGCCCGAGCAGGCCGAAGATCTCGCCCTTCCTGACGCTGAGATCGATGCGTCGACCGCGCGGGTCGCACCATAGAGCTTCAGCAGTCCGCGGGCCTCGATGACATTGTCGTTCGTCGCCACGAGCTTACCGCCGGCCAAAACGCGCCACCGCGCCCAGCAGGACCAGCAACGCCACGGCGATGATACCGATGCCCGCGATACCCCAAATGGTCGAGGTGGTGACGGTGATGCGGAAGTCGGCCGAAGCCAATTCGCCGCGGCCGCTGGCGCGGAACGAGGAGACATAGTCGCCGGCGATCGCCTTGTCGGCCGGAGTCACCAGCGCCTGCACCTCCTTCTTCTCGTTGGGGGCCAGACTCGCGATGCTCTTGGGGTTGAACTCGACCTTCCAGTTGGACGGCACGCTCCCCGACATCTCGACTTCCTCGATCGGCGCCGTGCCGTCGTTGCCGACGACCAGCGTGTAGGTCGCGGTCTTGCCGACCTCGGCATCGCCGCTGAGCCGCCCGTCCTTGGTCGAAAGCGCGAGCTTGCCCTGCCCGCTGATCTGCAGGGCCACACGCTGCTCGGCGGTGGCGCCCTCGGCGGCGACCTTGACCACAACGGGGTAAGTACCGGCCTTCACTTCGCGCGGCGGCGTCACCTTGATCTTGATGTCCTTGGACTGGCCGGCCTCGATCGGGATCGAGCTGATCTCGTTGCTGCCAAAGCCCTCGGTGAAGCTGGTCTGGAAGTTGCCCGGCGCCTGGGCGCTGAGCGCCACCGTCAGGTCCTTGCCGCTGTCGTTGCTGACCGACAGCGTGTAGTCGAACGACGATTTCGGCGTCCCCATCAACGACGGCAGCTTGGTCTTTATGGTGAGCTTGGCGGGCGTCTCGCTCGCGATGGTGAGGGTGAGCGGCAGGTCGATCGACTGGGTGGCACCCTTGGCGCGCACCGTGATGGTCTGCGACCCGGGCTTGGCATCCTTCGGGACATCGACGCGCAGCTGCAGGCTCACGCTCTCATTGGTGCCGGGCATTGCCGCGGCGACGGGCTGGCCTCCGCCCAGGATATCGGCCTTCCAGCCCTCAGGCGTGCCGCTGACCGAGAGCGCCAGCTGCTCAGGCGCGAGCCCGGCGTTCTGCAGCTTGAAGCGCACATTGGCGATGTCCCCCGGCCGCACGGCCTGTGACGGATAGTCTGTCAGGAGCCACAAGCCCTTGACCGCGGGCGCGGCCGGCGGATCGGCGGCGAGGACCTGGACGGCGGTGAGAATGGGAGCGGCGATGAGAGCAAGTAGCGTGATCAGACGGCGCATTTGAGGTCCCTGCGTCTTATTGAAAACATCCCCGAGCGCGCGAAGCTACGCTCGCGAAAGCGACCAAAACAAGGCAAACAGGTCACGCGGCGGCGCTTGGTCGCGCTTTCATGCGCTCGAACCAGGCGGTGAGGTTCTTGTTCGCGGGCTCGAGCGGCTGGCCGACACCCTTCAGAAAGTCGACGCATGGCGAACAGGAAAATGTCGGCCATGCTGAGCTTGTTGCCGGCGACAAACGGCTTGGCGCCCATCAAACCGTCGAGCCAGGCGAGTTTGTCGCGTGCTGTCGCCTTCAGCTCATCGGCCGCCTGCGGAATGCAACGCACGCGGCTCTGGAACATTTTCAGGCCTTCGGCAAAGCGGAAACCGTTGAGCGCGGGCTCGGCGATGTTGAGGTCGATGCGGCGCGTCCACATGCGCGTGGCCGCACGCTCGGCCGGCGTGTCGCCGATCAGCGAGGGCGTGTCCTTCTTGATCTCGTCGAGGTACTCGCAGATCGCCGTGATCTCGGCCAGCACGGTGCCGTCATCAAGCTCCAGCGCCGGAGTCTGGCCCGAGGGATTGACCTTGAGGTAGGGCTCGCGCCGGTTCTCGCCGCCGCGCAGGTCGACATCGACCTTGGGCATGTCGATGCCCTTCTCCGCCATGAACATGCGCACCATGCGCGGATTGGGCCCGCCCGAATTGTAGAGTTTCATTGTGTCTCTCTCCCTCAGCGCCAAGGTTCTACCAGAATTTTTGTGTGTTTCTCCGGATTTCCCAATTCCTGGAAGGCGTTCTTCACGCCGTCGAGGCCGACCTTGGCGGTGATCAGCGAGGGTGCGTCGACCTGGCCCTCGGCCAGCAGCCGCAGCGAGCGGGCGAATTCCTCGGGCGTATAGCCCAGCACGAACTGGAGGCTGAGCTCCTTCACGATGCCGAACATCGGCTCGATCGTGTCCAGCTCCATGCAGACGCCGACGACGACGATGCGCGCGTCGCGCGGCGCCTTTTCGAAGGTCTGCTGGATCAGGCCCGGCACGCCCACGCATTCGAACACCGCGGCGCGCTTGGCAGGCGCGAGCTTTGAATAAGGATCCTCCTTCGCCGGATCGACCACGATGTCGGCGCCCATCTTGACCGCGAGCTCGCGCCGCTTGGGCGAGAAGTCCGCCGCCACGATCGGCCGGATGTTCTTGAGCCTGAGCGCGGCGATGACCGCCAGACCGACCGGGCCGCAGCCGACGACCAACGGCGCCTCATCACCCTTGAGCGCGCGCCTTCTCGACCGCATGCACGCCCACGGCCAGCGGCTCAGTGAGCGCCGCATGCTCGGTCGGCAGGCCGTTCGGCACTTCGAGCAGCAGCGGCGCGGCCAAGAGCATTTGTTCGGCGTAGCCGCCGACATACTTGTTGGAATAGCCCATGCCCTTGGGACCATCGGCCTCGATCATCACCGGCATGGCGCAGACGCGGGTGCCCGCCTTCAGCTTCTTCTCGGTCTTCGGCCCGTAGTCGATCAGCTCGCAGCAGAACTCGTGGCCCATGACCACGTCGCGGTCGAGCTCCATGGCGATGCGGCCGGGAATGCGCCGGGTCACCTCGACCATGCGATGGGCGTGCTTGGCGGCGTGCAGGTCCGAGCCGCAGATGCCGCAGGCCAGCACCTTCACCAGCGCCTGGCCCGTCGCCGGCACCGGAGCCGGCAGGGTGTCGACGACGATGTCGCCGCCGCGGAAGATCGCCGCTTTCATTTGATGAAGCTCCTCACCGTGTCGACGAAGGCGTCGAGCCGGTCATGATGCACCCAGTGGCCGGCATGGTCGAACTCCACGACCTTGGCGGTCTTGAAATGCTTCAGCCGCCCGTCCTTCTCACGGATTGGAGGCCCAGCTCTCCTTGCCGTAGACCAGCAGGGTCGGGGCGACGATCTGCGCCCACAGGCTCTCAATGTCCTGGTAGCTCATGTCGTAGGGAGGATTGGTGCGCACATAATTGTCGAACTTCCAGCTGTAGGTGCCATCCTCGTTCTGGTTGACGCCCTGCTGGGTCAAGTGTCGCGCCTGCTCGGCTGATAGATGATCGTTCTCTTCCTGCATGCGCTTGAAGGCGTCCTCGATGGTGGCGTAGCGGCGCGGCAGACGGCCCGAGAGTTTGCGTTGCTCTTCGACCCAGTCGCGCACGCGCTCGTCCATGCCCTTGTGGCCACGCTCGGCGATCACCTTGGGCGACGGGCCCAGCCCTTCGATGGCCACCAGCTTGCGGACCTTGTCGGGATAGATGCCGGTGTAGCGCAGGCAAATATTGCCGCCCAGCGAGTGCGAAACGATGGTCACCGGCGCCAGCGACTGCTGATGGATGAGCTGGGCGAGGTCGTAGATATAGGCCGACATCGAGTAGTTGCCGTCGGGCGACCATTGGCTGTCGCCGTGGCCGCGCAGGTCGGGGCAGATGATGTGCCAATCGCGGCGCAGGGCCTGCGCCACCCAGTCCCAGTTGCGGCAATGGTCGCGCCCGCCATGAACCAGCAAAAGCGGCGGCGCGTCGGGATTGCCCCAATCGACGTAATGAAGGCGCAGGCGTTGGGAAATGTAGTGCCGGGAAGTCGGTCCCGGCATGCCGTCCAGCATACTCATGACTGGCATTGTATAGACTGTGAACCGGAAAGGGAGAAAGCCCGTGACCAAGACCCTCATCGGCAAGTGCTTCTGCGGCGCCGTCCAGTACGCGGTGCCGGACGAATTCCGCTACGCCATGAATTGTCACTGCTCCAATTGCCGGCGCACCACGGGGTCGGCCTTCAAGCCATTTGCCGGCATCGAGCGCGAGAAATTCACAGTAACCCAGGGCCAGGACGGGCTGCTGATCTATGGCGGCGACAAGGCGCACGACGCCCACTGCGGAAAATGCGGCTCGCTGCTCTATTCCGTCGTGCGCGACGGCGCCTGGGTCCATGTCGCCATGGGAACCCTGGTCGACGCGCCGACCATCCGGCCCGGCCGGCACATCTTCGTCGGCTCCAAGGCGCCCTGGTTCACCATCACCGACGACCTGCCCCAGCACGAGGAGCATATGGTAAGGTCCTGACATGATGAGCCCTGAGCAGAACGAGCTGATCACGCGCACCGGTCCAGGCACCAAGTGCGGCGCGCTGATGCGCCATTATTGGCATCCGGTGGCGCTGGCCGAGGAGCTCGACGGCCCGCGTGCCGCCAAGGCGGTGCGCGTGCTGGGCGAGGATTTCGTGCTGTTCCGCGACGAGCGCGGCCGGCACGGCCTGCTCGACCGACACTGCCCGCATCGCGGCGCCGATCTCGCTTACGGGCGGCTGGAGAACGGCGGCTTGCGCTGCCTTTTCCATGGCTGGCTGTTCGATGTCGACGGCAAATGCCTCGAAACGCCGGCCGAGCCCGAGGGCAGCGTGCTCTGCCAGCGCGTGCGCCAGCGCTCCTATCCGGTGGTCGTGAAAAACGGCATCGTGTTCGCTTATCTCGGTGAAGGCGAAGCGCCCGCCTTCCCCGACTTCGACTGCTTCCTGGCACCCACCACGCATGCCTTCGCCTTCAAGGGGCTGATCGACTGCAACTGGCTGCAGGCGCTCGAGGTCGGCATCGATCCGGCGCACGCCTCCTACCTGCATCGCTTCTATGAGGACGAGGATCCCTCGGGCGACGCCTACGGCAAGCAGTTCCGCGCCTCGTCCTCGGACTTCGACATCCCGATGTCGAAGATGATGCGCGACTATCCGCGGCCCACCATCGATGTCGAGGCCACCGATTTCGGCATGCGTCTCTACACGCTGCGCAAGATCAGTGAGAAGACAACGCACGTGCGGGTCACCAACATGGTGTTCCCCTACGCCTTCGTGATCCCGATGAGCACGGAGATGACGATCACGCAGTGGCACGTGCCGATCGACGACGCATCTGCTACTGGTACGCGATCTTCACCAGCTTCGGCGGCGCCGGTCGACCACCAGCAGATGCGCGAGACGCGGCTGAAGCTCTACGAGCTGCCCGACTACCGCCCGCGGCTCGGGCGGCACAACAATACGGCTACAACGTCGCCGAGCAGGCGACCCAGACCTTCACCGGCATGGGCTTCGACATCAACGTCCACGACCAGTGGGCGATCGAGGGCCAGGGCCGCATCCAGGACCGCACGCGCGAGCATCTGGGCAACAGCGACAAGGCGATCATTGCCTACCGGCGCATGCTCTTGTCGGCGATCGGCCAGGTGCAGAACGGCGAGAAGCCGCCGATGTGGCTCGATAAGGCGCAGCGCCGCCACCATCCGCGGGCCGGTGACGGTCGACGGCATGGGCCCGACCCAGGGCTGGCAGACCTATTGGAAGGACTTCGACGCGCGCCGGCGCAGAGCTCGAGCTGGGCGGCGCAGACGCGGCCGCCCCTGGTGGCCTGAAAGCTCATGCATCTCGCCGAGAAGGCAGGTCTGTGGACCGACGAGCGCAAGACCGCCGCGCGCGAGGTCGATCGCCGCATCCAGGCCGGCGAACTCGACGGTCGTGCGCCTCTCCTTCGCCGACCAGCACGGCATCCTGCGCGGCAAGACCCTGGTTGCGGGCGAGGTCGCCTCGGCGATGAAGGCCGGCGTCGGCTTCAGCGCCACGATGCTGCTGAAGGACACCGCACATCGCACGGTGTTTCCCGTCTGGGGCCCGGGCGGCGCCTTTGGCGCCAAGGAATGGGAAGGCGCGGCCGACGTCATGATGCTGCCCGACCCGGCGACTTTCCGGGTGCTGCCCTGGGCGCCGCATACTGGCTGGATGCTGTGCGACATCTGTCTTCGCCGACGGCCGGCCGGTGCCGCTCAGCACCCGCCAGTCTATCGCCAGGCCCTGTCGTCGCTTGCGGAGGCTGGCTACGATTTCATCGCCGGCCTCGAAGTCGAATGCCATCTGTTCAAGCTGGAAAAGGCCAAGCTCGATCTCGACGACGCCGGCCAGCCCGGCCAACCGGGCGAGCCGCCCGACGTGTCGCTGCTCAATCCAGGGCTATCAGTACCTGACTGAGCAAGTCTACGACGCGATGGATCCCATTCTCGAGATCCTGCGCGCCAATATCGCGGGCTCGGCCTGCCGCTGCGCTCGCTGGAAGTCGAGTTCGGACCGAGCCAAATCGAGTTCACCTTCCGCGCCGGCACTCGGCATGGAACCCGCCGACGCCATGGTGCTGTTCCGCAGTGCCACCAAGCAGGTCGCGCAGCGCAACGGCTATCACGCCACCTTCATGTGCCGGCCCAAGCTGCCCAACGTCATGTCGAGCGGCTGGCATCTGCATCAGTCGCTGAAGGACAGAAAGACCGGCGCCAACGCCTTCGTCGATGCCAAGGAGCGCTGTCGCCCGTCGGCATGCAGTACATGGCGGGCCTGCTCGCTCATGCGCGCGCCGCGGCGGCGTTCAGCACGCCGACCTTGAACGGCTACAAGCGCTACCGCCCCTTCTCGCTGGCGCCGGACCGGGCGACCTGGGCGCGCGACAATCGCGGCGTCATGGTGCGTGTGCTGGGCGGGCCTGGCGATCCCACGACCCATCTGGAGAACAGGCTCGGCGAGCCCGCGGCCAATCCCTATCTTTATATGGCCAGCCAGATCGTGTGCGGGCTCGACGGCATCAAGCGTCAGGACGATCCCGGCCCATCTGCCGACACGCCGTACGAGGCCACGGCACCGCTGCTGCCCAAGTCGCTCGACGAGGCCATCGCCGCGCTCAGCGAGAACAAGGCGCTGCGCGGCGGCTTGGGCGACTTCTTCGTCGACTACTTCGTGAAGCTGAAGCGGGCCGAGATCGACCGCTTCGCCATGGACGTCAGCGACTGGGAGCAACGCGAGTATTTCTCGATCTTCTAGTCCGGGCATTAGCTTGATACGCCGCCGAACTTCTAATGACCAAAGTAGGTCGCGGCGGCGAGAGCGGTTATAGTGCTGGCACGATGCTGGTACTTGGTTTCTTCGCGCGCGCCTCAATGAGGGGCATTCGGCGCCGCCCGCAGGCCCCCTTGGTTTTTCCGTTATTTTAACGGTTACTGCCGGGAAACCACCTGCCCGCCGATGGCTCCTGCTAACCGAGGGGGGTGGCGCGGATTCTGAGACGAATCGCCTAAAAGGCAGACGGACGTGCGTTATCTGCGTCTCAACCGGTGAGACGATCGCGGACGGCATGGAATTGAAGAAGAGCTGAAGGAAGACGACATGGACCTCTGGCAATACGATGCGACCGACCTCGCCCGCGTCATCCGCACCGGCCAGGCTTCGGCCCGCGAGGCCATCGATTCGGTGCTGGGCCGCCTTCACAAGGTCAATCCGGCAATCAACGCCGTCGTGCGTGTGCTGGAGGAAGACGCGCGTGCCGCTGCCGCGACAGCCGACGCGGCGCAGGCGCGCGGCCATGCGCTGCCGCCGCTGCATGGGGTGCCGGTCACGATCAAGATCAATGTCGACGTCGCAGGTCAGGCCACCGACAACGGCGTCATACCGCTGAAGGATTTCGTTGCCCAGGAGGACAGCCCGGTCGTCGCCAACCTCAAGCATGCGGGCGCCATCATCATCGGTCGCACCAATGCGCCGGCCTTTTCCATGCGCATCTTCAGCGACAACGCCCTGCATGGCCGCACGCTCAATCCACGCGATCCCACGGTGACGCCCGGCGGCTCCAGCGGCGGCGCAGGCGCATCCGTCGCGACAGGGATCGGCGCGATTGCCCATGGCAATGACATCGGCGGCTCGGTGCGCATTCCCGCCTATTGCAACGGCGTGGTCGGCCTGCGCACCGGGTTTGCCCGCATTCCCTCCTTCAATCCGACGGTGGCCAAGAACGGGCGGCCGGTGGGCGGCGTGCTGATGGCGGTGCAGGGCCCGCACACCCGCACCGTGCGCGACGCGCGATTGGCGCTGGAGGTCATGGCGCGCGGCGATCGCCGTGACTGGCGCTGGAGCGACGTGCCGATGCAGGGGCCGGCGCCGGCTCGGCCAATCAAAGTGGCGATCGTGCCGGAGTTTCCCGGCAGCAAGACGCATCCCGCGCAAGCCGCGGCCGTGCGCCAGGCCGGCAAGCACCTGCAGGGCGCGGGCTATGTCGTCGAGGAGATCATGCCGCCCGACCTCGAGCGCGGCGTCGAAATCTGGCACCAGATCATTGCCACCGAGTCCTTCCATGGGCTGTGGCCACAGATGCAGAAGATGGGTGACCCTGACGGCATCGCCGCCATGCGCTCATGGCTCGAGGTCAGCAAGCCCGTCGACCTGCCGACCTATATCGCGGCCCACACCGAACGCGAGGGCCTGCTGTTCCGCTGGATGAGCTTCCTGCAACAATGGCCACTGGTCATCTTCGCCACGCTGTCGGATCTCCCGCCCAAGCAGGTGAGCGACACGACGGTCGCGGGCCAGGCGCAGATCCTCGAGTCGATGAGCCCTGCCCTGATGGCTCCCCTGCTCGGCCTGCCCGGCCTCGCGGTGCCGGTCGGCAGTCACGGCAAGCTGCGCACCGGCGTGCAGATCATGGCCATGCGCAATCGCGAGGATCTCTGCCTCGATGCCGGCGAGGTCATCGAGGCGGCGGAAGGCGTCGTGAAGCCGATCGATCCGGCGAAGGGCTAGCCGCGCGCGGGCAACTCGACCTTGGCATTCCTGAGCTCGCGCTCCAGCACGGGGATGCCGGCTGGGTTGCCGTTGCGGCACTGATCCAGCGCGACACTAGCGTCGAGCGGGCCGCGCTGGACGGTGTGCCCAGAGTTGATCTTCACGACATAGCGCTGATAGTCACGGGCAAGCGCCCTGCAATAGGTGGCATCGTCGGCCTGCGCCGTCGCGCCGAAGCAAAGCAGGAGCCCAAGGACGGGCACAATCCACTTGGTGATGGTCATTCGTCGCCTCCAAGCTCGTGAAGGGGATACGCCAGGCCTCTCCTTCCGGATCACTTGATGATCTCACGGAAAATGCAGTCCTTCACCCCGTGCCCCGAGACGGCGGCACGGCTGGACCATTGCCAGAGCGGTGTCCAGTAGGCGTCGATCACCTGCTGCGCGGCCTGGCGGTCGTCGACGATGTAGCCGAACTCCTGCAGGTTCACCGGATACATGTTGTCCGAGCCGATATAGAAGACGCGGCTGTCGACCATCCAGAATTTGGCATGGGTGGCGATCGGCTGGCCATCCGGCCATTTGGCATCAGGCCCGAAACGGAACGGCGCCAGATAGAGCCGCTCGCAGAGCAGTGCATTCACCGGATCGGGGCCGTGCGGATCTGGTAGCGCCACTTCGGATCGCGCGCCTCGAAGCGCCGCTGCACGGCCTCGCGCAGATGATGGGCAAGCGTCTGCAGCGACACGTCGTTGGAGTAGGTGCTGCCGCTCTTGCCGACCGCGCCCTGGTTGGACAGCACGATGTAGATGTCGCCCTCGCGCCGGAACAGGAAATCGACCAATCGATCGATCGTGCTGTCGGGAAACAGCGTGTCGGCAGCGGCCCAGTCCGAAACCCAGATCCTGCTGCACGATCCGAATGTCGCTTTGCGCCGCGCCCAGCATCAGGTCGCGCGCGAGCTCGCTCTGGTTGGCGAAGTCCTTGGTGATCCCCGCGCCCATGCGGCCCGACCGCCAGGATCGGCACGCCGCCGGCCGGCCGCGAGGCCGACGGTGCCGGCGGTGGCGAGCAGCCATTCTCCGGCACGCTCATGCCGACCGCGAAGTTCGCGACGCTGATCGAGGGCTTCCTATCGAGATTGGCGCAGACATAGTCCCACAGCCGGTCGGTGATAGCGCGCCGCGCTGGCCGCGGCCGGGCCGTGCACGCGCATCGACAGATCGTGCACAGGGTCGTCGACCAAGTAGTCGACCGACCACATGTTGTGGCCGCCGACCAGCGCATCGACGCCATCGACCGTGACGATCTTGGCGTGGTTCCAAGAGTAGCTGTCGCAGTCCTCGAAGACGACGCAGGAGCGCATGGCCGCGACGCTCACGCTGAGACGCAGCCCGCGGCACCGCTTCCAACCCCGACGTCAGCGCTTTGATGAAGGCGGCCGCGTCCACCTCGGCCGACGGATAGTGCCCAACGATGATCCGAACGGTGATTGGCCGGCCGCGCGCGGCCAGCGTCGCCAGCGCCTCACGCAGCGCGCCCAGGAAGCGGGTGTCGGGCGGCGGACTCAAGAGAGCGATATCAACGCGGCGCTGCGCAGTCGCAATGAGGTCGCGGAACTGCAACACCAACGCATCGGAATGCCCAAGGCAGACCTTGCGCCTGGCGCCGCGCGGGCTGCCCGGTGCAGGCGAACTCGTCGGCGCAGGTACCGCCGTTGCAGTCGGCATCGCTCTCGCAGGAGGGTAGCCGCAACTCCGGATCGCAGCCTTTGCAATCCAACGGATAGAATCTGAGGTCGCTCGCCTTGCGTCCCCAGTCGTCGGGGGTGACTGCACGACCCAGTCGCGCGGCAGTGTATTGCCGCGCGTCAGATCGTAGGTGATGCCGGCGAAAGCGCCATCAATGTCGCTCTTCGCGAGCTCGTCGTACAATTGCTCGAGCAACGGTACATCGGACTGCTCGTCGGGCACGCGGATGCCGCGATCGTGGATGACCTTGCCCACTGGCGCCGCCGAATCGATGGCACCGGCGAAACGGTTGGCCACGTGCCGCGGAGTGGCACTGTTGGGCAGGTAGCCGCCGCATGAGCCGAGGATGGCGATCAGGAGCAGGCACAGTGTCCGACCGAGGGACATGGACAGCGACGTGGTAGGCTCCCAAACTGCGGCGCAATACAACGCGAAAGTAGTAGCAGAGTTCCCCCGCATGAGCAGCAAAGCATCGCACGACATCGGCTGGATCGGCCTCGGCCGCATGGGCGAAGCCATGGCCGCGCGCCTGGTCAAGGCTGGGCACGGCCTCTCGGTGTGGAACCGCACGGCGTCCAAGGCCGATCCGCTGGCGCAGATCGGCGCCGAAGTGGTTACCGACAAGGCCGCCATGGCACATTGCGCCACCGTTTTCACCATGGTCTCGACCACCGACGACCTGAAGGACATCCTGTTCGGCAAAGCCGGCGTGCTCGGCGGCAATGCGCGGCCCAAGCGAGTGGTCGACATGTCGTCGATCTCCGACACAGGCTCCGCCGAGATCCGCAAGGGCCTGACGGCGGCGGGGGTCGCCTATCTCAGCGCGCCGGTCTCCGGCAACGCCAAGGTCGCCAAGGCGGGCAAGCTTCTGGTCGTGGCCTCCGGCCCCAAGGCCGAGTACGACGCGGTCCAGCCGCTGCTCGCCGCCCTCGGCCGCGCCGCCATGTATGTCGGCGAGGGCGAGCTGTCTCGCGTCTGGAAGATCGCGCACAACACCATGTTCGGCGTGATCATCCATTCCCTGTGCGAGATCACGCTGCTCGCCGAAAAAGCCGGCATTCCCGCGCCACGTGTTCCTGGAATCGATCAATCAGAGCGTGCTCGGCTCGATGTACACCAAATACAAGACGCCGGCGTTGGTGAACCTCGACTTCACCACCACTTTCACGCCCAAGCTCTTGCTGAAGGACATGGACCTCGGCATGGGCGCCGCCAAGGCGCAGGGTGTGACGATGCCGACGGCCTCGGCGACGCGAGAGAGTATCCAGGCGCTGGCGAATCAATATCCCGGCGACATCGACTTTTCCGTCCTGCTGCTCGAGCTGGCGCGCGCTGCCGGCATGAAGCTCGAACCGGAGAACGTGAAGGTGGGCGACGGGCTCGGCTGACCATGGCAAGACTGCTGCTGAAGTCCGGCATCGTCGTCACCCAGGATCCCAAGCTCGGCGTGTTGCCGACCGGCGACGTACTGGTCGAGAACGACCGCATCGCCGCCATAGCGCCCTCGCTCTCGGCGACCGACGCCGAGACGGTCGACTGCCGCGGTCACTTCGTGCTGCCGGGTCTGGTCAACGCCCACATGCACACTTGGCAGACGGCCCTGCGCTCGGTCGCCGCCAACTGGACGCTGTTGGAATATTTCCGTCACGTTCATGCCGGCCTCGCGACCGTGTTCACGCCCGACGATATCCAAATCGCGACACTCGCCGGCGCATTGAATCAGCTCGACCATGGCGTCACGACGCTGGTGGATTGGGCGCACAACAATCCGACGCCCGAACACACCGACGCCGGCATCGCCGGCCTGAAGCAAAGCGGCATCCGCGCCGCCTTCTTCCACGGTTCGCCCAAGCCTGATCCCAAACCCGGCGAGCCGCACTTCTCCGAGGTCCCTCACCCGCGGCGCGAGATCGAGCGCCTGATGAAGGGCCCGCTCGCAAGCCGCGATGCGCTGGTGACACTGGGCATGGCGGTGCTCGGCCCGCACTACTCGACGCTCGAGGTGAGCGCGCACGACTTCGCGCTCGCCAAAGAGCTCGGTCTGGTCGCCTCCATGCATCAGGGCGGTGGCGAGGCCAAGACTCCCGGTGGTTGGGAAGGCATTGATGGCGCGCGGCCTGGTCGGTCCGCATATCAACATCGTGCACGGCAACAATCTCACCGACGGCCAGCTCGAGGCCTTCGTCGATCTCGGCGTCAGCTTCTCGATCACGCCGGAGAACGAGATGGCCCAGGGCCACGGCCATCCCATCACAGGCCGCCTGCGCGCGCTCGGGGCCTCGCCCTCGGTCGGCGTCGATCTCGAATCGGCGATCGGCGGCGACATGTTCACCGTGGCGCGCATGGCCCTTGCCTCGCAACGCGCGCTCGACAACGCGGCCGAGCGCGCCAGAAGCGGCGGGATTCCCGCAACCTCGACGATCCCCGCCAGCGAGGCGCTCGACTGGATCACCACGCGCGGTGCAGCGATGCTGACGATGAGCGATCGCATCGGCAGCCTGACGCCCGGCAAGCAGGCCGACATCGCCGTCATGTCGCTCGGTCCGCTCGCCATGTGGCCGGTGCACGATGCCGTGGCTACGGTCGTCATGCAGGGTTCGGGCGCCCGGGTGCGCGACGTGTTGGTCGCCGGCCGCTTCCGCAAACGCAAAGGTGAGTTGCTCGGCGTCGACCTTGCCGGTATTCGGGCCAGGCTCGCGGCCTCGGGGGAGAGGATACTTGGCCGCCTTAACGTCCCCAGCGTCAGCCGGAAGGTTGCCGCGCAATGAAGGCAGACAGAGAAGACGTATGCGTCTGATGACAATGGTCGTCGCAGCGATGTTCGCTGCATCGACAGCGCAGGCCCAAGGCTATCCCGACAAGCCGATCCACATCGTCGTGCCTTTCTCGCCGGGCACGCCCGAGATCAGGGAGCGGCTGGGCGCGCTCGGTGCCGATGCCGCGCCGATGCCGGCGGCGGAATTCGACAAGCTGATCGCCCGCGAGCTGGTCGAGAACGCAGCACTCGCCAAGGAAGCCGGCATCAAGCCGCAGTGAGGAAGAACACCATGGCCGAAGCCCTCTTGCAGACCACCGTCGTCGGCTCCTATCCGCAGCCAGACTGGCTGGTCAATCGCGACATGCTGAGCAAGGTCGTGCCGCGCACGCGCATGAAGGAGATCTGGCGCGTTTCCGAGCCGTTCCTGCAGCAGGCGCAGGACGACGCCACCCTGCTCGCCATCCGCGACATGGAGCGCGCCGGCCTCGACATCATCACCGACGGCGAGATGCGGCGCGAAAGCTATTCCAACCATTTCGCCACCGCGCTCGAGGGCATCGACCTCGAGCATCCGGGCGAGGTTCAGGCGCGCTCGGGCAAGACCCTGGTGCCGCGCGTCGTCGGCAAGATCAAGCGGACCCGGCCGGTCGAGGTGCGCGACATGCAGTTCCTGCGGGCCAACACCGGCCAAGCCCGCCAAGATCACCCTGCCCGGCCCCTTCACCATGGGCCAGCAAGTGAAGGACGATTTCTACAAGGACGCCGAGGCGATGTGCATGGACTACGCCCAGGCGGTGAACGAGGAGGCGCACGACCTGGTCAAGGCCGGCGCCGACGTGATCCAGCTCGACGAGCCGTGGCTGCGCAACAATCCGGAGGAAGCCAAGCGCTACGCCGTGAAGGTGATCAACCGCGCGCTTGCAGGGCATCACCGTACCGACAGTAGTGCATCTCTGCTTCGGCTACGCCGCCGTGGTGCCCGGCCTCAGCAAGCCCTCGGGCTACACCTTCCTGCCGCAACTTGCGGACACGATCGCGCAGCAGATCTCGATCGAATCGGCGCAACCCAAGATCGATCTCGGCGTGTTGAAGGAACTCGCGCCCAAGAAGGTCATGCTGGGCGTCATCGACCTCAACGATCCCGAGATCGAGACGCCGCAGAAGATCGCCGAGCGCATTCGCGCCGGGCTGAAGTATCTCCCGCCCGACAAGCTCCTGCCCGCACCCGACTGCGGCATGAAGTATTTGCCGCGGGCGACGGCGTTCGGGAAGCTGAAGTCGTTGGCGGAAGGCGCGGCGATCGTGCGCCGGGAGCTCAGCTAGCTCACCCTAGCGTGCCGTGATGCCGCCCTGGGGCTCGGCGGTCACACTAACCGGCACGCCGTTGCGCGCGGCATCGCCGACCCATTTGCCGTCCGGCCCGCGGTGCAGGTTGTGAATGTCGGTATAGCCCGAGGCCTGCATGCGTGCCGCCACGCCGGCGGCGGTGGCGGTGGTCTGGCTGCGAGTTGTTGGCGTCTGAGGTGTCTGCGCGCCGGCCGAGGTGGACAGAACAACAAGGGCAAGCAGCAGGACACCACGCTTCATGTCGCCAATCTCCCTTTCAACACACTGCCGGCAAACGCGCCGGTCGCTTCACCGTTCTCGAAGGCCACCGCGCCGTTCACCAGCGTGGCCTTGATGCCTTCCGCCTTCTGCACCAGCCGGCGCGCGCCGCCGGGCAGATCCTTCTCGACGGTCGGCAGGCGGGGCCGGATGCGGTCTTCCTCGAACAACACGATGTCGGCCCGGTAGCCTTCGCCGAGCAGGCCGCGATCATTCATCTCCCAAGCCATCGCGTTGTCGTGTGTCAATTTTTTGACCGCTTCCTCCAGCGTGAAGGCGCCGCGCTTGCGCACCCAGTATGAGAGAAGATGCGTCTGCAGCGACGAGCCCATCTCCTGGCAGACATGCGCTCCCGAAATCGGAGAAGGTCGCCAGCGTGCGCGGGTGCTTCAGGATGCCTAAAACGTCGTCGGGCGTCTCGTTGACCAACGGCTGGACATAGACCTGGTTCTCGTCAGCCAGCGACAGGTCGAGCATCACCTCGACGGGATGCTGCCCGCGCGCCTTGGCGAGCTGGTCGACCGTCGGATCGTCCCAATCGACGCCCTTCAGCGCGAACAGGTTGGTGTAGTCCGGCTTGCGCGGGTCGGTCGTTGCCGCCCCACCGCCCTGGAAGGTGCCGTCGCGCGGCTTCATCCTGGCTTCCGCCGCCACCAGCTCGCGCCTGACGGCCGGGTCGGCCAGCCGCTTCTTCTGCTCGGCAAGCGGCAGGGCGCGGATCGGCCGCCACGCCGGCAGGACGTCGAACGGCAGGTACGACTTCAGCGAGAAGATCGCGTTGATCGAACGCGTCGTGCCTTGGCCGAACATGCGCCCGCCCGCCGCGACCGTGTCGTCGATGTACTTGGTCTGGTAGTTCCAGCTATTGGGTCGCCTCGCCCTGCCGCGTCGCGAGCACGCCGAACATGATCGGCCGCTTGAATTGCAGGGCAACCTGCCGCAGCCGGTCGAGGAAGACGCGATGGCGCGCGCCGCTGGCGATGTCCGGCCCGATCTGGAAGATGCCGGCATCCAGTTCGGCCATCGCCGCCATGATGCGGTCGATCTCTTCCCATTCGGCAATGCGGCTGGCCACCGGCGTGTCGTCCGGCGTGACGTGTGTGGAGGCGCGCGAACTCGAGAAGCCGAGCGCACCCGCCTTCAGCGCCTCCTGAACCGTCCGGGCCATGGCGGCCATGTCCTGCTCGGTCGCCTTCTCCGACAAGGCGCGCTTGCCCATGACGTACATGCGCAGCGCCGAGTGCCCGATATACATGCCGTAGTTGATCGCCTTGGGCAGGCGCTCGACGGTGGCGAGGTACTCGGGGAACGTCTCCCAGGTCCAATCGATGCCTGCAGCCATGGCGTCGGTCGGGATGTCCTCGACCGCCGAGAGGCAGCGTGCGTACCAGTCTCGATCGGCCGGCTTGCACGGCGCCAGCGCGAAGCCGCAATTGCTCATCACCACGCTGGTCACGCCATGCCAGCACGAGCAGCTGCCCAGCGGATCCCAGGCGATCTGGGCGTCCATGTGGGTGTGGCCGTCGATGAAGCCCGGAGAGACGATCAACCCGTCGGCATCGATCGTGCGCTTCGCCGCGGTCGTGACCTTGCCGATCTCGACGATACGGCCGTCCTTGATGCCGATATCGCTGGAGAAGCGCGGCTTGCCCGAACCGTCGACGACGGTGCCACCGCGAATGACTGTGTCGAGAGGCATCAGAGTCGATCCTTCTGCTCAACGATCTTCCAGTAGGTGTCTTTCGCGCAGATCTTGCCGCCGCGGAACGTGTAGATGTCGCAGCCCTGGTAGTTCAGGTCCTCGCCGTCGCTGCCTTTGCCGCGCACCGTCCAGACCGAGATCGCCCGGTTACCGGCATAGATGTATTCCTTGTGGTCCCAACGCATGTCGGGAATCACCTTGAAGCGGGCGGCCAGCGTGTTGCGGATGGTCTCGCGCCCGCGCAGCGTGCGGCCGACCGGTTCGGGCCCACGCGCCAGCCAGAAGGTCGCGTCCTCGGTAAAGAACGACGCGATGCGATCGACGTCGCGGCTGTTGAAGGCCGCGGAGATCGCTTTCATCAGCTCAGGCGTTGCGATGTCGCTGTTGGTGGTCGTGACGTCAGGCACGTTCGCCTCCCTCGTCGCTCAAGCCGCTTTCGCCGCTCAAGGCGGCGAAACGGCGATTCGACGATTGCAGGCTATGCCGACCGGAGCAACGCCGAAAGGGCAATGACGAAAGCCCGCCCTGTCATATGACAGGGCGGGCTCCAGTCTCGCATGACGAAGCGCAATGCCGCTGCGACGCTACTGCTGCGCAACGTTGCCTTGCTTGTCCACGATCACCTGGACCTCGGCATTGCCGCGCATCGCGCGACCATGCCAGAGGCCGTCGGAGCCTTGCGCCAGGCCCTGGACGTTCTTGTAGCCGTCGGCCTCGATCCGCTTCTGCGCGATTCCGGCCTGTCCCGTCAGCCGCGGGGCGGCGTTGGCGGTATTGGTGTCCATAGTCGTCGAAGGCGCCACTGGCGCGCGGCTGCCCGTGGCCGGCGGCGGCGCGGTCTGCGCAACGGCCGTGCCGGCGGCGGCGATCATGGCCAGGATCAATAGGGTGCGCTGCATGGATTGCTCCTCTCGTGTGAGACGTCAGGAGGGAAACGCCCTGCCGCCGCCCCACGTTCCGCAGCACGATTGCCTTTCGCCCACATTTGATTTCAGTCGTGCTAGCGTGGCGGCCAAGCAAAAGGGCAATCGCCCGAAGAGGAAACACCAAGTGTACGACTACATCATCGTGGGCGGCGGCTCGGCCGGCTCGGTGCTGGCCAACCGGCTGTCGGCGCGCAGCACGAACAAGGTGCTCGTATGCGAGGCGGGCCAGGACACGCCGCCCGGCGAGGTGCCCGAAGAAATCCTCGACTCCTATTCGGGCAAGGCTTACTTCGACCCGCGCTTTCACTGGACCGAGCTCAAGGTCCACACCCAGATCGTCAGCCACAACAACCCGCAGGAAAACCGCCCGCCGCTGCGCAAGTACGAGCAGGCACGCGTGCTGGGCGGCGGCTCGTCGATCAACGGCCAGATGGCCAATCGCGGCGCGCCCACCGACTACAACGAGTGGGCCCAGCGCGGCGCCGAGGGCTGGGGCTGGGACCAGGTCTTGCCCTACTTCAAGAAGGTCGAGCGCGACCTCGACTTCGACAACGAGTGGCATGGAAAAAACGGCCACATCCCGGTGCGGCGCATCCCTGTCGAGCACTGGGCGGGACACGCCAAGGCGGTCGGCGAGGCGTGCAAGCAGGCGGGCATGACGTTCCTGCCCGACCAGAACGGCGAGTTCGTCGATGGTTACTTCCCGGTCACGCACTCCAACGCCAACGAACAGCGCGTGTCTGCGGCCATCGGCTACCTCAACGGCGAGGCGCGCAAGCGCTCCAACCTCACGATCTCGACCAATACTCAGGTGAAGTCGCTGATCTTCGAGGGCACGACCTGCGTCGGCGTGAAGGCAATGGTCAACGGCCAGGAGCAGGAGTTCCGGGCCAAGGAGGTGATCCTTTCCTCCGGCGCCATCCATACGCCGGCACACTTGATGCGCGCCGGCATCGGCCCGGTCGGCCATCTCGCCGAGATGGGCATCCCCGTGGTGGCGGCCCTTCCGGGTGTCGGCCAGCGGTTGATGGATCACCCGTCTATCTCGCTCTCCTCCTTCATCAAGCCGCGATGGCCGCATCAAGGAGCACACGCGCCGCCACATCCATTGCGGCATCCGCTATTCCTCCGGCCTGCCGGGGGTCCCCAAGGGCGACATGTTCGTGGCGGTGATCAGCAAGTCGGCATGGCATGCGGTGGGCGAGCAGATCGCCTCATTCATCACCTTCATCAACAAGACCTATTCGGAGACCGGCCAGGTGAGGCTGGCCTCGCGCGACTGGCGCGCCGAGCCGGTCGTCGAGTTCAATCTCCTGTCCGACAAGCGCGACCTCGACCGCCTGATGAGCGGCTTCAAGAAGATGGCCACCCTGCAGCTCAGCGCGCCGATGAAGGCGGTGACTGACAATCCCTTCCCCGCTTCCTACTCCGACCGTGTCCGCCAGATCGGCGTGGTCAACACCAAGAACAAGATCCTGACCTCAGTGCTGGCCAAGTTCCTCGACGGCCCGTCGGCACTGCGCAAGTACATGATCGAGAAGTTCGTCATCGAGGGCTTCACCTTTGAGCAGGTGATGACCGACGACGAGGCGCTCGAGGCCTTCATCCGCAAGGCCGCGATCGGCGTGTGGCACGCCTCCTGCTCGTGCCGCATGGGCCGCGCCGACGATCCGATGTCGGTCGTCGACACCGCCGGCCGGGTCAAGGGGGTGCAGGGCCTGCGCGTGGTCGACGCCTCGGTCTTTCCGGTGGTGCCTTGCGCCAATACCAACTTTCCGGTCCTGATGACGTCCGAGAAGATCTCGGACGCCATCCTGGCCGGGCGTTAGGAAGGAGTTTCCATGTCGGTCATCCTGGGCAGCGGCGAGCACCGCTATCGCGTGGTCGAGAACTGGGCCAAGCTGCCCGATGGCTGGGAGTTCCGCGACGTCGCGGCGGTCGCCGTCGACAGCAAGGACCGCGTCTACGTCTTCAATCGCGGCCAGCATCCGATGATGGTGTTCGACCGCGACGGCAATTTCCTGCGTTCGTGGGGCGAAGGCCTGTTCAGCCGCGCGCATGGCATCGATATCGACAGCGACGACACGCTCTACTGCACCGACGACGGCGACCACACGGTCCGCAAGGTCACGACCGAGGGCAAGGTGCTGATGACCATTGGCGTGCCGGGCAAGCCTGCGCCGTTCCTGAGCGGCAAGCCGTTCAACCGCTGCACCCACACCGCGCTCTCGCCCAAGGGCGAGATCTACGTGTCGGACGGTTACGGCAACTCCTGCGTCCACAAGTACTCACCCGACGGCAAGCACCTGATGTGCTGGGGCACCACCGGCACCGATCCCGGCGAGTTCAACATTGCCCACAACATCGCCACCGACGAGGACGGCTGGGTCTATGTCGCCGATCGCGAGAACCACCGCGTGCAGGTGTTCGACGGCAACGGCAAGTACGAGCCGCAGTGGAACAACATGCACCGGCCTTGCGCGCTCTATTGCTGCGGCGGCAAGAACCCACAGTTCATCATCGGCGAGCTGGGACCGGGCATGCCGGTCAACAGCAAGCACACCAACATCGGGCCGCGCCTCACCGTCGTCGACAAGAAGGGCAAGACCATCGCCCGCCTGGGCGGCGAGCACGGGCCCGGCCAGGAGACGGGCAAGTTCCTGTCGCCGCACGGCCTCGCCGTCGATTTCGAAGGGCGACATCTATGTCGGCGAGGTGAGCTACACCAACTGGGGTGGCACCCATCCTGGCGTGCCGGTGCCGAAATACCTGCGCTCGCTGCAGAAGCTCGAGAAAGTCGCTTGATGAAGGCTGGCGCGCGCCTGCACCTGATCGGCAGCGTCCCGCTCGACAGCAGCGAGCAGGTGTTCCGTCGCCTCTCCGAGGAACTGGGCCCCTATCTCAGCCGCATGCCCGACGGCGAGACCGGCGAGCGCTCGCGCTGGGTCTACTTCCAGGGCCAGATGCTGCGCGCCCATCCCGACATGGAGATCGATCCCACGGTGCCGCCCTACCCGTTCGTGCAATGGGACGGCAAGGTGGTGCGCGAGATCAACCAGGTGCGCTTCAAGCCAAGCGTCGATCCGAACAAGGTCGCGTTCGAGACCGGCTACGACAAGGCCGCCTCGCCTCGTGGGAGGTCTTCAAGCGGCTGCGCGAGGCTGGCGCGATCGGCAAGGACGTGCGCTTCCAGGTCAGCCTGCCGACGCCACATTCGAGCGGCTACCTCTATGTCAGCGGACCGGCGCGGCCGACCTATTTCGCGGTCTACGAGCGCGCCCTGCTGGCGGCGCTCGCCAACATCGTGAAGGCCATCCCGGCCAAGGACCTCGCGATCCAGTGGGATGTTTGCCAGGAGGTGCTGGCCTTCGAGGGCTACTTCAAGGACCGGCCGGCCGACTACAAGAAACAGACCTTCGACATGCTGGGCCGTCTCGGCGACGCGGTGCCCGCCGAAGTCGAGCTGGGCTACCACCTTTGCTACGGCTCGCCGCAGGATGAGCATCTCGTCCAGCCCAAGGACGCCGCCCTGCTGGTCGAAATGCTGGAGGGCATTGCCGGTGCCACCAAACGGCGAATCGATTTCTTCCACATACCCGTGCCGAAAGAGCGTACCGACCAGGCCTACTATGCGCCGCTCAAGACATGGAAGCGGCCGACTGGCACCAAGCTCTATCTCGGACTGCTGCACCATGACGACGATGCGGGCGACAAGAAGCGCATCGCCGCGGCGCGGACGTTCATCGAGGATTTCGGACTCTCGGCCGAATGCGGCTGGGGCCGGACGCAGCCGGGGCGCTTGCCCGGACTGCTGAAAGGTCATCGTATCGCTGCGGAGGCACTCTGATGGTTGAACGCGTACTCGTGGTGGGTCCCAAGGACACCATTTCCATGGTCGACGATCTCGCTCCCAAGGGCTTCGAGATCGTCAAGGCGCTGCATAATTCGCCGGAGCAGAAGGCTGCCTTGCCGGGCACGCACTACTTCGTGGGCTTCGTGCAGCAATACGTGACGCCACAACTCTACAAGGAGGCGCCGCACCTGAAGCTCGTGCAGTGCCTGAGCGCCGGCTACGACCGCGCCGACCTCGCGGCGGCGCGCAAGAGCAAGGTGCCGTTGTGCAACAACGGCGGCGCCAACTCGGTGGCGGTCTCCGAGCACGCCATGCTGCTCATGCTGGCGACGTCGCGGCGCCTGATCACCCAGCACAGCAACGTCACCGCCGGCCGCTGGCACGGCAACGCGCCGCCCACTGTCCACGAGGTGCGCAACAAGGTCTTGGGCATCATCGGGCTCGGCACCATCGGCAAGAAGGTCGCGCGGCTCGCCCAGGCGTTCGGCATGATCGTGCACTACTACGACATCGTCCGGCTCAGCGAAGACCGCGAGGACGCGCTCGGCGTGCGCTTCCGCCTGCTGCCCGAGATCCTGCGGACGTCCGACATCATCTCGCTGCACGTGCCGTTGAACGACGGCACGCATCACCTGCTGGGTGCGCAGGAACTCGCGGTAATGAAGCCGTCGGCGATCATCGTCAACACCTCGCGCGGGCCGGTGATCGACGAGAAGGCGATGACAGCAGCGCTCTCGGCCGGCAAGCTGTTCGGCGCGGGCCTCGACGTGTTCGACGAGGAGCCGACGCCGCCTGACAACCCCCTGCTCAAGCTCAACAACGTGGTGCTGACTGCCCATCTTGCCGGGCCGACCTGGGAGAGCAACATCACCCGCCTGCGCAACGGCTTCGACAACGTGCAGCGCGTGGCCCGTGGCGAGCCTGCGCTCTGGGTGGTGCCGGAGCTTCTTTGAGGCGCGAGGTCGCGACGACGCTAGGCCGCGGCGACCGCCACATCCAGCGGCGCCTTGCTACGCTCGCTGAAGGTCAGGACCGAGAGGAACGACACCACGGCAGCGGCCATGATCATGTAGGCCGGACTGAGATCGTCCGCGGTTCGGTTGACCAGCCAGGTTGCGACCAGTGGGCTCAAGCCACCGATGACGCCGAGCGTAACGTTGTAGCCCAGCGCCACCGCGGTACAGCGCACCGCCGCCGGCACCTCCTCGACCATCAGTGTCGGCTGGGTGCCGAGGAAGGCGCCCACTGACAGCACGAAGCAGAGCTGACCGAGCAGCACGAGGCCGTGTTGCGGATGATGCATCAGCCAGAACAGGGGCACGGCGGTAGATGAAGGTCATGACCGTGGCGGCAAGCAGCACCGGTTTGCGTCCGACGCGGTCGCTTAGCGCCCCCATCGCCAACATCCAGAACAGCATCGCCACCATGCTGATGGTGTTGATCTCCAGGGCATGCGCGGGCGCAATGCCGTCGACTGTCTGGATCCAGCTCACGAGATAGACGAACAGCAGGTAGAAGCTGACGGCATTGAACACCGCCAGGCCCGCCAGGCGCGCCACGACCTGGCCGTGCAGACGGAACGTGTCGGCAGCGGCGAGCGCGTCGGCCCGCCCGCCGGCACAGTCTCTGGCAGATGGCGGCGCAGGAAGTAGCCTGCGAGGCCCACGAACAGCCCGACCACGAATGGAATGCGCCAGCCCCACTCCTCCATCGCCTCGGCCGGCATCACCGCGGCCAGCAGCGCGCCGGTGGCCGAGCCCAGCAGGATGCCGCCCAGCGCGCCGCAGGCGCCGATGGCGCCCATCGCTCCACGCCGCCCCGGCGGCGCGCGCTCGATGATGAACACGACCGAGGTGGTGTATTCGCCGCCGACCGACAGGCCCTGGACCATGCGAAGCAGCGTGAGCGCGATCGGCGCCAGAACGCCCAGGGTCTGGTAGCCCGGCAGCACGCCGACCAGGAAGGTCGGCACCGCCATCGCCGTAACCGAGAAGGTGAGCGCGGCGCGACGGCCGAACTTGTCGCCGATGTGTCCGACCAGCGCGCCGCCCACCGGGCGCATCAGGTAGCCGATGGCGAAGACACCGAAGGCCGCCAGGAGCTGCGCCACGGCGTCTTCCTTGGGGAAGAAAGTGCGGCCGATGGCGGCAGCGAAGTAGCCATAGATCGCGAAGTCATACCATTCGAGCACATTGCCAATGACGCCGGCCGCAATGACCTGGCGGGTGTCAACCCTCTCCACTGAGCTCTCCCCCCACGCAACGTCCCAAGTTACCACGCGACATGGTTCACACGTGTGAACTGTCTTCGGCCAGATTCCCGCCACAGAGAGAGGTACAATATGTCGCAGGTGATGGATCGCGGCTCTTCGTGGCTTGCGACCTGACTTCTACACCAGGCCACGACCGGCTGAGCGACCCACGAACTCTAGGTTCGGGAGGACGCCCACATGGCCATGCAGCACCACATCCGTAACCCCATCGAATGGGGCTGGGATTCTCTCAAGAACACAGGTCATGCCATGGAGCAGGCGGCCCACACCATGGAGGGCGCCTGGGAAGGCCACGACACGACCATGCCTGCGGTGCGCCGCATCGATACGGCCGACCTCAGCGACGCGCTGCGCAAGGGCTTCGCTGATTTCGGCGCCTATCGCACCGACGTCGTCTTCCTTTGCCTGCTCTATCCCGTGGTCGGCCTGATCTTGTCGCGGCTGATCTGGGGCTTCGGCATGCTGCCGCTGATCTTCCCGCTGGCATCCGGCTTTGCCCTGATCGCTCCGTTCTTCGCGGTCGGCCTCTACGAAATGAGCCGCCGTCGCGAGCTCGGTATCGACAAAGGCTGGGCCGACGCTTTCGGCGTCCTGCAGTCTCCGGCGCTGGGCTCGATCATGGCCCTCGGCCTGCTGCTGTTCGCGATCTTCGGGATCTGGCTCGCCGCCGCCCATTTCATCTGGCTGCTGACGCTCGGCCCCGACGCGCCGACCTCGGTCGCCTCCTTTGTCCGCGACGTGCTGACAACGCCCGCGGGCTGGGCGATGGCCGGCATCGGCGTCGGCGTCGGCTTCCTGTTCGCGCTCCTAGTGCTGACGGTCAGCGTCGTGTCGTTCCCGCTGCTGCTCGATCGCGACGTCGGCGTCGGCACCGCGATCTCGATGTCCTATGAGGTGGTGCGGGCCAACCCCCGGCCGATGGCGCTATGGGGCGTGATCATCGCGGCAGGCCTCGTGATTGGCGCGATCCCGCTGCTGATGGGCCTTGCCATCGTCTTCCCCGTGCTGGGGCACGCGACGTGGCACCTCTATCGCAAGGTGCTGCCTCGCCCCGCCTAGGGGCAGGCGAGCGTCCGGTCGGTCGTATCGTCGCGAAGGGCGCGGTCCGTGCGATCGAGCGTGCTGTCGCGATTGGCGCGATCGGTGCGGTCGGTGATGTTGTCGCGATTGGCGCGGTCGGTGATGTCGGCAACTGAATCGGCAAGGACTTTCGTGCGGTTCGCGAGATCGTCACGGTTGGTGCGGTCGGTCCGATCGAACGCATCGTCGTGATTGAGGCGATCGGTGCGATCGAAGCGGTCATCACGGTCGGCGCGATCGGTGCGGTCCCTGCCGTCAAAGCAGTCGCGCGGCGCGCCATAGGCACAGGCCGCACCCGAGCGCGATGCCTGCTCGACCGCCGGCGATGCGCAACCCGCAGCTGACAGCGCGGCTACTAGAACGAAAACTCTCATCCCGTGCCTCACTTGATGCCGAGCAGCTTGGCCGCCGTTCCGCCCAGGATCGCGATCCGCTGATCGTCATTCAAGCCCGGCGTGTTGAGCACCAGATCGACCTCGGTACTGGTCCACGGGAACGGATAGTCGGTGCCGATCATGATCTGGCCCGGGCCGGTCTCCGCAATCAGATGGCGCAGTGCCTCGGGCGTGAACACGATCGTGTCGAAGAAAAGCTGGCCGTCCTTGAGATAGGCGGTCGGCTTCTTCTTGGGCAGCGGCCCGACCCGGTTGGGGAACACGTGGCACACCGCGTCCGAACGATTGGCGTAGGACGGCAGGAAGCCGCCGCCATGCGCGGCACAGATCTTCAGCCCGGGAAAGCGATCGAGCGTGCCCTCGAAGATCAGGTGCGAGAGCGCGATCGTGGTCTCGAGCGGGTTGCCGATCGTGTTGGTCAAGAGACCGCTGCCGCCGAGCCGCCCGCTCGGCTCAAGCTCGCGCGTGCCGAGCGGATGCATGAAGACCAGAACGCCGAGCTCCTCGCACTTCTTCCAGAAGGGGTGGAATCTTCGGATTGGCCAGTTCCTCGCCGGCGACGCTGCCGCCCACGCCAATGCCGCGGAAGCCGAGCTTCTTGACGGCATATTCGACCTGCTCGGCGGCGAGGTCAGGATGCTGCAGGGCCGCGGTCGCAAAGCCCACGAAGCGGTCTGGATTGGCGGCGCAGAACTCGACCAAGGTCTCGTTCTGGATCTTGATCAGCTTGGCCGCGGAGTCGCGCTCGGCGCGGTACCAGTAGGGGTTGATGCTGAGCGCCTCGACATCGATGCCTTGCGCATCCATCGCCGCGATGCGCGTGCTGGTGTCGTCCATCAGGAGCCCGGGCGCCTCGAGCGGATGATTGATCAGCGCCATCGCCGCCGGCACGCAGCAATGAGCGTGCACGTCGATCGTCTTGATCCGCTTGCCGTTGACCACGACCTCGCGCCGGCGCGCTCCGGCATGGGCATGCGTGGCACCTGCCGTCGCGGCGGCCGCCGTCATGGCGCAATGCGTGAAGGCAATGCCGGCCGGTGTGCTAGTCGTCGGGACGCCCGTTGTCTGCATCGATCTCCCCTGTGGGCCCTATCGGCCGGTCCGGGAGCCTACAACGGCCGCGGCGGCCGGCGAAAGAATTTCCAGGGGTCGCGCATGAAGGCGAGCCGCATTTCCGACTGCGTCGTCGGGTCCCACAGCGGCGCTGCGGCGCGCCGCTGGAAGAGCATGTCTCGCCGCGTCGCGGTCGTGTTGGCTGCCGTGCCGTGCGACAAGAGGCTGTGGGCGACGATGATGTCGCCCGGCATCATTCGCGGGACGACCATGCGCGCGCCGGCGAGCGCCTCGCGCTGGTAATCGAGCTTGATCTGGCCCCAATGCAGCGACGGGACCTCTGGCTGGCGCATGAACTCGGCGGCAAGCGTCTCGTGCGATCCCGGCAGGACGTGAAAGCCGCCCGCCGTGTCCGACGAAACCGCCGTCAGCGCGACGCCGAACAGGATATTGAACGCATCGATCAGCTGGTCCTTGCCGCCATCGACGTGAAAATTGCGGCCCACGCCGCCCTTGGTCGCAAAGCCCGGCATGGTGCAGGCGAATTGCACGAAGTCGCGCGACGGCGCCGTCTCCAGTACTTCGAGTGCCAGCCGATCGAGCACGGCGGTGGCGATCGCCATGAATTCGGGTTGCCGGCAATACCTGATCTCCCGCCACGACTCGTTCTTCGACCGCTCCCAGCCCTCGTCGGGGTGCACGGCGTTCAGATGGTTGGCGGCGTCCTGGGCCGCGCGCAATTTCGGGCCGTCGATCGCCCCTGAGACGATCGTGTAGCCCTGGCCGGTAAGTTCTTCCCAATGTCTTGCGGTGAAGAGCATGGTTGCGCCGGCGGTAATGGCGGAGAGGATGGGATTCGAACCCACGATAGGACTTTACATCCTATAACGGTTTAGCAAACCGCCGCCTTCGACCGCTCGGCCACCTCTCCGCGGCCCGCTAAGACCCCGGCGGTCGATATTCACGACGGATGCGCGGCGGTTCTAGCGGCGGGGGCCCGGGGTGTCAAACAACGCCGCGATTTCGCACGCAAAATCAGGCCATTGGCCCAGCCCCGCGCGGCGTGCGACGGTGTCGGCCATGAGCAAGGACGCGCCGAGTTCCATCGACATGCTGCAACGCCTGGTGGCCTTCGACACCACCTCGCGCAATTCCAACCTCGACCTCATCAAGTGTGTCCAAAGTTATCTCGACGATTTCGGCGTCGCCAGCACGCTGGTGCCCAATGCCGAGGGGACCAAGGCCAATCTCTTCGCCTCGATCGGCCCCCAAGTCGAAGGCGGCATCGTGCTGTCGGGCCATACCGACGTGGTGCCGGTCGACGGCCAGCCCTGGACGACCGATCCGTGGGCGCTCACAGAAAAATCCGATGGCAATCTCTACGGCCGCGGCACCTGCGACATGAAGGGTTTTATCGCCGTCGCCCTCGCCCATGTCCCGGCCATCCAGCGTGCCAGGCTCAAGGTGCCGCTGCACTTCGCCTTCAGCTACGACGAGGAGATCGGCTGTCTGGGCGCCCCGGCGCTGGTCGAGAAGCTCTTGGGCAACGTGCCGCGTCCCAGGGCCGTGATCGTGGGCGAACCGACCATGATGGGCGTCGTGAACGCCCAGAATGCCGGTGGCGGCATCATCGCGACCTTCACGGGTGTGGAGGCGCACTCCTCGATGACCCATCTCGGCGTCAGCGCCATCCACTTCGCCGGCGACTTCATCCATTGGCTGAACGAGCTGCAAGCCGAGCTGGCCGGGCGAAAGCGGACCGACATCGACACCGTGCCCGGCCACACCACGATCAATGTCGGCATCGTCACCGGCGGCACCGCCGGCAACATCCTGGCGCGCGAATGCACGCTGAACTGGGGCTACCGTACCCTGCCCGGCGACGACCCCTGGGAAGTCCAGCGGCGCGCCGAGAAATACGTGGCCGAGCTCCTGCTGCCCAAGATGCGCGCCAAGCACCCTGACGCCAACATCACGTTGAAACGCCGCTCGTTCCTGCCTGCGCTCAATCCCGACGAGAACATCGAGGCCGCCAAGCTCGCCCTGCAATGGACCGGCGGCAATCGCACCTATGCCGTGCCCTACGGCACCGAAGCCGGCATCTTCCGCGGCCATGGCGTCTCGACCGTCATCTGCGGCCCAGGCGACATCGCGCAGGCGCACCAGCCCAACGAATTCGTGGCGAGATCACAGATGGACGCGTGCGACGCTTTCGTGGGGAAAGTCATCAAATGGGCGGAGATGCACTGAACCGTCGGCGGTTTCTCGAATTCCTGGCTGCCAGTCCGCTGCTCGCCACTGGCGAGGCCTTGGCGCAGGAGCTACACCGCCTGCCCGATCCGTCGGTATGGGCCCCGCGCACGTTCGACAAGCTGATCGCCTCGCCGCGCGAGGCGCTCGACGTCTTCGACTTCGAACTGGTGGCGCACCGCAACGTACCCCCGGCACATTTCGGCTACATGGCCTCAGGCGTCGACGACGAGGTAACGCTGCGCGCCAACCGTGAGGGCTTTCAGAAGTTCCAGCTCAAGCCGCACCGGCTGATCGATGTCGGCAAGATCGACACCACGCATGGCGCTGTTCGGCGAAACTTATGGCAGCCCGATCGTCATCGCTCCGACCGGCTCGAACCGCGCCTTCCACGAAGACGGCGAACTCGCCGTGTCGCGAGCGGCCAAGACCGGCAATCATCTCACGATGCTGTCGACCGTGGCCACGACGTCGATCGAGGAGGTGATCACCGCCCGCGGCCGCCCGGTCTGGTTCCAACTCTATCCCACCGACAAATGGGAAGTGGCGCAGGCTCTCGCCCGCCGCGCCGAGAAGGCGGGAGCCGGGGCCATTGTCATCACGGTCGATGTGCTGGCCCGGCAGAACTGGGAGACGCTCTACCGCCTGATACCGCTCGACACGCGCGACTGCTCCGCCTGCCACCAGCGCTCGATGCAGAGCTTCGTGCAGCGCAAGCCCAATTTCGACGGGATCAACCTTGCCGGCCTCAACACCACCGGCCACACCACGCTCACCTGGCAGTTCGTGAAGCGCCTGCGCGACACGGTGAAGACCCGCCTTCTCGTGAAAGGCCTGATGACCGCCGAGGACGCCAAGCTCGCGGTCGACAACGGCCTCGACGGCATCGTTGTCTCGAACCATGGCGGCCGCGTCGACGACAGCGGCCGCTCGACCATCGACGCCCTGCCCGAGATCATCGAAGCGGTCGGCGGGCGCCTGCCGGTGATCGTCGATTTCAGGCTTCCGCCGCGGCACCGACATCGTCAAGGCGCTAGCCATGGGCGCCCGTGCCGTGGGAATCGGCCGGCCCTACCTCTGGGGGTTGGGCGCCTTCGGCCAAGCCGGCGTCGAGCGCGTGCTCGCCATTCTCCAAGGCGAGCTGCGCTCGGTGATGATGCAGATGGGCGCTCCGTCCCTGAAGGACCTCACGCCCGCGCTGGTGCGCCGGGCCTGATCACCCTCTTCGCGACGCCTCGAACAGGAACCAGGTGCGCTGCTCGGTCTCGTCGATCCAGTTCTCGAGCAGGCTGGCGGTGGCCACGTCGTTGTGCTCGTCGCACACCTCATGGAGGATGCGCATGTTCTTGGCGAGATCCTTGTTGTCCTCGCGCAGTTCGGCCAGCATGTCCTGTGGCGTCACGTAATCGGCGTCGTTGTCGAGCACGCGCTGCAGCTTCTTGATCTGGCCGATCGAACGCAGGGCGTTGCCGCCGAGCTTGCGCGCGCGCTCGGCGATCGGGTCGACCATCGCGTAGATCTGATCCGACTGGTCGTCGAGCAGCAGGTGATAGTCGCGGAAGTGCGGGCCCGAGACATGCCAATGGAAATTCTTGGTCTTCATCCAGAGTGCCAGCACGTCGGCTCCAAGAATGTTGAGGCCGCCCGAAATGTCCTTGGTCGCGTTGGCGCCGAGATCGGTCGGGGTGGCGAGCGCGGCGGACTGGCGGGCTTTGACGTTCTTGGCCATGAGCTCAACTCCTTGAGTAGACGATCGCCAGACCTTAGACCGGGTCAAAACAGGATGCTACCCTTGGCCCCTCAAAGCGGGGAGATTCGATTACAGTGCGGTTAATGGTGACTATTCTGCGCAGCACGGCCGTGCTGTTGCTCTCGTTTCTCGCAGCAACATCCTCGTCGGCCCAATCGGCGTGCAACATCACGCTCAATGTCGGCGAGCAAGGCAACGTCACCGCGAAGCGCGGCGAAACGGTTACGGTCTGCCTGCCCTTGACGTCGGGCACCGGCTACTCGTGGAAGGTCCAGGACGGTGGCGACGCCATGACGCTGCAGCCTACATCCACGTTCGAGCGCAATGGACCGCAGCCTGGTGCGAGCGGCCTCATGCGCTTCACCGTGAAGCCCGCGACGCCCGGCGACTACACGCTGGTCTTGATGCTCGTGCCGCCTGGCAACACCGGCGCGGAGGCCGGCAGGGCGTTCTTCGGGCTGAAGGTATTGTGAGTCGCGCACCCGGCCGGGGCGAACTCTTTCTCCCAACTCGGCTGACGGATCAGGCGCCGGCGCAAACCATGTGCTCGGTGCGAAATACGTTGTTCTGGCTGTGGCGCCTGTTGTAGGCGTCGACCACCGCCTGCACCTTGGGCCGATGCGCGGGCGCGTCGAACACCACCACGACGAGGAGCTTGGTCCGTTCGCGCACCATGCGGCCCGACGGCTCGCGATATTGCCCGGCGACGTCGAGCACGCTCAGCCCGTCGGGAAAGCGCGGCGTCACCTCCTCTGCCATGAACGCCGCCCACTCGGCCTCGCTCACGGCCCTGCCATTCCCGGCGTCGCCGCCGAAATACAGATCGACTTCGAGGGCGGGCTTGAGCGGCGCAGCACAGGACGACGACGCCATCTGCGGCGGCGTGCAGGCGGCGAGCGTCAGCAGCGCTGCCGTCGCAATCACGCCTTTCATCAATTCAAATACGGCACGGCCATGCCCTTGGTCACGGCGGCGCGGCCATTGATGGTGTCGTACCAGCGCTTGACGTTGGGGAAGTCGGCGAGGTTCACGGTGTGCCACTCATGCCGCGCCGTCCACGGGAAGATCGCCATGTCGGCGATGGTGTAGTCGGCGCCGGCAGCAAAGGCGTTCGATGCCAACTGCTTGTCGAGCACGCCATAGAGGCGCTTGGCCTCGTCGACATAGCGCTTGATGCCGTACTCGATCTTGCTGGGCGCGGCGCGCAGGAAGTGATGTGCCTGGCCGAACATCGGCCCGACGCCGCCCATCTGCCACATCAGCCATTCCAGCGTCTTGTATTTCTGAACCGGCTCCTTCGACAGGAACTTTCCGGTCTTCTCGGCAAGATAGATCAGGATGGCGCCCGATTCGAACAGGCTGATCGGCTTGCCGCCCGGTCCCTCCGAATCGATGATCGCCGGGATGCGGTTGTTTGGACTGATCTTCAGGAATTCGGGCTTGAACTGCTCGCCCTTCGAGATGTCGACCTTGTGCACATTGTAGGCCAGCCCGCACTCCTCGAGCATGATGGAGACCTTGCGGCCGTTGGGCGTGCCCCAGGTGTGAAGCTCGATCATCTTGGTATTTCCCCCTCTTCGGATCGCCGTCAGACGTCGTCGGTGTCGAAGCTCGAATCGTTCGACGTCATATCGTAGTCATCGGCCGCCCCGTCGTCCTGCGCGAGATCGGCAGAGGAGAGTTGATCGGACGGCAATTGATCCGGCGGCAACAGAGGCTGGTCCGGCGTTGTCAGCGGCGCGGCCGCCGCGGCTGTGCTGAACGGACCCGGATTGTGGCCCAGCATGCCGCGGATACCTTCGAACAGAAGGGCTCCGCCCGCGACGCCCGCCGCAGTTGTCAGGGCCGAGCGCAGAAAGCCGCCGCCGCCAGCCGGCTGTGGTGCCACCGCGGCCTGCAGCGGCGAACGGGTCGGAGGCGGCGCGGCAGGTGCGGCCCCCGGCGCTGCTCCCCAGGGCCCGATCTTGGGCGCCGATGACAAGAAACCCGGCGCCGGCGCCGCTCCGGCTTTCGCCTCGAGTTCGGCGATGCGCTCCTGCGCCGCCTTCAGCGCCTGCTCCTGCACGAGCACCGTCTGGGTGAGGAGATACACCGCCGACGGTTGGCGCGAGACGAGGTCTGCGATCAGCCGCTCGGCTTCAGGATCGCGCGGCTGGCTGTCGAATGGGCGCAGCCGGTCGAACAGACCGGTGATGAGATCGCGTTCTTCCGCTTGCATGACGGTGCCTCCCGCCCTCGCTGGGCACCGCCAACGTGGTTGTCGGTCCGCGGAGCGTCAAGGCCCCACGGTACCGAGCCGGAGCCACCACGGATTGATTTGGCGGCGGCTCAGGAGGCCCTTGACGACCCATATGTCCTCCGCGAGGCGCGCCTCGATTTCCGCCTCGTCCTGGGCACGCACGATCAGCAACACATCCCGTGTCCCGACCAGCGGACCGCCCAACAGCACGAAACCTTCGGCCAGCAAGCCATTCATGAAGTCGGCATGGGCGCGCCAATCGCCCTGCTCCTCCATCGGCTTGTCGTCGTTCCAGTTCGGTCCCCGGGTATTGATGACGGCGAAGACTCGTCTCGTCTGCCATGGTTACACCCGTGTGAAATCCATGATCCAGTTGGTCTCCCAGCTATTGCCCTCGTCGAGCGAGAAGGCCTGCTCCCAGCGTGCCGAGTTGCCGGTGATGCGCGACCAGAGAAAGCGGACACGGATCGCGCGACCCTCGAACTCGTCGTCGCCATGGAACGTGCCGAGCTTGCCCGCGCGCGTCTCCTCGAAGCCGCCCTTGACCGGCGCCGCGAGGTGAGCTGGCCGGCGGCTGTCGAGCCAGTAGATCGCCCACAGGCGACGCTCGGAATCCCACGTGCGCAGGCTCATGCCGCGATAGGGATTGCCCGGCAGACCGATATCGCTCTCGTCGGCGTTGCCGAAGCCACCGAGGATCTTGCGGGCGGCGCAGGTGCCGTCGAACTCGATCCAGTCATGGCAATCGGCAAGTCGGCGCACCCGGTAGCGGTGCCGGCATTTCCAGATGCCCATAAAGAAGTCGAAGTCGCTGGACGGCTTGAGGTCGGCCCTCATCAGGGGCATGAGGATCGGCTTCAGGATCGGTTTAAGGGCAAGGCGAGGCATTGGGGGGCTCCTTTCGCTGCCCCGTTGTACGACCCCATACCTGTCAATTTCTGTCAGGATAGTTACCCCACGCCCGACGTAACAACTCTCGTTTAGAGTGACCCCATGTCCGTTGCCGACCGCGCCGCGGCCGACCGTCCCTCGCGCTGGGGGCTGGCGGCGAAGCTGCTTGCCACGCTGATCCTGCTCAGCGCCGTCGCTGTCCTGGTTTCGGCCGTGCTGGGCTACGTGCGCGGCCGCGATGCACTGGAAGAGGCGATCTACAACCAGCTGACCGCGGCGCGACAGGCCAAGGCGCGGCAGGTCGAAACCTACTTCCGCACCATCCGCAACGAGCTGCGAATGCTCGCCAGCACCAAGATGGTCATCGATGCACTGCACGGCTTTCGCGATGGCTACGACGAACTGGACAAGACCGAGGTGTCGCCCGAACTGCGCGCCAAAGTGCGCGACTGGTACGTCGCCAACGTGGCGCCCGATCTCAAGCGCATGTTCGGCAAGGAGACGCCGATCGATGGCTACCTGCCCGCCAGCAATGCCGGCATCTACCTCCAGTACCACTACATCGTCGCCAATCCTCACGCGGTGGAACAGCGCGCGCTTCTCGACGATCCCGGTGACGGGAGCCGCTACAGCGCTGTCAATGCCATGTACAATCCACTGCTGCGGACCGCGGCAAACACGGCCGGCTTCTGGGACCTGATGATGGCCGACGCCAAGCACACCGATCTTGTCTACGGCCTGGCCGACGAGATCGACTTTGCGACGTCGTTGCGGACAGGCCCCTACCGTCGTTCACACGTCGCCGCCGCTGTCGCGAAATGCCTGGCCGCCAAGGACACCACGACAACCTGCTTCGAAGACTTCGCCCCCTACGTGCCGTCCAACGGAGCGCCAATCGCCTTCATGGCGGCGCCGATCTTCGAGCAGGGGGTGGTGATCGGCGTCCTGATCGCCCAGCTCTCGATCGAGGAGATCGACAAGGTCGTCACCGGCGACCGCCGCTGGCGCGAGGAAGGTTTCGGCGCCACGGGCGAGGCCTATCTGGTCGGCCCCGATTTCAAGGTGCGCTCGGGTGGCCGCCTGTTCTACGAGAATCGCGACGCCTATTTCGCGGAGCTCAAGGAGGCCGGGCATCCGGCCGAGGAGATCGATGCCATTCGGCGCTACGGCACGCCGGTCCTGCAGCAGCGCATCGAGACCCGGGGCACCCGCGCCGCACTTTCGGGGCTTTCGGGCACCGGACAGATAGTGGGCGACCGCGGCAAGCACACCCTCTCCTCCTGGGGGCCGCTCAACATTCCTGGCGTCAAATGGGGCCTAGTGGCAAAGATCGAGACGGCTGAAGCTTTCGCGCCGATTCGCAAGCTTGAGCGCGACCTCATGATCGTGGGCGGCGCCTCGTTGCTGGTGGTGATGCTGATCGCGGCGTGGCTGGCCAGCGCCCTGCTCGGACCGTTGCGCGAGCTGACCGACGGCGTGCGCCGCTTCGCCGCCGGCAACTACGACGTCAAGGTGCCGGCGCGGACCAGCGACGAGATCGGCCAGCTCTGCACTGCCTTCAACGGCATGGTCGACGAGATCCACGCCAAGAACGACCTCATCGAAGCCAAGAACCGCGAGAATGAGGAGCTGCTGCTCAACGTGCTGCCGGCGCCCATCGCCAATCGCCTGCGCGAGCGGCGAGCAGAGCATCGCCGACGGCTTCGCCGAAGTGACGGTGGCCTTCGCCGACCTGGTGGGCTTCACCGCGCTCTCCTCGGACATGCCGCCGCAGAACGTGGTGGCGCTGCTGAACGGGTTGTTCACGCGCTTCGACATCGCCGCCCACGAGCTTGGCATCGAAAAGATCAAAACGGTGGGCGACGCCTACATGGCGGTGTGCGGCCTGCCCAATCCCGTCGAGAACCACGCCGAGCGCATGGTGCGCATGGCGATCCGCATGGTCCACATCACGCGCGAGCACGCGATGGAGCATCAGGTGGTGATGAAGCTGCGCGTCGGCATCAACAGCGGCCCGGTGGTGGCCGGCGTCATCGGCAAGAGCAAGTACATCTACGACCTGTGGGGCGACACGGTGAACCTGGCGAGCCGCATGGAATCGGGCGGCCTGCCCGATTCGATCCAGGTGACGCGGCCGGTCTACGAAAAGCTCAAGGGCCTGTTCGTCTTCGAGGAGCGCGGCGCGATCGAGGTCAAGGGCAAGGGCAGCGTCGAGGCATGGCTGCTCAGGATCTGAAGAAGCTGCCAGAATCTGGCAGGAATTCCTGCTAACTTCGCTCCATGCGCGCGAGTCGCCTGCTCTCGATCCTGCTGATGCTGCAGACCCGCGGCCGGCTGACCGCCGAGTTGCTGGCCGAGACCTTCGAGGTCTCGGTGCGCACGGTCTATCGCGACATCGAGCAGCTCAGCGCCGCGGGCGTCCCAGTCTACGCCGACCGCGGACCGGGCGGCGGCTTCCAGCTGCTCGACGGCTTTCGAACCAAGCTCACGGGCCTTACCGAGAACGAGGCCGAGACCTTGTTCATCGCGGGCCTGCCCGGCCCGGCGACGCAGCTCGGCCTCGCCGACCAGCTCCTGTCGGCGCAGCTCAAGCTCACCGCGGCGCTGCCCGAGAAGTCGCGCGCCGGCGCACAGAAGATCGCGCAGCGCTTCCATCTCGATCCGGTCGACTGGTTCCGCAGCCCGCAATCGGCGGCTTTCCTGCCGGCCATCGCCAAGGCGGTGTGGGGCGAGAGCTGCATAGAAATCCGCTATCGCCGCCAGGACAACGTGACGTCACGCCGGCTGAAGCCGCTCGGGCTCGTGCTCAAGGCCGGCACCTGGTACCTGGTGGCCGATTCCGGCGGCCAGATGCGCACCTACCGCATCTCCAACATCGTCGAGCTGACCCCGACCGACGAGCGCTTCGCGCGGCCCAAGGATTTCGACCTGGTGCGCTTCTGGACGGCATCGTCGCGCGCCTACGAGGTCGGCCTCTACCGCGACAAGGCGGTGCTTCGGGTCTCGCAGCGCGGCCGCGAGCGGCTCCACTGGCTGGGCTCGACGGTCGCCGATGCGGCGCGCGACAGCGCGAGCCCGCCCGATCCGAAGGGCTGGGTGACGGTCGAAGTGCCGATCGAATCCGTCGAGCAGGCGGCGATTTACCTTCTTGCAGCTCGGCACAGAGGCCGAGGTGCTGAAGCCCCGCGAGCTGCGCCGGCGGCTTGCCGCCAGCGCCCGCGAGATGGCGAAGCTCAATTCCTAGCGGACCACCTGGGCGGTCTGGCCGAACAGGATCTTGCGCTGCTCATCGGTGTTGATGCCGGGCTTGGGGCGCAGTTCGAGGCCAACCGCCTTGCCCTTGATCACGGCCGGCCGCTCGCCCATCGACTTGTCGAACCAGCGCTTGAGGTGAGGGAAGTCCTCCAGCTTCTGGCCGAAATTCTTGAAGCCCACGCACCACGGCCAGATCGCGAAGTCGGCGATCGAGATCGCGCCGGCCACGAACTCGCGGTCGGCCAGTCGCTTGTTCAGCACGCCGAACAGGCGGTTGACCTCGTTGCTGTAGCGGTCCTGGCCGTACTTCAGCGCTTCGGGCGGATTGAACTGCGGAGCATAGACATTGAAGTGGTTGGCCTGGCCCGCCATCGGGCCGAGCCCGCCCATCTGCCAGTTGACCCACTGCAGCACCTCGTACTTGCCGCGCAGGTCCTTGGGCAGGAACTTGCCGGTCTTTTCGGCGAGGTACTGCAGGATCGCGCCGGACTCGAACACCGACACGGCCGCGCCCTTGTCGGCCGGCTCGTGATCGACGATCGCGGGCATCCGGTTGTTGGGGCTGATCTTGAGGAAGTCCGGCTTGAACTGCTCGCCGGTGCCGATGTTCACCGGCACGATCTTGTACGGCAGGCCGCACTCCTCGAGCATGATGGAGATCTTGAAGCCGTTGGGCGTCGGCCAGTAGTAAACGTCGATCATAGAGGCGTCTCCTGAGACATCAGAGTTGACGCACTCTAGCTAGAATGGACCCGCGGTCGGGAGGCCCTTGAAATCGGCCCCCGCCCGGCGGATGGTTCGCCTTTCGAGGGAGGACCACCATGGCCGTTTCGCTCTATGACGTGACGGTGCCGAGCTATCTGCAGACGCTGGGCGCCATCGAGGGCGTGCTCGCGAAGGGCGCCGCCCATTGCAAGGAAAAGAACATCGATCCCAACGAGATCGTCGAGACGCGGCTCGCGCCCGACATGCTGCCCTTCCGTTTCCAGATCGTCGCCGTGGCGCACCATTCGGCCGGCGCGATCAAGGGCGTGAAGGCGGGTGCCTTCGGGCCGCCGAGTCCGTCGACGGCCGACTATGCCGGCCTGCAAAAGCTGGTGAGCGAGGCGCGCGAAGCCTTGGAGAAGGCCAAACCGGAGGAGGTGAACTCCTGTGAAGGCAAGGACGTGGTCTTCTCGGTCGGCGACAGGAAACTGCCCTTCACTGCCGAAGGCTTCCTGCAAACGTTTTCGCTACCCAACTTCTACTTCCACGCCACCACCGCCTACGACATCCTGCGCAGCAAGGGCGTGCCGCTCGGCAAGCGTGATTTCCTCGGCAAAATGAAGATGAAGAGCTGACCCATGCAATTCGGGCTGTTCGGAGGAGCGAGGACCAAGCGCGGAGCCGGCTTCGAGGACAGCCAGGGCTACGAGAGCTTCATCGACTATGTCGTCGAGGCCGACCGGTTGGGCTTCAAGCAGCTCTTCATGGTCGAGCATCACTTCACCGGCCACGGCCAGGTGTCGGCCTCGATGACGGTGCTGGCCTATCTTGCGGCCAGGACGCAGCACATCCGGCTCGGCACCGCGGTGGTGGTGCTGCCCTGGCACAATCCGGTGCTGATCGCCGAGCAGGCCGCGACGCTCGATCTGTTGAGCGGCGGCCGCTTCGACTTCGGCGTCGGCAAGGGCTATCGCCAGGCCGAGTTCAACGGCTTCGTCATTCCCATCGCCGAGGCCACCGAGCGCTTCGACGAGGCGATGGAGATCATCCGCAAGGCGTGGACCACGCCCCACGACAAGAATGGCGGCCGCTTCAGCCATCACGGCAAACGCTGGCACTACGACAACATCGTGGTCGAACCCGAGCCTTTGCAGCGCCCTCACCCGCCCTTGTGGCTCGCCGCGGGCAGCCCGGACAGCATCAAGCGCGCCGCACGCGAAGGCTACAACCTCCTGCTCGACCAGCTCGCCCAGACCGACCAGATCATCCGCCGCATCGCTCTCTTCCGCGCGGAATGCGAGCATGCCGGACGCGCCTACCATCCGAGCATGGTGGCGACGGCACGGCCGCTGCAGATGATCCACAGCGAAAGCGAGCGCGCTGCCGCCTACGAAACGCGCAAGCGCGTGCTCGCGACGATCGGCGATCTCGCCCGCGACAAGCTGCCGGACCGGGTCGAGGACGACACGGCAGCTCTGCTCGGCACGCCCGACGAAGTGATCGCCCGGCTGAAGGAGCTCGAGGCCGGCGGTGCCACCAACATCCTGCTGGTCGATCCCAACGCCTCGGTGAACAACCTGCGCGCCTTCGCGCGCGAGGTGATGCCCGCCTTCCGCGCCGCCCGCTCCGCCGCCGCTGAATGAGTTCCAGCCAAGGCGCTGCCGGCGGGCTGGCCGGCCGACAAGCCGCTCGCCCTCTCGGTCAGCGTCATGCTCGAAGGCTGGACCGACGACGCGGCCCCCGGCATCGGGCCGATGGGCAATCCGCTCAAGGCCGGCGTGCTCGACCTGCAGGCGCGCTCGTGGGCGGAATATGGGCCCAAGGTCGGTGCCTGGCGGCTGCTCGAGATCCTCGAGCGCCTGAAGGTCCGCTCGGTCTTCTATGTCAGCGGCATTCTCGCCGAGCGCTATCCCGACCTGATGCGCGCCATCGCGGCGGCCGGCCATGTGATCGCGGCGCACGGCTGGAGCCAGCACATCATTCCGTCCTATCAATCGGCCGAAGAAGAGACGCACGATCTTGGTCGCTGCATGGCCATCCTCGAGAAGGCCTCCGGCCTACGGCCGACGGGTTGGCTGAGCCCGCGCTGCACGCCGAGCCTGCGCACTTCGGAACTGCTGGCGAAATCCGGCTTCGACTGGCACGCCGACTTCTTCGATTCCGACCTGCCCTATCGTCACGCGACGCCGGCCGGGGCCATCACCGCCGTTCCCTTCACCATGGAAGTGAACGACATGCCGCTCTATGTCCGCTACGGCAGCGAGCCCGAGGCCTTCACCCGCATCCTCGAGCGCATCGTGTCGAACTGGCCGCGGCTCGGCCGGCCCGCCGGCTGCCTCGACATCACGGTCCACGCCCATGTCTTCGGTCGGCCGATCGGCGCCATCGAATTCATGAATTCGCTGGAGGTGGCGCGGCGTTATGGCGACTGGGCCTGGCTGACCGACCATCGGAGGCTGGCCGATCTCTGCAAGGCGGGCTAAAGTTACCCCAACAAATACTTATGGGAGGATAGGATCCATGCGTATCCAGCGTCGTACCTTCGGCAAGCTGGCGGCGGGCGCCGCGGCGGGCCTCGCGGCTCCGGCGATCGCGCAGAACAAGCCGCTCACCATCGGCTTCAGCATGAACCTCACCGGTCCGCTGGCGCGCCAATGGCAAGGCGGCGCTGCTGGCGGCTGCAGATCTGGGAAGAGGACATCAACGCCAAGGGCGGCCTGCTCGGCCGGCCGGTCAAGCTCGTCTACTACGACGACCAGTCCAATCCCTCGACGGTGCCGGGCCTCTACACCAAGCTGCTCGACGTCGACAAGGTCGACATCGTCGCCTCGAGCTACGCCACCAACATGATCGCGCCGGCGATGCCGATCGTGATGCAGCACGATCGGACATTCTTCTCGCTGCTCGGCCTGGCGGTGAACAGCGAGTTCCATTATCCACGCTATTTCTCGATGACGCCGACCGGCGGACCGAAGCCCAAGGAGTTGTTCGCCGAAGGCTTCTTCGAGGTGGCGGCCGAGCAGACCCCCAAGCCGCAGACCGTCGCCATGTGCGGCGCCGACGCAGAGTTTCCGCGCAACGCCATGGACGGCGCGCGCGAGGTGATCAAGCGGCTGGGGCTGAAGCTCGTCTACGACAAGACCTATCCGCCCAACACGGCCGACTACACGCCGGTGGTGCGCGCGATCGCGGCGACCAATCCCGACATCTTCCTCGCCTGCTCCTATCCGGCCGACACGGTCGGCCTCATCCGGGCGAGCCACGAGGTCGGCTTCAAGCCCAAGATCTACGGCGGCGGCATGGTCGGCCTGCAGGCGACCGCCATCAAGACGCAGCTCGGGCCGCTCCTGAACGGCATCGTGGTCTACGATTTCTGGCTGCCGTGGGCGGGCTTCGCCTCCGACGAGGGCCGCGACGTTCCTGAAGAAGTACCAGGCCAAGTCGGCCGCGGCCGGCGTCGACCTCCTGGGCTACTACCTGCCGCCGTTCGCCTACGCGCGCATGCAGGTCATCGAGCAGGCGGTGAAGGCGACCGGCGGCACCAACGACGACAAGCTCGCCGAGTTACTGCCGCAAGACCACCTTCAAGACGGTGGTCGGCGACATCGCTTTCAACGACCAGGGCGAATGGGCGACGGCGCAGGTCATGGCCGTGCAGTTCCAGGGCGTGAACGGCAACGGCGTCGACCAGTTCAAGGACCCCAAGACCGAAGTGATCCTGTGGCCGAAGAAGTACGCCACCGGCAAGATCGTCTACCCGTACAACCCGGGTTCGTGACCGCGCTCACGCGCCGAGATAGAACTCGCGGATCAGGTCGTTGTTGTTGAGCGCTTCCGCCGAATCGCCGGTGAAGGCGATTCGGCCGTGCACGATCACGTAGCCGCGGTCGGCGATGCGGACGGCCTGGGTGAAGTTCTGCTCGGCCATCAGCACGGTGAGGTGAAAGCCCTCCTTCAGCTCCTTGATCTTGTCGATGGTGCGGCGGACCAGGAGCGGCGCCAGGCCGACCGACGGCTCGTCGATCAGCAGGATGCGCGGCGCCGACATCAGCGCGCGCGCCAGCGCCAGCATCTGCTGCTCGCCGCCGCTCATCGAGCCTGCCAGCTGCTTGGAACGCTCCTTCAGTCGCGGGAAGGTCTCGAAGCAGAACTCGATGTTGCGGGCGATGGCCGAGCGCGCGGTGGGCCGGAAGGCGCCCAGCAGCAGGTTCTCGGTGACGGTGAGCTTGGGAAAGAGCCGCCGGCCTTCCGGCACGAAGCCGATGCCGAGATCGACGATCTCCTCGGTCGAGCGGCCGATCAGCTCGTGCGTCGTGCCGTCGATGGTGGCCGAGATCGTGCCCGACACCGGCCGCACCATGCCCATGACCGATCTTCATCAGGGTCGACTTGCCGTTGCCGTTGGTGCCCAGCAGCGCCACCGTCTCGCCGGCACCGACCGAGATCGACACGTCCTCGAGCACGCGCACGGCGCCATAGCCCGCGACGATGTTGGCGATGGAGAGGCTACTCGCCAAGGTACGCCCTCACGACTTCGGGGTCGCGCACCACGTCCTTCGGTGGTGCCGTCGGCGATCTTGCGGCCGGCTACCAACACGGCCAGCCGCTGGGAGAACTCCATCACCGCCCGCATGATGTGCTCGATCATGATCACGGTGACGCCCTGCCCGTTCAGCCGGATCAGGAGCGCGATGATCTCGTCGACCTCGCCGTGCGAGAGCCCGGCCATCACCTCGTCGGCGAACAGCAGCTTGGGCTCGGCCGCCATGGCGCGCGCCAGCTCGAGCTTGCGCATTTCAATCTGCGTCAGGTCACGCGGCAGGCGGTTGGCCTTGGCGGCAAGTCCGACCTCGCCCAACAGGTCGCGGCAGCGCGCCTCGATCGCGGCGCCGCGAAGATGGGCGCCCCGCGCGTTGACGGTATAGAGGATCGGAATGCGCAGGTTCTCGGCCAGTGACAGGCTGGCGAACGGCCGGGGCAGCTGGAAGCTGCGGGCGAGACCGCGCCGCGTGCGCTCATGCGCCGCGAGCCCGTCCAGGCCCTCGCCGGCGAAGCTCACGCTGCCCACCTCGTTGTGCAGAGTGCCGCAGATGCAATTGACCAACGTCGACTTGCCCGAACCGTTTGGTCCGATCAGGCCCAGCCGCTCGCCCGGCTGGACCTCGAGCTCGATGTCCTGCAGCGCGGTGAAGCCGCCGAAGCGCTTGCTGAGGCTCGCGACGTGAAGCAGCGCGCTCATCGCTTCCTCTGGAACAGCCCGACGATGCCCTGGGGCGCCGCGATCACGAAGACCACCATCAGCACGCCCACGACCAGGACGTTCACCGCCGACGAGATGGTCACGCTTATGTATTGCTGCAGGCCGCCCACCAGCACCGCGCCGACCACCGGCCCCAGCCAACTCGAGGTCCCGCCGATCAGCGGCATGGCGATGGCGTTCACGGCGTAGTTCAGGCTGAAGCCCGAGGAAGGATCGAGGTAGGTCACGTAATAGGGCAATGGCGCGCCAGCCATGCCCATGAATCCGCCGCTGAGCGCCGTGGCGATCAGCTTGAGCTTCAGCGTCGGCACGCCCGAGGCTTCGGCCGCCGCCTCGTCGTCGCGGATGGCGGCAAAGCCGTAGCCCAGCGACGAGCGCTCGATGGCGCGCGCCGTCGCCAGCACGATGACGCCGAGGCCCAGCATGATCAGGAACAGATACTGGATGTATTCGCCGCCGATCAGCGGCGCCATGCGCGGCCGCAGGACGTAGGCGCCGCGCGCGCCGCCGACGAAATCCCAATTGGTGATCAGCGTCTGCACCACCACCGCCAGCGCCAGCGTCGCGATCGAGAAGAACACGCCGCGCAGGCGCAGCGTCAGATAACCCGGTACCGAGTCCGACCAGGGCCGCCATCACGCCGCCGACCACGATCATCGCCGGTAGCGGCAACCAGGGCGTCAGCTTGTAAAGCACCACGCTCGAATAGGCGCCGATGGCGAAGAAGGCGGTGATGCCGAAATTCACGTAGCCGGTGTAGCCGCCCAGGATGTTCCAGGCGGTGCCCAGAACGATGTACTGCACCACGACATAGGCGGCGAAGAAGGCGTAGCTGTTGCCGATCCAGCGCGTGATGCCGAAGATCACGGCGGCGGCCGCGATCAGGATCGCGACGAAGGCGACGCCGCCTATGCCGGCGGCGGTCTCCCGCTCGGCACCCTTATCGACCAAGGATGCCACTGGGCCGTACCGCCAATGTCACAAGCAACACGCCGAACGCCACCGCCGGCGCCCACGAGGGGCCGAAGAAGGTGGAGGTCAGGCTTTCGACGATGCCGAGCGTGACCGCGGCGATCACCATGCCGGGGAAACTGCCGAGGCCGCCCAGCACGCAGATGGCGAAGATGCGGCCGATATATTCGCGGCCGATCGAGGGCTCGACCGGCTGGATGATGATCAGTGCAGCGCCGGCCAGCGCTGCGGTGGCAAACGACAGTCCGAAGGCGATGCGCTTGATCCGGGCGGGATTGGCGGCCATCAGGCGGAGCGCCTGCTGGTCCTGCGCGACGGCCTGGATGGCGCGGCCGATGAAGGTGCGCGACAGGAAGACCTGCAGGCCGGCGACCATCACCATGCCGAGCAGGAACGGCACCAGAAGACGCCACGGCAGCTCGACCACGTAGAGGTTGAGGTTACCGACGACGTACCAGGCCTGCACCGAGCGGTAGTCGACGCCGAAGATCAGGGTCAGGGTTACTTCGGCGATGAACAGGATTCCGAAAAAGAACGACAGGCCGCGCAACGACTGGTCGTCACGCCGCTCGAAGGCCACGTAGTAGACCTGGTAGGCGGCCATGCCGAGCAGGTAGAAGGCCGGCAGGGTGATGACGGCGGCCAGGATCGGATCGATGCCGAACACCGTGTTGCCGATGAAGGCGACGTAGGAGCCCAGCAGTATGAACGCCGGATGGGCGATATTGACGATGTCGAGCATGCCGAAGGAAATCGCCACGCCGATCGACACGGCGGCGTAGAAGCCGCCGAGCAGCAGGCCGGAGATCACGGCGTTGGTCAGCAGACCAAGCGTCACGTCCATGACGTCCGGTTCCTCCCCTTTATACGCGGCGATGTTTCGCCTTGGCCGCAGTCTGGCCGCAGGGCGTCGGCTTGCCTAGTGACTTTATGACGCCAATGGTGCGCTGACATCCTGGCCGAAATAGGCGTGCTCCAGCCGGTTGGGCAGATCGGCTTCGTCGGTCCGCGCCTCGAGCACGATCGAGCCGCGGGCCAGGGCGTAGACCCGGTCGGCCGCGGCCAATGCCTTCTCGATCAGCTGCTCGACCAGCAGAATGGCAGTGCCAGCCTCGCGCAGACGCGCCATCGCGGCCAGCACACGATCGACCAGCACCGGCGACAGTCCGGCTGAAGGTTCGTCCAGCATCAGGAGCTTGGGCCGGCGCACCAGACCCTGCGCCACGGCCAACATCTGCTGCTGGCCGCCCGACAAGGTGACCGCTCGATCGTTCCGCTTGGCCGCGATCTCGGGGAAGAAAGACAGCGCCTCCTCGACCTGACGCGTCAGCTCGGACCTCGGCAGGCCGAAACCCGCGAGCAGGAGGTTGTCGAACACGCTGAGCTGGGTGAAGACGCGATGACCCTCGACGACATGGACCAGGCCCGCTTTCACGGTATCGCCGGGACCGGCGCCGGCCATGGTTCGACCCGCGAACTGTACTCGCCCGGTGCGCGGCAGCAGGCCCGAGATGGCGCGGAGCAACGTGGTCTTGCCGGCGCCGTTCGGGCCGAGCAGCGCCACCGCCTCACCGGCGCCGATGGTGAGCGCCACGTCGCGCAGCACGACGATCTTGCCGTAGCCAGCCGAGAGGCCGGCGACCTCGAGCAAGGGTTCTTGCCGCGAAGAGTTAGGCGCCGAGGTAGGCACTCACCACCTCCCGATGCGAGCGGATCTCCGCCGGCGTCCCCGCCGCCAGCACCTTGCCGAGATTGAGCACGGTCACGCGATCGCAGATGTCGAAGATCAGGTCGGCATGATGCTCGACCAGCAGTACCGCCGTGCCGGCGCGGCTGATCGCCTTGATCAGGGCACCCAGCCGCCGGATCTCCTCGGCCGACAGGCCCGCCGCGGGTTCGTCGAGCAACAAGCAGGCCGGACGCAACATCAGGGCGCGCGCGATCTCGACGAAGCGCAGCTCGCTGTGCTGGAGGCGGTCGGCACGTACCGCGGCCAGCGAGTCGAGCCCAACGGTCTGGAGCGCCAGCATCGCCGCCCCACGCAGGTGCACCTCGTCGCGGCGATGGCGCGGCAGGGTCACCAGCGATTCGACGAAGCTGCCCTGGCCGTCAATGGTGCCCCCAATCATCACGTTTTGCAGCACCGAGGCGCCGCCGATCAGCCGCGGCGTCTGGAAGGTCCGCGCGATGCGGTGGGCTGCGCGCAAATGCGGTGCGCTGGCTGGCAACACAGCGCCACCCAGCCTCACCTCACCCGATTGCGGCGCGTAGTAGCCCGAGATCACGTTCAGCGTCGTGGTCTTGCCGCTGCCGTTGGGACCGATCAGGCCATGTACCTCGCCAGGGCGGATCTCAAGGTCGAGCCCGTCGATCGCGCGCACACCACCGAAGCTCAAGGCGACGCCCTTCAAGGTCAGCGCCTCTGCCGCCGGCCGGTCGAGCACCCGCGGGAGGAGTTCGGGCCGGGGAATGATCTCGCGATGCTGCTCCAGGGGACGGCGGTTCTTGTAGTCCAGGAGATCGGCGATGCCGCCCGGGATCACCAGCACGATCACAAGCAACAGCGCGGCGTAGAGGAAGGTCGACCATTGCACCAGGGGCGCCGCAAACTCCGGAAGCACCGTCAGGATGATGGTGCCGAGCAGCGGCCCCAGGATCGAGCCCCGCCCGCCGATCAGGATGCCGATGAAGAACAGCACCGACATCTCGAACGTGAACGCATCGGGCGTGATGTAGGACTGCAGCGAGGAGAACAGCCCGCCTGCCACGCCGCCCAGCGCCCCCGCGAACAGGAACACCGCGACCAGCAGCCTGGGCTTGGCGATGCCCGACGCCTCGGCCGCGACCTCGGCGTCGCGGATGGCAACGAGCGCGCGGCCGAAACGGCTCGAAGCGAGATTGGCCGTCATCCAGGTCGCGAGCGCCGCCAGGATGAAGCAGAAATAGTAAAAGCCCCAGCCCGGGTCGAACGGCCAGGGAAACGCCGGGCCCGGCGTGCCCACGCCGCCGCCGGTGACGTCCTTCCAGGCAAGCGCGACCTGGGTGCAGATGGTCGCGAAGCCAAGCGTGGTCATGGCGAAATAGAAGGTGCGCAGCCGGAGCGCAGGAAGTCCGACGACGACGCCGAAAACGCCGCCGACCGCGCCGCCCGCGAGCAGCGCCAGATAAGGATGCCAGGCGGGCGTCGCCGTGCCCGCCGTCAGCGCGGCCGTGGTGTAGGCACCCAAGGTCAGCATTGCCACCCAGCCGATGGCGATCTGGCCGGCATAGCCCACCACAAGGTTCAAGCCGGCCGACAGGACCCAGTAGATGTAGGCGCGTTGGGCGATGACGCCGATGTAGGAATCGTCGAGCAGGGGTAGAAGGAGGCCGACCAGGCCCAACGCAATCCACGGCAGGGCGCCCTCGATGCGGGCGAAACCGAGCGCGCGCGCCGGCCGGGCGGGAGCGATGGTGTCCGTCATACGCGCCGCGCCGTCGATGCGCCGGCCAGACCTTCGGGCCTGAGCAGCAGGACGATGATGAAGACCACGAACACCGCGACCGCCGCGAAGATGCCGCCGACCAGGAAATTGGCCGCCTGCTGGAAGAGGCCCAACGCCAGTCCGCCTACCAGGGCGCCGCGGTTGGAGCCCATGCCGCCCAGCGCTACCGGCACGAAACCGTAGAAATTGAGGATCGGCTGATTTCCGAAGAAGGCGAGCAGCATTTCGGCCCCGGTGAAGCCAGCCAAGGTGCCGATCATGCCGGCGAGCGCGTAGCTCGCGAGCCGCAAGCTCGTCTCGGGAAGACCGAGCGCGCGCGCCGCGTAACTGTCCTCGGCGATAGCGAGGAACGCGCGGCCGATCAGTGTCTTGCGGTAGAGCAGTTCCAACCCGACGATGGTGACGGCGCAAGCGAGCATCGGCAGCCAGAATTTCTGGTCGAGCCATCCTTCATCGATCGGAATCAGGCGTGGGAAGGGCTGCGCGTCCGTTCCCCATTCGATGGCGGTGAGCTGTTGCACCATCAACGCGAAGGCGAGTGTCGACAGCACATAGAGGTGCTGCTCGATGCTCTTCAGCACCGGCCGTCACCGTGAGGATCTCGGTGACGACGCCCAGCACGGCGCCGCAGGCGAGCACGAGGACGAGCCCCACGATCACCGGCAGGCCGAACTTGGCGATGAAGAGCGCGCCCAGCACACCGCCCAGCATTCCCAGCATGCCCGCGGTGAAGCTGAACACGCGCGACGCCGAGAACATCACGTTGTACGTGATGCCGATCAGTGCGTAGACCGCTCCTACTGCGAGGCCGTAGGAGACGATCGATTGCAGCATCGTCTAGGCGCTGTAGCCCGGAGCCAGGTTGAAGGCGCCGTCCTTGAGCGAGTTGACCTCGCACATCACGACTTCCGTGTCGGGGAAACCGTTGTGCTGCTCCGGTGTCCAGGTGACGGTGCCGTAGACGCCCGGCCAGCCCTTGACCTTGTTCATGTAGGCGACGATGTCGTCGGCCTTGGGTCCGGCGGCCTTGAGTACGTTTGCGATCATCTGGCCGCCATCCCAACCGAGCGCCACCCACCACAAGAGCGTGTCGCCGAATTCGACCTTGGCCTTCTTCAGGCGATCGACGAATTCCGCGGCGCGTGGCGGCAGCTTGCCGCCGGCGTAGCAGACCTGGCGGAAGTTGTTCGAGTAGACCTTGTTCCAGTACTCGGGCTTCTCGAGCAGGGCCTTGGTCTGGCCGGAGCCGAGCGTGGTCTGGCCGACGATCGGCACGTCCCAGCCCATCGCGCCGCGCGTATTGCAGATGCGCGACAGGAAGCCCGCGTTGACGCTCCACGGCATGATGGCCTGCGCGCCGGCGCTCTGCATGCGCAGCAGCTCGGGCTTGAGGTCGGGGTTCGCCGCGTCGACGTTGTTCGTGTAGACCACCTCGGCACCCTTTGCCTTCAGCATCGGCACGTAGGTGTTGACCGAGGCCGTGCCGTAGCCGGTGGTGTCGCTGATCACCGCCACCTTCTTCAGCTTGAGCACGTCGACCACGTAGTAGTTGGCGCCGCCGCCGACCTGGGTGTTGGTGGGCGCCTGGCGGAAGGCCATCGGGTATTTCTTGACGTCGATCAGCTCGTCGACCCAGCACGGATGCAGCATCGGCACCTTGTCGCGCGCGATCAGCGGCGTCGCCGCCAGCGCCTCGCCCGAGTTGAGCGGTCCAAAGATCATGGTGGCCTTCTGGCGCTGCGTCAGTTCGGCCACGGCGTTGACTGCCTTGGTCGGATCGCTCTGGGTGTCGCGGACGATCAGCTCGATCTTGCGACCATCTATGCCGCCCGCGGCGTTGATCTCGTTGACGGCGAGTTCAGTGCCGCGATTGATGCCGACACCGGTGGAAGAACTCGGTCCCGTGAGCGCCGGCAGGTAGCCGATCTTGATCGGCTCGTTGGCGGCGATGGCGGGGCTGGCGAGCCCCGAGGCGAGGGACACCGCACCGGCGGCGGAGCCCGCTAAGACTTGGCGACGCTTGATCGACATGGCATTTCCTCCCAATAGCGTGTTTGTCTTATGCACTCAGCATAGCTCCCGGTCCGACATGGTCAATGAGACGGGAGCGATACGGCGTTTCGCGCCGTTAATTTACAAGCGCCTGGTAGACCAAATCGCGCATCAGGTAGCGATACGGCAGCCGGGCTGCCGGCGACTGCATCATGAAGATCACGTACATCCGCTCCCGCGGGTCGTGCCAGAAATAGGTGCCCCAGAGCGCCGCCCCAGTAATAGTCGTTGGGCGAGCCGGGCAATGGGTTGCGGCCTTGCTCATTGCGCACAGCGAAGCCCAGGCCGAAGCCCTGCCCCATGCGGCACTGGGTTCGAGCGCTTCGAAGCGCCACATGTCGGCGCCCATGACGATGTCGGGCGGCAGGTGATCGGCCGTCATCAGGTCGATGGTCTTGCGCGAGATCAGCCGCACGCCGTCGAGCTGCCCGCCATTGGCGAACATCTGCAGGAAACGGGCATAGTCCGCCGCCGTCGACACCATGCCGCCGCCGCCCGACTTCCACGTCGTCTTCAAGGTGACGTCGGGAATGGGCGGGACCTCGTTCTTCGGCCCCTCCTTCTGCGGTCGCGCGCCGCGGTCCTTCTTGTCGGCCGACACGTCGAAGGCCGTGTCGCCGAGCCGGAGCGGCTTGGTGATGCGCTCCTCGATGAACTTGTCGAGCGTCATGCCCGACGCCACCTCGATCACGCGGCCCAGCACGTCGGTCGACATCGAGTATTCCCAGTGCGTGCCCGGCTGATAGAGCAGCGCGAGCTTCGAGAGCTTCTCGACCATCTGCGCATTGGTCTGGTCGGGATCCATGACCTTCATGCTGACATAGGACTGCTTCACTGGATTGGTGCCGGCCGCGCCATAGGTGAGCCCCGACGTGTGGCGCATCAGGTCCTGGATGGTCATCGGCCGCAACTGCGGCTCGAGCGTTTCCTCGATCGTGCCGTCTGGGTTTTTCTTCGGCACCGCGACCTTGGTCTCGGCGAAGGCCGGAATGTACTTGGACACCGGCTCGGCGAGCGAGATCTTGCCTTCCTCCACCAGTATCATCGCAGCAACCGACACGATCGGCTTGGTCATCGACGCGATGCGGAAGATCGCGTCGGTGGTCATCGGCGCCTTGGCCTCGCGATCGCGAAAGCCGAACGCATCGAACATCACGATCTTGCCATTGCGCGCGATCAGCACCACCGCGCCCGGGATCTCGCCGTTCTTCACGCCTTCGTTGATACGATTGCTGAGTCGCTTCAGTCGGGTCGAGAGGAAGCCCACCTCCTCCGGCGACTGCACTTTGGGTATGCCCTGCGCCCAAGCTGGCAGGGCGACGCCGAACGCCAACGCGGCGAAACCCACTACGCGAAGCAACGACATTCAATTCCTCCCGACGATATTGGCGGCATCAAAGCATCGATTGCCGCTCGCAGTCAGGCGAAAAAGAGACGTTCGACCAACCAGAAGCCGCCAGCCAATGCGACGACGACAGACAGCGCCTGCGGCAGCTTCGCGACGCGACCCGGTTTCGCCAGCCAAACCACGACGGGCATCACGACGGCGACGAAAGCCATTGGTGATCCACGGCGTGCACTGGACCTTCCATCCGCCCACGCCACGGTCGAGTCGAGCTGCCGGAAGATGGAGTGAGGCCGCCCGACTAGGCGCCCTCGGGATCGGCGTCGCCCGGCGGCCAGACCAGGGTGAAGCGCTCGAATACGGCCGGCATCGACTCAGCGAAGGTGAAGCCTTCGGCCTTCGCGCGCGCCGCAAAATAGCGGACGTGCATGGCCAGCCAATCGCGCCGCGTGCGATCGCCCTCGCCTTCGTCCCAGGCGAAAGCCGCGTCGACCTGGTTGAGCGGCTTCACCTCGACCGTGCGCGTGCGCCAGATGGCGCGCGGCCTGTCCCTGCCGTCCAGCACCACGACATGACCGCCGACGCGAGCCAGCGTCTCACCGCCCTGCTCGACATCACGGAGCAGGCAGGCCGTGGCGCGTTTGGGCCCTTTCAGGACCAAAGCCAGCAACTCGTCGCCCATCTCGGGACTGCTGCCGAAGCGGCAAACGTCATAGTCCTGCTGTGTCACGCCGCGCGCGCCACGGAACGATTTCCAGAACGCCTCGACCTCGGGCGAGCGCGGTTTGTCCATGAAGCGACCATGTCCGAAAACCGCCAGACCGACAATCGGACACGCCGCTAGATGCGCTTCACAATCCAGGAGCATCCCACGTGGCAACTCTACGCAAGCAAATCGCCCTCGACGCCGGCGCGGCCAACGTCTGGTCGGCCGTGCGCGACTTCGGCCAGGTCCACACCCGCGTGGCGCCGGGCTTTCTCACCAAGCTCGAGATGGACAAGGGTGATCGCGTCATCACCTTCTTCAATGGCCTGGTGGCGCGCGAGCGGCTGGTCACGGTCGACGACGAGTTGTGCCGCCTGGTCTATTCGGTCGTCGAGGGCCGGCCGAGCCACTACAGCGCGGCCGTCCAGGTCTTCCCCGAAGGCGACGGCCGAAGCCGGGTCGTCTGGACGATCGATCTCCTGCCCGACGAGCTCGCCCCCACGGTGGACGGCATGATGGAGCACGCCGTCCCCTTGATGAAGAAGACGCTCGAGGCCGCGTAGCTACGCGGCGTCCTGCTTGGGCAGCACGTCCTCGTATTTCTTGAAGCCCGGCAGCTTCTCGACGCGACCCATCCACGCCTTGACGTTGGCATAGGGCCCAAGATCGATCGCTCCCTCCTCGGCATAGGCGACGTCGCCATAGACAGCGACGTCGGCGATCGTTGGCTCGCTGCCGACAAGGAAGGACGACTTGGCGAGAGACGCGTCGAGCATCTTCAGCGCGTCGTTCGCCATGCCGGTGTAGAGCGTATAGACGCTGTCGTCGGCCTTCATGAAACCGCGCTTGATGGCGCGCGGCCGATAGACGTTGGGCGCGAGCCTGTCGAATTCCCAGAACAGCCATTCGCGGACCCGCGCCTTCTCCTCGGCCGTCTTGCCGCCCATCTTGCCGAACTTGTCAGCGAGGTAGAGCAGGATCGAGCCCGACTGGCAGAGCTTGAGGTCGCCGTCGACCAGCGCCGGCACCTGGCCGAAGCGGTTGATGGCGAGATAGTCCGGTTGCTTGTGTGCGCCCGCGCGCAGATCGACATGCTTGTAGGCGAAGGGCTGGCCCATCAGCGACAGCGCCAGGCCCGCCTTGTAGGTCGGGCCGCTCAGCCAAATGCCGTATAGCGTCAGCTTGGACATGGTTTCCTCCCTTGGAAATGAATGGACGGGACCTAGCATGACGCCTAAGACCCGCCCATGAAAATCAGCGCTCGTGACATCGATCACCTGAGTGTGACCGCCGCCGCGCCCGATGACCTGGTCGCCAAGCTGCAACAAATCGGCTTCACCTTCACGCCGGAGGGCGTGGAGCCGCGCTGCATCTGCTTCCAACCTGCCGCCGACGACATCCCGAACTACATCGAGCTGATCGAGGGAGACCCGCGCATCGCCGTGGCGCTGAACGTGGCCGAGCTCGAGGGCGAGGAGCGCACCCATGTCTGGGAGAGCGAGGACGGCTACGAGGTCGATGCGGCTGTGATCGTGTCCGAAGGCGGCGGCCCGCTTCCCTGGTTCCCGGTGCGGCAGGAGCTTCCCGACGCCTTCATGGAGCCGGAATGGATCGTCCATCCCAACGGCGCGCTCGGGCTGCTGGCGGTCCACGCCGTGGCTGACGACCCCAAGGCGACAGCCGATCGAGCTGGCCAAGTCGTGGAGCGGCGAGATGGAGGAGATCTTCGACGGCTGCGCGATGGTCAAGACGGGCGCCGTCGAGCTCCTGATCTGGTCGCCGGCGGCGTGGCAGGCCGAATACAAGTCGGTCGAGGCGATGGCGCCGGAACACAAGCCCGCTATCGTCGGCCTCGCCATCGCCGTCGAACGCGCCCGCCCCTTGCAGGCCTTGCTGCGCGCCAACAACGTGCCGTTCGCGCTGACCGAAGGCGATCGCGTGATCGTGCCCGCCGAGCATGCCGGCGGCCTCGCCATCGAGTTCATGCCGCAGACCTAGAACAGGGGCTAGAAAAGCGGTTCGGGCCCCTGCGGCACGCTCTTCCAGAAATCCGGGTCGTGGCCGAAGATCAGTTTCGCGCCGCCCTTCTCCAGCGCTTCGAGCCGATCGAGCGACGCCAGCATCTGCTCGCGGTCGAACACGCGCACCGGCAGGCGGCGTTCCTTCAGGGTCCGGCAGAAGTAGCAGGCGTCGCCGGTCAGCACGATCTCGCCCTTCTCGGTGCGCACCTTGAGCGATTGGTGGCCCGGCGTGTGGCCGTAGGTCGGGATGCAGACCACGCTGCCGTCGCCGAACACGTCGTGCTCGCCGTCGACCTGCTTCACCTTGTGGCCCTTGTCGTAGTCGGCCTTGTAGAAGCCGAACTTGACTTCGCTCTCCGGCGCCATGCCGACTTCCCATTCGCGGCGCTGCACGATCACCGTGGCGTTGGGCACGAACTCGTTGCCGCCGGCATGATCGAAATGCAGGTGCGAGTTGATGATGAAATCGATCTTGCCCGGATCGCGGTCGATCGACTTCCAGCTTCGACTTGATGTCGTCCTTGGGCCCGAAGCCCGAAAAGCCGAACAGCTTGGGGCATGCGCTCGCCCATGCCGCCGCCCGGCATCCGTGCGGCATTGCGGATGCATGCCGGTGTCGTAAAGCGCGCGGCCCTTGGGATGCTCGATCAGGAACGACGGAATGGGCAGGTCGATCCGCCCCTCGCCGCCTTCCATCAGGGCGTCGAACGGTCCGTTGAGGTGGCCGCAGGTCATGGCATAGAGTTTCACGGGCATGGGCCGAGAGTAGCACGGGCCCTGACAGGAACTGAACAGCACCCTTGGCGTTGGTCCGACATGTCCTATCCCGCCGACAAGTCGTGAAGGCGATCAGCGTCGCCCCGCCGGGCGCGGCATGAGTGCGCCGATCGAGAGCTATGGGCTGATCGGCGACTGCGAGGCCGCGGCGCTGGTCGGCCTCGACGGTTCGATCGACTGGCTGTGCTGGCCGCGCTTCGATTCCGACGCCTGCTTCGCCAGGCTGCTGGGCGGCCAGAGCAACGGCTTCTGGCTGATCGCGCCGTCGGACACGCCCACGTCGGTGAGCCGCCGCTACCGGCCCGACACGCTGATCCTGGAGACGACGTTCGAGACCGCGACCGGCAAGGCCACGCTCATCGACTTCATGCTGCCGCGCAACTCCTCGTCCGATCTGGTGCGCATCGTCCGCTGCGACGAGGGCGAGGTCACGATGTGCATGGAGCTCGCCCTGCGCTTCGGCTATGGCGCGACGACGCCCTGGGTGACCCGGCTGAAGGACGGCGCCGTGCGGGCCGTCGCCGGGCCCGACATGGCGGTGCTGCGCAGCCCCGCCTTCCTGCGCGGCGAGAATTTCAAGACCGTGGCGCAGTTTCACGCTTTCCAGGGGCAAGACCATGCCCTTCGTGCTGAGCTACGGACCCTCGCACCTCCGGGTGCCGGCGCCGCTCGAGCCCCTGGACGCGCTCGACAGGTGCGAGAAGTTCTGGTGCGACTGGACGGCCACGACGAAGACCGGCGGTCCGCTATGCCGAGGCGATCAAGCGCTCGCTGATCACGCTCAAGGCGCTGACCTACCTGCCGAGCGGCGGCATCGTGGCGGCGCCCACGACCTCGCTGCCCGAGCAGTTCGGCAGCGAGCGCAACTGGGATTATCGCCTGTGCTGGGTGCGCGACGCCACGCTCACCCTGCTCGCCATGATGAATGCCGGCATCTACGACGAGGCGGCAGCCTGGCGCGACTGGCTGCAGCGCGCGGTCGCGGGCTCACCCGACGAGATGCAGATCATGTACGGGCTGATGGGCGAGCGCCGCTTGACGGAATGGGAGGTCGACTGGTTGCCGGGCTATGCCAACTCCAAGCCGGTGCGCATCGGCAACGCCGCCCACGAGCAGTTCCAGCTCGACGTCTATGGCGAGCTGATGGACGCCTTCGAGCAGTCGCGCAAAGGCGGCCTGGCCGCCACCGAAGAAGGCTGGGAGCTGCAGCGCGCGCTCGTCGATCACGTCGCCATGGTCTGGGACAAGCCCGACCAGGGCATCTGGGAGAGTGCGCGGGCCGCCGCGCCATTTCGTCTACTCCAAGGTCATGGCCTGGGTCGCCTTCGACCGTGCCGTGAAAGGCGTCCGGGCGCACGGTCTCAAGGGGCCCGGTCGAAGCAATGGCGAAGCTTGCGCGATCGCATCTCGAGCCGAGGTCTGCGACAAGGGCTTCGACGCCGAGCGCAACACCTTCCGCGCCGCCTATGGCAGCGACGATCTCGACGCCAGCCTGCTGCTGCTGGCGCAGACCGGCTTCGTGAAGCCCGACGATCCGCGCTTGTCGGCACCGTCGAGGCGATCGAGCGCGAGCTGCTGGTCGACGGCTTCGTGCGGCGCTACCACACGCACGAATGTCGATGACGGCCTGCGGCCCGGCGAAGGCGCCTTCCTCGCCTGCAGCTTCTGGCTCGCCGACGCCTACGTCTCGATCGGCCGGCGCGACGACGCCGAGGCATTGTTCAAGCGCCTGCTCTGCCATCCGCAACGACCTCGGCCTGCTCGCCGAGGAGTACGAGCCCGCAGCCAAACGCCAGCAGGGCAACTTCCCGCAGGCCTTCAGCCACGTCGCGCTGATCAACACCGCCTTCAACCTGACGCGCGCCGAGAAGCCGCACAAGCAGCGCGCCGACGGCCAGAGCCTGGACAAGGCGGCCACCGACAGCCCGACCAAAGGCGACGCCAAGAACGTCGCCGGCCCGGCCGGCGTCAGCCGTCCAGAGCCTTCTTCAAGAGCTCGTTGACGATCTTCGGGTTGGCCTTGCCGCCGGTCGCCTTCATGACCTGGCCGACGAACCAGCCGAGCATGGTGGGCTTGGCCTTGTAGGCCTCGACCTGCTTGGGGTTGGCCGCGACGATCTCCTTGATCGCCGCTTCGATCGCGCCGGTGTCGGTGACCTGCTTCAGGCCGCGCTCCTCGACCAGCGCGGCCGGGTCCTTGCCGGTCTCCTCCATCGCCACGAACAGGTCCTTGGCGATTCGGCCGGAGATGGTGCCGTCCTTCTGCAGGTCCAGAAGCTTGCCGAGATGCTCGGCCTTGATCGGCGACTGAGCGATGGTGGCGCCGCGCCGGTTCAGCATGGCGAAGAAGTCGCCGGTGACGAGCTTCACCGCCTCCTTGGCGTCGCGGCCCTTGCACACCGTCTCGAAGAACTCCGCCGTCTCCGCTCCGCCACCAGCACGCCCGCGTCGTAGGGCGTCAGGCCGTAGTCCTTGGTGAAGCGCGCCTTCTTGGCGTCCGGCAGCTCGGGCAGGCCTGGCCTTGATGCCGTCGACGAACTCCTGCTTCAGGATCAGCGGCAGCAGGTCGGGATCGGGGAAATAGCGGTAGTCGTGCGCGTCCTCCTTGGAGCGCATCGCGCCGCGTCTCCCCGCGGCCGGGATCGAACAGCCGCGTCTCCTGCTCGATCTTGCCCGCCGCCTTCGATGACCTCGACCTGGCGGCGCGCCTCGTACTCGATCGCCTGCTTGACGAACCGGATCGAGTTCACGTTCTTGATCTCGCAGCGCGTGCCCAGTGCGCCGCCTGGCTTGCGCACCGAAACGTTGACGTCGCAGCGCATGGAGCCCTCGTCCATGTTGCCGTCGCAGGTACCGAGATAGCGCACGATCGAGCGCAGCTTGGTGAGGTACGCCGCGGCTTCGTCGGCCGAGCGCATGTCGGGCTTGCTGACGATCTCCATCAGCGCCACGCCCGAGCGGTTGAGGTCGACATAGGTCTGGCTCGGATGCTGATCATGCAGGCTCTTGCCCGCGTCCTGCTCGAGATGCAGGCGCTCGATGCCGATGGTGCGGCTCTTGCCGCCGTCGAGGTCGATCTCGACCTCGCCCTCGCCGACGATCGGATCCTTGTACTGCGAGATCTGGTAGCCCGCCGGCAGGTCGGGATAAAAGTAGTTCTTGCGGTCGAACACCGAGCGCAGGTTGATCTTGGCGTTCAGCCCCAGCCCGGTGCGCACCGCCTGCTCGACGCAGCGCTCGTTGATCACCGGCAGCATGCCGGGCATGGCGGCGTCGACCAGCGACACCTGGGTGTTGGGGTCGGCGCCGAACGCGGTCGGGGCGCCGGAGAACAGCTTGGCGTCGGAGATCACCTGGGCATGGACTTCCAGCCCCAGCACGATCTCCCACTCGCCGGTTTCGCCTTTGATCAGTGACATGGCGGGTTAAATAAGACTGGCTCTCGAAAAAATGACAGAGCTTTGAGCGACCGCTGTCCTTGCCGTTTCCACCGCTTTCACCGTTTTTTAACGGCGCGGCAGGCAGGCGAAAACGGCAAGAGCGCTGCAAATCCGGCATTTTCGCTGCGACGCGGGCCGACGAAAAACGGGCGAAAACGGTCGGAAAACGGCGAGAAAACGGTCCTGCTTCATTTCGATGCCCCGAGCTTCCCGCTGCTTTTCCCTCTCTTCGGCGGCTTGCTCGAGTTTGCTCAACGCCTGCTCGATGTCGACCAGTTCGATCGCCTGCATGTGGGCCTTCAGCACCCGGGCGGCGGCGGCTCCTTCCTGCGCGGTCGCCTCGCCCGCGAACACGGCATTGGTCAGCGCCGCCCCAGCCGGCAGCAGGTCGCGCGTGCCGTTGATTTCGGGCACCGCGATTTTCATCGGCCGGTCCCGGCCGACCGGCCAAACGTGCTCCAGCAGCATCTTCACGGCCAGCGGTACTGCCGCCGCGCGCCTGCTCGAACGCCAGGTCGAACAGCTCCGGAGCCGCTTGGGCGGCGCGCTCGTCGAGAGCATCGGCGGCGGCCTTCACGACCTTGCGCGGCCGGCCTGGGCCACCGGGATTGCCTTTGGCGAATTGCCCGCCGGCGGTGCGGGAATTGGACTCGGGAATGTCGGACATCAGGTACTCCATACGCTACTGCCCGCCATCATAAGCGACAGGAGGCGCGGCCACCTATTTTGGTCATTAGAAGTCCAAGAGCGGCACCGCGGCGTCAGCGAGGCGGGGTCCATACCGCCAGGAACCGTTGCGCCTCGAATCCCGGTTGGCAAAAAAATCGAATCGTGTCCTGCTGGCCCGGCCGGGGAGGCCTGCATGACGCTTTCGATGCGCCGGATCGTGCTTTTCACCAAGGACATGCCGGGCATGGTCCGGTTCTACCGGGACGTCCTTGGCCTCGAGCTGCGCAAGGACGAGAAAGGCTGGAAGGAGTTCGACGCCCGCGGCTGCGTCATCGCCCTGCACAACGGCACGCCCGCTGTCGGCAAACGGCCCCCCAAGATCGGCTTCTGGGCCCCGGACATCGCCAAGGCGAGGCAGGACCTCGTTGGCCGCGGCGCCAAGATGACGAAGGTGATGGTGGGGGCCGGCTTGACGCGCTGCGAGGGCAAGGACCCCGACGGCAATCCCTTCTCCATCTCCGATCGGCCATGAGCGCGATCGCCGTCCGGGAAGCCACCGCCGATGACGCCGACGCCGCCTGCGAGGTGATGCGCCGCTCGATCGTCGAGCTCTGTGTCGCCGACCATGGGAGCGACCCGAAGATCCTGGCGTCCTGGCTCGCCAACAAACAGCCGCAGGTCTTCAGGTCTTGGCTCGCACAGGGTGGCCAGTGTTACCTCGTGGCGGTTGCGGCCGGCCGGATCGCCGGCGTCGGCGCGGTAACCGACGGCGGCGAGATCACCCTGAACTACGTTTCGCCCGACTTTCGCTTTCGCGGCGTCAGCCGCAGCCTGCTGGCCGACCTGGAGCGACGCGCCGCCGAGCGCAGGCAATCGTGATTGTTGCACTCTGTCGAGCACCACGACGGCGCGGCGCTTTTACCTCGCCCGCGGCTATACTTGAGACCGGGCTCGACCGCAGGGCAACTTCGGCACGCAGTCGGGCTTTCCCATGCGCAGGCCGAAATTGGGCGCAAGGAAATTGGCGGGAGGATAAAGAGTGATCCAGCTTCGTCGTCGTTCGCGTCATCGCCGGTGCCGCCGCCGCGACGCTCGGCGCGCCCGCCGTCGTGCGCGCGCAGGACGGTTGTGGCCCAAGGGCCCCATCAAGATCGTCGTGCCCTTCCCGCCCGGCGGCTCGACCGATCCGGTGGCGCGCATCATCCAGGCCAAGCTGATCGAACAGAACGGCTGGAACGTCATCATCGACAACAAGGCGGGCGGCACCGGCGTGGTGGGCGCCGCGATCGTCGCCAAGTTGCCGCCTGACGGCCAGACCTGGATGGTCACGTTTGACAGCCATATCCTCAATCCGGCCTTCACGCCCACCCTGACCTACAAGGACTCCGACCTGTTCAACGTCATGGAGATCGGCCGCACGCCGCAGGCGATCGCCTGTCATCCCGACCGGCCCTACAAGACCTTCGTCGATGTCGTCGCGGACGCCAAGAAGCGCCCGGGCAAGGTGAGCGTCGGCGTGCTGGCGGCGAGCCAGGCGCTGGTGCTGCTGACGCTGATCAAGAAGGAGAACGACGTCGATCTCAACCTGATCCCCTACAAGGGCGGCGGGCCGGTCAATCAGGACATCCTGGCCGGAGTCACCGACGTCGCCATCCAGAGCCTGGCCTCGTTCAGCCCGCACATCATGGCCAAGAAGGTCCGCCCGCTCGCCGTCACCGGCGAGGCGCGGACGCCGGCCCTGCCCGACACCCCGACCCTGATCGAGCAAGGCATCAAGAGCTTCCCGTCCTACTCGTGGTGGGGCGTCTATGCGCCGACCGGCACGCCGCGGCCGATCGTCGACCGCATGCACGCCGAGATCACCAAGGCGGTGCGCTCGCCCGACGTCACGCAGAAGTTCACCGAGCAGTTCAACATGGAGATCCTGACCAGCTCGCCCGAGGCCTTCGCCGCCTACCAGAAGAGCGAGCAGGAGCGCTGGTTCAAGGTCATCAAGGACAACGACATCAAGGGCGACTGAATCACGGCTCAATGGTTCGATCCCGCCCATTCGGCCGTTGGCGCGATCCTCCCCTAGCCGAATTTCTACCGCAGCCCGACCTCGTGAATTGACCCGATCCCTCGCAACCGGCAACCTTCCCAGTCTTCGGTTGCGTTGTCGTTCATCGGAGGGGAAGGGGATATGCAGCGGACATTGTTCTTGGCCGGCAAGGCGACCGTCGTCATCCAACATGACGCACGCGACCTCGACAAGCTGCCGGTCTTCCCGGAGTCGGCAAAGTAGCCGTGAAGCGAGGCCAGGGGGGGTCAAGGCGGCCGGTAACGGTCGAGAAACTCAGGCCAGACGCGGGAGAATGATCATGACCAATGATGCGATGTACAAGCAGATGTCCGCCAAGCCGGGCTTCGTCGCCGCGCTCGACCAGAGCGGCGGCTCGACACCGGGCGCGCTGCGCGCTCTACGGTATCCCGGACAGCGCCTGGCACGGCGATGAGGCCGAGATGTTCAAACTGATGCACGAGACGCGCGTGCGCATGGTGACGTCGCCCTCCTTCACCGGCGCCAAGGTGATTGCCGCCATCCTGTTCGAACGCACCATGGACGGTGAAGCGAAGGGCAAGCCGGTGCCGTCCTTCCTGTGGCAAGAGCGCGGCGTGGTGCCGTTCCTCAAGGTCGACAAGGGGCTTGAGACCGAAAAGGACGGCGTTTCCCTGATGAAGCCGATACCCGGCCTCGACGCCCTGCTCAAGCGCGCCGTCAAGCTCGGCGTCTTCGGCACCAAGATGCGCTCGGTGATCAACCTCGCATCGAAGCCGGGCATCGCGGCGATCGTCGCCCAGCAGTTCGAAGTTGCCGGTCAGATCTCGGCGCAAGGGCTGGTGCCCATCATCGAGCCGGAGATTTCGATCAAGAGCCCCGACAAAGCCAACTGCGAGACCCTCCTGCGTGATGCGCTGCTTGGCCGACTCGACGCTCTGCCGAAGGGGGCACGGGTAATGCTGAAGCTGACCCTGCCCGAGACCGCCGACTTCTATATGCCGTTGACCAAGCATGCCAACGTCGCGCGTGTCGTGGCGCTATCTGGCGGCTACACGCGCGCCGAAGCCTGCCGCCGCCTGGCCGCCAATCACGGGGTGATCGCGAGCTTTTCACGCGCCCTGACCGAAGGCCTCACGCGGTCGATGAGCGACTCCGAGTTCGACGCCGCGCTGGCCGCTTCGATCGATGAGATCTACGGCGCTTCCACCGCCAAGGTTTGAAACGCACGCAACGCGGAGCTCTCCACCGGATAGGGCGCTCGGCCCGCGCTCAAACCATCGCGTCGTTCAGCTGCACGCCCAGCAGGCTCTTGCCCTGGATCTCGACGTTCGAGTCGAAATCGAGCATCGCGTGGTGCGTCGCGGTGTTCATGTCGCGGAAGAAGATCTGCATGACATGGCTGTCGTGCGCAGCACCGGCTCCAGCGCCCTCGAAGAGCCGGTTGCTTGCGCGCCGACAGAGTTCGGTGGCGTAAGCGGCGTTCCAACGGATCTGCGCCCGCGTCGCGGTCGGCATCGGCGGATCGTGGCGCATCGCCTGCTCCAGCAGATCGCAGTTCTGTTGCGTCAGCGCCCAGGCGCAGGTGATCTCGGCACTCGCCTCGGCGACGCGGCGGTGCATGCCGGGGCTGTCGACCTTCATCGCCCCTGTGTAGACGTCACGGCGCGTTCGCGTCTGGTCCACGAAGAGCTGCAACCCCCGCTCAGCCATGCCGACGATCGTGCCCAGCAGCATCGTCGCCAAGGCCGGCCGGATCGGCAGGCGGTAGAGAGGAATGTCGACGCCGGGCACAGTCCCAAGCTGCGCCTCTATCAGCAGCACCGCGTAGTGTTCGGGAATGAACACCTTGTCGAGGACGACGTCCTTGGAGCCAGTGCCGCGCATTCCGAGAGTGAACCAGGTGTCGTCGATGACGACGTCCCGCTTGGGCATCACGACGATCAGGGAAGGACAGGCCTCGCCCGCATCGTTGCCAATGCCCCTGCAGCCGACCAGGACCCAATCGCCGTGGTCGGCGCCGCTGGCGTACGGCCACCGCCCATTGAGGATGTATCCGCCCGGACTTCGCTGACAGGTGCCGCGGAGCGACGGCACGCCGGGAATCAGCATGCCGGGGTTGCCGCCGAAAATCTCGTCCTGCCCGCGACGTGGCATGCGGCCGGCAATGAAGGTGTGGGCTGCGCACACCATCAACACCCATGACGCTGACGTGCTGCCCTGCGCCACGACTCGCTCGGCCTCGACCAGGGCGCGGACCGGCAATTGGTAGCCGCCGTAGGCGGCCGGGCTCACGATGCGCGTCAGCCCGGCCTGGTGCAGCAGTTCGACGGCGCGAGCGCTCAGGATACGGGTCGCCTCCGACTCGGCCTCGGTCTCCTTCAGCGCCTCGACGATTTTTCCCGCATTGGCGGCAGCGTCCATCGTCGTCTTCCTCCCCGAGGTGAAGCATATCCCTTCTGTCGTAGTAGCAGACCGCCAGACGCGGTGCGTCGGATGGCTTCGGCGGTCGCGCTGATCTAGGCTGGTTGCCAAGACAAGACGCTACCGGGAGGTACCGATGACGGTTCTTCGCCGCCGGTCCGTACTGGCCGGCGCCACGGCGGCTATCGCCGCACCCACTATCGTGCAAGCGCAGGCCGAGTGGCCCAAGGGGCCGATCCGCGTCATCGTGCCCTTCCCGCCCGGCGGCACGACCGATCCGGTGGCGCGCATTCTCGCCGCCAAGGTGAGCGACAACACCGGCTGGCAGACGGTGATCGACAACAAGCCGGGCGCCGCCGGCGCGATCGGCGCTGCGGTCGCGGCCAAGGCGCCGCCCGACGGCCAGACCTGGATGGTGACGTTCGACAGCCATATCCTGAGCCCCGCCTTCACACCGAACCTCGCCTACAAGGATTCGGAACTGTTCAACGTGATGCTGGTCGGCCGCGCCCCGTTTGTCGTCGTCTGCCCTCCCGACCGGCCGTACAAGACCTTCAATGATATCGTCGCCGATGCGGGGAAACGGCCGGGCAAAGTCACCGTCGGCCTGTTGCCGGCCAGCGCGCAGCTCTTGCTGACGTCTTATCTGCAGAAGGCGAATGGATTCGAACTCAATCACATCTACTACAAGGGCGGCGGCCCGATCATGCAGGATGTCCTGGCGGGCGTGATCGATTTCACCGTGACCACGATCGGCGCGGCACAGCCGCACGTCCGCGCGGGAAAGGCCCGCGTTCTCGCCACCACCGGCGAGAAGCGTGCGACCAGCCTGCCGGATATTCCGACGCTCGGCGAGCTGGGCCTCAAGACGTTCCCGACCTATTCGTGGTGGGGCGTCTACGTGCCGACGGGCACGCCGCGGCCGATCATCGACCGCATGAGCGCCGAACTCACCAAGGCCGCGCGTGCGCCCGACGTGGCGCAGAAGTTCGCCGACCAGATCGACATGGAGATCATCGCGAGCTCGCCGGAAGAATTTGCGTCCTTCCAGAAGAGCGAGCAGGAACGCTGGTTCAAGGTGATCAAAGACAACGGCATCAAGAGCGACTGAGCACCGGCGCACGCGCCCCAGGCCTGAGCGGAGCCGAAGGCTCCAGGCGCGCGCTCACGATGCGCATTGCAATTCAATGCGTCTTCGATGTACGGGTTGCAGAAGCGCTTTTGATGACCACCACCCTCAGCCTCGCCAACCGGTTCTTCATGGATGCCATGTCGCCGGCTTTCCGCGAGGACCCCTACCCGTTCTATGACCGTTATCGCGGCGAAGGCCTGCTGCAGGTCGCCGACACGATCTGGTTTGCCCTGGCCCACGACGACGTCACCGCGCTGCTGCGCCAGCCCAAGCTGTCGAGCCACGAGAGCCGGCTGTCCCAGGACCCGGCCGGCCACGCGCGGCTGCGCGGCCTGGTGGCCGGCGCCTTCACGCCGCGCCGCATCGAGGCGCTGCGCGCCACTGCCGAGACGATCGCCGGCGAGCTGATCGACGGACGCTGGCCCGGGCGGCCTCGGGGCCGGTCGACCTGATCGAAGCCTTTGCCCATCCCCTTCCGATGCGGGTGATCTGTTCGCTGCTGGGCGTGCCCGAGGCCGACCGGGCGACCTTCACCGCCTGGTCGGCCTCGGTGGCGCGCGTGGTCGAGCCGCCCATCCTGCGCTCGCCCGAGGTCGAGGCTGAGATCGAGCGCGACGAGCGCGCGCTGGCGGCCTATTTCGGCGAGCTGATTGAGCGTCGGCGGCGAGACCCCGGCGACGACCAGTTGTCCGCCGTAGTGGCGGCCGAAGCCGAGCAGCGACCGCATCAAGCCGCGGGAGGTGGTCGACATCGCCATGCTCCTGCTGGTGGCGGGCCACGAGACCACGATGAACCTGATCGGCAACGGCACGCTGGCGCTGCTGCGCGCGCCCGACCAGCTCGCCCGCCTTCGCCGATCGCCGGAGCTGGTATCGGCCGCGGTCGACGAGCTGCTGCGCTACGACTCGCCCCTGCAGGCCACCCGCCGGGTGGCGCCGGAGGATATCGAGCTCTGTGGCCGTCCGGTGAAGGCCGGCTCCGAGCTGATGCTGATCCTGGGCGCCGCCAACCGCGACCCGGCCGTCTTCGCCGAGCCCGCATCGCCTCGACGTCACGCGCGATGCCCGCCGCCACGTCGCCTTCGGCGGCGGTGTCCACCATTGCCTGGGCATCGCGTTGGCCCGCCTGGAGGGCGTGATCGCCTTCAACGCGCTGCTGCGGCGTTGCCCGGAGATGCGGTTGGCCGACGAGCCGCAGCGGCGGCAGACCTACACCCTGCGCGGGCTGCAGACGCTGCCGGTATCGATTTCACCGCGTCAGTAGATCGCGGAGGTCACGGCAGATCTGTTCCGAGGCTGCCTCGCAGACGAGCGAGATGGCGGTGTAGCTGAAGAAGCCGTGATTGAGCGTCGGAAATTCGCGATAAACCAGCGGCACCTTGGCGGCGCGCAGCGCCGCGGCGTAGGCCAGATTGTCCCGATAGAGGAAATCGTGCGCGCCCACGCCCATGATGGCCGGCGCCACGCCTTCTAGCTTTGCCAAGACCGGTGACGCCTTGAGGCTCTTGCTCTGAGCGGCAAACCCGTCGCCGAAGTAGGCCTTGCGGATGTCCGGATTGCCCTCCTCCGTCATGTTGGTGACGGCATAGAGCAGCACCTGCGCCGCGAGGCGAATGCCCTCGTCACGGCAGACGATGGCGCAAACCGCCGCGAAGTTGCCGCCGGCGCTGTCGCCGCCCACGACCAGCGGCCTGGCCGAGCCGCCGAGCCGGCCGCGGTTCTTGTCGGCCCAGCGCGTGGCGGCGAGTGCGTCGTCGACGCCCTGCGGGAACGGATGCTCCGGGGCGAGGCGGTAGTCGACGTTGACGACCACGACCTTGGCCGTGTTGGCGAAGCGGATGGCGTGCGCCTGGTGGCTGTCGATGTCGCCGATCATGAAGCCGCCGCCGTGGAAATAGACCAGGGTGCCGATCGGCTCGCCTTCCACCGGCCGGACGATCTCGACGGTGATCGGGCCATTCGGGCCAACGATATCGGCCCGCTCGATCTTCCCCGCGGTCAGCTTCGGCTTGGGATAGAGCAGCGCGCGGATGTTGCGCGCCCGCTCGCGGCTCACCGGTCCGTTGCCGCCGACATAGATCCCCGGAATGCCGCTGTCGCGCCATGTGCGCTCCATCTCGGCGATGATCGGATCGAGTGCCTTCCCGTTATTGCTGGTCATGCCGAGCAAAATGTACTATTTGGTACATTAAGACAAGGGGAGGAACACAATGACGGTGCAAGGTGCGGGGCATGCCAGATCGCCTGGCAAGGCGGCGCTCGCGAGCTGGATCGGCAGCGCCCTCGAGTACTACGACTTCTTCATCTACGGCACCGCCGCCGCGCTGGTGTTCGGCAAGGTGTTCTTCCCGCAAAGCCATCCCGCCACCGGAACCCTGCTGGCGCTCGCCACCTTCGGGGTCGGCTACGTGGCGCGGCCGGTTGGCGCCTTCTTCCTCGGTCACATGGGCGACAGGTTCGGCCGCAAGCGCGTGCTGGTGCTCACGCTCCTGCTGATGGGTGCCTCGACCTTCCTGGTCGGTTGCCTGCCGAGCTACGAGCAATGGGGCATCGCCGCCCCGGTGGCGCTGGTCTTCCTGCGCCTGTGCCAGGGCTTCTCGGCCTCCGGCGAACAGGCCGGCGCGAATTCGATGACGCTCGAGCATTCGCCGGGCGACCGCCGCTCCTTCTACACGAGCTTTACGCTGAGCGGCACGCAGGCCGGCGCGATCCTGTCGACGGCTGCCTTCCTCGCGGTGACGCAGCTTCCCGAGCCCGCTCTGCTCGCCTGGGGCTGGCGCATCCCGTTTCTGCTGAGCGCCATCGTGGTGATCATCGGCCTCGTCATCAGGAGCCGGCTCGACGAGACGCCGCTGTTCCTCGAGGAGCAGGACCGCAAGGCCGTGCCCCGGCTGCCGCTCGCCGTATTGTTCCGCGACTACACGCCCGACGTCCTGCGCGTCGTGCTCTGCGCGCTGGTCTCCACGGTGAGCACGATCTTCGGCGTCTATACCCTCTCCTACGCCGTCAACGTGGTGAAGATCGACCGGCCGACCATGCTCTGGGTCGCCATCCTCACCAACGTCATCGCGCTGTTCATCATTCCGCTGTGGGCGATGCTGGCGGACAGGATCGGACGCCGGCCCGTCTTCATCTTTGGCTGCATCGCGCCGGGCCTGCTCATGTTCGGTTACTTGTGGGCGGTCACGGGCGCCAACGTGCCAATGATCTTCCTGTTCGCCGTGCTGATGTCGGCGATCACCTACAGCGCGTCCAACGCCGTATGGCCCGCCTTCTACGCCGAGATGTTCGACACCCGCGTGCGGCTCTCGGGCATGGCGATCGGCACCCAGATCGGTTTCGCGCTCGGCGGATTTGCGCCCTCCGTGGCGGCCATGCTGCAGGGAACCGGTCCGAATGGCTGGCTGCCGGTGGCCGCTCTGACACTCGCCGCCTGCCTCATTGCGGCAGTGACCGCCATGACCGCGCGCGAGACCCACAAGACGGAAATCCACGCCCTCGGCCGTCCGGGCACGTGAATTCTCCCCATTTATATGGGGAGGAGAGGCTTACGGCAGCGCACCGGTCGCGCGCGGCAGCGCGTCGGTCGCGCGCGCCTTGTCGGGCGCCGCCGGCTTCCTTGCTGACGCGAAGTACCCCCACACGGTGGCCAGCATCAGCGGCAGCGCGCCCAGGAACATGAACACCAGGTCGCCCGGCATGCGCAGCCATTCCAGCGTGCGGGCCAGCGGAGTGGCCGTGTAGGCAAGGCTGCGGGCGTGCCAGTAGCCGTTCTCGATCACATCGAGAACCTGCAGGATGCCGCCCGGGAACAGGCTGATGAAGACCATCATCACCAGGCCGATGTTGAGGCCCCAGAACGCCACGCGTATGAGGCGCGCGAGCGTTGGCCAGATGTCTTCCGGCACCACCTCGCGCAGGACGAAGACGATCAACCCCGCACCCAGCATCCCGAACACCCCCATCATCGCCGCATGACCATGGTTGGGCGTGAGGATCGTGCCGATTTCGTAGTAGCTGACGATCGGCGTGTTGATGAGGAAGCCGAAGACGCCGGCGCCCAGGAAGTTCCAGAAGCCCACCGCCATCAGGAAGAAGAACGTCCAGCGATGGCGCTCGACGACGCTGTCGCTGCCGCGTGTAAGCCTGACGAAATCCCAGGCATCGAGCGTGATGAGGGTGAGCGGCACCACCTCCAGGGCCGAGAACACGGCCGAGAACGCCATGTTCACCTCGGTCTGCCCCGTCCAGTACCAGTGATGGCCGGTGCCGATCAGGCCGCCGCCGAAATAGAGGATCGCGTCGAGGTAGATCGTGCGAAGCGCGGTAATCCTCTTGACCAGTCCCATCTCGTAAAAGATGACGGCCACGATCACCGTGACGAAGAACTCGAAGAATCCCTCGACCCACAGGTGGATGATCCAGAATCGCCACGCATCCACGATGGTGTAGTTGGTTCTTGCGCCGAAGAAGAGCGCGGGCAGGTAGAACATCGGGATGGCGGCCGCCGCGATCAGGAAGAACTTGGCGAATCCGCTGCCGCTCGGGATCGCGGAATGCCGGCGCCACCGCACGCCAGACCAGGAAGAACCAGAACACCAACCCGATCGCCAGCAGGATCTGCCAGAAGCGGCCGAGTTCCAGGTACTCCCAACCCTGATTGCCGAACCAGAACCAGACTGTCGGCAGCCACTGCAGGATGCCCGCCCATTCGCCGAACATGCTGCCGACAACGACGATGGCGACGGCACCGAACAGCAGATGGATACCCAGCGTCTGCCTTGCCGGAGTCCCCGTCCCAGCAGCTCGGCCACGAACAACGCGCCGGCGACATAGGCAGTGGCGATCCAGAAGATCGCCGACTGCAAATGCCAGATCCGCAGAAGGTTGCTGGGGAAATAGCTCGAAAGGTCGATGCCGAAGAACGAGCTGGGATCGGCCCGATAGTGCGCCACGCCGGCACCAAAGACGGTTTGCCCCATCAGCAGGACCGAGGCCACGGCCATGTACTTGAGCGTGGCCTTTTGCGGCCTCACTCAAGACCCATTTTTCGATCGGCGCCGGCGTGCCATGCCAGCCGAGGTAGTCGAATTTTCCGAACGCCAGCAAGACAGCCGCAATGCCGCCCAGCAGGAAGATGAAGCTGATACCGGTCCACAGAAGCGCAGCACCCGTGGGATGATTCCCGGCCAGCGGATCGTAGGGGAAATTGTTGGTGTAGGAATGCGTGGTGTCGGGGCGCTGGGCCACGGACCCCCAGGCGGCCCACGTGAAGAAGGCCGTGAGCTGGCGAAGCTCCTTCGGATCGGAGATCAGGTTGGCCGACAAGCCGCCGTTGAGTTCAGGGTTCTGGAAGTAGATCTTCCAGCGGGCCACCTCGTCGGCAAATGTTTCCGCCCCTGCCGGCAGGAGTGTCAGGGTGCCGGTCGCAGGATCGTAACGATTGGTCTTCAGAAGGACCGCGACCTCGCCGTCGACGGCAGCGCGTTCGACGCTCGAAAGCGCGTCATATTTCTTTCCGAATCGGTCCTGCGCGAGGCGACCGGCGAGATCGAGCGCCCAGTCGTGAAGGACAGCCGCGCCGAAATCAGGACCAAGATAAGCGCCATGGCCCCAGATGGTGCCGTTGCTCATCAGGCCGTATTTCAGGAAGACTTCTTGCCCGGCACTTATGTCGTCGCCGGTGAAAACGACAGCCCCGGTGGAGTCGATCACCCGGTCGGGGATGGGTGGGGCATTCTGATAAGCCTTTTGCGTCAGCAGGATCAGAACGGCGAAGCCCAAGACGAAGGTGAGCGCGACGGCGCGCCCCCACCACGGAGACAATTGTTCGATATCGCGCATTGCGGGAAAATACGCCCGCACGCGCGGGGCGTATGTCTAATATCGGACAGAAGAAGCACGACCTGGCCCGAAGCGCTGAAACGCCCCTCCTCTAGATTTCCAGGGTCGAAATGACCCGGCGAGCTTATGCCCGCTGTTGTCCCCGCACCAGCTTGCCGGGCAGCGCGCCGGTCGCCTCGCCGTCGCGATAGGTGACGGCGCCCGAGACGATCGTGGCGCGATAGCCGCGCGCCTTCTGCAGCAGGCGCTTGCCGCCGGCCGGCAGGTCCCACTTCATCACCGGCGCCTCGACGCCCAGCTTGTCGAAGTCGATGACGTTGAGGTCGGCCTTGTAGCCGGGCGCGAGCATGCCGCGGTCGTTGAGGCCGACGGCGCGGGCGGTGTCGAGCGTGTGGCGCTTGACCAGCCACGACACGTCGAGCCGGCCGCTCTTGCGGTCGCGGCCCCAGTGGGCGAGCAGCGATGTGGGGAACGAGCCGTCGGAGATCAGGCCGACATGCGCGCCGCCGTCGCCCAGCCCGATCAGCGTGTGCGGGCTCTGCATCATCTCGCTGCAGCAATCGAGGTTGTAGGCGGCGTAGTTGGCGAAGGGCGAGAAGATGAAGTTCCTGCCCTCGTTCTCGAGCAGGTAGTCGTAGATGACCTCGCGCGGATCGCGGCCCTCGCGGCGGGCCCGCGCGCCGAGCGAGCTTTCCTGCGCCGGCTCGTAGTCAGGCGGATCGCCGAGCGGGAACATGCGGTCGAAGTCGACCAGGCGCGCCGCCATCTCCGAGCGCAGCGGCTCGTGCGCCTCTTTCAGGATCTGCGCGCGGAAAGCGGGGTCGCGCATGATCGCCAGCCGCTCGGCCACACTCTTGGAGGCGATCTCCTTGTAGGACCGGCACATCGAGAACGGGATGCGGCTCGCCTGTAGCCCCAGCAGCACGCCGATCGGCCGCGGCGCCACCTGTGCCTTCGCGGCATGGCCCTTGGCCGCCAGCCCTTCGACCAGGCCGAGCAGGCGGCGCCAGCCGTCGGGCTTGCTGTGGCCCTGCGCCAGCGACACCGAGAGCGGCCGGCCGCTCGCGGTGAGCAGGCGGTCGATCATCTCGAACTCGGTCTCGGGGTCGGGCGTGTTGAAATCGGAGATGATCTCGATGACGCCGGTGCCGGCGTCCTTCATGCCGAGCGCGATGCCCATGAGCTCGGCCTCGGAGGCGCGCAGCGAGGGCGTCGGATCGCCCTTCACGGTCCGGTGGTTGAGCGTGCGCGAGGTCGAGAAGCCGAGCGCGCCGGCGCGCATGGCCTCGGCGGTCAGCGCGCGCATCTGCGCGACCTCTTCCGGTGTCGCCTCCTCGAGCCTGCGCGGCGCGCTCGCCCATCACGAATACGCGCAGCGCGCCGTGCGGCAGCTGGGCGCCGAGATCGATGTCGTGCGGCCGCGGCTTCGAGCGCGTCGAGATATTCCCCGAACGATTCCCACTACCAGTTGAGGCCCTCGTCGAGCGCGGCGCCCGGGATGTCCTCGACGCCTTCCATCAGCTCGATCAGGCGCTGGCGGTCGGCCACCTTCACCGGCGCGAAGCCGACGCCGCAATTGCCCATCACCGCCGTGGTGACGCCGTGCCAGCTCGACGGCTGCAGACGGGAGTCCCAGGTCGCCTGGCCGTCATAGTGGGTGTGGATATCGACGAAGCCCGGCGTGACCAGCAGCCCCTTGGCGTCGATCTCCTGGCGGCCAGTTCCAGCGACCATACCGACCGCGGCGATCTTGCCGTCCTTGATCGCGACATCCGCCTCGCGCGTGCCGGTGCCCGTGCCGTCAGCCACCGTGCCGCCGCGCATGACCAGATCGTAGTCCGCCATTGTTCGCTCCCGGGTTTGGGGAAGTGTAGCGCGTTACCGGGCACGAGCCACCCCGCACATGCATCCCTCCCCATTTGAATAGGGAGGAAAGCTCCTCTAACATTTGTTCAAATAGCGACATGGGAGGATAGCCGTGGAGAACGGGCACCAAGTCGAGACGCGCAACACCGCGCTTTTCCGCCACGACTACGCCAGCGATCAGTCGGACCTGCGCCGGCTCTACGAGCAGGCCAAGATCGACCAGTGGAACGCCGCGCGCGACATCGACTGGAGCGCAAAGCTCGAGGGCGATGGCGGCCTGATCTCCGACGATCTCGTCGACATCCAGGGCACGCGCTTCTGGGACGCCCTGTCGGCCAACGACCGGATCGAGCTCAATCGCCGGATCACGCGCTGGCGGCTCTCGACCCTGGTGCAGGGCGAGCATGGCGCCATGCTGCTGTGCAGCCAGCTCGTGGAATGCGTGCAGGGCCAGGACGCCAAGCTCTTCCAGTCGACCCAGGTCGCCGACGAGGCGCGGCACAACGAGGTGCTGCAGCGCTATCTCGATCTCCGGCTCGACGGCGAGATCTATCCGCTGGGCGGCAATGTGAAGGAGATCTTCGACACCCTGCTCGGCACATCGTCCTGGTACCTCAAGACGATCGGCCTGCAGCTCGTCGCCGAGACCTTCGCCGTTTCCCTCTTCCGCATGCTGGCCGAATCCTCCAAGGACGCGGTGTTGCGCGAGGTCTGCCGGCGCATCCTGCAGGACGAGGCGCGGCACATGGGCTTCGCCATGCTGTCGCTGCCGGCGCTCGTCGGCCAGGCGAGCGAGGCCGAGCATCGCGAGATGGAAGACTTCGCGGTGTGGGCGCTCGGCCGCACGCTCGCCGGCACCTTCCCGCTCGCCGTCTACCAGGAGATGGGCTTTGGCAAGGCCGAGCTCGACGAGATCCGTCAGTTCCGCCGCGAACGGGCGGCGGGCGGCGAGGAGACTGCCTTCCGCAAGTACTTCCGCCGCGACCTGCACGACGGGCTGGTGCGCAACCTGCGCAAGGTCGGCCTGATCACCGATCGCATCGCGCCGAGCCTGGAATCCTTTGGCCTCAAATTGGCGGCGTGAGTAACCGAATGCTCGATTACGAAGTCATTGTCATCGGCGCCGGCGTCGGCGGCATCTACCAGATCAAGCGGCTGGCCGATCTCGGGGTGAAGGCGGCCGTCCTGGAACTCGCCTCCGATCTCGGCGGCACCTGGTACTGGAACCGCTATCCCGGCGCGCGCTTCGATTCGGAGAGCTACACCTACGGCTACTCCTTCTCGCGCGAGCTTTTGGACGAGTGGCACTGGAAGGAGCGCTTTTCCGGCCAGCCCGAGAACCTGCGCTACCTGAACCTTGTCGCCGACAAATTCGACCTGCGCAAATACATGCAGTTCGACAGCCGCGTCCTCGCGGCGCACTGGGATGAGGACAATCGCCTGTGGCGCCTCAGCGTCCGCGACGAGAAGGACGGCCGCACGCGCGAGATGACCTGCCGCTTCGTGATCATGACGCTCGGACTGCTGTCGCAGCCCACCCTGCCCCGGCTCGAGGGCATGGACGCGTTCAAGGGCCCCTCCTTCCACACCTATTACTGGCCGCAGGAGCCGGTCGAGCTCGCGGGCAAGAAGGTGGCGGTGATCGGCACCGGCGCCACCGCCATCCAGGTGATCGGCGAGATCGCTGACAAGGTGGGCGAGCTGACGGTGTTCCAGCGCCGGCCCAACTGGAGCTGCCCGCTCAACAACAGCCAGATCTCCAAGGAGGAGATGGCCGACATCCGCCGCCGTTACGACGAGATCTTCGCCGCCTGCGCGCGCTCGCCCGGCGGCTTCGAGCACGAGCCCGACCGCCGCGGCTTCTACGAGGTGAGCCGCGAGGAGCGGCTCGCTCTATGGGACAAGCTCTACGACTCGCCGGGCTTCGGCATCTGGCTCGCCAACTTCCGCGAGATCTTCACCGACGAGGTCGCGAACGCCGAGTTCTCCGAGTACATCGCCGAGCGCATCCGCCGGCGGGTCAAGGACCCGGCCGTCGGCCGAGAAGCTGATCCCCAAGGATCACGGCTTCGGCGTGCAGCGGGTGCCGCTCGAGACCCACTACTACGAGGCCTACAACCGCCCCAACGTGCATCTGGTCGACCTCAGCGAAACGCCGCTGAAATGCGTGACCGAGACCGGCCTGCGCACCACCGAACGCGACTACGAGTTCGACATCATCGTCTATGCCACCGGCTTCGACGCCATCACCGGCGCGTTCGATCACATCGACATCCGCGGCACCGACGGACAGACCTGCGGGACAAATGGCGGGACTTCGTGCTCGAGCTACCTCGGCATGATGGTCCACGGTTTCCCCAACTTCCTGATGCCGGCCGGCCCCCAGAGCGGCTCGGCGTCGACCAACTACCCGCGCGGCATCGAGACCGGCGTCAACTGGTCGACGGATTTCCTGCAGCATGTCCGCGCAGCGCGGCATCACGCGCTTCGAGCCGACGGCGGCGGCCGAGCGGCGCTGGACCGATCACGTCGTCAGCATGTACTCGATGATGCTGATGCGGAAGGCCAAGGGCTGGTTCACCGGCTACAACTCCAACGTCCCCGGCCACGAAGAGGGCAAGGTGCGCTACTTCGTCTACAACGGCGGCTCGCCCAAGTACGTCAACATCATCAACAAGGTGGCCCAGAGCGGCTACGAGGACGTCGTCTTCGGGGCGCCGTCAGCGGCGCGAGACCGCCAGCCAGACTCCGCCGCCGATCAGAAAGCCGCCGCTGACGCGCGATAGCAGGCGCACGCGCTTCGCCGACAGCGCGCGGCCGGCGCGGCCGGAGGCAAGCGCATAGGTGCTGTCGGAAATCGCCGAGATCACCATCGCGGTGATGCCCATGACGGCGATCTGCACGACGTAGTCGCGGCTGGGGTCGATGAACTGCGGGAAGAAGGCGCCGAAGAACAGTAATGTCTTGGGATTGCTGAGGGCGACCAGGCATCCTTGCGCCACGAAGCCGCCGCGCGGGACCTGCGGCGGGGCGCCGTCGACCGTCTCGCCGCTGGAGCGGATCATCTTCCAGCCGAGCCAGATCAGGTAGGCCGCACCGGCGAGCCGCAGCCAGTCGAACCAGTGGCCCATCGCCTCGATCAGCGACGCCAGCCCGATGCCGGCAGCCGTGATGATGATGGCCTCGCCCACCTGCGTGCCGAGCATATTGAGGATTCCGGCGCGCGTGCCGTGGCGCAGGCTGTTGGCGACGATCAAGGTCACGGTGGGGCCCGGCACGATGACGATGATCAGGCAGGCGACGAGATAGGCGGCGTAGAGTTCGAGGGACATCTGCCGATTGTCTTTGCTTCAGCCGGCCGAGGCAACTTCACGCCGCACCTTTTGCGAGGGCGGGCAGCCTGATAGCGTTCGGACCGATCCCACGCAGTTGGGAGGCAACCGGAGGAAGCCATGACCATCAGCCGTCGTCATATCGCTGCCGCTGCCTTGTTTGCGTCCGGCGTCAGCGTCCTTGCACATACCCCGGCTCTTGCCGAGTCGGCCGATGCCACCGCCGTCGCCGACGCGGTCGCCAACCTCACCAAGGCCATGCTCGCCGCCGACAAGCCCAAGCTCGAGGCTCTGGTCGTCGACCAGTTGAGCTACGGCCACTCGAGCGGCACGCTCCAGGACAAGACCGTGTTCGTCGACGTGATCGCCAGCAAGAAGACGGTCTACAAGTCGATCGAGCTCACCAAGCAGACGGTGGCGGTGGTCGGCAACAACGCCATCGTGCGCCACGCCTGGGAAAGCGAGAGCGGCACCGGCGACGGCAAGTGGAACGTTTCGAAGATCGGTGTCCTGCAGGTCTGGGTGAAGCAGGGCGCCGACTGGAAGCTGCTGGCGCGGCAGGCCTTCAAGGTCTAGCGCGGCCGCTAAAAAGCAGTCTGTTCAAATCGAATAACCTCATCCTGAGGAGGCGCGAAGCGCCGTCTCGAAGGATGGCAACAGAGATGGTGCTCTTGCCGACCCTTCGAGACGCGGTCCTGCCGACCGCTCCTCAGGGTGAGGTTGGATCCTCCTCTAGTAACCCGCCGCCCGCGCCTTGAAGCCGGCTGCCTTCTCGAGCGCCGCCGCCGCACGCAGCATCGTCTCCTCGTCGAAGGCGCGGCCGAGGATCTGCAGGCCGAGCGGCAGGCCGTCCTTGTCGAGGCCGGCCGGCACCGAGATGCCGGGCAGGCCCGCCATCGAGGCCGGAATGGTGAACATGTCGTTGAGATACATCGTCACCGGATCGTCCATTTTCTCGCCGGCGGCGAAGGCTGCGGTGGGCGCGGTCGGCGTCAGCAGCACGTCGCACTTCTCGAAGGCCTGCTTGAAGTCGCGCGCGATCAGGGCGCGGATCTGCTGCGCCTTCTTGTAGTAGGCGTCGTAGTAGCCGGCCGACAGCACGTAGGTGCCGATCATGATGCGCCGGCGCACTTCCTTGCCGAAGCCCGCGCCGCGCGTGTTCTGGTACATCTCGATCAGGTCCTTGCCCGGCACGCGCAGCCCATAGCGCACGCCGTCGTAGCGCGCGAGGTTGGACGAGCACTCGGCCGGCGCCACGATGTAGTAGGCCGGCAGCGCATACTTGGTGTGGGGCAGCGAGACCTCGACGGTCTGGGCACCCGCCGCCTTCATCATCTCGATGCCCTTGTCCCACAGCGCAACGATCTCGGGCGCCGTGCCGTCGACCCGGTACTCCCTGGGAATGCCGACGCGCAGGCCCTTGATGTCGGGATTGCGCGCCGCCGCCGCGAAGTCGGGCACGGGGAGCGGCGCCGAGGTCGAAGTCCTTGGGATCGTGGCCCGACATCGCCTGCAACAGCAGGGCCGCATCCTCGACCGTGCGACCGAACGGGCCGGGCTGGTCGAGCGAGCTCGCGAACGCAACGACGCCCCAGCGCGAGCAGCGGCCGTAGGTCGGCTTCAGGCCGACGATGCCGCAGAACGAGGCGGGCTGGCGGATCGAGCCGCCGGTGTCGGTGCCGGTGCTGCCCGGCACCATGTAGGCCGCGACTGCAGCGGCCGAGCCGCCCGACGAGCCGCCCGGCACCAGCTTGCGGTTGTCGCCGCGGCGCTTCCACGGGATTCTCGACGCCGCCGAAATGGCTGGTCATGTTCGACGAGCCCATGGCGAACTCGTCGAGGTTGGTCTTGCCGACCATCACCGCGCCCGCTTTCCACAGGTTGGTGGTGACCGTGCTCTCATAGGGCGGCACGAAGCCCTCGAGGATGTGCGAGCCCGCCGTGGTCTGCACGCCCTCGGTGCAGAACAGATCTTTTATGGCAAGCGGCACGCCTTCCAGCAGGCCGGCCTCTCCCTTGGCGCGGCGCGCGTCGGAGGCCTTCGCCATCTCGCGCGCGCGATCCGGCGTCTCGGTGATGAAGGCGTTGAGCGCGCGATGCTCGTCGAGCTTCTTCAGATGCGCGTCGGCCACTTCGAGCGCGCTCGCCTGCTTCTTTGCCATCGCCGCCGACAGTTCGGCGAGCGTGAGATCGGTGAGAGCGGCCATGCCCTACTCCACCACCTTCGGGACGGTGAAGAAGCCGCCGGCATTCTTGTCGGTCGGCTCGATATAGACCGCGCCGCCCGGTGCGTTGGCCAGGATCTTCTCGGCGATGTGGCCGTCAGTGACCTTGTCCTCGCGCAGCGGCAGTGTGACGTCCGAGACACTCGACAGCGGCTCGACGTTCCTGGTGTCGACCTCGCTCAGCTGCTCGATCCAGGCAAGAATCCCCGACAGCTCGCCGGCCAGCGGTCCGAGCTCCTCCTCCGGCACCTTCAGACGGGCGAGCCGCGCAATGCGCGCCACAGCGTCCTTGTCGAGCGACATCAAAACACTCCGAAATCGGCAGAATTCGCGCGGTTGGTAGCCCGTTTGGCCCGTGCGAGCAACCTACTGGCCGGCCGCGTCCGGCAGGTCGGCGGCGCGGCGCGCCGCCACCGCTTCGATCTCGGTGCGCAGCTCTGGTCGCTGGTCGAGGAGTTCGTTGAAGTCCTTGCGATGCAGCACCAGCAGGTGGGTATAGCCCGCCGAGATCACGTCGGCATTGCGCGGGCGGCGCTCGAGCAGGCCGCCCTCGCCGAAAAAGTCGCCGTCCTTCAGCGTCACCGGCCCGCCGCGCAGGATCACCTGCACCTCGCCGGCGGCGATGAAGTACATGGAGTCGGGCGGACCGCCCTGGGCCATGATCTTCTCGCCGGGCAGCGCCACCACCGGCCGCAGCCGCTTGCCGAGCTCGGCCAATACCCAGCTGTCGAGGCTGGCGAACAGCGGAACACGGCCGATCATGCCGGCGAGCTCGAGGCCGAGATGTAACGGCGGACGGTCGGCGATCGCCGAGCGCCGCTTGTTCAGCTGTCCGCGCAGGTCGGCATAGACCTCGCGACCGATCACCAATTCGCGGAGCCGCCGCGTGTACTCCGCCGATTCGAAGCGGATCGCGGCGCGCTCGAGCTGGCGGTCGCGGATGGATTCGGCATAGCCCGGATACTGCAGGCTGAGCGCCTTCAGCCCGTGCTCGACCAGCTCCTGGCGATCTCGGATGATCTCGCCGAGCCGCGCCTCGGCGTCGGCGCCCAGCAAGTCGGTGATCGAGTGCAGGTTGAAGGCGGCGAGCTCGCCCAGCACGTCCTGCGACACCATCAGGATCTCGAAGCGGTCGGCCAGCCGCTTGGTCAGCACGCGCTCGTAGCCGAACCGGCGCTGCAGCCACAGGCCCAGGTGGAACGCGCGGTCGGGCAGCGTGAAGTCGCGCAACGTCTGCTGGTAGCCCTCGACGCCGCGGGCACGCACGGCGTCGATCAGCCGATCGGCGCGCGCGGTCATGATCGCCACCATACGCCGCGATAGGGTCTGCTGCTCGAACTGCTCGAGATAGAGCTGCCGCTCCTGGGTGCACAGGGTCAGCAAGCCGACGGTCAGGCGCTCATTCAGATCGAGTGCGAGGTCAGGCGGCGGCGCCTCGATGGTCTCATCGCCGGCGGAGACCGGATCGACGGCGAGGCCTTCGACCCGCACGTTGTGTTCGCGGATGACCTCCTGCAGGTGATGCGCGACATTGACCCGCGACAGCGCCAGCACGCGGTCGCGCACGGCGAGCTCCAGCCGGCTCAGCCGGTCGAGTCCCAGCACCCGCATCACCAGGCCAAGCGTGGTGGCGTTGACGAACAGGGTGAAGAGCACGAACAGCGTCGCCAGCACCGCGGCGAATTCGCGGATATTTGCCGGCAAGCGACCGTCGCCGGCTGCGACCATGGCGAGCACGATGGTCACCGCGCCGCGCAGCCCGCCCCACACCAGGATCGCCTTGTAGCGCCGGTCGACCGGCTGCACGAGGCGGCCCATCTCCAGGAGCGGCAGCATGCCGAACACGACGAGCACGCGGGCCACGAAGGCGCCGAGGGCGACCGCCAGCAGCGCCCCGAGGTAAAGCCAGCTGATCTGCAACAGCACGCTGGCCGCCAGCATCGAGGCCAGGACGAAGATCAGGCAGTTGCTCCAGAACTCGAGCTGGCGCCAGAGCTGGCGCAGCGTCGCCCACTGGTGGGGATGCAGGTGCGTGGGCCCGTAGGCCGCGACGGTGAGTGCCGCCATGACCACGGCCACGACTCCCGATGTGTCGAGATAATGGTCGGCGATGACGTAGCTCGCATAGGCAAGGCTCACGGTGACCGAGGCAACGGCTGAATCGGAGTCGCCGAGCCGCGGCAGGATCAGCATCGACAAACGTGCCATGATGAAGCCAAAGGCGATGCCGCCCAGGAACTCGCGCGTGAAGGCAACCGCCGGGCTCCCGACCTCGGGCGACATCTGGGCCGCCGCGGCCGGATCGACCTGCCGGATCAGGAGCCCCATGAAGAAGCCGAACGCGGCGATGGCGACGGCGTCGTTGAACAGCGATTCGCCCTCGGCGAGGATCGACAGCCGCTTGGGCGCGCCGACGTCGCGGAAGATGCCGATCACCGCCGCCGGATCGGTGGTCGAAACGATGGCCCCCAGCAACAGGCAGACCGTGAGGTCGATGCCGGTCGCAAGATGCACGGCACTCGCGACGCCCGCGATGCAGACCAGCACCGCCACGATCGCCATCAGCAGCACGGCGAAGACCTCGTCGAACAGGCGACGCACGTCGATGGTGAGGCCCGCGGTGAAGAGCAGCGGCGGCAGGAAGAGCGGCAGGAACACGTTGGTGCCGAGCTCGAGCCGGTCGAGGCCGGCGAAGATGTCGCCCACTGGCCCATAGACGTGGCCGCTGCGCGTGATCCAGGTGCCGAGGAAGCCCAGCGCCAGGCCGGCCACCGCCAGAAGAACGGTGTGCGGCAGGCGCAGCCGCTCGGCGAGCGGCACCAGCAGGCTGACGAGGGTCAGCACCATGGCGATGGCCAGCAGCGCGTGGACGATGTCAGTCACCGGCGGAAACTTACCCTGATCGTCATTGTTGTCATCTCATATAGAGTGCAAACCGTCGAATAGCGATTTCGATCAACAACTTATATGAATACTCGATGGCCATCGTCGATTTCCCCGAGCTCAAGGCGCTGCTGGTCCGCGACGGCCGTCTGATGGCGCTCGACGTGGGGACGAAGACGATCGGCATCGCCACGTCCGACGTGCGGCGCACGCTGGCGACGCCGCTGACGACCTTGAAGCGCGGCAAGCTCGCAGTCGATCTCGCGGCCCTCGCCGAGTTGGCCGCCAAGCACGAGATCAAGGCACTGGCGGTTGGCTTGCCGCTCAACATGGATGGCAGCGAGGGACCGCGCTGCCAATCGGTGCGGCAGTTCGTGGCCAACATCGAACGGCATGGCCCGTCTGCACTTGCCGCGCTGCCCATCGTGCTGCAGGACGAGCGGCTCAGCACCGCTGCGGTGACGCGCGGCATGATCGACGACTACGACATGAGCCGCGCGCGCCGTGCCGAGCGCGTCGACGCCGCGGCGGCGGCGTGGATACTGGAAAGCGCCCTTGCTCGTCTAAAGTCAGGGCCGCCTGACGCGACCTGAGCACATCCCGCCCGGCTGGAAGCAGCCGGCGGGATGTGCCGTGAACACGGCGCTCGGGACAACGCGTTTCCGTCGGATGGAACCGCACGCGCTTCCATCCGACCGGAACCCCTCTACTGCTGAAGCACGATCTCGTGCGTCAGCCGCTCGCTCTCCTCACCCGATCGCACATCGAAGTCGACCTCCCAGCGGCCGGCTGTCGGCAGCAGCAGGCCCTCGGCCCGGTAGCGGCCATCCTTGCCCGGCACGATCTTGAGATGCTGGCTGGGCCCGCTGGCTTCTTCGGACAGTTGCGCGTCGACACCGACCAGTTCCGCCGCGTCGCCGCCCTTGGTGCAGACATTGAGGACCAGCGCGAATGGCTCCCCGATCTCGATGCGCGACGGATCGGGGCGGAACGCGATCATGTAGTGCTGGGAGAACACCACCCAGCCGACACCGTGGCCGAGATCGAGCGGGCAGTCGGCCCAGGCTGGCGCCGCGATCATGGCGAGCCCGAAAGAGAGGACGGAAACGAGGAAGCGCATGGGGACACTCATCGACGCCGCCGGCTGGCCTTGGTCGCGGCGGAAGGCGTCCAGCCGTAGTTGAAGCTAATCGAGATGCGCTCGCCGGCATAGCGCGCCGGCGGCACTTCGTGCCGCAGCCAGCTTTCGAACAGCACGACGTCTCCTGAGCGGGCCGGGACGCTGACATGGGCCTGGCGTGGCGGCGCCGCCATCATGCGCGACAGGCGCGGATCCTCGACTTTCAACGCCCCCGCCCCGCGTGGGACTTCGACGTAATAGGTGCCGCTGATGAACGATGTGGGATGCAGGTGCAGCGAATGGACGACACCGGCCGGCATCACATTGACCCAGCAATCGGTCATGGCAAGCGAACGCCCGGCGAGGTCGTAATGCAGGCTGCGGGCGAAGACTTCGAACATGCGGATCGAGCCGCCGGCGCAGGCCCGCGAACACCGACGAGACAAGATGCAGGCGGTCGAGCGAGCCATAGGAGGTGTAGCCGCCGAGGTAATGCCGCGCCGACCAGCGCTGGCCGGCGGCATCGGAGGCGGCGAGCGCGCGGCACTCGTCGGCCAGCGTTTGGCCGAAGCGCCGGCTGGTCCGCTTCGCGAGAGCGGCGTGATAAATGAATGTCGGAAACAAGGCACGGATCGCCATAGCGTGATTATCCGTGATGACGGGACCTCGTGCTATGGTTTCGCATGCTCACGAGCCAACAGATCGAGACCTACCGGCGCGACGGCTACCTGGTGATCCCGCGCCTGATCGAGGGCGAGCAGCTTGCCGAGCTGCGCGCCCTTACCGACCGTATCGTTGCCGAGGCGCGCGGCGTCAGCGCCAACGACGATCTCTACGATCTCGAGCCCAGCCATTCGGCCGCGCTGCCGCGCGTGCGGCGGCTGAAGCCCGCCATCTTCAAGCGCTACGAGTTCTTCCGCGCCCTCACCCGCGATCCCAAGATCACGTCCGTCCTGAGCGGCCTTCTGGGCCCGAACATCCGCCTCTATGGCGGCAAGCTCAACATGAAGTCGGCGGGCTACGGCTCACCGGTCGAATGGCACCAGGACTGGGCGTTCTATCCCCATACCAACGACGATGTGCTGGCGACCGGCATCTATCTCGACGACTGCGACATGGACAACGGTCCGCTGCTGGTCATCCCGGGCTCGCACCGCGGCCCGACCTACGATCACCATGCCGGCGGCCGCTTCTGCGGCGCCATGACTCCGGCCAACTGCGACATCGATTTCGCCGAGGCCGTGCCGCTGATGGGTCCGGCCGGGTCGATGACCATCCATCATGCACGGCTGGTGCATGGCTCGGCGCTCAACAGATCGAACCGCCAGCGCCGCCTGCTGCTGCACGAATACACCGCCGCCGATGCCTGGCCGCTGATGGGCGTCGCCAACTTCGACGACTTCAACGACCGCATGGTGCTGGGCGAGCCCAGCGTCGAGCCGCGCATCGTGCCGGCGCCGGTGCGCATGCCGTTGCCCGCCGCCGACCACCAAGGCTCGATCTACGAGAACCAGCGCGCAGCGAACCAGCGCTTCTTCGAGACTTTCGCGGAGACCGCCGATGCCCGTTAGACTTGCCCGCCGGGCGCTGCTGTTCGGCGCAGGCTCGGCCTGCCTTCTGCCGTGGTCGGTCGGCGCGGCGGCCGACAAGCTCAATATCAGCGGCGGGCGCGGCTCGATCGACTTCGCGATCGGCGATTCACGCGTCTTCCGCACCACCGGCTCGTTTAAGGACTGGCAGGGCTTCCTGCGGGTGGATGACCAGGACATACCCAAGAGCGCCGTCCAGGTGGTCGGTGCACACCAAGAGCGTCCAGATGCTCGACACCCAGCAGACCGCGATGATGAGGGATGCCGACTTCTTCGACGTCGAGAAATTCCCCGAGATGACTTTCAAGTCGACCACCGTCGAGCGCACCGGCGAGACGACGCTCAAGGTCACGGGCGACGTCACGCTGCGCGGCATCACGCGGCCGATGGTGCTCGCCGTCTCCGTCACCGATCGCCGGCCCGACGCGCCGGCCGGCGCGCGCTATGCCCGCTTCCGCGCCGACGGCAGCATCAAGCGCTCGGAATTCGGCATGACCAAGTTCGTCGACGTGGTGGGCGACACCGTCGACATCACCATCCGCGCCGAAGCCTGGCGCTGAGGTCCTGTCGTGGCGGGCGCCGGCTACCACCCCCTCGCCAAGACCCTGCACTGGATCACCGCGCTGCTGGTGCTGGGCCTGATCGGTGTCGGCCTCTGGATGGTCGACCTGCCGATCAGCCTCACCAAGCTCCTGGCCTATGCCTGGCACAAATGGATCGGCCTGGTGGTTCTGGTTCTCACCATCGTGCGGCTGCTGTGGCGCTGGCGCGCGCCGCCGCCGCCTTTGCCCGCTACGGTGACGGCCTGGCATCGCCGCCTGGCGCCGCTCAGCCACGGCGCGCTGCTCGTGCTGCTGCTGGCCATGCCGGTGAGCGGCTGGCTGATGAGCTCGGCCGGCGGCGTCACCGTCTACTGGTTCGGAGTGCTTCGGCTGCCCGACCTCGCACCGCGCGACCCCGCCACCTTCGAGATGCTGCGCACGCTTCATCACCGGCTGGCCTGGACGCTGATCGCCGTGCTTGCCGTGCACGTCTTGGCCGTGGTGCACCACGACATCCTGCGGCGCGACGGCATTTTCCGCCGCATGCGCCCATTTTCGGGCTGATGCTCGGCCGCCGGCTGCTCTTGCTCGCGCCCCTGCCGGTCGCCTTCGCCGCGCAGGCGCAGTCGGGCCTGTGGCCGGAATGGCTGGGCGACTATTCCGGCGCGCTGCACTTCTACGGCTCGATCCCACTCGAGGACATCTATCCGCCGCCGGCGCATCCCCATGTCGACCTCGACGATCGCGCGCCCTTTGCCGTCTATCTTTCGATCAGGTCTGACGAAGGCGATTGCGAGGTTTGGCTGCGCATCGACGGCGGGCCGATGCAGACCACGGAACAGGGCGAAACGCTACGCTTCGGCCTGATGAACAACGGCGTGGCCTTGCTCGCCTCCGCCCAGGGCCATCCGGTGCCGCGCTCGGCGTCGCTCACCGTGCAGCCCAATTCGCTCGGCACCGAGGCGCTGTTCAACCACGCCGACGGCAGCTTCTGGCGCCGCCACTTCACCATCCGCTTCACGCCGACCGGCGGCGATCTGATCGTCTGGGTGTTCGACGCCGCCGGGACGCGCGCCCGGACCTGGCGCGGCTCAGTCTTGCGCGTCCAGGGTCAAGGCCGCGGGCCGACGTAGTTCGACTGCGGGCGGATGATGCGGCCGCCCTTCACCTGCTCGAAGACGTGGGCGCACCAGCCGGCTGTGCGGGCCACCGCGAACAGTGCCGTGAAGGCCTCGCGCGGGATCTCGAGCGCCTCCAGGAGCAGCGCCGTGTAGTATTCGACGTTGATGTCGAGCCGGCGGCCGGGCTTGTGCTTGCGAAGTGCTGCAATCGCGCCCTTCTCGACCTCGGTGGCATAGGCCAGCCGACCCGCCGTCGCCGGCAGCTTGGCGACAGCCGCTTTCAGCACATCGGCACGCGGGTCGCGCACCTTATAGATGCGATGGCCGAAACCCATCAGGGTGGTGCCCTTGGCGAAGGCGTCGTCGAACCACGCCTCGGCGCGCGAGGCCTCGCCGATCTCGTCCAGCATGTCGAGCACCGGCCCCGGCGCCCCGCCATGCAGCGGCCCCTTCAAGGCGCAGAGGCCGGCCAGCACCGCCGAGATCAGGCCGGCATGGGTGGAAGCCACGACGCGGGCGGTGAAGGTCGAGGCGTTGAAGCCATGGTCGGCCACCGTCGCGAGGTAGGTATCGAGCCCCCGCTCGAAGACGACGCCGGCGCGCTGGCCGCGGATCATGCGCAGGAGATCCTGCGCCGTGCTGAGCGTGGGATCGGGCTCGATCGGCGCCATGCCCTTTGCCGCGCTGAGCAACGCCGCCAGGAACACCGGCATGGCGCCGCAGACGAGATAGTGATGCGGCGTGGGCTCACTGTCGGGCAGCATGCCGAGGCCGACGCGCAGCGCCTCGACCGGCGTCAGCCCGCGCGTGGCGGCAATCAGCTTGGGCACATCGGCAAAGGCGCGGACACGTGCCGCACCGAGCCCCCTGGCCACGGCGTCGGCATCGCCGCCGCCGGCCGCATAGCCTTCCCACAGCAGGGCCGCCACGGCTTCGTAGCCGCGCGTCGCGACCAGTTCCTCCAGCGCATGGCCGCGCACGACCAGCCGGCCGGCCTCGCCGTCAACCTCGCTCATCACCGTGTCGGCCACGATCACGCCATCGAGGCCGCTGTCCACCCGTGTCTGCAGCATCGCAATCCCCTTCGCTGTTCGCGCTGAGATTTCGGCTGCATCAGATATATTGTCAATATTGATTGAATTGATCAATAATAGGTTATGAGCAGCGAATGGATCAGTTCGGCCGAGGCGGCGCGCCGGTTGGGCGTGTCGGCCGCCACCCTCTACGCCTATGTCAGCCGCGGCCTTCTGCGCTCCGAGGGCACGACGGGGCGGCGCGAGCGGCGCTATCGCGCCGACGATGTTTCGCGTCTGAAGCGCCGCCGCGCGATCGGCCGAAAAGCCGAGTTGATCGCGGCCAGCGCGCTCGATTTCGGAACGCCGGTGCTCGAATCGTCGCTGACCCTGATCGAGAACGGCCGCCTGTACTATCGCGGACACGACGCCGCGCGGCTGGCGCGCAGTGCGTCGCTCGAGCAGGTCGCCGAACTCCTGTGGGATTGCGACGATCGGCCATTCGACGCCAAGAACCTGCCGCCGATGTCGGCCGCCCTGCGCGCCGCCTGGGCCGCAACCCCCACGCTGTCGACGGTCGATCGCTGCCTCGTCCTGCTGCCCGCGGCGGCGCGCTGGGACCATCCGAGTTGGGTCGAGAATCGCGAGGCCATGCTCGAGACCGGCGCGCGCATCCTGCGCCTGCTTGCCGCCGCTGTGACCGGCGAACCGGTCTCGGCACGTCCGGTACACGAGCAACTGGCCTCGGCCTGGCATGTGCCGCCAACTCACTCGCCCTTGATCCGCGCCGCGCTGGTCCTGTCGGCCGACCACGAATTCAATGCCTCGGCCTTCGCCGCCCGCGTCGTCGCCTCGACCGGCGCCAATCTCTACGGCTCGACCGTGGCGGGGCTCGCCGCCATCAACGGTCCGCGGCATGGCGGCGTGACCCGGCAGGTGGCGCGCCTGGTCGACGCGTTCGCCAAGGCCGCCGAGCTCGGCGGCGAACTCCGCGACCTGCCGGGCTTCGGCCATCCGCTCTATCCCGATGGCGACGTGCGGGCCGCCACGCTGTTCGCGATGATGCGCGAGGCACTGCCGCGGTCGCCTGAGCTGGCGCTCGCCGAGCGGCTGGCTGTGGCCGTCGAAGCCACTGGCGGGCCCAAGCCCAACATCGACTTCGCGACGGTCACGCTGGAGCGTGCCCTCGGCCTGCCCGAGGAATTGGCGCTCGCCTTGTTCCTGCTCGGCCGCACCGTCGGCTGGATCGCCCATGCCCTGGAACAGGCCGCGCATGGGGCGCTGATCCGGCCCCGCGCCCGCTACACCGGACCGCGGCCGGCCGCCTGAGCTTATCCACCTAAACGCCGCCTTGCGGTTGGCGTGCCTGCGTGCTTAACGTCGCGCTTTAGTGACAAAGAAACGCACGGGCGTGCCGAGGTTGCCCCACCTGCTCGGCATCGAAGGGCTGTCGCCTGAAACCATTTCGGGCCTGCTCGACCTTTCCGAAAGCTACATCGACCAGAACCGCTCGCTCGACAAGCGGCGCGACCTGCTGTCGGGCCGCACCGTCATCAACCTGTTCTTCGAGAATTCCACGCGCACGCGCACCAGCTTCGAGGTTGCCGCCAAGCGGCTGGGCGCCGACGTGATCAACATGGACGTCGCCACCTCCTCGGTGCGCAAGGGCGAGACGCTGCTGGACACGGCCATGACGCTGAACGCCATGCGCCCCGACGCGATCGTCGTGCGCCATGCCGAGTCGGGCGCGGTAAATCTCCTGTCACAGAAGGTCAACTGCACCGTCATCAATGCCGGCGACGGCCAGCACGAGCACCCCACCCAGGCGCTGCTTGATGCGCTCACCATCCGCCGGCGCCGCGGCCGCCTGCAGGGGCTGCTGGTGGCGATCTGCGGCGACATCATGCACAGCCGCGTGGCGCGCTCGAACATCCACCTGCTGCAGATCATGGGCGCCCGCGTGCGCGTGGTCGGTCCGCCCACCCTGATGCCGACCGACATCGACAAGATGGGAGTCGAGGTTCACTACAGCATGCGCAGCGGGCTCAAGGACGTCGACATCGTCATGATGCTCAGGCTGCAGACCGAGCGCATGCAGGGCACTTTCGTGCCGTCGATCAGCGAGTATTTCCGCTTCTTCGGCCTCGACCATGAAAAGCTCAAGGTCGCCAAGCCGGATGCGCTGATCATGCATCCTGGCCCGATGAATCGTGGCGTTGAGATCGACTCAGAAGTGGCCGACGATCTCGACCGCTCAGTCATCCACGAGCAGGTCGAGATGGGTGTCGCGGTGCGCATGGCCTGCCTCGAGGCGCTGATCGGCGGGCGGCGCAACGCCATCGGAGCGGCGGCTTGAGCGGCGACATCCTGCGCGGGGCGCCGCCGCACGCCGGATCGACCGCCTATATCAACGCCCGCATCGTCGATCCGACAAGCGACAGCGAGTACAGCGGCGCCGTCCTGATCAGCGACGGCAAGATCGCCGACTTCGGCCCCAACCTCTTCGCCTCGGGCGCGCCCTACGGCATCCAGTCGGTCGATTGCCGCGGCCTCTATCTCGCGCCGGGCCTGGTCGATGCGCGGGTGCATACCGGCGAGCCGGGCGAGGAGCACAAGGAGACGCTGGAGAGCGCCGGCGTCGCGGCAGCGGTGGGCGGCATCACCTCGATGGTGCTGCTGCCCGACAACGAGCCGCCGTTCGACGATGCCTCGCTGATCGAGTTCGTGGCCCGCCGCGCGCGCCAGATCAAGCTCGCCAACATGTATGCCTACGGTGCGCTGACGGCTGGGCTGGAGGGCAAGGAACTGTCCGAGATGGGCCTGCTGGCCGAAGCGGGGGCCGTGGCCTTCACCGACGCTGATCGTGCCGTGGGCAATGCGCAGGTACTGCGCCGCGCGCTGTACTACGCGAAGGCCTTCGACGCCCTGATCGTGCACCTGCCGCAGGAGCCCAGCCTGTCGGGTGGCCACATGACCAGCGGCGAGATGGCCACACGACTCGGCCTGTCGGGCAATCCGCCGCTCGCCGAGGTGATGATGGTGGAGCGCGACATCCGACTGGTCGAGATGACCGGCGGCCGCCTCCACCTCGCCAAGATCTCGACTGGCGAGTCGGTGAAAGTGATCGCGGCCGCCAAGGCGCGCGGGCTCAAGATCACCTGCGATACGGCCCCGCCCTATTTCGCGCTGAACGATCTTGCCGTCGGCGACTACCGCACATTCGGCAAGCTGGTGCCGCCCTTGCGCGCGGAGAAGGACCGCGAGGCGATCGTCGAAGGCCTGAAGAGCGGCGTGATCGACGCAATCGTCTCGGACCATCGCCCGCAGGACCAGGACAGCAAGCGCGTGCCCTTCGCCCAGGCCGAGCCCGGCGGCATTGGGCTCGAGACCTTGCTGCCGGTGTCGCTCGAGCTGGTGCACAACAAGCACCTCACCCTGCCGCGCCTGTTCCAGCGTCTGTCGAGCACGCCGGCCAGCCTGCTGGGCCTGCCCGGCGGCAAGCTCGCCAAGGGGGCGCCCGCGGACCTGGTGCTGTTCGATTCGGACTTCGCCTGGAAGATCGACAGGGTCGATTTCTGGAGCAAGACCAAGAACTCGCCGTTCGACGAGCGGCCGGTGCAGGGCCGCGTCATGGCCACCATCGTCGGCGGCCGCACGATCTACCGTCACGACAGCTTCACACCGGCCGCAGCGGCGGCCTAGCCCGTTTGCAGCGGCAGGGCCGCTGTAAACAGCGGCTTAACAGGCGCCTCGAAACGGCCATTTGGTCTGCTATCGTGGGCCGCCAAACAAAAACAGGACCACAGAAGATGATCCGACCGCTTGTTCTCGGCGCCGCGCTGACGGCGATCGCCGCTTTCGGAGTTGCAGGCCACGCCCAGCAGCGCGCGCCGTCATCGCGCGATGACCTGCTCGATGCGCTGACCCGGCACATCCAGATCTGTGCCGAGATGAGCGACAGCCAGGCGCGCCTGAGCTGTTACGACCGCCTGCAGACACAGGTTGGCGGCGTACAGCCTGGTCCTCCGACACCCACACCGTTGCGCCCCGGCGCGCCGCCCGCACCGGCCAACGTGCAGGCCACCCCATCTGGCGGCCCTTCGACGGCCGGGCAGCCTTTGACGCCGCCACCACTCGGTGTTCCCGGCGGTGGTACCGCGACGCTTGGCGGCGGCGGACAGGTCCAATCGGGCGGACTGCCCCCGGCACCGCCGATCACCGATCCCGATGCCGCCTACGATCCGAACAGAGCGACGTCGGCCTACCGGCCGCCCGAGGGCCAGATGCCCAGGCCGCAGCCCGTGGTGCGCCGCACCGGCCCGCGGCCGCTGCCCAACTTCAGCCAGCCGATGCCGCTGTTCAGCCTGCAGGCGAGCGACCTGACCTACAATGCGGCGCGCTATTGGCAGGTGACGGTCACGCTGACCTCCAACACGCCGCGCACGCTCGACGCCCAGGTCCAGTGCTCCTTCCTCAATGCCGGACGCTCGGTCGGCGAGGCCTATTTCGGGCCGACCGCTGTGGCGCCGGGCGAACAGATCGTCACCGACCTGATCGGTCCACCGACCACGGCCTACGTCGAATTCGACAACTTGCCGGATCGTGGGACAGTAAGTACGCTCGTCCGATGGAACCCGCCCATGTGCTGGCGCCGCTCGCAGTCGGCTACCTGCTGGGCTCGATCCCGTTTGGCCTGCTGCTGACGCGCGCGGCGGGACTTGGCGACATCCGCGCGATCGGCTCGGGCAATATCGGCGCCACCAACGTGCTGCGCACCGGCCGCAAGGAACTGGCTGCCGCGACTTTGATCCTCGATGCCGTGAAAGGGCTCGCCGCAGTGCTGATCTGCGCCACCTTCGGACCGATGGCGGCCATCGCCGCGGCCTTGGGCGCGGTGCTCGGCCACATGTTTCCGGTATGGCTCCGCTTCAAGGGCGGCAAGGGCATGGCGACCGCGCTCGGCGTGATGTGGGGCTTGAGCTGGCCGGTCGGCGCCATCGCCTGCGCGGCCTGGCTGCTGATCGCTGCGTTATTTCGCTACTCGTCGCTCGCCACGCTGCTCAGCATCGTGATCGGCGCGATTGCGGCTTGGTTCATTATCGGTGATTGGCGCATCGCGCTTGCCATCACCGTGCTGGTGCCGCTGGTCTGGCTGCGCCACCACGAGAACATCGCCCGCCTGCTCAAGGGCACCGAGTCCAAGATCGGCCAGCGCAGCAAGGCCTAGCTCATACCATCCCTACGGCGCTGTCATTGCTTGCCGGTCAAGCGCGGGTTGACCTGTGCGCGGCGGTCGTTAGGGTCGCGGCCCTTTGATGACGACGAACGCTCCCCGCGCGCTGCCTTGGGCCCTGATCGGCGCCGCCTGTCTTGGTTCCTTCGCCGCCACCTCGAGCGGCACCACGCGCGCGCCATTTCTGCTTTCGATGGCGCACGACCTCGATGTCAGCATGCCGCTGGTCGCCAACCTGGTGTCGATGACCTCAGTCTCCTGGGGGCTGGCCTCGGCGGTCGGCGGCGTGATGTCGGATTGGCTGGGCCGCCGCGTGCTGCTGATCGGCGGCCTGTTCTGCCTCAGTCTCGCGATGGTGGCGCTAGCCGACGCCGGCAGTTTCATCTGGGTCGCCGTATGGGCGACCGTGGCCGGCGGCTGTTCCGGCACCTTCATGGGCGTGGTGTTCGCGGAGATCTCGGCCCGCTCCCCTGATCATCAACGCGGCCGCGCCATGAGCTGGGTGATGAGCGGCCAGTCCCTCACCCTCGTGATCGGCGTGCCGCTTGCCGCCTGGATCGGCTCGATGATCGGCTGGCGCGGCTGGAACCTGGTGCTGGCCGGCCTCGCCCTCACGGCAAGCTTCGGCCTGCTCGTCACCCTGGCACGTGGACCGGGCACCGCCGGGCACACGTTGCAGCGGCGATCGCTCGGTGCAGGGCTCACGCCCGCAGTGTTGGCGCTGCTGGGCACCGGCATTGCCGAGCGCATCTGCTATGGTCTCGCTGCCATCTACTTCGCGACTTTCCTGCAGGAGATTTACGGCCTGTCGCTGGCCGCCACCGCTGTACCGTTGGCGATCTTCGCCCTCGGCAACATCGTCGGCACCATCGTGGGCGGCCAGCTCGCCGACCGCTGGCGCGACCGCCTGCTAACCTTCGCCATCGCCATGGCACTGTCGGCGATGGCTGCCCTCGCTCTGTTCATGTGGCATCCGGGACCGGCGATCACGGTGGCGCTTGGGGTCGTCTATTGCCTGGCGAATGCGCTCGGCCGGCCGTCCTATATGGCGGCCCTCGCCGCGGTGCCGGACGACGTGCGCGGCACCGTGCTGGGCTTGAACGGGGCCACCGCGAGCGTCGGCTGGGTCGGCGCCGCCGCCCTCGGCGCCGCCATGATCAGCACGGTCGGCTTCGAGGGCTTTGGCCCGCTGGGCGCCACGCTCGGCGTGTTGGGCGCGTTGGGAGCGCTCGGTTGCCGACGCCTGGCGCGCCGTCGTGTTTCTACCTGAAGTTGTTTTACAGGATTATATTCTCGCATTAGGATCGCCGCATGTTCGACGGTCCATTGCTTCCCGAGCTTGCCGGCGCGGAGCGCCGGGCACGGCTGAGATTGGCGCGCGGCCCGCGCATCGGGCCAGTCACCTTCCGTGAAGCCCTGCAGCATTTCGGTTCGGCGCAGGCCGCTTGCGCCGGGCTCTCGGTGGCCAGCGAGGCCGCGATCGCGCGCGAAGAAGCAGCGCTCGGGCGCGCCGGCGGGCGCTTCCTGGTGATGGGTGACGCCGGCTACCCGGCGGCGTTGGCCGCCCTGCCCGACGCGCCGCCGGTCTTATCGGCGATCGGCGATCTGTCGCTGCTCGGCCGACGCGCTCTTGCCATTGTCGGCGCCCGCGAAGCCTCGCTCGCCGGCCGCCGGTTTGCCGCCGAGCTCGCGGCTTCGCTCGGCAATGCGGGCTTCACCATCGTGTCAGGCTTGGCGCGCGGCATCGATGCCGCGGCACACGAGGCGGCCCTGCCGACCGGCACCGTGGCGGTGCTGGCCGGCGGCATCGAGCAGATCTATCCGCCGCAGAATGCCGGCTTGCAGCAGGCCATCGCCGCCCGCGGCCTGTTGCTGGCGGAGGCCCCGTTCGGCACGCCGCCCGTCGCCCGCGCCTTCCCGCGCCGCAACCGCATCGTCAGCGGCCTGGCCGCCGGGATCGTGGTGGTCGAGGCGGCGGCGCGCTCAGGCTCGCTGATCACGGCCCAACGCGCTGCGGAACAGGGGCGCGAGGTCTTTGTCGTGCCGGGCTCACCCATGGATCCGCGCCATGCCGGGTCCAATAGCCTTATCCGCGATGGGGCCATTTTGGTGCGCGACGCAAACGATATTATAAGTGTGTTCGGTTTGCCGCAGTCCCCGCCGCAAACACTTGAGAAACCGATACAAAAATCCGACGACACACCGACTGCAATGGTGGTCCGCGCCCTGGGGCCGGTACCCACTCCGGTTGACGAACTGGTACGCCGATGCCAAGTGTCCGCCGCCACCGTGGCGGAGGTCCTGCTGGCCCTCGAGCTGGAAGGCCGCCTGGAAAGGCACCGGGGTAACCGCGTATCTCTGATGTAAATCAGTGATCTAGCTCCGGTACTTAATGTATTACTGGAGCAAGTTTCCAACCATGGATGTGTTGGTCGTCGAGTCGCCTGCCAAGGCCAAGACGATTGGGAAGTACCTCGGCCCCGGCTACACGGTGCTGGCCTCCTACGGCCATGTCCGTGACCTGCCGGCCAAGGACGGCTCCGTGCGTCCGGACGAGGACTTCGCCATGGATTGGGAGGTCGACCCGCCCTCCCAGAAGCGCCTGGACGCCATCGCCAAGGCCGTGACCAAGGGCGGCAAGCTCTATCTCGCCACCGACCCGGATCGCGAGGGCGAGGCGATCTCCTGGCATGTGAAGGACGTGCTGGGCCGCAAGAAGGCCTTGCAGGGTGTCGACGTCAAACGGGTCACCTTCAACGCCATCACCAAGCAGTCGGTGCTCGACGCCGTCGCCCATCCGCGCGAACTCGACCAGCCGCTGATCGACGCCTACCTCGCTCGCCGCGCACTCGACTATCTCGTCGGTTTCACCCTCTCGCCCGTGCTGTGGCGCAAGCTGCCGGGCAGCCGCTCGGCCGGGCGCGTCCAGTCGGTGGCCCTGCGCCTGATCTGCGAGCGCGAGTCCGAGATCGAGGTCTTCAAGAGCCGCGAATACTGGACGGTCGACGTCAATTTCGGCACGGCCAAGAAGCAGACGCTGAAGGCCCGCCTCACCCATCTCGACGGCCGCAAGCTCGACAAGTTCGACCTCAACACCGCCGAGCGCGCCGAGGCCGCCAAGCACGAGATCGAGCGGCGCGCCTTCTCCGTTCTGTCGATCGACCGCCGCCAGGTGCGGCGCAATCCGCCGCCTCCCTTCATCACCTCGACGCTGCAGCAGGAGGCCTCGCGCAAGCTTGGCGTCGGCGCGGCCACCGCCATGCGCATCGCCCAGCGCCTCTATGAAGGCGTCGATATCGGCGGCGAGACGGTCGGCCTGATCACCTACATGCGCACCGATGGCGTGCAGCTCGCCCCCGAGGCGGTCGGCCAGACGCGGCGCCTGATCGAGACCAAGTACGGGCAGAGCTACCTGCCGGCCCAGCCACGCGTTTACACGTCCAAGGCCAAGAATGCGCAAGAGGCGCACGAGGCGATCCGTCCGACCGACCTCTTCCGCACGCCGCAGGACGTGGCGCAGTACCTCGACAAGGATCAGCTCGGCCTCTACGAGCTGATCTGGAAGCGCACCGTGGCGAGCCAGATGGAGAGCGCCGTGCTCGACCAGGTCACGGTCGATATCGCCAGTGGCGACAAGACCGTGCAGCTGCGCGCTACCGGCTCGGTCGTGAAATTCAACGGCTTCCTCACCCTATACGACGAGGGCAAGGACGAAAACGGCAACGAGGATGAGGAAGGCAACACCATCCTGCCCGACGTCGCCGAAGCCGAGGGGCTGGAGCGCCGCGAGGTCCTGCCGGAGCAGCATTTCACCGAGCCGCCGCCGCGCTATTCCGAGGCGAGCCTGGTCAAGAAGCTCGAGGAGCTCGGCATCGGCCGACCCTCGACCTACGCCAGCATCATCGAGGTGCTGCAGCGGCGCAATTACGTGAAGCTCGACCGCAAGCGTTTCATCCCGGAGGACCGCGGCCGCATCGTCACGGCCTTCCTGCAGACCTACTTCCCGCGCTACGTCGAGTACAACTTCACCGCCCATCTCGAGGAAGAGCTCGACGAGATCTCGGACGGCAAGATCAACTGGCGCCAGGTGCTGCGCGAATTCTGGAAGAACTTCTCCGCCGCCGTCGGCGAGACCAAGGACCTGCGCGTCAAGGAAGTGCTCGACAAGCTCGACGCGGAGCTCGGCCCGCATTTCTTCCCGGCCAACGACAATGGCGGCAAGAGCCCGCGCGACTGCCCGTCCTGCGCCAACGGGCGCCTCGGCCTGAAGCTCGGCAAGTTCGGCGCCTTCATCGGTTGCTCGAACTATCCGGAGTGCCGCTTCACCCGCAAGCTCGGCATCGTCGATCCCGACGCCGATGCGGCCTCGGGCGCCAACCTCGACGGACCGAAGCTGCTCGGCATGGATCCGGTGAGCGGCATGCCGGTGACCTTGCGCAACGGCCCGTACGGTCTTTACGTCCAGTTGGGCGAGGCCGTGGTCAAGACCAAGGAAACGGCGGCCGTCAAACCCAAGCGCCAGTCGCTGCTCAAGGGCATGACGCCCGACGAGGTGACGCTGGAGAAGGCGCTGGCCCTGCTGTCGCTGCCGCGCGAGCTCGGCGTCCATCCCGAGGACCAGCAGCCGGTGCTGGCCGGCGTCGGCCGCTTCGGGCCCTACGTCAAGCACGGCAGCAAATACAAATCGATCCCGGCCGACGAAAGCGTGCTCGAGATCGGCATGAACCGCGCCGTGGCGCTGTTGGCCGAGGCCAAGGCGACCGGCCGCGGCCGCGCCGCGGTGAAGCCCATCCGCATCGTCGGCAACCATCCGACCGACGAGGCGCCGATCGAGCTCTATGACGGCCGCTATGGCATGTACGTGAAGCATGCCGGCATCAACGCCACCGTTCCGCGCGACCTGAAGCCGGAAGAACTGACGGTCGACCAGGCCGTGTCGCTGCTGGCCGAACGCGCTGCCAAGGGCGGTGGCAAGAAGCCCAAGGCGGCACGGCCCAAGAAGGCGGCGCCGGTCGCCGCCAACGACACCGGCGAGAAGCCAGTCAAGAAGACGGCCGTCAAGAAGAAGGCTGCCCCCAAGAAGAAGGCAAAAGCCAAGGCCGAAGCTACGCCGCGCCGCACCGGAACCGATGGCTAAGGGCCGGGTCCCGAGCCGCGACGAACTGCTGGCGTTCATCAAGGAAAGTACAACGCCGATCGGCAAGCGCGAGATTGCGCGCGCCTACGGCATCAAGGGCGATCAGCGCATCGAACTGAAGGCGCTGCTGCGCGACCTGCGCGATAGCGGCGAGATCGCCGCCGACCGCGCCAAGACATTCAAGGACCCCAAAGCACTGACTGATATTACCGTACTGGAGATCGTGCGCGTTGATAACGACGGCCATCTGCTGGCCGTGCCGCGCCGCCACGACGAGGAAAAAGACGGCCCGCCGCCGCGCATCGAGATCGACCCCCATGGCTCGCGTGGCACTACCGCTCCCGCCGTCGGCGACCGCGTGCTGGCCTCGCTGAAGCGCCGCGGCAAGAACGCCTACCAGGCCAAGATCATCCGCCACCTCGGCAGCGGCCCCAAGAAGATCCTCGGCCTCTACGACGAGCCGGCCGGCCGCGATGGCCTCGGTCTCGTGATGCCGACCGATCGCAAGCTCCGGCGCGAGTTCGACGTTCGCGCCGCCGACAAGAACGGCGCCCAGCCTGGCGACATCGTCTGGATCGAGGAGACCGGCGCCCATCTGTCGCGCCGCGCCCGCGTCATCGAACGCGTCGGGCCGATGAGCGACCCGCGCACGGTCAGCCTGATCTCGATCGCGGCCAACGATATCCCCGTCGAGTTTCCGGAGGCCGCCGCCAAGGAGGCGGAGAACGCCAAGGCGGCACCGCTCGGCGACCGGCTCGACCTCAGGAAGGTGCCGCTGGTCACCATCGACGGCGAGGACGCGCGCGACTTCGACGACGCAGTGTTCGCCGAGCCCGACCCGGCGCATCCCGGCGGATGGCGGTTGCTGGTCGCCATCGCCGATGTCGCCTGGTACGTGCGGCACGACAAGCCGCTCGATCGAGCTGCCTATCGCCGCGGCACCTCGGTCTATTTCCCCGATCGCGTCGTGCCCATGCTGCCCGAGCAGCTCTCCAATCACTGGTGCTCGCTGGTGCCCGCGCAGGACCGCCCGGTGCTGGTTGCGGAAATGTGGATCGACGGCGAAGGGCAACTCAAGCGCCACCGCTTCCATCGCGCCATGATGCGCTCGGCCGCCCGGTTGACCTACACCCGCGTCCAGCGCGCCGTGGACGGCCATCCCGACGAGGAAACAGGTCCGTTGCTCGAACCGGTGATCAAGCCGCTCTACGGCGCCTACCGCGTGCTGCTGGCGGCCCGCGAGAAGCGCGGCGCACTCGATCTCGATCTGCCAGAGCGGCTGGTCAGGCTGGGCGATGACGGCCGCATTGCCGAGATCGGCGTACGGGAGCGGCTCGACAGCCACAAGCTGATCGAGGAGTTCATGGTGCTGGCCAACGTGGCGGCCGCCCAGGCGCTGGAGCAGCGCCACGCCCCTTGCCTCTACCGCGTGCACGACCAGCCCGACCTCGCCAAGCTCGAGGCGCTGCGCGAGTTCCTGGCGACGCTCGGCATCCAGCTGCCGACCGGCCAGCGCCTGCGCCCGGCCGACCTCAACCGCGTGCTGCAGTCGGTCGCCGGCACGCCGGTGGTGCGCCTGGTCAACGAGACCGTGCTGCGCAGCCAGAGCCAGGCGGTCTACAGCCCCAACAATCTCGGCCACTTCGGCCTGGCGCTCGCCCGCTATGCCCACTTCACCTCGCCGATCCGCCGCTTCCCCGACCTGATCGTCCACCGCGCCCTGATCGCGGCCTTTGGCCTGGGCGAAGGCGGCCTCAGCGAAGCCGACAAGGGCCGCTTCGAGGAGTTCGGCGAGCACCTTTCGATGTGCGAGCGGCGGGCGGTGGCGGCCGAGCGCAGCGCCATGGATCGTTATGTCGCAGCGTATATGGCGGCCCATGTCGGCGCCGCCTTCCCCGGACGGGTCACCTCGGTGACGCGCTTTGGGCTGTTCGTCTCGCTCGACGGGACCGGAGCCGACGGGCTGATCCCGATCAGGAGCCTCGGCCAGGAATTCTTCCGCCACGATGAGGGCCGCCAGCTCCTGATCGGCGAGCGCACCGGCGAAACCTATGGTTTGGGCGATCGGCTGAGGGTCAAGCTGGTCGAGGCCGATGCCGCCACCGGCGGGCTTTTGTTCGACGTCATCGAGGTTATCGAACGGGTCGAACGCCACGCCTTGCCGCGCGGCCATCGTGGCCCCCGCCGGCCGGAACGGAGCGGCCCGCGTCGTCCGGTCGCGCATGGCAAGCCCTCTCGGGACAAACGGTCGCGACGACGAACCTAGGCGTTGGCCCCATGTTGGGGCGTGTCCTCCCTTCCCCACGACCCAGTGGATTTCAAGACCGCGCTCTGGCGCGGCTGGCGCGGACTTTGCCCGCGCTGCGGCGAGGGTCCGCTGTTCGGCGGCTTCCTGAAAATGCTGAGCCGCTGCCCCACCTGCGGGCTCGGCAACGAACCGTACCGTGCCGATGACGCGCCGGCCTATTTCACCATCTTCGCCGTCGGCCATATCGTCGTGCCGCTGGTCCTGGTGGTGGAGCGCTACGGCAACCAGCCGCCGCTTTGGTTTCATGCCGTACTTTGGCTGCCACTATCGGTACTGCTGGCATTGATCCTGCTACCGCGCATCAAGGGGGCCGTGATCGCTCTCTTATGGACCTACCGCGTCGCCAATCCCAAGCCGTCTCCGGACGGCCCGAACCTGTCCCCATGAGGCAAAGCGCCATGGCCGCCCGCGGAAGGCTTGTGCTACTGTCGCAAACCGTAAGGTGTCCTAGGTGCCGTTGATCCGTTTGGTTCGTCTTGCGCTGTCGCATGCGGCAGCCGCTCTCCTGGCTGCTTCGCTTGTCGCCTCGTGCGAGACCACGACCGACCAGGCGCCTGCGGCTGCGCGCAATCCCGCCACCGCGGCCGATGTCAGCGTCGAACGGGTGATCCTCCAGGCCTACCGCGCGATCGGTGACCGCCACCTCTACGAGCCCGACTTCCGCAAGATGTCGGTCGACACTTATCGCGGTTTCGCCGCCACTGACCCCACGCTGTCGCTGCAGCCGGGCGACAAGAGCTTCACCGTGATGCGCGAGGGCCATGAAGTCCTGTCGCGTCCGACGCCCGAGGATCCGGCCGACGGCCGCGCCTGGGGCGGCATGCTGGCAGAGTTGTTCGCGGCCTCCGTCGATGCCTCGCCGGTGCTGCAGCAGACCGAGCGTGGCGTGCTGATCAAGGGGGCGATGTCGGCCACCACCAAGCAGCTGGACAAGAACAGCCGCTACGCCGATCCCGACGAGGCCAAGGACAACCGCTTCCAGCGCGACGGCGGCGGCGGCATCGGCATCACGGTCGAGCGCACCGACGACAAGAAGGTGCTGATCCGCGCCGTGCAGGAAGGCTCGCCGGCGGCCAAGGGCGGCCTGATGGTCGGCGACCAGATCGTCGCCATCGACGGCGATGTGATGATCGAGGCCTCGCTGGCCGACGTGGTCCACAAGCTGCGTGGCGCGGTCGGCGCAGCCGGTCACCATGACCATCCTGCGGCCGAGCCAGGGTCGCGAGCTGGTCCTCGCCATGAAGCGCGGCCGCATCATCCCGACCACTGTCACCTATGAGCGCCTGGGCAATGTGGCGTTGATCCACCTCACCGGCTTCAACAGCGCCACCACCGAGACGCTGGTCCACGCCCTCGACCGCGCGCGCTCGGAGATCGGCCGCGACCTCTCGGGCATCATCCTCGACATGCGCTCCAACCGCGGCGGCCTGCTCGACCAGGCCGCAGTCGGTGGCCGAGGTGTTCATCGGCGACGGCGTCATCTTCTCGACGCAAGGCCGCCATCCCGACAGCCAGCGCGTCTACAAGAGCGGCAGCCGCAAGACGGCGGAGCTGCCGATCGTGGTGCTGGTCAACGGCAACTCCGCGTCTGCCGCCGAGATCGTGGCAGCGGCCCTCCAGGATCGCGGCCGCGCCGCCATCGTCGGCACCACGAGCTACGGCAAGGGCACGGTGCAGACCGTGGTTCGCCTGCCCAACGAGGGCGAGCTGGTACTGACCTGGTCGCGCCTGCTGGCGCCGTCGGGCTACACCTGGAACGAGCTCGGCATAATGCCCAATATCTGCACCGCCAAGGTGGGCGACCTCGACAAGCTCGGCCCCGACGCCGTCGACGGCAGCCGCGGGCTGCTGCAGCGCTGGCATGCCGAGCGCAATCCCGGCCACGCAGGAAGTGGCCAGCATGCGCAAGATCTGCCCGCCGGGCGACGAAACGCCCGAGCGCGACGTCGATATCGCGAGCCGCCTGCTGCGCGACCCGACGCTCTACGCCCATGCCGTCCGGACCGGCTCGATCGAGCAAGCCGCAATGCCCCGCCAATAGGCGGTTTTGCGGCGCTTGACAGGGCGCTCGCCGGCGACTAATTTGCCGGCCTCCCAGAGGACCTAGACCATGGCCAAGCCGACCTCGATCCTGATCAAGATGGTGTCCAGCGCCGACACCGGCTTCTATTACGTCACCAAGAAGAACCCGCGCACCAAGACCGAGAAGCTCGAACTCAAGAAGTACGATCCGGTCGTGCGCAAGCACGTCGTCTTCAAGGAATCCAAGATCAAATAGCGCGGCCCGCAGTGGTTGTTGCCAAAGCCGCCCTTCCGGGCGGCTTTATCGTTTGGGCAGGCGCTCGAACGTAGGCAAGCCGTCAGGGATCTGGTGGAAGGCCTGCTTGTCGATTGTATAGATCGCCATCTGCGGCAGGCCGAACTGGTCGGGATCGTCGAGCGTGCCGACCTTCAGGATCACCGCCGGCAGCCCGGGTCGCCGGGTCGTGAGGTGCGTGCCGCAGTCGGCGCAGAATTCCCGGATCACCGGTTTTTCGAGATCGCTGCGGGCGAATTGCTTGGGCGCCCCCTTGGTGTAGCGGAAGCCGTCCGGCGGCATCAGCAGGAACATGTTGGGCGCGCCGCCGCTGATATATTGGCATTCGCGGCAATGGCATTGCGCCCTGAGTGACGGCTCACCTTCGGCGACGTAGCGCACCTTGCCGCAATAACATCCGCCTTCCAGTTTCATGGCAACCCTCCTGACGATTTGCCGATCCTAGGCAATCCCTCTACCCTCCGCACATCCAACAAACGGAGGGAATGAACATGGCCGCTCAGCTTTCGCGCGACGATTGGAAGGGCCGCGTCGGCGGTCTTGCCTACCGCAACCAGGCCTTCATCGGCGGCAAATTCGTCCCCTCCCTCACCGGTAAGACCTTCGACTGCATCAATCCGGCGACCGGCCAAGTGCTGACCAAGGTCGCGGCCTGCGAGCAGGCCGACGTCGACGCCGCGGTGAAGGCCGCCCGCGCTGCGTTCGACAAGGGCACCTGGGCGAACATGCCGCCCGCCAACCGCAAGCGGATCATGCTGAAGCTTAGTGAGCTGATGATGAAGAACCGCGACGAGCTCGCCCTGCTCGAGACGCTCGACATGGGCAAGCCGATTGCTTACTCGACGCGCGTCGACATCCCGGGCTCGGCCAACACCGTGCAGTGGTTCGCCGAGGCGATCGACAAGATTTACGACGAGGTGGCGCCGACGCCGGGCAACGTGGTCGCCCTGATCACGCGCGAGGCCTCAGGTGTCGTCGCCTGCGTGGTGCCGTGGAACTTCCCGCTGCTGATGGCCTGCTGGAAGATCAGCCCCGCCCTTGCGGCGGGGAACTCAGTGATCCTGAAGCCCGCCGAGCAGTCGCCCCTCACCGCCATCCGGCTCGGCGAGCTCGCGGCCGAAGCCGGCATCCCCGAGGGCGTGTTCAACGTGCTGCCGGGCTTCGGCGAGACCGCCGGCCAGGCGCTCGGCCGCCACATGGACGTCGACGTCATCGCCTTCACCGGCTCGACCGAGGTCGGCAAGTACTTCCTGAAGTACTCCGGCGATTCCAACATGAAGCAGGTCTGGCTGGAGTGCGGCGGCAAGTCGCCAAACATCGTGCTGGCCGACGCCCCCAACCTCGATGTCGCGGCCCAGCGCACCGCCTTCGGCATCTGGTTCAACCAGGGCGAGGTCTGCACCGCGGGCTCGCGGCTCATCGTCGAGGACAAGATCAAGGATTCCTTCCTCGAGAAGGTGATGGCGATCGGCCAGAAGATGATGCCGGGCGACCCGCTCGACCCCAAGACCCAGATGGGCGCCATGGTCGACGAGACGCAGACCAAGCGCGTGATGGGCTATATCGAGGCCGGCCAGAAGGAAGGCGCCAAGCTCAAGATGGGCGGCAAGCAGGTCCACGTCGACAATGCCGGCCAGTTCATCGAGCCCACCGTCTTCGACAACGTCGACAACAAGATGAAGATCGCCCAGGAGGAGATCTTCGGACCGGTGCTGTCGGTGATCCCGGTGAAGGACGCCGACCAGGCGCTGAGCGTCGCCAACGACACGATCTACGGGCTGGCCTCGGCGATCTTCACTTCCGACATCAACAAGGCCTTCAAGTTCGCCAAGGGCCTGCGCGCCGGCTCGGTGTGGGTCAACACCTACGACGGCGGCGACATCACCACGCCGTTCGGCGGCTACAAGCAGTCGGGCATCGGCCGCGACAAGTCCCTGCACGCCTTCGACAAGTTCACCCAGGTCAAGACGACCTGGATCCAGCTGGGCTGAGTTACTCCGGCGGCAGGAAACAGGGGAACTCCTCGACGTACTTGAAGTAGCGCGCGAGGTGGCGGTCCGACGCGGTGAGCAGCCCGCGTCGGAAGCGGATGGTGTTCAGCACCGGCGCGTCCTCCTCGTTCAGCCTGTCGACCATGCTGCGTACCTGCGGCAGGCGCTCGGCCTGGCCCTTGGGCACGCCGACGACGAAGAAGCCGCTCGAGCGGCCAGGCTCGATCGGCGCGCCGCTGAACAGCATGAACATGTCCTGGCCGCCCATCCGGAGATGCTGGGCGAAGACATTGGTGCCGGTGATGCGGCCATGCTGGAGGTGATAGGGGCTCTCGACCTTGAACGCGATCGCGCCTACCTCGACCTCGCAGCTCTTCAGGCATCGAGGCCTCGGGCAAGCCGTGCAAGGTGCGCAGATGCTGGAAATCAACGCCGTTGGAGACGGCGACCCAGGTGTCCCACGGCCGCTCGCCGCGCTCGATAGGCTTCATAGTCGATCGTGTCCGGCTCGGCGTCAGGGATTTGCGGCACCGGGAAGTCGGCGCTGCTCGCCATTGAACGCCCACACCAGCCCCCACTTCTCTTCGCTGGGATAGGTGAAGATGCGCGCCGCTGACGGGATCTTGTCGCCGCTCGGGATGTGGGCGCAGGCGCCCGTCCCGTCGAATGACCAGTGATGATAGGCGCAGCGCAGGCGGCCATCGACGATCTGGCCGACCGAGAGATCGGCGCCGAGATGCGGGCACCAGGCGCTCTGCACCACCGGCTTGCCGGCCTGGTCGCGATAGGCGACGACGCGCGTGCCGAGGAAATCCCGGCCGATCACCTTGCCGGCCGCGAGATCGCGCGCCAGCACACAAGGGATACCAGGAACGATGGAAGCCGGCCTCGATGGCGGTGTAGTGTTGCTTCGCCAGGCTGGTCTTTGAATTTACGACACCCATGGTGTCCTCCTTTGAATGATGGTACTTATAGGTACCATATGAAGCAGAACTATGGTACCGTATGGGTACCCCGTCAAGAGGACAAGACGTGGCAAAAACCGCCAAGAAGCTCTCCGCCACCCAACATTCGGCCCTCGACGGCTTGCCGCCGCGCCGGCGCGCCATCGTGTCGGCGGCCTTTTCGGTGCTGATGGAGCGGGGTTATGCCGGAGCCAGCACGCTCGAGATCGCCACCCGGGCCAAGGTCTCCAAGCGCGAGCTCTATGCCGAGTTCGGCAGCAAGCAGGGCATCCTCGAGGCCCTGATCACCGCCACGGCCGCCCGCATGCAGGTCCCGCTCAGCCCGCCGGAGATCGGCGACCGCCACGCTTTCTCCTCGGCCCTCACCCAATACGGCATCATCGCCCTCAGTGAGCTCACCTCTCCGCCGGTCCTGGCCATCAACCGTCTGGCCATAGCCGAGGCCGGCGGCTCGGCCGATCTCGGCAAGATCCTCGATCAGAGCGGCCGCGAGCCCAACCGCAAGGCACTGGGCGACCTGCTGCGCCGCGCCCAGACCGCGGGCTTCATCGGCGCCGGCGATCCTGATCGCATATCCGGCCAATTCTTCTCGCTCTTGTTCGGCGATCTGATCCTGCGTCTGCTGCTGGGCGTCATCCCGCCACCGACTGGGCGCGAGGTGAAGGAGCGCGCCGAGGCCGCGACCGCGGCGGTGCTGGCGCTACATCCGGCCTAGGATTTCATCGACCGTCGTGACGATCAGAACGTCAGGCATGTGCCGTCGAAGCCTGTGGCCGGAAGACCGAGGAAGCCGACGAGAGTAGGCGCGATATCGACCAGGCTGCTCGGCTGCCGGCGCACGCCCGCGGCGCGGCCGTCATTCACCATCAGGAACGGCCTCGTCTCGTCGGGTCCCCAGCCGCCATGCTGGCCGCTGCCGACCGGCACCGGCTTGCCGGGCTCGGCCGCCACCCAGCGCCTGCCGGGCACGCCATAGCGGTTGTTCTCGGGGCGGCGCGCCATGTTGACGGCGGCAACCACGCCACCCTCGGCCGCGAAGCCGTGGCGGCCGAGATCGTCGCCCGCGAGCACGCCGTCGGCCCACGGCTCAGCCCTCATCGCGTCGAGCAAGGCGAGCAGCGCCGCACGTCCTCGGCCAGTGGCATAGAGCAGTGCCGACGTGCCCTGACCGGCCACTGCGACGTCGCCCGCCTCCAGCAGCCGCCATAGCCCGCGCTCGGCGAGCCAATCCTCGATGCTCACGGCGGCGCCGATCGTCTCCTGCCCGTGGTCGGAGCCGACCAACAATAGGATCTCCTCGCCCTCGGCCCGCAGCCGCTCGACGATGCGCACGATCTCGCGCACGCAGCGCTCGGCGCCGGCCAGCGCCTCGGCATGGGCGGGCGAGCCCAGCGGAACGCCATGCAGGGTGTGATCGGGATCGCATAGCCAGGTCAGCGCCACCGCTGGCTTACGCTCGACGAGCACCTCCTCGCAGAAGCGCTCGGTCATCGCCCAGTCGCCCGCGGCGTCGTGCGTCACCTCTAGCGCGTCGAGCTCCTTGGCGCCCGGTCCGTGGGAACCGGTGCGGTGATAGACGTAGCCGTGCGCGTCGGGATCGAGGAAGAACGCCGCGCCCGGCGACACGTTGGAAAAGGCGATGCAGCCTCCGTCGTTCGCCACGCGCTCCGAAAGCGCGGGGACCAGCAAGGTACGGCCGGTAGCGCGCCGCATGTGGTCGCGGAAGTCCGGTGCGCCGACGTCGCGCACCACGATCCTGCCGCCTTCGAGCAGGCCCATGCGATTGCCGTGCAGGCCGTGGCGCGCCGGATGGCAACCGGTCGTGACCGAGGCGGCCGAGGCGCGCGTAACGGAAGGGAACACCGCGCGGTGCTCGGCACACCACAGGCTCTTCTCCCGCAACGCATGCAGAACCGGCGTCGTCTCGGGGCCGATCCAGTTGCGCCCCAATCCATCGCAGCACACGAACACCGTCCGGCGAGACATGCATCAATCTCCCTTGCGCCGCCCACCCGATGGTAGTCGAGTTCCGGCATGACGGTCACCCGACGCCGTTCGCCGCCCGCCAGCACGTTCCTGCCCGATCTTGGCGGGTCCTACTACTGGGATTTGTATGAGGCCCCGTTGCGGCGCGCCGATCTCGCCATGCATGAGATCTACCTCGCGCTCTTCGCCCATCTCCCGAGCTGGTTCAGGCAGCTCCTGGTCCTGCGCGACCGGATCGTGGCACCCTTCGGGCTCCGCCCCTCCGGCGTGGCCGATCGCAAGGCCATCGAGATCAAGCCGGCCTACACCGTCGGCGAGAAGATCGCGCGCTTCACCCTGTTCGGGCAGAACGATGCGGAGATCGTCACAGGCGGCGACGACAAGCACCTAGACTTCCGCGTGTCGGTGCGGAGATGGACCGAAGCCGGCGCGACCCGGATCGCGCTGACCACGATGGTGAGCCCGCACAATTTCTTCGGCAGGGCGTATCTGTTCGTCATTCTGCCCTTTCACCGTTTGGGCGTCAGGACGTTGCTGGCGAATGCGGTCGCGGCCGGCCGGCTGTAAGCCGCCGCGCCACGGCGGCAGCCATGCATTTTCGTGCCCTTGCGCCACTGGCGGGTTGGTAGTCGACTTCCGACTGAAACCCAGGAGGAAACGATGCAGTTCGGATATTTCACGATGCCATCGCACCCGCCGGAGCGGCCGCTCAAGGACGGCCACGACTGGGACCTTCAGGTGATCCGCTGGCTCGACGAGCTGGGCTTCGCCGAATGCTGGATCGGCGAGCACCACACCGCGCCGTGGGAGCCTCACCCCTCGCCCGACCTGCTGGTCGCGCAGGCGCTGATGCAGACCAAGAACATCCGCCTCGGCCCCGGCGGCTTCCTGCTGCCCTATCACCATCCGGCCGAGCTTGCGAACCGCGTCGCCATGCTCGACCACATGTCCGGCGGGCGGCTCAATTTCGGCGTCGCCGCCTCGGGCCTGCCGAGCGACTGGGCGATGTTCAACGTCGACGGCATGTCGGGCGTGAACCGCGACATGACGCGCGAAGCGCTCGAGATCATCCTGAAGCTGTGGAGCGCGCACCGAGCCGTTCGACTACAAGGGCAAGTTCTGGAACGTCAGCAAGCCGCCGCGAAATGTTCGGCGTGCTGCGCGCCGCACATCAAGCCGCTGCAGAGCCCGCATCCGCCGATCGGCGTGGCCGGCCTCAGCAAGGGCTCCGACACGCTGAAGCTTGCCGGCGAAAAGGGCTTCCTGCCGATGAGCCTCAATCTCAACCCGGCCTATGTCGGCAGCCACTGGGAGGCGGTCGAGATCGGCGCCGCCAAGGCCGGCCGCACGCCCGACCGCGGTGAGTGGCGCATGGTGCGCGAAGTCTTCGTCGCCGATACCGACGAAGAGGCGTTCAAGCTCTCCGCCGGCTCCTATATGGGCCGCATGATGCGCGAATACTTCCTGCCGCTGCTCGGCGCGTTCGGCTTCCTCGAGTATCTCAAGCACGATCCGAGCGTGCCCGACTCCGACGTCACGCCTGAATATTGCGCCAAGCACAACTGGATCATCGGCTCGCCCAGGACCGTCATCGAGAAGATCGAGAAGATCTACGACGAGGTCGGCGGCTTCGGCCAGCTCCTGGTGTTCGGCTTCGACTATGCCGACAACCCCAAGGCCTGGCGCCATTCGCTCGAGCTTTTGGCGCGCGAGGTGATGCCTAAGGTGCAGCACCTCAAGCCCAAGGCGCGGAAGATGGCGGCGGAGTAGTGGCTGTCAGACGAGGGGACTCTTACGAGACCCGTCCCTAAACCGGCGGATAGGGCGAGCGTCTCTTCGACAGGATAGCGGCCGCGGCAAAGCCCGCCGCGGCAACCAGCATGATCGCCGCCAGCCCCCATAGCACCGGCGTGTAGTTGCCGAAGGCGCTCCAGGCGAAGGCGCCCAAGAGCGGCCCGGTGGCGCGCATGACGTTGGTCGGCATGGTGAGCGCGCCGCTCACGATGCCGTAGCCTTCGGGGCCGATGAACTCGGGCACCGCCATGCCGCGCAGGATGGTCACCAGCCCGTTGGCGACGCCGTAGATGATGGCGAACAGGATCAGGCCGTAGACGTCGCTGATGCCCATCGCGAGCATCGCCATCGAGATCGGGAAGGCGAAATAGATCAGCGCGCCGAGCTGGATGGTGGTGATGTGCTTCTGGCCTGCCATCAACAGCACTCGGCCCACCACCTGCATCGGCCCGATCAGCGCGATGATCGCCATCACCACGCCGATCTCGACATGGCGCTCGGCCGAGTAGCGGGATCAGGTGGAAGCTCATGGCCGAAAAAGCGAGCCCGTAACCCGCAAAGGCCACCACCAACCCCCAGAAGGCCGGCACGCGCACGGCGGCGGCGAGCGGGCTCTTTCTGGTGATGCTGGTGCTGGACGGCGCCGGATGGGCGATGGGAACCGCCTTCTCCTTCGGTCCGGGCACGAACAGCCAATGGATGAAGACGGCGACGCGAGATTGATGGCCGCCAGCACGACCAGCGTCGGCCGCCAGTCGATGCGCTCGATCAGGAGCTGCGCGAAGGGAATGCCGAAGGTGCTGGCGAGGCCGCCGACGAAGGTCATGATCATGATGGCCTGGCGGAAGCGCGGGCCATAGACGCGGGTGATCACCGCGAAGGCGGGTTCGTAGAGCGTCACCGACTGGCAGGCGCCGAGCCCGATCCAGATGACGTAGAACAGCACCAGAGAATGGACCTGCGACCAGGCGAGCATCAGCACCGCGGCCAGCGCCGAGCCCGCGGTCATCAAGAGGCGCGCATGGCCGCGATCGATCCACGCTCCAACCGGGATCGAACTCATGCCCGCAACCAGCAGGCCGGCGGACAGCGCACCGAACATCTCGTTGCGCGACCAGCCCAGCTCCCTCTCCATCGGCGCCAGGAACAGGGGAAAGGTGTAATAGACCAGGCCCCAGGTGATCAGCTGGCCGAGCGACAGCATCCACAGGATGGTCGACGGGCGTTTTCGCCACGTCTTCGTCGCATCACTGGCGGCGGTTGCCGTCCTATCCTTGCCTTGCCCGTCCATGTCATGGAAACGTAACGCCGGGGGCGCCTGGAGGATAGCCTTATGAGTTCCGACCATGCGTATCGGCATTGATCTCGGCGGCACCAAGATCGAAGGGCTGGTGCTCGATTCGGGCGGCGGCGAGAAGGCCCGCCTGCGCGTGCCGACGCCGGGCACTTCCTACGAGGAGACCCTGAAGGCGGTCATCGATGTCGTGGGCGAGCTGGAGCGGCGCGTCGGCGAGCGCTGCACCGTCGGTATCGCCCATCCCGGCGCGGTGTCGCCGGCGACTGGGTTGATCAAGAACGCCAACTCGACGCGGCTGAACGACCGGCCGATGAAGGCCGATCTCGAGCGGGCGCTGGCCCGCGAGGTGCGCATGCAGAACGATGCCAACTGCTTTGCCGTGTCGGAAGCGAGCGATGGGGCGGCGGCGGGGCTCGGCATCGTGTTCGGCGTGATCCTGGGCACCGGTGTGGGCGGCGGCGTGGTGATCGACGGACGGCCGCTCACAGGCGCACAAGCCGTGGCCGGCGAATGGGGTCACAACCCGCTGCCCCATCCAACCGACAGCGAGCGGCCGGGCCCGCGCTGTTATTGCGGCCGGATCGGCTGCATCGAAACTTGGCTGAGCGGTCCGCGCTTCGAGCGGCAGTTCCTCGACCGGACCGGGCGAACCCTGCGCGCCACCGACATCAGCGAGGCGGCGCTGGCCGGCGACGCGGAAGCGGCGGCATGCCTGGAACTCTATTGCGACCGCCTGGCGCGCGCTTTGTCGGTCGTGATCAATATCGTCGACCCACACGCCATCGTGCTGGGCGGCGGTCTGTCGCGCATGACGCCGCTCTACGGCCGCGTCCCCGAACTCTGGAAGCGCTACGTCTTCTCCGAACCCGAACTGATCGTGACCAAGCTGCTGCCGCCACGCTTCGGCGACTCGAGCGGCGTTCGCGGCGCGGCGTGGCTGTGGCCGGAGTTCGAAAGCCTCCGAACTAGTTACAGTTCGGCTTGGGCAATGATTCGAGGCGGGTGACGCGGTATTCGATGCCGCCCTCGCCTTCCTCGTGCGTGCCGTAGAGTTCGATGCCGTTGTCGAGCACCAGGCTCGACATCTCGAACGCCGCCTGCTCGCCGCCCTGCCCCTTGGGCTGGGCATCGAAGAAGCCGCCGCGGTAGTAGATGCGGCTGCGGCCGCTGACCAGCCCGTTGGCGCCCTCGGGGATCTGCAGGTCGGCCAGGCGCTTGGGGACCCGGCCGATCAGGACGTTCACCGCTTGCGGCGGCTTGACCTTCTCGCCGTAGAAGAACAACGCGTCGAAGCTGCCATCGGCCGCCTTGGCGTGCCGGATGGTGGCGCGTGCGAGCGCCATGGGAAACATCGTGCCGGCCGGTAATGCCACCGACTGGCCTTCGGGCTCGTTGTAACGGGCTTGGCCACGGCCATCGTCGTCGAGCGTAGCCTCGCCCCTGAACTCGCTGGCGAGCCGGCCGTTGACCGTCGAGCGATGCTCGAAATGCAGCTTCTTGCCGTCGCGGCTTTCGGTCATCTGCGACTGCTGTTCGCTCACGATCGAGCCGCGCGGCCCGTCGATCTCGAGCCGCATGCGCTGGTTCATGATGTAGCCATCGCACGTCGCCTTTAGCTCGAAGGCATAGGTGCCGGGCGTGCCCGCGCCGGGCTTGCCGTGCTCGAGCATGGTGGCGGTATAGGCCGCGCGATGCGGCTGCATCTCCTGCGCCGCGGCCGGCAGAGCGAACGTCGAGGCGAGGAGCGCACCGCGAATCAGTCGGCAATCAGTCGGCAGTTCAGCATTTCGGCCTCGGCAGGGATTGGATCTGGATGAGCTTGGCATCAACGGCGAAGTCGCCGTAATCGAGCAGCATCGAGCGCGCGACGCCGTTGGCGAGCAGGTCGAGCGCCAGCTCGTATTCGGGCTGCGCGCCCTGGTCGCCGCTGGCGAAGAAGGCAAAGCGCACGCCCCACGCCTGCTGGTTGCGCAGCAGTCCGACGTCGCCGCGGACCAGCGGCACCGGGCCGGTCGGGCGCGGCGGCTTGCCGATCACCGCGTTGACCTGGAAGGCACCGTCGAGGCGAGCGCCGTCGAACACCTTGTAGGACACCGATTGGTCGCCGTCGCGCGCATGCTTGATGATCAGCATCAGGTGGGTCGTCGGAAACAGCGTGCCGGCGGGCAGCTCGAAGCTGCGCGGTTCCGGCAGGGTGAAGCTGGCGCGGCCCTTGCCGCCTTGCGCCTCGAGCTCCGCCTTGCCGCGCAGCTCCTCCTCGATCTCGTCGTTCTGCGCATTGCGCACGCTGAAACGCAGCTCCAGCCCGTCCTTGGTTTCGTAGCTGGTGAAGTTGGAATTGGTGACGAACTCCTCGCCGTCGTTGCGCAGGAAGGTGAGCTTGATGCGCTGCTTGATCTCCCAGCCATCGCAGGCATCGACGGTCTCCAGCACCATGTTGCCGTTGACCTCGACGATACCGCTGTTGGGGCGCGCCACCGAAAGCTTCATCTCGTAGGTCGCCCGGTGAGGCGCCAGCACGACTTCCTGAGGTTGTTGGGCGTCGGCGGCTTCGCTTATCCACAGGACCACCGAGAGCGCCGCGCAGACGGCAGCGAAGGTGACCGCAGTGCGGACGCGGGAACGGCGAAAACTATACTTGGTCAACGGACAAATGGCACGGGCAAGGCCTTGTAGCCGGCCGCCCGAGCGTAATATCCATGCCCGCGGATTACCAGAATCATCGGCTGCGGCAGGGCTGCACAGGGGAGATATCGACCATGACCGACCGCAAACCTCGCGTGCTGGCGACCCGTCATTTTCCGCCCGATGTCGAGGCAAGGCTGGCCGGCAATTTCGACGCCGCGCTCAATCCCGAGGACCGGCTCTATGACGGCCCGGCGCTGGTCAAGGCGGCCGAGGGCTGCGACGGCATCATGTGCGCGGCGGGCGACCCGCTGAATGCCGAAACGTTAGGCAAGCTCCCTGCCTCGGTGCGTATGATCGCCACCTTCTCGGTCGGCTATGAGCATGTCGACGTCGCGGCCGCCGCCAGGCGCAAGATCCTGGTCAGCAATACGCCCGACGTCCTGACCGACGCCACCGCCGACATCGCCATGCTCTGCCTGCTGGGGGCGGCGCGCCGCGCGCATGAGGGCATCACCATGCTGCGCACCCACAACTGGGTGGGATGGACACCGACCCAGCTGATGGGTGTGCACGTCACCGGCAAGAGACTCGGTATCCTGGGCATGGGCCGCATCGGCCAGGCGCTGGCCGACCGGGCTCGCGCCTTCCGCATGACGATCCACTACAGCAATCGCACGCGGCTCGCGCCCGACCTCGAGAAGGGTGCGGTATTCCACGCCAATCCCGACGACATGCTGGCCCACTGCGACATCCTGTCGATCAACGCTCCGATGACGGCTGAGACGCACAAATGGGTGAATGCGGTACGCATCGCCAGGCTGCCCAAGGGCGCCATCGTGGTGAACACCGCGCGCGGCGGCGTGGTCGATGACGAGGCGCTGATCGCGGCGCTGAAGAGCGGTCACCTGGCGTCGGCAGGCATCGACGTGTTCGACGGCGAGCCCAAGATCCATCAGGGCTACTACGGGCTGCAGAACGCTTTCCTGCTACCGCATATGGGCTCGGCGACGGTCGAGACGCGCAATGCCATGGGCTTCAAGGCTCTCGACAATCTCGAGGCCTTCCTGCTCAGGGGACAGCAGCCGCCTGATCTGGTGAAGGCTTGACCTTCTTGACCTTCTTCTTGGCCGCCGAATGGTCGCCTTTGGGCTTCTTGGTCTTGGTCGGCGGCGGCGCTGCGATCGCCGGTTCAGGTGCCGGCGCCGGCGTGGCATCGGCAACGGCCGTCACGGGCTGAGCCGGGGTGGGTGCCGGTGCGGGCGCAGGCTTGTAGGCCGCGGCATCCCAGCTCGTGACCGGCGCGTCAGGCGCCGCGCGCAATGGCGCATGGTACTCGACCCCGCCGCCCTCGCTCTGGTCGCGGAACGGCTCGTTGTAGTTCACCTGGTAGGGATCGCGATCGCCCTCGCGGTCGCGGCAGATATTCTGGTTGCGGAACACGCGCCAGAAGGCGCAGTCCTTCTTGCTCACCATCGAGGCGAAGTGATCGCCCGTGGTCTTGCCGCTCTCCGCCAGCGACACGCCATCGGCGCCATAGCTCGCCGCCGCTACCGCAACAGGCGCGCCGCATCCGCCGGCCAGGAGCGGCAGGCCAAGGGCCAGCGGAAGAATAAACAGGGCGAGCCGAGGGAAGCTCATAAATTTCTTTAAGTAATTGTTTTAACCCTCTGAATATAATGACTTTATAGTTTCAGTCAATCGGAGCCAAGCTACCAGCCCTAGTCCTTCTTTGGGGGCGGCAACCGCAAGGCGATGTGCAGCTCGCGCAGCTTCTCGATCGGCACCTCGGTCGGCGCGTCCATCATCAGGTCAACGGCCTGCTGGTTCATCGGGAAGGTGATGACCTCGCGGATGTTGGGCTCGTCGGCCAGCAGCATGACGATGCGATCGACGCCGGGCGCGGCGCCGCCGTGCGGCGGGGCGCCGTACTTGAACGCGTTCAGCATGCCGCCGAAGCGATGCTCGACTTCTTCCTTGCTGTAGCCCGCGATGCCGAAGGCCTTGTACATGATGTCGGGCTGGTGGTTGCGGATCGCGCCTGAGCAGAGCTCGATGCCGTTGCAGACGATGTCGTACTGCCACGCCTTGATCGTGAGGGGATCCTGGGTCTCCAGCGCCTCCAGCCCGCCCTGCGGCATCGAGAACGGGTTGTGGCTGAAGTCGATCTTCTTGGCCGTCTCGTCGTACTCGAACATCGGGAAGTCGACGATCCAGCAGAAGGCGAACTCACCCTCGCGCGATCAGCCCCATCTCCTGGCCAACTTTGGTGCGCGCGAAGCCCGCGAACTTCCACGCCGCCGCTTCGCTGGTCGGCGACGAAGAACACCGCATCGCCATCCTCGGCGCCGGTCAGGCTCTTGAGCTTGCGCGAGCCGCTCATCGGCCACGAACTTGGCGATCGGCCCCTTTCCCTGCCCCGCCTTCGAGCACGATGTAGCCCAGGCCCGGCTTGCCCTCGCCCTGCGCCCAGCTGTTGAGCTTGTCGAAGAAGCTGCGCGGCTGGCCGCCGGCCTTGGGCGCGCGGATGGCACGCACCACGCCGCCCTTGGCGACGATGCCTGCAAACACCTTGAAATCGGAGCCGGCGAAGACCTGGCCGACATCGAAGATCCGCAGCGGGTTGCGCAGGTCGGGCTTGTCGGTGCCGTAGGTCAAGAGCGCCTCGGCATAGGGAATGCGCGGGAACGGGATCGGCGTCACCTTGCGTGCGCTTTCGCGGCCGAAGGCGGCGAACTCCTCGAACACGCCGTGCAGCACCGGCTCGATGGCGGCGAAGACGTCGTCCTGCGTCACGAAGCTCATCTCGAAGTCGAGCTGGTAGAATTCGCCCGGCGCCCGGTCGGCGCGCGCATCCTCGTCGCGAAAGCAGGGTGCGATCTGGAAGTAGCGGTCGAAGCCCGACACCATGAGCAGCTGCTTGAACATCTGCGGCGCCTGCGGGAGCGCATAGAATTTGCCGGGATGGAGCCGGCTCGGCACCAGGTAGGAGCGCGCGCCTTCAGGCGAGTCGGCCGTCAGGATGGGAGTTTGGAACTCGGTGAATCCCTGGTCGATCATGCGCCGGCGCAAGCTGGCGATGACCTGGCTGCGCAGCACGATGTTCTTGTGCAGCTTGTCCTTGCGCAGGTCGAGGAAGCGGTATTTCAGCCGCAGCTCCTCGGGCGTGGTGTCGTTCTCCTGGTAGACCGGGATCGGCAGCGGCTCGGCCATCGACTGCACGACCATCTCCTGCGCGTCGAGCTCGACCGCACCGGTGGCGAGCCTGGGGTTCACCGTGGAAGCCTCGCGGGCCACCACCTTGCCGCTCACCGTGACCACGCTCTCGTTGCGCACGGCCTCGGCGGTCTTGAATACCGGGCTCGAGATGTCCACCACCACCTGGGTCACGCCATAGTGGTCGCGCAGGTCGATGAACAGCAGGTTGCCGTGGTCGCGCTTGCGCTGGACCCAGCCCGACAGGCGGGCTTGGTGGCCGACATGCTCGGGCCTCAACTGGCCGCACGTATGGGTTCGATAGACGGAAGGCATTATCGGGTTTCCGGGCTTTCTACGCGCCGTTTCGGGCGCTCACGCGCCGTCCGCGGCGCGCAAGGGGCGGCAAAAGGCACGGATTGTGCTGCCAAGTCAAGGGAATGGGCCTTTCCGCTTGCGGCAGCTTTGCCGGAGCCTTCCCGCCCGCTATACATCGCCGCCAATGAAACTGATCACCACGACCGACGATCTGGCTGCCTTCTGCAAGCCCCTGGCGCACGCCGAATACGTCGCGGTCGATACCGAGTTCATGAGGGAACGCACCTACTGGCCCAAGCTCTGCCTGGCCCAGGTGGCGGGACCCGACGAAGCTGCGGCGATCGACTCGCTGGCGGAGGGCATCGACTTGTCCCCGCTAGACGAGCTGATGGCCAACAAGAAGGTCCTCAAGGTCTTCCACGCCGCCCGCCAGGACCTGGAAATCTTCTACCTGCGCATGACCAAAGTGCCGGCGCCGCTGTTCGACACCCAGGTCGCCGCCATGGTGTGCGGCCACGGCGAGGCGGCGTCCTACGAGTCGCTGGCGACCAAGCTCGCCAAGGCGCGTATCGACAAGTCGAGCCGCTTCACCGACTGGAGCCGCCGGCCGCTCAGCGAGCGGCAGATCACCTATGCGCTGAGCGACGTCACCCATCTGCGCGTGGTCTACGAGAAGCTGCGCCGCCAGCTCGAGAAGAGCGGCCGCCTGCCGTGGATCGCCGAGGAGATGGCGGTGCTGAACGATCCCGGCACCTATCGCGCCGATCCCGACATGGCCTGGCGGCGGCTGAAGCCGCGCGGCGCCTCGCCCAGGCTGCTCGGCACCCTCAAGGAGGTCGCCGCCTGGCGCGAACGCACCGCGCAACGCATCGACATTCCGCGCCAACGCCTGTTGCGCGACGAGCAGCTCCTGGAGATCGCCAGCCACGCGCCCAAGACGATCGAGGAGCTCGCCGCGACGCGCGGGCTCGGCCGCGGCTTCGCCGAGGGCTGGCAGGGCCGCGAGCTGATGGAGGCCATAGAGAAGGCGCGCAAGATGCCGGAGGCCGAGCTGCCGACGCGCGACCGGGCGCCCGAACAGCTGCGCGCGCCGAGCGCCGTCGTCGACCTGCTGCGCACCCTGCTCAAGATGAAGGCCGAGCAGGCCGGCGTCGCCGCCCGCCTGGTGGCGAGCGCCGACGAGCTCGATCGCATGGCGGCCGGCAAGCGCGACGTCCATGCCCTGTCAGGCTGGCGCAAGGAGATCTTCGGCGACGATGCGGTGGCCCTGATCGAGGGCCGCCTGGCCCTGGCCCTGCAGGGCGACCAGGCCAAGCTGATCTCGGTACCGATTCCGCTTTAGGCCTCGACGATCACGGACTTCAGGTCGAAGGCTTCGGCGGCGCTTTCGAGCCGGCGGGCGGTGACGTCGCCCAGGCTGCGCTTTAGCTCGGCCGGCACGATCATGCGCAGATCCCGCTCGGTGCGGCGCAACTGCACCTGCGGCAAGAGGCCGGGGGCGCCGCCCGACAGGTTATAGGCCAGCCGCAGGCAGGAGCCGAGGCGGCGGGCATAGTTGCGACCCTTGTTGTCGGACAGGCGCAAGGCGGTGTCGAGCATGGCCGACTTGGAGTCGCTCTTGTAGCGGTAGGCGAGCGTCATGGCGAGAACGGCGCGCTCGCGATGGCTCATGCCCGGCGCCGGCAGGTGCAGCACGCGGACATAGGCCTGCTCGGCGCGATAATCGGGATGGTCGTTCCACGAGATGTCGCTGAGATGGCAGGCGGCGATGCGCAGGATGCGCTCGGCCTCGCTTTCGCCGGCGAAGACCGGAGTCAGCCAGTCGAAGATCTCCTGCGGCGCGAGGTCGAAGCGCCGCCAGCCCGCGCCCTGCTCCTCGGCAAAGGCGATCAGCGGATGGCGCGCGCGCTCGGCCTCACTCAGCCGCGAATAATAGAAGCCCTCGCGCAGGCCGAACGCCGAGAAGATGACGTTGCGCGGCTTGAGCGCGGCCAGCAGCCGATCGAGCGCAAGACAGGCGAGCGGCAGGGTGTCGATACGCCGGCGCGACACCCCGGGCATCTTCTCCAGCGACTTGGCGCTCTGCACGGCAATCAGCCGCGCCACCGCGCGCGCCTCGTCGGCAGGGACGTCGTAGTGATGGATAATGTGCAGCGGATAGCCCGCCTGCTCCATGTGCAGGCGAGCGAACGAACGCCAGGCGCCGCCTACGGCATAGAAGGTCTTGCCGGTTTCCTCGCGCAGCCAGCGCACATCCTCGATGGCGTCGATGACGATGCGTTTGGGATCGCTCTTGCCCGAGGACATCAGGCGCAGTGGCCCGATCGGCAGCGTAGAGGACGACCCGATACGGCCTCGCCCGAGCGCCACCAGCTCGAGGCTGCCGCCGCCCAGGTCGCCCATGACGCCCGAGGCGTCGGGCATGCCGCACATCACGCCGATAGCCCGAGAAGCGCGCCTCGTCCTGGCCGCTCACGATATGCGCCTTGATGCCCGGCCGGCTTTCCAGGGCATGCATGAATTGCGGCCCGTCGGAGGCGTCCCGCACCGCTGCCGTCGCCAGAAGGTCGAGCGACGTCACCTTCATGTTGTGGGCAAGCGCGGCGAAACGGTCGATGTTCGCCAGCGCCATCTCGACGCCGGCCGGATTGAGGCGCCCGGTGGCATCGAGGCCGCGCGCCAGGCCGCACAGCACCTTTTCGTTGAATACCGGCAGGGGCGCGCGACTGGCGCGCTCATAGACGACCAGACGGATCGAATTCGAGCCGACGTCGATGATGCCGACCCGGCCTGCCCAAGGCGGCCTTTGTCGAGAGGGGCGTCTGCGGTCCGTTCGCCGTCCATGCGCGCTCCCTCTAGAGCATATTCCGTCCGGCTTCCAGCCGGACGGAATATGCCTTTAGTCGAAGCAGCTGGAACAACTCGTTTCCGATAATGGAACCGTAACGGTTCCATTAATCGGAAACACGCACTAGCCGAAACCGGACGGGATTGCAGCGACGATTTCGGCGCGGCGAGACGCCGCTGGCCCGATCAGGAGCAGGTCAGGAGCCGAGAACCAGTCGCGGCACCGCCCCGCTCAGCCGAAGAGCGCTACCCCGGCCCGAAAGCGACGGATTGGTCATGAAATAATGATGGGCAATGAAAGGTTCCTTGCCTGTCTTGCAGCGCACGTAAGTGCCGTCCGGATTCATGGTCCAGCTCTGGCCGTCATCCTTGAGATTGGCGACCATGATCTGATCCAGCACCTGCTCATGCACCGTCGGGTTCTCGACCGGGCACAACAACTCGACGCGGCGATCGAGGTTGCGCTGCATCCAGTCGGCCGACGAGATGAAGACCTTCGCCTGGGCTGACGGCAGCGCCTTGCCGTTGCCGAAACAGACGATACGGGCGTGCTCGAGGAACCGGCCGATAATGCTCTTGACCCGGATATGCTCGCTCAGCCCCCGCACGCCGGGACGCAGGCAGCAGATGCCGCGCACCACGAGGTCGATCTGCACGCCGGCCTTGGAGGCCGCGTAGAGCCGGTCGATGAGCTGCGGATCGACCAGCGAATTGAGCTTGGCCCAGATCGCCGCCGGCTTGCCGGCGGTCGCCTTGGCGATCTCCGCGTCGATCAGATCGTAGAGCGTGGAGCGCAGGGTCACCGGCGCGAAGGAGATCTTGTCCATCTTCTCGGGCCGGGCGTAACCGGTCATGTAGTTGAACAGGCGCGCGGCGTCGCGGCCCATCGCCGGATCGCAGGTGAAGAACGACAGGTCGGTGTAGATGCGCGCCGTGATCGGATGGTAGTTGCCAGTGCCGAAATGCACGTAAGTCCGGATGGCCGACGCCTCGCGCCGCACCACCATCGACACCTTGGCATGGGTCTTGAGATCGATGAAACCGTAGACCACCTGCACGCCGGCGCGCTCGAGGTCACGCGCCCAGCGGATGTTGGCTTCCTCGTCGAAGCGTGCCTTCAGCTCGATCAGGGCGGTGACCGTCTTGCCCGCCTCGGCGGCCGAGATCAGCTCCTTGACGATCGGCGAATTGGCGGAGGTGCGGTAGAGGGTCTGCTTGATCGCCACCACCGCCGGATCGCGCGCCGCCTGGCGCAGGAACTGCACCACCACATCGAAGCTCTCGTAGGGATGATGCACCACGATGTCCTTGGCGCGGATGGCGGCGAAGCAGTCGCCGCCGAAGTCGCGGATGCGCTCGGGGAAACGGGCGTTGTAGGGCGTGAACTTGAGGTCGGCGCGATCATCGACGATGACCGCCTTGACGTCGCCGACATTGACCATGCTGTCGAGCTCGAAGACATGGACCGTCTGGCTTGCGATCTCGAGCTGGTCGAACAGGAAGTCACGCAGGTCGGCCGGCATGGCACTGTCGACCGAGATCGAGATCAAATCGCCGCGACGCCGGCGCTTCAGCGCGCTTTCGTAGAGCAGCACGAGGTCCTCGGCCTCCTCGTTGATCTCGACGTCGCTGTCGCGGATCAGCCGGAAGAAGCCGCGTTCGGCCACCTCGTAGCCGGGGAACAGGCGCGGCAGGAAGATGTCGACCAGCTCCTCGAGCGGCAGGAAGCGGATCGCGCTGCCCGGCAGGCGCACGAAGCGGTCGACCTGCGGCGGCAAGGGCAGCAGCGCCATCAGGGTCCGCTTGTCGTCCTTGCGCTGCAGCTTGAGGATGGTCGAGAAGCCGCCGTTGGGAATGAACGGGAACGGATGCGCCGGATCGATGGCAAGCGGCGTCAGGATCGGGAACACCTGGTCGATGAAGTACTGCTCCAGCCACGCCCGCTCGCTGTCGGCAAGCTCCGAGCGCTCGAGCACGGCAATGCCCGCTTCGCGCAGCTCGCCCTGCAGGGTGGCCCAAACGCTCTGCTGCTCGGCCATCACGATCGAGGCGTGGTCACGGATCGCCGCCAGCTGTCCGGCCGGCGTCAGGCCGTCGTCGCTCAATTGCGTCGAGCGATTGGGCAGCATGTCGACCAGCCCGGCCACGCGGACCATGTAGAACTCGTCGAGGATGTCCGCCGAGATCGACAGATAGCGGACGCGCTCGAGCAGCGGATGGCGCGGGTTGCTGGCTTCCTTCAGGACGCGCGTATTGAACGCCAGCCACGACAGTTCGCGGTTGATGAAACGCCGCGGACTGTCGGCCGTTATGGCAGAGTCCTGATCGGCGGGCGTGGTCGTGCTGAGGGCGTCCATGGGTGCCCGCCGGGCTCGCTCCTGTTGAGTTATGCACAGAAACGGTAATCGCTTCGCATGACCGTGTCATGGCATTTAACTAAACAATTGTTTCAAAAGGACTTTTCCGGAAATCTCAAGTGAAAACCGTTCTTCTCCTGCGGCATGCCAAATCGGCTTGGGACCATGCCGGGCTGGCCGACCATGAACGGCCGCTGAATCGGCGCGGCGAGCGCACCGCCGAAGCCATGGCCGAGCACATCGCGAAGAAGTCCCCTCGCCCCGACCTGATCCTGTGCTCCACGGCCACACGCAGCCGCCAGACGCTGGCCCCGCTGGTCCATCGCCTGGCCGCCCCAGCGCCGCCCATCCTGCTGGAAAAGGGACTGTACCTCGCCTCGGAGGCTGCCCTGCTGGCCCGCCTCCAGGATGCGCCCGCCGCGGCCGGCACGGTGCTGCTGATCGGCCACAATGACGGCATCTGGCAGCTCGCCGAGGTGCTGGCCGGCCGGGGCCGCGCCGGACTGCTGGCCAGCCTGCACGACAAGTTCCCGACCGGCGCGCTTGCGACCCTGCGCGCGCCGATCGAGCGCTGGCCGGATCTTTTGGCGGGCTCGGCCGAACTTTTGGCCTACATCCGCCCGCGCGATCTGGTGGCGAGCTAGTACGTCCCCGGGTACTGGCCACCATCCATCAGGATGTTCTGGCCGGTCATGTAGCCCGCGTGCACGCTGCACAGGAACGCGCACATCATGCCGAACTCTTCGGCCGTGCCGAAGCGCCCGGCCGGATGCGCCTTGGCGCCCGCCGCATATTCCTCCTCGAAGCTACGGCCAGCACTCGCCGCCCGCACTTTGACCGTGCCACGCAGCCTGTCAGTGTCGAACGGACCCGGCAGCAGGCCGTTGATCGTGACGCCGTGACGGATCGTCGTGCGCGCAACGCCCGCGACGAAGCCCGTGAGGCCGCTGCGCGCGCCGTTGCTGAGGCCGAGAATGTCGATGGGCGCCTTCACCGAACTCGAGGTGATGTTCACGATTCGCCCGAAACCGCGCTTCATCATGCCATCGACCGTCGCCTTGATGAACTCGATCGGCGTCAGCATGTTGGCGTCGATCGCCTTGATCCACGCATCGCGATCCCAGTCGCGGAAGTTACCCGGTGGCGGGCCGCCGGCATTGTTCACAACGATGTCAGGTTCGGGGCACGCTGCCAGCACCTGCTTGCGGCCGTCCGCCGTCGTGACGTCGACCGCGACCGGCGTCACCTTGACGCCGTGCTTCTTGCGGATCTCCTCCGCCGTCGCCTCGAGCTCCGACTTGGTGCGGGCGTTGATCACCAGATCGACGCCCTCGCCCGCCAGCGCCATGGCGCAGCCCTTGCCCAAACCCTTGCTCGCCGCGCAGACGATCGCCTTGCGGCCCTTGATGCCCATATCCATCGTTCACTCCCTCGCGATTACTTGACGCGCGTCCAGATCTGCGTCTCGCCGAACATCGGCGAGCCGACGTAGCCGCGCAGCCTGAGCGTACCGTCCGGCTGCAGGCTGATGTTGGCGGTATAAACCTTGCCGTTCTCGCCGTTGTAGATGTGACCCTCCTCGAGCACGTTGGGGTCGGCGGTCTTCTTGAAGCCCCAGATCAACGGCATGCCGATCACCTTGCGGCTGCGCAGATTGGGATCGGCGTTGTGGTAGTCGGTCGCCATGTCAGGGGCCACGACCTGGCCGTTCGGCCCCTTGGGATTGATCAGTCCGACGATGATGCCGCAAACCGGGCCATTGGCGGGGCTATCGCAAGGGCTGATGCGGACTTGCGCCACACCCGACGCGGTGAGCCAGACGCCCATCACCGACGCGGTCTGCGCCGAAGCCGGGCCCGCCAGCATTGTCAGGACCGCGGCAACGACCAGTTTCCTCATGCGTCCTTCCCCTTTTCGAACTCGTCCAGCACGTCGGCAGCGAGCCGCCGGTCGATCTCGCGCCGCTCGGCCAGCGCCCGGCGATCGAGTGCCGCCACGACCTGCCGAGCCGCCTGGCCCGAGCGCTCCATGCGCGACACCAGATAGTGCACGACGCCCGCGGCGGCATGCAATTGCCGATCGGCGAGCTGTTTCAGGATGATCGAGCCCAGCAATTCGTCGTCGGGCGGCGCGACCGCGACGGTGGGTGCGGCCCTGAGCCGCGAGGCGAGATCGGGCAAGGCGATGCGCCAGCGCGCCGGCGGTGTCTCGGAGATCAGCAGCAGGTGGCCGCGCCGCTCGCGCATCAGGTTGTAGAGATGAAACAGCGCGCGGTCGGGCGCGCGGTCGGCATGCTCGATCACGATGGCGGCGGACGCTGCCGACAAGGCAGTGAGGTCGGGAACGCTCTTGCCCTCGAGGTCGGAGCCCTCGACCAGCGACGCCGCGGCGCGCGCAGCCCAGATCCGCCCGAGATGCGTCTTGCCGCTGCCCGGCGGGCCGCTCAGCGCCAGCGCCGGCGCCGGCCAGTCGGGCCAGCGATCGAGCCAGGCCAGCGCCTCGCGATTGCCCGCGGCGACCACGAAGTCCTCGCGCGCGTAGGTGGGCGGCGGCAGCGCCAGGTCGAACGTGAGCTGGTTCGCCACCCTGCCCTCAACCGGCATTTTCGCCGCGATAGATCGCGCTTTGGCGATATCTCCCGATCAGGTGCCGCACGACGACGCCGATCACGGCGGCCACAGGCACCGCGACCAGCACGCCGACGAAGCCAAACAGCGAGCCACCGGCCAGCAGGGCGAACATGATCCACACCGGATGGAGGCCGACGCGATCGCCCACCAGCTTGGGCGACAGCACGTTGCCCTCGAGCAGATGCCCGATCAGGAAGACCACCGCCACCTTGATCACGCTCAGCCAGTCGGGCGGAAATTGTGCCAGCGCCATGCCGATCGCCAGGGTCGCGCCGACCAGGGTGCCGACGAACGGGATGAAGGAGATGAGGCCCGCGATCAGGCCGATGACGAAGCCGAACTGCAGGCCGACGAACGACAGGCCGATGCCATAGATCGAGCCCAGACAAAGGCAGACCAGCGCCTGGCCGCGCAGATAGCCCGCGACCGCAGCATTGGCCTCGTGCGCGACCGTGCGGATCGTGTGCGCATGGTCCAGAGGCAAGGCTCCGTCGATCGCAGCCAGCACCTTCGGCCAGTCGCGCAGCAGGTAGAAGGTCACGACCGGCGTGATGAACAAGAGGCCGAGCACATTGATGATGGCGACGCCGCGCTGCGCCACCCGGCTGGCGATGGCGCCGACCAGGCCGAGCGCCTGGCCGGCCCACTGCGCGGCTTCGGTCTGCAGCTCCTGCAGGCTGAGCGGCGGCAGGCCGAGCTTGGTGCGCAGCGGTTCGATCATCGGCTGCACGCGCGCTACGGCTTGCACGGTGTATTGCGGCGCCTTGGCGATCAGCCCCTCGATCTGGCCGAACAGCGGCGGCACGATCGCCATGGCCGCGCCGAAGGCAATCACGGCGGCCAGCACCGTGACCGTGGCCGTGGCCCAGGTCCGCGACAGCCCGGCGCGATGAAGCCGCACCACCACGGGATCGAAGAAATAGGCGATCACGGCGCCGACCACGAACGGCAGCAGGATGTCGTTCAGGAGCCACAGCACCAGCAGGAAGACGACCGCCGCGGCGACCCAGAAGCGCCAGCGAGCCACCGGCACAGGCGCCGTCTGCGTGCTCACCGCGCCTGCAGTCGCCATTGATCGGCGTCCTTGGCGAGCTGCAGGCCGGCCTGCGCCAGCGTGCGCTGCAACTGGTCCTCGGTGCCGAAATATTCGAGATGCAGATCGGCGCGATCCGACTCGAGCGAGCGCACGGTGACGCTCTTCACCGCCGGGATCGCCCCCAGACGCTGGCGTATCTGCACCCAGTCGCTGAGCTCGCGGATCGGCACCACGACGTCGAGGCCGGCCTGCGAATCGCGGCGCACCACGGCGATGTTGCGCCAATCCTCGTCGAGCTTGGCGTGGATCTTCTTGGCGGCGTCGGCGAGCTGGTTCGCGTCGGCCACCGTCATGCTGGGGAGCTCGCTGCGCGCACCGGTCTGGGTGTCGTAGCGCACGCCGCCGACCGTGAGCGCGCCCGAGCTCTTGTCGCCCTCGAGCGTCGCCACGATGATCGTCGGCGCGTGGTAGCGCTCGTTCAGCCGCGACAGGGCCGAGACATCGCCGACATAGGCCTCCTCGACCGACAAGGCGTTCTGGTCGAGCTGGTCGCCGCGCACCAGCGTCACCGGCACGGCGCTGGCCGAGGTGTCGAGGCCGCGCCAGGCGTCGCGCCAGGCATTGTTGTCGTCGAGCGGCTCGACGCCGTTCTTGCCCTTCCACAACGGGATCACGAGCGCCGGCCGCGCCACGGTCTCGGCGACGGAGATGCCGCCCTCGCGCAACCAGGCATTCACCGGCTCGGCGCTGAACACCACGTTCAGCGTGCCGACATAGCGGTTGGCAGAACTGCGCTCGCTCGAGAATTCGACGCCGCGGATCATGCCTTCGAGCCGCGCATTGTCGACCGGCGGGACACGGGCACGATCTTCCGGCGCCACCATGCGCTCGATCAGGAGCTTCACGGCCTTCCGCTGGGCCTCGCGGATGCCTTGCTGGCGGGCCTGGATGGCATCGGCTCCGGTCACGTCGACATCGACGCCGCCGATCGTGTAGCTGTTGCCGCTCGCGACCTGTGCGGAGGCCTCGCCCGCCACAACCGCCAGCAGCACGAGAATCGGGGAAAACCAGCGGGCTGACGGCATTGCGGGGGTCCGGTTTTTGGCTATGTTCGCGCCACCTATCTAGCACGAATGAGCCCGGCTTGAAGCCTGACCACAATCGGCCACCGCTGACCTACAAGGAGTCCGGCGTCGACATCGACGCGGGCGACGCGTTGGTCGAGCACATCAAGCCGCTGGCCAGGAGCACCGACCGCAAGGGCGTGATGGGCGGGCTCGGCGGTTTCGGCGGCCTGTTCGACCTCAAGGCCGCGGGCTTCCGCGATCCCATCCTGGTCTCCGGCACCGACGGCGTCGGCACGAAGCTGAAGCTCGCCATCGAAACCGGCATCCCCGACACGGTGGGCATCGACCTGGTGGCGATGTGCGTCAATGACATCGTGGTCCAGGGCGCCGAGCCGCTGTTCTTCCTCGACTACTACGCGACGGGAAAGCTCGATATCGAGACCGCGCGCCGCGTCGTCGCCGGCATCGCCGAGGGCTGCCGGCGCGCGGGCTGCGCGCTGGTCGGCGGCGAGACCGCCGAGATGCCAGGCATGTATCGCGAGGGCGACTACGATCTCGCAGGCTTCGCCGTCGGCGCCGCCGAGCGCGACCAGCTGCTGCCACGCGATGACATCGCTCCCGGCGACGTCGTGCTGGGTCTCGCCTCGAGCGGCGTGCACTCCAACGGCTATTCCCTGGTGCGCAAGATCCTGGAACGCGGCGGCTCGGGTCCCGACAAGGCGGCGCTGCTCGAGCCCACGCGCATCTACGTGAAGCCGCTGCTGGCGGCGATCAAGCAGCACCGGCGCCATCAAGGGCCTGGCCCACATCACCGGCGGCGGGCTGCCCGGCAACGTGCCGCGCTGCCTGCCCGACGGCTTGCGCGCCCGGCTCGATGCCCGGCAATGGTCCGTGCCGCCGGTCTTCCGCTGGCTGCGCGAGGCGGGCTCGGTGCCGACCGACGACATGCTGCGCACCTTCAACTGCGGCCTCGGCATGATCGCCGTCGTCGCCAAGGCCGACGCCGCGCGCGTCGCCCAGGCGCTGGCCGACGCGGGCGAAACCGTGCGCGAAGTCGGTATTGTCGAGCGCGCGCCGACGGCCGATGCTGACTGCATCGTCGAGCACGGGGACGACCTATGGCGAAGCTGAAGGTTGGAGTGCTGATATCGGGCCGCGGCAGCAACATGGCCTCGCTGGTCCGCTCGGCGTGGGAGGACGACTATCCCGCCGAGATCGCCTGCGTGATCAGCAACGTCGCGTCGGCGCCGGGGGTGAAGATCGCCCGCGATGCCGGCATCGCGACGGCAGTCATCGCCCATGGCGACTACCCCGATCGCGAGACCTTCGACAGGGCGGTCTCGGCCGAGCTGGAGAAGCACCATGTCCGGCTGGTGGCGCTGGCGGGCTTCATGCGCATCCAGAGCCCGTGGTTTCCCGACCACTGGCGCAACCGCGTCATCAACGTCCATCCGTCGCTGCTGCCGCTCTTCCCCGGCCTGTACGCCCAGCAGCAGGCGATCGACGCCGGCGCGCGCGTCACCGGCTGCACGGTGCACTTCGTCACGGCCGACGTCGATGCCGGGCCGATCATCGCCCAGGCCGCCGTGCCGGTGCTGGCGGGCGATACCGCCGAGCGGCTCGAGGCACGCATCCTGCGCCAGGAGCATCGCCTCTATCCCATGGTGCTGCGCTGGTTCGGCGAAGGCCGCGTCGCCCTCGTCGACGGCCGGGTCGAGGTGAAGGGCGTGCCGCCGGGCGCCACCCTGCTCTTTTCGCCAGAGCCCTGATTCGCTATAACGCCGCCATCAACTTCTACGGGGAGCCGGCATGGCCGACGCAGGGCAAGACGAATATCGCGCGCATCTCGCGACCTACACCGCCTTCAGCAAGCTGGTGCTGTTCATGATCCTGTGGCTCGTGCTGCTGCTCGGCTGCATGGCCATGGGCCTGGTCGGAAGCTCCGGCCTGATCGCCCTGCTGCTCGGCATCGGCGGCACGATCGCCCTGCTCGTGGGATTCACCGTCCTCGGCTGACGGCGCCCCTGGCGAAATGAAAAGCGGCCCCGCTGGGCCGCTTTTTTGTTGGGAGCGCTACCCGACGATCTCGCCCGGTGAGAAGAAGTAGGCGATTTCGGTCTTGGCGTTCTCGGCCGAGTCCGAACCGTGCACCGAGTTGGCCTCGATCGATTCGGCGAAGTCCTTGCGGATGGTGCCGGCGGCGGCGTTGGCGGGGTTGGTGGCGCCCATGATCTCGCGGTTCCGGGCGACGGCGTTGTCGCCTTCCAGCACCTGCACCACCACCGGGCCGGACGTCATGAAGGTGCAAAGGTCGTTGAAGAACGGCCGCTCCTTGTGCACGCCGTAGAATCCGTTCGGCCTGCTGCCGGCTCATCTTGATGCGCTTCTGGGCCACGATGCGCAGGCCCTTCTCCTCGAACCGGGCATTGATCTTGCCGGTCAGGTTCCGGCGCGTCGCGTCCGGCTTGATGATCGAGAAAGTGCGTTCGACGGCCATGAAATCCCTCTTTGACGGTGTGCTTTGGCGAGTGGGCGGGGCTTATAGACGCGGGGTCAGGCCGGCTGCAAGGCGGCCATTCGCCTTGGTTTCGGCCGGTCGCTCATGCTAAACGCCGCGGCCCAATGCTGAGCGTCACCGATCTTTCCTTCCGCCATGGCGAGCGCGTGCTGTTCGACCGCGCCGCCGCGGCCTTTTCCGACGGCTGGAAAGTCGGCCTGGTCGGCCGCAATGGCGCGGGCAAATCGACCCTGCTCAAGCTGATCCAGGGCGAGCTCGAGGCCGACGGCGGCGACATCAACCTGATGGGCCGCACCCGCATCGGCTCGGTGCCGCAGGATCCGCCGGGCGGCGACATCAGCGTGCTCGACGCCGTGCTGGCAGCCGACATCGAGCGCACGGCGCTGATGGCCGAGGCCGAGACCTCGCATGATGGGCTGCGGCTGGCCGACATCCACATGCGGCTCGACGAGATCGGCGCCGCCTCCGCGCCCTCGCGCGCCGCCGCGATCCTGAATGGCCTGGGCTTCGACAACGCCGCCCAGGCACGGCCGTGCGGCGAGTTCTCCGGCGGCTGGCGCATGCGCGTGGCGCTGGCCGGCACGCTGTTCAGCGATCCCGATCTGCTGATCCTCGACGAGCCGTCGAACCATCTCGACCTCGAGGCCCAGCTCTGGCTCACCGAGCATCTGAGGAAGTTCCGCCACACGCTGCTGATGGTCAGCCACGATCGCGACCTGCTTGAACGACGTGTGCGACCACATCGTGCACATCGACCAGGAGAAGCTGGTCTCCTACACCGGCAACTACGACTTCTTCGAGAAGACGCGCGCCGAGCGGCTGGCCAACGATGCGGCCCAGCAGGCCAAGATCGCCGCCCAGCGCAAGCACATGCAGGCCTTCGTCGACCGCTTCAAGGCCAAGGCCAGCAAGGCACGCCAGGCGCAATCGCGGCTGAAGATGATCGAGAAGCTGGGGCCGGTCGCCTCGGTGCCGATCGAGGAGAAGATCACCTTCAACTTCCCCTCGCCCGAGCTGCTGGCCTCGCCGATCGAGACCCTCGACGAGGTCTCCGTCGGCTATCCCGGCGGGCCGCTGGTGCTGTCACAAGCTCGACCTGCGCATCGACATGGAAGACCGCATCGCGCTGCTCGGCCAGAACGGCAACGGCAAGTCGACCTTCATCCGGCTGATCTCGCAGCGGCTCGAGCCGCGCGCCGGCAAGCTGAAGAAGACGCCGCGCCTGCGCGTCGGCTATTTCTCGCAGGACCAGGAGGAGGGCCTCGACTACGAGGCGACGCCGTTCGACCACATGAACCGCGCCCTGGGGCCGGGCACGCAAGAGCACAAGGTGCGCGCCCAGCTCGGCCGCTTCGGCTTCAGCCGCGACCGCGCCAACCTCAAGGTCGGCGTGCTGTCGGGCGGCGAGAAGACGCGGCTCCTGCTGGCGCTCGCCACGCGCAACGCGCCGCACATGCTGCTGCTCGACGAGCCGACCAACCATCTCGACATGGATGCGCGCGAATCGCTGATCGAGGCGATCAACGACTTCGAGGGCGCCGTCGTGCTGGTGAGCCACGACACGCATCTGGTGAAGATGATCGCCGACCAGCTCTGGCTGGTCGACAAGGGCACGGTCATGGCGTTCGAAGGCGACATCGACGAATACCAGGCGAAGCTTTTGCGCGAGCGCAGCGCGCGGCCGGCCAAGGAGCCCAAGGCGAAGAAAGAACCCAAGAAGGACAAGCCCGCGCCGGCTCCGCCGCCGGCGGAGAAGCCCAAGCGCGGGCATCTCAAGCGGGCGCTGGAGAAGAGCGAGAAGCTGCTCGCCGACCTCACCCGGCAGAAGAACGAGATCGAGGCCAGGCTCGCCGACCCCGCGACCTATTCAGGCCCGCCGGAAGCGATCGCCGAGCTGCAGAAGGAAAAGGTCCGCCTCGAGCGCGAGCTCGCCCACGCCGAGCACGACTGGCTGGTCGCGCAAGAGGCGCTGGAAGCGGCTCTGATTCCACGTCGATCCTGACACAGGCCAGACGCTTGTTACTCCGCCGCGGCCGGCATTGGAGCGGTGCGGCGCCGTCGCCTGGCGGATCACCAGCACCACGGCGGCATTGACGATGTAGAGGCCGACGGCGCTCCAGAAGATCGCCGACGGCAGGCCGTGGGCCATCAGGAAGCCGAACACCGGCGGCCCGGTGAACGAGCCGACATCGAGCCCGGAATACACGAAGCCGAACACCTTGCCCGAAGCGCCGGGCGGCGTCGCGCTGCGTACGATCATGTCGCGCGACGGATTGGTGATGCCGCCGGCGAAGCCCGCCATCGCCAGCAGCGGCAGCAGCAGGCCGGTCGACACGCTCTGCAGGGCGATCGGCACGGTGAGCGCCGACGCGACCAGCAACCCGATCGCCGCCACGCGATCGTGGTGGCGCACGCGGTCGGCGAAGAAGCCGCCGGCCAGAACGCCCATCGCCGAGCCGACCACGAAGGCGATCAGGCAGAACGCCGCGAAGGTTTCGCCGACGCCGAACATGCTGGTGAAGGCCGGCACGGCGAACTGCTGGATGCCGATGGAGCTGGCCGACAACAGCGCGAAATAGGCGAAGCAGAGCAGGATGGGCGTCTGCAGGAACAGGCTGAGGCCGGACGCCGTGCCGTGCGCCGCCGCCGCAGCGCGGCTCTTGATGCGGTGATCGACCAGCTCGGCGCGGTCCGTCCACACCACCACGGCCAGCACGACGCCGGGAATGGCGCCGATCAGGGCGGCGCCCACCCAGCCGAACAGGTCGTTGAGGAAGTAGAGCGCCGGCCCCGCCGCCCAGCCGAGCGAGCCGCCCAGGCCATGGATGCTGAAGGCGCGCCCCAGCCGGCCAGGCTGGACCGAGGCATTGAGCAGCGCGAAGTCGGCGGGATGGAACACGCAGTTGCCGAGCCCGGCCACCACCGCGATGGCCGCAAAGCCCGCGAACGAATGCGCGACCGAGATCAGTGCCAGCGCAATGCCGATGGTGCCGAGCCCTCCCGCCAGGATGGGCCGTGCGCCGAAGCGGTCGACGGCGAAGCCCGCCGCGGTCTGCGCGATGCCGGAGACGCCGTAGAAGACACCCCCCAGGAGGCCGATGTCGGTGAAGGAAAGCCCGGCCTTCTCGCGCACGATGATCAGCATCGTGACGAATGCGAGCTGATAGTAGTGACTGACGCCGTGCGCTACGCCGATCAGGCTGATGACTCGGATGTCGCGACGGATTGGCCCCGGCGCGGCAGTGACTGCGGACATGAGACCCTCTTGTTGGCCACAATCATAAACGATCTGCTGCGCGGACGGCGTCCAAATGCGTGCAGAAGAGCCATGCATGCGTGATGACGCACCGCAGCACAGCAGGCTAGTCTCCCCGCGCAAAGAAGGGAGAAACGCATGAAGCGCTGGAAGCATCGTCCCGAGGGCTCGACCTGGGGCGATTGGGGCGACGACGATCAGCTCGGACGGCTCAATCTCATCACGCCCAAGAAGGTGCTCGAAGGCATCGCCGAGGTGAAGGAAGGCCTTTCGTTTTGCTTGAGCCTGCCGCTCGACTATCCCGGCGGTAACGTGCTGAATCCGCGCCGCCTGCCGCCGGTGCTGTCGCCGACCGGCGACGAGAACGGCTGGCGCTTCAACTTTCTGACCAAGACCATCAACCCGCTGTTCATGGATGTGGCGAGCGACGATCGCGTGATCCTGACGCTGCAATACTCGACGCAATGGGACACGCTGGCCCATGTCGGCGGGATGTTCGACGCCGACGGCGATGGCGTGCCCGAGCCGCTCTACTACAACGGCTTCAAGGCCGGCTCCGATATCGTCGGCCCGCAGCCCGACGCGGGCCGAGACGGCTGCGGCCACATGAGCTACGCCCACAAGCTCGGCGTCGAGAACATGGCGGCCAAGGCGATCCAGGGCCGCGCCGTCATGGTCGATCTCGAGAAGCACTATGGCCGCGACCACAAGTACGTGAACTACGATGACTTCAAGAAAGTCCTCGACGCGGACAAGGTGGTGGTCGAGCCGGGCGACATGCTGCTGCTCCATACCGGCTTCTGCGACGAGATCGTGAAGATGGACAAGAAGGTCGATCCGGCGCGCGCCCACGCGATGTGCTGCGTGCTCGACGGCCGCGACAAGCGCCTGCTGCAATGGATCACCGATAGCCAGATCTCCGCCCTGATCGCCGACAATTACGGCGTCGAGGCGGTGCCGGCCAAGCCCGGGCCGGACAATGCCGAGCATCCGTCGCTGCCGATCCACAACCATTGCCTGTTCAAGCTCGGGCTCAATCTCGGCGAGATCTGGTGGCTGAAGGACCTGGCGCTGTGGCTGCGCGACAAGAAGCGCTCGCGCTTCCTGCTCACCGCCCCGCCGCTCCGCCTCCCCGGCGCCGTCGGCTCGCCGGCGACCCCGGTGGCGACGGTTTGATCATGTCTTGTGGACCGCGGGCCGCCAGGCCCGCTCATCATCATGAGGTAAAACGAAACCTGGAGGCCGCGGCGGTCCGGAAGAGCATGGAACAGCTTCACCGCCCTCATCGCCGACAGCCTCGGCACCGCCCGCTTCTCGCTGCTCGATATCGGCTGCTCGGGCGGCATCGATGCGCGTTGGCGGGACTTCGGCCCGCGGCTGCGCGCGCTGGGGATCGATGCGAGCGAGGCCGAGTGTGCGCGGCTGCGGCTGATGGAGACCAACCCCGAGGTCGAGTACGTCGCTGCGTTCGCGAGCGACTCAGCTGACAGCAAGATCGAGGTCAAGCAGGCCTCGCCGCTGATCTTCAAGATCCGCGACCGCCTCTCCTTCATGCGCACCACCGAGTTGCGCGAGGCGCGGCTCGGCACGGCCGCGACCGAGGAGAAGCTGCGCCACAATGCCTGGGAGCTGACCGAGCTCGCCGACCACACCAAGCCGGTGGTCGTGCCCGAGCTGCTGGCGGCGCGCCGCTGGACCGACCTCGACTATCTCAAGATCGACATCGACGGCTCCGACTTCCGCGTGCTCAAGACCTTCGACGGCAAGCTCCACCGGCTGGGCGTGCTGGGCGTGCAGCTCGAGGTCAACTTCGTCGGCGCCGGCACGCTCGGCGAACACGCCTTCCACAACACCGACCGCTTCATGCGCCAGCGCGGCTATGAGCTCTTCCGCCTCGACGTGCGCAACTACTCGAGCCGCGCCCTGCCCGCCCGCTACGTCTGGCCGACGCCGGCCGAGACCGCTGAGCGGCCGGCCGTTCCAGGGCGAGGCCTATTATGCGCGCGACATCGATGCGTCCGGCCTCGACGCACTAAAGCTCGCCAAGCTGGCGGCGATCTTCGCGGCCTGGAACGTGCCCGACATGGCCGCCGAGCTGTTGCAGGCCCATCGCGCGACGCTCGCGCCGCTCTTCGATGTCGACAAGGGTCTCGACCTGCTGGCGGCCCAAGCGCAGCCTGATCGCACCGCCAAGCTCGACTACAAGGCCTACCTACGCTCCTTCGAAGCCGACGATCGTTCGTTCTACCGCCGCGAAGGCAACTACACCCTTGGCGAGCGCCTGACCGCCGCGTGGCAGGCGTTCAGACGGCCGCGAAGATGAGCTGCCCGAATTGCGGAAAGCCCCGCTGGGTTTCCTAAGGGCGCCGTGAGCGACAACAGCAAGACCGAACTTCCATTCCGGCAAATGCTTCGCACCATTCCGGCCGACTTCTGGCGTCTGTGGTACGTGGGCTTGATCGCCTCCACCGTGCGCTGGGTGGAAACGGTCGTCGTCGGGGTCGTCGTCTACGAGAAGACCGGCTCGGCCCTCGTCGTGGCCTCGATCACCATGCTCCGCCTGCTGCCGATGGGCCTGTTCGGCGCCTTCCTCGGCGCGTTCGCCGAACGGTTCGACCGCCGCCTGACCCTGGCCGGCATGGTCGGCCTGCTGGCCATCACCTCTGCCGCGCTGTCGGCCATCGCCTGGACGGGAACGCTGGAGGTCTGGCACCTGGCCGTGTCGAGCTTCATCAACGGCTGCGGCTGGGCCACTGACAATCCGTTGCGGCGGATGATGATGGGCGAAGCGATCGGCCGCGACCGCATGGGCACCGGCATGGCGCTCGATGTCGGCGCCGGCAACGCGAGTCGCATGGTCGGACCGACCGTCGGCGGCTTCCTGCTGGCCGGGGTCGGCATCGAAGGCGCCTTCCTGCTGGGCGCGCTGCTCTACGCCACCGCGATCGCCGCGACGCTGGCGGTCCGCACCCGCATCCCGCCCTCGCCCGGCGCCGGGGCCGTGCTGGCCCGCACCTGGGAGGGCATCGCCGTCGTCTTGGCCGACAAACGGCTCGCCGCGACCATGGCCGTGACCGTCATCTACAATGTCTTCGCCTGGCCGTTCACCAGCATGATCCCGGTGATCGGGCACGACAGGCTGTTCCTCGGCCCGGAAGGCATCGGCATCCTGACCAGCCTCGACGGCGTCGGCGCCTTCGTCGGTGCGCTGGTGCTGGCTCTGTGGCTCGCTCCGGGTTGGCACGCGCGCGCCTATGTCGGCGGCGTGGCCGCCTACCTCGCGGCCCAGATCGCGTTCGCGCTCGCGCCGACGCCTGCCTGGGCCGGCACGGCCCTGCTGCTGACCGGGCTCAGCGGTGCTGCGTTCGCCACGCTGCAGGCCACGATCGTCTACCTCGCGGCCCCTGCGCCCATGCGCTCGCGCATCCTTGGCGTGCTGTCCGTGTGCATCGGCACCGGGCCGATCGGCTTCCTCTGGCTGGGCTGGCTGGCAGACGGGGTCGGTGCGCCCCTGGCCACGGCAGTCACCGGCGCGATCGGCCTGCTCGCTTTGGCCGCGACCTGGCCATTGTGGCGAAGGATCTGACGCCCACTTGTGCACAGAGCGGGCGCTGCGCAGTGCGGTAGGCTGAAGGCCGGACCCCAAGGATGCAAGATGCCCGCTCCCAGAGGAAAGCTCACCGACGTTCCCGAAATCGCCGCCTATGTGCTGGCCCATGTGGCGGGCCTCGCCTGGGGATATGGCGTCAATCCCATGATCTTCCGCAGCCTTGTCGCGCAAGGCTATCGCGACCATCTGGTGTTGGTCGCCGTCGCGCTTGGCATCGCGGTTTCGGTCGTTGTGCTGGTGATCTTCCTGCTGCTGCGCCGGGCGATGGCGGGATCGGGTGCGCCGCCGCCGCCTGCCAATGTGCCTCCTCCTCCCGTGAGGTTCACCGACCTTCCTGAAATCGGCGCCTATGTGCTGGCCCACGCGGCGGGCATCGCCTGGAACGCGATCGTCACCCCCTTGATCTTCCGCAGCCTCCTCGAGCAGGGACATCGCACTCTCCTGCCCGGCGTTGGTTTCGCGCTCAGCATCACCGTCTCGATCGTCGTGCTGCTGCTCTTCCTGTTCCTGCGCAAGGCGATGTCGGGACCCAGCCAGCCGGCGTGAGGCCAATTACGTTGAGGCCAGTCACGCCCGCATGCGTTCGGCGCCGAGCGTCGGCAGCTTGTGCTCCTCGGCGAAGACGTGTGAGTAGAGGTTGGCCACCCACAGCTTGCCCTCCTGCGTCATCTGGAGGTTGCTGAGCGCGTCGCCGATGTAGGGCGTCACCACCGACCAGAAGAATTTCGGATAGGCGGCCCGGAGCGACGCCGAGCTGTTGTAGCCGAGCTTGCCGTTGATCCCGGTTTCCGCGAATTCGGCGAACAGGGCCGAGATCTTGCGCATGTAGTTGGGGTCGGCGAGCTGGCCCATCAGGTCGGACGCGCGCAGCAGCGCCGGGTAGTCGGTCGCGGCCTTGGCCTCGTTCTCGGCCGGCACCGGGAAGCGCGTGTACTCGATGTTGGCGCACAGCACCTCGACATCGATGTGGCGGTTCTTGGCGAAGCGCTCGCGCACGAACAGCATGCCGCGATCGATGTGATACGGCGTCAGCGAGGCGTCCGTGGCGCCCTCCGGCAGCTCCACCGCCTCGCCATCCTTGCCCGTCACGTAGCGCCCGTGCTTGTCGTTGCGGCAGATGCCGCGCACGTAGCCGATGTCGTGACACAGGAGCGAGATGATGAAGTGCAGCCAGTCGCGCGGACTGACCCCGCCTTCCCGCAGGTGCTTGCCCTTGAGCACCTCCTGGCCGAGCAGGGTCACGCAGATCGTGTGGTTGAGGTCGTGATAGGGCGCATCGCTGTTGGCGATGAGCTCGAGCGCCATGTGGCCGACATAGTCGATGATGCCCGGGTAGTCGGGCTCGAGATGGGTGTAGGTGCCGGTGTAGCCGGTGCGGAGCTCGTCGACGAAAGCGTCGATCACCACGGCGGTCGGATTGAACATGATCCACGTCCTTTCCGCTGACAGGCCCGCACTCTAGCCCCAGCCGACGTCCGGGGTCAGGCGCCGCTTCGACGGGTAAAGCGAAAGTGACGTGCCCTGCCTGCCGGCCTTGGCCCAGCCCGGAAACCCACATGGCCCGGTTGTGGTTGCCGCGCTATTGATGGCCGATGTTCTCCTCCTTCTTCCCGAACCCGAAACTCTTCTTCCCGGTTGCCGTCCTGTGGACCGCGCTCAGCATGGTCCTCTGGTATGGCTTCGCCCGCGACCTCGGCGCCTCGCTCAGTGTCGGCAATCTGGTCGGCCTTCCCTACCCGCCGGCCGACGCCAAGGGCGCCGACATCACTGTCCAGATCGCGCGCGATCTCTGGCTCTACCAGTACATGATCGTCACCGGCGCGATCTTCGTCGGATTGGTCGGCTGGCTGATGCCGCATCGCTGGTTTTGGTGGTCGGTCGGCGTGTCGGCGATCGTCATCTTTCTCCTGTGGTTCCAGGTTCAGCTCGACGTGATGATCAACAACTGGTTCGGCACCTTCTACAACCTGATCCAACAGGCCCTGGCCAAGCCCTACGCCATCACGCAACGACAGTTCTATACGCAGCAGGCAACGTTCGGCGGCATCGCGATGACTTACATCTTCACCGCGGTGATGACGGCCTTCATCACCAGCCATTACATCTTCCGCTGGCGCACGGCGATGAACGACTACTACGTCGCCAACTGGCAGCGTCTGCGGCATATCGAGGGCGCCTCGCAGCGCGTCCAGGAAGACACGATGCGATTTGCCGAAACCCTGGAAGGCCTCGGCACGCGCCTGATCGATTCGGTGATGGCCCTGATCGCCTTCTTGCCGATCCTGTGGGGCCTGTCGTCCTACGTGAAAGAACTGCCTCTCATCGGCCCGGTCCCGCAAGCGCTGGTCTTTGTGGCCGTCATCTGGGCTGCGATCGGCACCAGCCTGCTCGCGGTTGCCGGCATCCGGCTGCCCGGGCTCGAGTTCCGCAACCAGCGCGTCGAGGCGGCCTATCGCAAGGAGCTGGTGCTGGGCGAAGACAACGCTGGCCGCGCCCAGCCACCGACTCTTGGGGCATTGTTCCGTGACGTGCGGACTAACTACTTCCGCCTGTACCTGAACTTCCTCTACTTCAATATCGCGCGCTACGGGTACCTGCAGGCCAGCGCCATGGTTGCCTACATCTCCCTCGGGCCGACGATCGTGGCCGGCGCCCTCACCCTGGGCGTCATGAACCAGACTCTCCGCGCCTTCGGGCGCGTCGAAGGATCGTTCCAGTACCTCGTCAACTCATGGTCGACGATCGTGTCGTTGATCTCGATCTACAAGCGCCTGCGCGCCTTCGAGGCGCTGATGCACGACCAGCCGCTGGGCGCCATCGAGGCTGAGGTGCTGCCGCAGCACACGAGCTCGGATGGCGACACGGTTCGGCGATCGAGCTAGCCCTCGTTTCACCGAGAACGAGGCCGATACATGACGAGCATGAATGATCGTTACCGGCTGAACGAGTAGACAAGGTCCGCGCTGAAGGGGTTCGGCGCAATCAGTGGGAAGACGGCTGGCGGCCTTGGGGACTGCTTCGTCGTTAGAAAGTGGGGTCGATATGGCGAGACGCGATTTCTTTGTGGACGGCTTCGATGCTGGGCGGCAGCCTGCTTGTCGTCCAGACACTGGCGTCCCTGTTCGAGGCGATGGCGCGCTACGCCTGACGGGTCGCAGGCCAGGCGTTAGGCGGATCGGCTATGGACGTGCGGGGCCGGATCGAGCGGCGAGCCGAGATTATTCGAGCGCCTCGCCGACAAGCGTCGTTGCGACCAGCCCGGCCAGTACCAGGGCGCCCACGGCAAGGAAGCGATTGATCGAATGCCGCTGGCCGCGTTCCTTGAGGGCGGCGTAGCAGAGGATCGTCGACATCGACTGCCAGCCGCCGCAGGTCTCGCATCGGGCGGAGGCTGGTCTTCCGTCGCAGGCGGAGGAGCGCGTCAGGTCGAGTCGGAACCGCCCGAGGTGGCCACAGGCGCAGCCAGCAGGGGCCGGTTCGCGCCTGGTGACTGGGCTATCGCTTCGGCGGGGCTCGACGATCATGGCAGGGACCTCTGGACGTGGGGCATCACGGCAAGTCTACACTCGCGAGCGGCGAGACTTGTCGCCCGTTTGTAAGCAATGTTGCCGCTCTGTATTCAATGTATCGCCGCCAACCGGCCGCGCGCCTCGCTGCCATGGTCGTGGCGCCTAGGCCTTCTTCTCCCAGCCGCCGCTCGCGGTCTGTTGCCAGTACACCACGCTGTGACCGGCCGCCTTGTATTCCTTCCAGCGCTCGCGGGTGTCGGCGACGGCGCTCTCGTCGCGGCCGTCGAACAGCTCGAAGCAGCGCTTGTAGTCGCCGACCTTGGCCGAGCGCGCTCGATCGGCCACGAACAGGAAGGCCGCGCCATTGGGGTTCTCGTCGAGATGCGTGAGCCACACCGGCTGGCGCTCGGCCTCGCCGTCGCGCGCCGAGCCGTGCGGCAGGAAGCCGTTGGGGTCGGAGGTCCAGAGATGGGTGTTGAGCGCATCGACGCGCTCGGGCGAGCCCACCATTACCACCGCCCGCTCGCCCGCCTGCAGGGTCTTGTGCAGCAGGCGGGGCAACGCGTCCTCCAGCGACGACTTGGTCAGGTGGTAGAAATTGACCTCGGTCGCCATTGCCGGCTCAGGGTCTCAGCGCTCGTAGTTGTCGGCGACCAACTTGTCGAGCAGGCGCACGCCATAGGCGGTGGCGCCCTTGGGCGTGGTTTCGTTGCCCTTGTTCGACCAGGCCATGCCGGCGATGTCGAGATGGGCCCAGGCGACGCCGGGCTGCACGAAGCGCTGCAGGAATTGCGCGGCGGTGATCGAGCCCGCGTCGCGGCTGTTGCTGACGTTCCTCATGTCGGCGATCTCGGAGTCCATCAGCTTGTCGTACTTGGCCCCGAGCGGCATGCGCCACAGCTTCTCGCCGATCCCCGCGCCCGCCGCGCGCAACCGGTTGGAGAGCTGGGTATTGTTGCTGAACAGCCCCGCCCGCTCGTGCCCCAGCGCCACCACCATGGCGCCGGTCAAGGTCGAGAGCTCGACCATGGCCTGCGGCTTGAACTTCTCCTGAGCGTACCACATGGCGTCGCACAGGATCAGCCGTCCCTCCGCATCGGTGTTTATGACCTCGACGGTCTGCCCCGACATGCTCTTCACGACATCTCCCGGCCGCTGCGCATTGCCGTCCGGCATGTTCTCGACGAGCGCGCAGATCCCCACCACATTCGCCCGCGCCTTGCGCCCCGCGATCAGCCGCATCGCCCCCGTAACGGCGCCCGCACCGCCCATGTCCCATTTCATATCTTCCATTCCGCCGGCGGGTTTGAGGGAGATGCCGCCGGTATCGAAGCAGACGCCTTTGCCGATCAGGGCGACCGGCTTCTGCGATTTGGCACCCTTCATCCAGCTCATGACCAGGAGCTGCGAATCGCGGGTGCTGCCCTGGCCGACGGCGAGCAGGACGTTCATGCCGAGCTTCTTCATCTCGGCCTCGCCCAGGATCTCGACCTTGACGCCGAGCTTCGTGAGCTCGCGCGCGCGGCGGGCGAATTCGGCGGGGTAGAGCACGTTGGCGGGCTCGCTCACCAGGTCGCGGGTGAGGAACGTCGCGGGCACCGCGGGCTCGAGGCCGGCCCAAGCGCGGCGCGCCTCGGCGGGGCCGGCGACGATCACGGTGAGCGCCTCGAGCGAGAGCTTGTGCTCGGGCTTGTCCTTGGTCTTGTACTTGTCGAAGCGGTAGTTGCGCAGCTGCGCTCCCAGCGCGATGCGGGCAGCGATCTCGCCGGGCTTCAGCCGGCAGCCGCGCACCGGATCGACCACCACGGTCACCGCCTTGTGGCCCGCCGCATTGGCCTCGGCCGCGATCACCCCGCCCAGCCCCTCGGCGCCGCGCGCATCGAGCTTGCGGCCCTCGCCGACGCCCAGCAGCAGCAGGCGGCAACGGAGCCGGACTGGCCCAGCAGCGTCTGGGTCTGGCCCTTGGCGCCGGTGAAGCGTCCGGCGCCGAGCGCCCGCGCGAGCGCCCCGCCTGAAGCGTTGTCCATCGCCTGCGCCGTTGCCAGAAGCTGCTTGTCGGCCGCCACGAACACCGCGACATTGCCGGTGAAGGCCCTTGGAAAGGCCGAAAATTCCACTTTCATTCAAGTCCCCTCGTTATTGCCGGCCGATTTATCGCCCCTGCGGCGGTACGGCGCAAGTCGCCAATTGCCTGCCGCGCGCCCCGACAGTATCAGTACCGGCCCTCCAGTCAGGAATGAAAATGGCTTCCAAAACTCTCCCCCGCGTCAACGTGGTCGGCCTCGGCAAGCTCGGCGCTCCCCTCGCCGCCGTGCTCGCCAGCCGCGGCTTCAGCGTGATCGGCCTCGACGTCAACAAGGTCCTGGTCGACGCCCTGAACGCCGGCAAGATGCCGATCATCGAGCCGCAGCTGAACGAGCTTTTAGCCGCCAACAGGCAGCGCCTGTCGGCCACCATGGACGCCAACGAGGCGATCCAGAACAGCGACGCCTCCTTCGTGATCGTGCCGACGCCCTCGGACTCGACGGGCTTCTTCTCCAACCGCTTCGTGCTGCAGGCCATGGCGACGCTCGGCAAGGCGCTGCGCAACAAGACCGGCTACCACATGGTGGTGATCACCTCGACGGTGATGCCCGGCACCACCGGCAGCGAGATCAAGGCCGCCCTCGAGGCGGCATCCGGCCGCAAGGTCGGGCCCGATCTCGGGCTTTGCTACAACCCGGAATTCATCGCGCTCGGCTCCGTGGTGCGCGACATGCTGCAGCCCGATTCGATCCTGATCGGCGAGAGCGACGCCAAGGCCGGCGACATGCTGCAGACCATCTATCTGCAGCATGTGCGAGAACAAGCCGCCGGTGCAGCGCATGAACTTCGTCAATGCCGAGCTCACCAAGATCTCGGTCAACACCTACGTCACCACCAAGATCTCCTACGCCAACATGCTGGCCGACATCTGCGACCGCCTGCCCGGCGCCGACGTCGACGTGGTGACCAAGGCGCTGGGCGCCGACACCCGCATCGGCACAAAATACCTCAAGGGCGCGATGGGCTACGGCGGCCCCTGCTTCCCGCGCGACAACGTCGCCTTCGCCGCCCTCGCCCGCAAGATCGGCGCCCGCGCCGACGTGGCCGAGGCGACCGACCGCATCAACAACCACCAGATCGACCGTCTCGCCAACCTGGTCGCCAAGTTCGCCAAGGCGGGCACGCGCATCGCGCTGCTCGGCCTCTCCTACAAGCCGCAGACGCCGGTGGTCGAGGAAAGCCACTCGGTCAAGCTCGCCGCCCGGCTCGCCGATGCGGGCTATGTCGTGAGCGTGCACGATCCGCTGGCGCAGGCCGCCGCCGTCGCGGTGCTGGGCGACAAGGTGGTCGAGGCCTCGTCGATGGAGGAAGCCGTGCGCGAGTGCGACCTGCTGATCGTCGCCACCGGCTGGCCCGACTACAAGGCGATCGACCCCGCCTGGTGCAAGCGCTCCAACGGCAGCCGCCTCACCGTGCTCGACCTCTGGCGCACCCTGCCGGCGGACAAGTTCGCCGACGTGGCGGATGTGCTCTATCTCGGCTCGGGGCGGTAGTGCTTGCCCGCTACCTCAGCCGATACTCGACCAGCTCCCGGGGCACAGTCGTTCCTCGTGCTTGCGCTTCCAGAATGCCGCCATGCCTTCGGCGAACTCGGCGTAGGTGATTGCGCCGGAGCGAGCGCCTCGATCGCCTGCTCACCGATATGCTCGCCGAGCGCCCGGTAGGCCTCGAACTGGCCCTCGTTGAAGAACTGGTCGGCGGTCGTTTCGTGCGGGAAGGTCGGGCTGCGGTGCCGGTACTGGCCGACCACCTCGTCCTCGTCGCCGGTGCAGCTCGATTTGAGATAGAGCAGGTAGCCGCGCTCCTTGTCGCCCGGATAGATGATTTGCCCGACGACCAGGTGCGCGGCGCTCAGCTGGCCAGCGTCGAGGCGCAGCTCGTCGAGATTGATGTCGATGTGGATGCCGAGATCGATGCGCGCCGTCCGCAGCAGCGTCGCCAGGCCGGTGAAATGCATCTGGGGATCGCACTCGCCGTCGCCGATGACGATCAGCTTGCAGCGCCGGCGCAGCAGCTCGATCGTCGCCAGGTTCTCGATGTGGCCGCCGTCCGACAGGTTGACAAAGTCCCGCTTCTCGTCGAGCCGCATCGTCATCTCGCGCAGCAGCACCTGCGGCGGCACCTGCCAGCGGAAACGGTCGCCGAAGCTGTTCTTCAGCTTCACCAGCAGCTGGCGCGGCGCGATCTCCTGGCCGTCCTCGACGACCAGGTCGTCGTATCTCGTGTAATGGTAGACGCGCAACAGGCGGCGGTGCGAGCGCCTGCCGTTCGAGGATCAACAGGAGCCGGCGCTCAGCATGGCTGCGCTCGGGATGACGTCGTGTCCTTGGCCTAGATTGCGTGGCGGCCGCGGAAGCGGAGGACCTTGCCCCTCATCGACGATGTGTCGATCGACGGCTGGCCGGCCAGCACCTGGACGCAGAACGGGTTGATATTGGCGGCGACGTAATCCGTGAACAACGGCCATTGGGGATTGTAAATGACGTTGACTCCGATGAAGCGCCGCGGCGTCTTGCGGCCCGGTGGCCGCGTCTCTTCCTCGCGCGTGGCGGCCTGGCGGAACAGGCGCTCGACCACCTTTAGGCGCTTCTGGTCGAGCGGACCGGTGCGCGGCCGACCCGCATCGGCTCGTCGTCGCGCTGGGTGGCGAGGCCGAATTCGAAGACGAACATGTCGGTCCGCTTCACAGGTCGGCGAAGCGGCCGGTCTCGATGCCCGGCTGGTCGACCGGCAGGTCGGCGCATTCGCTGCGGCACCAGGATGGGCCCGGTGAAGCCCATGCCCTGCCACGCCGCGAGGAAGCGCGTCGAGGAACTCGGGACGCGTGCCGACCAGCATCAGGGTCGAGTTCTTCGGATAGGTCAGGACCTGGTCGCAGACGAAGGGCAGCGTGTGCGGCACGTCGTAGGTGAGGTCGTCGAACAGGTGCCATTCGACGCTGGTCTGCGCGACGGCGCTGTGCGCGGGCTTCATGCGCCTTCTCGAGCCCGGCCACGTAGCGCTCGTACGACGTCTCGCGGTCGAGCCGCACTTCCTCGATCTCGACGTCGGGCCAGCCCCAGTTCTCGGCCTGCTCGGGCAGATAGGGCGTCGAGACGTTCCAGATGTAACGATCCTGGTCGTTCATCTTGGTCTTGCGGCCCTTGTTGTTCGCCGCGGCGACGCGGGTGTGATCGCAGTGATAGCCGAACACCTTGTCGATCAGCGTGTCGACCCGGCCGCGATAGAGCGCCAGCCGCGCCGCGAGGTTCGAATCGCAGTGCCAGCCCAGAATCATGTCCTCGTCGAAGCCGTGGATGGCGAACATGTCCTCGCGCAGCAGCGCCTGGAAGTCGCCGAGCGCGTCGTACTTCATCGGCATCAGATTGTGGACGACCTGGTTCGAGGTGGAAGCGCACGCGACCAGTCGCGCAGCTTCGCGAGGTTGCCGGCCGGATCGCTGCGGTCGAAGGCGGCCTCCCACAGCATCTCGGGCAATTCGAAGCGCGGCGATCTGGTAGAAGCCGTCGGGCAGTTCGCCGAGGATATCGCTCAACGACTCCTTCTCGTCGCGCGGCACCAGCAACATGTCGGTGTTGGTGTAGAGGATCCAGCGATTGCTTCGGATTCGACCGCCGCAGCGCCATGTTGCGCGACTGCGACTCGAGCGCCACCAGATGCGTCTTGCTCTTCAGGTGCGCGTGCTGCTCGGGCCGCACGCGGAAGATGCGCATCACCTTCTTCGCCTTCTCGGTCAGCGTGTCGTGGATCGCCTCGGGAAAGGTCGGATGGTCGTCGGGCGTGTTGTAGTCGACGAACAGGATCTCGTCGTCGGGATCGCTCATCACCTCGGCCAGCGCGTTGAAGCTGATCGCCGCCCGCTTGTGCAGGTTGTAGCCGTGGCTGTCGTTGCGGCCGTAGATGATGACGGAAAACATGCGTGGGCGCTGCTCGTATATCGTAGCCTCGCCAGCTCATTGCGGGCGGCAGCATACTCGATCAGGGCGACCGAGCCGATGGCCACGACTTCCTTCCATCGCGCGGCGGCGTCGGCCTGATCGCCGCTGGCCGCCGCCAGGGCGCCCAGCAGGAACAGCGCCTCCGAGCGACGGCCGGGTATCATGGCCTGGGTGAACACCCCGTCGGCCGGATTCCAGCCCTCGAGAAGAGCGACCAGCGGCGCGGGCCACTTGCTTCCCCAACTCGGCGGCGACGCCGCCGCCCTTCTGGCCGAGACGGCGTTAGCACACCAGCCGATAGAGATGCCAATAGGCGTCGGCCGGCTGCTTGGCGATCGTCGCCTCGAGCTCCGGCAGCGCCTTTCCGTAGTCGGCGAGGCGCAGCGCACGCAGGCGCGGGCCGCGGCCTGGCGTTGGGCAGATGGTCGAGCTGGCGGCCCCAGTCGGCGTTGGCGGCGTCGATCTTGCCGCGGGCCATCAGGGCAATCGCCCGGCCGCTCAGCGCCTCGGTTTCGTTGTGGCGCCTTCTCGAGCACCTTGGTGAAGGCCTCCGCTCGCCGTCCTGTACCGCCCCATCATCGACAATGCCTCGCCCTTGAGGCTCATTGCCTGGAGCGTGTCGGGCTCGAGCTTCAACAGCCTGCTCGTAATCCACCAGTGCCGCGCTCGGACTTGCCCTCGGCGAGATAAGCGTTGCCGCGGGCCATCAGCGGCAGCAGCCGATCCTTCACCACGTTGGCGGCGTGGCTGTAGCTCACGGTCTCGATCAGGAACGAGCCGCGGCCGCGCAAGGCGAACGACCGGTCGGGCATGCCCGGCCGCACTTCTGCCCGCAGCCTGCGGGCGGTTTCGTACTTCTGACGCGCGCACGCTCGCTCTCGCCCACCATGTCGAGGATCTCGGCGTGGGTCTCGATTGTCTCGGCGTATTCGGGCGTGACCTTGCAGCGCTCCTCGAGGATGCCGGCGGCGCGGTCGAGCTGGCCGGTGCGGGCCATCGCCAGGGCAAACAACGGTGAGCGATTTCGGGGCTATCGCCGGGCGGCGCCTCGGTCTCGCGCAGGAGCCTCATCCGGTCATGTCGTCGCCACTTTTCGGGCAGAAAACCGGACAACCGCAGCCAGTAATTCGCTCACGTGCAGGCTCTTTTGCCGGCCTCGGGGGGCGCGAAGGATCGGTGGAATTGGCGGCCGCCCACGCCGGCTGTCCTCGTCATGGGCGTCCCGCTAGCCCACCTGAAATGGCGCGTCAAGCGAGCTCGGGCCTGATGCACTGGTGCGATGGAATGCTTTGCCCATCCGCTGTATGACGACAGGAGATTGTGGATGATAACTTCGACTCTCGGCTTATGAACACGAGTCCCTACGTCAGCTTCGTGACCTGGGGTCGCAACGACGGTACACGCCGGACTATCTCCGCCGTGTCGATCGCGCGACCAATTGCCTTGCGGCCCAACTCGACCGTGCCGGGGTCGACTCCGAGATTATCATCGTCGAATGGAATCCGGTGCCGGACCGCCCGCTGCTGCTGGAGTCCCTCACCCTGCCCCGTTCGCTCCGGCACGTGACGGTTCGCGGCTTCATCGCGCGGACCGGAATACCATCGCCGGCATGTCGGTTCGCAGCGAGCGCGCCCTCCATGCCGGCGAAGCCGCCAATGCCGGTATTCGCCGGGCGCGCGGCCGCTTCATCACCGCCAAAGCCAGCGACACGTTCTTCTCGTCCGACGTCATCGCCAGGCTCGCCAAGCGCGGCCTTGACCCGGACACGATGTATCGTGTCGATCGCCACGACTTCAGCGTCGACGACCCATCGATCTGGGATCTCGACGACGATCGCGCTGCTCGCCAAGATCGCGTCGCTGCCGTCGACGCCGCAGGCATGGATCGAGCAGACGGCTCCATTGGGGCCTGCGCGAGCTGCACACCAATGCCTGCGGCGACTTCACGCTTCTCGACGCCAGCTACTGGCACCTGCTGCGTGGCCATCCGCGCGACGAGACCGTGCTTTCCCTCGACATCGATTCGCTGGTCTTGCATGCCGCCGCCGGCTACGGCGTCAAGGAATGCCGCTGGCCGCCGTCCTGCAAGGTGTTCAAGCCGATCCATGGCCGCCTCAACAACTCGCGCATCGTGCCGGTCTGGGAGACCTGGCAGCGCAATCTCGATCGCTTCCTGGCGAACAAGGTCAGCCCCGAAACAGCGCATCGGGCGCGCATGACTTTCGACTATCCGCGCCGCAAGATGCTGGGCGTCGAGACTCGTCGTCGGCCCTTCGATCGAGCGCAACTTCGTGCAGCCGCGCCTCGCGCTGGGCGCGCGGCGAGTTGCCGATGCCGACCCAGCCCGAGGACTGGGGCCTGGCCGGCGAACCGCTGGAGGAGCGCATCCTCTGCCACGCCGGCCTGGACCGCGGCGGACAGCGCCGCCACTTCATGACCGCCTTCATGACCGTCGACCAAGTCGTCTTCCTGGTCGGCGGAACCGGCTCGCGGCTCGGCACGCTTACCGCCGAGACGCCCAAGCCGGTGCTGCCGGTCGGCGGCCGTCCCTTCCTCGACTACCTGCTGGACGAGGCGAGCCGCTACGGCTTCTCGCGCTGCCTGCTGCTCTGCGGCTATCGCGCCGAGAGCATCCAGAAGGCCTACGACGGCCGGACCGTGCGCGGCATGCGCGTCGAGACCGCCATCGAAGCGGAGCCCGCCGGCACCGCCGGCGCCTTGGCACGGGCGGCCGGCCGGCTGGACGAGCTCTTCTTCCTGGTGAACGGCGATTTGCTGTTCGATTGCAACTGGCTCGCCCTCACGCCGCCCGCCCATATCGACCGGGCGTGGACGGCGCGCATGACCCTGGCCGGAGACATCGCGGGCGACCGCTACGGCCGGGTGGAGATCGAGGGCGACATGGTGCGCGCCTTCACGCCGGCGGGCCAATCGACCCTGCCGGTCAACGCCGGCATCTATCTCATGCGCAAGTCGGTGCTCGCCACCATCGGGCCGGGCTTCGTCTCGCTCGAGCGCGAAGTGCTGCCGGTTCTCGCCAAGCAGGGCCTGCTGCAGGGCCGCGTCACCCGGGGGCCCTTCATCGACATCGGCCTGCCCGACGAATTCGCCAGGGCTCAGAAGATGGTGCCCGAGATCGTGCGCCGGCCGGCGATCTTCTTCGACCGCGACGGCGTCTTGAACCACGACACCGGCTACGTCCATCGCAGCGAGGAGTTCGCCTGGATCGACGGCGCCCGCGAGGCGGTGCGCTGGGCGAACGACAACGGCTACTACACCTTCGTGGTCACCAACCAGGCGGGCGTCGCCCACGGCTACTACGACGAGGACGCGATCAACACCCTGCACGCCTGGATGCAGGCCGAGCTCGCCACCGAGGGTGCACACATCGACGCCTACGAGTACTGCCCGTTCCATCCCAACGGCGTGGTGGCGCAGTACTGCCAGGAGTTGGATCTGCGCAAGCCCGGCCCCGGCATGCTGAAGAAGCTGATGGCCGACTGGCCGGTCGATGTCGCGCGCTCGCTGATGATCGGCGATCGTCCGACCGACCTCGAGGCCGCCGCCGCCGCGGGCGTGCGCGGCCATTTCTTCACCGGAGGGAACCTCCTGTCGGTGCTCAAGGCACTCACCTCATCCTGAGGAGCCGCGCCTCTTCTTCGAGATACGCGTCGCGGTAAAGGCTCATGGCGCGCTCGTGCACCTTCAGTTCGCTTTCGCCAAGCTCGTGCTTCGGCCAGGCGGCGGGCTCGAAATGCCCGAAGCGATCGGTTCCCCGGACGAGCAGCGCAGCCTGGCGGATCGAACCCGAGGGCCGGGTGCGGGTCGGTATGTAGTTCAGCCCCAGGCCAATGCGGCGGTGCGACGAGGTGTTGGGCCCGGACCGGTGCGGGCAGAGGCCATGATGCATCGAGAACCAGCCCGGCTCGAGCGGCATCGCCACCGGCGCGCTGTCGTTGAGCGGCTCGGTGATGACCTGTGCGGCGCGATTGACGCTGTTCTTGACGACCCGCGAGACATGGCTGAGCTGACTCGGCTGCCCTCGAAAGGACAGCGCGTCCATGCAGCCGGCGGCTTCGCTGGCTTCGGTCAGGGCAATCCAGACAGCGACTTCTTCCTTGGGCTCCAGTCCGTAGTAGGTCGAGTCCTGATGCCACGCCGCGATGGTGGGCGAGTGCGGCTCCTTGATGAAGAAGGTGCTGGTGAAGATCAGGATGTCCGGTCCGAGCAGGTCCTCGACCTTGTCGAGAATGCGCGGGTCGCGCGCCAGCCTGGCGGCCCACGGCAGGAGCAGATAAGGCATCGACCGCCATTTCATGTCCGGATGGGCGTTTATCGGCGAGCCCAGCCATGCCTCGTAGCGCTCGACACCCTGCCGGCACGCCTGCAGCTCGTTGTCATCGAGGAGCGGGAACGGCGACAGGAATCCGTCGTACTTCCATTGCGTTACCTTGTCCGCCGGCAGCGTGCCCATCGGCACCTCCTCGATCTCTTCAGAGCAAGAACACTCCTTTGCCATCCGACTGCTTGTCGAACAGCTTGTAGGCCTCGTCAGCTTGATCGAGCGCCCAACGGTGCGTGAACAGCCGGTCGACGTCGACCTTGCGGTCGACGCAGAACTGCGCGCACTCGGCCTGGATGATGGTGGAGAACGTCCACGAGGCGATCAGCGTCATCTGGCGGCGCAGCAGATGGGGACTGACATCGATGGTGACGTCGCCGCCCTCGCCCACGAAGCACATCGTGCCCCAGACCTTCGTGCTGCGGATGGCGTTGAGGCGCGCCTCGCGGTTGGACGAGGTGTCGAGCGTGAGGTCGGCATACTTGCCGTGGGTCAGTTCACGGATCGCCTCGACGGGGTCGTTCGAGCCCGGGTTGACCAGCTCGTCGGCACCGAACTCGCGGGCGCGCGCCAGCCGCTGCGGGTTGACGTCGAGCGCAATGACCCGCGCGCCCATCGCCTTGGCGAACTGTGTGCCCGCCAGCCCGACGGGGCCTTGCCCGAAAATGGCAACGGTGTCGCGGCCCGAGAGGTTCATGCGCCGGAGCGCGCCGTAGGCGGTGCCCGAGCCGCAAGAGATCGCGGCACCCGCGGTGAAGCTCAGCACCTCGTGCAGCGGCACCATCGTGTTCGCTGGCACCTTCAGGTACTTGGCGTGCCCGCCGTGGGCGTTGTTGCCGTAGACTTTCACCGGCACTTCCTGGCAGAGCTGCTGCCAGCCGGAAAGGCAATGACTGCAGCGTGTGCAGCCCTGGTAGTGGTGCACCATCATGCGATCGCCGATCTTGGCCTGCGCGGCGCCCACGCCCGCTCCGACGGCGACGACCACGCCGCACGGTTCGTGTCCGGCGATTGTTGGATCGGGGTTGGGCGGCACGCCCGTACCGGTTCGCGGCTGTCCTTTCGGCCGGCGGTACTGGTGGAGGTCCGATCCGCACATGCCGGAGGCCTTCATCTCCAGGACGACCTCCCCCGGCCCCGGCGTGGGATCGGCAAAGGTCATGATCTCAAGCGCCCGGTCGCCCGTGAATACGACGCCCTTCATGATGCCCTCCCCTCTGCTCTGTTGCTGTTGGCCGACCGATCCTTCGTCACCGAGGGCGGTGGCGCAAGGCCCCGGAGGAGACCGCCCAGCGATCCAGTGGCAAACAGCGCCCGGTCGCTTATGATCGGACCTGCCGCAGGGAGGTGAAGCACATGCAATACAAGCGAATCTCCGCCGATTGCCATCTCGATATGATCTGGTTGCCGCCGGATCTCTTCACCTCGGAAGCGCCGCGCGAGCTCAAGGAGCGGATGCCGTTCGTCAGCGAAGGACCGAACGGCAAGGAGTGGGTCGCCCGCAACGGCGCCTCCTTCGGGCTGGTCGCCGGCGTCGGCTCGGCCGGCCGGAAATACGAGCCCGGCAAGCAGCACCGCGCCGACCGCATGGCCGAGACCGGGCTGTATGAGGCCGGTATCAAAGGCATCCGCCGCCCGGGCGACCCGGACCTGCGCGCCAAGGAACTCGACAGGGACGGCGTCGACGCCGAGGTCATCTATGGCGTGCTCGCCGCCGCCGCGAAGCTCGAGGACGCCGGCGCCTCGGCGGAAATGCTGCGCATCTACAACGACTTCATCATCGACTTCTGCAGGCACTATCCGCAGCGGATGATCGGCCTGGCCTGCCTGCCGTTTGGCGACATCCCCGCCGCGGTGAAGGAAGTGCATCGCGTCGCCAAGCTGGGCGTCAAGGGCGTCGAGCTCAGCTGCTCCTGGAACATGACGCCGATGTGGCATCCGATGTGGGATCCGCTGTGGGCGGCGATCAACGAAACGCAATTGCCGCTCCACTTCCACACCTTCCCGTCGGTCGATCCGAAGCTCCGCGCCCAGACCACCGGCGACTGCCGGCCTCGCCATGCGCTACAGCAGCATCTGCATGTTCCAGATGACGCTCGGCAACATCCTGACGGCGCTGATGGGCGCCGCGGTGTTCGAGCGCTTCCCGCAATTCCGGGTGGTGTTCGGCGAAAGCGGGATCGGCTGGCTTCCCTACCTGATCGACCGCATGGACAACGAGTATCTGGACCAGTACCGCGACATCAAGATGAAGCTCCTGCCGAGCGAATACTGGCGCCGCCAGTGCCGCGCCACGTTCCAGTACGACCGCATCGGCACCAAGCTGATCGAGGATATGGGCGTCGAAACCCTGATGTGGGGCTCCGACTATCCGCATCCCGACGGCATCTGGCCGGACTCCTCGGAATACATCGCCAAGCAGTTCGGCCACCTGCCGGCCGACGTCACCCACAAGATCACCTGCGAGAACGCCGGCAAGTTCTACGGCCTGATGAACTAGCGCTCATATTCCTCTGGACGCGCTCTACGCGTCTCGACCTGTCGAGCCTCGACATCAGCTGTCCCTCTGAGCGCGCGAGAGGAGCAATGATCGGCGGAGCGAAGATCGGCATGAAGATCGCGCGCCTCGAAGTCTTGCAGCTTCGCTGGGATCCGAAGGACCCGCCCACGGCCGGCAGCGCCTTCCTGCGCGTGTGGACCGATGACGGGCTCTGCGGGCTCGGCGAGGCATCCCCCATGCAAGGCGGCATCGCCTCGCTCGGCATCCTCAAGCGCGACATCGCGCCCGCGGTGATCGGCGCCGATCCGCTCGATCATGCCGTGATCCAGGACAAGCTCTTGCACCGGCTGGTCAAGCTCGGGCCGGAGGGCGCGCTGAGCGGAGCGCTGGCGGCGCTCGACATCGCCCTGTGGGACCTCAAGGGCAAGTACCTGAACCAGCCGATCTACAAGCTGCTGGGCGGCGCCTGGCGCACGGCGCTGCCCTTCTACGCCTCGATCGGCCGCAATGGCGAGCGCAGCGTCGACGAGGTGCTGCGCGTGGTCGAGCAGCGGCTGAGCGACAAGCCGGCCGCGATAAAGATCCGCTTCGACAACGACCGCACCACGCTCGACCACGACATCGCCGGCGACCTCGCCAAGGCGCGCGAGGTGCGGAAGCTCGTCGGCCCGGAGTTCCCGCTCGCCTTCGACGCCAACAACGGCTACTCGCTGAGCGGCGCCCTGCGCGTCGGTCGCGCGCTGGAGGAGCTCGGCTACTGGTGGTTCGAGGAGCCGGTGCAGCACTATCACGTCAAGCAGCTGGGCGAGCTGGCAGCCAGGCTGGACATCACCGTCTCCGCCGGCGAGCAGACCTACACGCTTGCCGGCGTCGCCGACCTGATCGATGCCGGGGTGCGGATGGTGCAGCCGGATATCGTCAAGATGGGCGGCATCACCGGCCTGCAGCGCTGCGTGGCACTCGCCCAGGCCCACGGCGTGGAGCTGGTGCCGCACCAGACCCAGCCGACCATCGGCCATCAAGCCAACATGCATGTCGCTGCGGCCCAGCTCCATGCCACCAAGCCCTGCGAGCTGAACGATCCTTCGCCGCGCATGCATGCCGTCTTCGTCGATCCACCGACGCCGAAGGACGGCGTGTTCCACCTGCCCAACGCGCCCGGGCTGGGGCTGACCATCGTCGAGACTGAGTTGGCGCAGCGACAGGTGGCGTTGGACGGCGTGACGGCATAACGCTGTGGCTCAAACCGGCGCGAACGCGGTAGACCGTTCCGCACATCCCACTCCTGGGCTCCGAACTTAGAGTTGTCCCGCCAACGTGCGCAAGACGAACTCGGCTCTCTGGCCTACGCCGATCTTTGGCAAAATTGTCACTTCGTAGCCGAGCGCAGGATAGGCGTCGATCAGGCGCTGATATTCGGCGACGCCCGCGTCGAGGCCGTGAAGCCGCTTGTTGTCCGTCACATAGATTTCCGGCCAGGGCGGAGCCAGGAAAACGCGCCAGTGATAGCGGTGTGAATGCCGTAGAGCGCCGAGTGCCGGTTCGCCGGTAAGGTGGCGAAGGGCGACTGAAGGATCGACGAGGCCCCTATCGAGGAATACCCACCTGCCTTGTAGTCGACGTACAGATTTGCGGTCGGAAAGAGCGAGCGTGATGCAGCGCCGGGCGAACGCAACTCCGTCTGTCCAGGGGAGCGCCGTACCTCCGCTGCGCAACTGCTCCTTGACGATCCGCCGACCCGGCTCCTCGACCGTGGCGTACCCGCGCCGTCCGACCTCCTCCAACAGCGCTGATTTTCCGCCGCCTGAGCATCCAGAGATCACGACGAACCTGTCTATGGCTGAGCCTCCTTGCATCCAGCGAAGCTCTCGCTTCGGCCGTTCCTCAGGATGAGGTTGCCGCTCTGACGAAGAACTGGCGACGGCGGTTGATCGCCATCACGGCCTCCACCGCCGGCACCGCCAGCGGGCCCGACGCGCTGGCCCGTGCATTCTCGGCCGCCTCGGCAGGCGTCAGGATGCCGGGAATGACGCTCGAGACCGCGGGGAACGAGAGGCAGAAGCGCAAGGCGCTCTGCGCGCCTTCCGGCTCCGGGCCGCGCCGACACGGCGGCCAGCAGTTCGGCCGCACCGTCGATCCAGTTGTCCAGCTGGGCGCGCGACCAGCCGTTGCGATGATCGCCAGCGGGAAAGACGGTGTCGCGCCGGATCGTCCCGGCCAGGAAGCCGAAGCAGAGCGGCGTGCGGTCGATGAAGCCTGCCTGACGCTTGGCGACCTCGTCGAACAGGCCGTCGCTCAGGGCGCGCACATCCATCATGTTGAAATTCGCCTGCACGACGCCCACGTCGGCCGCACGCAAGGCGTCGATCGCCTCGGCCGGGCTCTTGGTCGAGGCGCCCCACGCGCGGATCTTGCCGCTGGTGATGAGCTTTGCCAGCGCCTCGCGCACGTCGGGCGCCTGAAGAACCGCCGTCGGCGCGTTGTGAAGCTGCAGGAGATCGATGGTGTCGCCGCCCAGCCGCCGCAGGCTCGCCTCGGCGGAGGCGGTGATGGCGGCGGCGGAGAAATCGGGCGGGCGGTCCCAGGCCTCGTAGCCCGCCTTGGTGGCCACGATCAACTTCGAGCGGCGGCCCTTGAAGGCCTGGCCGATCAGCTCCTCGCTGTGGCCGTTGCCGTAGGCGGCCGAGGTGTCGAAGAAGGTGATGCCGGCATCGAGCGCGGCCTGCAGCGCGGCAAGCGATGTGCGGTCATCGGTGTCGCCGTAGGACGTGGTGCCGACCGTCCTGCCGCCGATGCCCCAGGCGCCGAAGCCGATTTCCGAGACGACCAGCCCCGTCCGACCGAGGGCGCGATAGTTCATGGGACTTCAATAGCTGTAGACGCGGTTCCGTGTCATCCCGAGCATAGCGAGGGACCTTTTCGAGCAGGCCCTTCGGAAATGCTCAGGGCGACCGCCATGGGCGGGCGAACTTCTAATGACCAAAGTAGGAGGCTGAAGGCCGCTTCGAGTACAATCCGCGATAGAGAGTTAAGCAGTCTTGGGAGCGTAGCGTATGCCCAGCCTTGTCTGTCCGTCGTCGAGCGACTTTCCGCACTTTCCGCCAGTTGCGTGCTCCGACGGGGGAGTCCCGGATTTGCGGACTGTGAGGACAGAAATGCCGATGCCATCGGCACGTCAAGCCCAATGTTTGCAGGCATTTCTGGAAGTTTTGGGGACGCCTGTGGGGACGCCAGCCAGGAACGGTCTCCGAGGCCAATATCTGCACCAAAATCAAGCGGTGACGAACAGGCCACGGGACGATGCGGGACGATGTGGGAGAAGCAAGCGCCTCGCCTGAGGTACAATCGGCGCAACTGGCAGCGAGTGGCTGAGCGAGGCGCCCCGGCGCAGTCGCGGCCCGTACCTCTGGCTGAAATCGCCGGATGGCGAGCCGGTTGCTATATCCGGTATGGCTGACTTCAGTGACGGCGGACCGCCAGGCACCTCTTGTCGTGACTGTAATCATTTCGCCGATGAGATCGCCGTGCGAACGGGCATCAACGCCATCGAGAGGGCGCGGGCGGGCTGCGCGATCTGGGCGCAGAAGATGGCACACGCCGCCCCTTCGCCGCGGCGCGATATTCGGCTTTGCCGGAGTTGTAAGCACTTCGAGCAGGCGTCGGGCGTCTCGTCTCGATGCTTCATTGTCGACGCGGCCGGCGTGATGTACCGGATCGACAGCATGCCAAAGGACCTTCGGGCGTGGTTGCGCCAAAAACAAGGGCCGGATGCGCGCTAGTTGTGGCGATCCGGCTTCGCGGTGAGATATTGGCACACCGGTAAGATGAGGTAACCGAGCCCAGTAAGTTGCCGCCGCCGACGCCTACACGGCATCAGCCTACACACCTCGACAAAGCAGGGTGCTAGACGCTTTACTGTTCATGACGTGAACGAGATGGTGCCCAGGGGCGGGCTGCCAGAAGCTTTGCCATTCAATCTCTTAGGGCAAAGTGGGACATCGAAATCTTCCATGGCTCCCCATGCTTCCTGCCGTTATGTCCCACTGCCAACCTCATTTTTCGTCGGGCTGGCGTGATGGAGTTGTTTGCGAGGGGTCAGCTGGAGCAGACCGTGGCGCTATCGCTTTGCCCGGGCATACGGCTGGCGCAAGCTGCTAGAAACCGGCGTCTATGGCACCATCGAAGAGATCACCGCGGCCGAGCGGATCAACTCGTCTCATGTCGGCCGCCTGGTCGGACTATCGCTGCTGGCGCCGGCTATCGTTGAGGCAATCGTTCATGGGCGGCAGTCGGCGGAGATAACGCTGGCGGCCCTGATGAGACCATTTCCGATCAATTGGGATGAGCAACGCGCGCACGCGCTGGTCGCCGAAGTGGTCAATCTGGGAGTTAACCATCCTCCGACCGCATTGCACTCCGCTCTTGCTAAGCCTTCGGTTCGTACCGCAAGCCCAGCTTGAGCGTGACCTGGTAATTCGCGACTTTGTTGTCGCGAATGTTCCCACGCACGTCCACCACCTCGAACCAGTCGAGATTGCGTAGGGAGCGCGCCGCCGTAGCGATTGCGGACTCGATGGCATCGGAGACCGACTTGCTCGAGCTGCCGACCACTTCAGTCTTCACATACGTTTGGTTGGTCACCATCAGACTCTCCCTTCTGTGTGTGAACCGCTTATCGACTTGCTGTTTTTCCTTGGGTCGAAGAGTGATCCACTGGAAGGAAGTGTCAACGCTAGACCCACGGGCGCCGCTTCCTGCATTTATCGGAACGCCACCAGTGGTTCTACTTTTTCCTCAGTGCTGCCACTTGCCCCGGATGCGTCAGCAGCACGCTATGGACCGGCTGACCGCCGACCATGAGCCAGCCACTCTGTGCGGCAAACGTTATCGCGCCGTTCAGCATCTCCTCGTCCTTTACGTGAATGTGCTGGGAGACCTTGCTGACGGACACCCATTGCGAGTGTTTCCCGGCCAGCAGGTCATTCACGCCTTTGCATAAACGACGCGCGAGGGGCTCGTATGAACGCGACGGTGCCTTGGAAAGCCGTGTGGCCATGGCTGAGTATAATGCCGCGCCCTGCCCGCTTCGAGATCGGCGAGCTGAGCCCCGATCTCGGCAAGGCGAAAGGACCGCTGGGAGTGCCGCTGAGCCGAGCCGTACCATCAACGCTCCCGTTTATTATGTCATGTGCCTGTAATCAGCGGCGAGTTAAGATTGGGTAGAATGCAGGGGGCGGGCGCTTGTGGACGGCAGAAGGGTCCTGATCGTCGAAGATAACTTCATCGTGGCTGCCGGGTTCTCGGACGTTATGGTAGAGCACGGTGGCACCGTCGTGGGTCCCGTCGGCTCCGTTAACGCGGCTTTAAAGATCATTCGCGAACAGACCCTCGATGGCGTGTTGCTTGATGTGCAGCTCTCCGATGGAAACTGCGCTCAAATTGTCGCCGCATTGATCGATCGGCATATCCCGTTCGTCGTCGTAACGGGCTATCAGCAATCTATGTTACCAATTGGCTTGGGACGAGCGCCCTATCTTGGAAAGCCAACGGGTACCGACGAGCTCTTGAAGTAGCGCGAAAGACCTTTAGGTTTCCCAGCGCATCGGCGAGCTGAGCCGCGACCTGGACCTCGACAAGGCCGAGACGATCCGTACGAAGAACGGCGCGAAGGTTCGAGTGGCCGACGCCGGCTGCACGCTTCTACACCGAGGCTGCCGTCGACCGGTTCGCTGTCAAGTTCCGAGTCTGAGTCGGCCTCCAATGCTATCGCTCCCGTTGACCACGAGCGGTTTGTGCGTCAACTCCAGCGCTTGGAATTTGTCGCACGCCAAGCTTCGCCATCTCGTCTGCGATGTCCGATGTAATGGCCGTGGCGGCGGCGATGTCGGCGTCACCCCCTGACGAGCTGCCCTTCATGCGCTTGGCGATCCCGCGGCCAAACAGCGTATATGGATTTTCCTGCAGATTGATGCGCAGTCGGCATCGTAGTAGGCGATCGCGGCCTCATAGCGCTCCAGCTTCAGGTACGTAAACCCGCGAGACGCCAAGGTGTTGGCATCGTTTGGCCGCAGCTTCGAAGGGAGCTATTGCAGTCCGCCAGCGCGCTGGTCGAGCCGGCCGACCATGGCCTTGGTAAGCAGCGGTTGTTGAGCGCCATGGCGTTGTTGGGGCTCAGGCTTATCGCCCGGTCGTAATCCTCGATGGCAAGGTCGTATTGCCCCATCTCGCGATGGGCGGTGCCCCGATCGTCATAGGATTCCGTGTCCGACGGATTGATCGCTATCGCATGGTCATAGTCGTCGATTGCGCGAGATCGAACTGACTTTCGTCTTCGTAGGCGTTGGCGCGGTTCCTGAAGGCCGTCGCCAGCTCCTAAGAGGCCAGCGGCAACGGAACCGATCCATTCCGCGGATACCGTTTCAGCGGCAACAAAGGCGATACTGGTCGGAAGATTCTCGACCCGCGCATCGACGGTGAGCAATCGTTATCAAACATCTTCTCGCTTTTTCTGCCAAGGCCAGCGCCCGGTTACCTCGAGTTCGAGCGCGAAGCTCAGCACGGTACGTATTGCGACAATCACTGCGAGTACGCCGAGGTTCTGCAATGTCGGCTGCACGGCGACGGTGCCGATAATGTCGGCAACTACCAGGAGTTCGAGTCCAAACAGAATGGCGCGCCCGAGATCGGCACGCAGTTCATCGTAGCAGGCGCGAAAAGACATCTGCCGCAGCAGCCGCCAGACGAAGGCGCCACTTGCCAGCGCCGCGCCAATGATCAGCACCGAAATGCCGATCAACTCGACGACACGGCCCGCGCCTACGGCAAATTCGTCCAATGTCACGTCACTCGGCTCCGATGCCACTACGATCCGTCCGCACCGTCCAGGCTATCCCCAAGTCAGCAGGATGGCGATATCGCCGCACATACGCCCCGGGGCGCTCGACAACCTCGCCATCTCACTCGTCGCACAATTCAAAGGACAGCAGGTCTATAGACTAAAGTGCGGATTGAAGGGAGGCGGCCTCGCCTGACGCGACGGCGAACCGAGCACGGTCGATCACGGTACTGGCGTGGTTCCCTCGGGCGCGTCCTGAGTTCTTCCCCAATAGCGCATATATCCGCGCAACAGCGTCGACGCGTGCCGTCAATGTTGCGGCCATCTCAGAGGGCGACTGATCCCGTGGCATTTCGTTTTTCTCCAGCGAGTTACATTTAACAGCTTGCTCCACCGGCCGGCGTTGGCTTTGACCTGGATCAAACGAGTAGCCCTTAGCAGCGCTGCGCAGATCGCTACGCCCGAAGTTCCAATGCTTTCGCGTTGGTCTACGCATGCAGGAAATCTACGGCGGGCTTTTGTGGGTGCCCCATTGATTTGAATCAACGCCCACTAGTCTTACTGCGTCATAAGTTGAGGTGTTCGTTGCTGCGGGTTTCTTCGCGCGCAGCAGGGACATCGTGGAACGTTTCTAACGAGAGCGACGATCAGTCGCCGTCGCATGGTGGCGATCGAGTTTGGGATGTGACGCTCGGTTCGGATCGGCGGCGCCTCTGGGTCGGTAATCGGCGGGAAGCTCAAGTTGCGGGAGCCACGCGGCGGCACGAGGCGCTGAGGGGGGAATCGTCTCCCTCTCGGAGATCAGGAATCCGTAAGCGGCGATGCACAGCGTGGCGTGATGGTGGAAGCCCCGCCAGCCTCGGCCTTCGAAGTGGCCGAGGCCGAGTTCCTGCTTGAGCTCCTGATAATCGCGCTCGATGCGCCAGCGCAGCTTGGCCAGATCGACCAGGCGTTCGAAGGTGATGTCGTCGGGCAGCGTCGAGAGCCAGTATTTGGTCGGCTCCTTCTCGCCTTTGGGCCACTCGATCAGCAGCCATTCTTCGCCATGCAACTCGCCGCGATGGGCGGCGCGCACGCGCACGCGGGCAAAGCGCGAGGTCAGCCGCTCGGCGGTGCCCTCGCGCCAGCCGATCGTGCGCCAGGCGCGCTTGGGCAGGCCAAACGCAAGCTCCTTGACCGAGACCGGCTTGTGCTTGGCGCATGCGCCGCAGACGCGTCGGTCGCCGTCCGCGACCCGACCATCGCTTGGGCGGCAACGGCTCGGTGCCGGGCGCCCACACCGAGGTGTTCGACAGAATGCCGGCGACATAGCTCAGCCCCAGGGCGCTGATCTCGCGTGCGCAGGCTGGTGTGATTGCCATAGCCCGCATCCAGCAGCACCACGCCGCGCGGCAGGCCCGCCGCGCAGGCCCAGCGCATCTGGTCGAGCGCGATCTCCGGCTTGGTCTTGAAGACGATCTCCTCGGGCACGTGAGCCTTGCGCCGGCGCGCAGCGTCGTCCGCCCATTCCTGCGGCAGATAAAGCCGATAGCGCACCGGCAGGCTCGCATGGCGGTTGGCGATCGACAGCGAGACCGCCGCCTGGCAGTTGTCCTGCTTGCCCAGCTGTCCGCAATACTGCCGCGCCACGCCCGACCGAATGCTTGCCCTTCTTCGGAAAGCCGGTGTCGTCGATGATCCAGGCCTCGATCGGGCCATGGCGTTCCATCGCCGGCAGCACCATCTCGCACACCTTCGCCAGCACCTGCTCGTCCGACCACGACGCCTGGCCGACAAAATGCAGCAGCGATTGATGCTGGGCCGCCGTCCGCGCCGGCGCCGTCACCGCCGCCATCGGCTCCACGCTCTTGCGCTCGCATGGCAGCATCAGGCCCGTGCAATAATCCCGCAGCGGACCGACCCGATCCGCGTGACCGATCACGCTCGGCCAGGCCCTCGACATAGCGCGAAAAACGCCCGTCGCTTCCATCCAAACCCTGAAGACCCATCAAGGCTCTCCCGCCAAAATAAATCTCTTCAACCTACCTGAAGTCGTGCCCGCCAATCTGCGGCCTTCTGACTCACCTTTCTGACTCAGTAAGACTAG
>CAVWKP010000002.1:0-148910 GCA_963755595.1 uncultured Alphaproteobacteria bacterium | reverse complement strand
CCTGGCCGTTGGCCAGCATGATCGGATTGCCCTCGGCATCGTGGATGGCGATGCGCGGACGCAGGTCGCCGCCGCGCGGCTGGCCCTTCCAGTCGACCACCACACGGTTGGAGATGCCCGTCAAGTCGTCGATCACCTCGCGCATCGACACGCCTTCGACCAGGTCGACATAGACCGCCTTGCCCGCCTTCTCGGTGATGATCGGCAGGGTATAGGGGTCCCATTCGGCCATCTTCTGGCCCTTGTTGACCGGCGCGTCGTTGTCGACCAGCAGGCGCGCGCCGTAAGGCACGCGATGCTTGGCGCGCTCACGCTGCGCGCCGTCGATCAGCACCAGCTCGGTGTTGCGGCCCATCACCACGGGCACGCCCGCGCTGTTGACCACGACATTGCGGTTGCGCACCTGGACGTGGCCGTCATGGCTCGCCTCGATGCTCGACTGCTCGGCGCCGCGCTGGGCGGCACCGCCGATGTGGAAGGTGCGCATGGTGAGCTGGGTGCCCGGCTCGCCGATCGACTGGGCGGCGATGACGCCCACCGCCTCGCCGATATTGACCTTGGTGCCGCGCGCGAGATCGCGGCCGTAGCACTTGCCGCAGACGCCGGTCTTGGTGTCGCAGGTCAGCACCGAGCGGATGCGCATCTCCTCGACGCCCGCCTTCTCGATCTGCTCGACCGTGACCTCGTCGATCAGGTCGCCCGACTTGCAGATGACCGTGCCGTTCAGCGGATCGACGACGTCGTCGAGCGCCGTGCGGCCGAGCACGCGCTCGGACAAGGGCTCGATCACGTCGCCGCCATCCACGACCGCCCGCATCGTGAGGCCGCGTTCGGTGCCGCAATCCTCCTCGAAGATGATGCAGTCCTGGGCCACGTCGACCAGGCGCCGCGTCAGGTAGCCCGAGTTGGCGGTCTTGAGCGCGGTGTCGGCCAGGCCCTTGCGCGCGCCGTGGGTGGAGTTGAAGTACTCCAGCACGCTAAGGCCTTCCTTGAAGTTCGAGATGATCGGCGTCTCGATGATCTCGCCCGAGGGCTTCGTCATGAGGCCGCGCATGCCGGCGAGCTCTTCATCTGCGTGGTCGATCCGCGCGCACCGGAGTGCGCCATCATCCACACCGAATTCACCGCCTTGCCGGGCTTGGGCGTCGAAATGCCCTTCATCATCTCCTCGGCCACGCGATCCGAGCAGCGCGACCAGGCGTCGACCACCTTGTTGTACTTCTCGCCCGAGGTGATCAGGCCGTCCTGGTACTGTTGCTCGTACTCCTTGACCTCCTTCTGGGTCGTCGCGACCAGCTTCTCCTTGGCGACCGGGATGACGAGGTCATCCTTGCCGAAGGAAATGCCGGCACGGCAGGCATGATAGAAGCCCAGGCCCATCAGGCGGTCGGCGAAGATCACCGTCTCCTTCTGGCCGCAGTGGCGGTAGACCGAGTCGATGACGTTCTGCAGGTCCTTCTTCGTGAGAAGACGGTTGATCAGCGAGAACGGCAGGTTGGGGTGCTTGGGCAGGATCTGCGCCAGCAGGATGCGGCCCGGCGTGGTCTCGACCACGCGGCGGGCCAGCACGCCCTTGTCGTCATAGACTTCCAGGCGGCCCTTGATCTTGGCGTGCATGGAAAGCGAGCGCTTGTGCAGCGCATGCTCGAGCTCGCCGATGTCGGCGAACAGCGAGCCTTCGCCCGCCTCGCCCTCGCGCTCGAGCGTGATGTAGTAGATGCCGAGCACGATGTCCTGGCTCGGCACGATGATCGGCTTGCCGCTCGCGGGCGAGAGGATGTTGTTGGTCGACATCATCAGCACGCGCGCCTCGAGCTGGGCTTCCAGCGACAGCGGCACGTGGACCGCCATCTGGTCACCGTCGAAGTCGGCGTTGAAGGCGGTGCAGACCAGCGGATGGAGCTGGATCGCCTTGCCCTCGATCAGCACCGGCTCGAAGGCCTGGATGCCGAGCCTGTGCAGCGTCGGCGCGCGGTTGAGCAGCACCGGATGCTCGCGGATCACCTCTTCGAGGATGTCCCACACCTCCGGCCGCTCCTTCTCGACCATGCGCTTGGCGGCCTTGATGGTGTTGGCCATGCCGTAGGCCTGCAGGCGCGAGTAGATGAACGGCTTGAACAGCTCGAGCGCCATCTTCTTGGGCAGGCCGCACTGGTGCAGCTTGAGCTCCGGACCGACCACGATGACCGAGCGGCCCGAGTAGTCGACGCGCTTGCCGAGCAGGTTCTGGCGGAACCGGCCCTGCTTGCCCTTCAGCATGTCGGAGAGCGACTTCAGCGGCCGCTTGTTGGCGCCGGTGATGACCCTGCCGCGGCGGCCGTTGTCGAACAGCGCATCGACCGACTCCTGCAGCATGCGCTTCTCGTTGCGCACGATGATGTCGGGCGCGCGCAGCTCGATCAGCCGCTTGAGGCGGTTGTTGCGGTTGATGACGCGGCGATAGAGGTCGTTCAGGTCCGAGGTGGCGAAGCGGCCGCCGTCGAGCGGCACCAGCGGGCGCAGCTCGGGCGGGATCACCGGCACCAGCTCGAGGATCATCCACTCGGGACGGGCGCCCGATTTCGATGAAGCTTTCGCAGAGCTTGAGGCGCTTCACCAGCTTCTTGCGCTTGGCCTCCGAGGTCGTCTCGCGCAGCTCCTCGCGCAGCCGCGGCCGCTCCTCGTTGAGGTCGATGACCTGCAGCATGGCGCGGATCGCCTCGGCGCCGATGTCGGCGCGGAAGGCGTCGTCGCCGTACTCGTCGAGCGCGTTCAGGTACTGCTCCTCGTTCAGGAGCTCGCGGTACTTGAGCGGCGTCAGGCCGGGCTCGGTCACCACGTAGTTCTCGAAGTACAAAATCCGCTCGAGGTCGCGCAGGGTCATGTCGAGCAGCAGGCCGATGCGGCTCGGCAGCGACTTCAGGAACCAGATGTGCGCCACCGGCGAGGCGAGCTCGATGTGGCCCATGCGCTCGCGGCGCACCTTGGTGAGCGTCACCTCGACGCCGCACTTCTCGCAGGTGATGCCGCGGAACTTCATGCGCTTGTACTTGCCGCACAGGCACTCGTAGTCCTTGATCGGTCCGAAGATGCGGGCGCAGAACAGCCCGTCACGCTCCGGCTTGAAGGTGCGGTAGTTGATGGTCTCCGGCTTCTTGATCTCGCCGTGGCTCCAGGCGCGGATGCGCTCGGGGCTGGCGATCGAGATGCGGATCTCGTCGAAGGTCGGCGTGCCCTGCGGCTGGCCCAGTACGTTGATGAGGTCGGTCATCTTTAATTAGTCCTCGGGGTTCGTTGGACTTGATCGGCAAAGAAAGAAGAGCCGGCCACGCTCACGTGGCCGACCCGTCCGCCACCTACGTGGCGGACTGATTGAGTTCGACGTTGAGGCCAAGCGAGCGCAGCTCCTTGACCAGCACGTTGAAGGATTCCGGGATGCCCGCCTCGAAGGTGTCGTCGCCGCGCACGATGGCCTCGTAGACCTTGGTGCGGCCGGCCACGTCGTCCGACTTGACGGTGAGGATCTCCTGCAGGGTGTAGGCCGCGCCGTAAGCCTCGAGCGCCCACACCTCCATCTCGCCGAAGCGCTGGCCGCCGAACTGCGCCTTGCCGCCCAGCGGCTGCTGGGTGACCAGGCTGTAGGGGCCGATCGAACGGGCGTGGATCTTGTCGTCCACGAGATGGTGCAGCTTCAGCATGTAGATGTAGCCCACGGTCACCTTGCGATCGAACGGCTCGCCGGTGCGGCCGTCGACCAGGGTGACCTGGCCCGACTTGTCGAGGCCGGCCATTTCCAGCATGTCGACGATGTCGGCCTCGTGCGCGCCGTCGAACACCGGCGAGGCGAAGGGAACGCCCTTGCTGAGGTTCTTGGCGAGCTCGACCGTGCGCTCGTCATCGAGGTCGGCGATCTCGGCCTTGTAGCCCTTCTCGCCATAGATCTCGCGCAGCTGCTTGCGGACCTGGGCGATCGACGCGTCGCGCGCGCCGTTCACCATGTCGCCGACCTTCTTGCCGAGACCCGCCGCGGCCCATCCGAGATGGGTCTCGAGGATCTGCCCGACGTTCATGCGCGAGGGCACGCCCAGCGGGTTCAGCACGATGTCGACCGGCGTGCCGTCCTCGAGGTACGGCATGTCCTCGAGCGGCATGATGCGCGAGATCACGCCCTTGTTGCCGTGACGGCCGGCCATCTTGTCGCCCGGCTGCAGCTTGCGCTTGGTGGCGACGAAGACCTTGACCATCTTCATCACACCCGGCGGCAGCTCGTCGCCGCGCTGCAGCTTGTCGACCTTGCTGTCGAAGCGGTCCTGCAGACGCTTCATCAACTCGTCGAACTGCTTGTTCGACGCCTCGAGCTCGCCCTGCCGCTTGTCGGTCTTGACGGCGATCTGGCGCCACTGGCCCGGCGTGTACTCGCCCAGCACCTTGTCGGTGATGCGCGTGCCGGGCTTCAGGCCCTTCAGCCCGCCGGCCACCGTCTGGTTCATCAGCATTTCCTGGATCTGGCTGTAGAAGCTGCGCTCCAGGATGGCCTTTTCGTCGTCGCGGTCCTTGGCAAGACGCTCGATCTCGTCGCGCTCGATGGCGAGCGCGCGCTCGTCCTTGTCGACGCCGCGGCGGTTGAACACGCGGACCTCGACGACCGTGCCCTCGACGCCCGGCGGCACCTTGAGCGAGGTGTCGCGCACGTCAGCCGCCTTCTCGCCGAAGATGGCGCGCAGCAGCTTCTCTTCCGGGGTCATCGGGCTCTCGCCCTTGGGCGTCACCTTGCCGACCAGGATGTCGCCCGCCTTCACCTCGGCGCCGATATAGACGATGCCGGCCTCGTCGAGGTTCTTGAGCGCTTCCTCGCCGACGTTCGGGATGTCGCGGCTGATCTCCTCCTGGCCGAGCTTGGTGTCGCGCGCCATGACCTCGAACTCCTCGATGTGGATCGAGGTGAAGACGTCATCGCGCACGATGCGCTCGCTGAGCAGGATCGAGTCCTCGAAGTTGTAGCCGTTCCACGGCATGAACGCGACGAGCACGTTCCTGCCCAGGGCCAGCTCGCCATCGCGGGTCGACGGACCGTCGGCCACGATGTCGCCCTTCTTCACCTGGTCGCCGACCCTCACGAGCGGCTTCTGGGTGATGCAGGTGCTCTGGTTGGAGCGCTGGAACTTCAAGAGGTTGTAGATGTCGACCGCCGGCCGGTTGGGGCCGACGTCGTCCGTCGCACGCACGACGATGCGCATGGCGTCGACCTGGTCGACCACGCCGGTGCGGCGCGCGGCGATGGCCACGCCCGAGTCACGCGCCACCACTTCCTCCATGCCGGTGCCGACCAGCGGCGATTCGGCCTGGATCAGCGGCACCGCCTGGCGCTGCATGTTGGAGCCCATCAGCGCGCGGTTGGCGTCGTCGTTCTCGAGGAACGGGATCAGCGCCGCGGCGACCGAGACGATCTGCTTGGGCGAGACGTCGACGAAGTCGATCGTCTCGGGCCGGCCCAGGATGTACTCGCCGCCCTTGCGGCACTGCACGAGGTCGGCAGTGAACTTGCCGCGGGCATCGATCTCGGCGTTGGCCTGGGCCACCGTGTAGCGGCCTTCCTCCATGGCCGAGAGGTAGACGACCTCGTCGGTGACGCGGCTGCCCACGACCTTGCGGTACGGGCTCTCGATGAAGCCGTACTGGTTCACGCGGGCGTAAGTGGCCAGCGAGTTGATCAGGCCGATGTTGGGGCCTTCCGGCGTCTCGATCGGGCAGATGCGGCCGTAATGCGTCGGATGCACGTCGCGCACCTCGAAGCCGGCGCGCTCGCGCGTGAGACCGCCCGGTCCCAGGGCCGAGAGGCGCCGCTTGTGCGTCACCTCCGACAGCGGGTTGGTCTGGTCCATGAACTGGCTGAGCTGGCTCGAGCCGAAGAACTCGCGCACCGCCGCCGCTGCCGGCTTGGCGTTGATCAGGTCGTGCGGCATCACGGTGTCGATGTCGATCGAGCTCATGCGCTCGCGGATCGCCCGCTCCATGCGCAGCAGGCCGACGCGATACTGGTTCTCCATCAGCTCGCCCACCGAGCGGACGCGGCGGTTGCCGAGGTGATCGATGTCGTCGATCTCGCCGCGGCCGTCCTTGAGGCCGTGCAGGACCTTGACGACCGCCAGGATGTCCTCGCGGCGCAGCGTGCGCTGGCTGTCGGGCACGTTCTCGAAGTCGAGGCGCATGTTCATCTTGACCCTGCCGACCGGCGAGAGGTCGTAGCGGTCGAGGTCGAACAGCAGGCCCTGGAACAGGGTCTCGGCCTGCTCGAGAGTCGGCGGCTCGCCCGGGCGCATGACGCGGTAGATGTCGAGCAGGGCCTCTTCGCGGTTGGAGTTCTTGTCGGCCGCCAGCGTGTTGCGGATGTAGGGACCGACATTGACGTGATCGATGGCGAGCGTCGGCAGGACGTCGATGTCGTTCTCCTCGAACAGGTCGAGCACCGCCTGGGTGATCTCCTGGCCGGCCTCGACATAGATCTCGCCCGTCTTCTCGTTGATGACGTCGAGCGCGGCATAGCGGCCGATCAGCTCCTCGGCCGAGACGCGCATCTCCTTGAGGCCCTGCTCCTTGAGGCGGGCCAGCAGGCGCGGCGTCATCTTGGTGCCGGCATCGGCCACCGACTTGCCGGTCTTGCCGTTCACCAGGTCGTGGGTGAGCTTCACGCCGCGCATCGACTCGGCGTCGAACGGCGTGTTCCAGCCGTCCTTCTCGCGCTTGTAGACGACCTGGCCGTAGAACGCCGCCAGGATCTCCTCCGGCGACAGGCCCTGGGCCTCCGACGGATCGAGCGTCTGGTTCTTGGCGATGGCCGCGGCGCGCTTCTTCCAGGTCGCGTCGTTGTCGAGCGCGAGCAGCAGCGTCGTCACCGGGATCTTGCGGCGACGGTCGATGCGGACATGGATCAGGTCCTTGGCGTCGAACTCGAAGTCGAGCCACGAGCCGCGATAGGGGATGATGCGGGCGGCGAACAGGTACTTGCCCGAGCTGTGGGTCTTGCCCTTGTCGTGGTCGAAGAACACGCCCGGCGAACGGTGCATCTGGCTGACGATGACGCGCTCGGTGCCGTTCACGATGAAGGTGCCGTTGTCGGTCATGAGCGGCATGTCGCCCATGTAGACATCCTGCTCCTTGATGTCGCGGATCGAGCGCGAGCCCGCTTCCTCGTCGATGTCCCACACCACGAGCTGCAGCGTGACCTTGAGCGGGGCCGCATAGGTGATGCCGCGCTGCTGGCATTCCTCGACGTCGTACTTCGGCTCTTCGAATTCGTACTTCACGAACTCGAGGCTGGCGCGCTCGGCGAAGTCCTTGATCGGGAACACGCCGCGGAAGACCTCCTGCAGGCCCGACTGGGTCCGCTTGGCCGCCGGGATCGTGCGCTGCAGAAAGCCCTCGTAGGAGCTCTTCTGCACCTCGATGAGGTTGGGCATCGGCGCCACAGACTCGATGTGGCCGAAGAAACGACGAATCCGTTTGCGCGTGTTGAAGGCCGTGGCCATCCTGCGTCCTCGAAGGTTCAAGGGCGGTAGAAATACCCGCTGCTTTCTCGGAGCTCCCGGCCCGCCAGCCGTTCGCCCCATCCGTCGCAGAGGGCCACTTGTCGGAGAGGACCTTTTTGGGGGTCCGCTCAGATAAGGAGCCGTCGCCGTTTATCAACCCCCTCCTCTTCTTCCTCCTCTCCCCCCGCTAGGGGGAGAGGCTGGGTGAGGGGGCTACGCACCCCTGTCACCCCCCTCACCTAGCCTCTCCCCCTAGCGGGGGAGAGGAACATGAGAGCTGAAGAAGAACGAGGGTCTTACTTGAGTTCGACCTTGGCGCCCTCGGCCTCGAGCTTGGCCTTGAGCTTCTCGGCGTCCGCCTTGGGCACGCCTTCCTTGACCGCCTTGGGGGCCGCTTCGACCAGGTCCTTGGCCTCCTTGAGGCCGAGGCCGGTGATCTCGCGCACCGCCTTGATGACGTTGATCTTCTTGTCGCCGACCCCGGTCAGCATGACGGTGAACTCGTCCTTCACTTCGACCGGTGCGGCAGCCGCGGCGCCCGCCGCCGCGACGGCGACCGGAGCGGCGGCGCTGACGCCCCACTTCTCTTCAAGCAGCTTGCTGAGCTGAGCGGCCTCGAGGACCGTCAGGGTCGAGAGCTCCTCGACCAGCTTTTCCAGATTGGCCATCGTCTATCTCCTAGTAACCCGAACTTCGTTGCCAGATATGTTGATCGTGATGTCGATACGTCAGACTTACGCCGCCTTCGCGCTGTCTTCCTTGGCGCCGTACGCTGCAATGACACGAGCGACCTGACCGGCCGGTGCCGCCAGAACAACCGCCACCTTGGTGGCCGGCGCCTGGAGGAGACCGATGATCTTGCCGCGCAGAGCATCGAGGGACGGCAGCGTGGCAAGAGCCTGGACGCCTGCGACGTCCAGCGTGTTCTCACCCAGCGCACCACCGACGATGGTCAGCTTCTCGTTGTCCTTGGCGAAGGCCGCGATGACCTTCGCCGCAGCGACCGGATCCTTGGAGTAAGCGATGGCGGTCGGGCCCTTGAACAAGGATCCGAGCGCCGTGAAGGGCGTGCCCTCGAGGGCCCGCAACGTGAGCCTGTTCTTGGCCACCTTGTAGCTCGCGCCGGCTGCCCTGACCTTGCGGCGCAGGTCCGTCACCTCTTGGACCGTCAAACCAGTCTGGCGGGTGACCACCATCAGGTTCGCGTCCTTGAAGATCTGGTTCAGCTCGACGATCGCCTCGGCCTTTTCCGAACAATTCACGGCTTTCTCCAACTTTGGCCCAACCCGGGGGATCCGGATCGGACCGGCTGCGTTACAGACCACGCAGCCTCCGTCAGCGGGTTAGCGCGAACGGAGACCTCGCGGTCCGGTTCGCCTGCCCCGGAAGTTCGGGCGCGTGCGCGCACCTCGCGGTGCTGCGTCAATTCCCTTGCCCCCGTCTGCGCCGGCGGGTTGCCCCATTACGCTCATCCTCCGAAGAGGATGAAGCACCTGCGGTCTCGGACAGGTGGAGTTCGAAGACCCTTGCGGGCCTCTTCGCTCCCTCCGCCGCCGGCCGAAACCTGCGACGGAAACTCAAAAACTCTTTGTCGCCGATCCGCGCTCAGGTGAGCGCGGTGGCCGGGTCGAGCTTGACGCCCGGACCCATGGTGGAACTCAGCGACACCTTCTTGATGAAGGTGCCCTTGGCGCCGGCCGGCTTGGCGCGGTTGATTGCAGTGACCAGCGCCTTGACGTTGGCGGTGATCGCCTCCTCGCTGAACGAGGCCTTGCCGACACCAGCATGAATGATGCCAGCCTTCTCGGCGCGGAACTCGATCGAGCCGGCCTTGGCGGCCTTCACGGCGGCGGCGACGTCCTGCGTCACCGTGCCGAGCTTGGGGTTCGGCATCAGGCCGCGCGGGCCCAGCACCTTACCGAGGCGGCCGACCACGCCCATCATGTCCGGCGTGGCCACGCAGCGCTCGAAATTCATCTCGCCGGCATTGATCTTCTCGGCGAGATCCTCGGCGCCCACCAGGTCGGCCCCGGCGGCCTTGGCCTCCTCGGCCTTGGGGCCGCGGGCGAACACCGCCACGCGCACCGACTTGCCGGTGCCGTTGGGCAGCGAGATCATGCCGCGCACCGCCTGGTCGGCGTGGCGCGGGTCGATCCCGAGGTTCATCGCGACCTCGATGGTCTCGTCGAACTTCGCCTTGGCGTTGGCCTTGACGATCTTCACCGCCTCCTCGAGCGGATAGGTCTTGTCGCGGTCGACGGTCTCCGACGCAGTCTTGTATCGCTTGCCGTGCGCCATGGCCTACTCCACCACCTGGAGACCCATCGAGCGGGCCGAACCCACCACCTGGGCCATCGCCAACTCGACCGAATCGCAGTTGAGATCGGGCATCTTCTGCTCGGCGATCTCCTTGACCTGCTGCTTGGTCACCTTGCCGACGATCTGCGTGCCGACCGTCTTGGCGCCCGCTTCGATGCCGGCCGCCTTCTTGAGGAAGTAGCTGACTGGCGGGGTCTTGGTGACGAAGATGAAACTACGATCCTGGAACACGGTGATGACCACCGGAATCGGCATACCGGCTTCCATCTTCTGCGTACGCGCGTTGAACTGCTTGCAGAATTCCATGATGTTGACGCCCTGCTGACCGAGCGCGGGCCCGATCGGCGGCGACGGATTGGCCTTGCCGGCCGGCACTTGCAGCTTGACGTAGGCCTGAATCTTTTTGGCCATGCTTGCCCCTCCACTGGGCGGCGCGGTACGGCCATGGCAGGCCTCCCGCACCTATGTTTCGGTCAAGCCCTTGATCCCTAAGGATTTTTGGTCTCGACCAAACCATGAGAAAAGGCTGGCGCACGGCCAGCCCCTCAAGGGCGCGGGGTCTAACAAATTAGACCGCCCGCCACAACCCCCTTATCAGGGCATTTTCAAGGTCTTATCCCCCTTCCCTTCTCGAGTTCCTCTCCCCCTTGGGGAGAGGCTAGTGAGGGGTACCCAAAGCTGTCCTGCATCACCCCCTCACCCAACCTCTCCCCCAAGGAGAGAGCAGAGGAGAGATGGCTCAGATCTTTTCCACCTGCGCGTAGTCGAGCTCGACGGGGGTCGACCGGCCGAAAATCGACACCGCGACCTTCAGGCGTGCCCGTTCCTCGTCCACATCCTCGACCGTGCCGTTGAAAGAGGCAAAGGGGCCGTCGGCCACCTTGACCTGCTCGCCGATCTCGAAGCTGACGGCGGGCTTGGGCCGCTCCACGCCCTCCTGGACCTGGCGCAGGATGCGGCCGGCCTCGTTTTCCGAGATCGGCACCGGCTTGCCGCGGCCGCCGCCGCCCAGGAAGCCCGTGACCTTGGCGGTGTTCTTGATCAGGTGCCAGGTGTCGTCGGTGAGGTCCATCTTCACCAGCACATAGCCCGGGAAGAACTTGCGCTCGGTCTGGACCTTGGCGCCGCGGCGGACTTCCACCACTTCCTCGGTCGGCACCATGACCTGCGAGATTTCCTCGGCGAGGCCCTTCTTTTCGGCCTGTTCACGGATCGACTGGGCGACCTTGTTCTCGAAGCCCGAATAGGCGTGAACGACGTACCAACGATGAGCCATGTCAGGAAACCCCGAGCAGCGGCTTGACGACGAAGCCAATGATCTTGTCGGCCACCAGGAAAAACAACGCCGCGATGACGACGAAGATGAAGACCATGCTGGTGGTGATCATGGTCTCGCGCCGGGTCGGCCAGGTGACTTTGGCCACCTCGGCACGGACTTCGCGGACGAACTCGATTGGATTCTTCGTCATGCTCGCACTTTCTTAGAAATGGCAGGAGTGGAGGGACTCGAACCCCCGGCTCTCGGTTTTGGAGACCGATGCTCTACCAACTGAGCTACACTCCTAGGCGCCGCCCTCGTGACCGGCGGCGCTTGTCTATAGCACTACTTGACGACTTTGGTGACGACGCCGGCGCCGACGGTGCGGCCGCCCTCGCGGATGGCGAAGCGCAGGCCCTCGTCCATCGCGATCGGCTGGATCAGCTCGACCGCCAGCCGCGCATTGTCCCCCGGCATCACCATCTCGGTGCCCTCCGGCAGCGTCACCACGCCCGTCACGTCGGTCGTCCGGAAGTAGAACTGCGGACGGTAGTTGGTGAAGAACGGCGTGTGACGGCCACCCTCCTCCTTGGTCAGGATGTAGGCCTCGGCCTCGAAGTTGGTGTGCGGCGTGATCGAACCCGGCTTGGCCAGCACCTGGCCGCGCTCGACGTCCTCGCGGCCCACGCCGCGCAGCAGCGCCCCGATATTGTCGCCCGCCTCGCCCTGGTCCAGCAGCTTGCGGAACATCTCCACGCCCGTCACCACCGTCTTGGTCGTGGCCTTCAGCCCCACGATCTCGATCTCCTCGCCCACCTTCACGATCCCGCGCTCGACCCGGCCCGTCACCACCGTGCCGCGGCCCGAGATCGAGAACACGTCCTCGATCGGCATCAAAAACGGCTTGTCCTTGTCGCGCGCCGGCTGCGGGATGTAGCGGTCGACCTCCGCCATCAGCTTCAGAACCGCCTGCTCGCCCTGCTCCGGGCTCCTTGTCCTCCAGCGCCATCAGCGCCGAGCCCCGCACCACCGGGATGTCGTCGCCCGGGAACTGGTAGCTCTTCAGCAGCTCCCGCACCTCGAGCTCCACCAGGTCCAGAAGCTCGGGGTCGTCCACCATGTCGACCTTGTTCATGTACACCACCAGCGCCGGCACGCCCACCTGGCGCGCCAGCAGGATATGCTCGCGCGTCTGCGGCATCGGACCGTCCGCCGCCGACACCACCAGGATCGCCCCGTCCATCTGCGCCGCACCCGTGATCATGTTCTTCACGTAGTCGGCATGGCCCGGGCAGTCGACGTGCGCGTAGTGCCGGTTCTTCGTCTCGTACTCGACATGCGCCGTCGAGATCGTGATGCCGCGCTCGCGCTCCTCCGGCGCCTTGTCGATCTGGTCGTACGCCGTGTACGTCGCCCCACCGGTCTTCGCCAGGATCTTCGTGATCGCCGCCGTCAGCGACGTCTTGCCATGATCGACGTGCCCGATCGTCCCGATGTTGCAGTGCGGCTTCGTCCGCTCGAATTTCGCCTTCGTCATGGTGTCACGACCCTCGTGGTGCTTTCGTCTTCACTAACACCGGCCTTCAAACTGGAGCGGGTGAAGGGAATCGAACCCTCGTCGTAAGCTTGGAAGGCTTCTGCTCTACCATTGAGCTACACCCGCATCTCCTGAACAGGGCCAACACTCGACGCTAACAGTCCGTTGGTGGAGGGGGAAGGATTCGAACCTTCGTAGACGCGAAGTCGGCAGATTTACAGTCTGCTGCCATTGACCGCTCGGCCACCCCTCCGAACCTGCGGCTGCAGCGCGAGATATAGCCTGTTCAGCCCGTTAAACGGGCGGGCGTTGCTCGCAAATCCAATGAGTTACGTCAAGGCCCAAATCCCCGCTATACAAGGCTCTATGCGCCCTCGTCCGCACCGTTCGCCCCGGCCGTCCCGCGGCGGCCACCAAATGGTGTGGCTCTACGGCCGCCATCCCGTATTGGCGGCCTTGGCCAATTCCGAGCGACGGATCGAGCGCCTGATCGCAACCAAGGACGTGGCCGAGCGCCATGCCGCGGCGTTTGCCGGCAAATCCGTCAAATCCTCGCGCGCGACGAGATGGCCCAGCGCCTGCCGGCCGGCGCCGTCCATCAGGGCCTGGCGGCGCTGGTGGCGCCGCTCGAAGACGCCATGCTCGAGGATGTACTGGCGCGCTGTGGCGACAACGCGCTGATCCTGGCACTCGACCAGGTGACCGACCCGCACAATGTCGGCGCCATCCTGCGTTCGGCGGCAGCCTTCGGCGCGGCCGGCCTCGTGGTGACCGAACGGCACGCGCCAGCCGACACCGGCGTGCTCGCGAAGGCGGCGTCCGGCGGACTGGAGATCGTACCGCTGGTCCGCGCGGTGAACCTCGCGCGCACGCTGGAGCAGCTCAAGGACGCGGGCTTCTGGCTCTACGGACTCGACGAGCGTGGCGATGCCGCGATCGGCACGCTCGATCTCAAAGGTCGTGTCTGCATCGTGCTCGGCGCCGAAGGCGAAGGCTTGCGCCGGCTGACCGCCGAGAAATGTGATCGTCTGGTGACCATCCCAACCAACGCGGCCTTGGCGTCGCTCAACGTCTCGAATGCTGCGTCGATTGCCTTATATCAATGGGCCTGCCAACGGACATCCCTACGCTCCCCCTCATGATCAACGACCAAAACGACAAACGCTGCTATAACTCTGTCCAGCAGAACTCCAAGGGCCGGGTTAGCACAGCGGTAGTGCACCTGATTTGTAATCAGGGGGTCGGGGGTTCAAATCCCTCACCCGGCACCATCTTCAAGGAGAAGGCATGAGCGGCGCCGTCCTGGTCGCTGGCGGCGCGGGCTATATCGGCAGTCACGTCTGCAAGGCCCTGGCCGACGCGGGCTACACACCCGTCTGCTACGACACGCTCGAGAAAGGCCACGAGTGGGCGGTGCGCTGGGGACCGCTGGAAGAGGGCGACATCGGCGACGCCCAACGCCTGCAGGAAGTCTTCGCCAAGCACCGGCCGCGGGGCGTGGTCCATCTCGCGGGCTACATCGAGGTCGGCGAATCGGTGCAGCTGCCCGAGCGCTATCTCTACAACAACGCGGTCAAGACGGACTTCCTGATCGCCGCCGCCGTCCGCGCCGGCGTCGAAGCCTTCGTCTTCTCCAGTTCCTGCGCCGTGTACGGCCTGCCGCAATCGGAGTTCCTGGCCGAGACGCACCAGATCGCCCCGATCAACCCCTATGCCGAGTCCAAGGCGCGGGTCGAGCGCGCGCTCACAGGCGCCGCGAAGTTGGGGTTGCGCTCGGCGTCGCTGCGCTACTTCAACGCCGCCGGCGCCGACAAAGGCGGCGAGATCGGCGAGGCGCACGAACCCGAGACGCACCTGCTGCCGCTCGCCGCCGACGCCGCGCTTGGCCTCGGACCCGCTCTCACCTTGTTAGGTGACGACTACGACACGCCCGACGGCTCGTGCGTGCGCGACTTCATCCATGTCAGCGACCTCGCCGACGCCCATGTGCGGGCGCTCGCCTGGCTGAAGCGCGGCCCGGCCTCGGGCCTGCACGAGGCATTCAATCTCGGCAGCGGCTCGGGCTACAGCGTGAAGCAGGCGATGGCAGAGACCTCGCGCATCGCCGGCCGCGCCGTGCCGCACAAGCTCGGACCGCGCCGCCCGGGCGATTCACCGAAGCTTGTCGGCGACATCGCCAAAGCCAAGAAGGAGCTGGGCTGGCAGCCCAGCCGCGATCTCGCCGCCCAGATCGACGACACGCTGCGCTGGCGGCGCAAGATGCCGCGCTAGTCGGAAGCAGCAGCCGGATACCCGAACTTCTAATGACCAGAATAGGGGCCAAGGCCCTGCCGTGGTAAAATGCGGATGCTTCGAGATCGAGTGTTTTGAGAGCGTAGCGTATGCCAAGCGTCCTGTTCAGTCGGCCTTCGCTATTCAATATCGGGAAGGGCCGTACCCGTTTTTAACGTTATGACTTGTAACTTTACCCCTGCGCGGTAACTACCCCAAGAGCTTGGGGGGATCTGGCGAAGACTTTCCGCACTTTCCGCTAGTGCGCTACCCCCACGGCGAAACTCCGCAATTAGCGCTACCCCCTCAGGCGAGCCTGAGCGGCAGGTTGCGCAGGCGCTGCCCGGTGGCGGCAAACACCGCGTTGGCCACGGCGGGCGCAATCGGCGGCGTGCCGGGCTCGCCGACGCCACCGATCACCGAGGCGTCGCTGGCAACGATGTGCACGGACATGACCGGCGCATCGGCCAGCTGCACCACCTGGTAGTCCGTGAAGTTCGCCTGTTCGACCGCACCGTTCGCCAGCGTGATCTCGCCATGGAGCGCGGCCGACAGGCCGTAGACGATGCCGCTCTCCATCTGCATGCGCACGATGGCGGGGTTGATCACCGGCCCGCAATCGATGGCGCAGGTGACGCGCTTGACCTTCAAGGTCTTTCCGTCGGCGACCGACACTTCGGCGACCTGCGCCACGATCGAGCCGAAGGAGGCGCGCATGGCGATGCCGCGCCCCGATCCCGGCGGCAGCGGCGAACCCCAACCCGCTTCCTTGGCCGCGGTCTCCAGAACCTTGCGATGGCGCGGCTTGTCCGCCAGCAACTCGCGCCTGAACTCGAATGGATCCTTCTTCAACGCCAGCGCCAGTTCGTCGATGAAGCTCTCGTCGAAGAACGCCGTGTGCGAATGGCCGACCGAGCGCCAGAAGCCGACCGGCACCGGGCCGTCCGGCACGATCGCCTCGAGGCGGTAGAACGGAAAGCCGTAGGCCGGGTTCTCGACGGCATTGCCTTCCGGCTGGCCCTGCTCCGGAAGCCCCAGCCGCGCCGTGAACTGGTCCGCCGGCGATTGGCCGACCTGCCGCTTGGCGACGCTCGCGAGCTTGGCCGCACCCCCGGAGACATCGAGCTCGGCGCGCCAGCGCGCCAGCGCCATCGGGCGGTAATAGTCGTGTTGGATGTCCTCTTCGCGCGACCACAGCACCTGCACCGGCCGATCGGGCATGGCGAGCGCGCAGGTCACGGCCTGGCGCACCAGGTCGACCTCGGCGCGCCGGCCGAAGCCGCCACCCAGGAAGGTAGTATGCACGGCGACGTCGGCCTGCGGGATGTCGGCGGTCGTGGCCGCGATCAGGCGCATCAAGGTCGGCGACTGGTTTGGCATCCAAAGCTCGACGCCCGGCTTGCCGGCGCCCTGCTTCTTGAAGAGGGCCGTGCAATTCATCGGCTCCATCGGCGCATGGGCGAGATACGGAGCGCGATAGGTCGCTTCGACGGTCTGGGCTTTCGCGGGCTTCAACTCGGTGCCGAGCTTGCGCTCGAGCGCGACCTTGCCGCTCTCCAGCAGCTCAGCGTAGCGCTTCCACAGGGTCGCGCTGTCGAGCTTGGGTTCGGGACCGGCCTGCCACGTGACCTCGATACCCTTGTCGAGGAAATTCTCGGCCTGCCACCAACTTGTGCCGACAGCGGCGATGCCGCCGGGCACGATCACCACCTTCTCGACGCCCTTGGGCAGGCCGCCACCTTTGATCGTGAAGCCGGAGGCCGAACCGCCGAACGTCGGCGCATTGCGCACGGCGGCGTAGAGCAGGCCGGGCAGGCGGACGTCGATGCCGAACGTCGCCGCCCCTGCGACCTTGGCGGGGATATCGAGCCGTGGCGGCGATGTGCCGATCAGCTTGAACTCAGACGGCTTCTTGAGCGGCGGCGGCGGCATCACCGAGAGACCGCTGACGAAGTCCACCAGCTCGCCGAACGTCGCGACCTTCGTCCCATCACGCCGGCGAACCTCACCGGCGGCCACCGTGAGCTGGCCGACGGGGATCGCCGTCTTGCGCATGGCGGCGCGCAGCAGCAGGTCGCGCGCCACGGCGCCGGCCGTGCGCATCGGCAGGAAGGCATCGCGCGTCGAGGTCGAGGCGCCGGTGGCCGAGACGCCCAGCACGCCGCCCAGCTTCTCCGCCGCCCAGTGCGCGGTATCGACGACCGGTGCCGGTCTGCTCCGGCGAGAACGGCAGAGTGTCGATCAGGATATCGACGTTGCGGTAGACGCCGTCCTCCGGCGGGTCCTCGACGCGGACCTGGTCCCAGCGCGCGTCCATCTCCTCGGCGACCATCATGGCGAGCGCGGTGTGGATGCCCTGCCCCATCTCGGCGCGCGGCACGGCGATCGTGACGGTGTTGTCGCGCGCAATCTTCACCCAACCATTGAGGCCCGCCTCGCCCGGCTTGACGTTGAGCAAGGTTCGGCTGCCCAACCGATCGCGCTCATGGGCGAACCACCAGCCGACGCCGACGAAACCGGCGCCCAGTACGCCGGCAATGATCGTCTTGCGCCGTGTCCATTTCACGATGCGCCGCCCAGGATTGCCGCCGCGCGATGCACGGCACGGCGGATGGCGCTGTAGGTGCCGCAGCGGCAGATGTTGGTCAGCGCATCGTCGATTTCCTGGTCAGTCGGATTCGGCTTGTCCTTCAAGAGCGCCGCCGTCGCCATGATGAAGCCGGGCTGGCAGTAGCCGCACTGCGGGACCTGCTCCTCGATCCAGGCACGCTGCACGGCATGCAGCCGCCCCTCACCCAGCCCCTCGATGGTGACGACGGTCTTGCCGGCGGCCGCGCTCAACGGCAGCGAGCAGGAGCGCGTCTGGATGCCGTCGACATGGACGGTGCAGGCGCCGCAGGCCGCGATGCCGCAGCCGAATTTCGGCCCGACGATGTTCAGGTCCTCGCGCAGGACCCAAAGCAGCGGCTTGTCGGCCGGCGCATCGACCTCGCGTTTCTGGCCGTTGACGATAAGAGCGATCATCGCTCGATAAAGGTATCACCCAAAACGAGCACGTCCATCTTGGTGCGCAGGAAACAGTCGATGGCCTCCTCGGGCTTGCACACCACCGGCTCGTTCTCGTTGAAGCTGGTGTTGAGCACGATCGGCACGCCGGTGATGTCCCGGAACGCCTCGATCAGGCGTGCATAGCGCGGATTGCCGGCCCAGGTGACGGTCTGGAGACGGCCCGAGCCGTCGACATGGGTGACGGCCGGGATTTCCGTGCGCTTGTCCGGCTTGATCTTGAAGACCTGCATCATGAAGGGCACGTCGTCGTCGGTCTCGAACCAGTCCTTCACCGCATCGCGCAGGATCGACGGCGCGAACGGGCGGAAGGATTCGCGGCGCTTGATCTTGAGATTGAGGATGTCCTTCATGTCGGCGCGCCGCGGATCGCCCAGGATGGAGCGGTTGCCGAGCGCGCGCGGGCCCCATTCCAGGCGGCCCTGGAACCAGCCGATCACCTTGCCCTCGGAGATCGCCTGCGCCGTGCGCTTGCAGAGCGCCGCCTCGTCGCCCATGCGCTCGATCCTACAGGCCGCAGCATCGAAATCGCCGCGGCGTGCAGCGATCGCGGTCGCCACCTGGTCCGGCGTGGCCGACGGTCCCCAATAGGCGTGATCCATCACGAAGTGGCGCCTGGCCCTGTCGCCCTCGACCTTGTGCCAGGTGGCGAAGGCCGCCCCGATGGCGCCGCCGGCATCGCCGCCGGCCGACTGCACATAGACCTTCTTGAACGGCGAGCGCTCGAAGACCTTGCCGTTGGCCACCGAGTTGTAGGCGCAGCCGCCGGCCAGCACGACGGCGTCGGCGGCGTAGCGCTCGTGCAACGCGCGCAGCAGGTTGAAGAAGGCGTTCTCGTAGGTCGCCTGCGCCGAGCGCGCGACGTCGCGATGCTTGTCCTCGAGCGGCGCCGCTGGATCGCGCGGCGGTCCGAGCAGCTCGGTCAACGCATCGCTCCACAGCCGGCCGCCCGAGGGAATGCCGTCCTTCACCGTGTAGTCGGCACCCTCGCCCGCTGCGTGCCGGAAATAGCGCAGGTCGAGCCTGAAGGTACCGTCGTTCTTGAGCTGCACGATCTTGCTCATGGCGTCGACCAGGCGCGGCTCGCCATAGGGGGCGAGCCCCATCACCTTGTATTCGTCGCCATAGTGCGGGAAGCCGATGAACTGCGTCATCGCCTCGTAGAAAACGCCCAGCGAATGCGGGAAGTAGACGCGGCCGTCGACCGCGAGGTTGCCGCCCTGCCCCAGCCCCCACGCGGCCGACGAGAAATCGCCGAAGCCGTCGACCGACACCGCCACGGCCTTGTCATAGGGCGACACCAGGAAGGCCGAGGCGAGATGGCAGAGATGGTGCTCGACGGCGTGCACGCTGCCGCGGAACTCCTGGTCGGGCAGTGCGCGCTTGAGATTCCCGGCGACATCGGCGCGGTCGCCACGATGGCGGAGGCGCTTCAGAACGTAGCCGGGACTGACACCCGAGGTCAGCACATAGGCGAGCTTGCGCCAGCGGTTGGCTCGGTTGTCGCTGTTGACCGCGACGTGCGCCACGTCGCCGAGCGAGATGCCGGCTTCGGCGAGGCAATAGCGGATCGAATTCACTCGGGAAGCCGCCCCAGTGCTTGATGCGCCGGAAGCGTTCCTCCTCGACCGCGGCGACGAGATCGCCGTCCTTGACCAGGCAAGCGGCCGCGTCGGCGTGATAGGCGTTGAGGCCGAGGACGTATGTCATTTCTTGGGGGTCATTTGTTGCCCAGAACCCTGTCGAGGTCGCGCTGCAGCAGATGCATGGAGAGGATCAGGTCGGCAGTCACGCGCTGCGCGGTATAGTGGAGCCCGGCCGTGCCGTCGAACATCAATCCCTTCACCAACAGGCAGTGCGCGGCGACGGCCAGCGGCCCCAACACGCGGGTGCAGCGCAGGCGATCGGCCCAGCCCAGCTCCGACCATGGCCGCGATAGAAGCTTGTCGGCCTCGATCGCCTGGTAGCGCGACTGCGACTGCAGCCAGCGTTCGAGGCTCTTGCGATCGTCATGCAGCAGCCGATTGGCAAGCGGCACCACCGGTCCGTCGATCCTGAGTTTTTCAGTATGGCCGTCGGCAACGAAGGTCCCCTTGCCGCGGCGGAACAGGACCGGCAGCGAGGGATAGAGCGAGGCGCGCAACGCCCTGCCTGCGATGCAATAGGTGAAGCCGATCTGGTAGGCCGCGGTCTCGGGCGCCGGCACCAGCGCGGCGATCTCCTCACGCAGCGCGCGCTCCAGCATGTAGTCGGCGTCGAGCCGCAGGATCCAGTCGGTCGTGATCCCGGTCTCGGTGGCGGCAAAGCGCCATTGTTCGGCGTGACTGTCGAACGGCCGGTGGATAATGCGGACATTGGGAAAGCGGCCGGCGATGGCCAGCGTCTCGTCGGTCGAGCCGCTATCCACGACCACGATCTGCCCGGCCCACGTCAGGCGCTCGAGGGACCGGCCGATGTTCGCCGCTTCGTTGAATGTCAGGATGACGGGGGTGATGTCGGCGAGCACGCTCTGGGCAGTCGAAGAAACGAAGCTATGTGGCTGGTATAAAATGAAAAATTGGGCCGAACCACCGCTTTCGCGCTTGCAGCAGCAACCGTGACAAATTGGAAGCGGTTCAACTCGGCGGCTTGACGCTGGGCTTCCCGTCGCGCAAACGACCACTCTTCTGCCGTCATGCCCGTGCAGCATGGGGGCGCGGGTCGCAAGTCGTTGAAAAATCAGATAAACACCCCTCGCGTCGATCGAAAGGCTATGCATGTCCAAGGATGATCTTGTTGTCGTTACGGGTGCCGGTGGCTTCATCGGCGGCCATCTGGTGCGCGTCCTGCAGCAGCGCGGCCACAAGAAGATCCGTGCGGTCGACGTGAAGCCGCTGGGCGAGTGGTACCAGAAGATTCCCGGAGTCGAGAACCAGGTGGGCGATCTCGCCCTGCTCGAGCCCTGCCGCGCCGCCGCCAAGGGCGCCCGGATGATCTACAACCTCGCCGCCGACATGGGCGGCATGGGCTTCATCGAGACCCACAAGGCCGAGTGCATGCTGTCGGTGCTGGTCAGCACCCACATGCTGGTCGCCGCCAAGGAAGCCGGTACCGAGCGCTTCTTCTATTCGTCGTCGGCCTGCGTCTACAACGGCGACAAGCAGACCCGCACCGACGTCACCGCGCTCAAGGAAGAGGACGCCTATCCCGCCATGCCGGAAGACGGCTACGGCTGGGAGAAGCTGTTCAGCGAGCGGATGGCCCGGCACTATCGCGAGGACTACGGCATCGCCACGCGCGTGGCGCGCTACCACAACGTCTACGGCCCCGAGGGCACCTACGACGGCGGGCGCGAGAAAGCGCCGGCCGCGATCTGCCGCAAGGTCATCGCCGCCAAGCTCTCGGGCAAGCATGAGATCGAGATCTGGGGCGACGGCGAGCAGACGCGCTCGTTCATGTATATCGACGACTGCACGGAAGGCACGATCAAGCTCGCGCACTCCGACATCATCCAGCCGCTGAACATCGGCAGCGACGAGCTGGTGAGCATCAATCGCCTGGTCGATATCGTCGAGAAGATCGCCGGCCTGAAGCTCAAGCGCTCCTACAAGCTCGACGCGCCCAAGGGCGTGCGCGGACGCAACAGCGACAACACGCTGATCAAGAAGCTGATGAACTGGGCGCCGTCCATCCGTCTCGAGGACGGCATGGAGAAGACCTACAAGTGGATCCACGACGAGATGACCTCGGGCAAGGCCTCCGTCGTCAACGCGCTGCCCCGCCAGGCTCTCGCCGCACAGTAGGCAAAGCGTCGGCTAGCGGCCGACGCGACTCACCTCTTTGTTGCTCTTCAGCAGGCCATCGAAATACGCGATGGTCCTGCCGAGCCCCTCGTCGAGCGCGACCTTCGGCTCCCACTTCAGTTCCTTGCGCGCCAGGGTGATGTCCGGGCAGCGCTGCAGCGGATCGTCGATCGGCAGCGGCCGGCTGTGCACGATCTTGGACTTGCCGTTCACGATCTTGATCACGCGCTCGGCGAGCTCCTTGACCGGAATCTCGACCGGATTGCCGAGATTGACCGGCCCGGTGAAGTCGTCCGGCGTGTGGTCCATCAGGCGCAGCCAGCCATCGATCAGGTCGTCGACATAGCAGAAGGCGCGGGTCTGCATGCCGTCGCCGTAGATCGTGATGTCCTCGCCCTTCAGCGCCTGGACGATGAAGTTCGACACCACGCGGCCGTCGTTGGGATGCATGCGCGGGCCGTAGGTGTTGAAGATGCGCGCCACCTTGATGCGCAGCTTGTGCTGGCGCCAGTAGTCGAAGAACAGCGTCTCGGCGCAGCGCTTGCCCTCGTCGTAGCAGGCGCGCGGGCCGAGCGGATTGACGTTGCCGCGATAGCTCTCGACCTGCGGATGGACCGTGGGATCGCCATAGACCTCGCTGGTCGAAGCCTGGAAGATCTTGGCGCGCACGCGCTTGGCGAGGCCGAGCATGTTGATGGCGCCGTGCACCGAAGTCTTGGTCGTCTGCACGGGATCGTGCTGGTAGTGGATCGGCGAGGCGGGACAGGCAAGGTTGTAGATCTCGTCGACCTCGACGTAGAGCGGGAACGTCACGTCGTGGCGCATCAGCTCGAAGTGCGAGTTGTCGAGGCACCTGGCGACATTGTCCTTGGTGCCGGTGAAGTAGTTGTCGACGCACAGGACGTCGTTGCCGGCCGCCAGCAGCCGCTCGCAGAGATGCGAGCCCAGGAAGCCGGCGCCGCCGGTGACCAAAATCCGCTTGCCCATGATGCCCCTTGAAAGGCCCCCGTTTTCGCGGCCGACACTAGGCGATCAAGCCGTTGAAAGCACTCGGAAACAGGACGAGGGAAACGCCGGATGGCGATTGAAATTGCAGGGCTCGCCGACATCGTGCGCATCCATGTCGGCGGCGAGATCGTGGTCTCCTCGCCCCAGGTGATGGGGAGCTACTGGAAGCTGCCGGAGGCCACGCAGCGGGCGATCCAGGGCGAATGGTTCTTCACCGGCGGACGCGGGCTACCTCGACGACAAGGGCTATCTCTACATCCATGACCGCGTGAAGGACATGATCGTCTCGGGCGGCGAGAACATCTATCCCGCCGAGGTCGAGAGCGCGCTGTTCGGCCATCCGGCCGTCGCCGACGTCGCGGTTATCGGCGTGCCCGACGAGCGGTGGGGCCAAGCGGTGAAGGCTGTCGTGGTGAAGAAAGCTGGCGCAGAGGTCACGCCGGGCGAACTCATCACCTGGGCACGCCAGCATATTGCGGGCTACAAGCTGCCCAAGTCGGTCGATTTCATCGAGGCACTGCCGCGCAACCCGACGGGCAAGATCCTCAAGCGCGAGCTGCGCAAGGCGTACTGGGGAAACCGGAAACGCCAGGTCAACTGAGGAACTGGCGAAAGCCGGCGACTCCCTCGCGAGAGTCGCCGGATCTCAAACTTACGCCCTAGCGATGGCCACCGCCGAAGCTGCCGCCGCCACTGCGGCCGCCGCCGCTGAAGCCGCCGTAGCTGCGGCCGCCCGAGCTGGCGCCGGTCGGGGTGTAGCTCGCCGTGCGGGTCCCACCGCTCCAGCTATGCATGCCCGTGCTCGGGGTGCCAGTCGTGCCCGTCGTCGTGCCGGTCGTGCCGCCACGATTCCAGCCGCCGCCATTCGAGCTGTGCGTGCCGGTGCCGGTCGTGCCGCGTGCCCGTCGTGCCTGTGCCCGTCGTGCCGCCGTTATGGCCGCCAGTCCAACCCTGGTGCGGAGAGCCGTTCGAGGCGGTGTTGCCGCCCTGGTTCCAGCCGTTGTTGCCGGTGTTGCTGCCGCCATGGTTCCAGCCGTTGTTGGCGGTATTGCTGCCGCCATGGTTCCAGCCGTTGTTGCCGGTGCTGCTCTGATTCCAGCCGTTGTGGTCGCGGCCCTGGTTCCAGCTACCGTTATTGTGGTCGCGGCCCCAATCACGATGATCGGCTTGGCGATCCTCATGACGGTCGCCATCACGGCGATCGTCGCGGCGGTCGGCGTCACGACGATCATCGCGGCGATCGTCGCGGCGGTCGGCGTCACGACGATCATCGCGGCGATCGTCGCGGCGGTCGGCGTCACGACGATCATCGCGGCGATCGTCGCGGCGGTCGGCGGTCGCGCCGTCGTTATGGCCGCCAGTCCAACCCTGGTGCGGAGAGCCGTTCGAGGCGGTGTTGCCGCCCTGGTTCCAGCCGTTGTTGCTGCCACCATGGTTCCAGCCGTTGTTGCTGCCGCCATGGTTCCAGCCGTTGTTGGCAGTATTGCTACCGCCCTGGTTCCAGCCGTTGTTGCCGGTGTTGCTGCCACCATGGTTCCAGCCGTTGTTGGCGGTGGTGCCAGTCGTGCCCGTCGACGTGCCGGTCGTACCGCCATGATTCGTGCCGCCGCCATTCCAGCTGTGCGTGCCAGTGCCAGTCGTGCCGGTGCCAGTCGTGCCGGTGCCGGTCGTGCCGGTGCCAGTCGTGCTCGTCGACGTGCCGGTCGTAGCGCCATGGTTCGTGCCGCCGCCATTCCAGCTGTGCGTGCCAGTGCCGGTCGTGCCGGTGCCAGTCGTGCCGGTGCCGGTCGTGCCGGTACCAGTCGTGCCGGTACCAGTCGTGCCGGTACCAGTCGTGCCGGTGCCGGTCGTGCCGGTACCGGTCGTGCCGGTACCAGTCGATTGCGCGTAAGCGCCGCCACCGAACAGCAAAGCGCCCGTCAGCACGGCGTAAGGGATAAGTCGAAGTTTGGACATTCATTTACCTCTGGGCGTAGGTCGACGGCATTATCACCGTCTTAATGAATCGCTACGCCCACCCTTCCCCAAACATCCCTCGAAATACATTTCGTGAGGGCCTAGAAGAAATCCTGTCCCTGAAACGACACAGCGACGCCACGCCGATGTCCCAATTGCCCTAGAATCTCACGCCTGTCCGCGAAGCGCACGTCTTCGACGAGCACCGGCTCGTCGACTACATGACGGCCAACGTCGAGGGCTTTCGCGGCGTCGATGCGACGTCCTTCAGTTCGAAGGCGGACAAAGCAATCCAACCTTTCATGTTTCTGACGCCGGCGGCCGCATGTACGTGCTGCGCAAGAAGCCGCCGGGCAAGCTCCTGCCGTCCGCCCACCAGGTGGACCGCGAATATCGCGTCATCAAGGCGCTGTACGAACATTCCGACGTACCCGTGCCGAAACCCTACGCGCTGTGCCAGGACGATGCGGTGATCGGCACGGCCTTCTACATCATGGAATTCCTGCCCGGCCGCATCCTCGCCGACCCGAAGATGCCGGGCGTGGCGCCGGCCGACAGGGCCAGGATCTTCGATTCGATGAACGACGTGCTGGCGCGCCTCCACAATGTCGACTACCGCAAGGCCGGGCTCGGCGACTACGGCCGCGAAGGCCAATACATCCAGCGCCAGCTCGCGCGCTGGTCGAGCCAGTACGACCTGTCGCGCACGGCGAATCTCGAGGCGATGGAGATCCTGAAGGCGTGGCTGCCGGCGAACATCCCGCCGGGCGACGAGACGCGCATCAACCATGGCGACTATCGCCTGGGCAACACCATCGTGCATCCGACCGAGCCGCGCGTGATCGCGGTGCTCGACTGGGAACTCTCGACGCTCGGCCATCCGCTGGCCGACCTCGGCTACAACTGCATGATGTATCATTTCGGAGAGGGTTTCGGCGCCTCCGGCGGCTATGCCGGACATCGATCTCAAGGCCTTCGGCATCCCGACGAGCAGCGAATACCTCGCCGCCTACGCCCGCCGCACCGGACGCAAGGGCATTCCGAGACTGGAACTTCTATCTCGCCTTCTCGCTGTTCCGGCTCGCCGCGATCGTGCAGGGCGTCTACAAGCGCGGCCTCGACGGCAATGCCTCGTCGGAGACCGCGAAGAGCTACGGCGACCGCGCGCGCGTGCTGGCGGAGCTCGGCTGGTCGCTGGTGAGAAAGCGCGCCTGACGCGCACGTGATGCTATTCGTCGGTGACCGGCACCTCGAGGCGTCGTTGCCCTTGCCGGGCAATCCTTGATGTCCATCATCGCGTTGGCCGGATTGCGGTACTTGTCGATGTCGTAGGGCGTGTCCGATCGTTCGGCAGGCGCGGCCGGCGGCGTGCGCAAGCGTCCAGGCGACCAGCCGCTTCATCACGCTGCCCAGCGCCTGGTCGAATGCCTCGACGACCTTCGGGACCTTGTCCGCGCGCGCGCGCACGCAGCGCTCGAAGGTGGCGACGCCGATGATCTGCCGATCGGGCAGGCGCACCAGCTTGGCGACCATGCGGACATGGACGATCGGCGGCTGGCCCTCTCATAGAAGTACATCGCCTCGAAATTGCGCAGGTCGGGCTGCAGGAGGTAGTTGGCGCGCAGGCCGATCGATTCGCGCGAGACGGCGACGATCTTGTGGCTGTTCTCGAAGGAATTGACGATGCGCGTCTGCACCATCAGCGGCGCGCGGTCGGTCCAGGCCGTCTTGGAGTAGTAGTCCGACGAAGTCGGCGACTGGCGAGCGCGATGCGGCCGGTGTTGACGTTCGCCGACGCCGCCGGAATATCGACCGCAAGCTGCCACAGCACGGTCGGGCATGTCGGGTTCGAACGTGCTCTTGGGCGTGTCGCCTATAGAGGTCCGTCGGCTCCTCGGCCGCCTTGATCAGCTCACAGCCGGCGAGAAGGACGGCCGCCGTGGCCGCCAGGACGATCCAGCGCGAATCCCGCGAGCGGTCATTTCGGCATGTATCCTTGCTTGCCGCTGAAGATGAAGCCGGCCGGGATCGCGTTCGAGCTTGGTCGCGATGATGTTGAGGTTGGCCGTCAGCTCGCGCAGCTCGTGGATGGCATGAGACAAGCTCGGTCAGGCCGGTTCTCGGTGAATCGCAGGATCGGCCCTTGCTGTTCTCGGCGAGCAGCTTGTTGAGCTGCGCCGGAGGCGCCGTTCAGTTTCTCCATGCGCGGCGCGCGCCTCGATGACGGCCTTGGCGAGCTCGCCCTGGCTCCTTGCCGGCCAGCGCCTTGCGCGTTGCGGCATCCTGCGGTCCCGAGCTCGTCGGCGATCAGATCCGAGCTTGTCGGAGAGGCCGTCGAGCCGCTCGAAGGTCTTGCTTGAATTCGACGCGACCGCGCCCGGCAGCTCCGCGAGCGCCGCCTGGATCGAGCTGTCCTGCTTGGCGATGCCGGCCAGCGTGGCCGTCGACAGGCTCTTCAGGGAGTCGCTGACCGCCGCGATGTTGTCGGGGCTGAGCAGCTCGTTCAGGCGATCGACGGTCGTGCCGGCCTTCGACAGCAGCTCCTGCGCGGAGGTCGAGGTGGCCTGAGGAACGAGGCGCCCTCGCGGATTTCGGGATAGGGCTTCTGGCCCAGCTTCTTCTTGGGTTTGATCTCGTCGACATCGAGGCGGCCCACGATCTGAATGAAGGCCGCGCCGGCGATGAACGGCTTTTCGAACACTGCATAGGAGCGCTCGCGAATGTCGATCGTCGAGGCGACGGCGACAGTGACCTCGACCTTCTCGCTCAGCCGCTCGCGGCCGGTGCTGCGCTGGACGTCTTTGCGCGAGGCCAGTTCGATCTCGTGCACGCGGCCGACGCGCAGGCCGCGATAGTAGACCGGCGAATCGACGGTCAGACCCTGCACGTCGCCGGAGAAGAAGATCACGTAATAGGCGTAGGACGTCTGGTCGCCCGCCCGCAGCTTCCAGATCACGAAGCCGACGATCGGCCGCGATGAACACCATCATCGCCGCACCGATCAGCACATAAGGCGATTTGTTATCCATTCGACGCCGGCTCGACTCCTGCCGGGCCGCTGCCCGCCCGCGCGGCCCGCGGAAATACTCGCGGACCCAGGGATGATCGTACTCCAGCATTTCCTCTATCGTACCCGCCACGACGCGCTTGTCGAGCAGCACGGCGATGCGGTCGCACACCGCATAGAGGCTGTCGAGGTCGTGCGTCACCATCAGCACGCGTCAGCCCCAGGCTGTCGCGCAAGCCCTTGATCAGCTCGTCGTAGTGGGCCGCGCCGATCGGATCGAGGCCCGCTGTCGGCTCGTCGAGGAACAGCATCTCCGGGTCCAGCGCCAGCGCCCGGGCGAGGCTGGCGCGCTTGCGCATGCCGCCAGAAAGCTCCGAGGGCTTCTTGTCGCGCCGTATCGGGCGGCAGGCCGACCAGGGCGATCTTTGAGCGCGGCGATCTCGCGCATCAGCCCTTCGTCCGAGCTTCGGCATGCTCGCGGATCGGCACGATGATGTTCTCGGCCACGGTGAGCGAGGAAAACAGCGCGCCGTCCTGGAATTGCACGCCGGTTCGCGACGTGCAGCGTCCGCTCGGCCTTGCCATGCAGGCCGCGCGTATCGATGCCCAGACACCTCGATCTTGCCCTCGCCGCAGCTCGTTGAGCCCGATGATGGCTCGCAGCAGCACCGACTTGCCGCTGCCCGAACCGCCGACCAGTCCCACGACCTCGCCGCGGAACATGTCGAAGTCGAGATTGTCGTGGATCACGTTGTCGCCGAACTGTGTGCGCACGCCGCGCACCTTCAGCACGACGTCGCGGCCATCGCGATGATCGACGATCTGGCCGCCTTCCAGCAGTGGCCTCAGTCCATCACACGCCCGCCAGCAGGAAGACGATCGAGAACACCGCAGTCCAGCACGATGACGCAGAATATCGACTTCGACCACCGAGCGCGTCGTGAGCTGGCCGACGCTCTCGGCGCTGCCGCTCACCTGCAATCCCTCGAAGCAGCCGATGGCGGCGATGATGAAGCCGAACACCGGCGACTTGATCATGCCGGTATAGAAGTTCCAGGCGCCGACCGTGTCGCGCAGGCGGTCGAAGAACTGCACGAAGGTGAAATCGAGGTAGACCGTGCAGGCGACCGCACCGCCCAGGAGGCCCGTCATGTCGCCCCAGAAGGCCAGCAACGGCATCGAGATGAGCCAGCGCCAGGATGCGCGGCAGCACCAGCCATTCGATCGGGTTGAGCCCGATGGTGCGCATGGCGTCGATCTCCTGGTTGACCTGCATGGTGCCGATCTGGGCGGTGAAGGCGCTGCCCGAGCGGCCAGCGACGATGATCGCGGTCAGCAGCACGCCGAGCTCGCGGAACATGCCGATGCCGACGGCCTCGACGGTGAAGATCTCGGCGCCGAACTGGCGAAGCTGCTGCACGCCCTGGTAGGCGATCACTACGCCGATCAGGAAGCAGAGAACACCCACGATCGCGAGCGCCTTGATCCAGACCTCGTACATCTGGCGCACCACGGCGTTGAAGCGGAAGCGTTGGGGATGGAGGCAGGCCTCGACGAAGACCACGATGATCTCGCCGAAGAAGGCGCACAGATCGATGATCTGGCTTGAAGAGATCGACCAGACTCGTGGCCGACCTCGTCGAGCCAATGGACCAGCCAGTTGACGTGCTCGGGCCTTGGCCGGCTCCTACGCACATGTTCGCCTGCACGACCTTGAACAGGTCGGCGTGATTTTCGTCGGTCGTCTTGACCTCGGTCTCCGGCGGCCGCATCCGCGAGCTGCAGGATCTCGATGCGCGCCCGCCGTATCGAGCCGCTTGACGTTGCTCGCATCCACCGCTTGGCGCGGCCCGCGGCCGCGCGCCGCGCGGCGGGCCTTTTCAGCCTGGTGGGCCAGCCCGCGCATGCTGAAGACGGTCCAGGTGCCGCCGACCTCCAGCACCGGCTGCCCGACTGTTCGATGTAGCGGATCGTGGGTTGCGGCTCGGCCATTGCGCTAATATAGTCGTCGCGCCGTGGTACGTCAATCGCTCCGCGTCGTTGCCTCGCTGGAACGCCCGCTGTCACGATCCGCGACGGGGAACCGATGGGCAAATGGCCGGCATTGGACAAGATCGACATGATCTCCAGTCCGATCGACAACGATGTCTACGAGCGCCAGCTCGAGAAGCTGCAGGGCGACCCTGCTCGACCTGCAGATCCATCGACCTGCGCAATGGCGGCCGCGCGATCGTCTGCTTCGACGGCTGGGATGCCGCCGGCAAAGGCGGCCTGATCGAGCGCGCCATTTTCGGCCTCGAGCCGCAGCTCGACCCATGTCTGGCGCATCGGGCGCCCACCCGCGAGGAGCAGGGCCGGCACTATCTGTGGCGCTTCTGGCAGCGCCTGCCGCCGCCCGGCAACTGGGCGATCTTCGACCGGACCTGGTACGGCCGCGTGCTGGTCGAGCGCATCGAGGGCTTTTGCAGAAGGCGCATGGAAGCGCGCCTACCGCGAGATCAACGAATTCGAGCGCGCAGCTCGCCGATGACGGCGTGCGCATCGTCAAGCTGCTGGTCCATGTCAGCGCCGAGGAACAGAAGAAGCGGATGATCGACCGGCTCGAAAAAGCCCAGCAAGCACTACAAGGTCGGGCTCGAGGACTTCCGCAACATCGCCAAGCGCAAGCAGTATCTCGAGGCGTACGACGACATGCTCGAGAAGACCGACACCGACTATGCCCCCTGGCATGTGATCGCCAGCGACCAAAAGAAACATGCGCGACTGGCGCGGCCTGAAGATATCGTCGACGAATGGCGCGCGGCGAGAAGATTCTCCGAGCAGAAGCTCGATCCCGCGATCGCCGAAGCCGCCTTAAAGCTGTGGGGCTGGAAAGAGAAGGACGGCAGCGACAAGAAGTGACCGAGTGTCGCGTCTTCGTCAGGCCTCGGCCGGCGCCGTGCCAGGCGCCTGCGGAAAGCGACGCGCTGACGCCCGGCCGAGCTGCGCCTCGAGCCACGGCAGGCCTCGCCCATCGCCTCCTCGAATTTCCACGGCGGATTGATCACCAGGACGCCGCAGGCGCCGAGCTTCTGTCGCCGTCGGGCGGAACGTGCAGCTCCAGACGGACGGTCTTCAGGCGCCGCCAGCGCCTGCGCGAACTCCGCGACCGCGGCCTCGTCCTTGATCGGATACCAGACCGCATAGCAGCCCGTCGCGAAGCGGCGCAGCCCGTGCCGCAATGCGCGCGACAGCTTCTCGAATTCGTCGGTCGCCTCGAACGGCGGATCGATCAGCACCAGGCGCGCGGCGCTCGGGCGGTGGCAGCATCGCCTTCAGCGCGTGATAGCCGTCCTCCTGCCTCACCTCGACCGAAGCGGTCGCCTGCGAACTCGCGCTTGAGCGACAGCGCGTCCTGCGGATGAAGCTCGCAAGCGACGAAGCGGTCGCTCGCGCGCATGATCCCGCGCGGACCAGCCGCGGCGAGCCGGGATAGTGCCGCAGCACGCCGCCTGCCGACCGAACTTGCGATCGTAGGCGGACACCGCCGCGAGATAGCGCGCCACCGCCGCCGGCATGCCGCCCTTCGGCGCCGCCATGAAGCCGCGCAATGCCGGCTTCCGCCTCGCGCGTGCGCTGGGCGAGCGAGCCGCCGAGATCATAGCCGCCCGCGCCGGCATGAGTGTCGAGCACGAACAGCTTCTTGTCCTTCGCCGTCAAGCAGCCGCAGCAGCTCGCACAGCACGAGATGCTTCAGCACGTCGGCAAAATTGCCGGCGTGAAAGCCATGACGGTAGTTCATGCCGTGGCTATAGCATCAAGGGCATGACCGTATTTCAACCGTCGGAAGGGACCGCCTTGGCCACGCACGAGCTTAATTCCTCGCCCGAGACCTGCCACTGGGGCTATTTCGACAGCCAGCTGAAGCCGACAGCTCCGCATCAAGTCGGGCGACATCGCGACCATCCATTGCGTGTCCGGCGCCGCGGAGATCCTGCCGCAGCCGCCGATGAACGTGCTGCCCGAGCATCGCGAGATCCTGGCCAAGCTGAAGCCCCATCTCGGACGCCATATCCTGACCGGCCCGGTCATGTCGAGGGCGCCGAGCGCGGCGATGTGCTGGCGGTCGAAGTGCTCGACATCAAGTTCCGCACCAACTGGGGCTGGAATGCGCAGCGGCCGTTGGCCGGCACGCTGCCCGAGGACTTCCCTTTCTATCGGCTCACGCACATTCCGATCGATTCCAACCGCGGCGTCTGCACGCTGCCCTGGGGCACTCGAGATCGAGCTGAGGCCGTTCTTCGGCATCATGGGCGTGGCACCGCCACCCGAATGGGGCCAGTGCAGCTCGATCGAGCCGCGCGCCTTCGGCGGCAATATCGACAACAAGCATTTCAACATCGGCACGACGGTCTACCTGCCCGTGTTCGCCGAAGGCGGCCTGTTCTCGACCGGCGACGGCCATGGCGTGCAGGGCGATGGCGAGGTCAACCTGACGGCGCTCGAGACCAGCCTGAGCGGCACCTTCCGCTTCACCGTGCGCAAGGACATGAAGCTCAACAACCCGCGCGCCGAGACGGCGACGCACTGGATCACCCACGGCTTCGACCCGGATCTCGACGATGCCGCCAAGGAAGCGCTGCGCGACATGATCCGGCTGATCTCGGCCAAGACCGGCCTTGCCGCCGCCGACGCCTACATGCTGTGCAGCCTCAAGGCCGACTTGCACGTCACGCAGACGGTGGACGGCAACAAGGGCATCCACTGCATGATGGAGAAGAAGCTGATTGGCGGCTGACTGCCGCAGAGGAGGGAACGATGAAGACGGTGCAAGCCATGTTGGCGGAAGCCGATGCCGTGGTCCCGCGCATCAGCCCGGACGAGGCCAAGGGGCTGGTCGGCCGGCCGGACGTGCTTTTCCTCGACGTGCGCGAGCCCGCTGAGGTCACGACCTCTGGCAAGGTTCCCGGCGCACTCGCCGTACCGCGCGGCCTTGTCGAGTTCCGCGCCGATCGCTCGTTGCCCGCGCATGACGCGGCGTTCGATCGCGCCAAGACGGTCATCGCCTATTGTGCGTCCGGTGGCCGCTCGGCGCTGGTCGGCAAGACCCTCAAGGACATGGGTTATGCCGACGTGCGCAATCTCGGCGGCTTCAAGGGCTGGGTCGATGCCGGCGGCCCGGTCGAGAAGGCCTGACCTACTTCGCGCCCGGCGGCACGATCTTCATCACGAACGAGGTCGGCGGCTCGGTCGGACCGAACGGCCCCGGCACCTTGTTCTTGACCGGCGGAATGCTGCGCAAGAACGCGACGATGGCCTGGGCGTCCTGAGGCGTGAGGTTGGCGAAGGCATGCCACGGCATGATCGGCGCCAGCATGCGGCCGTCAGGCCTCGTGCCCTTCTGGAGAGCGGTGAGGATCTGCGTGTCGGTCCAGGCGCCGAGCCCAGTCTCCTTGTCCGGTGTCAGGTTGGGGCCGTGGAAGACGCCGAGGCCGGGAATCTCGAAGCCGACCTCGGAGCCGCCGAGAAAGCGCGCCATGTCGGGCTTGCCGAGGAAGTAGCCCGGCGTGTGGCAGTCGTTGCAGCCGGCGATGTTCACCAGATACTTGCCGCGCTCGACCGCCGGATCGGCGGCGAGCGCGCCCGACAGCGACGCGCACATCAGGACGAACGCCGCGGCCGCGGCGCCCCACGCATTTCTGCAGATCAATTCAGCCCCCTTGCTCAGCTCGACGGCAGTCTCCCGATGGCCGACTGCGTGTCAATCGCTAAGCAGGTTGCACGGCCCTCTGCAGGCGCGACGGGAACGGCGGGAAGAGGAGCGCGATCGCGGTGGCGCCGAGGCCGACGGCGAACGAGCCGATGTAGAGCCAGCCGTAGCTGCCGAAGTGATCGAAGATCCAGCCGCCGAGGGCGGGCCCGAGCGCCATGCCGAGGCTCGAGACCATTGCCGCCGCGCCGAACACCGTGCCCATGATGCGCATCGGGAAATATTCGCGCGCGATCACCGCGTAGAGCGGCATGACGCCCGCATAAGACATCCCGAACACGACAGCCACGGCATAGAACTCGCCGAGCTGGCGCGTGAAGAAGTAGGCGCCGGCCGCCAGTGCCTGGATCATCAGGCCCGTGACCAGTGTCGGCTTGGCGCCAAACCGGTCGCCCGCCAGGCCGAAGATCAGCCGGCCGAACAACCCCGCCAGCCCCTCCATGCTGTAGATCGTGACGGCAACGGCGGGCGCCAGCCCGCAGGCGATGGCGTAGCTGATGGTGTGGAAGATCGGGCCGGAATGCATCGCGCAGCAGGCGAAGAACGTCGCCGCCAGCACGATGAATTGCGGCGAGCGCAGCGCCCGGCCGACCGTCATGTTGCCGCCGGCGCCGGCCATGGCGGCACCCGACGCGCCGGCGGGGGCCGGCGGCGCGCGGCGGACCAGCAGCGCCGTCGGCACCAGCAATGCCCAGGCGAGGATGGCGATCGCGAGCTGGGCAGTGCGCCAGTCGTAGTGCGACAGCAGCCATTGCGCGAAAGGCGAGATGGTCATCGGCGCCACGCCCATGCCGGCCGAGACCAGCGAGACGGCGAGGCTGCGGTGCTTGTCGAACCAGCCGGTGACGGTGGCCATCAGGGGCGCGAAGATCGATCCGGCGGAGGCGCCGACCACGATGCCGTAGACGAGCTGGAACTCGAGCAGGCTGGTGGCGCGGCTCGCCAGCGCCAGCCCCGCGCCCAGCAGCAGCGCGCCCGACAGAACGACGACCCTGGGCCCGAACCGATCGGTGAGCGCGCCCCAGCCGAAACCGCCCACGCCCATGGTGAGGAACACGAGCGTCATCGCCATCGACACGCCGGTGCGCGACCAGCCGGTCGCCTCCGACATGGGCTGCAGGAACACAGCCAGCGAAAATGTCGTGCCCATCGCGACGCAGCCCATCAAGGCGCCGGCGCCGACGACCACCCAACCGTAATGGTTTTTCATGTGCGCTCTCCTTCGAGAGACAACACTTAACCTAATCAGTTAACTATTGGCAATCCCGACTGCAAAACAAGCGGCAACCGCGCCGCGGGTCCAGCCGTTGAACCTCAGCCCCAAAGGAGGACGCCATGAAGCGTGTTATTCTTGCAACTATTGCCATCGGCTGGCCTCGCCAGCGCCTGCACCGTGCGGACCGAACGGACCGTGGTGGAACGCCCGGTCGCGCCTGCGACAGCAGCTGTCGTTGTCACCGATCCGCCACCGCCGGCCGCCGACGCCGTGGTTGTGCGGCCCTAGCGATAGCTAGGGCGCCGGTTCGACTCTGAGCTCGGTGCCATCCACGGCGGCAACGCGCACCTTGGCCCCGGCGACCATGTCGGGGCCGGTGACGATCCAGCTGCCGTCGCCCAACTTCACTCGCCCGCGGCCTGCGAGGATCGGCTGATCGAGCACAAAGATCTTGCCGACCAGCGCTTGGCCGCGGGCGTTGAGGTTGGCCGCGGCGATGGGGTTCTGCAGACGGCGCAAGGTCGGCCGCAGCCCGATCGCCGAGGCGACGGTGAGCACGGCGAAGAGCACGAGCTGCATTTCGAGCGACAAGTCTGCGATCACCAGCAGCGCAAAGCCCGCTGCCGCCGCGCCGATGGCGAGGAACAGGAACACCACGCCCGGCAGCAGCATCTCGAAGACGAGCAGGATCGCCGCGAGCACCCACCAGTACCAGAACACGATCTTGACGCCGAACATGGCGGCCTAGCCCGAGCTCGGGACGGAGCCGCGCGGCCGGCCCGCAGCCTCGCCCGCCAGCCCGCGCGCCTGCGCTTCCTTGGCAAGCTCGCCGATGCCGGCAATCGAGGCCATGATGCCGGCCGCTTCCACCGGCAGGAAAAACACCTTCGAGTTGGGCGAACTGCCCATCTTGCCCAGCGCTTCGACGTACTTGGTCCCCAGGAAGTAGTTGGTCGCCTGCACGCCGTTGCCGGCGATCGCCTGGGCGACGACGGAGGTGGCTTTCGCCTCGGCTTCGGCCAGACGCTCTCGCGCCTCGGCATCGCGGAAGGCGGCCTCGCGGCGGCCTTCCGCGGTCAGGATGGCTGATTGCTTCTCGCCCTCGGCGCGCTGGATCGACGATTCGCGCACGCCCTCGGACTCGAGGATGGTGGCGCGCTTTTCGCGCTCGGCCTTCATCTGCCGGCCCATGGCGACCACAATGTCGTCGGGCGGGGCGATGTCCTTGACCTCGATGCGCAGCACCTTGACGCCCCACGGGCTCGTCGCCTGGTCGATCACCGCGAGCAGCGTGTTGTTGATGTCGTTGCGCTTGGACAGCGCCTCGTCGAGCGCCATGTTGCCCATCACGCTTCTGATGTTGGTCAGCGCCAGGTTGGTGATGGCGAGGTGCAGGTTCTGCACCTCGTAGGCTGCGCGAGCGGCGTCGATCACTTGGTAGAACGCGACGGCGTCGACCTGGACGCTGGCGTTATCCTTGGTGATGACTTTCTGCGGTGGGATGTCGAGCACGTTCTCCTGCATGTTCATCTTGCGCCCGATCGTGTCGACGAAGGGCACGATGAGATGCAGGCCGGGCTGCAGGGTGCGCGTGTAGCGGCCGAAGCGCTCGATGGTCCAGTTGGTGCCCTGCGACACGGTCTTGACGCCCGCGAACACCAGCACGATGGCCACCAACACCAGCGCCGCCACGAAGATCAACGCGCCCATTGCTCTTGCCCCCCGCAATTCTACGGAAGCCTAGCCTATGGGATGAGCAAAGTCCTCAGCCTCGCGCGTCGGTGGCGAGCCAGCGGTCGAGGAAGCCGTTGGTCCAGCGGTCGAGCGGCGGATCGTAGATCGCGTGCATGCTGAGATGGACGCCGCGCTGCTGCGCGCCGGGCATCGCCAGCCGCTGGCTAGCCTTGAGCGTCCAGACCTGCTTCATCTCGAGCGTCACCTCGGGATGAAACTGGAAGCCGAAAGCGTTCTCGCCGTAGCGGAAGGCCTGGTTGCGATAGGTCTCGCCGGTCGCCAGCAGCTCGCAGCACTCGGGGATGTCCATGCCCTCGCGATGGAACTGGTAGACCTTCATCGGCCCCTTGAACCAGGCGCGGCCCAGCTCGGTCGGCTCGATCTCGCACATAGCCCGCTTCGATGTGGCCTTCGGGATGAGGGCCGACCCTGCCGCCCAGCGCGCGCGTCAGGAGCTGGGCGCCCAGGCAAAGACCGAGAAAGGGCACACCCGCCTCGACCACCTTGGGGATCCAGTCGAGTTCGCACTTGATGCCGTTCAGCGTGCCGCAATCGTTGGCCGACATCGGCCCCCCGAAGATCACCACGCCGGCATAGTCCGACATGTCTTCGGGCAGCTCGCAGCCGAGGTTCGGGCAGAGGCGATGGAGTTCGTAACCGCGTTTCTCGAGGAGGACGCCGACGCGGCCCGGTCGGGAATGCTCCTGATGAACCACAATCGCTACTTTTTTGGGCTTTTCAGCCGGTACCGTCATGGATTTGCAAGATACGCTCGGGTTGTGGCATCGACAAGGCGAACCCGCGGCAGAGGGACGAAATGGCGCGCCAGCTCGACTTCTACTTCGACTGCTCCAGCCCCTGGACTTATCTCGCTTTCCACGCCGTCCAACCGTTGGCCGCGGAACTCAGTGCGGAAATCGCCTGGAAGCCGATCCTGGTCGGCGGCGTGTTCAACGCTGTGAACCAGACCGTCTACGACAATCGCGCCAAGCCCAATCCGCTGAAGCAGGCCTACATGCTGAAGGACCTCGACGATTGGGCGCAGCTCTATGGCCTCAGGATCGCCTTTCCGCCCAAGGTCTTTCCGGTGAACAGCGTGAAATGCATGCGCGGCGCGTTCGTGGCACTCGACGAAAAGAAGCTGGTGCCCTACGCCACCGCGGCGTTCGAAGCCTACTGGGGCGATGATCGCGATCTCTCCAAGGAAGACGTGCTGGCCGACATCGCAGCCAAGGCGGGACTGGAACGCCAGCGCTTCTTCGCCGACATCGAGACTGACGCCTGCAAGGCCAGGCTGCGTGCCAACACCGACGAGCTGATCCGGCGCGGCGGCTTCGGCAGTCCGACGATGTTCGTGGGCAACTCGATGTTCTTCGGCAACGATCGCCTGCCGCTGCTGCGCGCCGCCTTGGAGTCCACATGAGCAAGAACGCCGACCCTGACTTCTGGGCGAAAGCCAACGCCCATCTCGTGCGCTACGGCGGCACGTTCTCGCCGCTGATCGCCGAGAGCGCCAAGGGCAACTGGTTCACCGACGCCGATGGCCGCAGGATCCTCGACTTCACTTCGGGCCAGATGAGCGCCATCCTGGGCCACAGCCATCCCGAGATCGTCGCCGTGGCGCGCCACTACATCGGCGAGCTCGATCATCTCTACTCGAGCATCCTGTCGCGCCCGGTCGTCGACCTCGCGGCGCTGATCGCCAAGGTCTCTCCGGGCAAGCTCGACCGCATCCTGCTGGTCTCGACCGGTGGCGAATTGAACGAAGCGGCGTTGCGCATGGCCAAGCTCGTGACGGGCCGGCACGAGATCGTCGCGCTGAGCCGCTCCTGGCATGGCGTCACCGGCGGCGCGGCGTCGGCCACCTACTCCTCGAGCCGCCGCGGCTATGGGCCGTCGATGCCGGGTGCGCTGGTGCTACCGGCACCCGACACCTATCGCTCGCGTTTCATCGACGATCGCGGCGTCTACGACTGGAAGGGCGAGCTCGAATTCGGCTTCGAGCTGGTCGACCGCCAGTCGAGCGGCGCGCTGGCAGCCTGCATCGTCGAGCCGATCCTGAGCTCGGGCGGCGTGCTCGAGCCGCCGGAAGGTTACATGGCCGCGCTGGCCGACATGTGCGCGGTCCGTGGCCTGCAACTCATCTTCGACGAGGCGCAGACCGGACTTGGCCGCACCGGCACCCTGTTCGCCTGCGAACGCGACGGCGTCGTGCCGCAGTACCTCACGCTTTCCAAGACGCTCGGCGCCGGCCTGCCGCTCGCCGCCATGCTGACCACGCCGGAGATCGAGGACGTGGCCGCCGAACGTGGGTTCCTGTTCTATACGACGCATGCCTCCGATCCGCTGCCGGCCGCGGTCGGCCTGAAAGTCATCGAGGTCATCCTGCGCGACCGGCTGACCGAGCGCGCCGCGGAACTCGGCAAGCGCCTCAAGGACGGTCTCGAGGCCCTGCAACAACGCTACGACTGCATCGGCGACGTGCGCGGCCGCGGCCTGCTGCTCGGTCTCGATCTTGTGAAGGATCGCCGAGCCAGGACGCCCGACCCCGATCTGGCCCTCAAAGTGGCCCGCGAATGCCTGCGGCTCGGCATGATGACCTCGGTCGTGCGCGGTGGATTGGGGGTCTTTCGCATCGCCCCGCCGCTCACCATCGAGCCCCAAGAGATCGATTTGGGTCTCGAAATCTTCGACAAAGCGCTGGCGACGGCCCTGCACTGACCGCCGTCTGCAGTAATTGCGTTTGAATTGGGCGCTTAACTGTTGTACCCGCTGGCCCGTCGATCGGGCCAAAGGTTTGGAGAGTGGGGATGTTCAGCAAGCTCATTCAGGGGGCGGTTCTGGTGGCAGCCGGCCTGGCGCTCGGCGGTTGTCCGCTCGGAGGCGCCAGGACAGCGGCGCCCGCCAAGAAGCCGGCGGCGCCGGACTATCAGCAGGCGGCCGCGCCGGTTGCGGGGAACGTCAACAAGGCGACCTGTTACAATGCCGCCGACCTCTCGGTCATCCGCGTTCGCATGCTGCAGCAGGAGCTCACAGTCGCGACGCTGCAATGCCAGACCGGCGGCGGCAACCGCGCCTTCGAGGCCATCTACACGAGCTTCCTCGCCAAGTACACGGGGGAGCTCTCGTCCAACGCCGCCTCCCTGCGACAGCTGGCCGGTCGCAAGCGCTTCAACGTCGACGTCGTCGTGACAGAGATGTCCAACCGCATGGCGCAGCGCGCGCCGGTCGACAAGGAGTTCTGCAGCCGCAGCCTGCGCGCGCTGGAATGGGCGCTCGATCCCAAGGCGACGTCGATCACCCTCGTGCCGCCGCCCTACGACATGGGGCCGGAGATGAACATCATCCCCTGCCCATGAGCCTGATGACGCCGCGCTGAGCGGCGGCCAGCAAAAAGGCGGTCCCTACTAGGAACCGCCTTTTCTTTTTATCTCGATCGATCTGTCCCTAGCTGCGCGGCGGCAGCGGAATCTTGTTGTCGGTAAGGTACTTTTCCATCACCGGGATGCCGTAGGGCGGCGTGCCGCCCTGGCACTGCGCGAGCGCATTGCCGAGCTCGCCGACCGGATCGGCGCCGCGGGCGTTGGTGCGCACCAGGCGCGCCAGCGTGTTGCAGTAACCACCGTCGCTCGCGGCGACGTTGTCGATCACGATCTCGACGCGACGGTTCTGCGGCTCTCGCACGCCGTCTGCGGTCTGGACCAGAAGCTGCGTCTCGCCTTTGCCGATGACGCTGATTGCGGTCGGCGACACACCATTGGCAACCAGCGCATTCTTGACCGCGTTGGCGCGACGCAGCGACAGCGCCACGTTGTAGTTCGCCGGGCCCGCGGTGTCCGTGTGGCCGGTACAGGTCACGCGCGTGTTCTGACCGGACTTGGCGACATTGGCCGCCTCCTTGACGATGTCCATGGCACGGGGCGTCAAGTTCGACTTGTCGAAGTCGAAGAACACCAGGAAGTTGCGCACGGGCGGCGGCGGCGGCGGTGCGGATGGCGCCGGCTCTTCACAAGCGCCCAGCAGGAACGACGCGGCGGCGACCGCCAGCAATTTCTTCAGCATGTATCTCTCCCCCTTCTCACGAGGCCCCTGCGAGCCTGACCCATATTACCGTCGATTGACGGCCGCTTGCTAGAGCAACCAATGGCCGGTCGAGGTCGTAGCGGCTATCGTCAAACCATGCAAATGCGTCATGCTCGGACCGACCTGCTCGATCTTGCCTACGAGGAGCATGGGCCTGAGGGCGGGCCGCCGGTGATCCTGCTACATGGGTTTCCCTACGATCCACGCTGCTTCGACGAGGTCGCCCCGCCGCTGGCGGCAGGCGGCTGTCGCGTACTGGTACCTTACCTGCGCGGCTATGGGCCGACGCGCTTCCTCTCCGACAAGACTCCACGCTCGGGCGAGCAGGCGGCCCTTGGCTACGACCTGCTCCAGTTGATGGACGCGCTCAGGATCCCGCGTGCCACACTGATGGGCTACGACTGGGGTGGCCGCGCCGCCTGCGTCGTGGCGGCGCTGTGGCCCGAGCGTGTGCGCGGCCTGGTGAGCTGCACCGGCTACAACATCCAGAATATCGCTGCCTCGACGAAGCCGGTCTCGGCGGCGCAGGAACATCGCTTCTGGTACCAGTACTACTTCCACACCGCGCGCGGCGTGGCGGGCCTGAGCGAGAACCGCCGCGACATCTGCAAGCTTCTGTGGAGGCTTTGGTCGCCCCACTGGAACTTCGACGACGCGACATTCGAGAGAAGCGCCGTCTCGTTCGACAATGCCGATTTCGTCGATGTCGTCATCCAGTCCTATCGCCACCGCTACGCCTACGCGCCGGGCGATCCGGCGTTGGCCGGTATTGAGGCGAAGCTGGCGACCCAGCCCAAGATCGCCGTGCCGACCATCAACCTGCACGGCGACGCCGACGGTGTCGGGCCGGCATCCGAGCGCGACGGCAATGCGCGGCAGTTCACAGGAGGCTACGAACGGCGCATGCTGGCGCGCATCGGCCACAACGTGCCACAGGAAGCGCCGTCCGAGACAGTCGCCGCGATCCGTGATCTCATGATAAGAACCAAGCCATGAACATCGCGATCATTGGCGCCACAGGCAACATCGGCAGCCGCGTCCTCGACGAGGCGCTGCGGCGTGGTCATGAGGTCACAGCGATCACCCGCGACCCCAGGAAGCTCGAGCCGCGCGCTGGCGTCACCGTGCGGGCCGGCAGCACCAGCGACGGGCCCGCGCTGACGCGCACCCTGAAGGGCCATGACGCGGTAATCATCTCGGTGAAGTGGAACGAGAACGACATCGGCCGCGTGATCGACGTGATCAGAAAATCAGGCGTGAAACGCTGCCTGTTCGTGGTCGGCGCCGGCAGCCTGATCCGCAAGGACGGCCGCACCCATTTCGACCACATGGCGGAAAAGGGCGTGCAGCCGCCCACCTCCAAGCCTGCCGCGCTGGCGCTGGAGGCCATCCGCAAGGTGCGCGACCTCGATTGGACAGCGATCTCGCCGGCCGCCTCGATCCAGCCCGGCGAGCGGACGGCCAAGTTCCGCCTCGGCCTCGATCGCCTGGTCGAGGACAACGAGGGCCACAGCATCATCAGCCGGGAGGACTTCGCGGTCGCCATCCTCGACGAGATCGAAAAGCCCAAGCACATCCGGAAACGCTTCACGGCCGCCTACTCCTGCCTAGCGCTTCTCGTTGCCGCGGATCTTCTCCTCGGCGTAGAGCTTGTAGGCGTCGGCCAGCTCCTGGTCGGTGTAGCGGCGCGGCGGCTTGGCCTTCAGCTCCTTGTACTTCGTGCCCTGCTCGCGCGCCGAGTCGCGCTCGGTGCGGAAGCACCAGCTGTCCGCGCCGGCCACGCGATCGCCGTTCTGGTTGAAGAAATCGACGTGATAGATCTGTTGCACCGCGCGGCCGGCGAACTTGGTGTTGTGGATGATCAGGTCCTTGAGCCAGGCCTCGGTCGTGACCTCGTCGTTGCGGTTGACCTCCTTGTGCCAGTTCCAGTCCGAGCCCGACCACATGGCATGGATGCCCGGCAGGCCGCCGACATAGCCCGAGATGATGCGGCTGGTGGCGAACAGGAAGCTCGGCAGCGCGATCACGTCGCCGAATTTCGTCTTCTTGGCGTACTCCGGCACGCACCACAGCGGATTGTCATCGCCGATGCCGTGGGCGTAGTGGCGGATGTTGTCGCGCGTCGCCTCGTGGCACCACGGCTCGGCCGTCTGGCCGATCTTGACGCCGATGCGCTGCCGCAGCGCGTCGATGCCCTCCTCGGTGATCTTGGGAAAGCTTCGCTCGATCGTTTCAGTCGACATTTGCCTTTTCCTTTGTCCGAAGCATCTTGCAATTCACTTTGCCTGCCGGCGTCTTGGGCAGCTCGGCCACGAATTCGACGAGGCGGGGATATTCGTGCTGGCTGAGGCGCTGGCGCACCAGGTCCTGGATTTCGCGCGCAAAAGGCTCGTCACCGGTGCGGTCGGCGACCACGAAGGCCTTCACGACCTGGCCGCGCAGCGCATCGGGCACGCCGATCGCGCCGACCTCGCGCACATCGGGATGCTTCAGCACCGCGTCCTCGATCTCGATCGCGCTCATCGTCCAACCGGCGGAGATGATGACGTCGTCGGCGCGGCCGCCATGGAAGAAGTAGCCGTCCTCGTCGGTACGGCCGAGATCCTTGGTCGCAATCCACTGGTCGCGCCGCCACACCTTCATCTCGCCCATTGCGCCCGGCGGGCACGGTCTGCCCTCCGCATCGTGCACCTCGACTCGCCCGCCCGGGATCGGCTTGCCGAGCGAGCCCGGCTTGACGGGAAAGTCCTCGGCGCCGGGATAGCTCACCAGGATCACGCCGATCTCGGTGGTGCCGTACATGCTGCAGACCGGGTGGCCGAACGTCGCGTCGGCGAAGGCCGCCGTCTCGCTGTCGATCGGCTCGCCGGTAAATGAGAGCTTCTCGATGAAGTAGCGATGCTTCGGCGCCGCGCCCGAGTTGCGCATCATGCGGTAATGCGTGGCCGCAGCGGAGATGTTGGTGAAGCGGTGATCCTCCAGCGCCTGCAGGAGCCGCGCGGCGTCAAACTTGCCAGCGTACGCACCTATCGTGAGGCCGAGCGCGAGCGGCGCCAAGGTGCCGTGCCACAGGCCGTGTCCCCACGCCGGCGAGGACGGGCAGATGAAGCGGTCGCCCGGCCGCAGCCCGGTGCCGTAGAGCGCCGCGACCATCAAGGTGACGATGGCGCGATGCGCGTGCTTCACCGCCTCCGGCAATTCGCGCGTCGTGCCCGAGGTGTACTGGAAGATCGCGAGCTGATCGGCCCGCGTGTTCGCCGTGAAGCGCGCCGGGAAGGCATCGAGCTCCGCCAGGAAGTCGGCATTATTGATGAGCAGCTTGGGCTTGCAGTCCTCGACGCGGAGCTTCACGCCGTCGGGGCCGAATAGCGTGAACAGCGGCACCGCGATGGCGCCGGCCTTCATGGCGCCGAACACGCTCGCATAAAACGCGCGCGACGGTTCGAGCATGATGGCGATCCGATCGCCCGGCTCGACGCCTTTCGACACGAGCCAATGCGCGAAGCGCGCCGAGTCCTCGGAGATTTGGCGGTAGCTCAGGATTTCCTCGCCGCCGGCGGCTTTGACCACGATGACGGCCGTCTTCTCGCCTTCGACATGCCGGTCGATGCACTCGTTCGCGATGTTCAAGCGCTCGCGGTCGCCGTCGAACAGCTCCCAGAGTTTGGCGGAAGAGAAATGCGCCTGCGCGTCGGCGTAGCTCGTATAGGCCGTGAGGCTCGTCATGACCGGGGACGGTCCACCAACTGGAGGAAGTTGTACAGACGCTTTTATAGTTGTATATAGACAAACAATGACCGTCCGCGCCGTCCCTGCCGTCACCCGTGCCGTCGCCATCATGCGGCTGCTGGGCCGCGCCCGCGAACCGATGGGCGTGAAGGCGATTTCCACGGCTCTGCAGCTGGTGCCCAGCACCGGCCTGCACATCCTGCGGGCCCTGGTGGCGGAAGAACTGGTCAAGGTTGATCCCGTCACAAAGCAATACAGCTTGGGTTCCGGCTGGTTCTCGCTGGCGCGCACCGCGCTCGGGGGCGACGACTTCCCGAGCAGGGTGCAGCCTCACCTCGACGAGCTGTCGCGGCGCTATGGCGTCTCGGCGATCGGCGTAGAGCTGCCCAACCTCAGGCACATGATCGTGGTGGCGCTGGCGCGCAGCCGGGCGCCGGTGCGCCTGCATGTCGACGTCGGCAGCCGCTTCCCCGCTTTGATCAGCGCGACCGGTCGCTGCCTCGCGGCCTTCAGCAACCATCCTTCGGCCGAGATCGAGAAACACTTCCGGGCGCTACGCTGGAACAATGCACCGAGCTACGAAATCTGGTTGAAGGAAGTCGAGACGGTGCGCCGCCAGGGGTTCAGCATCGACCGCGGCAACTACATCGCAGGCGTGACCATCGTCGCCGTGCCAGTGGTCAACGCCCAGGGCACGATCTCGCACACGCTCGCCTCGGTCGGCCTCAGCGGCCAGCTCAACCGCAAGACCGCCGTCGCGCTGGCGCACGACATGCAGACGGCTACCGGTCGGCTGACATAGAGCGCCTTGCTGGGGGCCCACTACTCCAGGGTCTCCAGCAGCCGGGTGCAGAGGTAGGTCCGCGGCACCAGCGACGAATAGTAGATCTGCTCATAGGCGGCATGGGCACCCTTGCCGTCGGCGCCCAGCCCGTCGAGCGTCGGGATGCCGAGAGCCGCGGTGAAGTTGCCGTCGCTGCCGCCGCCGGTCAGCGGCACATCCTTCAGCTCCTTGCCGATCTCCCGATAGATCGCCTGCGCCTTCTCGAACAGCTGGGCGATGCCGGCGTCCTTCTGGTAGGGAGGCCGGTTCATGCCGCCCTCGACCTTGACCTCGACGTCGGGGCCGATCGGCTCGAGCTTCAGGAACCAGTCCACCATTTCCTCGGCGATGCGCGGGTCGGGCACGCGCAGGTCGATCTCGGCCGTGCATTCCGCCGACACGACGTTGACGCCGGTGCCGCCGTTGATCAGGCCGACATTGCAGGTGATGCCGCGCTTGTAGTCGGTCTTGCCCTCGATGCGCACGATCTGGCGCGCCATCTCGAGGATGGCGCTGCGGCCGTCCTCGTGGCGCACGCCGGCATGGCTGGCGCGACCCTTGACCGTCATGACGAAGCGGCCGACGCCCTTGCGCGAGGTCACGACCCGGTCGCCGTCGCGGCCCGGCTCCATGACCAGCGCGTATTTGTGCCCCTTGGCGGTCGCTTCGATGCGCGCGCGCGAGGTCGGGCTGCCGACTTCCTCCTCGGGGATGAACAGGAAGGTCACCGGCAGCCTGGTCTTCTTGCCCTGACGCACGAGGTGGCGCAGCGCGTAGTAGGCGATGTAGCCGCCGGCCTTCATGTCGTAGATGCCCGGCCCGAAGACGCTGTCGCCCTCGCGGCGAACCTTGAGATCCTTCTCGATCATGCCGATGGGATGCACAGTATCGAGATGAGCCAGCACCAGGATGCCCTTGCCGTCGCCGTGGCTCCACTCCCGCGGCGTCTTGCATTCGAGGATGTCGCCGAAGCCGTCGCGGCCCGGGATGCGCTCGAGTCTGAGCCCAAGGTCGCGGAATTGACCCTCGACATGGTCGACCACCTTGTTGACCGACTTCGAGTCGTGGCTCGGGCTCTCGATCGACACCCATTCGACGATGCCGTTCAGGACATCGTCGGCATCGATCTTCGGTTCGTTCTTGCGGGCTTCGGCCATCAGACGGGATCCCAGGTGAAGTACTCGGGCGATCGTTTCATGTCGGTGAAGTAGGGCTTCATCGACGGCACGGCCTGCTCGGCGATGGCTTCCAGGGTCCAGCCCTCGGAATTGTGCACCGAGCGCACCGGACGGTTGGCGTTGAACAGCATGATCTCGTTCATGCGCACGCCGAAGATCTGCGAGGTGATCCCGTCGGCGCCGTCCGACAGCAGGAACACCGCCATGGGCGCGATCTTGGCCGGGGTCATCTTCTTGGAGCGCTCGAGTCTTGCCTTTTGGGCCTCAGTGTCGGCGGGGATGGTGCCGATCATGCGCGTCCAGGCGAAGGGCGAGATGCAGTTGGAGCGGACGTTGAACGCCGCCATGTCGAGCGCGATCGAGCGCGACAGGCCAATGATGCCCATCTTGGCGGCGGAATAGTTCGCCTGGCCGAAATTGCCGACCAGGCCCGAGGTCGAGGTGAAGTGCACGAACGCGCCCGACTTCTGCTCCTTGAAGTAGTTGGCGGCGGCGCGACTCGACATTGAAGGCACCGTTCAGATGCACGTCGATCACCATCTTCCAGTCCATGTGGCTCATGCGATGGAAGATGCGGTCGCGCAGGATGCCGGCGTTGTTGATGACGCCGTCGATCCTGCCGAAAGTCTCGACGGCGGTCTTGATCATGCGTTCGGCGCCTGCGGGATCGGTGACGCTGTCGGCGTTGGGCACTGCCTTGCCGCCGGCCGCCTTGATCTCGTCGCAGACCTTTTGCGCCGGCGTGGCGCTGCCGGAACCCTCGCCGTCGACGGCGCCGCCGAGATCATTGACCACGACCGAGGCGCCTTCCCTGGCCGCCAGCAACGCCATCTCGCGCCCGATGCCGCCACCTGCGCCGGTCACCAGGACGACCTTGTCCTTTAGTTTGTTGGCCATCATTTCCTCCCTTTGCCCGTTGCTTCCAGCTCGCCCTCGGCGCCGAAGTCGCCGCCGAGCGGCATTTCCTCCTGCTGGCGCGTCATGCGCGGATAATAGTGGCGGAACGCCCCGCGAATCTCGTTGAACGGAATATCGGCGAACACGCCGCGATAGGCGAGGTACTCCATGTGCCGCCGGCCGCTGAGGTCGAAGGGATGATAGATCGAGTCCGCAACGCCGTCCCAGTCGAGCGGCTTCAGGCCGAACTTCTCGGTCAGCTCCCTGTTGAAGGCCGGTGTCGCTTTCACCCAGCGCCGGTCGAGCCAGACCTCGGTGTAGCCATGGTAATAGAACATGTCACCGCCCATCAGCTCGCTCAGCCGCCGCGTGGTCATGTGATTTCGCACGTCAGCATAGCCGACGCGCGCCGCGATGCCCGAGGCGCGGCAGACCGCGGCCATCAGCCCGGCCTTGTTGATGCAGAAGCCGTGGCCCTGCGCCAGGGTCGCGCTGGCGCGATAGGCCTCGCGCTTCATCGGCGTGTTGTAGGGATCGTAACGGAGCTCGTCGCGTACGGCGGAGTAGAGACGAAGTGCTTTTTCGCGGTCACTCCCCTCGCCGGCCACGCGCCTTGCATAGGCGACGATCTTGGGGTGATCTGCGTCGATCAACTCGCCGGGCCGGCTGTAGGCCTCGAAGGTCGCGCCGTCGCGCACGATGTCGTCGCGCCCGGCCTTCAGTAACTCGTAATCCATGCCGGGCGTTGTTTACTGCAAGGAGCGGGAATGTCCATGAGCCACGGTCCATGAGTGAGGGCGCGCAATTCACCCATGCGCATATGACGCGCTTCGAGCGTCCCCTGCCGGCGCCGCGCGACAAGGTATGGGCCGTACTGACGGATACCAGCCGCCTGCCCGGCTGGTACGGCGAAGGAAAGCTCGAGCCGCGGGTGGGCGGCTTGGTCAGTTTCTTGGGCGGCCATATCAAGGGCGTGGTCACCCAATGGATGCCGCAGAAGAAGCTCGCCTATACCTGGAACGTCTTCATGTCGGGGCAGACGGTGTCGGACTACCCGGAGTCCTATCTCACCCTCGAACTCGACGACGCCAAGCTGACGCTGACCCACCTGCCGGTGCTCGAAGCGTTCGTGAAGGTCAACGCCATGGGCTGGCACACCTTCCTCGATATGGTCGACGCCGCCGCGCGCGGCGAACGGGTCGAGCCGCGTGAAGCCTACATGAGGCGCAACTCTGAGCGCTATGGCATCGATCTCTCGAAGCTCCCGCGCTAGAGCGACGGCTCGGCGTCGTCGGAGGATTGTCACCAGGAAATGCGCCGACGCCGTGGCAACGGGCTTGGAGCGGTCGTCCTGCCAGGCTTGGGCGAAGACATTGACCATGCGGCGGCCCTGCTTGGTGACCTTTGCGGCGGCCACCACGTCGCGCGGCCGCGCCGAGCGCAAATAGTCGACGGTGATATTGACGATCTTGGGCACCGTCTCCGTCTCGGTCTCCCACAAGAGATGGAAGATCGCCGCCATCTCGAGCATGGCGCCCAGCGTGCCGCCATGGATCGCGGGCAGGAAGGTGTTGCCGATCAGCGAGTCGTGATAGCGCATGCGGGTCAGCAGCTCGCCGGTGGTGTTCTCCGGTGCGATCTGCATCCACTTGGCATAGGGGATCGCCTCGGCGAGTCTCGTCGACATCGCCGGTCTTGCGCGCTTCCGCCAGCCGCTTCATCAGGCTGCCGCTCACTTCAGCCGCTCCTTGCCGATCGCCTGCGCCGGCGTGACCTTGCCCTTGGTCCCGAGCATGAAAGTGCCGGCCGCCGCCGCGACCGGGTCCTTGGGATCGCCCTGGTGCGCGAAGGCGCGGGTGAAGGCAACCGAGCGCGTGATGCGATAGCACTCCGCTTCGGCGATCACCGGCTGGCCCGGTGTCGCCGGACGGGCATAGTCGATGCGCAGGTCGAGCGTGGCGAAGGGCTTCGGGTCCTTGAGCATGGTGGCGACCGCCATGCCGCAGCAGCTGTCGAGCATGGCCGTCAGCGGACCGCCGGCGACGACGCCGGTCTCGGGATTGCCGACAAGCTCCTCGCGCCAGTCGAGCCGCATCGAGGCGAGGCCCCTGGCCACCGCCAGCACTTTCAGGCCGAGCGCCTTGTTGTGCGGAATGGTGTCGGAGAACAGCTTCTGGAACAGCGCAACGCGCTCTTCCGGGGTCGTCAAGGGCTTCGCCATACCTTCAAGCTCCTGCCGTCCGTTGTTACACCTTATGAAGTCACGGCATAGCGCGTTGACAGCGCTGAACAGCCGTTCATATTTGCAGAAGTGAGGCGGCGACAGACCGCCCGATGCAGGGGTTGGAAACTGGTTATTTTTCTGCAACTCACCCTCAACGGGCTCGCGGTCGGCTGCATCTACGGCCTGGTCGCGCTCGGGTTCGTGCTGATCTACAAGGCGACCGAGCTGGTGAACTTCGCCCAGGGCGACCTGCTGATGCTGGGCGCGTTCGTGGCCTACATGGCGGTCGTGTGGTGGGGGCTGGATTACTGGCTGGCCTTCCTGATCTCCGTCGTGACGATCGGCGTTTTCGGCGCTTTCCTCGACCGGCTGGTGCTGCGCGGGGTGCTCGGCCAGCCGCAATTCGCCGTGGTCATGCTGACCATCGGGCTCGGCGCGATGTTCCGCACCTTCGCCAGCATCGCCTGGGGCTCGGAGATCTACACCCTGCCGACGCCGTTCGGCGGCGTGTGGACGGTGGGCGGCGTCACGCTCAGCCACCAGTATCTCTCGATCATCGCCGGCACGCTGATCCTGTGCGGCGTGCTCTACGCCTTCTTCAATCACACGCGCCTTGGCGTGGCCATGCAGGCGACGTCGCAGAACCAGCTGGCCGCCTACTACATGGGCATCCCGGTGAAGCTGATCTTCTCGCTGATCTGGGCGATCTCGGCCGCCGTCGCCGCCGCTGCCGGCATCCTGCTGGCGCCGGTGACGCTGATCGACACCAACATGGGCCTCGCCGTCGCGCTCAAGGCCTTCGCCGCCGCCGTGCTCGGAGGGTTCGGCTCGATCCCTGGCGCGCTGATGGGCGGCATCATCATCGGACTGATCGAGCTCTATGCCGGTGCCACCCTGCCCGAGGGCTTCAAGGATACCGCGCCCTACATCGTGCTGCTCGTCATGCTGATCGTTCGCCCGCAGGGCCTGTTCGGGTCGCTGGCCCGGAAGAAAGTATAGCGTCGGCCATGCGGTTCCAGTTCAAGACCTCCTATAATCAGGACATCCGCCTGTTTCGCGACAAGGTCGACGGCTCCTGGTACGGCCTGCTCGCGCTCGCCGTACTCGCGCTCCCACTAGTCATGGACGAATACTCGGTCGGCGAGATCACCTGGGTGTTCATTTACGCCCTGTGCGGCGTCTCGCTGATGGTGCTGGTCGGATACACCGGCCTGGTGTCGCTGGGCCACGCGGCATTCCTCGGCATCGGCGCCTACGCCCATGCCTATTTCATCCAGCACGGCATACCGTGGGTCGTGTCGGTAGCGCTGGCAATTGCGATCACGACGGCGTGCGGGCTGATCGTCGGCCTGCCGGCGCTACGCATGACCGGCATCTATCTCGCGATCGCGACGCTTGCCTTCTCGGTGATCATCCAGGAGGTGTTCAGCCGATGGGAATCGGTGACGCATGGCTTCGCCGGCATGAAGGTCGACCGGCCGGTCATCTTCGGCGTCGAGTTCGCCGATGACGTGTCGTTCTATTATCTCTGCCTGTTCTTCCTGGTCGTGGTGCTGTGGCTGACGCGAAACCTGCTGCGCGCGCCGACCGGCCGTGCCTGGATCGCGATCCGCGACAGCGAGATCGCCGCCCAGTCGATGGGCGTCAACCTCGCGATCTACAAGTCCATGGCCTTCGCCTACTCCGCCGGGCTGATGGGACTGGCGGGCGCGCTGTTTGCCCACAAGATCTCCTATCTGGCGCCCGACATCTTCTCGATCCTCCTGTCGATCCAGTTCCTGCTGCTGGTGATCGTGGGCGGCCTGGGCTCGCTGCACGGCGCGGTGTTCGGCGCGATCTTCGTGGCGCTGTTGCCGCCGCTGATCGCCATCCTGCGCGATTCGGTCCCCAACAGCATGGCCGATTTCGCCGCCGCCACCCATGTTGCGGTGATCGGCCAGCTCGGCGCCGCGATCGGCGCGTTCCTGGCCAAGCCCGGTGTCGAGGCCGGCATCTTCGGCTTGATCCTGGTGCTGGTGATCCTGCTCGAGCCGCTCGGCATGTACGGCCGCTGGGTGAAGATCCGGATCTTCTTCTCGACCTTCCCGATGTACAAAGCCTCGACCTTCAAGCGGCAGAAGACCTACATGCGGTCGGAGCGGCTGCGATGAGCTTCTTCCAGGCCGACAACCTCTCGATCAACTTCGGCGGCATCAAAGCCGTCGACGGCGTGACCTTCGATGTCGACAGGGGCGAGGTCTTCACCATCATCGGCCCCAACGGCGCGGGCAAGACGACGATCTTCAACCTGGTGAGCCGCATTTACGAGCCGACGGGCGGCCAGCTCACCTTCGATGGCATGGACATCACCAGCGTAGCACCGCATCGCGTCGCCGCCCTCGGCATCGCCCGTACCTTCCAGAACATCGAGCTGTTCGAGCACGCAACGCTGCTGCAGAACCTCCTGCTGGCGCGCCACGCCCACAAAAAATCGGGCTTCTTCTCCGAGCTCTTGTTTCTGCCGTCGGTGCGGCAGATGGAAGTGGAACATCGCGAGGCGGTCGAGAAGGCGATCGACTTTCTCGACCTGCAGCAATACCGCGACAGCTTTATCGTCAATCTGCCGTATGGTGTGCGCAAGGTGACCGAGCTGGCACGCGCGCTCTGCACCGACCCCAAGCTCCTGCTGCTCGACGAGCCCTCCTCCGGCCTCAATGTCGAGGAGACCGAGGACATGGCGTTCTGGATCCAGGACATCAAGAACCTGCTCGGTATCACCGTGCTGATGGTCGAGCACGACATGAGTCTGGTCTCGGCGGTCTCCGACCGCGTGCTGGCGCTGAACTACGGCCGGCCGATCGCCACCGGCACGCCGGCCGAGGTGCAGGCGGACCCCGAAGTCATCCGAGCCTATCTCGGGGGATGACGACCATGGCCGAGCCCCTCCTCAAGGTCAGCAACATCGAGACCTACTACGGGCCGATCATGGCGATCCGCGGCGTGTCGTTCGACGTCCCGAAAGGCGGCATCGTCACCATCCTGGGCGCCAACGGCGCCGGCAAGACCACGGTGCTGAAGACGGTGTGCGGCGTCATGGACCCGCAGAAGGGCAACGTCGTGTTCGAGGGCCGCGAGATCCACCGGCAGGATCCGGACAAGGTGATGCGGCTCGGCATCAGCCACGTGCCCGAGGGCCGCGAGGTCTTTCCGTTCCTGAGCGTGCGCGAGAACCTGCGCATGGGCGCCTATACGCGCCACGATGCCGATGGGGTCGCGCAGGACCTCGAGGCGGTGTTCGGTTATTTCCCGGTGCTGAAGGAGCGCGCCGACCAGCGTGCCGGCTCGCTGTCGGGCGGCGAGCAGCAGATGCTGGCGATCAGCCGCGCCTTGATGGCAAGGCCGCGACTGATACTGCTCGACGAACCGTCACTCGGGCTGTCGCCCAAGCTGGTGAAGGACATCTTCGAGATCGTGGTCCGCATCAACCGCGAGCGCGGCGTCACCATCCTGCTGGTCGAGCAGAATGCCAACATGGCGCTGCAGACCGCCGACTTCGGCTACGTGCTGGAGGTCGGCCGCATCGTCATGGCGGACACCTGCCAACGGCTGCTGCAGAAGGAAGACATCAAGGAATTCTATCTCGGCATCAAGGAACAGGGCGTGCGCGGCAAGCGGCGCTGGAAGAAACGCAAGACCTGGCGATAGGGAGACCGCGATGGATAGTCTGGCCGTGCAGGATCTTGGCGATCGTATCGAGATCGAGGGTTGCGACACGATTCCCAAGCTGTTCTGGCACCAGGTGAAGGCGCGGGACGGCCGCACCGCCTTTCGCGAGAAGGATCTCGGCATCTGGCGCGCCACCAGTTGGCGGGAATACGGCGAGCGAGCGCGCTCGGTCGGCATGGGACTGGCCAAGCTTGGCCTCAGGCGAGGCGAGGTCGTGTCGATCCTGGCCGAGACCGTGCCGGACTGGCTCTATGCCGACATGGGCACGATGGGTGCGGGCGGCGTCTCCAACGGCATCTATCCCACGGACTCGGCCAAGCAGGTCGACTACATCCTGAACGACAGCCGCTCGCGATTTCTCTTCGTCGAGGACGAGGAACAGCTCGACAAGTTCATCGAGGTGCGCGAGCGCTGCCCGACCATCATCAAAGTTTTCGTCTTCGACATGGAGGGCCTTACCGACTTCAAGGACCCGATGGTCATGCCAATCGAGCAACTGATGGCCATCGGCCGCGAGCATGACGCGGCGAACCCCGACCTTTGGGAGAAGCTGGTCTCGGGTTCAAAGAGCGAAGAGCTTGCCATCCTGGTCTACACCTCGGGCACCACCGGGCCAGCAAAGGGCGCGATGCTGTCACATCGCAATGTCATCTTCCAGATGCGCAACGCCGACGCCTTCATCCCGCTCGGCACCGATGACGAGCAGCTCGCCTTCCTGCCGCTCTGCCACATCGCCGAGCGCACCTTCACCTCGTTCCTGCCGCTGCGCTCGGGCGCTATCGCCAACTTCGCCGAGAGCGTCGAGACGGTGTCCGAGAACGTGCGCGAGGTGGCGCCGACCACCTTCTTTGCCGTGCCGCGCATCTGGGAGCGCTTCTATTCCGGCATCGCCATCCGCATGAAGGAGGCGACCTGGATCGGCCGCATGGCCTATCGCTGGGCGATCGGTATCGGGCTGAAGGTCGCGGAAGCCGAGCTCGCCGGCCAGAAACCCTCGCCGCTCTTGAAGCTCGCGCATCGCATCGCTGATTTCCTGGTGCTCGACAACATCAAGCGGGCCATCGGCATGCACCGCATCCGTTGGGCCGGCACCGGCGCCGCGCCAATCGCGCCCGAACTGATCAAGTGGTACCGGGCGCTCGGCGTCGATATGCGCGAGCTCTATGGCCAGACCGAGAATTGCGGACTGGCCACCAGCATGCCCGACCGCATCAAGCTCGGCACGGTCGGCATCACCGCGCCGCACACCGAGACCCGGATATCGCCCGAGGGCGAGATCCTGCTGCGCGGACCGCACGTCTTCATGGGCTACCTGAACCAGCCGGAGAAGACCGCCGAGACGCTGCGCGACGGCTGGCTGCATACCGGCGATGTCGGTTACCTCGACAACGAGGGGTACCTGAAGATCACCGATCGCATGAAGGACATCATCATCACGGCGGGCGGCAAGAACATCACGCCCTCGGAAATCGAGAACCAGCTCAAGTTCTCGCCCTACATCTCCGACGCTGTGGTGATCGGCGACAAGCGCAAGTTCCTGTCGTGCCTGGTCATGATCGATTACGACAACGTCGCCAAGCACGCCCAGGACAACAACGTGCCGTTCACCGACTTCGTCTCGTTGTGCAGGTCGAGCGAGGTGGTGGATTTGATCGGCGAGGAGATCGAACGGGTGAATGCGGGTTTCGCGCGGGTCGAGACGATCAAGAAGTTCCGGCTGATCGAGCAGCAGCTCACGGCCGAAGACGACGAGGTCACACCGACCATGAAGCTCAAGCGCAAGTTTGTCAGCGAGAAGTACAAGGCAATGATCGACGGCATGTATGCCGAGGCAATTTAGAGGAGGAAGATAGATGACAAAGAAAGTCGGAATAGCGTTTGCCGTGGCGGTCATCGCCGTGGCGACAGGAGCGGGAGCGCAGCAGCGTGGCGTTACGGCAACCGAAGTCGTATTCGGCATGCCCACCGATCTCAGCGGCCCAGCCGCGACCTACGGGGTGTCGTCGTCGAACGGCGTGAAGATGCGCTTCGACGAGGCGAACGAGGCGGGCGGCATCTTCGGCCGCAAGCTCAAGGTCATCGTCGAGGACCAGGCCTACCAGGTACCGAAGGCGGTGCAGGCCTGCAACAAGCTGATCAACCGCGACAAGGTGTTCGCCTTCGTCGGCCCGCTCGGCACGCCGATGAACAATGCCTGCTTCAAGGACCAGTTCGCCGCGGGCGTGCCCAACCTCTTCCCGCTGTCGGCGGCGCGCTCGATGTACGAGCCGTTCGAGCGGCTGAAGTTCTACGGCGCGGCGTCCTACGTCGACCAGATCCGCTCGGGCATCAACTACTTCGTCAAGAACAAGGGCGTGAAGAACGTTTGCGTGATGTACCAGGACACCGACTTCGGCAAGGAGATCCTGGAGGGCGCCAAGGAACAGACCCAGGCACTCGGCATCAAGATCGTCGAGACGACGGCGCACAAGCCGACCGACCAGGACTTCACCGCGCCGATCACCAAGCTGCGCGAGGCGAAGTGCGAGCTGGTCGCCATGGGCGTCATCGTGAAGGACGCGATCATTCCCTACAACACGGCGCGCAAGGCGGGCTGGAATGACGTGATCTTCCTCGGCGCTGCTTCTTCCTACGACTCGTTCGTCGGCGCGGCGCCCGGCATGGACGGCTTCTACGCCATGGGCCTCACCGAGATGCCCTACGTCGACTCGCCGGTGCCGACCGTCAAGAAGTTCGTCGAGGACTACAAGAAGCGCTACAACGTCGATCCCAACATTGGCGCGGTCTATGGCTACGTTGCCGCCGACCTCACGGTGCAGGGGTTGAAGAACGCCGGCAAAGACCTCACGACCGACTCCTTCGTCGCCGGCCTCGAGAAGATCAAGGACTACCACGACATCTTCAACGGCCCGCCGGTAACCTTCGGTCCGAAGACCCGCCAGGGCGCCAACTCCTCGTTCCTGGCCGAGGTCAAAGGCGGCCGCTGGACGCGCGTGACGCAGCCGCTCGGCTTCTAGGAATCTGCACGACCATCGCGAAACCCGGGTGGACAACCGCCCGGGTTTTTCTTTGGCTTGAACGCGACTGCCGCTATGGTCGCGCCCGCATGAGCGAACTTTCCGGACAGGTGGCGATCGTCACCGGCGGCGCCTCTGGCATCGGCGCCGCCTCCGCTGCCCTCCTCGAGGCGGCCGGCGCCAAGGTTATCGTGGCCGACATCCAAGAAGCGAAGGGCGGCGCCGGGCGCTTCGTACAACACGACGTCACCTCCGAGGACTCCTGGAAGACCCTGCTGGCCGACGTGCTGAAAAGCGAGGGCCGGCTCGACATCATGGTCAACAACGCCGGCGTCAGCGGCGGCTCGGGCACGATCGAGGACACCACGGTCGAGAACTGGCGCCGGGTCGAGGCGATCAATTCGGAAGGCGTGTTCCTTGGCTGCAAGTACGCCATCGAGGGCATGAAGAAGACCGGCCCGAGCAAGGCCGCCTCCAAGGGCTCGATCGTCAACATCTCCTCGGTCGCGGCGCTGATCGGCTCGGCTGGCCCGACGGCCTACACCGCGAGCAAGGGCGCGGTGCGGCTGCTCAGCAAGAGCGTGGCGGCCTATTGCGCCGAGAAGAAATACGGCATCCGCTGCAACTCGGTGCATCCGGGCGGCGTCGACACGCCGATCTTCAACCCGCTCTGGCAGAAGGTCGGCCACGAGCAGGGCAAGGCCTTCCTGGGCATGGGCCATCCGATCGGCCGCATGGCCGAACCGCAGGATCTTGGCGAGCTCGTGCTGTGGCTCGCCTCCGACCGCTCGTCCTTCGTCACCGGTGCGGAATTCGTGGCCGACGGTGGCCTGACCATGGGCCTCACCAAGAGGAGGCTGTTCGTTGCGCCTCAAGGATAAGGTCGTGCTGGTGAGCGGCGGCGCCTCCGGCATCGGCGCCGAGACCGCGCGCCTGGTCCTGCGCGAAGGCGGCAAGGCCGTGCTGGCCGACCGCGACGAGGCCAAAGGCCGCGCGCTTGCCGCTGAACTCGGCAAGGCCGCGACGTTCGTAGCGCTCGACGTCACCGACGAGCCAGCCTGGCAGAAGGCCGTCTCGATGACGGTCGAGACCTATGGCGGCCTGCATGGCTTGCTGAATGCGGCGGGCGTCGGCGTGCGCAACTCGATCGAGGACTGCAGCCTCGAGGAGTACCGGCGCGTCAACGACATCAATTCGCTCGGCACATTTCTCGGCTGCAAGCACGCCATCCCGGCGATGAAGAAGTCGGGCGGCGGCTCGATCGTCAACATCTCCTCGGTGCTCGGCCTGCGCGGCGCCTCCTATGCGATGGCCTATTGCGCCAGCAAAGGCGCGGTGCGCTCGCTCACCAAGAACGTGGCGCTCTATTGCGCGCAGCTGAAATACAACATCCGCTGCAACTCGGTGCATCCGGGCTATATCGACACGCCGATGATCGCGCCGCGCCTCAGCCAGAACGTCGACAACATGACCGGCCGGCAATGGCTCGAGGAGCTCCATCCGCTCGGACGCCTGGGGCGGCCGGAGGAGGTGGCCAACATGATCCTCTTCCTGCTGTCCGATGACTCGAGCTTCTCGACCGGATCGGAGTTCGTCTGCGACGGCGGCCTCACGGCCTAGACGCCTGAAAATGTTGTCGGCGGGGTGGAAAACGCCCAATGCCGGTAGAATCGGCGTTTTCGCCAATAATTACCGCTTTACCACCCACCCCTAGGGGAGTTTTTACCCGGGTAAAAGCACCCCTAACTCTTCATCCCCGTGATCGAGGTCGAGATGGCGCGCGGGTCGCGCTCGGGCCAGCGGCCGGCCTCCACCTGAATGATGAAGTCGCCGACGATGCGGTTGAACTGGTCGGGATCCTCGAGATTGATGGTGTGGCCGCAGTTCGGCATCACCGACAGGGCGGCCGACGGGATCTCGCGCTTCATCAGGATGCCGGGCGCGAGACACGGCCAGTCCTCGTCGCCGCTCAGGATCAGCGTCGGCACGGTGAGCGCACGCATCTCGGCCACCAGATCGTAGAGTGACGGCCGCTCGCCTTGCACGCCGATCTGGGTGTTGGCCGAACCGAGCGCGGAGTGCTCGGCCAGCTCCTTCTTGAACTGGGCGAAGCCGCGCGGATCCTTGTTCTCGAACTGCACGCGCGTGGGTCCATAGGCGTATTTCTCGGCGAACTTGGCCATGCCTTCGCCGAGCAGCGACTTGGCGACGATGCTGGCCTCGCCCTTGAACTTCGACTGCTCCTGCTTCTCCGCGCCGTAGCCCACGCCGGCCACGACCAGCGACAGCGCCCGTTTGGGATGTCGGAAGCCGAAATGCAGGGTGGCGAAGCCGCCCATCGACAGGCCGACGATATGCGCCTTGTCGATCTTGAGATGGTCCATCACCGCGGCAATGTCGTCGGCTGCGCGGTTCTGGCTGTAGCTGGAGAGGCTTCTCCGGTACGTCGGACGGCGGATAACCACGTGCGCTCCAGGTGATGCAGCGATAGCGCTGGCCGAAATGGCGCATCTGCATTTCCCACGAGCGGTGGTCGGCGGCGAACTCGTGCACGAACACTACCGGCGCGCCCGAGCCCGCCTCCTCGTAGTAGAGCTTCACGCCGTCGTCTGTCTTGGCAAAGGGCATGGCCAACTTCCTCACGCCGGGATTGGGTCGATTGTGGCGCAAGCGGACGTGGCAGGTCCACCTTGACGCCAGCCATCAGGCATAGCCGAGATTGAGGAACTGGCTCCAGTCGGGCTCTTTTTCCAGCATCTTGTCGTCCATCATCATCTTGGCGAGCGCCTTCAGGCCGCTCACGAAGCCCGCGCCCGAATTGGCGCTGAAGAACAGGTTCTTGGTCGAGAGCTCGGCCACTTCCCTGGTCATCTTGAACTGCTTGATTGTGGTCTCGACCGCGATCGCTGGGTTCGAGGCCATCTCGTTGGTTGCCTTCACGTGCGCCGCCACCATCTTCTTGGTGAGGTCGGGCTCCTTCTTGGTGAAGGCGACCGAGGCCACGATGCCGAGGTTGGTCTTGCCCATCGGCGAATCGTACGGCACCCACAGCCGCTTGCCCCAGCCGTTCAGCTCGGCGAGCGCGGCATAGGGCTCGAAGCAGCAGATCGCAGCGACATCGCTCCGGTTCAGCGCCGTGGGCTGGTCCTGATTGTCCATGAACGCCATCTCGACCTTGCCGTAGACACCCTGCTGCTTGAGCTTCCAGTTGAGCGACACCAGGCCGATCGAGCCGTTCTGGACGGCAATCTTCTTGCCCACGAGATCCTTGAAGCTCGAGATCGAGGGCGGCGCCAGCACCATCCAGCCGCCATCGCAGCCATTCGCCAGCACCTGCATCGGGAAGCCCTTGGTCGCCACCTGCATCGTCGCCGACAGGCCACCATTGCCGATCTCGACGTCACCCGAGGCGACGGCCTGCATGCGCTGAATCAGCGAGGGAAACATCACCAGCTCGAGGTCGATTCCCTCGGGCTTGAGGATATCGGGCATCAGGAAGGCAGCGTTGGCCGTCGTGGTGTAAGCCGAGCCCATCTTCACCTTGCGCAGGTTCTGGCCAAGCGAGGCGCGCGAGACGATGGCGGGCGCCGTGAACGTGGCAGCAGCGGTAGCAAGGATGTGGCGCCGCAGCATGACTGGCATCTCCCCCGAGAGGCGTGACGTCGAAAATGCAAAGGCCGCGCCAACCTTAGAATCCTTCATGCGCGGCGACTGTCGGACAAGGGGCTTGCGGTGCTACGGTTTAGCACATGAGCGAGATCGGCACCGGCCTGCAGAATGCGACAGGCATCCGCAATGCCATAGCCCGCGCAGGCTACGCCTTCGTGGAAGCTTCCGACATGCGCACGGCGCTTGGCCGCTTCGGTTCGCTCGCCGACTGGCCGGCGTTTGCCGAGAGCTGGAATGACCTTCAGACCGACACCTACATGGCTGATGGTGGTCGCTACCGGCGCCGGCGTTTCGCCGTCTATGTCGCCGGCAAGCAGGGCGCGATTGCGCGCGGCAAGCATCAGCCGCACTACCAGAGCGTCGACTACAACACCCTGAACGGCGGCATCGAGCGCTGGTTCGAACCGGTCAAGCCCGAGATCGGCGACGGTTCGAGCATGCGCACGATCCTCGAATATTGCCGCTCGCTGTTCGGCCGTCTCGCGCCTGAGATCGACAACTGGCACATCGAGGTCCACCAGTTCCGCATCGAGGCGCGGCGCGGCGAGCAGGGCAAGCCGACGCCCGAGGGCATGCACCGCGACGGCGTCGACTACGTCCTGGTGCTGCTGGTCGACCGCCGCAACATCCGAAGCGGCACGACAACGATCCACGACCTCGACAAGCGCACCCTGGGCAGCTTCACCCTCACCGACCCGCTCAATTCGGCCCTGGTCGATGACGCGCGCTGCTATCATGGCGTGACGCCCGTGGAGCCAGAGAATCCCGCACAGCCCGCCTATCGCGACGTGCTGGTCGTCACCTTCCGGAAGAAGGCCTAGCCGCCTATCGTCGTGCCGCCGTCGGCGATCAGGGTCTGTCCGGTGATGAAAGCGCCGGCCTTGCCGGCCAGCAGCACCGCCAGACCGGCGATGTCGTCGGGCGCGCCGAGGCGCCGCAGCGGCGTCGCCTGCTCCCGCTCCGCACGCCTCTTCGGATCCTCGTAGAGCGCGCGCGCGAAGTCGGTGGTGATCAGACCGGGCGCGATGGTGTTCACGCGAATGTTGTCGGGCCCGTACTCGGCGGCGAGGTTGCGCGCGAGCTGCATGTCAGCGGCCTTGGAGATGCAGTAGGCGCCGATCACCGTACTGGCCCGCACGCCGCCGATCGACGACACGATCATGATCGAGCCGTCCTTCTTGGCCCGCATGTCGGGCAGGCAGAGATTGATCAGCCACATGTTCGACAGGATGTTGTTCTGCATCACCTTCATGAACACGTCGTCGGGCAGCTTCTCGTTCGGCCCGTAGTAGGGATTGGACGCCGCGTTGCAGACCAGCACGTCGACCGGCCCCAGCTGCTTCCTGGTCTGGGCGATCAGGTTCTCGCACTGCGCCTTGTCGGAGATGTTGCAAGGGATGACGATCGCCTGGCCGCCGGCCTTCTTGATCTCCGCGGCGGCCTCCTCGCAGACCGGCGCCTTGCGCGACGACACCACCACCTTGGCGCCTTGCAGGGCGAGATGCATGGCGATCGACTTGCCGATGCCTTTGCTCGAGCCGGTGACGACGGCGACCTTGCCGGTGAGGTCGAAGAGCGGCGATGCCATGCAATGTTCCTCCGAAGATTGGGTCATTCCTTGGCATAGTCGTAGCGGCGGAGGAAGCCCGGATCGGGATCGAAGCCCAGCCCGGGGCCGGTCGGCACCTCGAGTGACGCCTTCCAGCGCGTATGGCCGAAGCCGTAGGGATCCATCGACTCATCCGCGTCGACCGTGGCGAAGTAACCCTCCTTCTCGGCCACCGCCAGCAGGTGCAGCGAGGCGAGTGCCGCCGGGCCGACGAACGGCGTGTGCGGCGCGGCCGTCTTGCCCGCGGCCGCGATCGCGGCGAGGGCTCGCCTTGCTTCGCTGAGGCCGCCCAGCATGCAGACATCGGGCTGGAGCACGCCGACCGACGGCGCCTTGGTGTAGATCGCCATCTGCTCGGCCGAACCGAGATCGGCGCCCATGCCGATCGTCAGGCCGGGCAACGCCGGGGAGGCGAGCAGATCCTCGGGCGGCCAGTACGGATCCTCGAAGAACAGCAGGTTCAACGCCGCCCAGCGCTTCTCGTCGCGCCGGATGTCGGCGAGCGTATGGGCGTTGTTGCAGTCGGCGACGTAAGGCATCGCGGCAGGAATGGCGCGGCGCGATTCCTCCACCACCTCGAGCTTGGCCTCGTGCACTTTCACCGCCGCCACGCCGGTCGCGAGCGCGTGCTCGACGCGCGCCCGGGTGCGCTTGGCGTCGTCATATTTGTCGAGGCTCGCCATCACCGGCACCCGGCTGCGCTTCGCGCCGCCGAGCAATGCCGACACCGGTTGCTTCGCCGCCTTGCCGGCGATGTCCCAGAGCGCGATATCGACGGCGGCAAGCGCGTTGAGCACGGTGCCGGCGCGGCCGAAGCTCGCGAAACGTCGGCGTGCCGAAGATTCAGCGCTTCCTTTTGCTCGACCGACTTGCCGAGATAGTGCGGCGCGATCGCGTCGCGGATGGTGGCGAACAACGCCTGCTGCATCGGCGGCCGGAGCGACAGGCATTCGCCGTAGCCCGTCACGCCGTCGCGTGTCGTGACGCGTGCAAGAGTGAGGCAGAACGGGTCCGCCTCGGTCGCGCGATGCGCAACGCGATAGGTTCGATGCGGTCGATGATCATGCGCGGCTCCGATCTGACAGCCCTTTGACAGCGAACCGAGCCGCTGCCAGCGTTTTTGTCGACCTCGGGGGAAATACCGCATGGCGGTCGACAAATTCAGGACCAGCGACGGCGTCGGGCTCGCCTATTACATCGACGACTATACCGATCCGTGGCGGCAGGCCGACACCCTGCTGTTGCTGCATGCCGCCGTAGGCCACGCCAGGCGGTTCTACGCCTGGGTGCCGGGATTGTGCCGGCACTATCGCGTCGTGCGGCTCGATCTGCGCGGTCACGGCGAGTCGGAGGTGCCGCCGACCTCTTCGTCGCTCAACATGGACCGCCTGGTCGGCGACGTCGACCGAGCTGCTCGACCATCTCGGCGTCAAGTCCTGCCACATCGTCGGCAACTCGGCCGGCGGCTACATCGCGCAAAATCTCGCAATGAAATCACCGGACAAGGTGAAGAGCCTGATGCTGTTCGGCTCGACCGCGGGGTTGAAGAACAGCCAGGCCGCAAGCTGGCTGCCGCGCATCGCCAAGGAAGGGCTGCGCGGCTTCTTCGCCGCGACCATCGCCGATCGCCTGCCGCTCGACAGCGTGCCCAAGGGACTTCCCGGATGGTTCATCGACGAAGCGGCCAAGAACGACCCCGCCTGGATCACACGCTTCGTCGGGCTGATGAGCTCGCTCGACTGGAGCGACAGGCTGGCCGAGATCAAATGCCCGACCCTGATCGTCATGCCGGGCGGCGAAACCGTGGGCTCGATCAGGAACTACGACGTCATGATCGAGCGCATTCCCGACATCCAGGCGATCACCTACGAAGGCATGCCGCACAATATCTGCGATGCGGCTCCCGATCGCTGTGTCGCTGACGTGCTCGCCTTCCTGCGTTGGCGCTTCGGTCTGCCGGCGTGCTAGAATCGAGACAAAGGAATCCGTCGATGGACCAGATCCTCTCTCGCACGGCCATCGCGCCTGTGCCGCCGCCCGTGATGATCGGCGGCGCGATTCCCCTGATCGACGTCGCGGGTTTCCTGTCCGGCACGCCCGGCGCAGCCGAAAAGGCCGCGGCCGAACTCGCCTGGGCCTTCGAGAACGTCGGCTTCTACTATCTCGCGGGCCACGGCGTGCCGCAGTCGCTGATCGACGCACAGTACGAGCAGGCGGCGCGCTTCCACGCCCAACCGATGGAAGAAAAGCTCAGGGTCAAGGTCAATGAGCACACGATCGGTTACATGCCGATCGCCAGGGAGGCGCCGCCGAACGCCGCCGCGCAGGGCAAGAAGCCGAGCCAGAACGAGGCCTTCTTCCTGCGGCGCGAGCGCGGGGCCGACGATCCGAACGTGATCGCCGGCCGCCGCTTCCACGTGCAGAACCAGTGGCCTCAGAGCCTGCCGGGCTTCCGCGAGCAGACGCTCAAGTACATGAGCACGATGGAAGCGCTGTGCCAGAAGCTGGTGCGGCTCTATGCGCTGGCGCTCGACCTGCCGGCGGACTTCTTCGACGGCTGCTTCAAGGTCCCGCACATGATCCTGCGGCAGTCGCGTTATCCGATGATCGATGCGGCGGACGAAAAGATCGCGAGCCTGGTGCCGCATACCGACTCCGGCTTCATGACGCTGCTGCCGCCCAACAAGGTGCAGGGCCTGTCGATCAATCTGCCGAACGGCCAGTGGCTGGATGCGCCCTATGTCGAGGGCGCCTTCGTGGTGAACGGCGGCGACATCCTGCATCGCTGGACCAACGAGCGCTTCCTGTCGACGCCGCACCGCGTGCGCAACGTCTCGGGCACGGTGCGCTACGCCATCCCGTTCTTCTGCGATCCCGACCACGACACCATCATCGAATGCCTGCCGTCGTGCCAGTCGGCCGGCAATCCGCCGAAGTATCCGCCGATCAAGTTCGGCGACTACGCGCTGTGGTTCGCGGCCCAGCGCTATCAGCACATGCAGAACGTCAAGACGCCGACCGCCGCCGACGTGGCCCCCGGCGCCCGCGCCACCGAAGCCTGGAAGAGCTAGCGCCCTGAGCATGACGACCGGCTCCGCCAGCCCGGCGCGCAACATCGCGGCCGGCGTCATCGGCAACATGCTCGAATGGTACGATTTCGCGATCTACGGCTACTTCGCCGCCCAGATCGGCCGCACGTTCTTTCCCGGCAAGGATGAGGTGACGCAGATCCTGTCGGCCTTCGGCATATTCGCCGTGGGCTACGTGATGCGGCCGCTGGGCGGTTGCGTGGTAGGGCACATCGGCGACAAATTCGGCCGGCCGGTCGCGCTCACCTTTTCCGTGACTGCGATGGCGGTACCGACCTTTCTGGTCGGCGTCCTGCCCAGCTACCAGACCCTGGGGCTCGCCGCGCCGATCATCCTGACACTGCTGCGCATGGTGCAGGGCCTCTCGGTCGGTGGCGAATGCACGACTTCGTGGGTCTTTCTTTTCGAGTTGGCGCCGCCTGGACGGCGCGGACTTGCCGGCGGTTTCGCCGAAGTCGGAAGCTGCGGCGGAATCCTCCTGGGATCCATGACCGGCTCGCTGATCGCGAACGCCCTGCCCACCGACGCCATCGAGCAATGGGCCTGGCGCATCCCGTTCATCCTCGGCCTGCTGGTCGGGCTGGTCGGCTATTTCCTGCGCAGAAGCCTGCCGGTTGTCCCGATGGAAGAGAAGCCGGCGCACTCGCCCCTGGTCGAAACGGTGCGCAACCATCGTCCGCTGCTCTTGTGGCTCGCCGGACTGACGGTCTTTGGCTCCGTCGGCTTCTACCTCATGTTCCTCTATATCGTGAGCTGGCTGCAGTTCGCCGACGGCATCTCGCCGGCGCATGCGCTGGAGATCAACAGCGTGAGCATGACGGTGCTCATCCCCGTGCTGCTCGCGTCGGGCTGGCTGTCGGATCGATTTGGCAGAAAGCCTATTTTGCTGCTTGCCCTGTTCATGGGCCTGTTCGGCGCGTTTCCGCTGCTGCGCCTGATGCACCACGCCAACCCGACCATGATCCTGGCCGGCCAGCTTGGCTTCACGCTGATGATCGGCATGTTCTGGGGCACCCTGCCGGCGGCCATGGTGGAGGCCGCGCCGCGCGAGGTGCGCTGCTCGGCCCTGTCGCTTGGCTTCAATGTCACTGCCGGAATCGTAGGTGGCCTGACGCCGCTGGTCGCTGCCTGGCTGGTCCACCGGACGGAGGACGACTTCAGCCCGGCCTACATGATCATGACAGCGGCGGCGATCTCGATGCTCGCCATGGTGTTCTATCGCGAGCCCTATCGCCGCGAGGCAACCGCCTAGGCGGCCCCGCCCTCGACGCTCCTGCCCTCGCCGCGCCAGCGCAGCATGCCGCCCGGCAGGTTGGCGACCTCGGTGAAACCCGCCTTCTGCAGGATCGCCGTGGCATGCGCCGAGCGGCTGCCGGCGCGGCACACCGCCACGATGGGCTTGTCCGTCGGCAGCTCCTTGGCCTTGGCCGCGAGCTCGCCCAGCGGCACCAGGGTGGCGCCGCGGATATGGCCGAGCGGGCCCGAGAACTCGTTGGGCTCGCGCACGTCGACGACTCGCACGGCTGCGAGATTCTCCTCCAGCCAGTGCGGTTCGACCTCCCAGACGCCGGAGAAGGTGAAGCGCAAGGGCGCCCAGCTCGGATCATCCAGGGCTGCTGCATTGTTGCCGGGCTGGCCGCAGCGCAGGTTGGCCGGCACCGCCTCGTCGATCTTCTTCGGGTGCGGCAGGTCGAGGTTCTTCATGTAGCCCGCGTAGTCGCCCTCGCCGATCTCGCCGCCCAGCCGGGGATTGTACTTCTTCTCCTCGCAGACGCTGGTGACGGTGAGGCCGCGATAGTCGTGCGCGGGATAGAGCAGGCAGCTTTCGGGCAGCGAGAAGATGCGCGAGCGCACCGAGCGATAGAGCTCGCGCGCGTTGCCCTGCTGGAAATCGGTCCGCCCCGAGCCGCGGATCAGCACGCAGTCGCCGGTGAACGCCATGCTCTCATCGTCGAGCACGTAGGTGACGCAGCCGTTGGTGTGGCCGGGCGTGGCCCGCACCTCGAGCGAGCGCTTGCCGAAGCTCACGCGATCGCCGTCCTGCAGCAGCCGATCGGCGCCTGAGGCGCCGCCCGCCGACGACAGCGCGATCTGGCTGCCGAGCCGGTTCTTCAGCAGCCAGGCGCCGGTCACATGGTCGGCATGGACATGCGTCTCCAGCGACCACAGGAGCTTCAACCCGAGCTCGGCGATCAGCGCCGCATCGCGCCGCACCTGCTCGAACACCGGGTCGATCAGCACCGCCTCGCCCGACGCGCTGTCGCCCAGCAGATAGGTATAGGTGGACGACGTGGGGTCGAAGAGTTGGCGGAAGACCAGCATCAGGGCGCGCTCGCCTTGTCGAGGGCGGCGACGTCGGCGGCGTCGAGCTTGACGCCGGGAGCCGCGATCAGGTCCTTGAGTTGCTGCAGGCTGGTCGCGCTGACGATCGGCGCGGTGATCGACTTCCTCTGCATCAGCCAGGCCAGCGCCACCTGGGTGGGATTGGAGCTGTGCTTCTTGGCCGCATCATCGAGCGCCTTCAGCACGCCCATGCCTTTGGGGTTGATGTATTTCTTCACGCCGGCGCCGCGCTGGGCGCTGCCGACATCGCCCTCCGAACGGTATTTGCCGCTCAGAAAGCCGCTGGCCAGCGAATAGTACGGGATCACGCCGATCCCCTCCTTCAGGCACTCGTTCTCCAGCGCGCCTTCGAACAGACCGCGCTCCATGAGATTGTAATGAGGCTGCAGGCTCTCGTAGCGCGGCAGGCCCTTCTCCTTGGAGATCTTGGCAGCCTCGGCGAGCCGCGGTGCGTCGTAGTTGGAGGCGCCGATGGCGCCGAGCTTGCCGGCCTTGATCAGCTCGCCGTAGGTCGAGAGCGTCTCCTCGAGCGGCGTCGCCTTGTCGTCCTTGTGCGACTGGAAGAGCTCGATATGGTCGGTGTTGAGCCGCTTCAGCGATTCGTCGACCGACTTCTTGATGTGGTCGCGCTTGAGCGCGCCCTCGGCGGGCACCATGCCGCACTTGGTGGCGATCTGGACCTTGGCGCGCTTGCCCGGGTTCTTCTTCAGCCAGCTGCCGATGATCGCCTCGGACTCGCCGCCCGTGTGGCCGGGCACCCAGCGCGAATAGACGTCGGCGGTGTCGATGAAGGAGAAGCCGGCGTCGACGAAGGCGTCGAGCAGCCGGTGCGAGGTCGCCTCGTCAGCCGTCCAGCCGAACACGTTGCCGCCGAAGGCGATGGGGGCGAATTCGATGCCCGACTTGCCGAGCTTGCGCTTTTCCATGGTTCTTCCTCCTGGGTTTGCGATCCTGATCTACTGGGCAGCGGCGCGGGCGGCGGGTTCGATCCCGCCGAACCCGAAGGCCGCGTAGGGCGGCTTGGCGAATTCGATGCCGAGCTTGGGCAGTTGGTCGAACATACGCCGGATCGCCATGCGCTGGATCATGCTGGGGTTCTTCGGCCGCGCCGTGAACTTGAAGCGCACGATCAGCGAGGCGTCCTTGATGTCGACGATGCCCTGCATCTTGAGCGGCTGGATCAGCTCCTTCTGGAACTGCAGCTCGTTCATCATGTCGAGCCCGATCTTCTTCACCGTCTTGCGCAGCAGCTCGACGTCGGTGTTGATACCGAAGGCGAGGTTGAACTTCACCGTCGTCCAGTCGCGGCTGAAGTTGGTGATATGGGCGAGCTGGCCGAACGGCACGATGTGGAGCTGGCCGTTCTGGTGGCGCAGCCGGATCGAGCGCACCGAGAAGCCCTCGACCGTGCCCTTGACCTTGGAGCTGTCGATATATTCGCCGACGCGGAACGAATCCTCGGCGAGGAAGAACATGCCCGAGACGATGTCGCGCACCAGCGACTGGCTGCCGAACGACACGGCAAGACCCAGCACCGAGGCGCCGGCGATCAGCGGCGTGATGTTGACGCCGAGCTGCGACAGCACCAGCAGGCTGCCCAGGATCAGGATGACGACGCCCGCGGTCATGCGCAGCACCGGCATGATCGTGCGCAGCCGCGACGCCGCGGCCGGCGCGTCGTCGTCGGCATCGGCATCGAAGCCGGCCGCCGGCAGCGGATTGTCGGCGATGTAGCGGTCCATGCGGTATTTGAGGATTTTCCACAGCGCGTACGCGGCCAGCGTCGAGATCGCCGCGAGCTTGATGGCGCTTTGGTGCGGCTCCCACTCCTCGAGGCTCATGACGCCCAGCGCATCGACCAGGAGGGCGCGGGCGGCGACGACGATCACCACCAGCCGCACGGCCAGCCGCACGCAGCTCGCCAGCACCTCTCCGACGGTCGGCACCTCGGTCGGCAACTGACGCGTCCGGCGGTGGACCAGCGTCTCGAGCAGCAGCAGCAGGATCAGCATCGACTCGACCGCACCGAGGCCGCGCATCGCCGCCTCGTGTTCGGTGATGGCGGCATAGATCCCGCTGAGGCCGGCCACGACATAGAAGGCGATGCCGGCGACCCACCAGTCGCGCGCCATGGCGAGCTTGATCGGCCGGAAGAGATCCTTCTCGCTCACCATGCCGGCAAGCCAGGCGGCCATGTCGTGGCGCCAGTGCCAGACCGTCCACATCAAGCCTGCGCCGATCACCGGAATGTAGAGAACGACGGTCGCGGCGATCACGTTCGAGCCGGCATGGGTGACCATCTCGAACATCACGATGTGACGCGCCAGCATCGGCAGCAGGATGACCACGTTCATGCCGACCAGCAGGCGGCGAGCCGTCGCGTCGTCGACCGGCGCAATGCGCCCTTCCGCCGTCGAAGGGTGGAGCCACGCGCGGAAGACGAAGTTGAACGCGCGCCAGTAAACCAAAGCGACCAGCACCTGGTGGGCGACCTTACCCTGCATCGAATCGGCATCGCCGACGCTGTCGGCGACGAAGCGCGCCGCAAGCCACAACGCCAGCAGCGCCACGGCATCGAGCAACGCGCCGTGCAGGAAGGCGCGCAATGGCGATTCGTTCGCGTGGCGGGCGAAAATTCCGTGGCGGAGGTTTTTCAGCAGGAGGCGGACCGCGAGTTCGGCGATCAGGCCGGCCGCGACGATGCCGACCAGCAGCGCGGTCGTCCTTAAATCGAACTGCTCCGGAAGGCCAAGAAGGTAGCGGCCGATCTTCGGAATATGTTCGACAGTGTGGTCGAGGCGCTCCGACAGCATGGTCAGGAACGACCCGAGTGCGCTGGCGCCGCTCAGGGCCTTGCCTACCGGCGGCGCAGCTTGGGGCGCGGCCTGGGCCCACACGGCTCCCGGCGCGCCAAGCAGCGCGGCAGCCACCGCAATTGCAAGTTTCCGAACCATCGCTTTAGTCCCGCTTCGCCTCCTTGCGCGGACGGTAGGCCAGAACGCCGCCCCTCGCCAGTGGACGGCGCTCCGCCGGTTTTCTGCGTTGGGCCGCTTGCATGCTGGACCACGACGCACCCCCGGCACTATCGTTGCCGCGAAGGAGCGCGCACCATGGCCGCAGCCGACACCATCCCCGTCATCGACCTCGGCCCCTGCCTGGCGGGCGAGCCCGGCGCGCTCGATCGCACGGCGCGGGAACTGCGGGTCGCGCTCACCGAGATCGGCTTCTACTTCATCGTGAATCACGGCGTGCCGCGCGAAAAAATCCGCGCGGTGTTCGAGCAGACCAAGCGCTTTCATGCCCAACCGGTCGAGAAGAAGCTGGTGCTGAAGATCGACAAGAACAGCACCGGCTACCTGCCGATGCGCGGCAACACGCTGCGCACCTCGACGGTGCAGTCCGGCACCAAGCCCAACCTCAACGAGGCGTTCTTCGTCAAGCGCGAGCTGCCGCCCGACCATCCCGACGTGCTGGCCAACCGCCGCTTCCGCGGGCCCAATCGCTGGCCGAGCGACCTGCCCGGCTTCCGCGAGATCATCGTCGATTATTGCCAGACCATGGAGCGGCTGGTGCAGCAGATGGTGCGCGTCTATGCCCGCGCCCTCGAGCTGCCGGCGAACTACTTCGACGCGCCGTTCCGCGAATTGCAGTACTCGCTGCGCATGACCCACTACCCGCACCAGGACGGCCCCGTCGAAGACGAGTTCGGCCTGGCGCCGCACACCGACACCAGCTTCCTGACGCTGCTCGCACCCAACGACGTACCCGGCCTCTCGATCCGCACGCAGAGCGGCAAATGGATCGCCGCCCCCGCCATTCCCGACGCCTATGTCGTCAATGGCGGCCAGATGCTGCAGCGCTGGACCAACGACCGCTTCCTCGCCACGCCGCACCGTGCCATCAACCAGAGCGGCGGCGAGCGCTATGCGCTGCCCTTCTTCTGCGACAGCAACATCGACTGGCCGATCGCGGCCGTGCCGACCTGCGTCGGGCCGGACCGGCCGCCGAAATATCCGACCACGGATTATACGGACTACATGACCTGGTATCAGAAACGGAACTATGACGTCCTGAACGCCGAGGCCGAGGCGGCCGATTGAGTGCAAGATTTTCAGGCGTTCTTGACGCGCCGCAGCGCTCTTCCCGGCGGCGGGGGAGTCGGTCTAGAACCTGAGCTGAAGCCGCCAACAAGAAACGTTCACCCAGGCGGCGTTGCGTAACAGAGGAAACGCCATGCTCGGCCTGATGCAAGACCGCCCGCTGCTGATTTCGCAGATGATCGATTTCGCCGCGGCCTATTATCCCGACGTCGAGATCGTCACCCGCACCGTCGAGGGCCCGATCCATCGCTACGGCTACCGGGACGCGCAAAAGCGCTCCAAGCAGATCGCCGAAGCTCTGCAGGGACTGGGCATCAAGCTCGGCGATCGCATCGGCACGCTGGCCTGGAACACCCATCGCCATTTCGAACTCTATTTCGGTATCTCCGGCCTGGGCGCGGTGCTGCACACCATCAATCCGCGCCTTGCGCCCGAGCACGTGGCCTACATCGCCAATCACGCCGAAGACCAAGTGATCTTCGTCGATCTCAACCTGCTGCCGATCGTCGAAGGGGTATGGCCCCACCTCAAGACCGTGAAGCATGTCGTGGTCGATGACCGACCGCGCGCACATGCCGGCCGCGAGCAAGATTCCCAACCTGCTGTGCTACGAGGAGTTGATCGCCGGCAAGCCGGGCACGCTGAAGTGGCCCGACTTCGACGAGAAGACGGCCTCCTCGCTCTGCTACACCTCGGGCACGACCGGCAACCCGAAGGGCGTGCTCTACTCGCACCGCTCGACCGTCATCCATTCGATGATGATGTGCTCGGGGCCGGTGCTGGCGCTGACGCCGCGACACCACGATCCTGCCGGTGGTGCCGATGTTCCATGCCAATGCCTGGGGTCTGGTCTATGCCGGACCGATCTGCGGCGCCAAGCTCGTGTTCCCCGGCCCCAAGCTCGACGGCGCCAGCATCTACGAGCTTCTCGACAAGGAGAAGGTGACCATGTCGGCGGGCGTTCCCACGGTGTGGCTGGCCCTGCTCGACTACTGCGCGCAGAACAAGCTCAAGATGTCGTCGGTGAAGCGCACGCTGATCGGCGGCTCGGCGGTGCCGATCTCGATGATCTCGCGCTTCTGGAAGGAGCACGGCATCGAGGTGGCGCAGGGCTGGGGCATGACCGAGATGAGCCCGCTCGGCACGATCACCCGCTTCAACAGGGGCGAGCGCGACCTGCCCGACGAGCAGCGCTTCGCCGTCACCGCCAAGGCGGGCCGCCCGGTGTTCGGCTGCGAGATGAAGATCATCGACGACGCCGGCAACGACCTGCCGAGCGACGGCGAGGCCGCGGGCAATCTCGTGGTGCGCGGGCCATGGATCGTGAAGGGCTACATGAAGGGCGATGGCGGGAGCCAGTTCCTCGACGAGGACTGGTTCGCCACCGGCGACGTCTGCAAGATCGAGAAGGACGGCTCGGTGGTGATCACCGACCGCTCGAAGGACGTGATCAAGTCGGGCGGCGAGTGGATCAGCTCGATCGATCTCGAGAACACCGCCATGGGCTGCCCCGGCGTCGCCGAGGCCGCGGTGATCGGCGTCAAGCATCCGAAGTGGGACGAGCGGCCGTTGCTGATCGTGGTGCGCCGGCCCGAGGCCAGCGTCACCAAGGACGACGTGCTCAAGTTCCTGAACGGCAAGATCGCCAAGTGGTGGATGCCGGACGACGTGCAGTTCATCGAGCAGATCCCGCACGGCGCCACCGGCAAGATCCTGAAGACCGCGCTGCGCAAGCACTTCGAGGACTACAAGCTGCCGACGGCCTAGGGCGTCTTTATTCCGGATTTACCAGCGGGTGGAAAACGTCCGATGCCGATGGCACAAGGGTTTTGGGCACTTTTTTCCATTTTCCGCCCCACCCCCTCCCGCCAAGTCATTGATAACGAATGAAACCCCGTGCGGTATTATGATACCGGCGCCCAACCCATTGACTGCGTGTATTTTTTCAACCTCGCGTGACGTCGTTTACTGCTGACAGAACGCTGTCAGCAGCCCTTCCCTAGGCTGCGGCATTCATCCGAGAGGAGAAGGCCATGGCTTCGACGCGCATCGACTACAGCGAGATGGAATGGGCATCGGCCGTGCCCTTCTACGGCCCGGCCGCCGTCCATCAGGGTAAGGACATCGTGCAGCTCAAGGTGCTGAGCGACCGTCGCGGCGAGGGCGGCGGCATCGCCTGGCTGGTCAAGTTCACGCCGCCCCAGGGCAAGCTGATCAAGATCGTGGCGACGGCGATGTCCGATGAGCACGTCTTCTCGCTGCAAGGCGGCCGCAGCACCAAGAGCGGCCAGCCGGCGCAGGGGTCCGGCGGCTACGGCCTCAACCCCAAGGGCCAGCCGCACAGCGCCATGATCGCCCAGGAGACCATGGCGCTGGTGATCTACAACGGCGAGCCCGATCGCATCGACTCGATGGAGGTGGTCGACATCACTCCGCCGGCCTGACGCCCACGCGCCGGAGCGGCAGCATGTCGCCCAGCACCGCCGCCAGCACGATCAGGCCGCCCGCCAGCGTTGCGGCCGCCGGCTTCTCACTGAACGCCAGCCACACCCACAATGTGCCAAGCGGCGTCTGCAGCACGCCGATCAAGGCGCCGCGCGTGGCCGACACCAGCGGCGTGCCGAGCGCCAGCAGCAGCAGGCCGAGGCCAAACTGGCCCATGCCGAACACGGCGAGCAGTCCGAACTCGTGCAGGTCGACGCCGGTCGGGTTGGCGAACGGCGAGACGATCAGCGAACAGAGGAAAGCCGACAGGCACACCGCCGGCACCATGTTGACGCCGCGCTTGCGGCGGATCAGCACGATCACCGTCGACATCAGGACGGCCATGGCCAGCGCCAGCAGGTCGCCCAGGATGCGGCCCTCCTGCAGGGCCGTGCCCGCCATCACGGCAACGCCCAGCAGGGCCACGAGTGTCGCCAGCAAGGTCTTGGCGCTTTCGCGCTCGCCGATCACCAGCCAGGCGACGCCCGCCGTGATGAAGGGAATCGCCGCATCGACCACCATCACGTCGGCCACGCTGGTCTGGCGCATGGCGTTCAGGAAGCACACGGTGGCGACGGCGGAGAACAGCGCCACCAGCAATCCCGTCACGCCGATGTCGCGAAACGCCTGCACGAAGCGCCGGCGTTCCTGCACGGCCACCATGGCGCCGAGGAAGAGGCCGGCGAACAGGCCGCGCCAGAACAGCAATGTCCAGGCGTCGACCTCGATCAGGCGGGTGAAGAAGCCCGCGCTGGAATACGCCACGGCGGACGCCGCGAGCAGCAGGGTGCCGAGCCAGGTCTTGGACATGTCCCTTCCCCTGTCATTTCACGAGCGCAACGCAATCGATCTCCATGTCGAACGGACCGAACCAGCCCGCCGTGCAGATGAAGATGCGGGCGGGTTTGTATGCGGCGAAATACTCGGCATAGACCGCGTTGATCGCCGCGAAGTAGGACGGGTTCGAGCAGTAGACGTTGCACTTCACGACCCGCTCGAGTCCCGAGCCCGCCGCCTCGAGACAGCTCTTCAGGTGCTCCAGGACGCGACGCGCCTGCTGGTCGATCGGCAGGATGTCGTAGCCGCCGGTCTCCGGATTGATCGGCGCCAGGCCCGAGACGTAAACCCAGTCGCCGGCGCGGACGACTGGCGAGAACGGCACGGAGATGCGTTCGGCGAATTTGGCGAAGGCAGGCACAACGGGCTTTGTCATTTCGATCATCGGGATTCTCCTTCGCCCGTAACCTAGGAAACCCCTCCTGACAACGTTGTGTCAGTAGTGATAGAGGCCTATAAACATTGGCGAAATGCGTCGTTCCGACCGCCTGTTCGACATCATCCAGCGCCTGCGCACGGCATCGAAGCCGGTGACGGCGGCGATGCTGGCGGCCGACCTCGAGGTGACACCACGCACGGTCTATCGCGACGTCGCCACGCTGCAGGCCCGCCGCGTGCCGATCGAGGGCGAGGCGGGCGTGGGCTACGTGCTGCGCAAGGGCTTCGACCTGCCGCCGCTCATGTTCACCATAGACGAGGTCGAGGCGATCGCGGTCGGCGCCCGCCTGGTCCATCGCCTGAAGGATCCCAAATTGCAGGAAGCCGCCAGGACCGTGCTCAGCAAGGTGACGGAAGTCGTGCCCGAGCGGCTGCGCCCGCATGTCGCCGACACGCCGATCTACGTCTCGCCCGGCATGGCCGCCGAAGCGCAGGGCGCCGACCTCGCCGAGGTGCGCGCCGCGATCCGCGACAGCCGCAAGCTCTACATCGCCTATGCCGACGACCGAGGGCCGGCGCACCAACCGCACCATCTGGCCGATCGCCATGGCCTACTACGTCGACGTCACCCTGGTCGGCGCCTGGTGCGAGCTCAGAGCCGACTACCGGAATTTCCGCGTCGAGCGCATTCAGGCCTCCAAGGTGCTGGACGAGCATTTCGACCAGGACAATGGCCGGCTGTTCCGCGAATGGTCGGCGCTCCCCAAGGAGCGGCCGACGGGCTAGACTGGGGCCATGGCCAGCGACATCAAACCCATCGATCCGGTCGGCCGCGCGTTCTTCGCAGGAGAAGTCTCGGGCATCGACCTCACGCGCACCCTGTCGGACGCCGAGGTGGCCGCCATCCATGCCGGCATGGACCGCTTCGGCGTGCTGGTGTTCCACGACCAGCGCCTGACCGACGACCAGCAGCTCGCCTTCAGCCGCCAGCTCGGGCCCCTCGAGACGGCGACCGGCGATATCGCCGCCCCTCAGGACCGCCGCCTCGGCATGGAGCTCGGCGACATCTCCAACCTCGACAAGCACAACGAGGTGCTGCCGCGCGAGGATCGCCGCCGCCTGTTCGGGCTCGGCAACCAGCTCTGGCATTCGGACAGCTCTTTCAAGGACGTGCCGGCCAAGTATTCGCTGCTGTCGGCCCGCACCATCCCCGATGCCGACGGCAACACCGAGTTCGCCGACATGCGGGCGGCCTACGACGCCCTCGACGAGAGGACCAAACGCGAGGTGCAGGACCTGATCTGCTCGCACAGCCAGATCTTTTCCCGCGGCATCCTGGGCTTCACCGACTTCACCGACGCCGAGCGCGTGAAGTGGGCGCCGGTGCGCCAGCGCCTGGTGCGCAAGCACCCGAGCAGCGGACGCCTGTCGCTCTACCTCTCCGCCCATGCCGGCGGCATCGAGGGTTGGCCGGTGCCCGAGGCGCGCGCCTTCCTGCGCGACCTCACCGAGCACGCCACGCAGCGCAAGTTCGTCTACGCCCACGCCTGGAAGCTCGCATGACCTCGTGATGTGGGACAACCGCGCCACCATGCACCGCGCGCGTCGCTACGATCACACCCAGGTCCGCGACATGCGCCGCACCACGCTCACCAACGAAGTGTCGAGCCTGAAGCAGGCGCCTTGATTCTTGTCGTCCTGAGCGCAGCGAAGGACCTGACGGCCCGACCAACGAATCTGTGGCGAGCGCCAGATCCTTCGCTGCGCTCAGGATGACAGAAAATGAGGCTCCAATTCCTCGGCTCCGGCGACGCCTTCGGCAGCGGTGGCCGGTTCAACACCTGCTTCCACCTGACACGCGCGGCGCACGGCAATGTGCTGATCGACTGCGGCGCTTCCTCGATGGTGGCGATCCGCAAGTGGGGCGTCGATCCCAACGGCATCTCGACCGTGCTGGTGAGCCACCTGCACGGCGATCATTTCGCCGGCCTGCCCTTCTTCCTGCTCGATGCCCAGCTGATCAGCCGCCGCACCACGCCGCTGACCTTCGCCGGCCCGCCCGGTTTTCGCGATCGGCTGATGACGGTGATGGAAGCGATGTTCGCGGGCTCGACCAAAATCGAGCGCAAGCATGAGCTCGACATCCGCGAACTCGAGTTGCACGAGCGCATCGAGCTCTGCGGGCTTGCCGTCACGCCTTACCTGATGAAGCACTATAGCGGCGCACCGTCCTATGCGCTGCGCATCGAGACCGAAGGCAAGGTGCTGACCTATTCCGGCGACACCGAATGGGTCGAGGAGCTGATTCCGGCCGGCCGCGGCGCCGACCTCTTCATCTGCGAGGCCTATTTCTTCGACAAGGTGATGAAGTACCACATCGACTACACGACGCTCACCAAGCACCTCGGCGAGATCGCGCCCAAGCGCACGATCGTGACGCACATGAGCGCCGAGCTTTTGACCCGCCAGAAGGAGATCTCGCTCGAGGCCGCGCATGACGGCCTGGTGGTGGAGTTCTAGGCCCCCTAGATTTTTGACGGCCCCCACTCCTCGACGCGGCAATTGATCGAGGCATCGAGCATGCGCGTGCCGCGCAACACCAGCCCGTTCTTCTTCATGACGTCTTCCGGCGTGACGCCGCGCGTGCCGACACCGGGAAAGACCGGCCGGCCTCGGGGAATGCTCACTTCGGTCCGGGTGAGATAGAAGGCGTCGTAGCCAATCGAGAGGAACAGGCCGAACACGTCGGTGCCGCCCACGACGGCGAGCACGCCATCATCGGTATGCAGCCGCTGCCAGGCTTCTTCGAACGGCGTCGAGCCGGGGTTCCACAGAATGGCGTTTGGATTGTTGGGATCGACCATCGGCATGTTGACGCGCCGCGTCAGCACGATGCGGCGTCGGAGCTTCTCCTTCTCGCCGCCTTCCGCCGAATGCCGGCCATTGGCGATGGCGTCGGCGTGGTCGAGCGAGTCCATGTAGAACTGATGATCGGCCGGGACCTTGAGTGCCTCGGGGAAGTGTCCGTCGGACGCGGCGATCATCCCTTCGAGCGAGATCACGGCGTAGCCTTCGATGCGCGGTCGTTTCACGCTCAGACACCCATGGCGCCGATGATGGCGCCCTCGATAACGAGCACGCCCAGCCAATGGATGCTGTCGAGCACCGACAAGCATGTACTTGCGGCGGGGATAGGCGTTGTTGACGAAGATCGTGGTGACGACGAAGCCCAGCCACGCAAACGCGCCGGAGACGACACCGTTCTTCGCTGTCACCTGTCCCGCCCCGAGATGGCCCATCAAGCCCGCCAGCACCCAGGCCATGACCAGCAGGGCGACGAAGGTGATAATGAACGGCGTCGGCGAGCGCTGAGCGGCCGCCTCCTGTTCGGCCTTGCCGACGGCCGCAAGCCACTGCTTGGAGAGCGTCATGTAGTAGGCCGCACCCCAGGCGAAGGCTGCGACGGCCGCGATCAGGATGGCGAGATAGTTGATGCCGGCAAATGCCATGGTGCCTTCCCAGTTGGACTGGCGAGCTTAACACCTCCGTGGCAGAGTCCGATGAGGAAGGTGCCATCATGCGCCTGTGGCGATTGCTGCTTGCCCTACCCGCCCTCGGTGTCGCGGGACCTGCGTTTGCCGAGGTCAGCGAGGCGCCGGGTGGTGCTGCGTGGCAGCAGTGCGCCGCCGCCGGCAGCGCCGCCACAAGTCATCGTGCAGACGGTGGTCTATCCCGAGATCGTGTATGTGCCGGCCTACTATCCGGCCTACTCCTTCTACCCTGCGTATTTCGTCCAGCCTCAGCGATTTATGCGCCCGCGGTTTCCGGCGACCGGGATGTCGCACGGCCATAGATAATCTCCGCACGGCGGAACAATAGCTCGCTGGGCGGCGACCCTCGGGATTGCTAAGACGGGGCCAATAGCGCGGAACGCCCAACGGCTCTCAATCAGGGAAGAACGCCCATGTCCAACAACACCGACGCAGTGCTTCGCTCCACCCAGGGGCGGATCGGCATCCTCACCGTCAACAATCCGCCGGTGAACGCGCTCGCCGCCGCCGTGCGCAGCGGCATCAAGGAAGGCGTCGAGGCTTTCGGCGCCGCTTCCAACATCGACGCCATCGTGCTGATCGGCGGCGGACGCACCTTCATCGCCGGAGCCGATATCCGCGAATTCGGCAAGCCGCCGTCGGGCCCCAACCTGAACGACGTCATCGCCGGCATGGAGAACTGCCCCAAGATCATCGTCGCGGCGCTGCACGGCACGCCGCTGGGCGGCGGGCTGGAGACGGCGCTGGGCGCGCACTATCGCGTCTCGGTCGCGAGCACACGCGTCGGCCTGCCGGAAGTGCATCTCGGCATCCTGCCCGGTGCCGGCGGCACGCAGCGCCTGCCGCGGCTCACGGGTGCCAAGTACGCGCTCGATGCCATCATCTCGGGCCGGCACATCCCCGCGCCCGAAGCCAAGAGCAAGGGCATCATCGACGCCATCGTCGACGGCGACCTGCTGGCCGGCGCTGTGGCGCATGCCCAGATGCTGGTGGCCCAGAAGGCGCCGCGCCGGCGCGTGCGCGATCTGAAGGCGACGCTCGAATCGCCCGACCTGTTCAAGGAGACCGAGAAGGCGATCGCCCGCCGCGCCCGCGGCTTCAAGGCGCCGTGGAGCATCATCAAGTGCGTGCAGGCCGCCGTCGAGCTGCCGTTCGACGAAGGCATCAAGCGCGAGCGCGAGCTGTTCCTGGAGCTGCTCACCTCGCCGGAGTCGGCGGCACAGCGCTACTACTTCTTCGCCGAGCGCGAGGCCGCCAAGGTGCTCGATGTGCCGGCCGATACGCCGCAGCGCGAGATCAAGAGCGCAGGCATCGTCGGCGCCGGCACGATGGGCGGCGGCATCGCCATGAACTTCGCCAATGCCGGCATTCCCGTGACCCTGCTCGAGGTCAAGCAGGAAGCGCTCGACCGTGGGCTAAAAACCATCCGCACCAACTACGAAAACACCGCCAAGCGCGGCGGCATGAAGGCCGAGGATGTCGACAAGCGCATGGCGCTGATCAAGCCGACGCTCTGCTACGACGATCTCAAGGGCGCCGACGTCATCATCGAGGCGGTGTTCGAGACCATGGAAGTGAAGGAAGGCGTCTTCAAGAAGCTCGACGAGGTCGCCAAGCCGGGCGCCGTGCTGGCCACGAATACCTCGGGCTTGGACGTCAACCAGATCGCCACCTACACCAAGCGGCCGGGCGACGTGATCGGCATGCACTTCTTCTCGCCGGCCAACGTCATGAAGCTGCTCGAGAACGTGCGAGGCAAGGCGACGCAGAAGGACGTGATCGCCACGGTGATGTCGCTCTCCAAGAAGATCGGCAAGATCCCGGTGCTGGTCGGCGTCTGCGAGGGCTTCGTCGGCAACCGCATGCTGCGCCAGAGGGGCGTCCAGTCGGCCTACATGCTCGAGGAAGGCGCCCTGCCCCAGCAGATCGACAAGGTGATCTACGACTTCGGCTTCCCGATGGGCCCGTTCGCCATGAGCGACCTTGCCGGCAACGACGTCGGCTGGCGCATCCGCCAGGGCAAGAACGAGAAGGAAAAGCGCAACGTGCGCTATACGGGCTACGTCGCCGACGCGATCTGTGAGCTCGGCCGCTTCGGCCAGAAGACCGGCTCGGGCTACTACAAATATAACCTCCCCGACCGCACGCCGATCCCCGATCCCGAAGTCGAGAAGATCATCGAGGAGAACTCCAAGAAGCTCGGCATCACCCGCCGCGCCATCTCCGACCAGGAGATCCTGGAGCGCTGCCTCTATCCCATGGTCAACGAGGGCGCCAAGATCCTCGAGGAGAAGATGGCGCAGCGCTCGCTCGACATCGACGTGATCTGGGTCAACGGCTACGGCTGGCCGGTCTATCGCGGCGGCCCGATGTGGTGGGCCGATAACGTGGTGGGCCTCAAGACCATCCACGACGCCCTGCTGAAATACCGCGACGCCTCCGGCGACCCGTTCTGGGAGCCCGCGCCCCTGCTCAAGAAGCTGGTGCAGGACGGCAAGAAGTTCTCTACCGTTTGATCAATTCGCTCAGGGAAGGAAAGTCCAATGGCTGACGCCGTCATCGTCTCCACTGCCCGCACGCCGATCGGCAAGGCGTTCCGCGGCATCTTCAACGACACGCACGGCGCCGACATGGGCGCGCACGTGATCAAGCACGCGGCCGAACGGGCCAAGGTCGAACTGGGCGAGGTCGAGGACGTCATCCTGGGCTGCGCGGCGCCGGAAGGCACGACGGGCTCCAACGTGGCGCGCGTCTCGGCGATGCGCGCCGGCGCGCCGGTCAGCGTGTCGGGCGTGACGGTCAACCGCTTCTGCTCCTCGGGCCTGCAGACCATCTCGATGGCGGCCCAGCGCGTGCTGGTCGACAAGGTGCCGGTGATGATCGCGGGCGGCCTCGAATCGGTGTCGCTGGTGCAGGGCCCGCCGGGCGGCAACAAGAACCGCCTGGTCAATCCCTGGGTCAAGGAGCACGTGCCCGGCATCTATCACAGCATGATCCAGACGGCCGACACGGTGGCCGCGCGCTACAAGATCAGCCGCGAGAAGCAGGACGAATATTCGCTGCAGAGCCAGCTGCGCACCGCGGCGGGCCAGCAGGCCGGCAAGTTCGACGACGAGATCGTGCCGATGGAAACCACGATGCTGGTCACCGACAAGAACACGCAGGAAGTCTCGAAGAAGACGGTGAAACTCACCAAGGACGAGGGCAATCGTCCCGACACCAACTTGGAGGGCCTCGCCAAGCTGCAGCCGGTGATGGGCCCCGACAAGTGGATCACCGCCGGCAATGCCAGCCAGCTCTCCGACGGCGCTTCGGCTGCCGTGATCATGAGCGATGCCGAGGCCGCCAAGCGCGGCCTGAAGCCGCTCGGCATCTACAAGGGCCTGGTCGTGGCCGGCTGCGAGCCCGATGAGATGGGCATCGGCCCGGTCTACGCCATTCCCAAGCTGCTGAAGCGCTTCGGGCTCAAGATGGACGACATCGATCTTTGGGAGCTGAACGAGGCGTTCGCCGTGCAGGTGCTCTACTGCCGCGACAAGCTCGGCATTCCCAACGACAAGCTCAACGTCAATGGCGGCTCGATCTCGATCGGCCATCCCTTCGGCATGACCGGCGCGCGCTGCACCGGCCACATCCTGATCGAGGGCCGCCGGCGCAAGGCCAAGAACGTCGTCGTGACCATGTGCATCGGCGGCGGCATGGGCGCGGCCGGCCTGTTCGAGGTCGTGCAGTAGATCGCGCTGTTGCGTCACCCGTATCTGCGGGGCGACCCGAACGGTGATGTCGATATCGAGATTGCTGTCGACGGATTGCGCTTTGTCGGCGAAGGCGGCCCAACTCGCGCTATTCCGTTGATGGAAGTCCGAGAGGTGCGACTGTTCTGCACCACTCCCGGATCGATGTGGTTGCCCAGCATTTTGCCGCCGCTAGCCCTGGCTTATGCTGCGCCCTGAAGCTCGCGGACAAAAAGCGGATCGTGCTGACCAACTTGTCGGAAGCCGGCGCATGGACCTCATATGACCGTTCTACCGCGCTTCGTCATATGTCTGCAATCATCACGCACTGCCACGGTGTTCGCTATCGTCCGCGTCACATGGCCGGTGTTCTCTTCTCAGCACTATCTTCGCACTAGCAAAACAACACCATCATCGCTATTAACCATCCCCCACACACACCCTCACACAACAAACCACACACCCCAACACACACCCCCCCGCAAGGCCAAGAACGTCGTCGTGACGATGTGCATCGGCGGCGGCATGGGTGCCGCCGGCCTGTTCGAGGTCGTGCAGTAAGGCGACCGCGGAACCGGGCGGCCGGAGGGGCGTTGCTGCGGAAAGCGATTCCGCGATGAACCGCGCCCTCCTCGCCTTTGCGCTGCTCTTCTCCGGTCTGCTGGCCGGCGGCAACGTCGACCGCGCGCTCGTGGCCATGCCTGCCTGGCAAGTCGTCGGCGCAACGGGTTGGGCCGACTTCAGCCGCCATGCCGACCTTGGGCACGGCCTGGTTCTCTATCCAATCGAGGCGTTCGGCGGTGCGCTGTTCGCCCTGGCGGCTGCCATCGGATTCCAGCTCGAGCGCGATGCGCCAAGTTCGGTCAGAATCCTGCTCTACGCGTCCGTCGTCCTGGCGGCCAGTGGCCTGCTGCTGACGCTCGAGGCGGCGCCCATCATGCTTGGCATCCGCGACGTTACCGATCCCGCCGCGCTGGCCCACGCCTTCGCGGGATTCTGGTTCTGGGGCAACCTTCGCGCGATCTGCCAGGTGCTGGCGTTCATCGCACAGCTCGCGGCGCTCGCCATCTGGCTGCGCCGGGAGCCCGAGTGGGACAGCTGACGGCTCAACGCCGATTTCGCCGCAGATCCTCCTCGTCCTTCCACATCAGGAACTGTGGACCGAGATCGGCGATCTTGGCGGCGCCCATCTGCGCCAGGCTGAGGTCGATCTCGCGCCGGAAAATCCCCAAAGCCTTCGAGGCACCCGGCACGCCGCCGGCCGTCACGCCATAAAGCGTCGGCCGGCCCTGGAAGACGAACTTCGCGCCCATGCAGATCGCGATCAGCGCGTCGAGCCCGCGGCGGATGCCGCCATCGAGCATCAGGGTCATCTTGTCGCCGACCGCGTCGCGGATCGCCGGCAGCACGGAAAGCGGCGACGGCGCGTTGTCGAGCTGCCGCGCGCCGTGGTTCGACACCATGATGCCGTCGACGCCCAGCGAATGGGCGCGGATGGCATCGTCAGGATGCATGATGCCCTTCAGCACGAAGTTGCCCTTGAACAGCTCGCGGTAGCGCTCGACGTGCTTCCAGGTCATCGGCGCGCGGTTGTTGTAGGCGACGAGGTCGGCCACCACTCTCGGCGCTGGCGCCCGGCGGCGGCGTACTTCGCCCAGTTGTCGAAATAGGGCGTGCCATGGCGCAGCCATTCCAGCATCCAGGCCGGGTGCTCCAGCGCCTCGAGCTTGGTCGCCAGGCTGAGCTTGAGCGGCCGGCCCCAGCCGTTGCGCACGTTGCGCTCGCGGTTGGAACCCTCCGGCACGTCGACGGTGAAGACCAGGGTCTTGAGGCCAGCGTCGCCCACGCGCTTGATCATGTCCTCGGAGATCGACTGGTCCTTGGCCGAATAGAGCTGGTACCAGCCGTGGTCGGGCGCGAGCTTGCCGAGCGCCTCGATCGAGGCCGTGCTCGAGCCTGACATGATGAACGGCACGTTGGCGTCGCGCGCCGCTTCGGCCAGCATCAGGTCGGCGCCGCGGCGGAACAGGCCGGCGAGTCCGGTCGGGGCGATGCCGATCACGCTCGAATAGGTGCGGCCGAACAGGGTGGTCGACTGGTCGCGCACGCTGACATCGACCAGGTAGCGCGGCACGATGCGCGCCTGGCGGAAGGCCTGCTCGTTGGTCACCAGGGCGACCTCGTCGTCGGTGCCGCCCTCGATGAAGTCGTACGCGATCTTGGGCAGCCGCTTCTTGGCCAACTTGCGCAGATCGTCGATATTTACCACGCCTTGCATGTCGTCTCTCCCGTTGCGCGGATTTTGCCGCCCTTTTCTCATCTGGGCCAGCAGTGTTAGACGAACCGCTATGCAAATCAGGCACGCGAAAAACGGCGACGAAGCCCACCTCACCCATCTGCTCGAGGAACACGAGCATCACTACGGCAACGCCGTTTCGCGTGGCGCCGGCGGGCCTGGCGCATCCTTCCTGATCTCGCCGCCGCACGGCGGGCCGCTGTGCCTGGTTGCCGAACTGGACGGCAGGCTGCTGGGCTTCGCGATCCTCAACCCCTACTTCCCGGGACCGGGGCTGAGCCACGGCCTGTATCTGAAGGAGCTTTACGTCGCCGCCCATGCGCGCTCCTCCGGCGTCGGCGAGCGGCTGATTGACGCCATCCGAACGGAGGCGCAGCGGCGTGGCTGCACGCGTGTGGTCTGGACGACCGGCGCTGACAACCACGACGCACAGCGCTTCTACGACCGCCTCGGTATGCGGCGGGAGAACAAGGTCTACTACGTGATGGACGTCTGATCAGCTCGTCATCGGCAGGCCTCGGCCACCACGGGAGCGAGCAAGCGGGCGAGCTTCTGCGACCCCTTGGGCACGAAGTGGATGATGTCCTTGAAGTCGCCACTGTCGAAGGTGTCGGCCGGGACATCGATATAGAGGTCGCCCATGGCTTCGGCCTCGCGCTTCAGCACCGTGTTGAGGCGCTCAGTCCCCTCCCACAGCACGCCGGCGGACTTGTTGCCGGCGCCGCGGTTCATGGTCTGCGCCAGCCAGATCGTCTTGATGCCGCGCTGGCGGTTGATCGCCGAGATGGCGTGCAGGTTGCGGACGTAGACTGCTTCGAAGGCCGGATCGGTACCCGTGCCGGACATTCGTGCCGGCTCCGATGCAGGCCGCGCGGTGTCGGCGATCCAGGTCGCGAGCGGCGCCAGCAGCGCCAGCGTCGGCGACACCGCGAGAAACGGCCCGCCCAGCCAGCGCGCGTGGAGCGCATCGATCAGCCACGGCATGTGATAGTCGGCGTAGCCCGGATCGAGCCCGCGGATGTGGGCGCTCGGCAGGTCGCCCCAGCCGACTTGATAGATCGCGCAACGCGGCGTCTCGCCGTAGGGCGTGCCATAGAAGGCGGTCTGCAGCAGGTGCTCGGCCGTCGAGTAACCCGAGACCGCGCGATTGAGCACGACGTAGCGATCCTTGCCGAGCAGCTTCTCCAGCACATCGGCCCAGGTCTCGCCCTCCGGCGAATAGACGTCGTAGGCGGCCGAGCCGCCGAACAGCTCGATCACGACCTTGCCGTCGAGCGTCTGCGCCGTGCGCTCCGGCCCGCGCAAGCCCTGCGCGTTGTGATGAACGCCGTTCCTCTCCCAAATGCCGGGCCTGGTCGGCATCGGCACGGCCTGCAGCAGGGGATGCCACTGGAACGGCGGCTCGAGATAGTCGTCCTCGGGCAGCAGCACGGTCTTCACCAGGCCGAACTTGAACAGCGCCGCCGAGCCAATGCCGAGGCCAACCTCCAGCGCCGCAAGCAGCAGCACGATCGTGCCCAGCCGACGGAACGGCGTCAGCACCAGCGCGAGCGCGAGCAGGCCGGCGACATAGACGAAATACCATTCGCGCGGCGTGTCGAGCCGGAGCTTGCCCTGCGTGTAGAAATAGAGACCGCCGCCCAGTGCCACGAGCGCGAGCGCCATGACCGCGATTGCCCGCCACCTCATCCGCGCGCTCCCGCGAAACGCCGAATGCTGAGGCCGTCGATCGGCACGTTGGTCGATCCGGTCGCCACCAGCTCCGCCATCATCGCACCGGTGCCGGGCCCGAGCTGGAAGCCGTGCCCCGAGAAGCCGAACTGATGATAGACGCCCTCCGACGTCGAACTCGGCCCGAGCACGGGAATATCGTCCGGCATGCGCGCCTCGATGCCGGCCCAGGCGCGCACGATCGTGGCTTCGCGCATCACCGGGAACAGTTCCCACACCGTCCGCGCCGAGACGGCGAGACTGTTCCAGTCGAGCACCGTGCGGTTTTCATCGCGGAACGGCTGGGCAAGATGGCCGCCGCCGATCACCACGGTGCCGTTGGCGCGCTGTTTGAACGAGAGCTTGCGGCCGCGCAGGATCACCACCGGCTGGATGAAAGCCGGCAATGCGCTGGTCACCATCAGCATCGGCGCGATCACTTCCAGCGGGACCGGCTCGCCCAGCAGGGCGGCGATCCGGTCGGCCCACGCGCCGGCCGCATTCACCACCTTGGGCGCCTCGATCGGGCCGGCGCTGGTCTCGGCGCGCCAGGTGCCGCCCACCCGGGCGAGCCCGGTCACGGTCGCACCCTCGATCACCTCGGCACCCTTCTCGATGGCGCGCCGACGGAAAGCCTGCGTGGTGATTAAGGGATCGGCGGCGCCGTCGCGGCGCGATACGACACCCCCCGGGCAATGATCGGCGACAGCCGGCACCAGGCGTTTCAGCTCGGCCCGATCGACCAGTTCCTCGTGGGTGAAGCCGCGCAGGCGGAGATCGTCGACACGGGCGCGGAACCCGGCGAGCTCGGCGTCGTCTTCCGCGACCAGCACCGTGCCGTGACTTTCGAAACCGCAATCGTCGCCGACCAGTTCCTCGATATGCTCCCACAGCTCCATCGACGAGATCGAAAGCGGAATTTCCGCGAGATGCCGCGCCAGCTGCCGCACGCCGCCGGCATTGACGCCCGAGGCATGGCGGCCGGCATAGTCCTTTTCGACCAGGATCGGCTTCAGCCCGCGCAAGGCGAGATGCAGCGCCGTCGAGCAGCCGTGCAGGCCGCCGCCGATCACCAGCACGTCGGCGGTGCGCGCCATCGCTAGCGTTCCACGGCCTTGCGCTCGGCCTCGGCGATCGGCAGCGAGGCGAGCTCGGCGAGCGTGATCGGCTTGACCGGTGGGCGCAGACGATAGTAGCCGACGTCTGCCGGCGTCGTGCCGCGTTCGGCCGCGATCAGTTCCGTGATGGTGAGACCGCAGAGCCTGCCCTGGCACGGGCCCATGCCGCACCTCAGGAAGGCCTTCATCTGGTTCGGCCCCTCGCAGCCAATGCGGGCCGTGTCACGCACCTGCTGCGCAGTCACTTCCTCGCAGCGACAGGCCAACGTCTCGCCGACGGGTTGGCGGAGCGCGTCGGCCGGACGATAGAGCCAGTCGAGGAAGGCGCGGCCCATCTCCTCGCGCTGCAGCTTCTGGCGGATCGCCTGCGTGTCGGGCACGGCCGCCGTCGGCCGAATTGCGCGCACGGCGGCAATGGCCGCGATCCGGCCGCGTTCGGCCGCCGCCGTGCCGCCGGCGATGCCGGCGCCATCGCCTGCCACCGCGACACCGGGCACCGAGCTGCCGAAGTTTTCGTCCAGCACCGGCTCGAAGCAGAGCTGGCGCGCATTCCAGCGATGCTCGATGCCGGCCGCCATCGCCAGATTGACGTTCGGCACCACGCCCTGATGCAGCAAGAGGAGATCGGCCGGCACGCGACGGCCGTCGAACGCAACCTCGCGCAGCTGGTCGTTGCCCAAGGCCTCGAGGCTGGCGACGCGGATCACCGGCACCTTGGCCTTGATCTCGCGCAACAGCGCCAGGCCCTTCGACCAGTAGGGCGACAGCGCGAAGTCGGGCAGGTGCATGACCGCGCGCAGCCAATTGAGGCGCGGCGCGGTATCGAGGATGGCATCGATCTTCGCGCCGGCGCGCAGCAGCTGTGCCGCCAGCAGCCAGAGCAGCGGGCCGGCACCGGCCATGACCGTGCGCCCCTTGGGCACCAGCCCCTGCGCCTTGAGCGCCGTTTGCGCCGCGCCCGCCGTCATGACGCCGGGCAGGGTCCAGCCGGAAATGGGAAACGGCCGCTCGAGCGAGCCGGTCGCCACGATGACGCGTTTCGCTTGAACCAGGCGTGTGCGGCCCGCGATCGCCACGCCGACCTGGAGCGACGGATCGAGGCTCCAGACCGTGGCGCCGGTCGCGATCAACGCACTGCTCGCCTTGGCTTCCGCCGCGAGGGCAGCACCGGCCCAATACTCCTCGCCCAGTACCCCGCGATTCGTGATCGGCGTGGAGGTTATGCCGCGATAGATCTGCCCGCCGATGCCGGGATTTTCGTCGAACAGCACGGTCGCCACGCCGGCCCGCGCGGCCAGCGCCGCCGCAGCCAGCCCCGCCGGCCCGCCGCCGATGACGACGAGGTCGTAGGAAGGTCCGAGATCGGCTGCTTCGGTCATCGCCCTGCCTCGCGCTTGCCTTGCTGCGTCTCGACCGCCATGCCTTCGCGCACCGGCACCAGGCAGGCTTGCCGGCTGCCGACACCGTCGATCGTGACCAGGCAATCGAAGCACACGCCCATCATGCAGTAAGGAGCGCGCGCGGCGCCCGAAACCGGCGTGGTGCGGAAGCGCCCGATGCCGGCGACCAGCATGGCGGCAGCGACGCGTGTCGCCGATGCGCGCGCGGATCTCTTGGCCATCGACCGTGAGGGTCAGGGTGGCACCCGTGTCACCCAGCCGCCGGAACATGGAACCTCCGCGCGCTGAAGGGAGCGACCACCGCCTTGTCGAGTGCCCCGCGCGCGATCATCGGCGCGACGGTGAGCGCATGGTTGGCACAGAGCGTGACGCCGGAGTGGCAGCACAGCACGAAGGCGCCGGGATGGCTCTCGGACTCGTCGTAGATCGGAAAACCGTCTTTTGTCATCACACGTATGGCGCTCCAGGTTCGCACAACATTGACGTTGGCCAGCAGAGGGAACATGCGCACCGCGCGCTCGGCTTCGGTGGCGCTGACGCCGAGCGTCAGGCCGCTGGGATCGGTGCTCTCTTCCTTGGAATTGCCGATCATCACCGTGCCCTCGTCGGTCTGGCGCAGCGTGACCACGGGATGGTTGAGGAACGGCCGCAGCCGCTCGGTCACCACGATCTGCCCGCGCTCGGGCAGCATCGGCGCCTCGAGCCCCACCATCGGTGCCAGCCGCATGTTGGCGTTGCCGGCCGCAAGCGCCACGCGGCTGGCGCGTATCTCGCCGTGCGTCGTGGCGAGGCGGAACTCGCCGCTGTCCTTCGTGATGTTCTCGACCCGATGGCTCGGCAGGTAGGTCACGCCCCGCGCGTTGAGCGCAGTGTGCAGGGTGCGCAGCAGGCGCAGCGAATTCACGTGTCCGTCGAGCGGGCAGTAGCTGCCGCCCACCACGTCGCGGCCGATGTCGGGCAGCATCTTGGCGACCTGGCTGCGATCCAGGATCTCGGTCTTGTACTCGACGATACCCGGCTGGTTATGCAGGCGCCTGAGCGTACTGGCACGCGCCTCGAGCTCTTTCTCCGACAGAGCCAGATGAAAGCCGCCGGGCCGCTGGAAACAGACATCGAAGCCGGTCTCGTCCTTCAGCGCCTGGGCGAACCCGCTCCAGGCGTTCGACGAGCGCACCGTCCAGCCGGCATAGGCCGCGAGACCCAGCCCCTTGCTCTGCACCCAGACCAGGGCGAAGTTGCCGCGGCTCGCGCGCACGGCGCGATCGCCCTCGTCGAGCAGCGCCACCCGGCAGCCTTCGCGCGCCAGCCCCCAGGCCGTCGCCGCGCCGACCAGGCCGCCGCCCACGACGGCGACGTCGTAATCCTCCCTCATGTCGTCATCCTAGCAGAAGCGTCAGTTCGTGCTTGTTGTGATGCAGGTGCAGCACGCGGGCCTTCGGCAGGGCGACAAATGCCGCGCTGGACTCATGATCGGTCTCGCCCTGGAACTTGATGGTGCAAACGAACCTCTTCACCAACCCTGACGCGCGCCAGCGCTCGACCAGTCGCAAGAGCCGTGCCGGATAGCAGACGATGTCGCTGAACAGCCAGTCGACGGGGCCGACGCTCTCTGGTTCGAGGGCAAAGGCGCTCTCGCCGCGCCATTCCACGCCCGGCATTGCCGCCACCCTGGGATCGAGCGGCGCCTTGTCGATCGCCACGACGTTGGCGCCGAGCCTGGCCAGCACCCAGGTCCAGCCGCCCGGCGAGGCGCCGAGATCGAGGCAGCGCTCGCCCGGCTGCGGCCAGTGACCGAGCCGCACCAGCGCCTCCCACAGTTTCAGATAGGCCCGGTTGGGCGGACCCGTCTTGTCCTCCACGAAGGCGACCTCGCCATTGGCGAACGGTGAGCTGCAGCGCGCCGCCATCAGCAGCCGGTCGGCCGCCAGCAAGGTCCAGGAGCCCAGCGGCGCGGTGGGCGCCGCCGCCGGAAAGACGATCGGCTTGGCCGAGACATGCGGCAGGCGCTCCTGGATGAGGGCGGCGCGGCGATGATGCAAGGGCGCGTACATCGCCCAATTGCGCTGGACGTCACGCAGGGCCTTGGCAGCCGCGCCGATCGACGTCACCGGCAGCTCGACGCAATCATGCCAGATGTTGGCGGCCCAGGCCGCGGCAACGTCCTTGTCGCCGATCAACAGCCGCTCGTGAGGGCGCACCTCGACGCCGGCGCGCCGCAACTCTTCGCGGAGCTGAAGCTCGAAGCCTTCAGCCGCGAGATAGGCAGTAGTCATTCAGCTGAGCGAGATGGCGTTGCTTGGTGGCCTCGTCGCAGAAGGCGGCGGCGAAGCCGTTGCGCGCCAAGGTCACGATCTCATCCTTGCCCAGGCCGAGCGCTTGCTGCGCCGCCTGGAAGTTCTCGGTGATGTAGCCACCGAAATAGGCCGGGTCGTCGGAATTCACGGTGGCCACCAGGCCGGCCGCGAGCATGCGCTTCAACGGATGCTGCGGACAGGTCGTTCACGACGCAGAGCCGCAGGTTCGATAGCGGACAGACGGTGAGCGGCATCTTCTCCCGCACCAGCCGGGCGATCAGCTCGGGATCGTCGAGCGCGCGATTGCCGTGATCGATGCGCTCGACCCGCAGGAGGTCGAGCGCCTGCCGGACATAGTCGGCGGGCCCCTCCTCGCCGGCATGGGCGACGGCATGCAGGCCAAGGCCGCGGGCGCGGGCGAAGACGCGCTGGAACTTCGACGGCGGATGGCCCTTCTCCGACGAATTGAGACCGACGCCCACGATGCGCTCGCGCCACGGCAGCGCCTCGTCGAGCGTGCGCTCGGCGCTCGCCTCGTCGAGATGGCGCAGGAAGCACAGGATCAGCGAGGCGCTGATGCCGAGCTCGCGCTCGCCGTCGCCGCAGCGCACGCCATAGGCCGTCGATCACCGTCTTGAAGGCGATGCCGCGCTCGGTATGGCCCTGCGGGTCGAAGAAGATCTCGGCATGGCACACGTTCTCGGCGGCGGCACGGCGCAGATAGGCCATCGCGAGATCGTAGAAGTCCTGCTCCTGCCGCAGCACGCTCATGCCGCGGTAATAGAGATCGAGGAAGTCCTGCAGATTGCCGAAGCGATAGGCGGCCCGCACCGCCTCGACACCGGCATAGGGCAGCGCGACGCCGTTTCGCGCGGCCAGCGCCAGCATCATCTCGGGCTCGAGGCTGCCCTCGATATGGATGTGCAGCTCGGCCTTGGGCAGGCCGGCGATGAAACGGCTGAGATCCTCCATGGCGGCAACCTAATCGATGGTCGGGCGTTCGCAGAAAGAGATTTTCACATGGAGGCAACGCATGGCTGCCAAGACCTCGCCCGCCCAGCGCAAGACGCTGGGGCGGGTCATGCATGAATATGCGCACGGCGAGCTGAAGAGTGGCCGCTCCGGCAAGGGCGGCAAGGTCAAGAGCCGCCGCCAGGCGATCGCCATCGCGCTCAAGGAGGCCGGCACCTCCAAGTACGAAAGCAGGAGCGAGAACAAGCGCAACCTGGCGCGCAGCAAGCGCAAGGAAGCGGCGGGCCGGACCTACCAGCAGGAACGCGAAGGCAAGAGCCATGTTGGCGCACGCCGCCGGCGGCGTGCGGCTTAGAAGGAATGACAGTGCGCTGAAAGCCTTGCTAACCTCCGGCCAACAGCGGAGGCGTACATGGCGAAGTTTGGTATCGGTGATTCGGTTCGCAGGATCGAGGATCCGCGGCTGCTGACGGGCGGCGGGCGCTACACGGACGACACCAAACTGAGCCAGCCGGCGGCGCGTCTCTACGTCCTGCGTTCGCCGCACGCCCATGCCGACATCAAGAAAATCGATACCACCGCCGCCAGGAAGGCGCCCGGCGTGCTGCTGGTCTTCACCGGCGAGGATGTGAAGAAAGCCGACTTCGGCGACGTGCCCTGCCTGGTGCCGCTGGAGAACCGCGACGGCACGCCGCGCGGTGAAACTCCGCGGCCGATGCTGGCGCAGGGTCGCGTGCGCCATGTCGGCGATCCGGTGGCGCTGGTGGTGGCCGAGACGCTCGAGCAGGCCAAGGACGCCGCCGAGCTGATCGAGGTCGACTACGCCGCACGCGCGCACGTCGTCGGCACCTACGAGGCGGCCCAGCCCGGCGCGCCGCTGGTGCATGACCACATCAAGAACAACATCGTGTTCGACTGGCACATGGGCGACAGCGCCGCGACCGACGCCGCCTTCGCCAAGGCGCACAAGGTCGTGACGCTGCGGCTGGTCAACCAGCGCCTGATCGTGAACTCGATGGAGCCGCGCGGCGCGATCTGCGAGTACGACGCCAAGGACGACCGCTCGACCTTGTGGGTGACTCGCAGGGCGTGCACATGATCCGCCCGGTGGTGGCCGACATGATCCTGAAGATCGGCTCGGCGAAGCTGCGCGTGCGCACCGGCGACGTGGGCGGCGGCTTCGGCATGAAGATCTTCGTCCATCCGGAGTACCCCATGATCGTGTGGGCCTCGCGCACGCTCAAGCGCACGGTGAAGTGGATCCCCGACCGCCAGGAGGCGTTCCAGTCCGACGTGCAGGGCCGCGACCATGTCTCGATCGCCGAGATGGCGCTCGACAAGGACTGCCGCTTCATCGGCGAGCGCATCACCACCTATGCCGCACTCGGCGCCTACCTGAACCACTTCAGCGTCTTCATCCCCACCCTGGCCGGCAGCTCGATGCTGAACGGGCTCTACGGCACGCCCGCGATCTACGTGAACGTGAAGGGCGTGATGACCAACACCGTGCCGACCGACGCCTATCGCGGCGCCGGCCGTCCCGAAGCGGCCTACCTGATGGAGCGCTTCGTCGATCACATCGCGCGCGAGACCGGCAAGACGCCCGACGAGATCCGCGCCATCAACTTCATCAAGCCCGGCCAGATCCCGTACAAGACCGCGCTCGGCGATACCTACGATTCCGGCAACTTCGAAGCGGTCATGCGCAAGGGCATGGAGAAAGCCGACTGGAAGGGCTTCGCCGCCCGTCGCGCGCAATCTGCCGCCAACGGCAAGTGGCGCGGCATCGGCATGGCAACCTATGTCGAGAAATGCTCGGGCGGCAATCCCGAGACGGTCAAGGCGCAGTTCAACGAGGATTCCACCATCACCATCGTCACCGGCAACCAGACCAACGGCCAGGGCCACGAGACGGCGCTGAGCCAGATCGCCTCGGCGCGGCTCGGCATCGACATCGAGCGCATCAGGTTCGTGCAGGGCGACAGCGACGTGGTGCCCGACGGCTTCACCGGCGGCAGCCGCACCATCGCCATCAACGGTGCCGCGACGGTGGGCGTGGCCGACAAGATCATCGCCAAGGGCAAGCCTCTTGCGGCCAACCTGCTCGAGGCCAGCGCCGCCGACATCGACTACAAGGACGGGTCGTTCCGCATCGTCGGCACCGACCGCAGCGTCAGCCTGTTTGACGTCGCCAAGGCGAACAAGGGAGCCCTCGACGACGAGTTCACGCGCACGCCGGAAGCCGACACCTTTCCCAACGGCTGCCACATCTGCGAGCTCGAGATCGATCCCGACACCGGCACGCTCGAGATCCTGAACTACAGCGTCATGGACGATTTCGGCATGGCGCTGAACCCGCTGCTGCTGCAGGGCCAGGTGCATGGCGGCGTGGGCCAGGGCGTCGGCCAGGCCCTGACCGAACATGCGGTGTACGACAGCGACTCGGGCCAGCTCGTGAGCGGCTCGTTCATGGACTATGCCCTGCCGCGCGCCGACATCGTGCCGCCGGTCAAGTTCGACATGCATAACAGCCTCTGCAAGACCAATCCGCTGGGCGTGAAGGGCGCGGGCGAAGCCGGCGCCATTGGCGCCCCGCCATCGGTGGTCAATGCCATTGTCGATGCGATTTACGCCCATACCGGCGTCAAGCACGTCGACATGCCCGTAACGGCGGCGAGTCTCTGGAAGGTCATAGAAGCCAGCCGCGGAAAGAAGGCCGCCTAGCGGCCGTACGACTGCGAAACTGCCTCATCCTGAGGAGCATCGCGTAGCGATGCGTCTCGAAGGATCGGAACGAGCACCTTGCCGGTCGCGACCCTTCGAGACGGCGCTGCGCGCCTCCTCAGGGTGAGGTGGTCCTTGTCACACCCTCGATAGTCGGACTAACGTATCCGCCTGTTCTAGGGGAGACCGGGGATGGCGCAGGATCGTCGGACGCTGAGGGCTCTCGCAGCCTTGCTGCCGGCCGGTACGCTCGGCCTTTCCGTCAGCCTCGCCGCAGCCGACGCCAAGGCGACGGCCGTGGCCGACGGCCGCGCCAGGGATCCGGGCTCGGTCGCAGAGCGTCTTCAATCGATCCGCGACTCGGTCTCGGGCGCCCTGAGCGAGACGCCGAACGGCGACGAGCCCTTCCTCAAGGTCGATCCCGAGAAGCGCCTGGCCTGGTGGGGCAATGGTTGGCACAACGGCTGGCACAATGGCGGCTGGGGCAACGGCTGGCATAACGGCGGTTGGGGCAACGGCTTGGCACAACGGCGGCTGGGGCAACGGCGGGTGGGGCAACGGATTGCTGCCCTTCATCTTCGGCAGTCCCTGGGGCAACGGTTGGCACAACTGGTGACGGCGGAAACAGCCGTGGCTTCCGCTCCCATCGTCAGCATCGTGGTGCTGCAGCCGACCCCGTTCTGCAACATCAACTGCAGCTATTGCTACCTGCCCGATCGCAACAACAAGCACGTGCTGGAGCAGTCGACGGTGACGCGCCTGTTCAGCGAGCTGTTCGCCTCGGGCTGGGCGGCGCCGCAGCTCACCGTGATCTGGCATGCCGGCGAGCCGCTGGTCGTGCCGCCCGCCTTCTATCGCGAGGCCTTCGCCACCATCGAGCGCCTGCGCCCGCCGACGGTCGAGGTGCGGCACGCCTTCCAGACCAACGGCATGCTGATCGACGCCGAGTGGTGCGCGCTGTTCCGCGACTGGAAGGTCGGCGTCGGCGTCAGCCTCGACGGCCCGCGCGAGCTGCATGACGCCCATCGCAAGACGCGCAGCGGCGCCGGCACCTTCGACAAGACGATCGCCGGCATCCACAAGCTGCAGGCGGAGAGCCTGCCGTTCCATGTGATCTCGGTGCTGTCGGCGAAAAGCCTCGACGATCCCGACGCGCTGCTCGCCTTCTACGTCTCGGAAGGCATCGACCATGTCTGCTTCAACGTCGAGGAGTCCGAAGGCAGCCACGTCTCCGACCTGTTCGACAGCGCGGATGGGGGCGAGGCGCTGCATCGCCGCTACGCCGACTTCCTGCGCCGCTTCTGGCAGGCGGCGCGCGCAGGCGGCCAGGTGAAGTTCCTGCGCGAGATCGACCTTGCCATCCCGCGCGTGTTCCGTCCGAGCGAAGCCTCCGCGCGCAACGTCCAGACCGATCCGCTGGCGATGCTCAATGTCGACAGCCACGGCAACGTCTCGAGCTTCTCGCCCGAGCTGCTCGGCCTCAAGAACGAGGCCTATGGCGACTACCTGCTGGGCAACATCAACAGCCAGTCGCTGGCCAGCATCTACCAGGCCTGCCTCGACAGCGCGCTGCATCGCGACATTCAGGCGGGTGTCGCCGCCTGCAGCGCCACCTGCGAGTACTTCTCCGTGTGCGGCGGCGGCGCGCCGGTCAACAAGCTGTTCGAGAACGGCAGCTTCGCCAGCACCCGGACCTCCTACTGCACGCTCACCCAGATCGTGCCGACGGATCTCATTCTCGAGGCCTACGACCGCCTCGAGCAGAGCTGGGCCGACGGCGGCACGTCTGCCATCGCCGAGCTCAAGTCGCCTCTCACATCACCGGCGGCCGAGGCCGCGTCACCACCGAGGATGCCATGACCAGATCAACGCTGTTCGCCACCGCTTCCGTCGCCGCGGTTCTCGCCGCAACCCTCGCCTTGGGTCGTCGCTTCTGCGCAGACCCCGCCGGCCACCGGCCAGCAGGCAGCTCCCGGCGGCCAGGCCGTTCAGCAGCCGGGCGCCCCTCCGCCAGGCGCGGCAGGCTATCCCGCCACCGGGGCTCCCATCCCCGAAGGCCAGCCCTGGCCGATCATCTTCGTCGCCAGTGTCGAGCTGCTGCGCTCCAAGGACGGCCGCGACATCGTCGTGGCACGCGGGCTGGTCACGTCCAAGGGCTGGAGCCAGCCCAACCTCATCCCGATCAACCAGGGCACGCCGGTCGACGGCGTGCTCGATCTGCTGTTCGAGGCGCAATCGCCGCGCGTCGGCGGCGCCGCTCGGCGAGTTCATGGAGATCGATGCCCTGCTGCCGCTCGGCCACCAGCATCCCTACAAGGCGATCCGCGTGCGCTCGGCCGCCAATGCGCTCACCCTGAAGAGCTGCCGGGCTACGCCGAGGTCAAGAAGCTCAAGAACGATTGCAGCCGAGCTGCCTCGGCAAGTACTTCGTCGCCAAGGGCGGCACGCCGCCGGCGGGCATTGCGGCCGACAACATCCTCAAGGAAGAGGATCTGCTGTGGGACGTCCGGGTCATCAAGCCCCACCACGGCATCGCCAACTACACGGTCAATCCCAACCGGTTGACGCTCGTGCTGACCGAGGACAACCGCATCAGCGACGCCGCGTGGGATTGAGCAATCGAGAGATGGCAACGAGCATCATGTTGAGGGGAAAGTAAAATGGCTCACGATCGTCGCACGTTGAGCGCTCTCGCAGCCCTGCTGCCGGCCGGCACGCTGGGTCTGTCCGTCAGCCTCGCCGCCGCCGGCGCCAAGGCCACCACGATGGCCGACCCGGCACCCAAGGCCGGCTTGGTCGCCGAACGTCTCCAGTCGATCCGCGACTCGGTGTCGGGATCGCTGAAGGAGATGCGCAACGAAAACGGCGCCTTCCTCAAGGTCGACCCCGACACGAAATTGGCGTGGTGGGGCAATGGCTGGCATGGCGGCTGGGGCAACGGCGGCTGGCGCAATGGTGGCTGGGGCAACGGCGGTTGGGGCAATGGCGGTTGGCACAACTGGGGCAACGGCTGGCATAACTGGTGATGCCTTCCTCCCCGATTAGACGGGGAGGCGTCGGCGTCTAACGCCGACGGAGGGGTCATAAGTCTCGCTCGAGCTGCTGACCCTCCGTCGCGGTAGACCGCGACACCTCCCCATGATGAATGGGCCGCTCCTCAGGATGAGCTTGTGTTCGAGGAGCCGCCATGCCCTCCGCCCGCCCCACCCTCTACGGCAGCCGGCACGCCGTCTCGGCCGGGCACTATCTCGCCGCCGCAGCCGGCTTCTCGATCCTCGAGGCGGGCGGCAATGCCATCGATGCCGGCTGCGCCGCGGGCATTGCGCTCGCGGTGCTGCATCCCGACGAGGTGAATGTCGCCGGCGTGGCGCCGATCATGATCCGCACGGGACCTCATGCAAAGGAACCGGGCAAGGTCGTCACCATTGCCGGCCTCGGCCACTGGCCCAAGCGCTTCCCGCCCGACCTCTTCATGCGCGAGCATGGCGGCAAGATGCCTCTCGGCATCCTGCGCACCGTCGTTCCGGCCGCGCCCGACGCCTGGATCACCGCGCTCAGCGACTACGGCACGATGTCGTTCGGCGACGTCGCCGGTGCCGCCATCCGCTACGCCCGGGAAGGCTTCGCCGTGTTCGAGTACATGGCGACCATGATCAAGCAGTACGAGGACGGCTACCGCTCGTGGCCCTCCAACGCCGCGATCTTCCTGCCGGGCGGCCAGGTGCCAGAAGTCGGCGACCGCTTCCTGCAGACCGACCTCGCCGGCACCCTGCAATACATGGTCGACCAGGAGCGCGCCGCCGAGAAGCGCGGGCGGCTCGCCGGCCTGCAGGCCGCGCGCGCCGCGTTCTATGCCGGCGACATCGCCGAGACCATCGTGCGCTACCACGAGCAGAACGGCGGCTACCTGGCGCGCGACGATCTCGCCAACTTCCACAGCCGCTACGAAGAGCCGGTCAAGGTGCGCTGGCGCGACTTCGAGGTCTTCACCTGCGGCCCGTGGTGCCAGGGCCCGATGCTGGCGCAGGCGCTGAAGATGATCGAGGCGGCGGGCGGGCTGAACGGGCCTGAAGCACAACAGCGCCGACTACGTGCACCTGATCACCGAGATCCTGAAGGCGGCCTGCGCCGACCGCGAATATCGCTACGGCGATCCGCTGTTCGTCGATGTCGGCCTGGACGAGCTTTTGTCGCGACGCGCACGTCAGCGCCCGCGTCGGCGCGATCGACCTGCAGCGCGCCATGCCCGACATGCCGCCGCCGGTCGGGCGCTATCCGGCGAACGCCCCTGCCGTCCGCCGTCGACAGCAGCGCAGCGACGCGGTCGTCGAACCCGACACCTCCTACTGCTGCGCCGTCGACCGCTGGGGCAACGCCCTGTCGGCGACGCCGAGCGACGGCAGCTGGCGCAGCCCGGTGATCCCCGGCCTCGGCATCGTGCCCTCCGGCCGCGGCACGCAAAGCCGGCCCGATCCCAACCACCCGTCCGGCGTGGCGCCCGGCAAGCGCCCGCGCCTCACGCCCAACCCCGCGATCGCCGTGCGCGACGACGGCAGCGTGATCCCGTTCGGCGCGCCGGGCGGCGACGTGCAGGTGCAGGCCATGCTGCAGGTGTTCCTGAACACCTTCCACTTCGGCATGGACATCCAGGAAGCGATCGAGCAGCCGCGCTTCGCGACCTTCAGCTTCCCCAACTCGTTCGCGCCGTACACCCACCTGCCCGGCCGGCTGAACATCGAGGACCGGCTGCCGGCCGGCGACGATCGAGGAGCTGAAGCGGCGCGGGCATGATGTCGAGATGTGGCCGGCGCTGACCCGGCGGGCGTGCTCGGTGGAGGCGATCCTGCTCGACAGCAGGACGGGGTTCCTGCGCGCGGGCGCGGACTGGCGGCAGCCGGCTTATGCGATGGTGGGTTGATAGGCGATACTTCCTCGTCGCCGCCAGCACAGGAGCCCACCCATGCCCCACGACCTCGTCGCCCTCTGGGAAACGCATTGCCGCTATGATTCGAGACCCGCGACGTCGACGCCACCATGGCGACCATGGTGGCGCGGCCGTACGTCAATCACGTGCCGACCCTGACCGGCGGCGTCGGGCACGATCAGCTGAAGCGCTTCTACAAGTACCATTTCATCGGCGGCAATCCGCCGGACACCGGCATGACGCCGGTCAGCCGCACCGTCGGCGCCGACCAGATCGTCGACGAGATGATCTTCTCCTTCACCCACACCAGCGAGATCGACTGGATGCTGCCCGGCATCGCGCCGACCGCACGCAAGGTCGAGGTGCCGCTGGTCGCCATCGTGAAGTTCGAGGGCGGCAAGGTGGCGCACGAGCACATCTACTGGGACCAGGCCTCGGTGCTGGTGCAGATCGGCAAGCTCGATCCCGCCGGCCTGCCGGTGGCGGGCGCCGAGAGCGCCGCCAAGGTGCGCGACAACAGCCGGCCGTCCAACGCGCTGATGCGGCGCTGGGCGGAGAGCGCGGGCAAGCCGATCTAGCGCTCCCCGCCGCGCAGCCGGTCCATGGCTTCCTTGAGTCGGTCCTCGATGATGCGCTCGTTGAGGCCGCCGGCCCTTGCCGCCAGCCCATCGCGGGCGTGGACGCGCTGGTGGAAGTCGCGGGCCTGATCGATGGCGCGCCCGGCCGTGTCCACCAGCCGCTGCCACAAGCCGGCGAGATTGTCGACGGTCTTCTCGCCGATCAGCGACTGCAGGCCGAGCTCGAACCCGAATTCGGCGACGCTGTCCACCAGCTTGCCGAGGTTCGGGCAGCTCGGGCACCGCCAGCAGGCCAGCCAGCTGGCCCCGGGCGCTCTCGACGACGGCGCGGCTCGCCTCGCGCAGCTCCTCCGCCGATGCCTTTGCCTTCTCTGCCGCCGCGTCGCGATCGCGATGGATCCTGTGCTGGTCGCTCACCTGTTCGCGCAGCTCCTGCGCCGTACCGGCCGGCCGGGCAAAGGCCGGCGGCAGTGTCGGCTCGGCGCGCGCTGCGGTCGGGCGCTTGGGCACGAAATCGCCGGCCATCGGCAGCGCGTCGAGCGCGGCGAGGCAGCTCAGGCGGTCGGTGGCGCAGGCCAGCCGGCTCTCGAGCAGTTGGCGTAAAGCTTCTTCGCCGCCGCCTCCCGGTCGTCGTCCATTGCCCGCGCGAGCTTGTGGCGCGCCTGGCGGCGGCGATCAGCTCGTCGGTCTGGCGCAGCGCCGGCGCGACGTCGCCGCGACGCATGTTGTCGTTCTCGGCGGCCTGGCGGTCGAGGCCGTCGGCGGTGAAGAAGCTGAAGCTCGAGGCCGCGGTCAGGATCGTGAGCAGGACCGAGGCACGGTCAAGCAGGCGACTGCCCGACCGGAAATACACGACGAGCGGCCGCGCGTAGAGCAGCGACAGGAACCAGCCACTCGGCCACAAGCGCCGGTAGCAGGCCGTACTTGAACACCGCGCCAAGCGCGTCGCGCAAGCCGAGCCAGCAGGCGTCAACACGGTACAGCCCTTCCGCTGAAGCATCGACGCCTCGCGCGACAACGAGCCCGAGCGCCGCGATGGCCGTGCCGACGATCCACCACGGAAGCAGGCGGCCGATCGGCCCGCCCACCCGGTCGGCAGGAACAGAGCGATGACCCAGGCGACGACCGCCCGGCCAGCACCTGCCAGACGGTGGGCGACCCCAACCTCGGCAGGAGGACGCGGCCGGCCTCGGCGATGCCCCATGACAGGAGCGCGCTGGCCAGGAGCATCAGGCCGAGACCGAGCCACGCCAGGAAAGGGGAGCGCGAGAAAGCGGGCATGGAATTCAGTGTATTCCGGCCGCCGGCGCAGGACGCGCGGGCAAGCCGATCTGATGGCGCCGGAAAATCGTTTCGGATCAATGACTTGCGCCAGGGAATTGTGTTTTATCAATGGCTTACGCAGAGGGGGTGTGGCGGAAAATGGAAAAAAGTCCCCCAAAGCGCCCGCGCCAGCTGCATCGGACGTTTTCCACCGGCTGGAAAAAAGCGGTAACGACGGTAACTCACCCCTTGGCGCACAGCACTCGCGGATAGTCCGCGAAGCACTCCGCGCCCTTCGCCGTCACCGCGAAGCTCTCCGAGATCACCAGCCCATACGTGTCGAGCCAGAGCGCCGGGATGCAGTGGAAGGTCATGCCCTCCTCCATCACCGTGCGGTCGCCGGCGCGCAGGGACGCGGTGAGCTCGCCCCAGGTCGGCGGGAAGCCGATGCCGACGGGATAGCCGATGCGGCTGTCCTTCTCGATGCCGTGCCGGGCGATCACCTGCGTCCAGGTCGCGGCCAGCTCCTCGCAGAGGACTCCGGGCTTCACCTTGTCGAGCACGGCGGCGAGGCCCTCGGCGATCACCTTGGCCGTCCTGTCCATGCGCTCGCTGGGCTTGCCGAGATAGATGCAGCGCGACAGCGGCGAGTGGTAGCGGTGCCGCACGCCGCCCATCTCGATGTAGAAGAGATCGCCCGCTTTCAGCTTCTCGTCGCTCCAGGAGAGATGCGGCGCCGAGGCGATCTCGTTCACCATGGCGTTGGGCGGCTTGCACGGGAAGGTGCCGCCGAACTCCGGCGTGCCGGCGGTGGTGACCTTGTAGAGCTCGGCCATCACGTCGCATTGGCGCACGCCGGGCGCCGCCGTGTCGAACGCAGCCTTCTGTGCCAGCGCCGCGATCTGGCCGGCCTGGCGCATGAATAAAAGCTCGGCGGGCGACTTCTTCATGCGGCAGCGATTGACCAGCAGGAAGGCATCGACGAAGCGCGCATTGGGCAGGCCGGCGCGCAAGGTGGCGTCCCACTTGGCGGTGTAATAGTAGTCGTCGCTCTCGACGCCGACCGTTCCGCGATCCCAGCCGCGCCGGGTGATCTCCTCGGCCACGAACTGCAGGGGATGGCGCTCGGCCGAGCCGACATAGATGTCGGGATAGGGCACGACGTTCTCGGGCTTCAGGAACGCGGTGAACTTGGCGCCCACCGCATCCATCTTGCGGCCGACCCAGATCGGCTCCTCCTGGTCGAGGCGCAGCGCCACCATCTGCGGCGTGTAGAACGACCAGCCGTCATAGCCGGTGAGCCAGAACTGGTTGGCGGGCGAGGCGACCAGCAGCAGGTCGATGCCGCGCTCGGCCATCGCCTGCTTGGTGCGCGCGATGCGGGCGAGGTATTCGGAGCGTTCGAACAGGAGCTTCATGGCCCCGATTATGGGGCGCAAAATGGCCGACGTCAGGCCGCGTCCTGGTCTTCCGCCTCCAGCCTTGCCTTGAGCCGCTCGAGGATCGGCCGCTGCCCGACCAGGATCTTCACCTCGGCCTCGGGCCACTCGAACCACGCCGCGCGATCGACCTCGGGGAACGACGCGCGTGCGGCCCGAGCGCGGCGGCCATTCCATCTCGAAGGTGCCGCTCTTGATCGCCGCCGGATCGAGATCGCCCGCCTCGATCGCCCAGGAATGGATCACCTTGCCGCTGGGCTGGCGCACCGGCGGCAGGCGGATGAACTTGCCGGTCGGCGCAAAGCCCGTCTCTTCCAGCGTCTCGCGCTTGGCCGCTTCAAGCTTGTCCTCGCCGTCCTCGATCTCGCCCTTGGGGATCGACCAGGCGCCGTCGTCCTTGCGCGTCCAGTAGGGACCGCCGGGATGCACCAGGAAAAACGCCAGCGCCGGCGCGCGCCGGAAGATCACCAGGCCGGCGCTGTCATGTCGCTTCGCCATCGTCGGCGCCTATATCTTCCACAAAGTCTTCAATGGCCCATTCGCGCCGAACACCGGGTCCTGCTGTGGCAGCGGTGTCTTGGCGACATCGGCCACCGCCTTGTCATGGCTGACCTTGCCGGGCCTTGTTTCGTCAATGGCGCCGTTGGCCGGGTAGGCGCCGACCACCAAAAGATCGGCGCTGCACGAGAGACGCCGGTGGCCGATGCCGGCCGGCAGGATGGCGACATCGCCTGCCTGCAGCTCGACAGCGCAGCCCTTGGCGCCGCCGAACTCGACCTTGGCGCGGCCGCGCGCAATGCCCAGCACCTCGTGCGTGCGGGTATGGAAATGCAGGAAGTCGTAGATGCCGTTGCGCCAGCCATCGCCCCAGCCGTGCCGGGCGAAGATCTTCTCGAAGGCGGCGGCCGGATCGCCGGCGGCTTTGACGTCGATGGCGCCGCGATAGAGCACCAGCGGCAGCCTGGGATTATTCGGCGTCTCGCCGTCGTCGTCGAACTGGAAGGTTTGCGGATCGTTCGCCATGGCTTCCTCCTGGACCATCATAGCAACGCGACAGCAACGCTCCAGGGTGCGGGCGGTATCGAGCTACATCGACTTGGCTTCGCGCTCGCGCTCGGCCACGTCGTGCTCCACCACCTTCCTGAACCTCACCAGCTCAGGCCCGCGCAACAGGCCGTGCCTGGTCGCAGGGCTGGCGATGGGATTGGTCGGCCGGCCGTTGACCAGGAGCTCGAAATGCAGGTGCGGGCCAGTGGTGCGGCCGGTGCTTCCGGTGAAGCCGATGATGTCGCCCTGCTCGACGCGGACGCCAGGCGCGATGCCGGGCGCGAAAGCCGAGAGATGGCCGTAGACCGTGGCCAGCTTGCCCTCGTGGGCAATCTCGATCCAGTTGCCGTAGCGGCCCTTGGGCTCGGCGCCGACCACGATGCCGTCGGCCGCGGCCATGATCGGCGTGCCGGGCGACGCCACCAGGTCGACGCCCTCATGCATGAACAGCGCGCCGCTGCCGCCGCCCTGCTTGAAGCCACCGAAGCTGCGGACCGCGCGTGGGCGACAGCCCCATGGCGATGCCGAGCGCTGTGGGCTTGTTGACGCTCTCAGCGGCCGCGCCGAGCGGGCTGGGGCTGATCATGGGATTGACCAGCGGGCTCTTAGCCTGCCCTTGGGTCTGCGCCGCCGCTTGCGGCTTGGGCTGCACCTGGGTGGATTTGGGCTTCCAGTTGGCGGAGGGAAACGCTCCAGGCGTCAGAGGTCCCGCTGCACTCGGTCCAGGGCCCACCACCGGGCCCATCGGAACGGTGCGGGCCCATGGCTGGTCGAACGGATCGGCGCGCAGGCCGAAGCCCGACGAAACGGAGATGCTCTTGAGCGGCATCTGGATCGTCGCCGCCTGCGTGCCCTGGCCACTGGCGAACCAGAAGGCCTCGGCGTCGGTCTTGGTGGCGCGGAAGCGATGGATGGCGAGCGTGCCCTTGGCCTGGGTCTTGAGTTCGGCCCACAGCACGCGGCCGACACCCATCGGATTGCCCTCGATGGTGAAGGCCCGCTCGTAGCGCACATAGAAGCGATCGCCATCGCGCAGGTCGCGCTCGAGATCGATTGCCGTGGCGAACGCGTCGAGTGCCTCGAGCATCGCCGCCGGCGGCACGCCCGCGGCGGCGGTCGACTCGGCCAGCGAACCCTTGATGACGCCACTGGTGCCGATGCTGCGCGTGAACGGCAGGTAGCTCTGCAGCTGCGCGTCCTCGCAGTCGCTGCCGAGCAGCCGCTCCTCCTCAGGCGTGGCGGCAAAGCCGGTCGAGCACAAGGCGGAGCTGAGAGCTGCGGCAACAGCCGCTCGCCGAATTGTCGCGATCATCCGGCCTCGAGGGGGAAGGAGGGGCGCGGTCGTATGCCATGGTCTAGGACGAACAAAGCCTGCGGTCGTGTGACAAGCAAGTGACGTGTTCAGGATATGGTCTTACGGGGGTCATACTACGGGACGGGGCGGAAGTCGCGTACCAGCCGCTCCGCATCGGCCCGTTGCGCTGGCGTCATGCGCGCCCGCACTGCAGCAAGATCCTTGGTCGCCTGCTCGAGCCGCTCCTGGTTCTTGGCCGAGTAGTTGCGGACGGCCAGGCTCAACCATTTGTAGGCCTGGACGTTATCGCGCGGCGGGATGCCTTCGCCGAAACCGTACATATATCCGATATCGTTCTGCGCCCGCGCGTAGCCCTTCTCGGCGGCGCGCAAATACCAATAGGCGGCTCGGCTGTGATCGCGCGGCACGCCCTCGCCGCGCCAATACATGGCGCCGAGCAGGGTCTCGGCCTCGGCATTGCCGGCCTCGGCCAGGGGCCGCCACACCGCGAGCGCGGCGGCAAAATCCTTGCGCTCGTAGGCGCCGGCGGCGCTCTTCATGCGCTCCTCGAGCGACTGTGCGCCCGCCGGCAGTGCAACAAACAGCAGGGCGACAATAATCCACGGCCATCGCATATCGCGCCCATGGTATGGCGCGGGCGTCTCGAAGTCACCGTGCTAGTGCGCGGGTTCGTTCGAGGACTTTGATCACAGGCGCACATCCCGTCCGGCTGATTCCAGCCGGACGGGATGTGCTCTACAATTGGATGGAATGACCGTTTCCCGCCTCTCGCGCCGGTCGCTGCTGGCGGCTGTGGCGGCGGGGCCGCTGACGCCGGCCGTCGTGCGTGCCCAGTCCCTGCAGCATGTCGACCTGCTGATCGACTGGAAGCCCGCGCCGACCTATGCCGGCTTCTATATCGCGCGCGAGACCGGAGCGTTCGAGCGCCGCGGGCTCGACGTGCGCATCGTCGAAGGTCATGGTGCCAGCGTCGCCGCCGAGATGGTGGGCACCGGCAAGGAATACTGGATCAGCTCCTCGAGTGCCGCCGCCACCGCGATCGGCCGCGCGAAGGGCCTGCCGATCCGCAGCCTCGCCGTCTACTACCGGCGCACGCCGACCGTGCTCTATTCGCGCGCCGAGGACCGCATCGACGCCCCGCGCGACCTTCTAGGCAAGCGCGTCGGGCTGGTGCCCGGCAGCGTCACCATCGACGAGTACCGCGCCCTGCTCGCCGCCAACCGCATCGATCGCAGCAAGATCAAGGAGGCGGTAGTCGATTGGGATTCCAAGGCACTGCTCGAGGGCAAGGTCGACGCGTTGGTCGATTACGAGGAGATCGCGCCCGCCGAGCTGATCGCCCAGGGCCGCAAGATCGCCGTGCTGCGCTTCGCCGACTTCGGCGTGCGCATCTACAGCCTGAACCTGATCGTCAACGAGATGGCGTGGATGGAGCCCAATCGCCAGTCGACGGCACGCAAGATCGCCGAGGCGGTGCAGGAGGGATATCAACTCGTGCGCGACAAGCCGGCCGACGCCGCCGAAATCTTCGGCAAGCGCTTCCCCGATCTCGACCCGCACTACGTCGAGATCAGCATGCAGATCGTGGCACGCCAGCTCGCCGTGCCGATCGGCAGCCAGACCCGGCTCGGCTGGGAAGACACACTGAAGGCGCTGTCGTCCCTCGGCCTGCTCGCCCGTGCCGTCAGCGCCGAGGAAGTCGCGATCTACGACTAGCCGAGGTCGTAGCCCGGCAGCAGCCGTGCGCCATAGCCCACCGCGACGAGAGCCCGCAGCGCCTCGATGACGGGCGGCGGCACGTCCTGCGCGAGCGAAAAGCCCAGCCCGGGATAGACCAGGACGCGGTGCAGGTCGCCCACCAGCGCCAGCAGGGCTCGCTCCGGATCGGGCTCGCGGGCGAAGTAGTCGAGCACGTCGATCTCCTCGCACTGCATGATGAGTTCGGCCTCGGGCCACTTCACCCGGCCGGTCGCATAGCCGCGTCGGGTCATGTAGGGCTTGGCAACGACGAGGACCCACCGCGGCTCGAGCCCAGCCCGGCGCGCCACGGCCCGGCCGAAGACGAAATTGTCGCCGGTGTTCTCTGCCTGCTCCTCCAGCAGAATCGCTTCGGCCGGCACACCCTCGCGCAGGGCGACGTCAGCGAACACGCGTGCCTCGGTCTTGTCCCATCCCGTGTCGAGCAGGCCACCGCGATGGGCGATGCCGCCCGACATGATGATCTTGGGCGCGAGACCGGCGCGCCACAGGCCGGCCGCATGGACCGCGGCATTCGGATCGAAGCTCCCCAAGGTCAGGATGAGGTCGGCCCGCCGCGGCGCATGGACGAGCCGCATGAAGTCCCAGGCGGTGCGGAGTGCCGTGCGGATGGCCGGATCGTCCCACGCCATCACTCACCCGTCACTGACCTGCGACCCGCCTCTGCAGGCGATTGGCGACGGCGATCACCAGCGTGGTGAGGACGACCATGGCGAGACTGAGCACGGCGATGGCGCCGACATCGCCGCTCTCCTTGAGGTCGAAGATCAGCACCGACATGACCTTGGTCTCCGAGGTGAACAGCACGGCGGCGGCCGACAGCTCGCGGATCACGGCGACGAAGATGAAGCACCAGGTGGCGACGGCGGCGGTGCTGAGCAGCGGCGCGGTGATGTCCTTGAGCGTGCGCAGGCGACTGGCGCCCAGCATGCGCCCCGCTTCCTCGAGCTCGGGATGGACCGAGCGGAAGGCCGAGCCGAGCTGCTGGTAGGCCGCCGGCAGCTCGATGGTGATGAAGGCGATCAGCAGGATCCACAGCGTGCCGTAGAGCGTCTGCGCGTAGGCCAGGAACAGGCCGACGCCGAGCACGATGCCGGGAATGGCCAGCGGCGCGGTGGCGAGGAAGGCCAGCACGCGATGGCCAATGACGGCCTGGCGCACGACGATGTAGGCGATCAGCAGCGCCAGCAACCCGCCCAGCGTCGCGGATGAAAGGGCCAGGACGAAGGTGTTCTTGATCGCCGGCATCGTCGAACTCAGCTCGAAGAACGTGAAGCGGACGTTCTTCAAGGTCGCCGTCGCCGGCGTGATCACCTGCGAGGCGATCGGCGAGAACGCCGTGTTGATCAGGGCGGCATAAGGCAGGAAGAGCGGCAAAGCGAGGATCAGCATGGCGAGCGTCGCGGCGGGGATGCGCAGGACGCCGAGGCGAATGAGCCGAGGCGCGCCGTACTTGCCACCGAGCACGGCGTAGCCGCGCCGGCCGAGCGCGACTGCTTGCAGGCGCAGCAGCGCCACGGTCAGCAGCAGCAGCGGCAGCGATGCCGCGGAGGCGAGCTCGGACTTCGGGGGAAATTGGAACAGGCTCCAGATCTTGGTGGTGAGCGTATGGAAGCCCGCCGGAATGGCGAGGATCGCGGGTGCCCCGAACTGGTTCAGCGCCTGCAGGAAGGCGACCAGCGCGCCCGCCAGCAGCACCGGCAAGGCAAGCGGCACGGTGATGCGCATCGCGGTCTGCAAGGTGCGCGCGCCCAGCATCGAGGAGGCGTCCTCGAGCTCGCCGGGCATGCGGTCGAGCGCGTTGGCCACCAAGATGAACACGTAGGGAAAGGTGTAGCAGGCCATGACGAAGATCAGGCCTTCCATCGTGTAGATGTCGAACAGCGGGTCTTCGGCGCCGGTCAGGTCGCGCCACAGCTGGTTCAGCAGCCCCGAATTGGGTGCCGCCAGCATCTCCCAGGCAACGGCGCCGACGAAAGGCGGTGTCACCAGCGAGGCCATCACCAGCGTGCGCAGCGTGCGGGTGAGCGGCATGTCGGTGCGCGCCGCAAGCCAGCCGAGCGGCGCGGCGATGAGGCAACAGATCACGCTCACCGAGACGGAAAGGATCAGCGTCTCGATCAGCGGATCGACGAAGCTCGGGTCGGTGAAAAGCGTGACGAAGTTGCCGAGGGTGGCGTGGCCCTGCTTGTCGGCGAAGGCATAGATGAAGAGCCAGCCCACCGGCAGCACGACGATGGCCGCCAGCAGGACGACGACGCCGACCAGCACCACGCGCGAGGCGTCGAAGCGGCCGGTCATACCTTGAAGTAGCGCGCGTACTGCGCCTTGATCTGGTCGGCCTGCTTCTCGACGGCGGCCGGATCCTCGCGGAACGTCTTGACGTCGGCCAGCACCGGCCGCCCGGCCTTGGGCTTCACCTGCCGGTTGGCGGGATATTGACCGCTCAGCGTCACGATGAACTGCTGGCCCTCCGGCGACATGATCCAGCTCACCAGCAGGCGCGCGGCATTGGGATTGCGCGCCGCCTTGAACACCGCCATGGGATTGCTGATCTGCGGCGTGCCTTCGACCGCCAGCACCACCTCGATCGGCGAGCCGCGCTCCTTGGCCAGCCAGAAGAGATAGTCGCTGCCGTCGACGGCGATGCCGCGCTCGCCGGCCTCGAGGCGTTTGGGCGGCTCGGTGGCCGACTGGACCTGTAGCACCTTCTGCTTGGCCAGCTTCTCGAAGTAGGGCCAGCCCAGCTCGCGGGCGATCTGCTGCGTGGCCGTCATGATCGTGCCCGAGTAGCCGGGATGGGCCTTGACCAGCTTGCCGGCATACTTCGGGTCGAGCAGGTCGTTGAAGCCCTTCGGCGCGTCCGCCGGAGCGACCATCTTGGTGTTGTAGGCGATGACGCTGAGATGGGTGCGCTGATTGCAGTACATGCCGTCGGGGTCGACCATCTCCGCCGGCAGATCGCGCGCCATCGCCTCCGACATGAACGGCGCCAGCCAGCCGTCGCGCTTCCAGGGCAGGAAGTGCGCGGCATCGGAGCTGTTCACGACATCGACCCGGTAGATCTTGCTCGCGGCTTCCTGGGCGATGCGGTTGAACAGCCGCTCCGCGCCCGTGCGCTCGACCTTGACCTTGATGCCGGGGTACTTCGCCTCGAAGGCCTTGGCCAGCGGCTCGGCAACCGAAAGGTCCATCGCCGTATAGTAGGTGACAGTGCCTTCTTTCCGGGCCGCCTCGACCATCGCCGGCGTGACGGGTTCGGCGGCAGGTGCCGCCGACACGACGCGCGCGCCGAACGGCAGGAGAGCTGCGGTCTTCAGAAGCGAACGGCGCCGCATCGCCTACACCTTGAAGATCTTGACGTAGTGCGCCTTGATCTCGTCGGCCTTGTCGGCGACGACGCTCGCCTCCTCGCGCATGACCTTGATGTCGGAAAACTTCTTCATGCCAGGGCGTTCCTTCACCAGTGCATGGGCCGAACGCAGCGCGCCGACATCGACGATCAACTGCTGCGCCTCGGCGCTCATCGACCAGGCGTAAAACAGCCGTGCCGCGTTGGGATTGGGCGCGCTTGCCATGACTCCCGAGGGTCCGACGATCAGGGGCGTGCCCTCGCTGGCATAGACGAGCTCGATCGGCTCGCCGCGTGCCTTCATTTGGAGCGGCAGGTACTCCCCGCCATCGGCCATGACCAGCCGCTCGCCCAGCACCACCTTCTTTGGCGGATCGGCCCCCGACTGCACCTGCATGACCTTCTGACGGCCGAGCTTCTCGAACCACTCCCAGCCAAGATCGCGGCTGAGTTGCTGGGTCGCCGTCATGATAATGCCGCTGTAACCGGGATGCGCCTTGACGATCTTGCCGGTCCATTTGGGATCGAGCAGGTCGGCATAGGATTTCGGCGCATCCTCTGCCTTAACCAACTTGGAGTTGTAGCCCATCGGACAGAGCGTCACCCGGCCGGATGCGTACATGCCATCCGCATCCCTGTGCGCGGCCGGGAAATGCTGCGCCACTTCCTCGGGAAGGTACGAAGCGAGCAGCCTCTGGCGCTTCCACAAAATGAAGTGCGAGGCGTCGGAGCTGTTCACCACGTCACAGACGTAGATCTTGCTCGCCTGCTCCTGGCCGATGCGCTGGAAATTGCGTTCGGCGCCCGAGCGCTCGACCTTCATGGAAACGCCGGGATACTTCGCCTCGAAGGCCTTGGCGATCTTCTCGGCAAGCGGCAAGTCGACCGAAGTGTACCAGGTGACCTTGCCCTCCTTCTTGGCCGCCTCGATCACCTCGGGCGTGATCTTCTGCGCCTCCGGCGGCGCGCCGCGCACCGGCGTGACGAATGAACCTGCCGCGACCATCGTCGAGGCCGCCAGAACATGGCGGCGTGTGAGCTTCCTGGTCATGCTTCACTTCCTTCCATCAACGCGCGGCATCGTTCGGCCGGCAAGCCGCAGCCAGACTTCCCTGCCCGGCGGCGATGTCCTGCGTCGCCGGCGCCGTCACCCGGATTTCGGTCTTGTCCGGCAGCGTGACAGTATAGTCGCGCGCCGAGCCGAGAAAGACCTGCCGGCTGACGACGGCGGCAAGCACGTTGCCGGCATCGGCTGGCTTGGCGGGCAGGATCTCGATCTCGTGCTGGCGCACCGAGACCGAGGTTGGCTCCCCTGCGGTGAGAGGCGACCCGTCGTTGCCAGCGTGCCGCCGGCGAGGGCGATGCGGCTGGCATCGACCGCCTTGCCCGCGAGGATGTTGCTGCCGCCGATGAAGCGCGCCACGAAGGCCGACCGGGGAAGATCGTAGATCTCCTGCGGTGTGCCGAGCTGCTCGATGCGGCCGAGATTCATGACAGCGATCACGTCGGCCGTGGTCATGGCCTCCGACTGGTCGTGCGTGACATAGACCGTGGTGTAGCGGTAGCGATCGTGCAGGCGGCGGATCTCGAAGCGCATCTCCTCGCGCAGGTTGGCGTCGAGGTTGGAAAGCGGCTCGTCGAGCAGCAGCGTCTCGGGCTCGACGACCAGCGCGCGGGCGAGCGACACGCGCTGCTGCTGGCCGCCCGACAACTCGCCGGGATAGCGTTCGGCCAGCGCCTCAAGCCGCGTCGTGGACAGGATCGCCTTGAGCTTGCTGTCGATCGTCGCCTTGCCGAGCTTCCGGATCTTCAGGCCATAGGCCACGTTCTCTGCCACCGTCATGTGCGGCCAGAGCGCGTAGCTCTGGAAGATCATCGACATGTTGCGGCCTTCCGGCGGCACCGTGCGTGACGTCGAGGACAGCACCTTGCCGCCGACCACGATTTCGCCTGCCGAAGGCTCGATGAATCCGGCGATCAGCCGCAAAGTCGTGGTCTTGCCGCAGCCCGACGGCCCGAGCAGGCAGACGAGCTGCCCGTGCCCGATGTGCAACGACACATCCTGGACCGCGACGGCGCCGCCGTAGCGCTTGCCAAGGCCCTTCAGTTCTACTGAGGCCACTTATCCTCCCTGCTTGCACACCTTATTCAAATCGCCGGACGCGCGCTATATTGCTGGCCACACCGGAGGAAGTACCGCATGCAGGAGCAGAAGATCTACGGACGGCGCGAGGGCGCGGTCGGCCACCTGGTATTCAACAATCCGGCCAAGCTGAATGCAGTCTCGCTCGACATGTGGGACGCCTTCGTGGGCCTCCTGAAGGACTACGAGAAGGACCCCGAGGTGCGCTGCGTCGTGGTGAGCGGCGCCGGCGGCAAGGCCTTCGTCTCGGGCGCCGACATCTCCAAGTTCGAGAGCGAGCGCGCCAATGCCGATGCGCAGGTGCGCTACGACGCGATCTCCAGGGAAGGCTACGAAGGGCTCTACAACTTCTCCAAGCCGACCATCGCCAAAGTCACCGGATACTGCATCGGCGGCGGCATGAACCTCGCGGCCTGCTGCGACATGCGCTTCTGCAACGAGGGCGCGCGCTTCGGCGTGCCGGCGGCCAAGCTCGGGCTCGGCTATGGCTTCACGCGCATCGAGCGCCTGTCGCGCATCGTCGGCCTGCCGCGCGCCATGGAGTTCCTGTTCACCGCCCGCCAGTACTCTGCCAAGGAGGCCTATGAGATGGGGCTGGTGAACGGTGTCGCGCCGGATGCCGAACTCGATGCGCTGGTTGCCAAGACCACCGACGCCATCGCCCAGAACGCGCCGCTCACGATTGCGCTCGCCAAAGCCGCGGCACGCGAGATCGCCAAGCCAGAATCGAAGCAGGACCACAAGAAGCTCGAGAAGATGACCGAAGCCTGCTTCAACAGCGAGGATTTCAAGGAGGGCCGCCGCGCCTTCATGGAAAAACGCAAACCGATGTTCAAGGGACGGTAAACGCCATGGCCAAACTTCCTCTTTCGCACATCAAGGTGCTCGACCTCACCGCCCATCGCGCCGGCCCGACCGCTGTGCGCCAGCTCGCCGACTGGGGCGCGCAGGTGATCAAGATCGAGCAGCCGACCGACGCCAAGACCGACCAGATGGGCGGCGCGCGCCACGGCTTCGACTTCCAGAACCTGCACCGCAACAAGCAGGCGATGACGCTCAATCTCAAGAGCAAGGAAGGCCACGCGATCTTCATGAAGCTCGCCAAGAAGGCCGACGTGATCGTCGAGAACTACCGCTCCGACGTGAAGTACCGGCTCAAGGTCGACTACAAGTCAGTCAAGAAGGTCAATCCCAAGATCATCTACGGCTCGATCGCGGGCTTCGGCCAGAGCGGGCCTGACGCGGCGCGCCCCGGCGTCGACCAGATCGCCCAGGGCATGGGCGGGCTGATGTCGATCACCGGCGAGCCCGGCCGCGGGCCGATGCGCGTCGGCATTCCCATCGCCGACCTCACCTCGGGGTTGCTGCTCGCGCAGGCGATCATCCTGGCGCTCTATCACCGCAAGCTCACCGGCAAGGGCCAGTGGGTGCACACCTCGCTGATCGAGGCGCAGATCTTCATGCTCGACTTCCAGGCCTCGCGCTGGCTGATGAAGGGCGAGGTCGCCAAGCAGGCCGGCAACGATCACCCGACGGGCATCCCGACCGGCGTGTTCCCGACCAGCGACGGCTACATCAACATCGCGGCCTCCGGCGACAACTTGTTCAAGCGCTGCGCCAAGGCGCTGGGCGCCCCGAGCTGGTCAGCCATCCCGAGCACGTGACACCCAGCCTGCGTTCGCAGAACCGCAAGGCGGTGAACGAGCGCATCGCGGCGCTCACCCGCACCAACACCTCGGCGCACTGGATCGACGCGCTGAACAAGGCCGGCGTGCCGTGCGGGCCGATCAACACGATCGACAAGACCTTCGAGGAGCCGCAGGTCAAGCATCTCGGCATCGCCCGCGCGGTCAAGCATCCCAAGCTCGGCGCAATCAGGGTCGTCGGCCAGCCGATCAACCTCTCGGCCACGCCCCAGCCCAAGCAGCTGAAGCCCACGCCCGAGCTTGGCCAGCACACCGACGCGGTGCTGAAGGGGCTGGGCCTCTCGCCCAAGAAGATCAAGGAACTGCGCGCCGGCGGTGTCGTCTGATGGCGGCCAACGGCAAGGCCGCCCTCGTCACCGGCGGCGGACGCAATATCGGCCGAGCCTGCGTGCTGGGGCTCGCCGAAGACGGCTTCAACGTGGCGATCAATGGCTCGAGCGATCGCGCCGCCTGCGACAAGGTCGCGGGCGAGGCAGCGAAGTTCGGCGTCAAGGCGATTGTCATCATGGGCGATGTCGGCAAGCCCGAGGAATGCAAGCGCATCGCCGACGAGGCGATCAAGGCATTCGGTTCCGTCGATGCCCTGATCAACAACGCAGCATTGCGACCCAACAAGCCGTTCCTGGAAATGAGCGACGCCGACTGGCGGCGCGTGATCGTCGGTCGATCTCGATGCCGCCGTGTGGCTCTCCCGCGCCTGCCTGCCCGGCATGGTGAAGAAAGGCTGGGGCCGCATCGTCAATTTCGCCGGCATGAACGCCATCCACGGCCATGCCGGGCGCGTGTCGGTTTCGGTCGCCAAGCATGGCGTATGGGGCCTGAGCAAAGGCCTGGCGATGGAATTCGGGCCCAAGGGCGTCACCGTGAACGCGATCTCGCCCGGTCCGATCGCCCCCGACACCGAAGAGGTCACCGCCTCCACGCAGCCGCGCAAGGAAGCGTTGGCCCGCGTGCCGCTCGGCCGCATGGGCACGCCGGTCGAGGTCGCGGCAGCCGCGCGGCTGCTGGTCTCGGAGGCAGGCGCCTACATCAACGGCCAGATGATCCAGGTGAACGGCGGCGGCGCGACCTAGGCCGTCTTGGCCCTCATGCGCTGCCACAGCGTGAGCGCCACGATGATGCCGGCGAGCGCGAGGCCCGCGAAGGCGATCGCGATGGTACCGCCGACAAGCGCGAAGATCGCACCAAACGTGCCCTGCCCAATGGCCAGCACCGCCTGGCCGCCGGCCAGGCTGGTCGTCAGGCGATAGCGGCCGGGCTGATCGACCGTGAAGGCAAAGATCGACACGCCCTGCCGGCCGCCCATGGAATAGCTGGTGCTGGTCGCGGGCTCGAGACGCACAGGAGCGCCGGTCGCTTCCGCGATCACGTCGACACGCAGGCCAGACACCGAGTCGGAGGCATAGAACCGACCGTCGACCACGCTCTGTTTCTCATGGAAGATCGTGTAGGTCCCGGCCTTGCCGAGATCGAGCATCGCTTTGCCCGGCACGACGACACGGATCATGCCGGCATCGACTGCGCCCAGACGCGGCCAGAGATAGAACCCGGCGGCGATGAAGCCCCCAATCGCAATCAGGCCGGCGACGACGAACCAGAGCGGGCTCTTCATGTCACGCCTCCGAGGTCGGCAGCTCCAGGAGGCTGGCGCGCTCGCCGCCGCTCAGCAGAGTGAGGATCGGCGGACGGCCGTGCGGCGTCTGCGCGAAATGATCGGCATCGGCCGCGGCGATCGAGAGCCGGAGCCGGCTGCCCTTGGCGAAGCGCCAGGCGGTCGGCAGCAGTGCGAAGCGCAGGAGCTGGGGCTCGCCCGGCGGCATGGGCCGCGCCGCCGCGCGGGCGAAGCTGCGCCACGGCCAGGTCGTGCGGTAGTTGCGCGGCGCCGGCGCCTCGGCGCGATGGATGGCACGCAGGACGCCCTCGGTGACGTAGCGCGAGGTGCCGTCGGGCTCGACCTCGGCGAGATAGACGAACACAGCGGCGTCCGGCTCGCTCGAGGCCAACCACAGCGAGACAACGGGGTGGCCGACGATCTCCAGCGGCGCCTCGAGCGGCGGCGTGGTGAAGGAAGGCAAGCGGGCTTCCCGTTGAGACCAGTCGTCGTAATAGGAGGTCGCCTCGATACCGGCGATGCGCTCGTAGCGCGTCTGCTTACCGCTGCCCGTGGTGAAGTCGCCGCGATGCTCGTCCGACGTGCTGTCGTTGGGCTGTGCGGCCAAAAGCTGCCGGCCGGGTGCGGTGTAGAAGCGACGGCGGCCCGTCACCGGCGGCCAGCTTTTGGCGGCACGCCATTCCTCGGCATGGACGGCGAAGTAGTGGATCGGATCCTCCTCGCCAAGGTGCGTCTCGCGGCCGGCAAGATGCTGGTCGAAGAAGCGCAGCACTTCGCCCAGCACGGGAAACTCCGGCTCCTGCTTCGACCGCCACGGCGAGGCATTGACGCGGGCGCCATGGTCCCACGGGCCCAGCAGCACGCGGCGCTCGGGATTGGGCAGCGTCAGGAACCGCGACAGCGCGCCATTGGCGTAGCCCGCGCCATCCATCCAGCCCGAGACGGCATAGACCGCGACGTCATTCGGGATCTCATCGACATAGTTGTAGGGGCTGAACGAGGCGCTGGTGAAGGATGGATCATACGGCAGCGCATCGTCGCGGCATTTGAACTCGCTCATGAAGTCGGGCATGCGGAAGTTCGCGAGATGCTCCTTCACGGCGGCTCGCGCGAGCGAACCGTCCTTGTCTGCGTCGACCGGCATCGGCCCCATCAGCGCCGGGTTGGCGAAGTAGCTGAACTGGTGGCGGAGATCGCGGCGGTCGTGATCGAGCGCCACCATCAGCTCGTCGTAGGTGAGCGCCAGCCGCTTGATCAGCATGCCCCCGGGATAATAGTTGTCGGTCCAAGTGTCCCAGACGGCGAACAGGGGCGCGATCGCCTTCACTGCCTTGTGGCCGGTGCTGGCGAGAAAATCGCAGGCGGCGCCGAGATAGGAGATGCCGGTGGCGCCGATTGCCCCGTCGCTCCACGGCTGGGCCACGATCCAGTCGGCGATCGCCTTGTAGTCGGCGCGCTCGCGCGGGGATCGGAAGGAATCGCGCGTGCCGAAGGAGGCGCCGGTGCCGCGCGCATCGACCACGACCACGGCGTAGCCGCGCGGCACGAACATGTCGCGGTAGCGATAACTGTTGGGCGACGGCTCGACACCGGTCGTGCCCGGCTTGAGCTCAAAGCGCCTTATATAAGGAGTGAGGATCAGCACGGTCGGCCAGCGCTTGCTCGCGTCGCCATTGGGCAGGATCACGTCAACCGCGAGCCGGCAGCCGTCGGGCATCGTCACATACACCGAGCTGGGCGTGCCGACCGCGAATTCCGCCGGTCGGCTTGCGAGGTAGCGGCTCGGCGGGACGCGCCAGGCGCTGCCGAGATCGTCGCGGTCAGGCATCGGGCGAGTGTATAGAATGCCGGCCGACAAAAAAGCAGCAGAGGGTACGCTTAAGATGAATAGTTCCGTTTCGCGTCGTCGCGCACTCACGCTTGCTGGCGGCGCGCTGGCCAGTCCCATGCTGGCCCCGATGCTCAGCAGCGGCATCGCCCGCGCCGCCGACGACTGGCCCAACAAGCCAGTGCGCTACATCAACGTCTTCCCGCCGGGCGGGCCGACCGACACGCTCTCGCGCATCGTCTGCCACCAGCTGGCCGAGCTCACCGGCCAACAATTCATCGTCGACAACAAGGCGGGCTCGGGCGGCAATGTCGGCACCGACGCCATCGCCAAGTCCGCACCCGACGGCTACACGATCGGCCTTTACACGATCGCCTCGCAATCGATCGCGCCGACGCTCTACGGCAAGCTGCCGTTCGACGTCGAGAAGGACTTCACGCCGGTGGCGATGCTGTGGTCAGTGCCAAACATGCTGATGGTCCGGCTCGAGCTCCCGGCCAAGACCGTGCCCGAGCTGATCGAGCTGTTGAGGGCCAACCCCGACAAGTACTCCTTCGCCTCTTCCGGCGCCGGCACAACGCCGCACATCACCGGCGAGCTCTTCAAGCAGCTCGCCAAGGTGAAGATGCTGCACGTGCCCTACAAGGGCAGCGCGCCGGCCTACCAGGATCTGCTGGCCAACCAGGTCGACATGATGTTCGACAACGTCCCGGGGCCGCTCGGCCTGATGCGTGGCGGCAAGGTGCGCGGGCTTGCCGTGACCTCGCTCAAGCGCCATCCGGCCGCGCCTGACATTCCCGCGATGGCGGAGTTCCTGCCGGGCTTCGAGATCACCTCCTGGGGCGGCATCTGCGGGCCGGCCGGCATGCCGCCGGCGATGGTCGAGAAGTTGTCGGCGCTAGCGCAAGAAGGCGCTCGACAGCCCCGCCGTGAAAGAGGCCTTCGATAAGCAGGGCGCCACGCCGTTCTGGATGAGCCCGGCCGACACTGCCGCCTATCGCGTCGCTGACGAGAAGCGCCTGGCGCCGGTGATCAAGGCGTCAGGCGCCAAAGTGGAGTAAGTCTGTACAACCGTCGGCCGCTTTCCTAGACTTTCGCTAATCAAAAAAGTGGATCTAGGGAGGCGTTGCTATGGTGAGGGTCGTTGTGCCCAGGCGGCGGGCGCTTGTCGTCGTGGGTGGAGCGTTGGCCACCCCGTTTCTTGCATCGGGCATCGCGCGGGCCGTCGACGACTGGCCCAACAAGCCGGTCCGCTACATCAATCTCTTCCCCGCAGGCGGCGCCACCGACGTGCTGTCGCGCGTCGTCTGCCAGCAGCTGAGCGAGCTGACGGGCCAGCAATTCGTCGTCGAGAACAAGGGCGGCTCGGGCGGCAATGTCGGCGCCGACGCGATCGCCAAGTCGACGCCCGACGGTTACACGCTCGGGCTGATGAGCATCGCCAGCCACGCGATCTCGCCCACGCTCTACAGCAAGCTGCCGTTCGACGCCGAGAAGGATTTCACGCCGATCAGCATGCTGTGGCAGGTGCCGAACATCTTCGTCGTCAGGCCGGACATCCCGGCGAAGACGGTGCCGGAGCTGGTCGCGCTGGTGAAGGCGAGCCCAGGCAAATACACCTTCGCCTCGGGCGGGTCGGGAACCAGCCCGCACATCTGCGGCGAGATGCTGAAGCAATATGCCGGCCTCAATATGCTCCATGTGCCCTATCGCGGCGGCGCGCCTGCGCTACAGGACCTGTTGGCGGGCCAGGTCGACATGGAGTTCGACAACATCCCGGGTCCGCTGCCGCAGTACAAGGCGGGCAAGCTCAGGGGCCTTGCGGTGACGTCGCTCGAGCGCAGCCCGGTCGCGCCGGAATTGCCGCCGATGAACGACTTCTATCCGGGCTTCCAGATCACCTCGTGGGGCGGCCTGTGCGGGCCCGCCGGCCTGCCGCCGGCCGTGGTCGCGAAGGCCTCGGCGCTGGCGAAGAAGGCCCTGGCGAGCGAGGCGCTGAAGACCGCCTACCTCGCCCAGGGCGCGACGCCGCTGTGGCTGAGCCCGGCTGACACCGCCGCGTTCCGCCGGGCCGACGAGAAGAAGCTGGCGCCGGTCATCATCGCCTCCGGCGCCAAAGTGAATTGATACGCCCACGCGCGTGTAGCGCTGCAGGGAGCGAAGCGACGGAAGCGCGGGCGCCGCACCGAGCAAGATCCTTCGCTTCGCTCAGGATGACAGGCAGCTGTGCTGCCTGTCACATCCCGAGGGTCGTGACGAACTTGGTGTTGAGGTAGGCCTCGAGCGCCTCGACACCGCCCTCCGAGCCGTAGCCCGAGTCCTTCATGCCGCCGAACGGCACCTCGGGCAGGGCAAGGCCGTGATGGTTGATCGACACCATGCCGCTTTCCATGGCAGCGCCGACCTGCGCCATGGTCTTGCTGTTCTTGGTGTAGGCGTAGGCCGCAAGCCCCCACGGCAGGCGGTTGGCCTCCTTCATCACGCCGTCGAAGTCCTTGAACGGCGAGATCGGCGCCAGCGGTCCGAACGGTTCGTCGTTCATGATCTTGGCCGAGAGCGGCACGTCGGTCATGACGGTCGGCTCGTAGAAGTAGCCCTTGTTGCCCTTGCGCTGGCCGCCGGTCTGGATCTTGGCGCCTTTCGAGATCGGCATCGCTGACGAAGCTGTCCATGGCGTGCAGGCGGCGCTCGGCGACGAGCGGGCCCATGCGGGTGTCGGCCTCGAGGCCGTTGCCCACCTTCACGTTCTTGGCGTAGGCCGTGAACTTCTCGACGAACTCCGGATACACCTTCTCGTGCACCAGGAAGCGGGTGGGCGCGACGCAGACCTGGCCGGCGTTGCGGAACTTGTTGGCGCCCAGAACATTCACCGCCTGATCGACGTCGGCGTCGTCGAACACGATGGCCGGGGCGTGACCGCCCAGCTCCATGGTGACGCGCTTCATGTGCGCGCCGGCGAGCGCGGCGAGCTGCTTGCCGACCGGGGTCGAGCCGGTGAAGGTGACCTTCTTGATGATCGGGTGCGGGATCAGGTATTCGCTGATCTCCGACGGCACGCCGTAGACGAGCTGGATCACGCCCGCCGGCACGCCGGCGTCGACGAACGCCTTGATGAGCTGCGCGCACGAGCCCGGCGTGTCTTCCGGTCCCTTGACGATGATCGAGCAGCCGGTGGCGATCGCCGCCGAGGCCTTGCGCACCACCTGGTTGATCGGGAAGTTCCACGGCGTGAAGGCGGCGACCGGGCCGACCGGCTCCTTCATCACCAGCTGGTACACGTTTTCCATGCGCGCCGGCACGATGCGGCCGTAGGTGCGGCGGCCCTCCTCGGCCATCCAATCGATGATGTCGGCGGCGAGCAGCGTCTCGCCCTTGGCCTCGATCACCGGCTTGCCCTGCTCCATGGTCATGATCGGCGCGATCTCGTCGACCCGCTGGCGGATCAGCTCGGCCGCCTTGCGCATGACCTTGTAGCGGTCGAATGGCCGAGACCTTGCGCCACTGCTTGAAGCCCTTGTCGGCGGCGGCGAGCGCGCGGTCGAGATCGCTCTTCTCGGCATGCGCCACCGTGCCGATCACTTCCTCGGTCGCGGGATTGATGACGGGAATCGTGCGGCCGTTGGCGCCCTTGGTCCAGGCACCGTCGATCATCAGGGAGACATCACTGTAGTGCCATCATTTCCTCCGTTTACTCTAGCTTCCGCGATAGGTCGAATAGCTCCAGGGGGAGCAGAGCAATGGGACGTGATAATGCCCCTCCGGCTCGGCGATGGAAAAGCGCAAAGGCACGACATCGAGAAACGGCGGGTCGCCCGCCTCAATGCCCCTGCTGCGGAAATGGTCACCGACGGAAAACCGCAACTCGTAGCGCCCCATGGGTAGTGGCCGGCCGCCGATCAGCGGCTGGTCGGTGCGGCCGTCGGCGTTCGTGACCGCTGTATTTATTCGGTAATAGCGCTCGCCGACCTGCTCGTAAAGCTCGACGGCCATCCCGGCCGCCGGCCGGCCGGCATGGGTGTCGAGCACATGGGTGCTGAGCCGGCCGTTGACCTGCGGCATGCCCTCGCCCGTCACCTTGGCCGCGATGCGCAGGCGCGTGATGTAGAAGACCTCCTGCAGGGCGGCGGCGAATTCCGCCTCGGCATCGTTGGGCAGGCGGCGCTCGAACTGGGTGAGGATGGAATCGCGCGTAGTGGCGGCGTACGCAGACGATGAAGGGGAAGCCGAACTTCGCCTTGTAGGCGTCGTTCAGCCGATGGAAGCGCGCGAACTCCTCCTCCGAGAGCGTGTCGAGCCCGATGCTTGCCTGCTCTCGCTTGGAGTCTTCCGTGATCGCTCCTGCCCGCGCCGCTTTGCCCGCGAGATCGGGATGTTGGCGGAGAAAGCCAAGCTGCGTCTCGCGCGGCGCGGCGCGGACCGCACCCATCATGGCTGACGTGCAGGTCGGTTACCGTGGCGAAAGGCCGCTTGGCGTGGGCGGCTTCGGCCACCCATGGCGCCAGCTCGAAAGCATCGCCGATCGCTGCGGCAAAATCGGCAGGGCCCAGGCGATTGAGGTCGGCCAGCGTCACCGTCATGCCCGCCGACCTAGCACGGCCCGTCCGCCGTCTCTATAGTCCGGCAGCAAAGACAGGGAGGGGGTCCTGATGAACAATCGCAACTTTACCCGTCGCCGCTTCGGCCGCACGGCCGCCGCCGGCGCCGCCTTGATCGGCGCGCCGCTGCCGCTGCGCCCGGCCTTCGCGCAGGCCGCCAACCTCAAGGTCGCGCTGCTGCTGCCGACGTCGGGCGGCCAGGCGCTGATCGGGCAGGCCTGCAAGCGCGGCGCCGATGTCGCCAACGAGGTGCTGGCCGACATGAAGATCCCGGTGAAGCTCGAGATCGTGAACTACGACACCGAAACCAAGCCCGACGTCGCGCGCACCCAGGCCGAGAAGGCGATCGAGGCTGGCGCGCACGTGCTGGTCGGCGCCTTCGACTCCGGCCAGACGATCTCGATCGCCCAGGTGGCCGAGCAGCGCGGCGTGCCGATGATCGTCAACATCGCGGCGGCGCCGCCGATCACCGAGTTGGGCTACAAGTTCATCGTGCGCAACTTCCCGACGGCACCGATGCTGATCAGTGGCGCCTTCCAGCTGCACAAGGACATCTTCAAGGCCTCGGGCACCACGCCCAAGACCGCAGTGATGCTCAGCCTCAACGACACCTTCGGCACGGCGATGATCGGCGGCATCAAGGCGATGTTTCCCAAGCTCGACATGCCCTACCAGCTGGTCGACATCATCACCTACGACGCGGCCGCCAAGGACCTCTCGGTCGAGGTCGCCAAGGCCAAGGCCACCAAGGCCGACATGCTGATGCCGGTGTGCCGGCTGAACGACGCCAAGCTGATGATCCAGGAGCTGGTCAAGCAGCGCTGGGAGCCGATGGCGGTGATGAACCCCGGCTCGCCCGGCCTCTACGAGCAGGACTTCCTCAAGACCATGGGCAAGTACGGCGAGTTCCATATCTCCAACGTGCCGTGGCTCGATCCCAAGTCGCCGATGACGCAGGCGCTGGAGAAGCAGCATGCCGGCCGCTTCCCCAACGACCAGCTCGACATCAATGGCGGCTTCACCTTCGAGGCCATGCTGATCGCGGCCCAGGCCTGGCTCGACGCAAAGTCGACCAAGCCCGAAGCGCTGATGGAGGCGCTGCGCAAGGTCAAGATCGACCAGCACGTCATCATCGGCGGGCCGATCCAGTTCGACGCCAAGGGCCAGAACGTCAACATCAAGGCGTCGGCGGTGCAGAACCTCAAGCGCAAGCCGACGGTCGTGATGCCGAAGGACTCGGCGGCCGCAGATCTCGTCTTCCCGGAGCCGGGCTGGAACGACAAGCGGCGGACTTGACCTCGGACTTCCTTCTCTCGCTCGCCCAGGCCATCGCCAAGGGGCTGCTGACCGGCATGGTCTACGGCCTGATGGCGCTCGGCCTGTCGGTGATCTTCGGCGTCATGCGCGTGGTCAATTTCGCGCACGGCGAGATGATGGTGGTCGGCATGTATTTCGCCTGGGCGGCGTTCGACTATGCCGAAGTGACGCCCCTGGTCAGCCTGCCGCTGATCGCGCTCCTCTTCTTCGCCCTGGGTTATGGCCTGCAGCGCGCGGTGATCTCTCCCTTCATCAATCGGCCGGAGCACCAGCAATTTCTCCTGCTGTTGGCCATCGCCACCCTGCTGGCCAACGGCTGCCTTGCCATCGCCGGGCCTGACAGCCGCGTGGTGCAGCTCGACTCCCAGTTCGACTCCTATGAGCTCGGCCCGCTGGTGTTCGATGCGGTGCGCGTCCATGCGGCTGTCGCCGCGTTGGCGATCGCCGGCCTGCTCTGGCTCTTCTTCACGCGCACCCGCACCGGCAAGGCGATCCGCGCCGCCGCCGACAACCATATGGGCGCGCTGGTGGTCGGCCTCGACGTGCGACGCCTCTATGCCTTTACCTTCGGCGTCGGCGCCGCCTGCGTCGGCGCCGCCGGCGCGCTGATGATCACCATCGTGCCGGTGACGCCGTTCCTCGCCGCCGAATACACCCTGCTGGCCTTCATCATCGTGATCGTGGGCGGGCTCGGCAGCATGACCGGCGCCCTGCTCGGCGGCCTGCTGATCGGTGTCAGCGAAGCCGTCGCCGGCCTGCTGCTGCAGCCGTCGCTCAAGAGCATGTTCAGCTTTGGCCTGCTCATCGTCGTCCTGCTGCTGCGTCCGCAGGGCCTGTTCGGCCGCAAGGAGACACGTTGAGCCGTCTGATCACCGGTGTGCCGCCGCGCATCCTGGCGATGCTCGCAGTCCTGCTCGTGCTGCTGATCGCAGCTCCCGCCCTGCTCGGCGGCTACGGCCTCTCAGTCCTGATCCTGGTGCTCTACTTCGCCTATGTCGGCCAGGCCTGGAACATCATGATGGGCTTCGCGGGCCAGCTCTCGCTTGGCCACGCGCTTTACGCCGGGCTGGGCGGCTACGCCGCCGCCGGCCTCTACTTCCACTACGGCATCGGCCCTGGGCCGGCGTGTTCGTCGCCATCGCGGCGGCCGTCGCGGCGGGCTGCGTCGTCGGCTATCTCGGCTTCCGCTTCTCGCTGGCCGGCGTCTATTTCGCGCTGCTCACCATCGCCTTCGCCGAATTCACCCGCATCGGCTTCGACAACTGGCCATGGGCCGGCGGCTCGGGCGGCCTGTTCCTCAAGATCGAGCGCAACGTCGTCGACATCGCCAACCTGCGCGGCGGGCCGGTGCTCTTCTATTACGTGATCCTGGTCCTCGCCGTCGGCGCCTTCGTGCTCTGCCGGGCGCTGCTCGAAAGCAGGCTCGGGCGCTATTGGCTCGCCATCCGCGAGGATGCCGAAGCGGCGCAGGCCGTCGGCGTGCCGGTGCTGCGCTGCAAGATGCTGGCGGTGACGATCTCGGCCGCGCTCACCGCCGTCGCCGGCGTGTGGAACGCCTTCTACTACAACAACCTCTTTCCCGAGACCGCCTTCGGCATCAGCCGCTCGATCGAGATGACGCTGTCGCCGATCATCGGCGGGCTCGGCACGCTGTTCGGGCCGTTCGTCGGCGCGGTCGTGCTGACCGGGCTCGGCGAGATCTTCACCGATATCAGCGACTGGCTCCACATCGCCGGCATCAAGCAGATCTTCTATGGCCTGGCGCTCCTGGTCATCGTCATGTACCGCCCGGCCGGCATCTGGCCGTGGCTGGCAAGCCGTCTTGGCCTGGTGGAGCGCAAGCCATGAGCCCGATGACGATGGGCGCGCGCCTCGAGATCGCCGGCCTGGGCAAGAGCTTCCGCGGCCTGCGCGCGGTGCACGATGTCGGCTTCGCCGTGCCCGCCGGCGCCATCCACGCGCTGATCGGGCCCAACGGCGCGGGCAAGACCACGATCTTCAACATGATCGCCGGCGTCTTCGCGCCCAGCGCCGGCACGGTCGAGCTCGACGGCCGGCGGATCTCGGGCTTGCGGCCGGATCAGATCTGCGATGCCGGCGTCGGGCGGACCTTCCAGATCGTCAAGCCGTTCAAGGGCCTCAGCGTGCTCGAGAACGTCACCGTCGGCGCCCTCCACCGCCGGCCTCGTCTGTCCGACGCGCAGGCGACGGCAGGGGAGATCCTGAAGCGGCTCGGCCTGCACGACCGGCGTCACCATCTGGCCGAGAGCCTGACCCTGCCCGACCGCAAACGCCTGGAAGTGGCGCGGGCACTCGCCACCGAGCCCAAGCTGCTGCTGCTCGACGAGGTGATGGCGGGCCTGCGTCCCACCGAAGTCGACGTCATGGTGGCCTTCCTGCGCGAGCTCAATGCGCAAAGCGGCATCACCATCCTGCTGATCGAGCACGTCATGCGCGCCGTGATGGCGCTGGCCGCCCAGGTCGTGGTGGTGAGCTATGGCGAGAAGATCGCCGAGGGCACGCCCGCGGAGATCTCGCGCAACCAGGCGGTGCTCGACGTCTATCTCGGCGAGGAGGAAGTGGCGTGAGCGCGCCGTTGCTGGAGGTCCGAGACCTCGATCTTTTCTATGGCGACGCCCAGGCGCTGGCCGGCGTCTCGCTCGAGGTCGCGGCGGGCGAGATCGTGACCATCGTCGGCGCCAACGGCGCGGGCAAGAGCTCGCTGATCCGCGCCATCCACGGCATCGAGAAGCCGGCGCGCGGCTAGGTCCGCTTCGACGGCGTCGATATCACCGGCTGGTCGAGCCACCGCATCTGCGAGGCCGGCATCGGCCATGTCGCCGAAGGCCGCCAGGTGTTTCCCAACCTCACGGTGCTGGAGAACCTGGAGATGGGCGCGTTGCCGCGCGCGCGCGCGCTCGACCGAAAAGGCAACGCTCGATCGCGTCTTCGCGATGTTTCCGCGGCTGAGCGAACGGCGCCGCCAGGCGGCCGGTACCCTGTCGGGCGGTGAGCAGCAGATGCTGGCGATCGGCCGCTGCCTGATGAGCCAGCCGCGGCTGATCATGTTCGACGAGCCGTCGCTCGGCCTCGCGCCAGCGATCGTGCAGGAGGTGTTCCGCATCGTGCGGCGCCTCAACGAGGAAGGGCTCACCATCTTGCTGGTTGAACAGAACGTGATGGCCTCCCTGCGCATCGCCCATCGCGGCTATGTGCTGGAGAACGGCCGCATCGAGCTGTCCGGTAGCGGGGCCGAGCTGCTGACCAACGATCGCGTGCGACAGGCCTATCTCGGCCTCTAACTCACAAGCCTCTTGAGGCTTGTGAGAACTTGACGGCCGCACGGCTCGCCAGCCATTCTCGATCGTCCGGTACAGGCCGCTGCCGCGTGCGGTGCGGGTTGGTCCGGGATGGTACGGTCGATTCCGACGACGGGATGACCACCCTCCCTGGCGCCTCGGCCATGAGAGGAGTTTTGAAATAAATTGCCGCGACGTGCTGAGAGTTGGCTTCGCTGCCGGCGCCGTTGGCTTGGCACCGCGCCTGGCCACTGCCGATGTCAATTTCATGCCGACGCCCAAGGGCTGGCGCACCTTCGAGCTCATCACGCGCATCGAGCCCACCTTTGCCGACAAAGCCTGGATACCGCTGCCGACCTTCGCGGCCGACGACTGGCAGCGGCCCGGCAATGTGAGCTGGACCGGCAATGCCAAGGTCGTCGAACGCGCACGCGACCCCAAGTACGGGGCCGAGATGCTGCGCGTCGAATGGGCGGCCGATCAGCAGAACCCGGTGATCGAGGTGACGACGCAGGTGCAGGCGCAGAACCGCTCGCTGCAGCCGGGCCAGGGGTCCGCCGCGCCGCTCAGCGACGACGAGCGCAAGTTCAACCTGTCGGCCACCGACCTGCTGCCGGTCGACGGCCTGGTCAAGGAGACCGCCGAAGGCATCGTCCGTGGCAAGGCGAAGGATGTCGAAAAGGCGCGGGCGCTCTATGAATGGGTGGTCGAGAACACCTTCCGCAATCCCAAGACGCCCGGCTGCGGCGTCGGCGACGTGTCGTGGATGCTGAAGAGCGGAAACCTCAACGGCAAATGCGCCGACCTGAACGCGCTCTATGTCGCCATGGCGCGCTCGGTCGGAGTGCCGGCGCGCGATGTCTACGGCATTCGCGTCGTGCCTTCGCAGTTCGGCTACAAGTCGCTGGGCGCGGGCTCGGAGATCGTCACCAAGGCGCAGCACTGCCGCGCCGAGGCGTGGCTCGAGGGCAGCGGCTGGACGCCGGTCGACCCCGCCGACGTGCGCAAGGTCGTGCTCGAGGAGCCGCCGGCCAATCTTGGCCTCAGCGACCTCAAGGTCCTGGCGGCACGCAAGACGTTGTTCGGTGCCTGGGAAGGAAACTGGCTCGCCTTCAACGTCGCACATGACGTGAAGCTGCCGGGCAGCACGGAGCCGCCGCTGCCGTTCCTGATGTACCCGCAGGCGGCGGACAAGTCGGGCCTCGTCGATCCGCTCGATCCGGACGCCTTCAAGTACAAGATCACCGCGCGAGAACTGACCGCCTAAGCTAGAGTAACGCCCTCATGGCGGCAGTAACCGAGGCGACCCTCGATCAGGGGTCGCGCCAGATCATCCAGCGCTACTTCCTCGCGATGGCGGCACCGTTCGCCATCGACGTCGGAACCTCGGCGATCTACGTGCTGATCAACGCCCAACCGCTCGCGTTGCTGCCGATGGCGTCGGTGTCGGCGGTCTTCCTGCTGCTGGGCGTCGGCACGTGTGGTTGGATGCTCATCCGGCCGGTGCAACGCTTCCTCGCCGGCGAACTCTCTTTCCCCCAGATCGAAGTAGGCCTGGCGAGCCTGCCGCGAAACTCGGCCATCGTGGTCGGCTGCCTCTATACGCCGATGCTGGCGTTGCGCTTGCTGTCACCCCAGATCGGCATCACCTTCGGCGCCACCATCGAAGTCGCGGCGTGGATCGACGCCATCTGCACCTTCTTGGTGGGGAGCGCCTTCAACATCGTGCTCAGCTACTTCGTCGTCAGCGCCTATCTCGACCAGCTGTGCGAGTTCCTGTTCCGCGCCCGCGGCGTCAACCTCGGGATCTTTCGCGGCGTGTTTCGCCGCCGGATCGGCCTTGCCGTGCTGTTCGTCTCGTTCGCCGCCATGACCCTGCTGGCGGGCGACATCGCGAGCTACGATGGCGAGAGGCTGTTGCGCGAGGCATCGAATGACCTGGTTGCCTCCGTGGTCGGGCTGCCGGCATCACCTACTTCTGGATCACACGGGCGCTCACCCGGCCGATCGCCCGCCTCGACCAGGGCATGCGGCAGGTCGCGGAAGGCAATCTCGCGGCGCGCCTGCCGGTCACCTCGGACGACGAGGTCGGCCGCGCCACCGCCGGCTTCAACCAGATGGTCGAGGGCCTGGCGGAGCGCGAATACCTGCGCGACACCTTCGGCAAATATGTCAGCGAAAGCGTCGCTGCCGCGATCCTGGGCGACCACGAACGGCGCGGCCGCGTCGCCAACACGCTTGCCGACGCGACGCTGATGTTCACCGACATCGAAGGCTTCACCACCCTTTCGGAGACGCTGACGCCCGCCGATGTCGCCAGCATCCTCAACACCTACCTCGGCACGGTGGTGCCGGCGATCGAGCGCCATGGCGGCGTGGTCAACAACTTCATCGGCGACGGCCTGTTCGCGAGCTTCAACCTGCCGCTGCCGCAGGAGAATCACGCGGCCGCCGCCCTCCGGGCGGCCATCGAGATCCAGCGCGCGTTGGCGGCCAAGGCCTTTCCTGCCGGCGTGCGTCTGCGCACCCGTATCGGCATCAATACCGGGCCGGTGGTCGGCGTGACGATCGGCACCGAAAACCGACTGAACTACACCCTGCTCGGCGACGCCGTGAACATCGCCGCGCGCGTCGAACAGCTCAACAAGCAGTTCGGTATCGCTGATCATGGCGACGGAAAGCACGGTGCTTGCGGCCGGGGAGGGCTTCCCCTGCACGCGGCTGGGCGAGACCGGCGTGCGCGGCCATCGCGGCGACGTGGTGGTCTATCGCATCGATCCGTCATGACGGCCACGGCAGGCGAGGTCGCGGCCCTGCGCCGGCGCTATCTCTGGATGGCGACGTCGATCTCTTTCCTCAACCTCGCCATCAACGTGATCTTCGCGGCGATCACCGGCGCCTGGTCGAACCTGTGGCGATCCGGCCGGCAGCGCCATCGCTGCTGCTGCTCGGGCGCCAACTGGTTGATGGCCCGTCGCCTGTTCGAGCCGATCAGCGCTTTCTTGTGGGCGAAGTCGCCTTCGACGACGTCCAGCGGCGACTGACGCAGTTGCCGCTGCTCACCGCGCGCTATGTCGGCCTGTTCGCGCTCATGGTCTTCGCCTTCCAGAATTCGACGCCCTGGTGGATCGCCTCCGCCCGACGCCCGCATTGGCCAACCGCCGACCATTGCCGACTTCATCACCGTCTGCCTCCGTCCTTGCCGTCTTCTACTTCACCTACACCTACTTCGTCGTCAGCGACTACCTCGCGCGCCTCTGCACCTTCATCTTCGCGCGCTACGGCCGCAATCTCGGGCTGTTCTTCGGCAGCTACACCGCCAAGCTGATCGTGGCGCTGCTGGTCGATTTCCGTCCTGCCGCTTGCGGCGATCATCGTCCACCTGTTCTCCTATGCCGGCGAGCGCCTGCAGGCCGAGATCCTGGTCGACGTCGCCTCGGCTCGTATTCGGCCTGGCGATCTCGGCCTATTTCATCGGCCGCTCGCTGCTGCAGCCGATCGGCGTCCTGTCGCGCGCCATGACCAAGGTGGCCGACGGCGATCTCGAGGTCCGCGTGCCGGTCACCTCGAACGACGAGGTCGGCGAACTGACCGGCCAGTTCAACACCATGGTCGAGGGCCTGCGCGAGCGCGAGAAGATCCGCGAGACCTTCGGCCGCTATGTCGACGAGAGCGTCGCCGCCACCATCCTGCGCCGCCAGGGCGAGGGCGCGCGCTCGGGAGAAACCGCCGAGGCCACCATCCTGTTCACCGACATAGCGGGCTTCACCACCATTGCCGAGTACCTCACGCCGACCGAGCTGGTGGGCGCGCTGAATGACTATCTCGAGACGGTGCTGGAGCCGATCCGCGCCCATGGCGGGGTGGTCAACACCTTCATCGGCGATGGCCTGTTCGCCTCTTTCAACATGCCGCTCGCCTGCGAGGGTCACGCCGCCGCGGCAGTGCGCGCGGCGATCGACATCCAGCGCGCCGTCGGCAGCCGCACTTTCGGCGACCAGGGCGTGGCGCTCGCCACCCGCATCGGCATCAGCACAGGCAGTGTGATCGGCGGCTCGGTCGGCGCAGGCCGGCGCATGAGCTTCACCCTGCTGGGCGACACGGTGAACCTCGCTGCGCGGCTCGAGGAGTTGAACAAGCAGCACGGCACGCGCATCCTCGTCTCCGACAGCACGCGCGAAGCCTGCGGCGAGCGCTTCGCGTTCAATGCCCTGGGCAGCGTGCAGGTCCGCGGCCGCAGCGAGCCGATTGCAGTCTACGCCATCGATCCCAACACGCAGGAAACGCCTTCATGAACGCGTCCGGATTGTCCCCCGATCAGCTGAAACTGCAGGCCCGCGCCCGCGACCTGGCAGCGGGCCCCGTCGCCAAGCGTGCCGCCGAGGTCGACCGCAGCGAGCAATATCCCTGGGACAATGTCGAGCTCCTGAAGGACGCCAAGCTCTTCGGCATGACGATCCCGACGCAGTATGGCGGCCAGGGCAAGGGCTGGCTCGACGCGGTGCTGGCGATCGAGGCCTTGTCGGCCGCCTGCGCGGTCACCGGCCGCATCGCCGTCGAGACCAACATGGGCGCCATCAGCGCGGTCATGGCCTATGGCTCGGAAGAGCAGAAGAAGATGGCGGCCGACATGGTGCTGGCGGGCGACAAGCCCGCCATCTGCATCACCGAGCCCGACGCGGGCTCGGACGCCAACGGCATGACCACGCGTGCCGACAAGAAAGGCAACCGCTACGTCATCAACGGCCGCAAGCACTGGATCACCGGCGGCGGCGTCTCCCGCCTGCACCTGATCTTCGCCAAGGTCTATGACGAGAAGGGCACGTTCGAGGGCATCGGCGGCTTCTTGGCCATCCGCGACGAGACCAAGGGCCTGAAGATCACCAAGCGCGAGCCGACCATGGGGCTGCGCGGCATCCCCGAGGCGGTGATCGACTTCGAGGACATGGACGTGCCGCCGTCCTCGCTGGTGATCCCGCCGCGCGGCCTCAAGAAGGGCTTCGCCGACCTGATGACCGCCTACAACAGCCAGCGCGTGGGCGCGGCGACCGTGGCGCTGGGCATCGCCGAGGGCGCCTATCAGCTGGCGCTCGACTGGTCGGAGAAGCGCGAGCAGTTCGGCCGGCCGATCAACGAGTTCCAGGGCCTGCAATGGAAGCTCGCCGACATGTCGATAAAGCTCTCGGCGGCGCAGGCGCTGGTCTACAACGCCGCCCGCTCGGGCGAAGGCGGCTTCCCCGACATGCTTTTGGCCGCGCAAGCCAAGGTGTTCACGTCGGAGAGCGCCATCCAGGTGGTGAACGACGCGCTGCAGTTCTTCGGCGCGCGCGGCTACAGCCGCGAGCTGCCGCTGGAGCGCATGGCGCGCGACGTGCGCATGTTCACCATCGGCGGCGGCACGGCGGAGGTGCTGCGCAACGTCGTGGCGGGCGCGCTGCTCAAGAAGAAGCTGCCGCAGACCCGCGACGGCTGGGGCAAGGCCTAGGGCAGCTGGCGCAATTGACCTTCGCGCAACTTCCGCCTTTTCCGCCCATTTTCCACCCGATGGAAAACGCCCGGTGCCGATGGCACAAGGGTTTTGGGCTGCTTTTTCCATTTTCCGCCTACCCCCCTCGATGTTTTTCTTGACACGCTTTTGCGTCAGCGCCCGAAGGTCTTCCAGACGCCGTCGCTGCCGCGCAGGACGACGAACTCCGAGCCCTTTCGGCTCGAGCCATCCGTGCGCGTGCAGGTGACCGCGATCCAGGACGGATTGTCCCAGCGCGCCGAGCAGGTTTCGGTCTCGTTGAGGCAGGTGGGAAGCGGGATTTCCGCCTGTTGCTTGATTTCCGGGCCTGTCCGCGCATGAACCGTCAACGCGCCACGCGGCGGCAACCATGAGCAGGCGATCGTCAGGAAGCGGGACTTGTCCTGCGCCCAGATCGGCGTGCCATAGACCGTGATCGACGGCCGGTCGCACCCATCACCAGCACGTAGGAGAAATCCTTGAAGGCCGGCCGGCGCACGACGAAGAACCGGCCGATCTCGTCGTAATGCTCGAACAGATAGACGTGAGCGCCCAGGCCACGCGGGCAATCGGTCAATTCGACGGTGCCGCCGCCCTCCAGCGTGAGGCGAAGCCGCCCGGCCTCGCGCGACACCTTCTCCTTGCTATGCTTGGAGCGCTCTGCCTCCTGCGGCCATTGCTCGGCCGCGTAGTGCTCGAATTCCCAGCTCGGCGGACCGCTCTGCGTGTCACAGGCATCGGTTTGCGCTTCCCCAGCGCCGGGCAGCGCGCAGACAACGGCTATCGTCGACAGGATGCGGACGATCATCACTTTGGCTTCAGCATGGTCTCCAGGCTGATCGACCGCAAGGTCGCCTCGGCGATCTCGTCGATCTCCAGCAGCACGCGCTGGAGAGCGCCGCCGATATCGGTGTCCTCGCCCGGTTCCTTGGCGCGGCTCCCCGGCGCGGGCTCGAACAAGGCGACGATATCCATCAAGGTCGTGCGGCGGCGATTGCCGGTGAAGCGATAGCCGCCGGAGGCGCCTCGTCCGCCCCGCACGAGGCCGGCATTGGAGAGCGTGCCCAGCACCTTGGCGAGATGATGGCTCGACACGCCGAAGCGTTCAGCGAGGTCGGCCGACGAAAGCGTGCGCTCCGGATCGCGCGCCAGTTCGAGCACGGCATAGAGGCCGAGGCGCGTCGCGGTCTGCAGCTTCACGACAAGTCCGTCATGAGAGGTCCATGTCGAGCTGCAGCGAGGGGCCCGCCACCATTCCCTGGGCGCGGAAGAAGGAGAGGATCAGATGATCCTTGCGGTCGACCAAGGTGCGCACGCGCGTGACGCCCTTTTCCTTGAAGCGTGCAACGATCGCTTCGAACAACTCGGTGCCGACGCCCTTGAGGCGAAGCTTGGGATCGATCTGGATCGCGAATACCCAGCCGGCCGGTGGCTGGCCGAATTCCCAGGCTCGAATCTCGCCCGCGATGAATCCCGCCAACGCGCCCTGGTCCGTCTCGGCCACGAGGAAATGGCGATCCGGCGCCAGCATTTCGTGCCAATAGTCGGGCTTGGCGGTCCCGGTCTCGCGCTCGTCCAAGGCGGAAACCGCTGGCAGATCAGAGGTTTGGGCGGGACGAATAGCGACCATGGGCGTTGAGACAAGAATGCGCTTGCGAATTAGAAAGTAAATAAGTATTTCAGTACCGAATTACTGAAATAGGGAAACCCCATGGCTGAAGCCGCGCCCATCGACTTCCGCACCGAGCCCAGCCGCTACAGGCACTGGAAGCTCGCGCTCGAAGAGGGCGTCGCCTACCTCACCATGGACGTGAACGAGGATGCAGGGCTGCGGCCCGGCTACAAGCTCAAGCTCAATTCCTACGATCTCGGTGTCGATATCGAATTGGCCGATGCCGTGCAGCGCCTGCGCTTCGAGCATCCCGAGATCGGCGCCGTCGTGATCCGCAGCCAGCGCGATCGCGTCTTCTGCTCGGGCGCCAACATCAACATGCTTGGCCTCAGCACGCACGATCACAAGGTGAACTTCTGCAAGTTCACCAACGAGACGCGCCTGGCCATCGAGGATGCGACCGAGCATTCCGGCCAAAGCTACATCTGCTCGATCAACGGCATCGCGGCGGGCGGCGGCTACGAGCTGGCGTTGGCCTGCGACCAGATCCTGCTGGCCGACGACGGCTCGAGCGCCGTGTCGCTGCCCGAGCTGCCGCTGCTCGCCGTGCTGCCCGGCACCGGCGGCCTGACGCGGCTGGTGGACAAGCGCCTGGTGCGGCGCGACCACGCCGACTTCTTCTGCACCACTGCCGAGGGCGTACGCGGCAAGCGTGCCCAGCAGTGGCGTCTGGTCGACAAGCTCATCCCGCCCAGCAAGCTCGCCGAAGAGACCAGGAAGATCGCCCAGGAGATCGCCACCAAGTCGAAGCGGCCGAAGGGTGCCAAGGGCATCGCCCTGCCGGCGGTCGAACGGACTTTCGACGGTGACACGCTCAAATATCCGCACCTGATCGTGGAGATCGACCGCGAGCGCCGCGCCGCCACTTTCCGCGTGAACGGCCCCTCTTCCGCACCGCCGGCCGATGCCGCGGCCATCCAGATCCAGGGTGCCGCGTTCTGGCCGCTCGCGCTCGCCCGCTCGCTCGACGACGCGATGATGCATCTGCGCCTCAATGAGACCGAGATCGGCACCTGGGTGCTGCAAAGCCAGGGCGATGCCGCGCTGGTCGAGGCCTATGATGCGCTGCTCGCCAAGGAAGCCTCGAACTGGCTGGTGCGCGAAATCGTGCTCTACTGGAAGCGCACCCTGAAGCGGCTCGACGTTTCCTCGCGCAGCCTGATTGCGCTCGTGGAACCGGGCTCGTGCTTCGCCGGCACGCTGTTTGAACTCGTGCTGGCGGCCGACCGCTCCTACATGCTGGACGGCGTGGTCGACGGCTCGAACCTGCCGGCCGCCAACATCAAGCTCACCCCGATGAATTTCGGGCCCTACCCGATGGGCAACGGGCTGACACGGCTCGGTACGCGCTTCCTCTCCGATCCCAAGCACGTCGATGAACTCAAGGATGAGATCGGCGAGGCGATCGACGCCGAAGCGGCCGACGAGCTCGGCCTGGTCACCTTCACGCCCGACGACATCGATTGGGAAGACGAGGTGCGGCTTGTCATCGAGGAACGCGCGGGCTTCTCGCCGGACGGGCTGATCGGCATGGAGGCCAACCTGCGCTTCGCCGGCCCCGAGACCATGGAGACCAAGATCTTTGCCCGCCTCTCGGCCTGGCAGAACTGGATCTTCCAGCGCCCCAACGCCATCGGGCCGGAGGGCGCGCTAAAACTCTACGGCACGGGCAAGCAATCGAAATACGACCGCAAGCGGGCTTAAGGAGAACCGTCATGGCCATCGACTACAGCCAGCTGATCCCCAACAACGTCGATCTTGCGAGCGACCGCCGCCTGCAACGCGCGCTCGAGAACTGGCAGCCGCGCTTCCTCGACTGGTGGAAGGACATGGGGCCGGACGGCACGTCCAATTTCGACGTCTATCTGCGCACCGCCATCTCGGCCGAAGCCAATGGCTGGGCCAATTTCGACTACGTGAAGATGCCGGACTATCGCTGGGGCATCTTCCTCGCCGGCCAGGATCCCAACCGCGTGATCGCCTACGGCGACAACAAGGGCAAGCCGGTCTGGCAGGAAGTCCCCGGCGAGCTGCGCTCGACGCTCCGCCGCCTGATCGTGACCCAGGGCGACACCGAGCCCGCCTCGGTCGAGCAACAGCGGCTTTTGGGCAAGACCGCGCCCTCGCTCTACGACCTGCGCAACCTCTTCCAGATCAACTGCGAGGAAGGCCGGCACCTGTGGGCCATGGTCTACCTGCTGCACGCCTATTTCGGCCGCGACGGCCGCGAGGAGGCGGAGATGCTGCTCGAGCGCCATTCGGGCGATCCCGACAAGCCGCGCATCCTCGGCGCCTTCAACGAGAAGACGCCGGACTGGCTCTCCTTCTTCATGTTCACCTACTTCACCGACCGCGACGGCAAGTACCAGCTCGCCTCGCTCGCCGAATTGGGCTTCGATCCGCTGGCGCGCTCCTGCCGCTTCATGCTGATCGAGGAGGCGCATCACATGTTCGTGGGCGAATCCGGGGTGCAGCGCATCGTGCAACGCACCTGCGAGCTGATGAAGGAGCACAAGACCGACGACGTACGGGCATTCGGCGCGATCGATCTCGCGACCATCCAGAAGTACCTCAACTTCCACTTCTCGGTGTCGCTCGATCTGTTCGGCCAGGAGGCCTCCACCAACGCCGCCAACTACTACACGATGGGCGTCAAGGGCCGTTACCTGGAGACGCGCATCGAGGACGATCATGTCCTCACCAATGCCGCGTTCGACATGGACACCGTCGAGGACGGGCGCATCGTCAGGAAGACGGTGCCGGCTCTGTCGGCGCTGAACGAGCGGCTGCGCAACGACTACGTCGAGGACTGCGCCAAAGGCCTGCTGCGCTGGAACAAGGTGATCGCCGATGCCGGCATCCCTTTCGAGCTGAAACTGCCGCACCGCGCCTTCAACCGTCGCATCGGCGCCTTCGCCGAGCTCAAGGTCACGCCCGACGGGAAGGTGATCGGCGAGTTGGAGTGGAAGGCCAACGAGCACAAGTGGCTGCCGACCGCCGAGGACCGCGCCTACGTCACCTCGCTGATGGGACCGGCCGTCATCGAGCCGGGCAAGTTCGCCAATTGGATTGCGCCGCCGCAGCGCGGCATCAACAACCAGCCGGCCAATTTCGAGTACGTCAGGTTCAACTGACGACCGCCTCGTCGTAGAGTCTTCTGGGAGGACGGCTTCAAGATGGTGCAAGGCATCGACTTCGGTCCGGACGACAAGGTCCGGTTGCCGGCCCGCTTCAACGTGGCGGTGCCCTTCATCGACCGTCACGTCGGCGAAGGCCGCGGCGCCAAGGCCGCGATCCGGACGGCGCAGGAGACCGTGACCTACGCCGAGCTCGCCGAGCGCGTGAACCGCGCCGGCAACGCGCTGCTGGCGCAAGGGCCTCAAGCCCGGCGACCGCGTGTTGATGGTGGTGAAGGATTGCCCCGGCTTCTTCTATCTCTTCTGGGGCGCGATCAAGGCGGGCATCGTGCCGATCCCGCTCAACACCATGCTGCGCGCGCCGGACTATGCCTACATCATCGAGGATTCCGGCTGCCGGCTCGTCATCTATTCGACCGAATACGCCGCCGAGGTCGAGCCCGCGCTGAAGCAGGTCGCGGCGCAAGGCGCTCACGGTCGATGCATTCCTGGGCGAGATCGCCAAGGCATCGCCCAAGCTCGAGGCGCGTCTCGCCGCCCCGACCGACGATTGCTTCTGGCTCTATTCCTCGGGTTCGACCGGCCGGCCCAAGGGCGCCGTGCACCTGCAGCGCGACATGGTGGTGACCAGCGAGCTGTTCGGCGTGCGCGTGCTCGGCATCCGCGAGAACGACGTCAGCTACTCGGTCGGCCAAGCTCTTCTTCGCCTTCGGCCTGGGCAACGGCATGACCTTCCCGTTGTGGACGGGCAGCACCGCCGTGCTCGACGACCGCCGGCATGACGCCGGACGCCATTTTCGAGACCGTCGAGCGCTTCAAGCCGACAGTCTTCTATGCCGCGCCGACCAACTATGCGGGCATGCTGGTGGCCCTCGAGAAAGCGCGGCAGTGATTTCTCGAGCGTGCGCTTCTGCGTCTCCGCCGCTGAGCCGCTGCCGGCCGACATCTTTCGCCGCTGGAAGGAGAAGACCGGCACGATCATCCTCGACGGCATCGGCTCGACCGAGTGCCTGCACATCTTCATCGGCAACCGACCCGACGATTATCGTCCGGGCACCAGCGGCAAGCCGGTGCCGGGCTACGAGGTGAAGATCGTCGACGAGAACGGCAAGCCGGTGCCGAAGGGCGAGCGCGGACGGCTCTGGATCAAGAGCGAGTTGGCGGCCAAGTACTACTGGAACAAGCCCGAGAAGACCGCCGAGACCATGGTCGACGGCTGGCTCAACACCGGCGACACCTACCGCCAGGACGAAGACGGCTACTTCATCTACGACGGCCGCAGCGACGACATGCTGAAGGTGAGCGGCGTCTGGTGCTCGCCGGTCGAGGTCGAGAATTGCCTGATCGCACATCCCGCCGTTCTCGAGGCTGCGATCGTCGGTCATGCCGATGACAACCAGCTGATCAAGCCCAAGGCGTTCGTCGTGCTCAAACAGGCTGGCGGCGGCAGTGCGGCGCTCACCGAGGAGCTGATGGCGCTCTGCAAGAAGACACTGGCTCCCTACAAATTCCCGCGCTGGGTCGAGTACGTGACCGAGTTGCCCAAGACCGCCACCGGCAAGATCCAGCGCTTCAAATTGCGTGGCTAGGCGTTTTCGGCTTCTATACATACCAACTGAAACAGGGAGCGGGCTCATGATGGGCAAAATGTTTGGGGCGGCAACAATCGCGGCATTGGCGATCGGCGCGCCGTCGGCGATGGCGCAGCAGCCGATCAAGATCGGTTTCATCAGCACCTTTTCAGGCCCGCAGGCCGCGATCGGCGAGGACATGCGCCGCTCGGTCGAGCTCGCCAAGGAGCATCTCGGCGGCAAGATGGGCGGCAAGCCATTTGAGATCGTCTACGAGGACGACCAGTTCAAGCCTGACGTCGGCAAGGCGCGCTCCGAGAAGCTCGTCCAGCAGGACAAGGTCAACGTCATCGCCGGCTACATCTGGTCGAACGTGCTGCTCGCCTCGCTCAAGACCGTCACCGACGAGGGCGACACCATCCTGATCTCGGCCAATGCCGGCCCGTCGCAGATCGCGGGCGAGCTCTGCAACAAGAACTTCTTCTCGACCTCGTGGAACAACGACCAGACGCCGATGGCGATGGGCGAATACCTGAACAAGAAGGGCGTGAAGAGCCTCTACGTCGTCGGCCCCAACTACGCCGCCGGCAAGGACATGCTGGCGGGCGTCAAGCGCAGCTACAAGGGCCAGATCGTCGGCGAGGACTACACCAAGTGGCCCGACCAGCTCGACTTCTCGGCCGAGCTCACCAAGATCGGCGCGGCCAAGCCGGACGGCATCTTCATCTTCTATCCCGGCGCGCACGGCGTGCAGTTCGTCAAGCAGTGGGCGCAGTCGGGCCTCAACAAGACAGTGCCGCTCTACCAGGTGTTCTCGATCGACGCGATCACCCTGCCGCAGCAGGGCGACTTGGCGCTCGGCACCTTGGGCGCGCAGGAATGGGTGAACGACCTGCCCAACGAGCAGAACAAGCGCTACGTCGCCGACTTCAAGAAAAAGTACAACACCTACCCGTCCTACTACGGCGCGCAGAGCTACGACGCCATCATGCTGATCGCCTCGGCAGCCGAGGCGCTGAAGGGCGATCTCTCGAACAAGGACAAAGTGCGCGCCGAGCTGAAGAAGGCCAACTTCAAGTCGCTGCGCGGCGACTTCAAGTACAACACCAATCAGTTCCCGATCCAAAGCTTCTACATCCAGGAAGCGGTTAAAGACCCCGCCGGCATGATGACGGTGAAAACCATCGCCACCGCCGTCACAGCGGCGAAGGATCCCTACTACGAAAAGTGCCCGATGAAGTGAGGCGCGGCAGGCTTGCCGTTGACGGGAGCGCGGCAACGCGCTCCCGTTTCGTTTGCGGGGTAAGATGGACTATTTGCTGATCCAGGTGCTGAACGGCGTGCAGCTCGGCCTGCTGATGTTCCTGCTCGCCGCCGGTCTCACGCTGACCTTCGGCATCATGGACCTGGTGAACCTGGCACACGGCTCGCTCTACATGCTGGGCGCTTATCTCGCCTGGACCTTCATCACCTGGACCGACTCCTTCGTCGTCGGCGCGCTGCTGGCGCTGCCCGCAACCTTCATCCTTGGGGTGGTCCTCGAGGTCGCCGTGATGCGCCGGCTCTACAACCGCGACCATCTCGACCAGGTGCTCGCGACCTTCGGCCTGATCCTGTTCTTCAACGAGCTGGTGCGCGCGATTTGGGGGCCGGCCGGCAAGAGCATCGCCGTGCCGGCGTTCCTCAGCCATACCGTGCAGATCCTGCCCGGCGTGCCCTACCCCGCCTATCGCTTCGCGCTGATCGTGGTCGGCCTGTTAGTGGCGCTGATCCTCGCCTGGCTGGTGGCACGCACGAAGCTCGGCATGCTGATCCGCGCCGGCGCCTCCAACCGCCGCATGATCGCGGCGCTGGGCGTCAACATCGAGCTCTTGTTCAGCCTGGTGTTCGGGTTGGGCGCGGTGTTCGCGGGCCTCGCCGGCCTGATGGCGGCCCCGATCGCCTCGGTGAAGATCGGCATGGGCGACGACATCCTGATCCTGGCCTTCGTCATCATCGTGATCGGCGGCATCGGCTCGATCAAAGGCGCGTTCGTGGCCGCCATGGTGGTGGGCCAGATCGACATCGTCGGCCGCGCCTTCCTGCCCGACTTCCTGAAAACCTTCATGGGCCCGGCCTCCGCCTCGGGCGCGGCGCCGGCGATCTCGCAGGTGCTGATCTACGTCGTCATGGCGGGCGTGCTGGTGTGGCGGCCGACCGGCCTGTTCGGGCAACGAACATGATCGCGGCCCTCCTCGGGCGACGCGGCCTGGTCACCGCGCTGTTGCTGGTCCTGCTGGCGCTGCTGCCGCTGCTCACCGACCTCTTCGACCAGCGCTACCTGCTTTCCGTCGGCACGCGCATCGTGATCTGGGCGATCGCCGCCACCAGCCTCAACATGATCCTGGGCTATGGCGGCCTGGTGAGCTTCGGCCATGCCGCCTTTTTCGGCATCGGCGGCTATGTCGTGGGCATCCTGTCGGCCAGCGGCATCCAGGACGGCTGGCTGCAATGGCCGCTCGCCCTGATGGCGGCCATCCTGTGGGCCGTCCTGATCGGCGCGCTGTCGCTCAGGACGCGCGGCGTCTACTTCATCATGATCACGCTCGCCTTCGCCCAGCTCGTCTACTATCTCAGCTCGGGCCTCGAAGCCTATGGCGGCGACGACGGCCTCAATTTCAGCCGCAGCCGCTTCTGGCTGATCGACCTGCGCGACAAGTTCTCGTTCTACTGGCTGTGCTTCGTGCTGCTGCTCGCCACCCTGTGGTTCTGCGGCCGCATGGCCCATTCGCGCTTCGGCTACGTGCTGCGCGGCGCGCGCTCCAACGAGCTGCGCATGCTGGCGCTCGGCTTCCCCGTCTTCCGCTATCGCCTGGCCGCCTTCACCATCGCCGGCGCCATCGGGGGTCTGAGCGGCATCCTGCTCGCCAACGAAGGCGCCTATGTCTCGCCCGCCATGATGTCGTGGGTGAAGTCGGGCGACCTCATCGTCATGGTGGTGCTGGGCGGCATCGGCGCGCTGTTCGGCCCGCTCTACGGCGCCATCGCCTTCTTTGCGCTCGAAGAGTTCCTGAAACCCCTGCTCGATCTCCTGCACAAGGGCTGGGGCGAATATTGGCAGATCGTGTTCGGGCCGATGCTGGTCGCCGTCGCGCTCTACGCCAAGGGCGGCATCGATTCCCTGCTGGGGCCGCGCCATGGCTGAGGCGCTGCTCTCCACCGACCGTCTGGTCAAGCGCTTCGGCGGCCTGGTCGCCACCGACAACCTCTCGATCGAGGTGCGCGAGGGCGAGATCCACGCCCTGATCGGCCCCAACGGCGCCGGCAAGACGACATTGGTCAGCCAGCTCACCGGCAACCTGCGCCCCGACTCCGGCAGCATCCACTTCGCCGGCCGCGACGTCACGCATCTGCCCATCCATGCTCGTGTACGGCTCGGGCTGGCGCGCTCGTTCCAGATCACCGCCGTGCTGCGCGAGTTCTCGGCCATCGAGAACGTGGCGCTGGCGGTGCAGGCCCATGCCGGCCATTCCTTCCGCTTCCTGGCCGACGCGCGCAACGACAAGAGCCTGCGCGAGCCCGCCTGGCAGGGCCTGAAGATCGTCGGCCTCGACACGCGGGCAGGCGTGCCGGCCGCGGCGCTGAGCCACGGCGAACAGCGCCAGCTCGAGATCGCCATGGCACTGGCCGGCCAGCCGCGCTTGCTGCTGCTCGACGAGCCAATGGCCGGCATGGGCGCGGAGGAATCGCAGGACATGGTCCACCTGCTGCGCCGCCTGAAGACGCACTGCGGCATGCTGCTGATCGAGCACGACATGGATGCGGTCTTTGCGCTGGCCGACCGCATCACCGTGCTGGTCTATGGCCGCGCCATCGCCTCCGGCACGCCCGAAGAGATCCGCGCCAACGCCGAGGTGCGCCAGGCCTATCTCGGCGAGGAAGTCGCCTGATGTTGAAGGTCCGCGACCTGGAAGGCTTCTACGGCCCGAGCCAGGCCCTGTTCGGCATGGAGCTCGCCGTCGAGGCGGGCGAGGTGGTGACCCTGATGGGCCGCAACGGCATGGGGAAGACCACGACTGTGCATGCCATCATGGGCGTCCTGCCGCATCGACGCGGCATCGTCGAGTTCGAGGGCCGGCGCGTCGATCACCTGCCGTCGTTCCGCATCGCCCGGCTCGGCCTCGGGCTGGTGCCGGAGGGCCGGCAGATCTTCCCCAACCTCTCGGTGCGAGAGAACCTTTTGGCCGCCTCCGCCAACCGCACCAGCCGCAGCAACCCATGGACCCTGCAGCGCGTCTTCGAGTTCTTCCCGCGGCTCGCCGAGCGCCAGAGCAACCGCGGCAACCAGCTCTCCGGCGGCGAGCAGCAGATGCTGGCGATCGGCCGCGCGCTGATGACCAATCCCAAGCTCCTGATCCTCGACGAGGCCACCGAAGGCCTGGCCCCGCTGATCCGCCATGAGATCTGGTCGTGCCTCGGCCGCCTCAAGCGCGAGGGCCAGGCTATCCTGGTGATCGACAAGAATGTCGGCACGCTGATCGGCCTCGCCGACCGTCACTACATCGTCGAGAAGGGCCGCGTGGTGTGGTCGGGCACGTCGGAGGAGCTGTCCCGCGACAGCGGTCTGCAGCACCGCTATCTCGGCGTTTAGGGCCCAATCGTCTCACATCGTATGAGACGGCTCCGATGCTGATGCCATCGGCATCCAACGCGAATTGTCTCAGTTTCTGCCCCTCCCCCTACCGGGGGCAGAGCGTCTTACCGCGACCAAGCACCCCATCATAAGCCAGGTCGCCCGATCGACCTACTTTGGTCATTAGAAGTTCGCGCTAGGCGCGGCTCTTCAGCCGGATCTGGAACGCAGCACCCCGGGCGCTGGGCACAAGTGCCAGTTCGCCGCCAAACGCCAGGACGCGCTGCCGGGCGATCGCCAGGCCAAGGCCCGTACCGCCGGTATCGCGTGCCGTGGTGAAAAAGCGGTCGAAGATGCGGGCCGCGTTGCCGCTCGAGACGCCGACGCCGTCGTCGCACACATCGACGATCACCTCGCCCGCTTCGGCCCGCCCGGAGACGGCGACCGACACGCCCTTGCCGCCATGCTGCTGGGCATTCTCCAGGAGGTTCAACAGCACGATGTCGAACGACGCGCGATCGATGCTCGCCGGCAAGGCCGCCGGCATCTCCGTCACCGACACAAGCTGACCCTTGCGCCTCGCCCCGGCCGCCATCTCGGCCGTCGCCTGGGCAAGATCGCAGCTCTCGTCGCCGCGCGGCGCCAGCGAATCGGCGCGGGCAAGCTCCAGAATGCGCCGCACCAGCCGTTCCAGCCGCTCGGTGTCGGCCAGGATGTTGGACAGGAACTTGTGCCGCTCCTCGGCCGACATCTCGTCGAGATGATCGCGCAACAGCTCGGCGCCGCCGCGGATGCCCGTGAGCGGCGTCTTGAACTCGTGGCTGATGCCGAGCGCCAGATCGCGGACATAATCGGCGCGCGCCTCGAGCGTGCGCGCCATGGTGACGATCGATTCCGAGAGCGACTGGGCCTCGCGCGTCATCGGCAGCGGCAGCGGCTCGACGGCGTGGGTCTCGCCGCGCGCCACGCGGCGGGCCATCGCCGCGAGCTGCCGCGTCGGCCGCACGACCGTGTGGCCGGCGAACCAGGCCAGCGCCACCACCGCCGCGATCAGCACCAGGGCGAGCTCGAGCAGGGCGAAGCGCTTGCTGTAGAGCGTCTGGATGATGTTGCGCGGCGTGCGCGAGACGAGCACAGCGCCCAGCACGCGGTCGTCGGCCAGCACGGGCACCGCCACGAAGACGCGCAGCGCGGTGTTGCGGCTGATCGAATCCCAGCTGTAGTCGGCCGGCCGGCACCAGGCGTTCGCGCAGCACGGCCTTGGGCGCGCCGCGCAGCGCCTCGGCCACTTCCTCCTGGCCGGCAAGGCTGAGGCCGACATCCTCGTCCGCGGTCGCCACGACGACCACGCCTCTGTGCGTCGAGGATGCGGATGCCGGCCAGGGTCATGCGCCGCACTTCGTTGACGACCGGCGTGAGCGAAGACGCGATCAGCCGCGCCGGGCATCGGCCAGCTCGCGTCGGCCGGCACGGCATCCGGGCGGACGCGGCAGGATCGGCGTCTCGGCGAGATCGAGCTGCGGCACGAGCGGCGTCCAGCGCTCAGTCGAGCCGTCCGAGGCGGTCCGCCCCATTGCAGCTCTGGCCTGGGCATGGCCGCGAGCGCACCGGCCGGCGCGTGCTCCAGCCAGGCCGTGCGATAGGCGGCGGCGAGCACCGCGGCCTGCGCCAGCAGTTCCGCCTCGGTCTGGCGGATCAGCGCGCTCTCGTAGAGCCGCAGGATGCCGATGCCGGCGACCGGCAGGAGCAGCACGGCAAGATAGGTCGCCAGCAGCAGCGAGCGGATGCCCGGCAGGCGGCGCGGCATATCAGTTCGCTACCATCAGAGCGCCGCCAGCTTGTAGCCCACGCCGTGCACGGTCTCGATCGGATCGCCGCCCAGCGCCTGGAACTTGGCGCGGATGTGCCGGATGTGGCTGTCGATCGTGCGGTCGCTCACGAAACGTGCGTCGGGATAGGCCGCGGTCATCAGGTTCTCGCGCGTGAAGGCGCGGCGCGGCTGGGCGGCGATCGCCTTCAGGAGCGCGAACTCGGTGGCGGTCAGCGCCACGGCGCTGCCGGCCCATGAGGCGACATGCTCCTCGGCATCGATCGAGAGCTTGCCGCGCGTCAGCTTCTCGCTCGGCCTCGACCGCCGATCCCTTGCGCCGCAGCACCGCCTTCACCCGCGCCACCAGCTCGCGCGGGCTGAACGGCTTCACCACGTAGTCGTCGGCGCCGAGCTCGAGGCCCAGCACGCGATCCATCTCCTCGTCCTTGGAGGTGAGGAAGATCACCGGCACGTCGGACTTGGCGCGCAGCCGCGCGCACACGGCCGTGCCGTCGAGCTCGGGCATCAGGATGTCGAGCACCACCAGCGCCGGCAGCTCGCGCGCCGCCACCTCGAGCGCCGCCCGTCCGTTGCCGGCCGTCAGCGGCTGGTAGCCGGCGCGCCGGAGCGCAAAGCACACGACGTCCCTGATGTGCGCGTCGTCATCGACGACCAGGATCTTCTGCATGGCCCCGAGTTTAGCGCACGCGCGCGTGGTGTCGACCGGCCGGCCGGGATTTGCACCGAATCTCCACAGTCTCCTGCGCAGGGCCTGCACCATCCGCCTTGCACGGTCAGCCGACCTCAACCGGGAGACCGACCATGACCGAAGTCCTCTTGCCTCGGGGCAGCCCGCGACTTCTTCGGCTGGTCCTGGACTACCTTTCCAGCTCACAGCCTGCTCGGCGCGCCGTCATGCTCGCCGTCCTGACGCTGGCCCTGAAAATTCCCGCTCAGCATGGTCGGCGGGGTGATCTCCGACCGCCAGTCCTATGAGAGGCGAAGCCATCAACAATGTCCGCGGACTCCCTGGGGCCGCGCTCAGACCTTCATCGGCCCGATGGTCTCCTTGCCCTACAAGCCGACCAGACGGCTGCATGGGACGCGTCGCTCACGCTCCTGCCGGAGAAGCTTGCGCATCGACGGCAAGGTCGTGCCCGAGCAACGCCGGCGCGGCCTGTTCGCGGTGACCGTCTACACGCGCGAGCCTCGATGTCGTCGCCGAGTTCAACACCAAGGCTACGGGACCTGTCGCGGAGGCAATGGATCGACTGGAAGCGGCGCATCTCACCTTGGGGCTGAGCGACACCAAGTCGATCAGCGCCCACCACGGTCGACCGTCGATGGCCAGCAGGTCGAATGGGTTCCCGACAGCATCGACCCGCTGGCCTCGCTGCAGGCGCCGCTCGGCCGCAGCGGCGCTGGCGAGCCGCGACACCTTCACCGTCCGCTTCCGTGTCGCCTTCGCCGGCAGCGGCAGCCTCTCGATCGTGCCGCTCGGCCAGCGCACCGAGGTCACCATTGCTTCGGCCTGGCCGTCGCCGAGCTTCATGGGCCGCTATCTGCCGACCAGCCAGGCCGATCGACAAGGACGGCTTCAAGGCCACATGGTCGATCTCCTCGCTCGGCCGCGGCTACGGCCAAGTCTGGGATATCCCGAGTTCCACCGGACCCGCGCCGCGCACCGTGCTCGCAGTCGGCCTTCGGCGTGACCCTGCTCAACGCGGTCGACGCCTATCGCGAGACCGACCGCGCGATCAAATACGGCGTCCTGTTCATCGGCCTCACCTTCGCGGCCTGCCTGATGTTCGAGTTCGTGGGCGGCACGCGGCCCTCGGTCGCGCAGTATGGCCTGATCGGCCTGTCTCTTTGCGTCTTCTACCTGCTGCTGCTGTCGCTCGCCGAGCAGATCGGCTTCGGCCCGGCCTATCTCGTGAGTGCGTCGGCCGTGGTGGCGCAGGCAGCGATCTACAACTGGGCTCTGCAGCGTCGCCGCGGCCCCGCCTTGGCCTTTGGCGCCATCCTGGCCGGGCTCTATGGCGGGCTGTACGGCTTGTTGCAGCTCGAGGATGTGGCGTTGCTGGCGGGCTCGTTGCTGCTGTTCGCCGTGCTGTCGCTGGCCATGTGGTTCACGCGCAATCTGCATCGCACCCAGCCTGCTTGAGCCGGGAAAGCTTGCCTTTCACAAGCCCCGCCGGAATGATGCGCCGCCCCGCCCATTCCGGAGTGCCGATGCGTTTTGCCTTTATCGCCTGCCTCTGCCTGTTTCGCCGCCGGCCCCGCCTTCGGCCAGAAGCAGGTGAACGTCTACAACTGGTCGGACTATATCGCCGAGGATCAGCTCAAGGTCTTCAGCAAGGAGACCGGCATCAAGGTCAACTACACGACCTACGATTTCAACGAGATCCTCGACGCCAAGCTGAAGACCGGCCGATCAGGCTACGACGTGGTCGTGCCGACGGCGTCACCCTTCTTCGTGCGCCAGCTCGCCGCCAAGCTCTACCAGCCGCTCGACCAGCGCCAAGCTCAAGAACTGGGGCAACCTCGACCCCAAGATCATGGCCGAGCTCGCCAAGTTCGATCCCGGCAACATGCACGCCATCCCGTGGATGTGGGGCACGATCGGCATCGGCTACAACGTCCAGCCATCAAGAAGCGCATGGTCAATGCGCCGGTCGATTCGCTCAGCATGATCTTCGATCCGGCGATCGTGTCGCGCTTCGTCGATTGCGGCGTGATGATGCTCGACAGCCCGACCGACGTCTTTCCGGCCGCGCTGAAATACCTGCTGCTCGATCCCGATTCCAAGAATCCCGCGGATCTCGAAAAGGCCGCCGCGGTGATCAAGGCGATCCGGCCCTTCGTCCGCAAGTTCCATTCCTCCGAGTACATCAACGCGCTCGCGGGCGGCGACATCTGCCTCGCCTTCGGCTTCTCCGGCGACATCTTCCAGGCGCGCGCCCGGGCCGCCGCGGCGGCCGAGAAGCGCGACATCGCCTACGCCATTCCCAACCAGGGCGCGATGCTGTGGATCGACGTCGCCGCCATCCCCACGGACGCGCCCAATCCCGAGGCCGCCAACCGCTTCATCGACTTCATGCTCGAGCCCAAGGTCGCCGCCGCCTCGAGCGATCTCACCGGCTACGCCAACGGCAACGCCGCCGCGACGCCGCTGATGGACAAGTCGATCACGCAGAACCCGCTGATCTATCCCTCGGCCGACAGCCGCGCCAAGCTCTACACCATCACCGCCGGCACCGCCGAGCAGGTGCGCGAGCGCACGCGGCTGTGGACGACGATCAAGACCGGCCGATGAGCGAACCAAGTTGAGCGACCCCATCGTCGAAGTCGAAGGCGCGACCAAGCGCTTCGGCGCCGTCGTCGCCGTCGACGGCGTCGATCTCGAGATCGCGCGCGGCGAGCTGTTCGCGCTGCTGGGCGGCTCGGGTTGCGGCAAGACCACGCTGTTGCGCCTGCTGGCCGGGTTCGAGCCGCCCGATAGCGGCCGCATCCTGATCGATGGCCAGGACATGACCGGCGTGCCGCCGCATTCGCGGCCGACGAATATGATGTTCCAGTCCTACGCGCTGTTCCCGCATATGGACGTCGCGGACAATGTCGGCTACGGCCTGAGCGGACAGGCGTCGCGCGAGGCCGAAATCGCCGAGCGCGTCGCGGGATGCTCGACCTGGTGAAGCTCGAGCCGCTGGCGCGGCGCAAGCCGACCAGCTCTCGGGCGGCCAGAAGCCAGCGCGTCGCGCTCGCCCGCGCGCTGATCAAAGGCCGAAGCTCCTGCTGCTCGACGAGCCGCTGCCGCGCTCGACCGCAAGCTGCGCGAGGGGACGCGCTTCGAGCTGGTGCGCCTCCAGCAGCGCTCGGCCTCACCTTCCTGCTCGTGACGCACGACCAGGAAGAGGCGATGTCGATGGCGAGCCGGCTGGCGGTCATGAATGCCGGCCGGATCGCGCAGATCGGCGCGCCGCACGAGCTCTACGAGCAGCCCGCTACGCGCTTCGTCGCCGACTTCATCGGCATCGCCAACATCCTGCAGAGC
>CAVWKP010000001.1:0-22446 GCA_963755595.1 uncultured Alphaproteobacteria bacterium | reverse complement strand
GTGTGAGCTTAGAGGGAGGTCCCGATGGGAGCAGATATCGGCCTGGATGTCGGCAAGGCGGTCGAGCCCGATCGCGTTCACCGCAGGTCTATACCGACCCGGCGATTTTCGAGCTCGAGATGGAGCGCATCTTCAACAAGGTGTGGACCTATGTCGGGCACGAAGCCAGGTGCCGAATGTCGGCGACTACTGGACGGTGCAGATCGGCCGCCAGCCGATGATCATGGTGCGCCATTCGACCGCAAGGTGCACGTGCTCTACAACCGCTGCCCGCATCGCGGCGCCATGCTCTACGGCGACCGCAACGGCAATGTCGGCAAGGGCATCATCTGCTCCTACCATTCCTGGCAGTTCCACACCGACGGCAGCTGCAAGGCGATCCCGCTCGACAAGGGCTATGAAGGCACGCGGCTGACGCCGGGCAACGCCGACTGCAACATGAAGACGGCGGCGCGCGTCGATTGCTACCGCGGCTTCGTGTTTGCGAGCCTGGCGGCCGACGGGCCGTCGCTGCACGAGTGGCTCGGGCCGGCCAAGATCGCCTTCGACGACATGTGCGACCGCGCGCCCGAGGGCGAGGTCGAGGTGGTGCCGACCTGCTTCCGCGTCATCCAGCAATCGAACTGGAAGATCTTCCTGGAGAACCAGCTCGACGCGCTGCATCCGGCGGTGACGCACGAATCGACCGGCCGCGCGGCCGACGAGGTCGAGGAGGCGATCCAGAAGAAAGGCGGCAGCGCGCCGCTCAGCTATCACTTCCTCTCGGCCTTCGCGACGCCGATCAGCAAATGGGATGCCTTCCAGACCATCGGCTATCCCCACGGCCATTGCATCCTCACCGGCTACATGGGACTGCGGCCCCGCGACCCCGACACGCTGGCCTACGAGAAGGTGATGGAGAAGGCCTATGGCAAGAAGCGCATGGAGGAGATCCTCGGCGTCAATATCCACCATGTGCTGCTCTATCCCGGCCTTTCGGTGCAGTCGCCGCTGCAGCAGCTGCGCGCGGTGCGGCCGCTCGGCGTCGACAAGACGCTGACCGAGATCTGGCATTTCCGTCTGAAGGGCGCGCCCGAGGCGATCTACCGCCGCGCGCTCGGCTACTACAACCTCGTCAACTCGCCGTCGACGATGGTCAATGCCGACGACCTGTAGAATTTCTGGAAGATCCACAAAGGCCTCGAATCGCAGGGCGGCGACTGGGTCAGCTTCCACCGCAACGCCGGGCAGGACCTCGAGGCCAACGACGTGACGACTTCGGTCATCGGCACCTCCGAGCAGCCGATGCGCAACCAGTTCAAGGCCTGGGCCCAGTACCTGAACGGGGCGAACTGATGGCGAAGAAGACCAAGCCGAGCGCCAAGAGCGCGGCCAAGCGCGCAGAGCGCGCGGCCAGGAAGAGCGCGGGGGTGAAGACGAGAGCCGCTGCGAGAGGAGCCGAATGGCCACGACACGCTGCGTGACGTCGAGCAGCTCCTCTACCGCCAGGCCGAATGCCTCGACGGCAAGCGCTGGCAGGATTTCATCGAGCTGTTCACCGAGGACGGCACCTACTGGATGCCGGCGGCACCCGAGCAGACCACCGGCGACGGCGTGCCGTCGATCTTCTGGGAAGACCGCAATCTGATGACCGTGCGCCTGAAACGGCTCACCCACCCGCGCGCCTGGTCGCAGAAGACGGCGTGGGGCACCAATCACGTCGTCGGCAACGTGACCATCGAGAAGGAGGACGCGAGCAGCGGCGATCTCGTCGTCCGCTCGCGCTTCCATATGATGGAGTTCCGGAACGACACGACCCGCCATTTCGCCGGCTCGTACATTCATCACCTGAAGAAGACGAAGGCCGGCCATCGCATCAAGCTGCAGCGCGTCGACATGGTGAACGCTGAGGGGCCGTACGAATACGTGCTGCAGGCGTGGGTGTGATTTTGCCGATTTCCTCCTCTACCATTGGATTCCTCTCCACCTAGCGGGCGCCTAGCGAAGGAGAGGAATTTGAGTTGGTCGAATCGAGGGGAGGCCGTCATGAGGAGACTGATATCGGCGCTGCTGCTGGGGGCGGTGGCGGCTCTGCCGGCCCACGCGGCCGACAAGGTCAAAGTCGGGTTTCTCAGCACATTGTCGGGGCCCGGCGGGGCGCTCGGCGTCGACATGCGCGACGCCTTCCTGCTGGCGGTGAAGCTCAACGGCGGCAAGCTCGGCGGCCTTCCCGCCGAGCTGAGCGTGGTCGACGACCAGCAGAAGCCGGAGATCGCCCGCGAGGCGGTCGAGCGCTTCACCAAGCGCGACCATGTCGACCTCATCACCGGCATGGTGTTCTCCAACGTGCTGCTGCCGGTCATGCCAGCGATCCTCAACTCCGGCACGATCTATCTCAGCACCAACACCGGCCCCGAAGACTACGCGGGCGAGAAGTGCAACCCGAACTTCTTCGCCGTGGCCTGGCAGAACGAAGACATCCCCGGCGCCATGGGCGAGGTGATGAACCAGCGCGGGCTGAAGGCTGTCTACCTGATCGCGCCCAACTATCCGGGCGGGCGCGAGACGCTCAACGGCTTCAAGCGATTCTACAAGGGCAAGATCGCCGACGAAGTCTACGTCAAGCTCGGCCAGCTCGACTACGCGGCGGAGATCGCCAACATCCGCGCCGCCAAGCCCGACGCCGTCTTCTTCTTCCTGCCGGGCGGCATGGGCATCAACTTCGTCAAGCAGTACGTCGCCGCCGGCGCCGACAAGGACGCCAAGCTCTACACGCCCGGCTTCTCGGCCGACGAGGACACGATCAAGGCAGTCGGCGAGCCGATGATCGGCATCCTCAACACCTCGCAGTGGGCCGCCGACCTCGACAACGCGGCCAACAAGAAGTTCGTCCAGGAGTTCCAGAAGGAGTACGGCCGCCTGCCGACCATGTACGCCTCGCAGGCCTACGACGTGGCGCTGCTGGTCGACGCCGCGGTGAAGCAGATCGGCGGCAAGGTCGAGGACAAGGAGGCGCTGCGCAAGGCGCTCGCGAGGCGAAGTTCGACGCCACGCGCGGCAAGTTCCGCTTCAACAAGAACAACTTCCCGATCCAGGATTACTACCTGCGCGAGGTCTACCGGGATGCCAGTGGTCGCATCACCAACAAGACGGTCGGCAAGGTGTTCAGCGACTTCCAGGACGTCCACGCCGCCAAGTGCAAGATGAACTAGTGTCCATCCCGATAGGTGGAACATTTCATCGCTGGGCGCGCAATCTTCTCCTCGCGCAGCGAACGGGAGGTCTCCGGCGAAGCGACAGAAGGGTTATGCATCGTGTGCAAAGTCATGAGGTCCTTCGCTGCCATAAGACGGCGGCACCGCCCAAACTTCGCTTGGGGAGGAGGCGCGCTCTAGCGCGCTGCCAGCAATGATGGGTCTGACTTGCGCCATGTCTCTCTCCCTGATCGCCGAGCAGCTGCTGAACGGGCTGCAGCTCGGCTTGATGCTGTTCCTGCTGGCCGCCGGGCTGACACTCGTCTTCGGCATCATGGACATGATCAACCTGGCGCATGGCTCGCTCTACATGATCGGCGCCTACATCGCCGCGGCGGTGATCGAGGCGTCGGGCTCGTTCCTTCTCGGGATCGCGGGCGCGATCGCCGGCACGGCGCTGGTCGGCGTGGCGCTCGAAATGACGCTGCTGCGCCGGCTCTATCGGCGCTCGCACCTGTCGCAGGTGCTGGCGACCTTCGCCCTGATCCTGATCGCCAACGAGATCGTGCGCATGATATGGGGCAGCCAGCCGATCCTGCTCAACACGCCGTCGGCGCTGTCGGGCCCGGTGGAGCTTCTGCGGCTTTCGCTATCCCGCCTACCGCCTGGTGGTGATTGGCGTCGGTCTGGCGATGGCCCTCTTCCTCTACCTGCTGGTGACGCGCACGCGCGCCGGCATGTGGGTGCGCGCTGGTGCTTCGGACCGCGAGATGGCGGAGGTCATGGGCGTCGACACGCGCACGTTGTTCACGCTCGTCTTCGCGATCGGGGCGGCGCTGTGCGCGGTGGCGGGCGCGCTGCTCGGGCCCTTGCTCGCCGTGCAGGTCGGCATGGGCGAGAGCATCCTCATCCTTGCCTTCGTCGTCATCAGCATTGGCGGCATCGGCTCGATCCGCGGCGCGCTCATTGGGTCGCTGCTGGTGGGACTGGTCGACACCACCGGCCGCGCCTTCCTGCCGTTCCTGTTCCGCGCGATGTTTCCCTCGGTGATCGCGGCCGAGGCGGGCCCGGCCGTGGCCTCGGTGCTGATCTATGTGCTGATGGCGGCGGTGCTCTTTTTCCGGCCCTCCGGCCTGTTCCCGGCGCACGGCTGATGCGGGACACGCTGCACATCCCGCTCCGACCCTGGCCGACGCTCAGCATTGTCGCGGCGCTGGCGCTGCTGCCGCTCGTCGCGCTCCGATCGGCCAGCCGTTCTACGTGGTGTTCGCAACGCGCGTGCTGATCTACGCCCTGATCGCCACCAGCCTCAATCTGCTGATCGGCTATGGCGGCATGGTGAGCTTCGGCCACGCCGCCTTCGTCGGCGCCGGCGCCTACACGGTCGCGCTGCTGATGCCGGCGGGGATCGTCTCGGCCTGGCTGCTGTGGCCGGCGTCGCTGCTCGCCGGCGCGCTCCTCGCGTTCCTGATCGGCGCGGTCAGCCTGCGCACGCGCGGCGTCACCTTCATCATGATCACGCTCGCCTTTGCCCAGATGGCCTATTACCTCGTGCTGTCGCTGCGCGCGCTCGGCAGCGACGACGGCCTTACGCTGAGCGCCCGGCCGTCACTCGGTTTTCTAGATCTCGAGGGCGACGCTGCGTTCTACTACGTGGCGCTGGCGATTCTGCTCGGGGCGCTGGCGCTGGCGCGCGGATTGCTCAACGCGCCGCTCGGCCGGGCGCTGCAGGGCATTCGCGACAACGAGACGCGCATGGAGGCGATCGGCTTCGCCACCTATCGCCTCAAGCTGCTCGTCTTCGTCATCGCCGGCGCGGCGGCCGGCATGGGCGGCGGGCTTCTCGCCAGTCTCAACGGGCTGGTCGGGCCCAACCTGCTGCATTGGACCGAGTCGGGACTGCTGATGATCATGGTGATCCTGGGCGGCGCCGGCCGGCTGCTCGGCGGTGCCCTGGGCGCCGCCGTGCTGCTGATCGCCGAAGAGTTGATCGCCGAGCACACGATCCATTGGCCGCTCGGCATCGGCGTGGTGCTGCTCGCCGTGGTGCTGTTCGCGCCAGAGGGCCTTTCCGGCATTGCACGGCGCTGGCACGCCAAGGGAGGGCGCGCCAACACATGACCGCACCGGCCTTGCGCGTCACCGGCTTGCAGAAGCGCTTCGGCGGCGTGCTGGCGGTCGACGACGTCAGCCTGGACCTCGCCGAGGGCGAGCTGCACGCGGTTATCGGCCCGAACGGCGCCGGCAAGACGACGCTGATCCATCTCTTGTCAGGTGCGCTTAACCCCAGTGCCGGCACGATCGTGCTCGACGGCCGTGACATCACCGGGCTGGCCATGCACCGGCGCGTCCGGCTCGGGCTGGCGCGCTCCTACCAGATCACCAGCCTGTTTCCGAACTTCACGGTGCTGGAGAACCTGGCGCTCGCGCTCCAAGGAGCCGGCCGCCCGGATGACCGAGATCGCGCCGGGATCCCACCTTGCCGAGCTCGACGCCGTTGGGCTCGGCGCCCGCGCCGATCAGCTCGCCGGCGCGCTGGCGCATGGCGAGCGCCGGCAGCTCGAGCTCGGCCTTGCGCTGGCGACCGGCGCGCGGATCCTGCTGCTCGACGAGCCGATGGCGGGGCATGGGACCCGAGGAAGCGGCGCGCATCCTGTAGCCTGCTCGAAACGCTCAAACGCCGGCGGACCATTCTGCTGGTCGAGCACGACATGGAGGCCGTGTTCCGCCTGGCCGACCGGATCTCGACCCTCGTCTATGGGCGCGTCATCGCCAGCGGCGCGCCCGATGAGATTCGTCGCCATCCGGAGGTGCGCCGGGCCTATCTGGGCGAGCGAGGGAGCCGCATGACCCCGTTGCTCGAAGTCGTCGGCGTCGAGGCCGGCTACGGCACCCTCCCCGTCCTATTTGGCGTCGACCTCGCGATCAAGCCGGGCGAGGCTGTGACGCTGCTCGGCCGCAACGGCATGGGCAAGACCACGACTGTGCGCTGCATCGTCGGGCTGTTGAAGGCGACCTCCGGCATGATCCTCTTCGAGGGCCGGCGCATCGACGGGTGGACGGCGGACCGCGTCGGCCGTGCCGGCATCGCGCTCGTCCCCGAAGGCCGGCGGATCTTCCCCAATCTGAGCGTGCGCGAGAACCTGATCGCCTTCGCCGCCGACCGTCGCGGCGCCACCACGCCGTGGACACTCGAGCGCGTCTACGCCCTGTTTCCGAGCTTGCCGAGCGCGCCGACAACATGGGCTCGCAGCTCTCGGGCGGCGAGCAGCAGATGCTGGCCATCGGCCGCGCGCTGATGACCAACCCCGTCGCTCCTCATCCTCGACGAGGCGACGGAAGGCCTGGCGCCGCTGCTGCGCGAAGAGATCTGGCGCGTGCTCGCCGAGCTGCGCCGCACCGGTCTCGCCATTCTGGCGATCGACAAGTATGTCGACCGGCTGGTGAAGCTGGCCGAGCGCCACACCATCCTGGAGCGCGGACGGGTCGCCTGGGCCGGCGTCTCGGCCGAGCTCACCGCCGACCGCGGCTTGTGGGAGCGCTATCTCGGCGTTTAGGGGGTCAAAGTCCAATAACGTGGCGTTGTCACGTTAACGCCGTTATCGGCGCATTCGAGGTCTTTGACTGAGCCTGCTAAGTGAAATTTGCGACCGGATGGGCAGGGCTATCCAGCAAAATCGCGTGAGGGCAAGCACTAGCCTTGACTTCCCCTAGAACGCGCGCAAATGCCAACTCATGTCGAATCATCACTAGTCACATGAGTGCCGGCCGACCGGGTGATGTGACTAAGCCGACCGGACGGGCGCGGTGTCGCGCCCGCATTCGGCATTGCCATTGATGTAACCAACGGTAGGTACAGTACGATGATCGGATTAGCTGCAAATGTCGCCGACAACTCGTACGCGCACCCGCAGGCTATTGCCAGGTAGGTATGACAATGGAATATCCTCTTCCTCGACCACGTTGACCGAGCCCACGGACGCGCCTGACAGAACGGCACGCTCGCTTGCCAACCGCCGTGCCCGTTGGAGTGCCTGGTCGCGGCTGAGATTCTGGAAGACCTGATCGACCTCACCTGATACTTGGGCAATCGCCGCGCCAACGGCGTTAGCCACACCTTGATGCGGCACGTGAACCACCTTGGAGATCCCGGGCATCTTATCCGGCACCAAGAAGCAGCCTCCTCCGACCGCGATCAGAGGCAAGTCCTGAGCATCCGTCTTCATGCGGTCAACCGACTCCTCAAGCATGCCGCAGCATCGGACTAGAACTGCGTCGACAAAAGTCTTGCTGAGATTGGCGACGCGCCTGCGGTCCCCGAGCTCGAGCAGCCCTGCCGCGACGGAAATATCCGTTAGCGTCGTCTCCGACCCGCCGAAAACGAGCGCCCGCTCATTGAGCTGATAGCCCACGCTCTGCGGGCCAATGCGCTCCGGATTACGGGGATCGACGAGAGTGCCGCCGCCCAGTCCGATCGACAGCAGGTCGGGCATGCGAAACGCGGTGCGAACCCCTCCAACCTCGACGTTGTTGTTGGCCTCGCGCGGAAATCCATGCTGCAGAGAGCCGACATCCGAAGTCGTGCCACCGACATCGACTACCATCGCTTCCTTTAGCCCGGAAAGATACGCCGCTCCTCGCAGCGAGTTAGTCGGCCCCGAAGCAAAACAATGGACCGGGAAGCGCGCGGCCTGCTCGGCGAGACTTACAGTCCCGTCATTCTGCGTGATGTAGAGAGGTGCCTTGATGCCGAGCTCATGAAGGGCTCGCACAAACCCGTGGGTCGTCCTGCGCGCAAGCGCAACTAGGCAAGCATTAAGCAGGGTGACATTCTCCCGTGCCAGCAGTCCGATGCGCCCCAGCTGATGGGACATCGTTATCGAGACGCTTGGCGCGAACTTGTGCAGCATCTCGGCCGCTTTCTGCTCCGCTGTAAAATTGAGGGGCGAGAACACGGCGCTCACGCCGACAGCATCCACTCCGGAATCGGCGATCTTGCGGGCCGCTTCTTCCATGGCCTTTTCGTCGAAAGGTGCCAAGGGCATCCCGTCGACCTCGTGGCCGCCATGGATCATGAAAGTCGGCCCCTGCACGATCTGCCTGAGGTCGCCCGGCCAATCGACAAAAGGCTGAAGCGTGGCGGCCGCCGGCAGACCGATGCGCACAGCGGCGATGCGGCTCACACCCCGGCGCTGGACCACGGCGTTGGTAAAGTGAGTGGTGCCGATCATGACGGCCTCGATGCGGCCGGTATCCACTCGGCTCTCGGCCACGAGTTGCTTCATGACTGCCACGATGCCCACTTCAACATCTCGCGTCGTCATGGCCTTGACGGCATGACGCACCATACCGCCCTCCACGAGGACGGCGTCGGTATTGGTGCCGCCGACATCGATACCGACGCGGATCATCGAAGTTCCTCAGGAAAGATCGATTTGAAGTCGATGTCGTAGCCGAAGGCGCGCGGGCCTACGTGTTTCAGGCCCTTGGAGGACATCAGAATGGCCGGCGCCGGCAAGGCACACGATCGACTCGCTGGCCATATCGGATGGTTTCGGTGCCGATCGCCTCTCCCGACACGGTATCCATCACGCAGATCAGGTCGGGTACCGTGACCGTCACTTCATCGTTCTGCCAGCCCACGGACCATTCGTTCTGGAAATCGAGGCGGAAGGTCTCGCCGCGGTTTTCGTCGAGTCCCTCGATATTCACTGTGCCGCGCAGCCAGCCTTCCGTCGCCCGCCGCATGACGTCCTTCACCTTTCCACGAAACAGCAGCTTGCCCTCTCGGAGTCGAGCACTGCCGCGATTGGATCGGCATGCGCCTTGCGCGCCGCTTGCACAGCGCGGCCGATCCGGAGTGCCTTGGTCACGGTATGCAGGCAGGCGCCCGTCTTCACCTCGCGGCCGATGCGAGGCGCCTTGCAGGTCGCCGCTGACCGAGCCGAATACCGTGCAGACCTTGCGCGTCATGCGCTCCATCCAGCTCCAGTCGACCGCTTCGGTGAAGATCACGCTGTTCCTGCGGATGTCGATCATAGTCCAGGGTGCGGCCGGAAAATCCGAGATCGCGAAGGTCGTCATGTCAGCCTGCGGGAAGGCGCGCCCCATGGCGTCGCAATCGACGACCGGCAGTCCGAGGATGGCGCCGGCTAGGAAGGCTTGAAAGCCGTTGTTGCCGCCAACCTCCCACAACATTATGGCCTTGAACTTGCGGCCGATGTGCTTCTCCATCATCGGAATGGTCGCCGCGATCACCGGCCCGTCGCACATTTTCTCCTGCATGGCGATCGGCGCACCCATCTGACCGACGCACGCGATCAGGTCATCGTCGTCCAGCGACATCGGATCGATCAACTCGACGGACTTTCCCTCCGCCCAATGCTGGCGTGCCTCGAGCAGGCTGAAATAGGGTTCGCCGCCGCCTCCCGTTCCCATGATCCAGGCGCCAATGGCGAAGGATTCCAAATGTTCGATGGTTATGCGAAGCGGTACGGCGGCCATGCGTCACCTTTGCCCATGAGGCCCAGGCGATTTCAAGAGCCGGGCAACAACGGGAGATATTCCGCAAACATCAGCTCGGGGGCAACGCACACCTGATATGCGCAGGCTCGCCGTTGAACGGGCATGCAGCGGGAGGCACGACGCAGGCTCGGGGGAGTCCGCAGCAATCCTTGTGGCGAACCGCAACCAGATGATGCGATAAGGATCGGCATGGTCGCTTCGTACTTGGTCCGTCGCGCGATCGGATTTGCCTTCGTCCTGCTGGGGCTGTCGGTCGTCATCTTCACGGTCGGGCGGATCGTGCCGGGCGATCCGGCGCGCATGGCGCTGGGACCGCTTGCCACCAACGAGCAGGTGGCGCAGCTGCGCGAGGAGATGGGCTTCAGCAAGCCCGCGGTCGTCGCAGTACGTCGACTATCTCGGCGGCAGTCGCTGCAAGGCAATCTTCGGCAAATCCCTGCTGACCAGCCGGGCGGTTTCGGCCGACATCGCCCAGGCGCTTCCGGCGACGCTGGAACTGGTCTTTTCACGCTTTTCCTGATCGCCGTGCTCGCCGTGCCGCTCGGCGTGCTGGCGGCGCGGCGGCACAATAGCTGGATCGACAATGCCAGCCGCCTGGTGTCGCTGCTCGGCGTCGTGACGCCGGGCTTCGTCTTCGCCATCCTGCTGCAGCTGCTTCGCCAGTCACTTTCAATTCTTTCCGCTCACCGGCCGGCTGAGCAACGACATCGGCTTCGTGCCCGACATTACCCGCCTGGCGCTCGTCGACTCCGCTGCTGAAAGGCAGGCTCGACGCGTTCGGCGACGCGCTGTCGCACATCTTCCTGCCGGCGCTCGCCCTGTCGGCCGCCGGCATCGGCCAGATCATGCGGATCACGCGTTCGAGCATGCTCGACATCGCGCGGCGCGATCATGTCGAGACGCTGCGCTCCTTCGGCGCTGCCGGACTACGTGATCACGCTGAAATACATGCTTCGCCTGGCCGGCATCGCGCCGCTCACGATCCTCGGACTGGAATTCGCTTCGCTGATCGGCAATGCCTTCATCGTCGAAATGGTGTTCGCCTGGCCCGGCATCGCGAGCTACGGCGTGCGCGCCATCCTGAGCAAGGACTTCAACGCCGTCATGGCCGTGGTGCTGATCTCGGGGCTGTTCTTCGTCGTCGCCAACCTGATCTGTCGATCTGCTGGTCGGCCTGATCGATCCGCGCCTGCGGATCGGGCGGAGCTGAGCCGGTGAGCGCCGGGACCGACACGATCCTGCCGGTCGGCGAACTGTCCAACTTCGCGCGCGCGCGGCGCCGCTTCCTCGGCAATCCTGCGGCCGTCATCGGCATCGTGATCGTCATCTCGGTCGTGCTGGCCGCGGCTCCTTGCGCCCTACATCGCGCCCTACCCCAATCATGCCGGCTCCTTCGTCGATTTCCGTCACCGACACTTGCGCCCAGCCTCGCGCACCTCATGGGCACCGACAATGTCGGCCGCGATATCCTCTCGCGCGTCCTGTTCGGCTATCGCGTCTCGCTGCTGCTGGTCGTCGGCGTCCTGGGCGTCGCGGTGCCGCTCGGCGTCCTGTTCGGACTGCTCGCAGGCTATTTCGGCGGGGATCGTCGAGACCGCGATCATGTGGCTGACGAACGTCATGCTCGCCGTGCCGCCGCTGGTCATGGCGCTCGCCATCACGGCCGTGCTCACGCCCGACCTGATCCACTCGATGATCGCCATCACCGTGCTGTGGTGGACCTGGCATTGCCGCCTCGTCTATCGGGTGGTGAAGAGCGTCGTCGCCGAGGATTTCGTCGAGGCCGCGCGCGTCGCCGGCGCCTCGCATCTTCACATCCTGTTCCGCGAGATCCTGCCCAACTGCGCGGCGGCGATCTCGGTCAAGACGACGCTCGATGCGGGCTTCGTCATCCTGTTCGGCGCGTCGCTCAGCTTCCTCGGCCTCGGCGTCCAGCCGCCGACGCCCGATCTCGGCACGATGGTCGCGGCCGGCGCGCAGTTCCTGCCGGAGATGTGGTGGGAGGCGGTGATGCCCGGCCTCGCCGTGCTCTACGCCATCCTGGGATTTCAACCTGCTGGGCGACGGGCTGCGCGACATGCTGGATGTCGAGATCTGATGGTCACGCCCGGCCCCCTCCTCGAGATCGAGGGACCTCCAGCATCGGCTTTGCGAGCTATGGCCATCACGACGCAGGTGCTGAACGACATCCACCTGCGCGTCGAGGCGGGCCAGCGCGCCGCCGTCATCGGCGAATCCGGATCGGGCAAGTCGGTCACCATGAAGGCGGTGATCGGCACCCTGCCTCATCCGGCCGGACGCATTCTGGGCGGCAACATCCGCTTCGACGGGCGGGAACTGCTGGACGCTCGACCGGCGCGAGCGCGAGCGCCTCAAGGGCACCGACATCTCGATCGTGCACCAGGATCCGCTGACCTCGTTCAATCCCGTCTTCACGATCGGCCAGCATCTCGACGACGTGCTGAAATTCGCCGACCGGCGCCTCGGCGTGGCGAGCGGCCCGGCACGCCGGCGCGAACGCATCGAGGCGACGCTTGCGCCAGGTGCAGCTCAAGGAACCGGACCGCGTGCTGCGCTCCTATCCCTTCCAGCTCTCGGGCGGCATGCGCCAGCGCGTCCTGATCGCCATGGCGCTGATGCATCGGCCGAAGCTGCTGATCGCCGACGAGCCCGGAACGGCGCTCGATGTCACGACGCAGGATGAGATATTGCGGCTTCTCAACCACCTCGTCAGCGAGGAGCGGCTCACCCTGCTGATGGTGACGCACAACCTTGCCGTGGTGCGCCAGACCTCCGACTATGTCTATGTCATGCAGGCCGGCACCATCGTCGAGCACGGCCCGGTACGCGAGATCTTCGACGCGCCGCGCTCGGCCTATACGCAGCGCCTGCTCGAGGCTATCCCTCCCCTCTATGGACCGAAGGTGCAGCACCGCCAGGCGCACAGCACGACGCCCGTTATCACCGCCATCGAGGTCGCCAAGCTCTACGCCGCGCCGCGCCGCCTGCTCGAACCGGCGCGGCCGCCTGTCACCGCCGTGCGCAATGCGAGCCTTTCGATCTGCAAGGGCGACGTCTTCGGCATCGCAGGCGAATCCGGCTCCGGCAAGATCCACCATCGCCCGCTTGATCGTGGGGCTGGTGCCGCCGAGCTCGGGCACGATCGAGATCGACGGGACGATCGATCGCGGACTGGCGCCGGGACCCGGCGTTCCGGCGCCGCATCCAGATCGTCTACCAGAACCCGGCCTCGTCGCTGAACCCGCGACGCACGGTCGCCGATACGCTGGCGGTGCCGCTCGCCTTCGCGGGCGCCATTGCCAAGGACAAGCGCGCCGCCCGTATCCGCGAGCTGCTCGAGCTGGTCGAGCTGCCGGCGACTTATGCCGGCCGATACCCGCACCAGCTCTCGGGCGGCCAGAAGCAAAGGGTGGCGATCGCCCGCGCGCTCGCGGTCGACCCCGAGATCATCGTGCTCGACGAGCCGACCTCCTCGCTCGACGTCTCGGTGCAGAAGACGGTCATCGATCTGCTGGTCGGGCTGCGCGACCGGCTTGGCCTCACCTATCTCTTCATTTCGCACGACCTCAGCCTGATGCGGAATTTCTGCAATCGCATCGCCGTCATGTTCCGCGGCGAAATCTGCGAGCAGGGCACGACCGACGCGGTCTTCGACAGCCCGCAGCACCCCTATACGCGCGCGCTGATCGCCTCCATTCCCGTCCTCACCGACGAGGAAGAGCGCGCCAAGCCCCGGGTCACCCTCGAAGACCGTCGCGCCGTGCTGGCCTCGACGATACAATGATCCTAATCCGCAGACACAGGAGAGCACGATGCGCGCTTTAATCCGGTTCGGCAGCCTTGCGATGGCGGCGGCAGTCGCCCTCGCCGCTCCGCTCTGCCGACCCCTGCCGCCTGGGCCAAGACGAGCATCATCGTCACCGCCACGCAGATCTTCGGCACGATCGATCCCGCCAAGATCAAGGATTACACCGAGTACATGGCGGCGGTGAATCTCTACGAAGGAATGACCGCGGTCGACCCCCAGGGGAAAGTCCTGCCGCTGCTTGCCGAGAAGTGGGAGATCTCCGCCGAACTCGAAGACCTACACGTTTCATCTGGCCAAGGATGCGCTCTTCACCGACGGCAAGCCGGTCCGCGCCAGGGATGTCGTCTATTCGCTGCAGCGGCTGATCGCGATCAACAAGGGGCCGGCCTTCCTCTTCTCCGGCCTGATCTCGCCCGAGAACGTCAAGGCGCTCGACGACTTACACGGTGGAGATCGTGCTCAACCGGGTCTACGCGCCGTTCCTGGTGACCACGCCGCTCATCCTGGTCGTCAACAGCGAAGCGGTGCAGGCCAAGGCGAAGGACAGCGACAAGTGGGCCGAAGACTATCTGGCCAATGCCGCCGCCGGTTCGGGTCCCTACACGCTGGGCTCGTACGATCGCGGCGGCGAGCTGGTGATCGAGCGCAACGACGAAGTACCACGGCGCCTTTCCCGCACCATCCGATCGACCAGGTGCGCTTCATCGTCACCAAGGACGAGGCGACGGTGAAGGCGATGGCCCAGCGCGGCGAACTCGGCATGTCGGCGCCGCGCGCAGGCCAGCGAGACCTTCGACGGCGATCTCCAAGATGAAGGACTACCGTATCGTCGGCAATCCGACGGCCACCGGCTTCTACCTGAAGCTCAACCACAAGGCGGCGCCGACCGACGACATCCATGTGCGCAAGGCGATCGCCTATGCGGTCGACTACAAGACGGTGCGCGACGTTCTCTATCCCGGTATCGAGCTGCGCGGGCCGTTGCCGTCGGCTCTCGGCGATGCCTATGCGAGCGACCTGCCCGCGCCCGAGTTCAACCTCGAGAAGGCCAAGGCCGAGCTCAAGCAGTCGAAGTACGCGGCGGGCGGCAAGATCCCGCTGGTTCACACCTACATCAAGACGCTGCAGTTCGAGGAAGAACTCGCCCTCCATGCTGAAGGCGTCGCTCGACGAGATCGGCTTCGACGTCAAGCTGCAGCCCGAGCCGTGGAACCGCATCACCGAGCTCGCCAGCAAACCCGAGACCTCGCCGGCGAGTGACGCAGATCTTCAACGGCCTCACCTATCCCGTCGCCGGACAGCATCTTCTACGTCCAGTACCATTCCAAGGGCGCCGGCACCTGGTCGTCGACTGGACTGGATCCAGAACCCGGAGATCGACGCCTTGATCGACCAGGCGCGGCAGGAAACCGACATGGCCAAGGCAAAACGCCATCTACAAGGAGCCTGCAGAAGAAGCTGGTCGCCGACCAGTCGGACGTCTATCTGCTGGCGTCCAACGAACGCCAGGCGATGCACAAATGCCTCGACGGCTACAAGTGGCTGCCGATCCAGAGCTTCGGCTACAACTTCAGCAAGTTCTTCTGGACCTGCAACTGAGCTCAAAAGCGACTTTGACTTCGAACCGCGCGGTCGGGTACTTCCGTGCGATTATCGCCGCGCGTTGCCGCGCTGGATGTCCAGGCGAGCCTGAAATCACCAACTCATTAGGCAATGGGTCTTTCATCATCAGTTAGTTATCGAAGATTCAGTTGGCACCAAAGGCGAAATTCGACATCAGAACCCAGCGCCTCATCGCTGCGCGATTTCAGTTCCAGTCGCGCATGATCGATGGCGGCGATGTGGGTGGTCCGGTCTATGGCTACCTCCTAGCTGACTACTAATCCTCGTAAAGCTTCAGGCTAGATTGTTGAAGGGTCGTGGGAGGCGCCCCGAAAGCCGACACTTGCACCCTGAGATGGAAGCGAACCGCTGCCTCCAGTAGAATATAAGCATCGCTAGATGGCGGCCGGGGACCAGGAATTGTCATGACGAACAGCACGAAAACAGGGTCCGGCGGCTTTACTGGCTATCACAAGGCGACCGACCGGGCAGAAAATGCCGATTTGCGCCGGGTCGCCCGCGGCACCACTGGCGGCGAATACATGCGGCGCTTCTGGCATCCGGTCGCCCTGAGCAGCCAGGTCCAGGGCTTGCCCAAGCGCGTACGGGTTCTTGGAGAAGACCTGGTCGTGTTCCGCGACCTCAGTGGGCGCCTGGGCTGCCTCCATCTGCACTGCAGCCATCGCGGCACGTCTCTCGAGTTTGGCCTCGTGACCGAGCGGGGCCTCAGCTGCTGCTACCATGGCTGGCGCTACGACATCGATGGCACGATTCTCGACACGCCGGGCGAGCCCGCTGGCAGCACCATCAAGGATCGCATCTGCCACGGCGCCTACCCTGTGCGCGAGCATGGCGGGCTGATCTTCGGCTATTTCGGGCCGCCGGAGTTGGTACCGCCCTTCTTCTTGACCGATGCCACGGTGGTTCCCGGCAACGATCTTTATCCCTACGTGCTGAACTTCGACTGCAACTGGCTGCAGGCGCACGAGAACAGTATGGATCCGATCCACAGCGTCTTCCTGCACACGCGCATCAGCGGGGTGCAGTTCTCGCAGTCGTTCGGCGCGCTGCCGTTGGTGCGCTATCACCAGACCGAGCTCGGTGTGATCTCAACCGCGGTGCGCCGGATCGGAGACTTCTGTCTGGGTTCGGGTAAACGACGACCTTACGCCCAACATCGCCCAGTTCGGCCCCCCTTGGGAGGACGGATCGGGGGAGAAACTGTTCGTGCCTCCGGCGATCACACGTTGGATCACGCCGATCGACGACACGCACTGTATGACGGTCGGCTGGCGCCACTGCAATCCGATCGTCGACCCGCATCGCCGCATCCGCCCCGACGAGATCGGCCTGGAGACGGTCGACTTCTTCGGGCAGACGCCTCACCGACCATACGAGGACCGTCAGCGGGAGCCGGGCGACTGGGATGCGCAGGTCCGCAGCGACCGATGGCGATCCACGCGCTAAAGAACCTGGGGACGACGGACATGGGCATCGCGCTTCTGCGTCGGAACGTCCAGCGCGGCGCAGAGCTGGTGAAGGAGGGCAAGGTCCTTAAGCCGCTGGCGCTCCAGGACGGCGTGCTGCCGACCTACGCGCACGACACGGTGCTGCGGCTGCCGCAGAGGACCAACGACGATTGCGCCGTGCTCGCTCTAGTCGGCGATACTGTGACCGCGATTACCCTAGAAACCTGGAGCACACCGCATCGACAACGCCGCGACGCCTGCATCGCGCGCTTGCGGGAGAGCGGCCTCTGCTGAGGCAAGAGATCCGGCTGATCGCCTCGTGCCCAGTACAGGTCACCGAGTGTCCGCTCTGGGATCAGGTACGAAGCTGCTTGCATTTTGTCGACATCTACGGAAGCCGCATCCTGTCGATGGACTGGGCGAGCGGCGCCCTGTCGGAGATCAGGACGCCCGAACTGGTGGGCTGCATTGGCCTCGCAGAAGACGACCACTTTGTCGCCGGCCTCAAGGGCGGGCTGGCGCTTGTCGAAAGGTCGAGCGGTCGATGCACGCCGCTGGGCCACTTCTCGATCGACATGGACAGCCGTCTGAATGACGGTCGCTGCGCGCCTAGCGGGTACCAATTCTGGGTTGGTTCGATGGTCGAGACCCTCGATCGAAACGGCGCCCATCTCTACTGCGTAGACACCAAGGGAAACACGCAAACGGTCGCCTCCGGCCTCATCTGCTCCAACGGGCTGGCCTGGAGCCCCGATGGGCGGACCCTGTACCATTCTGATTCACGACAGCGCACGGTCTGGGCCTACGACCACGACCTCGAGACCGGCGCCGTCGCCAACAAACGCGTCTTCTGCGTTGCGCGAGAAGGCGAAGGTCGGCCTGACGGTGCAGCCGTCGACGCTGAGGGCTGCTACTGGAGCGCGCGCTACGACGGCTGGCGCATCGTTCGCCACGCGCCCGATGGGCGCGAGCTATTCGTGCTGCGTACTCCAGTGCAGAGCCCTACCATGTGCGCCTTCGCCGGCGACGATCTCTCCACTCTGGTTTTCACTTCGGCACGCGGCTCGCTGAGTTCGGAGGCGCTGAAAAGCCAACCGCATGCCGGCGGGGTGTTCGCCGTGGATGTTGGCGTAGCCGGCCTGCCCGAGCCGATATTCCAGAGTCAGCGCGGCGCAGCACCCCGATAAGCAAGCTGATGCACAATTGCGGTGAGCGGCGGTACGCCGCGCCGGATTGCATGCCCGTTGGTGAGGGGCTAGTCTCGCACCGTCGCTGCTCTTCTCGTCAGTAAGGGTGTGGATCATGGGGCACGATAACGTCCGTTACGATTGCGCGCTGCAACTGAAGGCGCGTTATGTTACCGGCGGAATCTCGCGTCGCGAGCTCATCACGGGCCTCACTTTCCTCGGGTTCGCGGCGGCCGTGCCACCACCGGCGCTGGCGCAGAGCGAGGCGGAGGTAGTGGTCGCGAATTTCGGCGGAGAAGCCACGCGCGCGATGAACCAGGCGTGGTTCGAGCCTTTCATGAAAGAGCACCGCGGCATTAAGGTGCGCGTTGACGGATCTGGGCCCACATCGGGCAAAGTCAAGGCGATCGTCGAAAGCGGCCGCATCTCCTGGGACATCGCGGAGCGCAATTTTCACGGCTCACTTGAGCTCGGGCCGCTCGGCATGCTCGAGGAGATGGACTACTCCATTGTCGACGCCAAGAAGGTGCTGCCGGGGTATGCCGGAAAGTGGGGTCTCGGGTCCTACACCTATGCCAATGTCATGGTGTACGACACCAAAGCATTCGGCGGCCGAATTCCAAAGAGCTGGGCGGACTTCTGGAACGTGAAGGAGTTCCCGGGCAAGCGCACGTTCCGCAAGTATATTGACGGCGTGCTCGAAGCAGCACTGCAAGCCGATGGCGTGCCGGCCGATCGCATGTATCCGATCGACGTCGACCGCGCCTTCAAAAAGCTGCGCGAATTGAAGCCGCATATAATCTTCTGGAATACTCATGCCGAGAGCGCCCAGCTCCTGAGGGAAGGTGAGGTGACGATGGGATGCCTGGCCTCCAGCCGGGCCATCCCGCTCAAGCGCGAAACCGCCGGCCGCATCGATTACACCTATAACCAGGCGTCGGCCTTCGTCTCTGGCTGGGCGGTGCTAAAGGGTGCGCCCGCACGGAAGAACGCGTTCGATCTGATCGCTTCGACGCAGGATCCGCGCCGGCAAATCGAGTTCCTGCGCCTCGTTGGCAACGGTCCGGTGAACCCGGCAGCCAATGACATCATGCCGGCGGACCTCGTGGACCTTAACCCCTCGAATCCGAAAATCTCGCCGTCATGGTGAAGGCCGACAACGAATGGTACGCGACTCAGAGTGTGCCGACGCTCAAGCGCTTCTTCGACGAAGTCCTAACGTGATAGTCCCGGTGGGTGACAGGTCTGCATCATGATAACCACTCGAACGGGCGCCCTCGAGAAGCTTGAGCCCAATGAGATCCCCGTCCTCGATCTCGGCCCTTTCCTGGCCGGAGAGGCGGGCGCGCTCGACACGATTGCCCGCGAGCTCTACCGGGCCTCAACCCAGGTCGGCTTCTACTACCTCAAGAATCACGGCGTGCCCGAGGCAATGATCGAGCAGACCTTCGCCGAGGCGAGGCGTTTCCATGCTTTGCCGACCGACGAAAAGCTCGAGCTCAAGCTCGACAAGAACAAAATCGGCTATCTTGAAGTTGCAACCAGCGTCACAAGGCATTCCCCGCTCGCCGGGCAGGCGAAGCCCAATCTCTATTCCGCCTTCTGCCTTCGCCATGATCTGCCGCCCGATCACCCCGATGTGCTGGCAGGCAAACTGTTCCGTGCACCGAACCGGTGGCCTCAAGGTCTGCCGGGCTTTCGTGACAACATCATGGCCTATTGCCGCGCGCTGGAGGATCTTGCCAAGCGCATCCTTCCGATCTTCGCGCGATCCCTCGACTTGCCGCTCGATTTCTTCGACGCGGCATTCCGCATGCCGCTGCTCAACATGCAGCTCAACCACTACGAGCATCAAGAGCATTTCGACGGCAGCCAGTTCGGCTTGGCGCCGCACACCGACCGCACCTTCTTCACGATCCTCTGCCAAGCCAGAGTGCCAGGCCTCGAGATCCGGACCGCCGATGAGCGCTGGGTAGTGGCGCCTGTGCTTCCGGGTCATTTCCTGGTCAATACCGGGGACCTGTTGCGGCTTTGGACGAACGAGGTTTTTTTGTCGACGCCACACCGGGTAATCAATTCGTCCAGTGTCGAGCGCGACTCAATTCCGTTCTTCTTCAATCCTGATCCCGATACGGTGATCGAGTGCATTCCGACCTGCTGCTCGACGGAACGTCCTGCGAAAAACCCGCCGATCAGGTACGTCGATTTCTACAGCTCCTTCGTGAAGCAAAACTATCCCGAGGTTGCCAACGCCATGCGGCAGGGGCCGCCGGCCGCAACCGTATAGCGGCGTGGGAATTGGTTTGCCTTGAGCGTTGTCGTCGAGGAGCTGACCAAGCACTACGGCAGTGTCGTTGCCCTCGATGGCGTCGACCTTTCAATTGCCAAGGGCTCGTTCACCACGATTCTCGGACCGTCGGGCTCGGGCAAGAGCACGCTTCTGATGTGCCTTGCAGGCTTCGCCACGCCGACCAGCGGTCGGGTCAAGCTGGATGGGAGCGACATCACGGTGATGACGCCCGAACGGCGCAATTTTGGGGTAGTATTCCAAGGCTACGCGCTTGTTTCCGCATCTCACTATTGCCGGCAACATCGCCTTTCCGCTGAAGATGCGCAGACTCAGCCGAGCGGCCTGCGACCAGGCCGTGGCGCGCATGCTGAAGCTCGTGGAGCTCGAAGGCTATGCTGACCGCAAGCCAGCCGAGCTCTCGGGAGGCCAGCAGCAGCGTGTCGCCCTTGCCCGCGCCCTCTCGTTCGATCCTCCAGTGGTGCTCCTGGACGAGCCGCTGAGCGCTCTCGACCGGGCGCTGCGCGAAACTTTGCGAACGGAGCTGAGGCGGATCCATCGCTCGACAGGTGCAACCTTCATTATGGTGACGCATGACCAGGAGGAGGCACTTTCCCTGTCCGACCAGGTGGTCGTGCTCAACGAGGGCCGTATCATGCAGCAGGGCAGCCCGCGGGAAATCTACGAGCGGCCGCGGACCCTCTTTGCGGCGCAATTCGTCGGCAAGACTAACCTGATTCCTGTTACCGTTGACCGACGTATTGCGGATCGCCTCGTCTGCCGCGGCGCGGACGGTGGATCGTTTCAGGTCGTCGCCGGAGCAGAGACCTCCGTCGGTCGGTCCGCTCTGGCTATCGATCCGGCCGGAGGCGATGCGAATCGCGACAGATCACGACGAAGGCGAGAACAGGCTATCCGGTACGATCGTCGACTGTTCGTTCGAGGGGTTTGACCAAATACTCGAGATCGACACTTCAGCGGGCCGTCAGCAACTGCGACTGCGCGCGCACGCGGCGCGGCCGCAGGCGCTGGGTGTGCGAGTGACACTCGCATGGCCGGTCGAGGTCGGCCATCTTGTCCGACGCGAATGATGGCTCAGGCGCGAAGTAAGAGTTTGTGGTGGCGCGAGCACGGCGATACGCTGGTCTTCGCATTGCCTGCCCTGGTGCTGGTCATTGCGCTGTTTATCGTGCCGGTCGTGACTGTGCTGGGAATCAGCTTCACCGAGCCGGCGCCGGGCCTAGCCAACTACCGGTTGCTGCTGGAATTCAGCGCCGATCCACGCGGTGTTCGCCAAGACCTTTCAGATCGCGGTGATTGTCACCCTGCTCGCCGTCATGCTCGGCTATGTCTGTGCCTTTGCGCTCACCCGGACGCAACCCTCCCGGCGCAGTATCCTCCTCATCTGCATTATGGTGCCGCTCTGGTCGTCGGTGCTGATCCGGGCATTCGCCTGGGTGACGCTGCTGCGCAGCAACGGCCTCATCAACCAGGGTTTGCTGGCGTTGGGTCTCGTCGACCACCCGGTCGGACTCTTGCGCAACGATCTCGGCGTGGTGATCGGCATGGTCCATGTCTTGATCCCGCTGGCAACGCTTCCCATCTATTCGGTCCTGCGCTCGATCGATCGGCGGATCGTCGATGCTGCTCGCTCTCTTGGCGCCAGCGAGCGCCGCGCGCTGCTTGCGGTTGTGCTGCCGCTCTCGCTGCCGGGTGTAGCGGCGGCGGCAGCTCTCGTCTTTGTCACCGCGCTCGGCTTTTTCATCACACCTGCGGTGTTAGGTGGAGGCAAGACGGTAATGGTGTCGGAGTATGTGCAGCTGCAGATCACCACGACCTTGCGCTGGGGACTGGGCGCGATGATGGCGACGGTGCTATTGGCAGCAGTGGCATGCCTGTTCCTGGCCGGCGCGCGACTGCCGGCGCTGCGCCAGCAGTACCCGCTGTGAGGGTCGCATGACGCGGGCCGCCCAGCTTTCCGCCGTCGTGGTGGTGGTCTACCTGCTGGCGCCGTTGCTCGTGATTTTTCCGGTTTCCGTCACTGACCAGAGTGTTCTCTCGCTGCCGCGGGCGGCGCTGTCGCTGCAGCACTATCGGCGGTTGTTCGACAGCGAAGCGTGGCAAAACGCGGCGCTGCAGAGCCTTTTTATCGGGACCGCCAGCGCCACAATTGCCACGGTGTTCGCCTTCCTCGCAGCCTGTGCCGTTTGGCTCAATCGCGGCCGGCTCGCGCAGGCAGTCGCCGGCCTCATGATCGTCCCGATGGTCGTGCCGACCATCGTCACGGCGCTCGGTCTTTACCGGGTGTTCGTCGTAATGCGGCTGATCGACACTTACATCGGCGTCATCCTGGCTCACACTATCATCGGCCTGC